>CAVSSS010000029.1:0-7503 GCA_963730555.1 uncultured Alphaproteobacteria bacterium | reverse complement strand
CTGATGCCGGCAACTCACTGGCGCTGGGTCTCGCTCAGACGTTTGTTCCGAGCTCTGCGTTCCCGGCGCTGGCCCAGGGCCTGGAAGGCAACGAGCCCGTTCAGTCTGTGCTTGCTCGCTTCTCGATGCCGCCCCTCCGTTCAAAGTTGATCGGCGAGGCAGAAGCCATCGAAGCTTGCTTCTCGCAGCCGGATCGAGCCGCGATTCTGGACGCCCTGGGCAAAACGGAGACGCAGGGCCGCTCCTTTTTGGCGCCCGCGCGCGCGGCGATGATCGAGAAGTCGCCGACCAGCCAGGCGATCGTGCTCAAACAGATGGCGTTGGGCGCGACGATTGACTTTGATGAGGCGCTGCGAATGGACTACCGCATCGTTTCGAGAATTTGCCGGGCCCATGACTTTTATGAGGGCGTGCGCGCCGTGATCGTCGACAAAGACAATCGCCCGAACTGGGCGCCGGCGCCTTCGCCTGCGGAGATCGACGCCTATTTCACTTCCCTCGGCGACGGCGAACTCAAGTTTCCGGCGCGGGACGCATGAAATACATCATGCGCCAGAGCCGTGACGGGGCGATCGAACTGGTCGATCGATCGCCGGTCACGACCGAAAACCACGATCTCATGTCGGCGATTTCGCGTGTGGGTTGGGAGCACGCGCTCATCTGGTACATGCGCACGCTGGCTTGGGTCTGGATGGCCAAGGGTCTATTCCACTGGGCTATCATTCTTGGCGCCCTCCCGACGCTTGGCCAATTCACGACCATGGCGCTCCCTCTGCAGGCGACAATTGTCGCTTTCGCCTGCCTCGATTTGCTGGCGGCGATCGGCCTCTGGCTCGCCGCTGCCTGGGGCGGGGCGATTTGGCTTCTGTGCGCGGTGGTCGAGGCCGCATCCCCGATCTTAAGTCCGCGGGCGGCCGCGATCGGATACGGCGGCGCTCTGCTCAATATCGCGCTGGTGACAGGCTATTTCCTGTTAAGCTGGCGGGCGGCGCGCGCGAGGGCTTGACGCGTAGTTCCCCTGCGTTCGCCTGACGAAGGGCCTTGGGCCGGCTTACGTTTGCGTCCTGTCAACGTAAACAAAGCCTTTGATTCAGTTGAAATTTACCAGCCTTTGGAAACTTTGGATTCATCCTGACTCTTAAACTCGTATTCACGCGCTTCCGTTACATTCTACTCATAAGAAGACCGAAGGAACGCTCGGCAGCTGAGAGGCGAAGAGGCGGGTGTGCAATGATTAACGCAGTCAAAACACAAGATATTGCAGTTCGGGCGGAGCCTGACCTTCGGGTATCCGGCTTGTACCTGGAGACTTTGACGATGGTCGAGCGGCTTCATCGCCGTTTGTTGGACGTTATCAAAGATGAGTTCGACCGTCGCGGCCGCTCCGACGTCAATGCGGTGCAGGCGTTGCTCTTGTACAATATCGGCGACAAGGAATTGACCGCCGGCGAATTGCGCACGCGCGGCTATTACCTCGGCTCGAATGTTTCCTATAATGTCAAGAAGCTGGTTGAGATCGGCTTCCTTCACCATTCCCGCTCCCGCATCGACCGTCGCTCGGTCCGGATCAGCCTGACCGAACGGGGCAAGGAGGTCCACCGCATCGTCGCGGGGATCTATGAGAAGCACGCGCGTACGATTGAACAGATCGGCGGCATCCCCGGCGACGACTTCGTGCGGATGAACGCCTCCCTGTTGCGCCTCGAGCGATACTGGACCGACCAGATCAAGTATCGGCTCTGACGGCGGCTCAGCGCTTTTTAGTCCAACACGGAAGCCGGGGCGTTCCTTGCGGGAGCGCCTCGGCTTTGCGTTTATCCCCCGTTAAGGGAGCGGCCATAAAAACGCCTGAGTGGAACCTATGTTGGGCGTGGAAGCGCGAAGGCTTTTCGCGGTCGTCGTTACGTTTTTCTGAGTAGGGGCGGCACGGCTAGGGATCGGGGACGAAAGCCGTTCGTTTTTGGAGATCTCAGTTGATGGGTGGCAGGGTGAACTCGCGGCTTTCGCGCCGCGCATTGTTTAGCGCGACGGCATGCGTTGGTTTCGCCGTCGCCCTGGGATCGACCGCGCCGAAGGCCCAGGAACAGGACGCCAGTCAAGCCGAATGGCCACAGAGTTACGAAGTGTCGCCACACATGGCGGTTGCTCGAGAGGCGACTCCAATCCTGTCGTCGGCCACGGTGGACGCGACCCAAGCCGCCATTCAGAACTACCAGAATATTGTCGACCACGGCGGATGGAACACCGTGCCCGGCGGGCCTGAGCTGCGTGTCGGCTCGAAGGGCGCTTCGGTCGAAGCCCTGCGCCAGCGGCTCGTCGCGACTGGCGATCTCGATCCGGTTGCGGGCTCGGGGCCAGTCTACGATTCCTTCGTCGAGGCAGGAGTTGTTCGTTTCCAGGCCCGCAACGGCCTCAACCGGACCGGCGTCGTCGACAAGGAGACGCTGGCGGCTCTCAACGTGCCGGCCGCAACCCGTCTGCAGCAGCTCGAGACGAACCTCGTTCGGCTGCGCGCCTATTCGGGTGATCTTGGCGAGCGCTTCGTGATCGTCAACTTGCCAGCCGCTTCGGTCGAGACAGTCGGAAACGGCGTGGTCTATTCGCATCACCGCGCCGGCGTCGGCCGCATGGACCGTCAGTCGCCGATCATGCAGACCAAGGCGACGGAGATCAATTTCAACCCGTACTGGCACGTGCCGCCTTCGCTCATCAAGAAGGACCTGATTCCGAAGATGAAGGCGGATCCGAATTATCTCGTTGAGGAGAAGATCCATATCCTCGACAAGGACGGGCATGAGGTTTCTCCATCCTCGATCAACTGGAACTCAGACGAGGCGACGCATTTCAGCTATCGCCAGGATCCCGGCAGTGAGCTCGACGCGCTGGGCTTCGTGCGCATCAACATTCCGAATCCTTATGGCGTCTACATGCATGACACGCCGGAAAAGGGCGTGTTCGGCGACGACTTCCGCTTCGTCTCGTCGGGTTGCGTGCGGGTGCAGGACGTGCGCGACTATGTCGCCTGGCTGCTCAAGGACAATCCGGGCTGGACCCGCGACCAGATCGACGCAGTCATCCGCTCCGGCGAGCAGCAGAACGTGAAGCTCGCGCAGCCAGTCCCGGTCTATTGGGTATACATCACCGCCTGGGCGACGCCGGAGGGACTGGTTCAGTTCCGCCCCGACATCTATCAGCGCGACGGCGCGGGGCCGGGCCCAGTGGCCTCGGCCGTCCCGGTCGAGCCGCTAGCGCTGCCCCAGGAATAGCCTCCCGAGGCCGCCTGGCTATGCCCGGTGGCCAGCGCGCGAGAGGCTCGTTGGATACAACCAGCACAACCGGACGCCCGCAAGCAAAAGCAAGCCAATACAGATAAATGAAAGCAAAGTTGCTTTCATTTCCTTTTATTTATTTTTCCGAATCGGGGCTTTTCAATGGGTTACGGCGTAAAAAATAAAAAAAATCGCCCCGGTCTTAACCTCCCGCTCAGGTTGTTGATCAGGACGTTTCAAACAGCCAGCCGTCTTCCCTCTCGCCCCATCCCGTCGGATAGACAGAGGTGAATTCGGTTAATCAAGAATACGTATAAAACTATTTCTTGATTTGGCAAGAGAAATTCAGTTCTCATGGCTAGGGCGGCAGAGAATTTGGTCTCGGGAGAGCCCGGTCATCACGGTGGGGCGGCAAGGCGCGGCACTCAAAAATCCTACATAAGGTCCGACTTGCAGCGCGCGAATTTCTTCATTTTTGTCACAAGGCAAAATCATATCGCCGCCAAGTGGTTAGGGTGTTTCCCGAAGGTCGAAGGACATATGATAGTACTTAACGTCGATATTGTTTGTCATCTTGAGCGCATAGGAGAGCTTGCGGTCGGAATCTCGGCAGATTACTAGACCTTTGACGCTCTCGCCCTTCTTGCAAAGTCTCTCCTTGACCCATCCCATGTAGCGAAGGATTTGCCCGATCACTTGGTCGGCAGGACGGCCCTTCTTGAGTTCTATGACCACGAAGGCCTTTGACTCGGGCTCAAACGCCAAAATGTCAATCGGGCCGATTTCGGTGCTATACTGCTGACCGTCTACCCCAGTGCTGTCTTTGTGGATGCGCAGTTTTCCCTTGAAGATCGAGTTGAAATTGCTGACGATAAAGTCTTCAAGATATTTTTCCAGGACAAAAGCATATTGATCAATCTGTTCGGGAGGTGGCATTAATTCCACCAAGTCCGCGTCGGGCCCATCCGGAGTCTCGGCACCCTCCACTTCTTGTCGATAGGCGCGCTTGTAATATTCTATTCTACGCTTCGCGTCGCGCGCTGTGCCAGCAGGCCATTTTGTCTTAATAAATTCAGCAAAGAGGTCATTTCGTTCAAGCAAGTCAACAATTTTTCCCTTTGTTAGGGCTAAATCTTTGTGACTCGTTTTTATCGCGGCGGCTTAGGTCGCGAGTCCATTGGCTTCAAGAAAGAGATAGGCCAGTTTCAGAGGAAGAGTTTTGGATTTTTGTATTGGTGGGCTGCCATGGCCGCTACCGTCGGCGAGGGAAATTCTACTATGTTTTCTCGAACTTATCGCATAAGGCGCATTAAGTACAAGGGCTTTCGGAAAGCTTCGGATTGTGTGTCTCGCGGAACGACTGTTTACGGTCGAGACGGGCCCACCTGATTGAGTTTCGAGCCCTAGGGGCCGAAATTCGCGATCGGCAGCAGATTTTGCGCCAACATGGGCGGCCGATCGCCCGCGCTCGACAAATGGGACGGCTTGGGGAAAGCTCGGATGGCGCGCGACGCGGGTTGCAGCCCTGTGATGCGGCTCACGAACTCAACGAGCGATGACGAGTACGGTTTGACCGAACTGAATCATGCCATAGCGCGACGAACCCTCATGACGAACAGCAAAGTGGCAGCTATGCGCAACGTTTTCGGGGCGGTTGTTATCGCCACGGCTTTGTTCGTGGCGGCGATTGTCGGACCGCTCCCCGCGCGGGCGGCCGGCGCCTGCGCGCTCATCCCTAACGACAAGATGCCGTCAGAGAAGATTTTCCAGTGCGGCGGAGCCGAAGGCCTGACGGTTCGTGCTGCGCAAGGAACTCGCTACCGGATGGTGTATACGAAGGGTGACCCGGTCCCGGCGGCTATCCGTCTCGACGACGGCGCATTGCTGATTGAGTTTCAGCCAAGCCTGTGGCGCAAGAACTTTCAGATCCTGACCCCCCTTGCCATTGCTGCGGTCCGCGGCACGAAATGGGCTGTGGAAGTCACGAGAATCCGAGCCTCCGTGCTGGTGCTCTCCGACGCCGTGGGGGTGACCAACCGCCGCCTGAACCAGTATGTGATTCTCACCGAGGGGGAGGGCGTCGATATTACTCCGACTGACACGTCCACGGTCCAGAAAACGTGGGGGGCCGCCAGGGTTCGGGCGCTGCTCGCCCGCTTCGGAGAGTGAATGACGACTGAGCGGCCGGGACCTTCGCGGCTCCTGACCGGCGCTTTTCTCGCCGCGGCGCTCATCGTCGGCGGCGGCTTGGGCGCTCTTGAGATCAACGGCGTCGCTTCGCCGTTGGACCGGATCGAAAACCTCACTCTCGACTGGCGCTTTCTTCTCGCTGGCGCTCGTCCTGCGCCAGCGGGCGTCGTCATCGTCGCGATTGACGACGAGGCGCTCAGCGAAGCGGGAGGCGATGCGCCCTCGCGCGAAATGATGGCTCGCCTCGTGCGGGCCTTGACCGGCTTCCATCCTCTAGCGATCGCGATCGATATCGCCTTCCTCAATTCGAAAGACGCGGCGAAGGACGCGGAACTCGCTGGTGCGCTCAAGGCGGCGCCAGCCGTCATCGCGGCGATCGGGGTGTTCGACCCAGCCGATCGTTCGGGCGGAGAGACCGAGCCGAGCGACCTGGCGCTGGCGCCGAAGCCGTCCGCCGTTCTCTGGCCGATCGACCCAATTCGCGATGCGGCGCAAGTAGGCCTTGCGAATGTTTCGACCGACTCAAGCGGAGTGCCACGCTATGTTCCGATGATCTATGAGACGCCGGACGGCGTGCTTCCCTCTTTCGCGCTCGCCGCGGCGTTCCAGGCGCTTGAGGTCGAGCCGTACTTAGGTCCTGACCGGATCGAGCTCGCGGGCCACTCGAGAGAAATGGATCTCGGCTATCACATGCCGGTGCGTTTCTACGGGCCGAAGGGAAGCTTCAGGCGCATCAGCGCAACCCGGGTCCTCCGAGGAGATCTCGATCCGGAGGCGCTGCGCGGCAAAGTCGTGGTCGTGGGCGTGACAGCGACGGGCGCGTCAGACACTTTCGCGACGCCGTTCGATCGCGTTGCGCCGGGGGCGGAAGTGTTCGCCACGGCAATCGGCAATCTGCTGGCCGGCGACGGATTGTCGCGGACGCCCGCGACCCGCCGGATCGACGCAGCCGCGGCGTTAGCGTTGCCCATTGTCATGATCGCACTCATGGCGATGCGCCGGGCGGCGATTGGGCTCGTCCTCGCAAGCCTGGTTTTCGTCCTCTGGCACGCGGGGATCTTTCTCGCGTTCGTCCACGGCTACTGGCTCAGCGTCGCCGCTCCGCTCGCCTCAGTCCTGCCGTTGACCGTCGGCTTCGCCGCGGCCCGCTCCATTGTCGAACGCCGCGCCGGGACCAGGATCGCCGCCGAGAAGTTGACGCTCGCCAGGTTTCACTCGCCGCTCCTTCTCGACCACCTTTCGAGAGAGCCCGATTTTCTGGAGAAGCCGGTTCGCCAGGATGTCGCGGTCATGTTCCTGGATCTTTCGGGATCGACAGGCGCAGCGGAGACGCTTGGACCCGAAGGGACGCGTGACCTTTTCAGCGGGATGCAGACCCTGGTCGAGGGCGAGGTGACCGCGCATGGGGGCGTGGTGATCACCTATATGGGCGATGGGGTTCTCGCGGTGTTCGGTTTGCCGAAGCCGCGAAGCGATGACGCCGCGAGAGCTTTAGCCACGGTCGAGGCGCTTCGCGAGTTGATGACCGCCTGGCTCACCGAACTGCCGCCCGCGGCGCGCGGTCGTCTGGATTTCCGGATCGGCCTCAATTTTGGGCCCGCCATTCTGTCCCGGCTCGGTTCGCCGACCCAGCAGCAGATCACCGCGACGGGCGATACGGTCAATGTCGCGAGCCGGCTTCTGGAAGTGGCCAAGCAGCAGCAGCGCCGCGTCGTCGTCACCGAGGATCTTTTCCAGGCCGTGAACTTCGCGACGCCGGCGTCCGGCGATACAGCAGGCTACACGCCGCTCACCGTTCCGATCCGCGGTCGAGCGAGCGATTTGCGGGTTCGCATGCGAAACTGAGCCGCCGATCGAATACGCGCGCGCCACGGCGTCCAGCATAGCTGGACACTGGCACGATGTTCCTTCCGATGACGCATTCGATCGTGTGTCATTCCCGCGCGAGCGGGAAATCCAGCGCCTCGGGAAAGCTTTTGGATGCCCGCTTCCGCGGGCATGACAAGTCTGCTGTCGCTCTCCCCGCGATCCGATCAGCTTCCGC
>CAVSSS010000028.1:0-169105 GCA_963730555.1 uncultured Alphaproteobacteria bacterium | reverse complement strand
TACATGTATCACGGGCGCGTCAAAGCGCTGGCGGATGGCGCTCGCGAGGGCGGCTTGGACTTTTAAGCAACGGAACTGAACGGCGTCTTAAGAAGCGCGCCGCGGTGATTGACTGATGGGTGAACCCAATGGCGCGTGAAGGAGAAGGCGGCCGCGGCCGCGACCGCAACCGCGAGGAGCGCGACAGCGAATTTGTCGACCGCCTCGTGCATATCAATCGCGTGGCGAAGGTCGTGAAGGGCGGCCGTCGCTTCGGCTTTGCCGCGCTTGTCGTCGTCGGCGACCAGAAGGGGCGGGTCGGCTTCGGCCATGGCAAGGCGCGCGAGGTGCCAGAGGCCATCCGCAAGGCGACCGAGGCCGCGAAGCGCGGCGTCGTGCGCGTGCCGTTGCGCGAAGGCCGAACGCTGCATCACGACGTGAATGGCCGTCACGGCGCGGGCCGCGTCGTGCTGCGCGCGGCGCCAGCCGGCACCGGCATCATTGCCGGCGGCCCGATGCGCGCCGTCTTCGAGTCGCTTGGCGTGCACGACGTCGTCGCCAAGAGCCAGGGCTCGTCGAACCCGTATAACATGGTCCGCGCGACCTTTGACGCGCTGGCGCGCGAAGACAGTCCGCGCTCGGTCGCCCAACGGCGCAACCTCAAGGTGTCATCGCTGCAGTCGCGCCGCCAGGGCGTCGAGGCGGACGCCACTGATTCGTGAGATGAGAACGATGACCGCCGACAAGACCATTACGTTGGAGCAGACCGCCAGCGCCATCGGCCGCCCCGGCTCGCAGCGCGAGACGCTCAAGGGCTTGGGCCTCAACCGGATCGGGCGGAGGTCGCGCCTCGCCGACACGCCCGCCAATCGCGGCATGATCGCCAAGGTCGCGCATCTCGTGCGCGTCGTCGACAGCCGATAAGGATCGCCACCCATGAAACTCAACGAAGTCAGAGACAACCCTGGATCGTCCAAGTCGCGCATCCGCGTCGGACGGGGCATCGGTTCGGGAAGGGCAAGCAGTCCGGCCGTGGCGGCAAAGGCCAGACGGCTCGCTCGGGCGTCCGCATCAAGGGCTTCGAGGGCGGTCAGATGCCCCTGCATCGCCGTCAGCCCAAGCGCGGCTTCAATCCGCCCGCACGTCTCGAGTACAATGAGGTCAACCTGGGGCGCATTCAGCAGGCGATCGATGCCGGCAAACTGAGCGCGGCCGAGCCGATTACGGTCGACAGCCTTATGACTGCTGGAATCGTCACGCGCCGGCGCGACGGGGTCAAGGTTCTTGGCGTTGGCGAATGGACGACGAGGGCGACGTTCGAAGTCGCGGCCGCGTCCAAAAGCGCCGCCGCAGCGATCGAGAAAGCCGGGGGCAGCATCAAGACTCTGCGGCAACAGGACGAATCGGCGCCTTCCGCCGCTTGAGCATCGATCTCGGGGATGGCATTGGCTCGCGCCGCGACCATATGCTAGGGGCGTTTCCAGCCAATGCCGGTTCCGGCTGGCGGGAGCGACATGTTGTAAGATGAGGCGCTGTTCCTAAAAAGCGCCGCCCGGAGCGAATCCGCCATGGCGTCGGCCGCCGAACAACTCGCAGCCAATATCAACTGGTCAGCCTTTGCCAAGGCCGACGAACTCAAAAAGCGCATCTGGTTCACGCTCGGCGCGTTGGTCATCTTCCGGCTCGGGACGTACATCCCGCTTCCCGGAATCGAACTCGAGCGCGTTCCAGGCCGCGTTCCTGGGGCAGAAGCAGGGCGTGCTCGACATGTTCAACATGTTTTCGGGCGGCGCCGTGCAGCGCATGGCGATCTTCGCCCTCAACATCATGCCCTACATCTCCGCTTCCATCATCATCCAGCTTTTGAGCTCGGTGGTGCCGTCGCTCGAGGCGATCAAGAAGGAGGGCGAGCAGGGGCGCAAGGTTCTCAATCAGTACACGCGCTATCTGACCGTCGTGCTGGCGGTCTTCCAGGCTTACGGCATCTCCATCGGGCTCGAGGGACGCGCCGGCATCGTCAGCGATCCGGGACTGATGTTCCGCATCTCGACCATCGTGACGCTGACCGGCGGCACGATGTTTCTGGTTTGGCTCGGCGAGCAGATCACCTCGCGTGGCGTCGGCAATGGATCCTCGCTCATCATCTTCGCCGGTATCGTCGCCCGGTTGCCGCAAGCGGTTGTTCAGTTGTTCGAACTTGGCCGCCAGGGCTCGATCTCCACCGGGCTGGTGCTTGCCGTCATCATCATGGTGTTCGTTGTCGTCGGCTTCATCGTGTTCATGGAGCGAGCGCAACGCCGCGTGCCGATCACCTATCCGCGCCGGCAAGTCGGCAACAAGATGTACGAGGGACAGAGTTCGTTCCTGCCGTTGAAGCTTAACACCTCCGGCGTCATTCCGCCGATCTTCGCCTCCTCGCTGCTGCTGTTGCCTACGACTGTCGCTAATTTCGCCCAAGGCTCGACGAGCTCGGGCATATTGTCGACCATCTCGGCGCTCTTGGGGCGCGGCAGCGCGCTCTACCTCATCCTCTACGCGGCGCTGATCATCTTCTTCGCCTTCTTCTACACTGCGACCGTGTTCAATCCCTCCGACACTGCCGACAATTTGAAGAAGCACGGCGGTTTCATCCCAGGCGTCAGGCCGGGCGAGCGCACCGCGCAATATATCGATTACGTCCTCACCCGAATCACGGTTCTCGGCGCGCTCTATCTGGCCGTGATCTGCCTTCTGCCCGAATGGCTTATTTCCTATGCGGCGCTGCCGTTCTATTTTGGCGGCACCTCGCTTTTGATCGTGGTCAATGTGACGATGGACACCGTCGCGCAGATTTATGGTCATCTGCAGGCGCATCAATATGAAGGCCTGATTCGAAAGGCCAGGTTGAAAGGGCGGAAACGATGAGGCTGATACTGCTCGGGCCGCCGGGGGCGGGCAAGGGCACGCAGGCGCAGAGACTGGCCAAGACTTACAACATCCCCCAATTGTCGACCGGGGACATGTTGCGCGCGGCGGCCGCGGCGGGAACGCCGATCGGGCTTAAGGCGAAGGCGGTGATGGATTCGGGCGCGCTGGTGTCGGACGGCATCGTCATCGACATCATCAAGGACCGGATCGATGCAGCCAGACGCGAAGCGCGGCTTTATCCTCGATGGATTTCCGCGCACGCTGGCGCAGGCGCGCGCGCTGGAGGCGATGCTCGCCGCCAAGGGACTGAAGCTCGACGCCGCGATCGAACTGACCGCCGATGCGCCTAAGCTGGTCGAGCGCATTGTCCGGCGCGCCGAAGAAGCGAAGGCCGCCGGACAGCCCGTGCGCAAGGACGATGACCCGGAAGTGTTCAAATCGCGTCTCGCGGCCTACGAACGCGACACCGCCGCGGTGACGCCCTTCTATCGCGAGCGAGGTCTCTTGCGCGAAGTCAACGGCATGGCCCCGATTGACGATGTCGCCAAGGCGATCGACGCGGTCCTCTCGGAGGTCGCCGCGGCGTGACGGCGCCGTCGGCAGACGCGGAGGCGCTCATCGAGCGCCGGGGCCGTGCCGGCGTCATTGTGCTGAACCGCCCGAAGGCGCTGAACGCGCTGACCCTCGCCATGGTCAGGCTGATCGCAGTCGCTCTCGACGAATGGGAGAGGGACAGCGCCGTCGATCGGATCGTCCTCCTCGGGGCAGGCGAGCGGGCTTTTTGCGCCGGCGGGGACATTCGCCGCCTCTACGACCTTGGCCGCGCGGGCGATCATGACGCCCAACTGACCTTCTGGCGTGAGGAATATCAGCTCAATCGGCGGATCAAGACCTATCCGAAACCGATCGTCGCGCTAGTCGACGGCATCGTGATGGGCGGAGGCGTCGGCCTCGCGATGCACGCGACGCACACGGTCGCGGGCGAGCGTTTCGTCTTCGCCATGCCGGAGGTCGGCATCGGCTTTTTTCCCGATGTCGGCGCAGCCTGGATCCTGCCGCGTCTCCAGTCTCACGTTGGCGTCTATTTCGCGCTGACAGGCTTGCGCGCTGATGCCGGCGACGCCCTGGCGCTGGGTCTCGCTCAGACGTTTGTTCCGAGCTCTGCGTTCCCGGCGCTGGCCCAGGGCCTGGAAGGCAACGAGCCCGTTCAGTCTGTGCTTGCTCGCTTCTCGACGCCGCCGCCGCGTTCAAAGTTGATCGGCGAGGCCGAAGCCATCGAAGCCTGCTTCTCGCAGCCGGATCGAGCCGCGATCCTCGACGCCCTTGCGCAAAGCGGAGACGCAGGGCCGCCCCTTTTCGGCGCCGGCGCGCGCGGCGATGATCGAGAAGTCGCCGACCAGCCAGGCGATCGTGCTCAAGCAGATGGCGTTGGGCGCGACGATTGATTTTGATGAGGCTTTGCGCATGGACTACCGCATCGTTTCGAGAATTTGCCGCGGCCATGACTTTTATGAGGGCGTGCGCGCCGTGATCGTCGACAAAGACAATCGCCCGAACTGGGCGCCGGCGCCCTCGCCTGCGGAGATCGACGCCTATTTCGCTCCCCTCGGCGACGGCGAACTCAAGTTTCCGGCGCGGGACGCATGAAATACATCATGCGCCAGAGCCGTGACGGGGCGATCGAGCTGGTCGATCGATCGCCGGTCACGACCGAAAACCACGATCTCATGTCGGCGATTTCGCGAGTGGGTTGGGAGCACGCGCTCATCTGGTATATGCGCACGCTGGCTTGGGTCTGGATGGCGAAGGGTCTGTTCCACTGGGCTATCATTCTCGGCGCCCTTCCGGCGCTTGGCCAATTCACGACCATGGCGCTCCCTCTGCAGGCGACGATTGTCGCTTTCGCCTGCCTCGATTTGCTGGCGGCGATCGGCCTCTGGCTCGCCGCTGCCTGGGGCGGGGCGATTTGGCTTCTCTGCGCGGTGGTCGAGGCCGCATCCCCGATCTTAAGTCCGCGGGCGGCCGCGATCGGATATGGCGGCGCTCTGCTCAATATCGCGCTGGTGACAGGCTATTTCCTGTTAAGCTGGCGGGCGGCGCGCGAAAGGGCTTGACGCCCAGTTCCCTTGCGTTCGCCTGACGAACGGCCTTGGGCCGGCTTACGTTTGCCTCCTGTCAACGTAAACAAAGCCTTTGATTCAGTTGAAATTTACCAGCCTCTGGAAACTTTGGATTCATCCTGACTCTTAAACTCGTATTCACGCGCTTCCGTTACATTCTACTCATAAGAAGACCGAAGGAACGCTCGGCAGCTGAGAGGCGAAGAGGCGGGTGTGCAATGATTAACGCAGTCAAAACACAAGATATTGCAGTTCGGGCGGAGCCTGACCTTCGGGTATCCGGCTTGTACCTGGAGACTTTGACGATGGTCGAGCGGCTTCATCGTCGTCTGCTCGACGTTATCAAAGATGAGTTCGACCGTCGCGGCCGCTCCGACGTCAATGCGGTGCAGGCGTTGCTCTTGTACAATATCGGCGACAAGGAATTGACCGCCGGCGAATTGCGCACGCGCGGCTATTATCTCGGCTCGAATGTTTCCTATAATGTCAAGAAGCTGGTCGAGATCGGCTTCCTTCACCATTCCCGCTCCCGCATCGACCGTCGCTCGGTCCGGATCAGCCTGACCGAACGGGGCAAGGAGGTCCACCGCATCGTCGCGGGGATCTATGAGAAGCATGCGCGCACGATCGAACAGATCGGCGGCATCCCCGGCGACGACTTCGTGCGGATGAACGCATCCCTGTTGCGCCTCGAGCGATACTGGACCGACCAGATCAAGTATCGGCTCTGACAGCGCGCCGGCGCTTCCTAGCCCGACAAGCGAAGCCAGGGCGTCCCTTGCGGGAGCGCCCCGGCTTTGCGTTTATCCCCCGTTAACGGAGCGGCCATAAAAACGCCTGACTAGAACCTATGTTGGGCGTGGAAGCGCGAAGGCTTTTCGCGGTCGTCGTTACGTTCTTCTGAGCACAGGGCGGCGCGGCTAGGGATCGGGGACGAAAGCCGTTCGTTTTTGGAGATCTCAGTTGATGGGTGGCAGGGTCAACTCGCGGCTTTCGCGCCGCGCATTGTTTAGCGCGACGGCATGCGCTGGTTTCGCCGTCGCTCTCGGATCGACCGCGCTGAAGGCCCAGGAACAGGACGTCAGTCAAGCGGAATGGCCGCAGAGCTACGAAGCCTCGCCTAAGATGGCTGTCCAGCGCGAGGCGACTCCAATCCTGTCCTCGGCGACCGTTGATGCGACGCAAGCGGCCATTCAGAACTACCAGAATATTGTCGACCACGGCGGATGGGAGACCGTGCCCGGCGGGCCCGAACTGAGAGTGGGCTCGAAGGGCGGCGCGGTCGAGGCCCTGCGACAGCGGCTGGTCGCGACCGGCGATCTCGATCCGGTCGCGGGCTCGGGGCCGGTTTACGATTCTTCGTCGAGGCTGGGGTCAATCGATTCCAGGCCCGCAACGGCCTCAACCGGAGTGGCGTGGTCGACAAGGAGACGCTGGCGGCACTCAACGTGTCGGCCGCCGCCCGTCTGCAGCAGCTTGAGACGAACCTCATTCGGCTAAAGGCCTATTCGGGTGACCTTGGCGAGCGCTTCGTGATCGTCAACTTGCCAGCGGCTTCGGTCGAGACAGTCGAAAACGGCGTGGTCTATTCGCATCATCGCGCCGGCGTCGGCCGCATGGACCGTCAGTCGCCGATCATGCAGACCAAGGCGACGGAGATCAATTTCAACCCGTACTGGCACGTGCCGCCTTCGCTCATCAAGAAGGACCTCATTCCGAAGATGAAGGCGGACCCGAACTATCTCGTTGAGGAGAAGATCCATATCCTCGACAAGGACGGGCAGGAGGTTTCTCCATCCTCGATCAACTGGAACTCCGACGAGGCGACGCATTTCAGCTATCGCCAGGATCCCGGCAGTGAACTCGACGCGCTGGGCTTCGTGCGCATCAACATTCCGAACCCTTATGGCGTCTACATGCATGATACGCCGGAAAAGGGCGTGTTCGGCGACGACTTCCGCTTCGTCTCGTCGGGTTGCGTGCGGGTGCAGGACGTGCGCGACTATGTCGCCTGGCTGCTCAAGGACAATCCGGGCTGGACCCGCGACCAGATCGACGCAGTCATCCGCTCCGGCGAGCAGCAGAACGTGAAGCTCACGCAGCCAGTCCCGGTCTATTGGGTATACATCACCGCCTGGGCGACGCCGGAGGGACTGGTGCAGTTCCGCCCCGACATCTATCAGCGCGACGGCGCGGGGCCGGGCCCAGTGGCCTCGGCCGTTCCGATTCGAGCCGCTGGCGCTGCCCCAGGAATAGCCTCCCGAGGCCGCCTGGCTATGCCCGGTGGCCAGCGCGCGAGAGGCTGGCTGAGACACAACCAGCATGAGGCACTACCCAGGCGCTTATGGCGCGGCCACGACGATGCAGGCTACGGAGGCGCGGGCTAGGTCGAACTAGGGTCGCAATCGCGAGAGTACGCGGAGCGATCCAAGAGTTGTCGTGCGCCCTGCGGCTCCTGGATCGCCACGCCGCTTTGCTCCTCGCGATTGTCTCTTGGAGTTTGGGTAGGGAGGTTTGTCCCTGAGAATGGGATGCGCCGATTTGGGCGGCCGCCCGAATTGGCGCGCGGGGAGATTGGCCGTCTCGCGATGGGGCTTGGAAAGCCCGCCGTCATCTGGGCCGTCTTCCCGCTTCCCTTGAACGCTTGATGAGTTGAATGGGCCGCCATCGCCCGATGCACGCCCGCAGACAATCCCAAGCTCATGAGAGGATAACCGCAAATGTCTCACCTCGCCACGCCCTCGCGGTTCATCGGATGCGACGTCGGCAAAACGGCGATTGTCATCCACGACGCCGCCTACGGCCGCACCCGGACGATCGCCAACGAGCCGCAGGCGCTCGCCGCCTTCGCCGCCTCGCTCAACCCGACCTGCTTTGTCGTTTGCGAGGCCACGGGCGGCTATGAACGGGATTCTGCTGGCCGCCCTCATCGCGGGGAGCGTGCCGGCCCACCGGGCCGACGCCCGCAAGGTCAAGGCCTTCATCCGTTCGTTTGGCGTGCTCGGCAAATCCGACGCCATCGACGCCGCCGCACTCGCCCGATATGGCCGGGACCGGTACGCCGAACTCCCGCTTTGGAGCGCCCGCGAACCCGAACGGCTGCGCTTGCAGGCGTTGGTCCTCGCCAGACGCGACCTCGTCAAGGATCGCCTCGCCTACGCCAATCGTCGCGCCGCCCCCGCCGCCGAGCCCGTCCACCCTTATCTCGCGGCGCTCGTCGAAAGCTTCGAGGCGCAAATCAAGGCGATCGAAGCCGATATCAACGCCCTCTGCGCCGCATGCGAGGGGATCGCCAAGGCCGTCCAAACCCTGGTCACGATCCAGGGCGTCGGTCAGAAAACCGCCGCAGCCCTCATCGCCCTCATGCCCGAGCTCGGTTCGCTCCCCCGACGCCAGGCCGCCGCCCTCGCAGGCCTTGCGCCCCATCCCAATCAAAGCGGCCAGACCGACGCCTATCGCCGAACCCGTGGCGGAAGACCCGAAATCAAACGCCTCCTCTTCATGGCCGCAATCTCCGCCGCAAAACACAATCCCACCCTCAGCGCCTTCTACAAACGCCTCCTCAGCGCAGGCAAAAAGCCCCTCGTCGCCATCACCGCGATCATGCGAAAACTCGTCGTCATCGCAAACGCCAAACTCAGAGCACACCAAATCGCCGCCATCTGAGTTGATGACGATTTTAATCGAACGCACGGGATCGCCCGCCAACGCGGGAGCCTATCGGCCGCCGCTCGACAAATCGGCCGGCTTGAGGAAAGCTCCGATGGCGCGCGGCGCGGGTTGCAGCCTTGTGATGCGGCTCACGAACTCAACGAGCGATGACGAGTACGGTTCGACCCGATTTAATCATGCCATAGCGGGGGCGAACCCTCATGACGAACAGCAATCTGGCAGCTATGCGCAACGTTTTCGGAGCGGTTTTTATCGCCGCGGTCACGTTCGTGGCGGCGACCGCCGGATCGCTCCCCGCTCAAGCCGCCGGCGCCTGCGCGCTTGTCCCCAACGACAAGATGCCGTCCGAAAAGATGCTTCAATGCGGTGGAAATCTGACTGTCCGAGCCGCTACAGGCGCTCGCTATCAGCCCTTGTATAAGAAAGGCGACCCCCTCCCGGTCGGAATCCGGCTCAACGAGGGCGCGTTGCTGATTGAGTTTCAGCCAGCCCGATGGGGCCAGGGCTTTCAGATTCTAACCCCGCTCGCCATTGCAGCGGTCCGCGGCACGGAATGGGCTGTGGATGTCGCGAAAGCCCGCACGTCCGTTCTGGTCATAGACGGCTCAGTGGGGGTGACCAACCGCCGCCTGAACCAGTATGTCATTGTTACAGAGGGAGAGGGCGTCGATATCACTCCAGCTGATACGCCCACCGTCCAGAAAACCTGGGGTGAGGACAGAAAGCGGGCGCTGCTCGCCCGTTTCGGAGAGTGAATGGCGATAGAGCGGCCGGGAGTTTCCTGGCTCTTGACCGGTGGCTTTCTCGCCGTAGCGGTCATCGCCGGCGCTGCGCTCGGGGCCTTGGAACTCAACGGTGTCGCTTCGCCGTTGGACCGGATCGAAAACCTAACTCTCGATTGGCGCTTTCTTCTCGCCGGCCCGCGTCCCGCGCCGCCGGACGTCGTTATTGTAGCGATCGACGATGAGGCGCTCAGCGAAGCGGGAAGCGATGCGCCCTCGCGCGAAATGATCGCCCGCCTCGTGTCGGCCTTGACCGGCTTCCATCCTCGAGCGATCGCGATCGATATCGCCTTCCTCAATTCGAAGGACGAGGCGACGGACGCGGAACTCGCTCGCGCGCTCAAGGCGGCGCCAGCCGTCGTCGCGGCGATCGGGGTGTTCGACCCAGCGCATCGTTTGAACGGAGAGACCGAGCCGAGCGACTTGGCGCTGGCGCCGAAGCCGTCCTCCGTTCTCTGGCCAATTCAAGCGATCCGCGATGCGACGCAAGTGGGCCTTGCGAATGTTTCGACCGACTCGAGCGGCGTGCCACGCTATATTCCGATGATCTATCAGACGCCGGACGGCGTGCTTCCCTCTTTCGCGCTCGCCGCGGCGTCCCAGGCGCTTGAGGTCGAGCCGGTCTTCGGTCCTGATCGGATTGAGATCGCGGGGCGCTCGAGAGAAATGGACCTCGGCTATCACATGCCGGTGCGCTTCTATGGGCCGGAGGGAAGCTTCAGGCGCATCAGCGCAACTCAGGTCCTCCGTGGAGATCTCGATCCGCAAGCGCTACGCGGCAAAGTCGTCGTCGTCGGCGTGACAGCGACGGGCGCGTCGGACACGTTCGCGACACCGTTCGATCGCGTCGCGCCAGGGGCGGAAGTCTTCGCCACCGCAATCGGCAATCTCTTGGCCGGCGACGGATTGGCGCGGACGCCCTCGACCCGCCGGATCGACGCGGTCGCGGCGGTTGCGCTTCCCTTTGTCATGATCGCGCTGATGGCGATGCGCCGTGCGGCGATCGGGCTCGTCCTCGCAAGCCTGGTTTTCGTCCTCTGGCTCGCTTGGATCTTTCTCGCCTTCGTCCACGGCTACTGGCTGAGCGCCGCGTCGCCGCTCGCCTCGGCCCTGCCATTGACCGTCGTCTTCGCCGCGGCCCGCTCCATTGTCGAACGCCGGGCCGGGACGAGGATCGCCGCCGAGAAGTTGACGCTGGCCAGGTTTCACTCGCCGCTCCTTCTCGACCACCTTTCGAGAGAGCCCAATTTTCTGGAGAAGCCTGTCCGCCAGGATGTCGCGGTCATGTTCCTGGATCTTTCGGGATCGACAGGGGTCGCAGAGGCGCTTGGGCCCGAAGGGACGCGAGAGCTTTTCAGCGGGATGCAGACCCTGGTCGAGGGCGAGGTGACCGCGCATGGAGGCGTGGTGATCACCTATATGGGCGATGGGGTTCTCGCGGTGTTCGGTTTGCCCAAGCCGCGCAGCGATGACGCGGCGAGAGCGTTGGCCACGGTCGAGGCACTGCGCGAGTCGATGACCGCCTGGCTGGCCGGCCTGCCGCCCGCGGCGCGCGAACGTCTGGATTTCCGGATCGGCCTCAATTACGGGCCCGCCATTCTGTCCCGGCTCGGTTCGCCGACCCAGCAGCAGATCACCGCGACGGGCGACACGGTCAATGTCGCGAGCCGGCTTTTGGAAGTGGCCAAAGAGCAGCAGCGCCGCGTCGTCGTCACCGAGGACCTTTTCCAGGCCGTGAACGCCGAGACGCCGGCGCCGCGCGATACAGCAGCCTACGCGCCGCTCACCGTTCTGATCCGCGGTCGAGCGAGCGATTTGCGGGTTCGCATGCGAAACTGAGCCTCCCTCTCCCCTCCCCTCTCCCCGTATAGGGCGTTCGCAAGAACGCCCGTCTCTCGACGGGCTATCGGGAGAGGGGCCGGGGGTGAGGGCCTGGACGCCTTAAGTCGGGGCGCGTCTGTCGACGTCGCGCACCAGCCAGTACACGCCGCCGAGCGCCAGTATGGCCGCGGCAAGGGCGAACAGCTCTCCCGAGCCGCCGCTGGTCAGATCAAGAACGATCAGTTTGCGCACAATCGCCAGCATCGCTACCAGGATAACGGCGCGGACATGAACGATGCTCTGCTGACGCTCGGTGATGACGAGCAAGGTTCGGCGGAACTCGAGCGCGATGATCACGGTGAAAATCATGCCAAAAATGTTTTGAAAGATCGCCGGATCCGTCGCGCTGACGGAGCCCAAGTCGAGCAAAAGGCCGACCACCTTCAGAATGAGGCTCCAGACCGTCAGCAAGACGATGACGGCGATCACGGCGCTCAAAGTCAGGACGATAGCGTCTTCGAACCGCACCTCGAGCGGCAAACCGCGCCACCTCAAGCGCCACTTGTCCGCGTCGGCCGATGGGGCGGCGATTTTGTCGTTCGGCGGAACCCGATTGATCTTTTGCAACAACCATCAACGGACCCCTACGTGGCGGGGCTCGGTATGTTTACACCCGCCGCGGCGCGAGGGCCATGACAAAACTTAACGCTCGCTCGCCGTCTGATCTGCAATCCGCCCGAGGCTCTCTTCGCGCCCCAGCACCTCGAGCACGTCGAAGATACCTGGCGAGGTCGAGCGGCCGGTGAGCGCCGCGCGCAACGGCTGGGCGACCACGCCAAGCTTTGCGCCCTGCTCCTCGGCGTAGGCGCGAACGACGGACTCTGCGTCGGCCGCCGTCCAGTCGGTCAGCGCGGTGAGGCGCGGCAGCAGGTTCTTGAGATGGAGGCGTCCGGCGCGAGCGAGGATCTCCTCGGCCTTCGCGTCCATTTCGAGCGGCCGCGTCGCGAACAGGAAACCTGCGCCGTCGAGCAATTCGACCAGCGTCTTGGCCCGCTCCTTCAAGCCCGGAATCGCCGCCCGAAGCTGCGCCGCGCTTATGCTCGTCGAGTTTCGCCGCGACCTCCGGTCCGCCGGGCAGATAGGGCAGGGCGCCGATCAGCGCGTCGAACAGCTCGTCGTCGCTCGACGCGCGCATATAATGGCCGTTGACGTTCTCGAGCTTGGCGGTGTCGAAGCGCGACGGCGAGCGGCCGACCGCCCCAAGATCGAACGCGGCGATCAGCTCTTCCGTGGTGAAGAACTCCTTGTCGCCATGGCTCCAGCCGAGCCGCGCCAGATAATTGCGCAGCGCGGCCGGCAGATAGCCCATCGCGCGATAGGCGTCGACGCCGAGCGCGCCGTGGCGCTTGGATAGCTTGGCGCCGTCCGGCCCGTGAATGAGCGGGATATGCGCCATCACGGGAACATCCCAGCCGAGGGCCTGATAGATCTGCGTCTGCCGCGCGGCGTTGGTCAGGTGATCGTCGCCGCGGATGATGTGCGTGACCCCCATGTCGTGGTCGTCGACGACGACGGCCAGCATGTAGGTCGGATTGCCGTCCGAGCGCAGCAGCACGAGGTCATCGAGGTCCTTGTTGGCGAAGACGACCTTGCCCTGCACCTTATCGTCGATGACTGTCTCGCCCTCTTGTTGCGCGCGCAGCCGGATCACCGGCTTGACGCCAGCGGGCGCTTCGGCCGGATCGCGGTCGCGCCAGCGGCCGTCATAGCGCATTGGCTTGCCCTCGAGGCGGGCCTTCTCGCGCATTTGCTCAAGCTCCTGCACGCTGGCGTAACAGCGATAGGCGCCGCCTGAGCCAAGCAGCTGATAGGCGACCTCGCGATGACGGTCGGCGCGCTGAAACTGGCTGATCGCCTCGCCATCCCAGTTCAAGCCGAGCCATTTGAGCCCGTCGATGATCGCGCTCAACTGCTGCTTGTGTCGAACGTTCGCGATCGGTGTCCTCGATGCGCAGCAGGAACTGGCCGCCGAAACGCTTGGCGTAGAGCCAGTTGAACAAAGCCGTGCGCGCGCCGCCGATGTGCAGGAAGCCTGTCGGCGAAGGCGCGAAACGAGTGACGACGGCGGGCATGAAACCGATCCCGTGAGACGGAACTTATGAATTGGGACCGCGCGCTCTAGCAGAAGGCGGCAAGCGCTGCAAAGTCCAGCCAAGGCGCATATAGTCTTGGTTGCGATTGTCCAAAGATCGTTGGCCTGCAACCATTCCGTTTGGCGCGGGGTTTGCTAGGCTCAGAGGGATCCCTGCGGAACGGCGCTTCCAGGATGGACTTCGTCTTCATGTTGACGCGCAACGACGCCACGGTCGAGAACGCGCTCGACTTCGTCGACATCGCGCGGCCGCTGGGTTTGAAGCACATCGGCTTCAAGGACGTCGGCGCCGACCCAGCCTTGCTGCGCCGCCTGACCGCGGCCATTCGCGAAGCGGGCGCGAGCCCATGGATGGAGATCGTGGCGACGACCCGCGAGGCCGAATTGCGCGGCGTGGAGCTTGGCCGCGACCTCGGCGTCGCAATGCTCATGGGCGGCGTTCACGTCGAGGAAGCGCTTAAGATCCTCGAGGGCTCGGCGACCCGCTATCTGCCGTTCGCCGGCGCGCCAACCGGCCATCCGACGCGGCTCGGCGGCTCGGCGCTTGAAGTCGAGGCGCAATGCCGGGCCTTCGCGAGACAAGGCTGCGCCGGCGTCGACATTCTCGCTTATCGCGCGACCGAGGCCGAGCCGCTCGACCTCGTCGCCGCGTGCCGGCGCGGATTTCTCAATTCTGGCACGGTCGCGGTCGCCGGAAGCATCAATTCGCCCGAGCGCGTCGCCGCCGTTGGCGCCGCCGGTGCGGACGCCTTCACCGTAGGCGCCGCGGCGATCGACGGTTCTTACGCGCCCGGCGCCGGACCGCTTGCGGCGCAGCTTCAGGCCGTGCTCGCCGACTGCCACGCATCGGGGTGACGTTCCGCGGCGCAATCCTCGCAGGGTTCTCGCAACGAGGATGTGATATAATTACTCAAGTAAACGCTCGTTTGTTCGATCATCAACACATAATTAGACCGTTTTGACGCTGGTTCGCTTAAACGAGATCTTGATCCTGTCGGCTTCTATTTCCGCTTGACTAGCGATTATCTTGGAGCGTTTGATAAAGACGCCGCCAAATAAGGCGACCGGGGAGGTTATGAATTGAGGAGGAAATCCATGACATCGAACAACCAGAATCGCCGAGACGTACTAAAGTCGCTCACGACGCTGGCCGCGGCTTCTTCGATCGCGGGCGCGATGAAATCGTCACCTGCGAGCGCTGCGGGCGCGGGTGTCGCCGATCCGGGGTTGAGCCCGGCGCTCGGACAAGTCGACCAAGCGCTTCGTCAGGCCGTGAACGCCGGCACTGTCCCGGGCATCGTCGCGATCGGCGCCACCGACAAGGGCATTGTCTATGAGGGCGCCTTCGGGCCCTCGATCACAGCCGATAGCGTGTTCTGGATTGCGTCGATGACGAAAGCGATCACGGCGACTGCGTGCATGCAGCTGGTGGAGCAGGGCAAACTGCAGCTGGACCAGGAGATGGGAAAACTGCTCCCGCAACTGGAATCGCCCAAAGTGCTGGTCGAATTCGACTCCAACGGGCAGCCGCAACTTCGTCCGGCGAAGCGCGCGATCACGCTGCGGCATCTGCTCACCCACACGGCTGGCTTTACCTACAGCATCTGGAGTGAGCCGATGACCCAGTTCGAGAAGGTCACCGGAACCCCGTTTGTCGGCGAATGCAAGAACGCCTCGTTCACTGCGCCGATCGAATTCGATCCGGGCGATCGCTGGCAATACGGCATCAACATCGACTGGGTCGGCAAGGCGGTGGAGGCCGTCAGCGATCAGTCGCTGGAAATCTATTTCCGCGAGAACATCTTCGCGCCCCTCGGAATGACCGACACCGGCTTCCTGATCAGCTCGGCGCAGAAGGCCCGGGTCGCGCCGATGTCCAGCCGCAACCAGGATGGGTCGCTGAAGCCGATCGCGTTCGAAATGCCGCAACGCCCAGAGTTCTTCATGGGCGGCGGCGCGCTGTTCAGCACGCCGCGCAACTATATGCAGTTCCTCCAGATGCTGCTGCACCAGGGGACGTTCGCGGGCGCCCAGGTGTTGAAGCCCGAAACGGTGGCGCTGATGCAGCAGAACCATATCGGCGATCTGAACGTCGTGACTTTGAAGACGGCGCATCCCGAGACTTCGAACGACGCCAATCTGTTTCCCGGGATGGCGCAGAAATGGGGGCTGTCCTGGGCCATCAACATGGAGCCAGGGCCCGCGGGACGCAGCGCCGGCAGCGTGGCTTGGGCAGGGCTGTTCAACACGTATTTCTGGCTTGACCCGAATAAGCAGGTGACGGGCACGATCATGACTCAGCTTCTGCCATTCGCGGATCCCGAGGTGCTCAACCTGTTCGCCAAGTTCGAGAACGGGCTGTACTCAGCCGTCAGCTAAGACGACGGCGCCGGCGGCGGAAGCCAAGCGAGCTTGCCGCCGGCGCGCGTTGACGACGGCAAGAGGCATCCCCGTGAGACGACCGGTGCCCCTCACGTCAGCTTCCGCCAGGCCTGCGCCTCAGCCTCGTCGACGAACACCTGCGGGTCCCAATTTTCTCTTAGCGCCTGGCGCATCAGATCCTGCTGGGTCTTCGGCGCCATGCCGCATTTTGGCGGATCGCGGTCGAGGTTGGTCGGGAAGGAATAGCCCTCGGCTGAAGCCGCGATCGCGTTGTCGGCCTCCGCCGCCGTGATCGCATTGTCGGCGAGGAGACCCTTGAGCGCCGGAGTAGAGCCGTAAGCTCATCTTGAGCCGGTCGACGCTCTCCATGGCGCGGCCGAAGGCGGAGGAGACCTGCAGCAGATTGGCGATGCGGCGAACGTCCTTCGAGCGGTTCGTTCCCGCGGCGTGGAACAAAGCCGGATTGAAGAACACCGCGTCGCCCTTGGCGAGCGGCAGCTGGACATGATGCTTGTCGAAATAGTCGCGAAACTCCGGCCGCGCCGTCGCCATGTAGCCGGGCAGGTAGCTTTGCGAGAACGGCAGGTAGAGCGTCGGTCCGGTCTCGATCGGCATGTCGCAATGGGCGACCGCTCCCTGCAGCGTCAGCATGGGGGAGAGCCGGTGGACGTGGACGGGAAAGCGCTCGATCGCCTCCGCCGATTGAAAGCCGAGATGATAGTCGCGGTGCGCCACCTGAGCCGCGCCGCCTGGATTGACGACGTTGAGCTGCGAAGTGATCTGATAAGCCGGGCCGAGCCACGCTTCGCTCACCAGCGCGATAACCGGGTTGCCGTAATAGGCGGCGAAGACCGCGGAGTTGCGCAGGCACAGCTTTTCGAGCGCGTTCCAGACCCGGTCATTGGCGCCGGGCTTGGCGAAATGATCGCCCCCGCCGACGTTGTTCAGGCGCTCTTCATCGATGATCGCCCAATAGTGTGCGTTGGACTTGTCGATCGCGGTGAGGTCGGCGAAGGCGCCGCGAATGGCGATGATGCCGGGACCGTCGGTAAACGCCTCGACCCATTCCGCCATCAATTCCTTTCGGGCTTCCGGAGAGGTTGCGGCGCTGCGCGCCTCGAGCCCGTCATAGATGGGCACGTTCGACACAACATCGCTGGCGAACGGATAGTCGGCGCGGTTGACGGAACGCTCGACCAGCCCTTTGAACTCGTCCAGCTCGCATGAAGTCAGGGCTGAGCCAAACGCGATGGCTTCGCATCCGCTTGACGTTGTCGTCCTTCATGAGGGTTCCTCCGTGAAATTGTTCGTGAGCCGCAGTATAAGGGCCCAACCCGGCAAGACGATTGCGCCGATCCCTCAAAAACCAATCAACGGCTCGTGGCGGCTCACCCCTTTCTCATCAAGCAAATCGCGCTCCAGGCGGGCTTGAGCGAAGCGACGGTCGATCGCGTGCTCAACAAGCGGGGCGGGGTGCGGAGGCACACCGCTGAGCGCGTCAAGCAGGCGATCCGCGAATTGCAAGGGCAGAGCGAGCAGGCTGGCCTCACGGGCCGCAAATTTGTCGTGGACGTCGTCATGCAGGCGCCGGACCGCTTTTCCGACGCCGTGCGCGTTGCGCTCGAAGATGAGATGCCGGCGCTCAGGCCGGCGGTCTTCCGCGCTCGCTATCATTTCAGCGAGGTCGCGCGCCTTGCCGATCTTGCCGCGCTCATCGACCGGATCGGCGCGCGTGGAACGCATGGCCTGTTTCTGAAAGCGCCCGACGAGCCCGAGATCGCGTTGGCGGTCGACCGTGTCGTTGCGCGTGGAATCCCGGTCGTCACGCTCGTCACCGACGTGCCCAACAGCCGTCGCGCGGCCTATGTCGGCATGGACAACCGCGCAGCCGGCGAGACGGCGGCCTACCTGATTGGCGAGTGGCTTGGCGGCGCGAAGGCGAAGATCCTGGCGACGTTGAGCAGCAACCGCTTTCGCGGCGAGGAGGAGCGGGAGATCGGATTCCGGCGGGCTCTTCGCACGCGCTACCCCAATCTCGGCATTGTTGAAGCCAGCGAAGGTCTGGGCATCGACCAGCGGACGGGCGCGCTCGTGCGCAAGGCGCTCGCCGCCAATCCCGATATCGTAGGAGCCTATTCGATCGGCGGGGGAAATCGCGCTGTCGTCGAGGCGTTTCGCGCGACGGGGCGCGCCTGCCGGGTGTTCGTCGGCCACGATCTCGACGCCGACAATCTTGCGCTCCTGCGAGAGCGCGAGATTTCAGCGGTGCTGCATCATGACCTGCGCGCCGACATGCGCGCGGCCTGTCGCGTCGTGATGCAGGCGCATCGCGTATTGCCGCAAACCGCCCCGCCGGCGCCGTCGCAGGTTCAGATCATCACCCCCTTCAACCTGCCGGGAGCTTAGAGCGTATGCGATTTCGTCGAACCAGCGTCGTCATTGCGAGCGGAGCGAAGCAATCCAGGGCAACGTCGAGTGCCTGCGACTCCTGGATCGCCGCGTCGCTCCGCTCCTCGCGATGACGATTCCACCCCGAAGGCCTCAGGCTCTAGGTCGACAAGGGCCGAGAACAACCGACGCCGCTCAGGCCGCGCGCCGCCAGATCGTCATCTCGAGATCATGCGCAGGATCGAGCGGGATTGTCTTGCTGAGCCTGAGGCCGTGCTGTTCGAGCACGGTCGTGGCCGGAACGCCCTTGTCGCAGGCGGAAAAGACGGAACGTCCGCCTGGAAGCTTGACTCCATGCGCGCGCGACAAGTGAAATCCGCTATAGCCGATCATGAGGAAGAGATCGAACACCACCTGGCCGCCGCCAACGGCGACGACGCCGCCCATCGGCAGAACCCGGGCCGCGAGTTCTTCCCAGGTCGTGCGCCGTGGGTCCCACCACCAACCGTCCGCGCGCTGCTCGAGCCCCGCCGCCTCACGCGAAACAACAAGACGCAAGGTCTTATGGATATTGGGCTCGAGCTCGTGGCTGCGGCGCGCGAAGACGACAAGGTTCGCAAGCTTCTGCGCGCGCTGATAGAGTTCCCAGTCCTTCGCGTTGCGCAAGGAAACGGGCGTCAGTCCGTCGGCGCCGGCGATCTTGTCGTCGTCTGAAACGATGGCGTAGCCGGTGATGTCCAGGTTCCCCGACATGAACGAATGGCCTCTCTGGCGAGCTTACGATAGCGAAAGCTCACTGTCTCCGCCAGGGCGGCCGCCGCGCGGCGAGCCGCTCCTGGGCTATGGCGTGTGCCCCGGAGCGGCCGGCGCTGTGTTACGGCGGAGAGGATGATGGGGCGGCAGATGGCGAAGGGGATGATGGGGCGGAAGGTGGCGCAAGGGATGATGGGGAGGCAGATGGTGAGCGGGCGGCGCAGGCGGCGCTTGCTGGGCGAAGGCGATACCGGCAAGGCCCGAGGTCAGCGCGGCCACGACGACAAGGGTCTTGATCATCTACGATAGTCCTCTCCAAGGAAGGCCTGAGGCGACCTTCCAAGACAAGGTGCGCTGCGCCGCGTGAACTCTTCATGAACCGGGGCCTCGCCCGAACTGCTAGCGCCAGCGGCTCCTTCTTTATGTCGCCAGCGCGTCGAGCGACCGTTGCATCGCCGCCATTCCCGCTTTGATCGCCTGCGACATGAAGTCGCTGATGTCGTCGGGCAGGAAATCGGCAGTCCAGACAACTGACGTCATTCCGTCCCGCAGCTCGGAAACCTGGAGCGCGCCGTTGTAGTGCGCTGCTCTGCCGCCGTCGTGGGTCCAGACCAGACGTCGCGCCTCGTCGTCGAGGGTGACGATCGGCTCGCGCAGGACCGTGCCGTTCACGAAGGTCACGATCCGCGCGCCCGGCTCGAGTTTCGTGTCGGTGACGAAGCCTGGGACAAGTCGCGTGTGCAGCGCGCCGACATCCCGGATCGCCGACCAGACTTCGCTCGCCAGCGCGCGGGTTTTGATTTCCGATCGAATCGTCGCCATCGGCTACTTCCCGCTGTAATAGGCTTCGAGACGGTAGCCTTCGGGGTCATGGACGAAGGCCGCGTAGTAGTTCGGCCCGTAGTCCTTGCGGAGGCCGGGCTTGCCGTTGTCGCGGCCGCCATGCTTCAGCGCCGCCGAGTGGAAGGCTTTGACGCTCTCCTCACTCGGCGCCGTGAAGCAGAAATGGAGTCCGGACTTGGGATCGTCGGGAACCGGGTGCTCCGCCGCGTTGACCCAGAAGCGAGGAGCCTCCTTGCCGTAGCCGAGCGACGTTTCATCGGCGCTTAGGCAAGTGATCCCCAGCGGTTTCAGCGCCGCATCGTAAAACGCCTTGGCCTTCGAAACGTCGCGAACGCCGATCGATATATGATCGAACATGTGAGTGTCTCCTGGTCCAAGCGGCGACGAGCCGGCGAGGTTGGTCGTCCGCGTGAGGACGAACGCTACACGCGCGTGGCGTTCCAGGGCTTGGGGAAAATTGCTATCCTCGTGGCCCATGCAAGGCGAAGTCGGATCTCTTGGCGCACGCACGCCCACGCCCCCTGACGAGGCGACGCCCAAGCAAGCGCTCGCGGCCGGAGACGGCTGGAGCGTCCACGAAGTCGTCTGCCGAGCCGGCCCGTCCGACAGGCCCTTCGAGGAGCGGCATGAAGGGTTCAGCGTTTCGGCCGTCCTTGAGGGCGCCTTCACCTATCGTTCGGACGCCGGCCTGAGGCTGCTTTATCCCGGCGCATTGTTGCTCGGAAACAATGGCGGGTGTTTCGAATGCGGTCACGAGCATGGGGTCGGCGACCGCTGCATTTCGTTAAACGTTCGCGAGGACCAGTTCGGCGAGATCGCGGCGGCCGTGACGTCGACCAGCCGTTTCCGCTTTCCGGCTCCGAGCGTGCCGTCGCCGAAAGCGCTGCGGGTCGTCGCGCATATGGAGGCTCTGTCTTCGGCCGCTTCCTCGCTTCGCTCAGAGGTTTTGGCGCTGGGACTCATCGAGCGCGTCATCATGGGCATGGCCGGCGATCGACACATGCAGCCCACGCCCACCGCGCGCGAGACGCGACGGGTGGTCGAAGCGATCCGACTGGTCGAATCCGACGCAGGCCGGCCGCTTGAGCTGAAGGAGATGGCGGCGGTCGCGGGCATGAGCAAATATCATTTCCTGCGCGTCTTCCGCAGGCTGACCGGCGTGACGCCGCACCAATATCTGATCAGCGTGCGGCTGCGCCGCGCTGCGCTCGCGCTGGCGTCGTCCCGCCAACCGATTATCGCCGTTGCGCTCGACAGCGGTTTCGGCGACCTCTCCACCTTCAACAAAACATTTCGCACGACTTTTGAGCTGACGCCGACCCAATATCGGGACATGCGGCGCTAGGTTCCTGCGGGCGTAGAAGTCGGTGGCCGTGGACGAGACGTTGGGCAAGCGCAGACGAAAGCGGAAGACCTAAGCGTGGTAGCGCAGCGCCGCCACAAGAAGCGCAAAGGCCGCCGATTGATGGCGGCGGCTGGGATAATAGAGATGATAACCCGGGAACGGCGGACACCAGGATTCGAGCACGCGCGTCAGGCGCCCTGCTTCGACGTCCGCCCCCACGTAGTCCTCGGGAAGATAAGCGACGCCCGAGCCGCTGAGAGCAGCCTGCAGTGCAAGCGCGATCTCGTTGACCACAAGCTGCCCCTCGACCCGCACGTTGAGGGCTCGCCTATTCTTTTCGAATTCCCAGGCGTAGAGTCCGCCGCGCGTGGGGAAGCGCAGGTTGATGCAATTGTGCTGGGCGAGATCCTGCGGCGTTCGAGGGGGCTTGCGGGCGGAGAAATAGGCGGGTGAAGCGACAGCGGCCATGCGCATGTCGGGGCCGATCCGCACCGCCACCATATCCTGAGCAATGGTCTCGCCGAGCCGCACGCCAGCGTCGAACCGCTCCTCGACGATGTCGATGAATCCTGAATGCACGCTGAGCTCGACGTGGACGTCTGGATAGATGGGCAACAGCCTGGCGAGCGCGGGCCAGAGGATTGCTTGAGCCGCGTGAACGCCTGTCGTGATGCGGATCGAGCCTACGGGCTTGTCGCGCAGCTCGCCGAGGGCGGCGAGTTCGGCTTCGATCCCGTCGAAATGGGGGCCGATGGCGCCGAGCAAATGTTCTCCCGCTTCCGAAGGGACAACGCTCCGGGTCGTGCGTGTTAGCAGCCGAAGCCCGAGCCGCTCCTCCAACGCACGGATCGTATGGCTGAGCGCCGACGGCGAAACGCCGATCTTGGCCGCCGCGCGGGTGAAACTGCGCTCTTGAGCTACAGCGCGGAAGGCCAGTAGCGAGTTGATGTTTTGGCGAGGCATTGTTGAGATAAATTCAAAAGATCATGCCGATTAGAGACCCTAATCGCAAAGGCTTCCCAGGGCTAGATGGTGGTCTGCACGAAGAGAACTGACGCCATGAATGTGAAAACCCCGATGCGTGCTCCCTGGAGCGACATCGCGCCCCATCTCACCGAGATCAGCAACAACGTCCTGTTCGACGACATATGGCGCCAGCCCGGCTTGAGCCCGCGCGACCGCAGCCTCATCACCGTCGCCAGTCTGATCGCTCTCTATCGAAGCAATGAGCTCAAGTTTCACCTGGGAAAGGCGCTCGAGAATGGCGTGACTCGCGACGAGATCATCGAGATGATCACTCACCTCGCCTTCTACTCAGGCTGGCCGACCGCCAGCACAGCGCTGGGCATCGCCCGTGAGGTGTTTGCAGCCGAGCCGCATGAATCCAAATAATCGAAAGGAACAATCGAAATGAAAACGCGTGGACTTGGCCGCAGCGGCCTTCAAGTCTCAGCCATCGGCCTCGGCTGCATGGGAATCAGCTTCAGCTACGCCACGAAACTCTCCAAGGACGAGGGCGTGGCCTTGATCCGCGCTGCGGTGGACCGCGGCGTGACGTTCTTCGACACGGCCGAGGTCTACTGCCCCTTCACCAACGAAGAGGTGGTCGGCGAAGCGTTGCGGCCGTTCCGCGACAAGGTTGTCATCGCAACCAAGTTCGGCTTCGACATTGATTTCGAGACAGGTGAGAACCGAGGCGTCAATAGCCGCCCCGAGCGCATCCGGAAGGCCGTCGAGGGATCGCTCAAGCGGCTGGGCATCGAAACCATCGACCTCTTCTACCAGCATCGGGTCGATCCGAACGTCCCGATTGAAGACGTCGCCGGCACAGTCAAGGACCTCATCGCGCAAGGCAAGGTGAAGCACTTCGGCATGTCGGAACCCGGCGTCCAGACGCTCCGCCGTGCTCACGCTGTGCTCCCTGTTACGGCGCTCCAGAACGAATACTCTCTGTGGTGGCGCGCGCCCGAGACCAACGGCATACTCCAGGCCTGCGACGAGCTCGGCATCGGCTTCGTGCCGTACAGCCCGCTCGGCAAGGGCTTCCTGACCGGCGCAATCAGCAAAGCCACCGAACTGGGCGAGGGTGATTTCCGCAAAAACGTCCCGCGCTTCCAGCCGGAGGCAATGGAGAAGAACCAGGCGTTCGTGGATCTCTTAAAGCGGGTCGGCGCGGAGAAGGGTAAGACTCCGGCTCAGATCGCGCTCGCCTGGCTCCTTGCCCAGCGACCCTACATCGCTCCGATCCCGGGCACGACGAAACTCCATCGCCTCGAGGAGAATATCGGCGCCGCCGAGTTTGAGCTCACTCAAAAAGATCTGCGGGCGATTGCAGATGCGGCCTCGCAGATCGAGGTCGAGGGCGAACGCTATGCGCCGCAGCATATGGCGATGGTCGGACGCGAGGCCCCGCCGGTCGGCGCTGGCGCTTAACCGTGGCTGGCCAATCAAAGCAGATTGCGTTTGGGTCGACGTGGCCAATTATAGCTTGGGGAAAATTGCTGTTCTTCATTCGATGAGGCGAAGCCCGATCCGTTGGCGAGGCCGCGATTGGCGGCTCTGAATCGCCTTGCCTCCCGGCGGCGGCGATTCAAGTCGACCGCCGCGCGCATCAGCCGTTCGGCAGGACCAATGCGCGGATTTCGCCGCCGGGGGCCGGGTGGGAGATCACGTCAATCGCCTCATCGAGCCCGACCGTGCGGCTGATCAACGGTTTGACCTCTATCGTCCCGGACGCGATCAGTTCGGCGGCGCGTCGGTGGGTGAACGGATTTATGAACGACGTCAGAATCCTGACTTCGTGAAACAGGAGATCGAAAGGCTCGATCTCGACTGTCTCGCCTTTTGGCAGGACGCCCAGAATCATTGCTGCGCCGCCGGGGGCGGTCAGATGCGCGGCCTGCTCGACGGTTTCATTCAAGCCGGCGCACTCGAAGACGACGTCCGCGCCGCCCGGCAGAAGGCCGTTCGCCGCCTTGATGCGGCCAATGACGTCGCCGGGCGACGGATCGAGCGTAGCCGTCGCGCCAAGGCCTTCAGCAAGTTTGCGCTTGGCCGCGCTGTGGGTGACGAGGATGACTTGGGCCGCGCCCGCGAGCCGCGCCAACTGGACCACGAGCATCCCGATCACGCCGCCGCCGATCACGATCGCCGAGGAGCCGGGCTGGACATCGGCGAGATGCACGCCATGCAGGCAGCAGGCGAGCGGCTCGCAAAACGCGCCCCATAAGGGATCGAGCGTCAAGGGCAACGCGACGGCCTGCTTTTCCGGCAGGGCGACATATTGGGCGAATCCGCCATTGCGATGAATGCCGATCGCGGTCAGGTTCTGACAAAGCTGCACACGGCCGCGGTGGCATTCGGGGCAACGGCCGCAGAAAATATTCGGGTCTCCCGTGACCCGCATGCCTGGCGTGAAATCCCTGACCTCGCTTCCGACCGCCTCGACGATCCCCGCAAATTCGTGGCCGAGCGTAACCGGCGGCTGGCACGGAAATTCGCCTTTAAAGAGATGCCTGTCCGTGCCGCAGATTCCGCACGCCTCGATGCGGACCAGGACTTCGTCCGAACGGAGCAGGGGTTTCTCCGCCTCCGAAAGAGACAAGCTTCCGATCGTCTGTAGAAACAAGGCTTTCATTCTCCCTCCCTTATCGCAGCCGCCCGGCTGGACAAGTCTCCATCTTCACATGCGGCGGGAGCTATGTTCCAGCGGCGCGGCCCGGATAGGAGCGTAGGACGCGCAGGTTGACGGGCGCGACCATCAATATCTGTGAACGCGAGAGTAACGGCGCCGCTCAAAGGCGCTCGATCAGCAAACCGAGTCTCGTGAGCCGGCGCGAACATCGGACGGCGCTTTGCCGTAGCGGCGGCGGAAGGCTCGGTTGAAGTGCGAGAGATCGCCGAAGCCGGCCTCGTAGGCGATCGCACTTATGGTTCGCTCCGCGAGCAGGGGATTAGTCAACATATGATGCGCGCGCGCCAGACGCTGGTCGAGCAGGAACTGCGAAAACGTCGTTCCGTCGCTCTCGAACAGCATCTGCACGTGTCGCGGGGTGACGCCGTGGCGGGCTGCGAGGCCGGCGAGCGACAGTTCGTGACGGTTCAAGCTGTTAAGGACTTCCGTCTTGATCGCATGCAAGCGCGCCGCGCGCACGCCGCGGCCATCGGCAACCGCAGCGGCATCGCGCGTCGCGCCGAGCGCAAGCGCGACGAGATCGTAGACATGATTGACCTCAAGGCTACGCAATTCGGGAGTCGCAAGGCTCTGCTGGTCGTCGAAGATGCGAATGTAGCGCGTCAGCAATTGTAGGGCTTCGGTGTCCCTCGGGACGGGCCGCATGAACGCGTCTTCGAGCCCCGGAACCAGCGGCGCCAGCCTCTGACGCGATAGGGTGACCATAGGGCACTGGGACCCCAACGCCACGTCAATGCGCATAACGTCTGCCGCCGACAGCAGGACAGCGTGACCGGCTACGGGCGAAAGCTCTCGACCTCGGTGTGACAACATGTTTGCCGCGCTTGGCGGAATCGCAAAGACGACGTCATCATTGCCGTCCGCCAACAATTCGCGCGTCCGCCGCACGGTGTGCTGCGAAACGGACAACAAGGAAATCATGAGTCCTGGCAAGGCCCGGGCGGTCACCCGATAATGCAGCGGCGCCCCCGGCGCTGGCTCGATATCGACCCTCGCGGTTAACCGGCCATGAACCTCGCGCATGATCGGCAGACGGTCGCGCTCCGGCAACTCGTCGGTTGAGAACCGCAGCACCCGAATGTCATCGGACTCTGCAGCCATCCTCCCTCACATGGCCGACGACGCCAAGCGGACCGCCCAGCGCCTCCGCCGCCAGCATCACCAGTTGGCGCGTGAGGCGCCTCCCCGGTGTCCGACCTTGAGTTAACACCGTTCGCACAAACCGGAAAGGTCGGGTGTGATTGCCGTCACACAACACGCGATGCGCCAACACCTCACAGTTGCGACGACCGCGTTGGCCGAGCTGGGTCGAGCCTGGTCGAAGCCGGTCCGCCCCCGGATGCCCCTGGGTTGCCCGGTCGACTTTAGCCGCGGCGCGGCGCTCGCGGGCTCCGTGAACGGAGGCCCACAAAATGTCATAAAAGTGACATCGGCGTTCGCATTTGGCCCAATTGTCGTTCGCCTCAGTCCAAGACCTGCCGGCGTGATTGTGTTAGCAACAACAAAGCAGGGAGGGGAAAATGTCCAAGCAGAAGTCGAGCCTTTTAAGCGTTCGGGCGGTAGGGAATATCGAGATGAACTTTTTTAAGAGCTTGAGCTCTGTGATCTTTTCGACCGCGATCTTGGCGGCGTTGGGCGCAAACGCGGATGCGGCGGTCATCCCCGTCATGAATGCGGATTTCAGTCAGTTCCCCGCATGACAGACCGCCGCGAACTATTTGACCTTCACCGACTGCGGGAATCCTGGCTGCGCGTTCTCTGACAGCGCCGTGGTCGGCTGGAACGAATTCCGTCACGATGGTCACGCCCCACGCCGTCGAGGGCCAATGGCAAATCGGCAATCTGCCAGCGACCGGTTCGTTCAACAGCGACCCGACGCCGGGGGAAAACATCGTCCTCAGATCGATCAACGCGACGGCCGATCAGACCGTCTCGGCCACCGCCCTCGCGGGCGTGACCTACACCTTGGACGTTGCCTTCGGGTTCGCGACGAGCCAACCCAACGACGCTTCCACGGCCGACCTCATCGTCAACGGCCACGAGGTGCTGGCGAACCCGCTTGGGGGGTTGACCCAGAAGCAGATGCAATTCACCGGCAACTGGTACGACTTCCAAACTTCCTACACCGCGACCGCCGCCGACGCTGGCGCGCCGATCGAAATCTTGCTCGGCAGCACCGCTGGTCAATGGGGTTTCTTTGGCAACGTCCGGTTGACGAATTCATCGTCCGCTTTAGTCCACCGGCCGCGCCGGAGCCCGCGACTTGGGCGATGCTGCTGATCGGCTTTGGCGGAATCGCCGGCGTTGCGGCTGTGCGCCGATGGAGAACAGCCGGCCAACTCGTCTGACGGCGACAACTGACCCATTGGGCTGGGCGTTGTGCGCCTAAGCCTACTTCGCGCCCCCGCCCTACGGCTTCCAAGTCCACTCGCGCCGGAAGGGTGAGCAGCAAGGTCGCGGGAGCCACATTGGGAAAGTGGGTTGCGGGCGGCGCACTTCGCGCCGAAAGGCCAATCCCGATCCGCTCGTCCGCGACCAAACGGGAGTAAAGCCATGAGCAAAGTTTCGTACCGCGCTTTGTTGTTGCGGCCGCTGCTATTCGCGACGGCGTTGCCGCTGGGCTGGCTGGCGGAGGGCGCCGCGCCCGCCTATGCCGGCGTGGTTTCAGTGACAGGCGCGAACGGCGCGTGGGGCTCATATGGACAACCAGCCGGTGCCGGCGGCTCGGCCACCGCCGACCTGGCCACCTGATTCCAAACAGCGACCCGTCGAACACGGCCACGGCGACCGGCGGCAAGTTGCGGCGGGGCGTTGGCTGCGCCGGCTGACGGACGCAGCGCTTCCCGCACAAATCGCCAACACAATGGCGTCGCCGTTCGCCTTTGGCCCGATTGTCGTTCGCCCTAGTCCAAGACCCGCCTGCTTGATTGTGCGAACACCAAGAGTGCGGGCACGACGCGAGGAAAGGCCGAAACTTGGAAGCGCGGGGAACGGAGGATCCATGCTTAGAACCTCATCCATGACCCAGGCGGTAGCGTGCGCGGCGGCGCTTACCGGCTCCACGCCCGCCTTGGCCGCTGCGGTCACTCAGGCCGATCTCGAGGGCAGAAAGATTTGCTGGAGCGATGGAGGAACCCCCACCTACGGCAAGAATGGCGTCTACGACGAACCGGGTTTCGGCCACGGAACTTGGAGTCTAGCAGACGGTCGACTTACTGTAGTCGCTAGCAACGGGAAGTACACCGGCGAGATCACGAAGGAAAAAGAGACGTTTCACATCTCTGGTCTCATTAACGACCAGACCTTAGAGGTCGATGGTAAATACTGCGATTGATTTCATTTCGGAGAATATACTTTTATGAAAACAAGGTACAAAGCGTTCTCGTTCACGAACGATTCATGTATCTCGTGGAAGAAGCCATGATCAAAAACAGTCGTCATTATTTTGTTCGGCTGTCGCTGCTGGCGACCGCTCTGCCTCTTGGCTTGCTGGCGGCGGATGCGATGTCTGCGCATGCGGGAACAGTCACGGTTACGGGCGCGAACGGCGCCGCTGGCGCTCAGGGCAAACCGGGAGGCGCTGGCGCCCCGGCCGCGGCCACGTCCACGTCAAGCGATTCGTCGAACTCCGCCATGGCGACAGGGGGCATCGGTGGCGCTGGCGGCCCCGGGGGGAGCGGCGTCTCTTATCTCCCGCGGCCCGGCGCGGGCGGCTACGGCGGGGCGGCGAGTTCGACGGCGACCGCGTCGAACATGACGGGTTCAGCCTCAGCGACGGCGACCTCCACGGGTGGGAACGGCGGGCGCGGGGGACTGCCAATCGCCTGTATCCATAGTTGTATCCCCGGCGCAGGCGGCGGTGGCGGCGGGGCGAGCGCCACAAGTTCGGCGACTGGCGGAGGCGCTGGTACGGTCACGAGCGACGCGACGGCCTCGGGTGGCGCAGGTGGAGTAGGTTTGAACCGTCCCCCGGGCGGATCCGCTTCCGCTTCGGCAAGCGCCCGGAATTCGGCCGGCACGGCGCTCGCAACTGCTTCCGCGCCCGCCGCCTCATCGGCGAAAGCCGTCGCCAACGCAACTCTGACCAACACACTCCTCGGCGCCGGATCCGCGCCGCTCCTTGCTATCAACGTGGGCCAAGCCGCCGCCGACGCGACCCTGGCTTTGGAAGGTCAGATGATCGGCATCGGCGCGATGTCCATCGGCTATGGCGCAACCAGCTCCGCAATCACGTACGACGCGACGGCGCTTTTCGACTTCACCGCGCGCCCCGGCGAAGCGCTGGACCTGATGCTGATCTCGGATGAAAGCGCCGTCAGCCCTGCCGGGATCGGCTTCGACAACCTCAATTTGCAGGTCGTCAACGCGACAACCGCCACAGGCCTGGCTTCACTCAGCTTCACAAGCTCCAGCGCAGCCCAGACGTTTTTCGACGGCGGGCAGGTCAGCCTCGGCTTGGCCGCCGCGGGCCCCCAGTCCATCGAAATCGAATATTCCCTCACCTTCGCCGCGGGTACGTCCGCCTCGCCCGGCGACGGCTTCGGCTTCACCTACGCGTTAAAGGATCCGCCGTTGAACGTGCCTGAGCCGTCAACCTGGGTGATGCTGATCGTGGCTTTCGTGGGCTTGGGGGTCGCCGGCTGGCGGCGCGGCCGCGGACCAGACTTTCCGCCACGAACCGGCGCGATATCCGCCGCGGATCGACGATTGTGCGGTCGGGACAAATTTTGAGGAATTCCATTGCAGAAAATCAGAAGCCAGGTTAAGCTTTAGTCCATGAGCAACCATGCCCTTCCGCATACCGAGAGCGAGGCCCCGCCGTCGTGGCGCCGCTGACATCACGGGACCCAGGCGCCGAAAATTCGTCGCGCGAAATCCCGTGTAACCCATTGAAAAGTCTAGATTCGGACGAGAGAATCCAAGGAAATCCAAGCTTTTCCAACCCTCCGAATCGAGGGATTCGCACAGCGAAACGACCGCGTTCCAAGAAAACCCAAATCGATCCTCATAAGAGTGCTGTCGGGCGCGCTCCAAGGCTGCCAAACCTCCCGGTTAAACAGCAGAATAGTCTGAGCCCGCCTAGCCAAATCGGCCGCCTTTCCCCAAGGTCTGGCTGGCGTTAGTCTCATCGCCAATGGCCACACCCGCCCGCACTGGCGCGCTCGCCGCGGCGGCCGGCTCACGCGCGTCGCCGCGTGGGCGCCGGATTGGCGGGGCGCGTTCTCGAGCGCGCTTGCGCGCGAGGTCGAGGAGCGGCGCTTCTTCTTATGGATCCCGGTCGCGGCGATGACCGGGGTGGCGCTCAATCTGGCCGCCGATCGCGAGCCGGTCATGTGGCTGCCGGCGCTGATGATCGCCGTCTTCGCCGCGCTCGCATGGGCGTGCCGCGCCCGCCCTCTCGCTCTCGGCCTCTCGCTCGCGATCGCCGCGCTGTTCGCAGGTTTCCTGTCGATGTCGTTGCGCACTGCGCGGGTCGCCGCGCCGGTGCTCGACCGCATCCGCATCGTCTCGCTGCAGGGCTTTGTCGAGGAAGTGGACTTGAGGGCGGTCGGCGCGCGCATGGTCATCGGCGTCGTGAGCGCCGACGGCATGCCGCAGGAGAAGGTTCCGCGCCGGGTCAGGGTGACGACGCGCAACACGCCCGACGTCGCGGCGGGCGATTACATTCAGCTCAAAGCGCGCCTGCTGCCGCCCTCGCGCGCGGCTCTGCCCGGCGGATATGACTTCGCCCGCGACGCGTTCTTTGCCGGCGTAGGCGCAGTCGGCTCGACGCTGGGGCCGATCCAGCATCTGCCTGCGCCCAGCGACGCAACTTGGAGCCAGCGCTTCCATGCGGCAATTGATCAGGCGCGCAATCGCCTGGCGCTCAGGGTCAACGCGATCATCGGCGGCGACGAGGGCGCGATCGCGGCCGCGATGGTGACGGGAAAGCGCGACTTTCTTTCCAATGACGCCAAGGACCTCATCCGAGAGGCCGGCATCTTCCATATCATCACCATTTCCGGCGTGCAGATGACGCTGGTCGCGGGAATCATCTTTGTCGTCGCCAGGCGGGTGTTGGCGATCTCGCCGCGGCTCGCGCTTCAATATCCGATCAAGAAGTGGGCGGCGGTCGTCGCCATGGTTGGCTCGGTCCTGTACGATATCGCGACCGGCTCGCGGGTTGGCACCGAGCGGGCGCTGATCATGACCCTGATCGTGCTCTCGGCCGTGATCATGAACCGGCGGGCGCTGACCATGCGCAATTTGAGCTTCGCCGTACTTGCCGTCGTCGCCATCGAGCCCGAGGCCATTCTCGGCGTCAGTTTCCAGCTCTCGTTCGCCGCTGTCGCGGCGCTGGTGGCCGTGATGGAATTGCGGATGGCGGCTTTGGACGTCGATCCCGATCCTTTCGTGCCCAAGCGCGGCGCGGCCCCAAAGCCCGGTTTTTTCGGCGCCCATCTCATCGAGAAGCTGCTCGCGCTCCTCGTCGCGACCGCCTTCGCGACTTCGGCCACCGCCTCGTTCATGGCCTATCATTTCCATGATCTGAGCCCCTATGTGCTGATCGGCAATCCGCTGACGCTGACCGTCATCGAGGTTTTCGCCGTGCCCGGCGCTCTGCTTGGCGCGGCGCTCTATCCGCTCGGGCTCGACGGGCCGGTGTGGATCTATGTCGGGGCGGGCATCAAGTTCATCCTGTGGGTTGCGCGCTTCATCGCCGAGGCCCCCGCTTCGACGGTGCATCTGCGGGCGTTCGCCCCTTACGCGCTGCCGTTCCTGGCGCTCGCGGTGATGAGCGCGACCATCTGGCGCACCTGGACGTTCAGGCTCAGCGCCATTCCGCTGGCGCTCATCGGAATCGTCGGCGCCACGCAGGGGCCGCGCTATGACGTGATCGTCGCGCCGTCCGGCGATCTGGCTGCGGTTCGCGACGCCGACGGCGCGCTCGCTATCGTCGGCAGGCGCTTCAACGCTTTCGCCGCCGAGCAATGGCTGACCGCGGACGGCGACGGGCGCGATCCCGCCCAAGCGCGCGCATACGATGCGCCCTGCGACCGTCTCGGCTGTGTCGCAGCCCTGCCAGAGGGCGAGTCGCTCTCGATCGTCCTCGATCGTCTCGCGTTCGACGAGGATTGCGCGCGGGCTGAAGTCGTGGTGAGCGCGCTAAGCGCCCCTGACGGCTGCAAGGCGAAATTCCTGTTCGACGAACAGGCGCTGGCGCGATTGGGCGCCGTCGGTCTGACATGGAGCGAAAACGGCTTCACGCTGGCTAGCGACCGAAGCTTGCTTGAGAACCGCCCCTGGTCGCCTGCGCCCGCGGCTCCGCGCGACGGCAGGATCGTTCGCCCCGGCCATGGCGGCTCGCACGGCGCCGACCCGGCCGATCCGGCGGACGAGCCGGGCGAGGGGAAGTAGTTGACTGATCGGGGTGTAAATTGCAGTTCGTTGCCCAGGAATCCAAGTCGTGGTTATCCGTACAAATTAGGCAATATTTGTAGAAATGAAGCCGTCCATCCGGCAGCAATTCGACCCGAGTATATTTATTGCCCCAATATTTCAGGACGTCTCCAGCCCATTGGCGCCGTAGACGACCGAGTATCCAGTGTTCCAGCAGAACTTCTTGCCGGCGAGGTTCTGGAAGGTGATGGGTTTCCCCCGGCCAAAGTCAGTGTACGCCATGCGATCGGGCGCCCAGAATGCCGAAGCGGACAGGACGACATAGAACAGGAGCTTTGCACGAAGATTTAATTTAGTCTTTTCCTAAGCCCGGTGAGGCAACGCGCCGCGCTTCTAATGGGGTCGGGTTTCGCTCTAAGCTAAAAAAGCTTTAAAGACCTCTCGGGCTCGGGCAAAGGGGAGCGGTCGAGCGTCAAAATGGACAAACCCCTTCCTACGCCAGTTCAAGCCTATCGCGGTCTGATCGCCGGGTACACCGAAGCGATCAGGTCGAGCGATTTCAAGGCGAATATCGCGTTCCTGTTCGTTGCGTTCATGATGGGTTCGGTCCTCTGGAACTACGCGTCCTTTCCGAGCTATCTCCCGATCCAGCTCGTGCTGCTGCCTTTCCTGATCGTCTACTTCTTTTTGTTCATGGTGCTTATTCCGCGCTACCCCAAGCGCGGCGCCAAGACCTTTCTCGTCGCCCGAAATCTCACGCCTGCGGATTTCGAATTCGTCGCCCAGACCGTTGACGATGTCGAACAGTTGAAGCTGACTTGCGCGGTGCTATCCGACATTCTCTGGTGGAAGACACAGTGTATTCGCATCGGCTTTCTAGTGGCGATCGTTTGCGTGATCCTGACCATGGTTCTGCTTCTCTACGTTTCGTTCGCATAATTGCGGGCCGCGCGCAGCGGGCGGATCGGAGAGTTTGATGGCGCAAGACAAAACCGGCCAAATGCGCAATCTCATCGCCGGATACCGCGACTCGATGATGCTCAGCGACATCAAGGCGCTCATCGCGGTGCTGTTCGTGGCGATCATGATGGGAACGGTTCTCCAGTACCGACTCCACTATCCCAGGTATTTGAGCCCGCTGGTCATCCTGTCGCCGTTCCTGATCATTTATCTGAACCTGCTGATTTCGGTGTATCCGCGATTTCCCGGCGCTGGGCGGCCACGCTTCCCAATCTGGCGCAACGCGGATCCGAAGGATTTTGACTTCGTCGCCGACACGGAGGCCGAGCTCGAAGGGCTCCCCGCTTTATGCGCGGGTCTGTCGCGCATCCTCTGGTGGAAGAACATAACGCTGCTGACAGCCAACATTCTCTCGATCGCCTGCCTCGCGGCGGCTTTGATCCTGCTGTTCGTTAGCTGGCTCTAAGCGCGAAGCCGATGTCCCGGAGGCTAGGGAAGAGCTGGCGACATCTGCGCCCTGATGGCGGCGGATGCCGATGTAACGCATGGTTGCATATGAGATCAGAAACAAGACGACCTTGCTGGCGACAGCCCAGACCGACATGAACGCCGACCAGGCCGTGACGCTTAAACTCATCGCGGCGATAAGGTTCAACGCCGCCGAGACGAACATGAGCCCGGCCCACGCGTAGCCGAAGATGATGGCGATATCCGGCACCCATTGCACGGCGGGGGGCGGCAGGTATCGGTTCATCCATCCTCGCCTGAGCATCACGACGCCGACCACGCAATAAATGATTGTCGGCTTGAGCATGACGAAGCGCGGATTGGCGGTGATCAGGGCCGCTGTACCCGAAGCCAGCACAAGGAAAAGGCTCATCCACTGCATGACGTCGATTGGCTTGCCTCTCGCGAACTCCCAGCTGACTTGAGCGACGCCGAGCGCCATGCCGAGCGCGACCGATAAGGCGATGCTTTTGGTCAGCAAGAAAACCGCGAGAAAGAGGAACGTCGACGCCATGTCGAGAAGCAGCAGCTTCGACGAAGCAAACAATTGCCTCATGGACGCTTCACCTCCTCATGCGGCGCCCAAGCTTACAGGCTCCGCTCCTGAAAACAAAAAGGGCGCCCCGAAGGCGCCCTTTGACTTCGTAAGCAGGAAGCCTGCTTACTTGATCTTGGTTTCCTTGAACTCGACATGCTTGCGCGCGACCGGATCGTATTTCTTGAAGCTGAGCTTCTCGGTCTTGGTGCGGGCGTTCTTCGAAGTGACATAGAAATAGCCGGTGTCGGCGGTCGAGAGCAGCTTGATCTTGAGCGAGGCGGCCTTGGCCATGTCGGAGCGTCCTTCACGAGACGGCGCGTCGGAGGCGCCAAAAAAGGCCGGCGAGGGGTCGCGGGCCGCTGTTGCCGGCAAAATAGTGACGTCTCGGGCGAAGTCAAGCCGCGCTGCGGCGAGCGCGGCCATGAGGCGCGCTGTCCAACCGTTCCTTAAGGCGAATTTCAGTTCCCCCCGCTCCGGCCGCGGCTATCATCGGGTGTTCCGCAGGGAGTGCGGCGCGGGAGAATGGACGTGAACAGCACCCTCTTTACCGGCCCGGTGTTCGAGATGGCCCGCGATCAGCTCACGGTGATCGCCGACCATCTGGGCATCGCGCAGGACGAACGCGACTGGCTCCTCTATCCGAAGCGCGCGATTGTCGTCACCTGTCCGGTCCGCATGGAAGACCATCGGACGCAGCTCTTCGTCGGATACAGGGTCCAGCATCATCTGGCGCTCGGCCCCGCCAAGGGCGGCACGCGCTTCGCCCCCAATGTCGACATCAGTGAAATCGCCGCGCTCGCCATCTGGATGAGCTGGAAATGCGCGCTCGCGGACCTTCCCTTCGGCGGCGGCAAGGGCGGCGTGGCGGTCGACCCGCGCGCACTCAAGCCCAAGGAGCTCGAGAACCTCAGCCGCCGCTACATGCAGGAGATGATCCCCTTCGTCGGTCCCCGCACGGACGTCATGGCGCCGGACATGGGCACCAACGAGCAGGTCATGGCCTGGTTCATGGACACCTATTCGATGTATCAGGGGGTGACCGTGCCGGAGATCGTCACCGGCAAGCCGGTCGGTTCCGGCGGCACGTTGGGCCGGCGCGAGGCCACCGGTCATGGCGTCGCTTTTCTCGCCTTTCGCGCGCTCGACGCTATGGACATCGCGCCGACCAAGGCGACCGCGATCGTCCAAGGCTTCGGCAACGTCGGTTCGCATGCGGCGATGGGGCTGGCCGCGCGGGGCGTCAAGCTGATCGGCGTCAGCGATCACTCCGCCGCCTATTATGACCCCAAGGGTTTCGACGTGAACGCGCTCGTCGCTCACGCCGGGAGATACGGCGAGCTGGCAGGCTATTCGAGTGAGGCGGCGATCGACCCGCGTATTCTGCTTGAGCAACCCTGTGACGTGCTGGCGCCATGCGCGGTCGAGCGGGTGATCGACGCCGATCTCGCGCGTCGCCTGCGCTGTCGCATCATCGCCGAAGGCGCCAACGGCCCGACCACGCCCGCCGCAGACCGCGTGCTCGCCGAGCGCAACGACGAAATCTTCGTCATTCCCGACATCTTGTGCAATGCCGGCGGCGTCATCGTCAGCTATTTCGAGTGGGTGCAGGACTTGCAGCAATATTTCTGGTCGCGCGATGAGGTGATGGATCGGCTGGAGCGGGCGCTCGACCGGTCCTGGGCGATGGTCGTGGCGCGCGCCAAGCGCGACGGCGTCTCCAATCGCACGGCGGCGATGGCGATCGGGGTCGAGCGTGTGGTGAGGACCAAGCAGATGCGCGGGCTGTTCCCATAAGGGCGCGCTCCGAACCGAAACTGTCAATGTGAGGCGTCTTTCCGGATCACCCCATCCCGGTAATTGCGCGAGCCAGTGCCTGAATGGCCGCGACGCATCCTGGGTTGCTCTGGACGATTCCCAAAAAGACGAACTCCAAAAATGCAATACCGTTGATGCTGCCCCAACCGGTGCATGCGTCCCATCCGGGCGTCGATTGGTAGCCCGGCACGCCGTTGAACGAATTGTCCAAACCGTCGGCGATGTCCTGGAAGATGGAATTGGATTGTTGGTTGGCTTGCTGGAGTCGCCCAAGTTGTACAGCGTCGGATTAAGGAATCCGACGCTGGTCGCTGTGGTGATGTTATTGGGAAATAGATTGGCGTTTATGAGCGCGATGAGACCGGCATAGAGAGGCGCGACCGCGCTGGTCCCGGCCGGCGTTGCTGGAATATCGTGATTACTGGCGTTGAGCTGCGAAGTCCGCGTCCCATAAACAATGATATCGTAGCCGGTGTAACCGCTCGCGTTGCCCGCCACGTCAGGAACGCCGCGACCGGTCAAAGGCTGACCGTTGATTTTCGCGTCGCTTTGCCAGGGATAGTCAGCGCTGTTCGTGAAGTAAGCGCTAACGCCGCCGCCTGTCGCCCCGCCCTGGTAAGCTTGATCGTTCCATGTCGCCTGCGATAGGGGAGGTGGTTGCGAATATATGATCGTCCCGCCGCAACCAGTAACCCAGGGGTCTGACGCCGGATAATGTACGTGTTGCAAATCGTCGATGTCCGGGTCGTTCGGATTGAAACCGCTCGCTCCGTAATCGCCTGAAGACGCAAAGACGGTCATGCCCAAGTTTGCGGCGTCGTTGAACACCGATGTCAGCAAGCCGACATTCGCCGGGCCCCACTCAATTTCCGGGGCGCTCCAGCTAATGCTAAGGACAGTCGGGTTGTTCACCGCGTCGTGAACAGCCGTGGACAGGAGGGTATGCCACCCTAGCTCGTTGGGGATTCCTCCCTGCCCAAACCCGCTGCCGAAGTAGATGACAATCTTCGCTCCTACGGCGATAGCCCCTGCGACCTCGACGTCGAGCGCTACCTCTACATCCTCGTTGTTTGGTGATCCAGATGATCCTACTGGTGGGACACTGGGCGGAATGGATATTATGGTAGGTTGGGGATTGACGGCGAGCGACGAGAAGTAGGACTTCATATCGTTGACATCATACCCACCCCCGAACTCGAGGATTCCAATCGTTTGTCCGCTCGCATTCTTTACTGAGTTGGCCGGCGGGGTTGGAAAATTGTAGAATTGCGCCACCTGGATCGGCGTCAGCGGCACTGCGCCGAACGGACCGCCGTTCATCGAGTGGCGGCCTAAGCGGCGGTTATCGAGGCCCAGCACGCCTTCCACGACCTCGGCTACGTCGGGCGGCAGATGCAAGTAGCCGTCATATCCCCGATAAATCTCTTTGGCCCTTTCGTAAGTGTTGAGTTCGACTCCAAACGCTCTGTTCACAACTTCGACCGTCCCGGACGCGATAACGCACCGGCGCGCCGCACTCGATTCGGTGACCGCCAAGCCTTGATTCCGTAGGAACTGAGCAACCTTCTCGAGCTCGGCGGGTGCCGCGCCGAATTGTCGGGCGAAATCCGGCCGGGAAAGAAATTTGCGCCGTCCCAGGGGAATTGACGTCCAATAGCCGTGGTCCGGCAGCGGCTTCGCGTCGGGACGCCGGCGCAGCACGATATCCACCAACACGACCGCAGTCAGGTCGGCTGGGCCCTTCAGCCGTGCTCCGCGAGACGGCGGACGCAAGCTATTGTCGAGACGTCTGTGGCCTGGAGGTACGTTTGGCATGTGCGCGTCCTAACCGATGTCGTCTGCTTGCGTCTGGCTTGAAATGTGTAATTTGACCAGGCTTATGACGCGTTGCGGATCGAACAGTTGATCGCATCGTGGCGCACAATATTCACAATCCAAACCCTCCATCAATTATTTCCTCACAATTGCGCGACAGCCCCATTGCGGCATGGTTAGGTGAGTGTCTCGGCTACCCGTTGCCCGCACGATCGCGCCGCACAACATGGGACCAGGCGGCGTTCTGCGATCCCAGCGCGCGGGCGCCTGAGGAACGCATGTCCAAAATTTTGATCCCAGATCGCAACGCCACACTCCGCCCGTTCGTCGTTCGCGCAGCAGCCGTGGCCGATATGGCGGCGGTTTGCGACATCTACGCCCATTACGTCCTTCATTCGCTCGCCACCTTCGAGGAGACGTCGCCGACTCCCGACGAGATGCTCGGGCGCCGTCGCGCGTCACTCGACCTCGGCCTGCCTTATCTGGTCGCCGCGGCCGGCGCGGAGATATTAGGTTTCGCCTACGCCGCCGCCTATCGCTCGCGGCCCGCCTACCACTTCACGGTCGAGGATTTGGTTTATGTCGCGGACGGCTTGGGTGGCCAGAGCATCGGCTCCGCCCTGCTTGGCGAATTGATCGCCCGTTGCGAGGGCGGACCCTGGAGGCAAATGCTTGCTGTCGTCGGCGATAGCGCCAACTCAGGCTCGATCGCGCTGCATCGGCGGTTCGGTTTCGAACTCGTCGGAACATTGCGGTCGGTGGGTTTCAAGCACGGACACTGGGTCGACACGCCGCTTCTGCAGCGAGCGCTGAGGACGATCGCGCAATAGGCTTTGCTACTGCTTGTTCGGCGTTCCGGGCTGCACGACGCCGACGATCGGCCCGAGCAGCTCCGGTTCGTCGTCGCGGCTGAGTTCCGGCGCGTAGAGCGACGATACGGAGCCGTCGAGAAATAGCGCGTTCTGACAGCCAAGGCCGTCGCGAAACAGCCGCGCAAAAGTATCGAACGTCACCGGGTCGTCGGCGATGGCGAACGTGACCGCGCCGCCCTCGCACGCGCCTACGCCGTTGCGGATCTTCTGCGAGATGCCATCCGGCCGGATCTTTGGGTGCACCTTGCCGTCGATGATCAGCATTGGCCCGGACTGCGTCGCATAGCGCGTGGGCGGCGGGCTGGCGAGGTAGCGGCTGGTCTCGGTCACGCCCGCGACCCCCTCGCCGATCCAGAACACGCCATTCGGTTTCATGTGAAAATTTGACGCGCCGCCGCGCGTGTCAGCCTCGTGCAGCTTGCGCCGGTCCTCCACATAAAGGCCAACAGGAAGTTGGTCCTGCCCGAACATGCCGGCGTTCATTGCGAACGCAAGCTTCTCGCCCTTCGACTTCAGCGTTGAAGCGAGCACGCCCAGCGATCCATAGGGTTTGTCGTCCGGCCCGCTGAGGAACAGGCGAATATCGTCATGGCGCGGATCGAACGTGCAGACGGTGAATTTGGCGCCGTTGAAATCCTTCGGCGCGCACGCGGCCGCGGCGGTCCCGATCGCCGCGCCGAAGCCGAGCACAAAAAGCGCGCCTAAGGCGGCGCCATATCGCCGCATGGGGCCTTGCCGCCGCGGTCTGGAGTTTTCCACCGTCGCAACCGACGTCCTCACGCCATCCGACTTGTGCGCTGACCAATTCATGCGCGCCGACACTAACGGCTGAGCATGATTCGCGCCATTCCGCCCCCGTTGCGCGATGCGATGAACCGAGGCTCCGCGCCGGTTGCGTTTGCGCCAAGGAGCGGCTAACTGCCGCGGCCTTGATTGGGGGTGGGAATGAGTTCGGATAAGTTCGCGTTTCTCGTTGCGGTCGCCATGTTTGGCGCCGGCTTGATTGGCCTCCTTCTGCAGCGTGTGTTGCCCGAGCATCACACAACCGGCGGCTCGCGTGACCTGATCGCCGCGGTCGTCGGGCTTCTTACGCTCCTGTGCGCCCTGGTCACCGGCCTCATGATCTGGACGGCCTACGGCGTGTACTCAGGCCAGAACACGCAGATCCAGGCTTTGGCGTCGAAGGTCATGCAGCTCGACCTTGCGCTGTCCGACTATGGTCCGGAGGCGAACCCCGCCCGCGCGCAGCTCCGAGAGGCGCTGGGAAAGACCATCGATCAGGTTTGGAGCGCGAACGAGAGCGACAGCAATTTCGCCGCGGAAACTTTCGCCTCGGCGCTCCAGAACATGCGGGCCAGGGAGAAAGTCCTGCAAGGCCTCCATCCTTCGAATGATGAGCAAAAGCAGGCGCTTGCCGCTGCGATGTCAGCGGCGAACGCGCTCTCTCAGGCGCGAATGCAGATGTCCTTCGCCCTCACCGCCCCCATTTCCTATCCGCTCTTGCTGATCGTCGTCGGATGGGTCGTGTGTCTTTTCTGCGGCTTCGGGCTGACCTCGCGCGGCACGCTCACGTCGGTGATCGCGCTCGCCGTCGGCTCGATCGCGGTGGCGAGCGCCGTCCTTCTTGATTCTGGAGCTTTCCACTCCCTATTCCGGGCTGTTTCGGGCTTCGTCCGCGCCATTGGAGCAAGCGCTCGCCGTCATGGGCAAGGAGTGACACGCCCAGGCAGCTTCACAATACCTTGCCCGGATTCATCACGCCGTTCGGGTCGAGGGCCGCCTTGATCTGGCGCATCATTGCGAGCGACGCGGGGTCCTTCCATTTGGCAAGAAGTCCGCGCTTGAGCTGACCCACGCCGTGTTCGGCGGAATAGGAGCCGCCCAGGCGTGCGACGATGCCGTGCACGATCTCGTTCATGGCGTCCCAGCGATCGAGAAAGGCGTGCTTATCGGCGCCGACCGGCTGCGATACGTTGAAGTGGATATTGCCGTCTCCAAGGTGGCCGAAGGCGACCACCCGCGCCCCCGGCGCGAAGGCCTCGACCGCAGGCGTCGCCTCGCTGATCAATGTCGGCACGAGACCCACCGCTACGGATACATCGTGTTTGATCGAGCCGCCCTCCTTGCTCTGCGCGTCGGACAGGCACTCGCGCAATTGCCAGAAGTCCGCGCGCTGCTCGAGCGAGGCGGCGATCGAAGCGTCCTCGATGACGCCCTGGTCGAGCGCCGCCTCGAGCGCGCCGGCGAAGGCTTCGTCGAGTCCGTTAGGCGCCTGCGATGACGCCTCGATAAGAACGTACCAGTCGTGCGCGCCGCTGAGTGGAGCGCGCGCTCCGCCGTGTCGAATCCCAATATCGTACGCGTTGCGACCGATCAGCTCGAAGCTCGTGATCGCCGCGCCAATACGCTCGCGGGCTATTCTCAAGAGCTTCAGCGCATCGTCAGGGCTCCTCAAACCGACGAAAGCTGTCGCCTGCGCGCGGGGATTGGGAAAGAGCCGGAGCGAGGCGGCCGTAATGATGCCGAGCGTTCCTTCGGCGCCGACGAAGAGGCTCTTCACGTCGTAGCCGGTGTTGTCCTTGCGCAGCTTGCTCAGGGCGTTGACGATGCGGCCATCGGCCAAAACGGCTTCGACACCGGTTACGAGGTCGCGCGTATTGCCGTAGGCGATGACGTTCAAGCCGCCGGCGTTGGTCGAGATGTTTCCGCCAACGGTGCAAGTGCCTTCCGACGCCAGCGACAGCGGAAAGAGCCGATCGGCGGCGAGCGCCGCAGCCTGCGCTTCGCCGAGTGTGACGCCGAATTCGCAGATCATCACGTTGCTGTCGATGTCGACCTCGCGGATCGCGCGCAACCGCTGGGTCGAAACGATGATCTCATCGCCGCTTGAGTTGGGGGTCTGTCCGCCGACGAGCCCGGTGTTTCCGCCCTGCGGGACCATAGCGAGTCGCGCCTCGTTGCAGAAGGCCGCGACGTCCGCGACTTCCTCGGTCGAACCTGGCCTCACCAACGCAAGCGCCTTACCTTGATAAAGCTTGCGTGGCTCGACGAGCGCGCCTGCGAACAGCGCCGGGTCAGTCAGCACATGCCGCGAGCCCACGATATTTTGCAGGCCGGCGACAATGGTTTCTCGTTTTGTCACGTCCACCTAGAGCAGCCTCCGCGCCCGCGCTTTCGGTTTTGTTCGGCGAAAGACGGCGGCGATTTCGACATGGGCAGAAAAGCGAAACTGGTCAAGCGGGGTCACGGACTCAATCTGACAGCCGCCGTCGACGAGAATGCGCGCGTCCCGGGCGAAGGTTTCCGCATTGCACGAGATGGACACGACGAGGGGCAGAGTGGAGGCGGCGAGCGCGCGCGCCTGTTCGATCGCGCCGGCGCGTGGCGGATCGATGAGCGCGGCGTCGAACGCAGCCAGTTCTTGCGCCTGCAATGGACGACGAAAGAGATCGCGCGTCTCGGCTTGAAGCTTGCGCAGGCCCGGCGTCGCCGCCAGCGGCGCGGGTGAGCGCGGAAATTGCGGCGGGGTCGGCGTCGGCGGCGAAAACCTCACGCCCACGGGCGAGCCTCAGCGTGAACGCGCCGGCGCCGCAGAACAGGTCCGCGATCTTTTTTGTGCCTGTGAGCGCCTCGCTCGGCAAACCGCGCGAGCCACGCTTCCCCCGCCTCGGTCGCTTGCAGGAAGCCGCCGGGCGGCAGCTTCACCAACGCCTCGCCGAACGCGACGCGCGGAGGCCGGCGCTCGATCAATGTTTCGCCGTGATTGGAGACGCGCGCGAGATCGAGCGCTTCCGCTGTGCGCGCCAGCTTCTGCGCTTCGTCGCGTCCGAGCGGCCCCGACCCGCGGAGATCGACATCGAGTCCGTCGAGCGTGGCGGAGACAGCAATGTCGAGCGGCTTCGTCAATCCGCGCAGATCGCCGCTTAGCTTGCGCGCAACGGGAATCGCGCCCGCCATGCCCGCGCTGAATAGCGGACAAGCGTCGATGGCGATGATGTCGTGCGAGCGCGCGCGCATGAAGCCGACCTCGTCGGGTTGGGCATGGGGAAAGCGGGCGTGAAAGGTCGCGCGGCGCCGGCCCGCGCCATGTGCATCGACGAGGTCTCCGACCTTCGCGACGACGCGTTCGCGCTCGAGCGCTTCAACGACCAGGCCGCGCTTCCATGCGTGATAGAGCGAAGCCGACATATGCTGTGCGACGCAGCCGCCGCATGTTCCGAACCATCGGCAGATGGGTCCCGCGCGTTCCGACGAAAGCTCGAGTGTCTCGACAAGCTCGGCGCGCTTGCCCTCAAGCTTGATGAGCGCCCGCTCGCCCGGCAGAGCGCCCGGAACGATCGCGCCATTGGCGGTCAGCCCATGCCCGTGCGCGTCGAGCGCGACGACTGAAACCTGTTCAAGCGGCTCAGCCATGGCGCGCGCCGATGAGGAATTCCCGCTCGCCCGCGCCGCCAAGGATCGGTGACGGAATGAGGCCGATTACCGTCCAACCTTGCGCTTCGATTGCGGCGCGCACGGCGGCGCACGCGCGCTCGAGCGCCGCTTCGCTGGTGACCCGGCCCTTGACGAGATCCGCGCGGTCGAGTTCGAACTGCGGCTTGATGAGGCTCACCAGCCACGCCGGGTCAGCGACGAGCTTGAGCACGTGAGGCAGCACCAGTCTTTGCGAAATAAAGCTCACGTCGATGACGATCGCGTCCGGCGCTCCGCCGAGCATCTCAGCTGTCAGCGTGCGCGCGTCAACGCCTTCGAGCGAGCGGACGCGCGGGTCCGCAACGAGACGCGGATCGAGCTGTCCCTGACCGACATCGACCGCGACAACCTTGGCGGCCTCACGCGCCAGCAGGACGTCGGTGAACCCTCCGGTCGAGGCTCCGATGTCGAGGCAGACGAGGCCTCTCGGATCGAGCGCGAAGGCGTCGAGCGCGGCGGCAAGCTTCACCCCGCCCCGCGACGCCCAGGGGTGGGGCGCCTCGGCTTCGATCGGCGCGTCGCCGGCAACCTCTTCCGAGGCCTTCTTGAGCGCGACCCCGCCAACGCTGACCAGTCCGGCCGCGATTGCGGCTTGAGCGCGGGCTCGGCTCGAAAAAAAGCCGCGCTCGACGAGAAGGATATCCGCACGCTTGCGCATGGGCGCCCTTAACGAGCCGAGTGGGGTCATTGTCAATGAAAATCCCAACTTTGAGGGCGCCTCGGCAGACTGGGAACGAAGATCGGGGAACGGCGTTTTGTGAAGCGGCTCGAAAGCGAGGCCGCTTCCGATCTTGGCGATGATCCCGATCCCCTATGCGCTCGACGCAGTCAACTTCCTCGCCGCCGACGTCCGAAACCTGTTCGGGCCGTTCGTCAATGTATTCCTGGTTACAGGGCAGCATTGGAGCCAGACGGATGTCGGCCTTCTAACCACCGCCAGTGGACTGCTCGGGATTGCGCTTCAGACCCCGATCGGCGCCGCGATCGACGTGACGCGCGCTAAGCGCGGCGTCATCGTGCTGACGATGGCGGCGATGACGGTTTCGGCGATCATCATCTTTGTCGCTCCAAGCTTCTGGCCGATGGCGCTCGCCTTGAGCGTGCTCGCGGTCGCCGGCGACGCCTTTGCTCCCGCCGTCTCCGCGCTCACGCTGGGTTTGGTGACGAGAGACAAGCTCGCGCGCCGCCTCGGCCGCAACTCCGCCTACGATCACGGCGGAAATATCGCCATTGCGCTTTTGGCTGGCGCGGTCGGCTATGCGTCCTCCCAGCGCGCGGTCTTTCTCATGGTTCCCGTCTTCGCCGCCTTGACGGCCGCGGCCGTGCTCGCCATTCCGGCAGATGCGATCAATCACGACCGGGCGAGAGACTTGACTCCGATGACGGCGAAACGAAAGGCTCGGCGGCGGGATATCGTGTTCTTTTCCAGACGCCGTCCGCTGATGATTTTCGCCCTTTGCGCGTTCCTTTTTCACTTCGCCAACGCTCCGCTGTTGCCGCTGGTCGGGCAGAAACTGGCGCTTCAGTTCCCGAAAGAAGCGACCGCGATGATGTCATTCTGTATGGTGGCGGCGCAGGGCGTGATGTTGCCGATCGCGATTCTTGTCGGGCGCAACGCCGACAAATGGGGACGGAGGCCGATCTTTCTCATCGCATTCGCTGTCCTGCCGATCCGCGCGGCGCTCTATACGCTGTCGGACAACGCATTTTGGCTGATCGGAGTCCAGTTGCTGGACGGGATTGGCGCCGGCATCTATGGGGCGCTGACCCCGCTGATCATCTCCGACATGATGCGCGGCACCGGCCGTTTCAATCTCGCGCAAGGCGCCGTCGCGACCACGATGGGAATCGGCGCCTCGGCCAGCGGATTGGCGGCTGGCGTCGCTGTCGACCGTTTCGGCTATAGCGTCTCATTTCTTGCTTTCGGCGCCGCTGCGGCCGTCGCCTTTCTCGTCTTCTTTGGCTTCATGCCCGAAACCCGGGACGAGCGCGCAGTCGCGCACGAAGACAAGCCGCTCGCGATCGAGGGAGCGGCGGCCAGAGAATGAGCCCCGAAAGCGTAGTCGCGCTCGTCATCCTTGTCTTGACCTATGTTGGCGTCGCCGTCGGCCGCATTCCGGGGCTGCGCCTCGACCGCGCGGGGATCGCCTTCCTCGGCGGCGCCGCGATGATTGCGCTGGGACCCTTGAGCCTCGAGGACGCCTTCCGCGCCATCGATTTCGACACGATCGCCCTTCTGCTCGGCATGATGATCGTGGTCGCGCACCTCAAGGTTTCCGGCGCATTCCGGGCGCTCGGCGGATTCGCCATCGATCACGCCCATGCGCCGTTCGTGCTGCTCGTCACCGTAACCTTGATTGCCGGCGTCCTGTCGGCCTTTCTGGTCAATGACGCGATCTGCCTCGTCATGACGCCGATTGTGCTGCAGGTGGTGCGTTCGCTCGGCCGCAATCCTCTGCCCTACCTGGTCGCGGTCGCGACCGCGTCCAATTGCGGCAGCGTCGCGACGATCACCGGCAACCCGCAGAACATGGTGATCGGGACGCTCTCCCGCATATCCTATCCGGCGTTTGCCGCATCGCTCGCGCCTGTCGCCGCCTTCGGACTGATCGCCGTCATTCGTTATCGTGCGCATCGTCTATGCGGAGGAATTCGCTTTCAAGGGCGAGCTTGAGCCGCATTTCTTCCGCGGCCACATGCATGGCGGCCAAGTTCTCAAAGCGAGCGTCACCTGCCTGGCTCTTGCGGTCGCCTTCTTCGCCGGCGTGGCCCCCGCGAAGGCGGCGATTGTGGGCGGGGCGTTCCTGCTTCTGACGCGCCAGATCAAGCCCCGCCGCATCTACCGCGAGATCGACGGGCCGCTGCTCATCCTGTTCGCTGGCATGTTCGTCGTTGTCGCCGGCGCGGAAAAGGCTCTGCTGACGCCCGACCGGATCGCGATGGCGAGGACGTTCAGCCTCGATATCGCCTGGCGCCTCTCGCTGTTCACCGCCGTGCTTTCCAACATTGTGAGCAATGTGCCGGCGGTGTTGGCGTTGAGGCCGTTTATTCCGACTTTCCCCGATCCCGAGCGCGCCTGGCTTGTGGTCGCAATGAGCTCGACGCTGGCCGGAAACTTCACCCTGCTCGGATCGGTCGCCAACCTCATCGTCGCCGAACATGCCCGCTCGGAGGGCATGCCGATCAGCTTCTGGGCTTATTTCAAGGTCGGAGCGCCGCTGACCGTGCTGACGCTTGCGGCGGGGACGTGGTGGCTGACTTGGCGTTAGGGCCTGGCTCGGCATGACATGCCGAAGCCTCGCGGCAACTCGGCGCCTGGTGCTTGCAGCGCAAGGCGGTTAGAGCGCGCGTCGCAGATCACATTTCGGTGATCGTCCGTCCGGCTCGTTGTTCTCCCGGTCGAGTTTAGGCTGCGTCACGCGAGCGTCATCCGTGTTCTCTAGCTGCAGGGCGTCTTGAACCTTGGAATTTGGAGGGACGTTCACATGGGCATTTCCAACTCTTGCCGTTTCGCGTTGACCGTAAGTTGCAGCGCGCTTGCTCTTGCCGCCGCGGCGAACGCCGCGCGAGCCGGCGACTTGATCAACAGCGATTCGCTGCTCGTAACGACGACCACTTATGAGGACGTTGGCCAAGTCGCCGGACTAGTCGCGGGCTCCACGGCGATCCCTGGCGGCACGGCGGTTTCGAACGGCGACCTCAACACGGTCTGGAACAACTCGACGGTCGACGGACAGTTCGGCGTCACCTCGCCGCTCACGATTTAGGACCTCAGCGTGACGAACGCCAAGCTTCTCGCCAGCGAAACCCTGCCGACGAACCAGATCGTCACCAGCTTCAGCTCGAAGTCGGAGCTCGGGCTCAGCATCGCTCAGACGCCGACCGGTCCAGTCGCGACCTTCATGGGCTATGCGCCAGGCGGCGCCGGCTATCCGCCCACCGCGGCCGGCACGCTTGACGTGTCGAATGCGGACAGCACCTCCTACATCGATACGACCAATGTCGCCTCGCAATTCTACAAGTCGACTTACACGGATTATGCGTTCAACCGGTCAGTCGTCGCGGTCGGCGCGACCGGCAGCTTCTCGATTACCCCGACTCTCGCCTACGGCGGCGACAACAGCCGGGCCGCCGTGCTGGGGCCGAACGGACTCTATTATACGGTCGGCAACTCCAACAGCGGCACCACCACAGCGCCGCAACTGACGAAGACCACCGGCCTCGAGGTCGTGACGCCGGGCTCGACCCCGAACTCGACGATGATCGATCCGAACTTCAACACCTATCCGACGTACCAGACCTACTCGAAGGACAAGGCGGGGAAGACCAACAACTACCGCGGGCTCACCTACTACAACGGAAATCTCTACTTCACCAAAGGGAGCGGCAGCAACGGCATAGACACGGTCTATACAGTCAGTAATCCAAACGGCGCGCTTCCGACTTCGGCGACCGCGTCGGACGCAGCGATCTCGATACTGCCCGGCTTTCCGACCGATTCCGCCAAAGAGACCGGGGCGAACTTCACTCCGTTCGGCTTGTTCTTCGCCAATCCGACGACGCTCTATGTCGCAGATGAGGGCACCGGGAACACGACCGACCAGTCGACGAACGCCGGTCTCGAAAAATGGACGCTGTCCGACGGGACCTGGTCGCTCGACTATACGCTGCAGGCGGGTCTCATCGGCGATACCTACACTGTCCCCGGTTGGGACTTCGGGGAAACCACCATCGGCCTGCGCAATCTCACGGGCGAGGTCAACGCGAACGGGACCGTGACCTTTTGGGCGACGACCGCGACGACCAGCGGATCGGGAGACAACGGCGCCGATCCCAATGAGATTGTCGAGATCACCGACGCTCTTGGCGACACGTCGCTGCCGACGAGCGAACAGTTCTCGGTTTATGACGGCCCGGTGGCTGGGCTTCGTTATGGAGACGTCGCCTTCGCCGCCGCGCCCGAACCATCGACCTGGGCGATGTTGCTGCTCGGCTTCGCCGGCCTTGGCTTTGCGGGCTATCGAAAGCGGTCGGCTCTTTCGATCGGCTGATCAGCCGCCGCTCGTCTCAAGGCGCGCGCCTGCTCTGCCCCTCTCCCATCGGGGAGAGGGGAGCCAATCATCGTCGCCGAACGCACCCGCAGGGAGGGCGCTGCCCGACATGACGCGACTCGACGTGCGCCACGGAAATCGGCATTATTAGCTTCCGCCCCTTCCGCTCTCATGTCGACCGGAGAGATACCTGGGCCAGTCCAAAACAAGCATCTCCGCAACAGGAGGGGTCTAATGACGAGAGGAACGCTCAAAGCAAAGTCAGCCAAGCCGGGGACAGCTCGCAAGACGAAACCCGCGACAACCGCCAAGACAAAAAGAGCCGCGCAACCTACCACTGGCCGGAAGGCGCGACCGAAACACAAATTCACAGTCAGTCATCATCGCGAGGCCGATTTTGCGGAAGGTCTTCGCAACTACGCGAAGTATCGCGATCTGGGTATCGCGGCTGCCACCGGCGGTATGGTGCAAGCGCATGTGATTCGCTTCGTTCCGCCGTTCGAGCCGAAAGAGGCGTCGACGCCGCACTATCACGAAGTCGACTTTCAAATGATCTATGTGCTCAAGGGCTGGTACAAGACTGAATTCGAAGGCGAAGGCATCCATACTTTTGAGGCAGGGAGCTGCTGGATACAGCCGCCGCGCATAAAGCATGCGGTGCGCGGTTATTCCGACGACTGCGAATTGCTTGAGATTGTGCTGCCGGCCCGCTTTGGGACCGTCGAATTGGAAATGTTGTGAGCGCGCGCCTCACGCCTCGGCGTTGTGGGTGAAATAGTCCGGCGGGCTCGGGCCCCATACGTAGAACGAATCCTCCGGCGCGTGGTCGCCGCTCTTCCAGTCGCAATCGGCGGGCACAAAATCGATGCCGGCCGAATATTCGCTGAAAGATCCCCAGGGGTCGCCGACATAGTGGAAAAAGTTGGAGCCGAGGACATGGCGCCCGAGGCCCCAGCCTCGCGCGAAGCCTTTGTCCAGCATATGCATGGCGCCGCGGCCGATCTCGTCGACGGCGCCCACGTCCCAGCTCAGATGATGCAGTCCCGGCGCGCTCGATTTGACGAAGGCGATCATGTGATGATCGCTGCCATGAATCCCGTGCAGGAAGGCGATGCCGTCGCCGGAGCGGTCGGAGAGACGCAGACCCAGCGTGCGCGTATAGAACTGAACCGCCTTCTCGACGTCGCGCGTGAACAGGAGGACATGCGCCAGGCGCCGCGGCCTCACGCGCGCAACGTCCCGCCGGAAAGGCGCGCCGCGTTCGCCCGGGCCGGCGGAGATCTCGGAAAAGTCAGACTTCTCGCTGGGCGAGGATTTGGCCGCAACCTTGATCTCGACCAGGTTGCCGTCGTGATCGTGAAACCATAGACCGTTCGTTTCGACACCGGGCGGCGGATCGAGGCGCTTGACGCCCAGCGCCTGAAGCCGCTCGGCGAAGCGATCGAAATCGTCGTCGAACGCGCCGAACGAGATATGTCCGAGCTTCTTGCGCGGACCCTCGCTAAGCGTGACCCAGACATGCGGATTGTTGCGCGTCTTCACGGTTAGGAGGCCGCCGTCCTCGTCGATCTCAAGCCCGAACTCGCGGTAGAAATTTTTGGCGACCGCGAGGTCGGGAACGGAGAAATGAAACCGGTCGACGGAATGAACGCCGAGTTCGCCCGGACGTCGGGTCGGCTTGATAGAGCTTCGAATGGCGGTCATGACATCCTCCCGTTCCCAGTTGCGCCGCGGCCGTACGGCCGATCGCATGCGGTCCTTTGGCGAATGCTACCGCAGGACTGCCTTGGCGGCCAAGGTCAGCGCGAGCGCGCGTTGCCGGTAGTCGATGATGGACTGGGCGCCGGCTCAAACGGCGCTGTCGGCTCGCCATCGGGCGCGGGCGTCGCAACGACGGTCGGCGGAGGCTTCGGCTTCTTCTTTTTCGCCGCTTGCACGGGTGGCGGGGCTGGCTGCTCGGGGGAGGCCGCAGTCGGCGCCCGGATCGGTCGGCGGACTTTCGTCTGGGTTCGGCGCCGAGGCCTCTGCGGCTGGGGCATCGTGAATCACCACCGTGCCGCCTTTGCAGGCCGTGAGCCAAATATCGAAAATCGGATGCTCGACGCCGTGCAGTCCTGGACTGTCGGCGAACATCCAACCCGAGAAGATGCGCTTGACCTGCTTCTGCTCGTCGATTTCGTCGACCTGGGCGAAGGCGTCGGTCTGCGGCGCATCGGTCGGCGGGCGGGAATAGCAGACGCGCGGGGTGATCTGCAGCGCACCGAATTGCACCGTCTCGTTGATCGCCACTTCGAACGAGATGATGCGGCCGGTGATCTTGTCGAGGCCCTCGAAGACCGCGATTGGATTGCTGATCTTATCGGCGAGCGCCGCGTCGGGCACGGTCAGCGCCGAAAACGCGGCCAGCGTCCCGCCAAGCGCGAGCTTCATCCGCGCGATCGTGAACGAACAACGGCGGGCGATCGCGTGGGCCGAATGGATGAGGTCCATGGCGGGCGATGTGCTGCTGAACGGCGGCGGAATGAAGGCGTTCAGGGGCCGGGGCTCCAGGCCTCGTAATCGCCCCCGGTCGGCTGACGCGGGCCGGGCCTGAGGGTCGAGCCGTCCGGCCGGATCGCCGCCGGCGTACCGGTCGGATTTCCCATATGCGGCTTTTCCCAGGGGTAGGGCTTATAGTTTTCCTCGGTCGGGGCGACGTCGACCGTGTGGTGAAGCCAGCCGTTCCAACCCGGCGGAGTCATCGAGGCCTCAGTGACGCCGTTGTAAATCACCCACCGCCGCTCGAAGCCGAGCGCCGGATCGATACCGGGCTTCCGATAATAGGCGTTGCCGAACTCGTCATGGCCCACCAGGACGCCGATGCGGCGGGTGTAGAAGCGCGTGTTGAAATTCGCGCCGTTCCACCAAGTGAAATAGTGCAGCAGAAATTGTTTGATCTGTTCCAGCATCCGTCGAGCGCCATTTTCGCCGGGAAATAAGCGCGGGTCTTGCGCGCGGCGGACTATGGCGAGGAGGGGCTTGCGAGGCAAGCTGAACTTCTCTCCAAATATGGCTCAAGAACAGTCTTGCGCGCTCGCCCCGACTCGGCGGATGCTGCCCGTCCGCGCCGACGTTAAGGCCTTGTTATCCAGGTTTTTCACAATATGTTGTGCCTAACTCCCGGCGTGGGTACTATGTGTTGACGCAGTCGTCATAGAGTTGTAATGTGCGATTGTTCCTGGATGGCGTGGGGATCAAGCGTCGGGGACAGCGGTTTTAGAGCTGGGCAGGCTGCGCGAGGGGCGCAAATCCAGGCTAGGCGTGGTCTGTAAATCTTGAGGCGAGTGAGGGGCGGGGCGGCGGCGAAGCCAGCCAAGGGCGGCTTGCGCGTCGAGCGGGCCCGCGGACGCGCCGCCCATGTTCGGTAATGCAGGATCAACGCGGCGGAGCAGGTCGCAACAACGGGGTCGAAGGCGATGCGCATCGAACGGCACTACACCCAATCGGGCGTTTCGACCTATGACCTCATCGCCTTCGCCACCACCAAGAGCGAGATTCGCAATCCCGACGGCTCGGTCGTCTTCTCGCTGGAAGGCGTCGAGGTTCCCGCCGCCTGGAGCCAGGTCGCGGCGGACGTGCTGGCGCAGAAATACTTCCGCAAGGCAGGCATCCCCGCGGGCGTGAAGCGCGTCGAGGAGGAGAGCGTTCCATCTTTCTTGTGGCGTTCGGTCCCTGACGAAACGGCGCTGAGCTCGCTGCCGAAGGAAGAGCGTGTGGGCTCGGAGACTTCGGCCAAGCAGGTGTTCGACCGGCTCGCTGGCGCCTGGGCCTATTGGGGATGGAAGGCCGGCTACTTCGACGGCGAAGAAGACGCGCGCGCCTATTACGACGAAATTCGCCTCATGCTCGCGCGCCAGATGGCCGCGCCCAATTCGCCGCAATGGTTCAACACCGGCCTCCATTGGGCCTATGGCGTCGATGGGCCGAGCCAGGGCCACTATTACGTCGACTTCGAAACGGCTAAGCTCGTCAAGTCGAAGTCGGCTTACGAGCATCCGCAGCCGCACGCCTGTTTCATCCAGTCGGTCGCCGACGATCTCGTCAACGAGGGCGGGATCATGGACTTATGGGTGCGCGAGGCGCGCCTGTTCAAATATGGCTCGGGCACCGGCTCGAACTTCTCGCTGCTGCGGGGCGAGAACGAAAAGCTGTCGGGCGGCGGCCGCTCCTCCGGGCTCATGTCGTTCCTGAAGATCGGCGACCGCGCCGCGGGCGCGATCAAGTCTGGCGGCACTACGCGTCGCGCCGCGAAAATGGTGGTCGTCGACGCCGATCATCCCGACATCGAATTGTTCATCGACTGGAAGGTGAAAGAAGAGCGCAAGGTCGCGGCGCTCGCCGCCGGATCGAAGGTGGTCAAACGGCGCCTGAAGGCGATCCTGAAAGCCTGCCTCAATTGCGAGGGTTCGGGCGACGATTGCTTCACGATCGAGAAGAACCCAGCGCTCAAGCGCGAGGTGAAGGCTGCGCGCCGCGACGACGTGCCGGACGGCGTGATCAAGCAGGTCATCCAATACGCCCGCCAGGGCTATACGAAGATCGACTTCGAGGAATACGATACCGACTGGGAGTTGGAGGCCTATCTCACCGTCTCGGGCCAGAACTCGAACAATTCGGTCCGGGTGACCGACGCCTTCCTGCATGCGGTCGAGACCGACGGCGAATGGAACCTCACGCGCCGCCTCGACGGCAAGGTCTCGAAGACCCTGAAGGCCCGCGACTTGTGGGAGAAGATCGGCTACGCCGCATGGGCTTCCGCCGATCCCGGCCTGCAATATCACACCACCATCAACGACTGGCACACGTGCCCTGAGTCCGGGCCGATCCGCGCCTCCAATCCGTGCTCGGAGTACATGTTCCTCGACGACACGGCCTGCAATCTCGCTTCGCTCAACCTGCTGCAGTTCCGTGATTCCGCGAGCAAGACCTTCGACGTCAAAGGCTATGAGCACGCGATTTGCCTCTGGACGCTGACGCTCGAAATCTCGGTCGCGATGGCGCAGTTCCCCTCGCGGGAGATCGCGCGGCTTTCTTACGACTACCGCACGCTCGGCCTCGGCTACGCCAATATCGGCGGGCTCCTCATGTCGTCCGGCATCCCTTATGACAGCGACCACGGCCGGGCGATCTGCGCCGCGCTCTCCTCGATCCTGACCGGCCGCGCCTATGCGACCTCGGCCGAGATCGCCGCCAAGAGCGGCGCCTTCCCCGGCCACAAGGCGAACGCGCAAGCGATGCTGCGTGTGATCCGCAATCATAAGCGCGCCGCCGACGGCGAGGTTGCGGGCTACGAGACGCTCTCCGTCGCCCCGACCCCCCTCGACCATCGCGAACTCGCCAATGCCGGCCCGGCTTGGGCCGACTTGAGCGAAGCCGCGCGGGCCTCTTGGCGCGACGCGCTCGCGCTCGGCGAAAAGCACGGCTACCGCAACGCGCAGGTCTCGGTCATCGCGCCGACCGGCACGATCGGCCTCGTCATGGATTGCGACACGACCGGCATCGAGCCTGACTTCGCGCTGGTCAAATTCAAGAAGCTCGCGGGCGGCGGCTATTTCAAGATCATCAACCGCGCCGTGCCCGAAGCCCTGCGCACGCTTGGCTATGACGAGAAGCAGATCGGCGACATCGTCGCTTATGCGGTCGGCCGCGCGACACTCGCGCATGCGCCGGGCGTCAACCACGCGGCGCTCAAGGCCAAGGGTCTGCCGCAAGAGGCGATCGACAAGGTCGAGGCTGCCCTCGGCGGCGCCTTCGACATCCGCTTCGTCTTCAACAAATGGACGCTCGGGGTCGAAACGCTGTCCCAGGCGCTGAAGATCCCGCCCGAGCGCTACGATGCGCCAGGCTTCGATCTCCTCACCACGCTCGGCTTCACCAGGGCGGAGATCGAGGCCGCCAACAGCTTCGCCTGCGGCGCGATGACGCTCGAGGGCGCGCCCTATCTCAAGGCTGAGCATCTCTCGGTGTTCGACTGCGCCAACCCGTGCGGGCGCATTGGCAAGCGCTATCTCTCGGTCGAGAGCCACATCCGCATGATGGCGGCGGCGCAGCCGTTCATCACGGGCGCGATCTCGAAGACCATCAACATGCCGAACGACGCCACCGTCGAGGATTGCAAGGACGCCTACATGCTCTCCTGGCGTCTCGGCCTGAAAGCGAACGCGCTCTATCGCGACGGCTCGAAACTGTCGCAGCCCTTGAGCTCCCAGTTGGTCGAGAGCGACGAGGAGGACGACGAGGCGGTCGAGACGCTGGTCGCCCTCAACGCGCCCGCGCGCGCCGCCGCGGTGGCGGAAAAAATCGTCGAGCGCGTCATCGAGCGGGTCGAGCGTGAGCGTCAGCGCGAGCGGCTGCCCGACCGGCGCAAGGGCTACACGCAGAAGGCCGTTGTCGGCGGGCATAAGGTTTATCTCCGCACCGGCGAATATCAGGACGGGCGCTTAGGGGAAATCTTCATCGACATGCACAAGGAAGGCGCCGCCTTCCGGAGCTTGATGAACAATTTCGCCATCGCCATTTCGCTCGGGCTTCAATATGGCGTGCCGCTCGAGGAATATGTCGAGGCCTTCACCTTCGTCCGGTTCGAGCCGGCGGGGCTCGTCCAGGGCAATGACGCGATCAAGAACGCGACCTCGATCCTCGATTATATTTTCCGCGAGCTCGCCATCTCCTATCTCGGCCGCAACGATCTCGCGCATATTGCGCCCGACGAGATTGGCTCGACGGTGCTCGGCGGCGGTGTCGATCAGGATCGGGCGCCGGGCCTAAGCGAGGCGACAAGCGCGCCGCCCGCCGCCCCGGTGGCGTCCGTCGTGTCCAAGGGCCTTCTGCGCTCGCGGCCGGGCGACAAGCTGATGCTGGTCCGCACTGGCGCTTGGGACGGGGCGGCCGTTCACGTCGCAGGCGGCTCAGGCGCGCATGGGAGCATCGTGCAGGGCGCGACGGCGCTCAAGGGCGAGCTTGCCGAGCGCGCCGCGCCCGCTGTCGGTTCGAGCCTCGCGCCGCAAACCGAAACCGTCGCCGAGAAGCGGGCCGAAGCGCGGATGAAAGGCTATGTCGGCGAAGCCTGCCCCGAATGCGGCAATTTCACCATGGTGCGCAACGGCACGTGCCTCAAGTGCGACACCTGCGGCGGCACGACGGGGTGCTCATGAGCGGCGCTAACGTCCTACCGCGCCAATCTTCGATGGAAGACCACTGCGTCAAAAAGCTCGTTCGCTTCGGATTTGCAGGCGGCCTGATGAATGGCTCGGGAGACGTCGCCCCAACTGCTTTTCACCGGACTGTCGAGATCGAAAGTCCCCGGGTCGACCCCATCGGGGGCCAGGGGCTTCCCTTTCATCTGTCGCCAGGCCCTCCAGTCGCCTCGTTGGGCTCCGGAGACTCGCGACACCGTTTGCCATCGGGATATGTCTTTGTCGGACTCATCGGTATCGAATACTTTGTCGTAACTCGAATCGCTCGCTGGCGTCGGCTCCCAATGAACAAGCGAATTGTACCAGACGGGAACACCGTTGCGATACCAAGTGTTCCTCGGGTTGCTGACCCAACTATCCTTGGCGCATGGCTTGTCAACTCCCGAATTACAGTAGCTTTCGACGACACTCCCGGCCACAGGGAATTGAGCGCGGTTGTCATGGATGACTCCATTGAACAATGCGTCAAGACAGGAGGCCATTTTGGCGTCGGTCGCACCGCTGATTCGACAGGCATGTATGCTCCAGCTCGCTAATTGCTTTGCCGACGGGTCCAAAACGATGACCTTTGCCGCAAGGGGTTTCTTCGGATCGCCGGCGTCGTAATGTCTATAACTGCATAACTTAGTTGGAAATCCTTCATATCCTTTGACTTGGACGTCCGTACAGTCTTTTGTAGGATTGTCCCCCTCAACATATCTGCTTGTGTCTTGGCCGTCTGTCTTTTGTTTCCATCTTCTTAAAATGCTTTCGAAAAACGGATCGCTTTGCGTTGTAAAATTGATTTGCGCCTCCTGCGGATTGCAGCTTAATTCCGCCGGCACAGGGGTAGAAAAGCTAAAGGTCGCCATGCAAACTGTGACCGCGAGTTCGTAGAAACGGTTTCTCATTTAAGTCGCCACCTAAAATAGGCAAGATTAGCCTGTGTCTATTTTTGTGTGCAGACGCTTGGTTTCGCTTGGCAAGTTACGTCCCGCGCCGCCTGGTAAATTGCGTCTGCGTCGGCTTGAGAATGAGCCGCTAGCGTCTCCTCTTGGGTATTCGCTTGCGTGTCGGCGTTTCGTTTTTCTGTAGCAATTGAATTCGCCGCCGAGCTCGCCGTACCAAATAAATTTGCAATCGCTGAAGCTGTTGCCGCGGCAGCGAACTTTGCGCTGCTTAATTGACCGCTTTCAAGGAACGTGACTGACCATTGGAGGTTTCCGCCCAATCCCGCGTCTAGGGGGAGCGCCTGAGCCACGCCGAACTGTCCAAAGGACACGTTGGTTGGTGGCGAAAGTAGTTTTGTAACGTTACCCTTGTCTTCGAGATCCTCAAGCTTTCTCGTCCCCCGCCAAATTTCAACTGGGATCACTGCCGGGTCTCGATATAGCTGAAGCGTCTTTTCATTGTGCACCAGTTCTGTTTGTTCAAATCTACTTTTTGGAGGATTCTTCCTGTAAATTGCGGACTGGGCACCATCAAAAAGTTAGATAGACATTTACTGATAGTTCAGGCAACGCTCCCTGGGAGCAAACGCCGCTATCCTTGATCTCTTTTAGCCTTTTGTCATCTTCTTTAATTGAGCCATTATTATTGTCATCGTCTTTAATTAAACCTATGTGCTTAAGCTGGTCTTCGGATGGACAGAACGCGGCGACAAGTCCGTCTAATTCGACGTTACCTACTTCTGCAGGATTGTCCGCTACAGCGTTGTATGCTTTAATTGTCCCGAAGTTCGCCGCGTCTTCCCTTTCGGGGTCAACCTTGGTTGGGCTCAGACCGGGGTCAATCGTCGTCTTGATCGTTAAGGAAAGCTCCGCTTGCAGGTCAGTTATGAGACTTTGGGCAGCTTGATTAGCGGCAGTATCCTTTTTCTGCGTCGCATCATCAAGGTCGCCGGCAGCTGCTACGCTATTCGATGAAATCTGTGCCTTTAATCAGCAATGCATCCCACTTTTTGACATGCGTCCGCCTTGTCGAGAGCTTGACATGTAGGAAGCGGCCCCACACCTGGCGCCGAGATTTTGTCACGTGCGGATAGGGCGGCGGTCCCCAATGCAATCCCAACCAGCTTCGGTATTCCGCCGATGATTGCGCCGGCGATTTGCGCGGTCTGATCCGCAGGCTCAGAGCCAATCGAATTCAGAATGCCCGAGGGCCCATACGTCGTAACTGAAATACTCTTGTTCTGAAGAGGAGCCTCTAGTTCCGTTAGCTTGACGGATTGCTGTCCAATGCGCAAATCGGCAACATACCTCGGGGTCATACTCGGCGTTATATTGAATTGCACCTCTGGGATGCCCGAGGCGCCTGGTTTGCATCCTTTAACGGCATATGTCACTGTCGTATCGAGGACGGTTTTTGGTAAAAACCAAGTGTAACGGGGTGTATCATTGTACTCTAGTGCTTCGCCGCGTTGTGAAGCCAGTACAAAAATGGCGAGCGAGATAGAAGAAAACGAAGTCGTAAGGCGCGCAACCATATTTTATCTCCCCGTTTAGAAACTGACACCAAGGATAGTTACAATTTTGCCAACGCCGAATAGAGCGTGTTGCCTTTCGACTGGATCACGCTTGGCAGCGTATTCAGTCTCAAAGCTGGGCGGTCGTCCGCCGTGCCCGGGAAGAGCACGAACTTGACCCCGCTCGCGTAGGTGCGGCGCTTGCCGTCATCCGACAGCTTCCTCAACAACGCCGACGAACCTTCGCCGATCTTGTAGGCCGGCCCCTCATCGCCGACGATCACAGGCACGACCTTCGCGTTTGCGATAACGACGCCGTAGTCTCCTAGCCTCACGCCGGACAGCCTTTCAAAGGCAGCGCCGTCGATCCCTTTGGGTGCAGCCGCCGGTATGACTACATAGGGAACGACGTCAGCGTTGAGCGGAATGCATTCCTTGCCTGTCTTCGAAGGCATCAAACAACCCGTCGGGTTTGGCGCATCGAGCATCAGACTCGTCGGGCACTGGCTGGTTATGCCATGGGCCAACGAACAAGCGGAAGGCGACCCGTCGTCGTCCCAAGCAAGTTTCGCCTCGACCACGATTGCCTCGGGACGCCCGGAAGAGGCGGCAATCCTTTCAAAGCGTGAGAAGCGGCTCGGGTCCGACTTGCAGCCGTACCAGGCCACTCTTTCAGACTTGTTTCGGATGGGGAACTGAACGCCCTGGAAGACGTCGTTTGAGTCGCATTGAGCAAACTGATGCCGATAAATCTCGTCTATCGGCGATCCGGTCGGAACGTCGGGCGGGTTCGCCAGGGCGCTCGCTCGAATGAGCGTCAGTCCAACTGCAATAGTGCAACTCCGTCTCGCCATCCGCGTCTCCCTTCCCCCAAGCCATGCGCTAGCCAGGGAGGGAGGTATCGATGTGATGTACGTCACAGTTTGGAGAAAATCTTAACGGGAAACGTCGTGACGATGCTGACGGCGAGCGTCAGGATGAGAAGCGAGCTTGGCATACCCGACCGGGCCGGGCGACGACAATTGCTTGCTGACAATCAGAAATTGAAGTAAGCTTGCCCCATGATCAATCCCGCCGTTCCGAATGGTCTCGACCGCAGGAGCCCGCTCCGGCTTCTTGCGCCAAGACGCCCCACGAAAAACTTTCCGCAGAAAATCACGCGCAACCCATTGATATCACTCGATTCGGACGAGAGAATCCAAGGAAATCCAAGGAATGGGGTAAACTGATCTCCCAAAAAAATACCAATGCTTCGTACAGAAAGATCTAAGACCATACAAAATTGCCCATTATCAGCCGGTGGGTGCTCTGCACGCTTCGAAAACGCCAGTAGGTTTTTAACTTTACTTACTAAGCTCTACAGAGAGGGCTAGGAGTTTATCGTCATGGGTGAAATGCATTGAAAATTGTCTGATTTTGAATGAGGCGATTTTGTTCCGACGTCGGACCTAATGCAATATTAAGGAGGTCAGTTCTCACCCCACTGAGTGTCGCGCCGGGGAGGATTAAACTAGGACCCTTCCACAATAGTAGGCTCCAGTTCGGGCTTATGCTACCACCATATGTCACTATGAACTGAACCGAATGTAACAAACCATCAATTGGAGGATTTGGCTGGAAACTCACAATGTTATTGGAGATACCTGTCACCTTTCCCTTTAACATATCGGCTCTCTTTTGGATTGCCTTCAGTTCGGTCAAATTCTCCGCCGTGTCCGATACTCTCGATTTCAAGAACGTCGCATTTTGATCACGCGCTGCGGTCGTAACATCATCCAATGCTTTTTTTACTAGATCGTTAAGCAATTCAGCCTCATCGCCGTATGACTTCATGTAAGTGTTGATTTCCACTGAGAACTGACCCGGGCGCCACGGGTTTTTCCACCGAGAACTGACCCATGTTCGAACCTCGCCCCCTTGGCCTTGGCAGGGGGCATCGGAGTGATCGACATGGAGTTACTGAGCGTCATCCGGCGCTGGCACTACCGAGATTATTTCTCGATCCGAGAGATATCGCGGCGCACGGGGCTGTCGAGGAACACAGTCCGCAAATACCTGCGCTCGGACACCGTTGAACCGAAGTTCAACATCCCTGACCGTCCGAGCAAGCTGGACCCTTACGCCGACAAGCTATCGCAGATGCTGCGGCAGGAGGCCGGGAAGTCCCGCAAGCAGAAGCGGACGACCAAGCAATTGCACGCCGATCTGGCCGCCCTCGGCTACGACGGCTCCTACAATCGCGTGGCGGCCTTCGCTCGCGACTGGAAGGCTGCTCGGCAACAAGAACAGAGGACGTGCGGCCGCGGCGTGTTCGTGCCGCTTGCGTTTCTGCCGGGCGAGGCGTTCCAGTTCGACTGGTCGGAAGATTGGGCGATCATCGCCGGCGAGCGGACCAAGTTGCAGGTCGCTCACGTCAAGCTCTCCTACAGCCGCGCCTTCATTCTCCGCGCCTATCCGCAGCAGACCCACGAGATGCTGTTCGACGCCCACAACCACGCCTTCCGCGTCTTGGGGGGCGTGCCGCGGCGGGGCATTTACGACAATATGCGAACTGCCGTCGACAAGGTCGGCTGTGGAAAGGAGCGCCAAGTCAACGCGCGCTTCTCAGCCATGGTCAGCCACTTCCTGTTCGAGGCGGAGTTCTGCAATCCGGCTTCCGGCTGGGAGAAGGGGCAGATCGAGAAAAACGTCCAGGACGCGCGCCATCGGCTCTGGCAGCCCATGCCGCACTTCCCTTCTCTAGACGCGCTGAACGACTGGCTGGAGACGCGATGCCGAGAGCTTTGGGCATTGACGCCGCACGGCTCGCAAGCTGGCACGGTCGCCGATGCCTGGGCGGAAGAAGCGCAGCACTTGATGTCGCTTTCCAGGACGTTCGACGGCTTTGTCGAATACGCCAAGCGCGTGTCGCCGACGTGCCTGGTCCATCTGGACCGCAATCGCTACAGCGTGCCGGCCTCCTTCGCCAATCGTCCAGTCAGCGTACGAGTCTATCCCCAACGCATCGTTGTCGCCGCCGAGGGACAAGTCGTCTGCGAACATCGCCGCGTTTTTGCCCGCTCCCACCAACGCAAGAGTACGACCACCGTTTTCGACTGGCGGCACTATCTGGCGGTCATTCAGCGCAAGCCGGGAGCCCTGCGTAACGGCGCGCCGTTCGCCGAACTCCCGCCTGCCTTCCGGGCCTTACAAAAGCGTATGCTCAAGACGCCGGGCGGCGACCGCGAGATGGTCGAGATCCTCGCCCTGGTTCTCCAGCACGACGAGCAAGCCGTGCTCGCCGCCGTCGAACTGGCGCTGGAGGCCGGCGCGCCAACGAAGACGCATATTCTGAACCTGCTGCACCGCTTGGTCGACGGAAAGCCGATGGACACGCCTCCGATAAAGGCGCCGCAGGCTCTGACTTTGACGAACGAACCGCAGGCTAACGTCGAGCGCTACGACGCGCTGCGCAAAGCCCGGGAGGCGCGTCATGCGTCATAACCCTGCCGCCGGCGCCGTCGTCATCATGCTGCGCACCCTCAAAATGCACGGCATGGCTCAGGCGGTCGGCGAGCTGACCGAGCAAGGCTCTCCGGCCTTTGAGGCGGCGCTGCCCATCCTATCGCAGCTCCTGAAGGCGGAGACAGCCGACAGGGAGGTGAGATCGACGGCCTATCAACTCAAGGCCGCTCGCTTTCCGAACTATCGCGATCTCGCCGGCTTCGACTTCGCCAGCAGTGAGGTCAACGAGGCGCTCGCGCGTCAACTACACCGCTGCGAGTTCCTCGAAGACGCCCACAATGTCGTCCTGGTCGGCGGACCTGGCACAGGCAAGACGCATCTCGCCACTGCGATCGGCGTCCAGGCCATCGAACATCATCGTAAGCGCGTCCGCTTCTTCTCCACCGTCGAACTCGTCAACGCTCTCGAACAGGAGAAGCTTCAGGGCAAATCCGGCCAGATCGCGGCGCGACTTGCCCACTCCGATCTCGTCATCCTCGACGAGCTGGGCTACCTGCCGTTCAGCGCCTCCGGCGGAGCGTTGCTCTTCCATCTGCTGAGCAAGCTCTACGAGCGCGCCAGCGTCATCATCACGACTAATCTCAGCTTCGGCGAATGGGCAACCGTGTTCGGCGACCCAAAGATGACGACCGCGTTGCTCGACCGCCTCACTCATCGCTGTCACATTCTTGAAACCGGAAACGACAGCTTCCGCTTCAAGAACAGCTCCGCGAAAGCCGCCAAACCCGCAAAGGAGAAACCTCGAAACTTGACGAACGCCTGACCCCGAAACCATCATCAAGCCGGGTCAGTTCTCAATGGAAATTCCGGGTCAAATCTCAGCGGAAATCGACAAGCACAACAATTTTAGTGTGAAGGAGCGTATTGCGCTATTTCTACGTGGATATGGTTATAGAAGGATTCATTCTTTTGGTATTGATGATTGTTACGCTAAGTAATGGGTAATAAAAGTCATCCGGATAATTCCTGTGCTAGCTGGAATGTCTCACCGATAAGTGCGGGTATGGACCGCTGTGTGGAGTCCCCCTGATCGTTCGGCTGGTATTTTTTCTGGAGATCACTTTACCCCGAAATCCAAGGAATTCCAACCCCATAAACAGGGGTTTTCGCAGCCAGATGGGGAGACCCCAAGAAAACCCAAACTGATCGATGCCTTCCGACAAAGGCTTCTCCGCCCCGTCCGGCAATCGCCCCTACCGGCTCTTAGCGGCCGCCGCCGATCCCGACGTTATTCTGCGCGTAGCTGGAGGGATTGTAAGGATTGCAGCTGGGATCGTTCGCGCAGCGGTTCGCCTGTCCGGAGGGATTGATCGCCTGATTGGCGTTGCAGCCGGAGAGGAGAGCCACAAAAGCCAGAAGGATCGGGATCCGCATTCGCGTCCTCGAGTTCAATGGAGACGAGGCCGGCGCACAAGAGAGTTTGGCGCAGCCGGGGGTCGGGTTCAATAGCTCAGGACGGCGGGGATCATCAGTCTGAGCGTCGCCAGGACGGAGCCCAGAAAGATATTGACGGCTCGCTCATCTCGTTCGCGAGCGCCGCTTTCACGGCCCGGCTGGTTCCGCCGCTACAGCGGCGGGTTCTCCACGCCTATCTGTTTAAAGATACCGTGAGGCGCGCCGCCAGGCACAGGATCGGGCCGGATCTCCTTCAATCCTGTTTCATCGACACTGTAGTAGAAGTAGTGCTCGGGAATTGCGACCACCCGATTTGTCGCTTCGACTTCGACAAAGCCGGGTAGCTTGAGCTTGCCCGTATGCGTGCCGCCCTGGCGCCACTTAACACCCCAGCGTCCATCTCCAACGAGGACGGGAGGGTCATTGTCGTAATGCCAGTCGGGAAATCCCGCGTATAGCGCCCCAAGGAAGCGAAGCGTCTCATCGGCGTCCATGCTCCGCAATGGCGTCACGAAACGAAGTCCGGGCGCAAAGGACTGCCTGATTTTATGAATATCATGCTCCCGTAGGCCATCCATGTACAAGAGGAGAGGGGCGGGAAGCGTGACCATGCCTGGATCTCCGTTTTCCGGGACGAACGGGGGAACGAACGAACTGCAGGTTTACCGGAACATTTCAGCCGTTACCGCGTTTTGACTGCAAGGCTCCCTAGGGAAAGAACACTTCACTTCTATGCGGCACGCGAAAGTCTGCTCGGCATGCGGCAAACCGACAAGTGTCGCGAGTGCATCCTGCTTATGGTGTGGACAGCCGAAGACGTTGTTCTTGGGCAGCCTCCTGGCGACGGTGAAAGCCGCATTGCTTTTCATGGTCGGGCTAGTGGTTAAGCGCCGGCGCGCCGTTGGACCGTAGCAGGGTTCGGGCGCAGATTGGTCGTCCCTTCGCCTCCGACGCTCCCCCTTTTTGCTTGCCCCCGACGGATCGAACAGTACGAATCAGAAAACAGGCCATTTGTTATTGGCAAAAAGAGAAATTCTGTGTTAATCTCCTCTCGGTCGTCGAAGCGAAGCCGCGCATGGGTCGTCATTGAGCGGAAAAATGGGAACAGTGCTCTTTCCAGACCTGCTGCAAGAGGGCTCGAAACGGGCCAATTTTTTTATAGGCGCCCTTATTTTTCAAGGCTCTTTGGCGCGGCGTTCGTGCTGATTGGAATATACTTCGTCGCAGGGCGATTTCTGCTCGACGCTTGGGTCAGGAGCGGAATTCAAGCTCTCACGAACAGGCGGGTTTTGATCGTGCGCTCGTGGCCGTTCACCAAGTTCACCGCGTTGAACCTCAATCGCTTGCTCGAAACGAGCTTGGTCGAAGGCGCAAACGGCAAGGGCAGTATCCGCTTTGGCCAGCCCATGCCCTTTTATGGGCTCGGCTACCGCTATTCCAGCTGGACTCCATCACTCGATCCCACACCGGCGTTCCTCGGCATCGAAAACAAGCGAAGCGTGTTTGAACAGATTCAGAGCCTGGACAAGAGCGATGCTTAGCGCTTGCCTGCACGTGGCTCCGAGCCGTGGCTCGCAGGCTTGAGCGGACAAATCTGTCGTATTGACAGAGTGTTATGCGGAGTTCTGATGACAGCGTATTCGGTCGCGGCAGTCCGCCGATCAGCGCTGCCGCTGGCGACGCTGGCCCTCGCGGCCTCGGCGAGCGCGATGGCGAACGAAACGCCGCTGCCGCCGCCCCGGCCGCCGAAGCTTGCAACGCCTGCGGAGCCGACCGCGCCGCCCCCTGCCACGCTGAACGGAAATGCGGCTTCGGCCTGCCTCGCGAAACTGATCGCGGAGGGCGCGAGCGCCGAGGCTGCGGGGCCGCCGCCGGCGCCGGCTGGAGGTTGCGGGGTCGAGGCGCCGGTCCGGCTCTTATCGATCATTGCGGAAGACCAAGCGGTGAGCCTGCCAGACCGCCCGCTGGTCGCTTGCGAATTCGCCTCTGTCCTCGCCGACTATGTCCGCCTCATCGTCGCGCCGCTTGGCCAGGCGACGCTGCACGCCAAGGTCGCGGCGATCGAGACCGGTCCGGGCTATGATTGCCGCGCCCAGGACCGCGTGGCCGGGAGCAAGATCACCGCTCACGCCAAGGGACTGGCGGTCGATTTCATCGCGATCACGCTCGCGGACAAGCGGCGAATCCTCATCGAGCGGCAGACGAGCGCGGACGAAACGTCCTACTTCCGCGCGATACGGACGGCGGCCTGCGGCTGGTTCACGACGGTTCTGGGTCCAGGCTCTGACGCCTTCCACGCCACCAACATGCACCTCGACGTTGAGCCGCACGGCTCGAACGCCAGCTATCGCATTTGCCAGTGATGTCGGCGCTTTGCGCGAAGAACTTGAGGCGCTGCATCGGCTGCTCGGGCATCACGTCGCATATTGCGCGACGCCGTTGCCGAACGACCAGTTCTCTCGTTTGACCTCGATCAGGCTGACAAAAACGTCCTCCCGGCGCAGGCTGATCGTGGCCGCGAGCCCGTCGGCGATCGCCTTGTAGAGCGCCTTCTTTTGCTCGACGGTCCGACCCTCGTTCCAGGTGATCTGGATGATCACCAGGTCCTCGGTGCGGCGGATGTCGAGATAGTTCGGATCGAAGACGAAGTTCTCGGTGTCGTATTCGGCGATCAGCTGGAAACGGTCGTCCTTCGGCACGCCGACGCTGACCAGTGACTCATGCACGATGCGGCTGATCGCCTCGCGATAAGCAGTCTATTTGCCTTTGCGCAGATCGATACGGACGAGAGGCATGGGATGTTCTCCGTATGGCTTGCGTTCAACCTTAGGGCCCCGGGCGAGGTCGGCGGACGATGACCCTCGTGAGCTTCGATCTTAAGTCCCGGCTCTGGCGGCCGCCAGCATCTGCGCCATCGACCGGGATCGCCTGACAAACTCGGGCGGCGCGGAAACTGGCTTTGATTGCCGTTTATTTGGACGGGGTTTGGCGGGTGTTGCGGATAACAAACACACATCATGGGGGCAGCACGCCCTTGGCGCCGCTGCTTCCGCTCGAAATTGGTCTGGAAAGCGCGAATTGTCATCGCTTTTTCACGGCCGTCTGTCTATGGAATTGTGGGGGGATCTTTCGATCCTCCCTTCGGCGCAGTCGACCACCCGCTCGACGACGCTTTTCCTTGAAAGCGCATATCGGACGAGGTGCAGGATGGCGGCGACGGAACCGAGAAGCTCATGGTCGGCGCGCGACTGGGCGCAGGCGGTTGCCCCTTTCCGCCGGGCGAGCGCAGTTCGCGGGGCGTTCGAGCTTGCGATGACCTTCCCGCCCTTCGTCGCGATCTGGACGGCGATGATGATCGCAGCGCACCATGGCCAGTTCTGGCTTTCATTAGCGCTCGCGCCTCTCGCCGCGGGCCTGCTCATCCGCCTGTTCATCATCCAGCACGATTGCGGGCATGGTTCGTTCTTTCCGAGTAAGCTCGCCAACGACTGGGTCGGACGCGCGCTCGGTGTCTTAACCGTGACGCCCTACGATCACTGGCGGCGCTCCCACGCGATCCATCACGCGACATCGGGCAATCTCGACCGGCGCGGGATCGGCGACATCAAGACGCTTACGGTGCGCGAATATTTCGCCCGCAACTGGCGCGACCGTCTCCGCTACCGGCTCTATCGTCATCCGCTGGTGATGTTAGGCGTGGGACCAGCCTATGTGTTCCTGTTGGAGAACAGGCTGCCCGTCGGCTTCATGCGCAAGGGCCCTATGCCCTGGCTCAGCACGATGACCACCAACGCCGGAATCCTGCTCGCTGCCGGCCTTCTAATCCTCTGTCTAGGATTCACGACGTTCCTCATCGTCCATTTGCCGATTGTCTTGCTCGCGGCGACGATGGGGGTCTGGGTGTTCTATGTCCAGCACCAGTTCGAGGCGACGACGTGGGACAAGGCGACGGATTGGCGTCAGCCTGAAGCGGCGCTGCACGGCAGCTCGCATTACGATTTGCCGCCCGTGCTGCGCTGGTTCAGCGCCAATATCGGCGTGCATCATGTGCATCACCTGTCGAGCGGCGTCCCCTTTTATCGGTTGCCCGAGGTCCTGCGGGCCTATCCTGAGCTTCGCGACGTCGGTCGGCTCACGCTGTGGCAAAGCCTCGTTTGCGTCCGTCTCACGCTATGGGACGAGGAAACGCGGCGCCTCCTGTCGTTTCGCGAGGCGCGGGCGGCGCACGCCGATCGCTCGAGGAGGAACTCTGCGAGGCTGGCGGCGAACGGACCCTCTATCTCTCGCGCAACGCTTCGGATCCGATTTTGGCGAGCGGCGAAAGCAAGTAGTCGATGACGCGGCGCGAGTTGGTCCGGATTTCGACGCTCACAGTCATGCCCGGGGTCAATGGAATGGTTGTGTTGTCGATCTTCATCGCGGTCTCGTCGAGCGACACCGTCACCGGAAAGACGAAGCTTTCGGGCTGACCAGGGGCGGTCGGCGCCTCGGGAGACATGTTGGCGGTCGCCGTTTGGTTGGCGAGCGCGCGTTTGGCGTCCTGCTCGGCGACGGCTGCGGAAGCAATGTTGACGACCTTGCCCTGCAGCGCGCCGAACCGAGTGAACGGGAAGGCGTCGACCTTAATCACGGCGTCCTGGCCGGGCTTGATGAAGCCGATATCGAGATTGGCCACGAGCGCCTCGACCTCAAGCTTGCCGCCGATGGGCGTCAGCACGATGAGCTGCTGGCCGGTGGTGACGACCTGTCCAACGGTCGTGACCGCCAGCTGCTGAACGACGCCATCCGTGGGCGCATAAAGCCGGGTGCGGGCGAGACGGGCGTTGGCCTTGGCGAGCGCCTGACGCGCTTCGTCCGCCTTGCGCGCGGCGTCAGCGAGCTTGTTTTCGTTGTCGGCAATGAACTGGGAGACCGTCTTGGCCTTTTCGCTGCGCACCGATCTGATCGCCGCATCGGTTTCGATCAACTGGCCCTGGTCGGACGCGAGCGCCGCCTCATCCTTTTCCAGCTCTTCCTTGGCGTTATAAAGATCGATCTTGGTGCCAACGTTGAGGTCGATCGCCTGCTGCCTGGTCGAGACGCGCTGATTTAAAGTCTCCATCAGCTTGTTCTGGAAGGCGATGCTCATGTTGAGGCGCTTTTGCGTCGCCAGCTTTTCGGCCATCTGCCGGTCGAGCGCCTTGAGGGCGTCGGAGAGCTGGGCGAGATCCGCCCGCAGTACGGCTTCCTCCCGCAACTGGAACTGTTCGGGTAAAGCCGGGTCCCAAGCGATCTTCAATTCCGCCTGGCCTGCCAGGCTTTCGACCGAGCCGGAGTCCGTACCCGGCGGAGCATCGTCCTTGCCGCGCGCATCAAGCCGGTCTTGCGCTGTCTGAACCTCGATCTCAGCAGCTCGCACGGCGTTAATCGCGTAACGGCGCCGCGCGACCTCCGCCATACTCGCGCTGAGCGCATCCTTGGCGCTCAACGCGTCGGCGCCGGCCTCCGTGGGATCGAGCTCCAAGAGGAGGTCTCCCGCCTTGACGCTCTGGCCCTTCTCCACGTGGATCGCGGCAATTTTGCCGGGATCGAGCGGCTCGATCACCTTGGCGTAGCCAGCCGGCTCGATCTTGCCCGGCGCCGTCGCATGGACGTCCAGCCGGCCGAAATACGACCACACCAGGGCCGCTAGCGCGCACGCGCTGATTGTCGCCATCAGCGCAATCGGCAAGGGAGGAGGCGGCGTTTCGAGGATTTCGAGCGCGGCCGGCAGGAATTCGCGGTCGCTCCCGGTAACCGGGATCGGCGTTGCCCGCGAGGGCCGAGGCTGCGGTGGGGGCGGGGGCGCTACCGGCGGCGCTGCACGTTCGTTCACGCTGGCGTCCTCGCCTGGTCGGACTGCAACGCCCAGAGGCGGGCATAGAGGCCCTCCTTGCGGCGGAGAAGCTCTTCATGCCCGCCAATCTCGACGATCTCCCCTCTCAGCATTCCCACGATCCGGGAACAGGGGCGAACCGCCGCCAGGCGATGAGCTATGATGATGACAGTGCGCCCGCGCACGATCGAGCGCATATTCTCTTGAATGATCCGTTCGCTCTCGTAGTCGAGCGCGGAGGTCGCCTCATCCAGGATCAGAACGCGGGGGTTTGCCACAAGCGCCCTGGCGATCGCGATGCGCTGACGCTGGCCGCCAGAAAGATTGGCGCCGCGTTCCTCAATCATCGTGTCGTAGCCTTGCGGCAACTGGGCGATAAATTCGTCCGCGCCGGCAAGGCGAGCCGCATGCATCACAATTACGCGCGCCATGGCGGGGTCGCCGAGCGCGATGTTCTCATGGATCGTGCGGTTGAAAAGAATGTTCTCCTGTAGGACGACACCGATCTGCCGTCGCAACCAGCCGGGATCGAGCTGGGCAATGTCGACGCCATCGAGCATCACTTGACCCGATTGAGGACTATAGAGGCGCTGGATGAGCTTGGTTAGGGTGGACTTGCCAGATCCCGACGGGCCGACGACGCCAATCACCTCCCCTGGCTCGATCGACAGCGACACTTTTCGTAGCGCGTCCGCCGCTTCGGGCCGGTAGCGCATCGTCACGTCGCGAAACTCGATGGCGCCCCGCGGGGGCGGCAAGGTCAGAAGGTTCTGCGGCGCAGGCTCAGGCGGGGCGTTGAGGATGTCGCCCAAACGGGCGACCGACACTTGCACCTGCTGAAAATCCTGCCACAGCTGCGACAGGCGCAGGATCGGTTGGACGACTTGGCTCGCGATCATGTTGAAGGCGATGAGTTCGCCCACAGTCATCGTCCCTTCGATCACCGATTGCGCGCCGACAAACAGGATCAGCGCCGTCGTGACCTTGCTCACGTACTGGATGAGATTCTGCCCGAGCGCTCCTGAAACGCCGGCGTTGAAGGATGTGCGGACATAAGCCGCCAGCCGCTCCTCCCATTGCGCCTGCATCATTGGCTCTACGCTCGCCGCTTTGAGGGTCTGCGCGCCGACGATCGATTCGACCAGGAATTGCTGCGACCGGGCGCCGCGGTTGAACTTCTCGTTGATCTGTTCGCGGAGCACCGGCCGAATGAAACTGGCGATGACGATATAGACTGGTATCGAAGCCAGGACGACCAGAGTGAGCTTCACCGAATAAATGAACATAACGACGAAAAAGATCAGCGTGAACACAAGATCCAGTAAAGAGGTCAGGCCCTGCCCGGTCAGAAAGCTGCGGATCGTCTCGAGCTCGCGCATGCGAGCCACAGTCTGCCCGGCCGGACGGGTCTCAAAATAGGCAAGCGGGAGGCGAAAGAGGTGATGGAACAGCCGGCGGCCCAGTTCGACATCCATCCGGTTGGTCGTGTGGCTCAGCGTATAGGTGCGTAGGAACTGCAGGATGGTCTCGAACAAGCCGAGCGTGACCATGCCGATCACCAGCACGATCAGCGTCGAGACGCCCTTGTGAACCAGCACCTTGTCGACGATCAATTGGAAAAAGATCGGCGTCGCTAGAGCGAACAACTGCACGAACAGCGACGCGACGATGACATGGGCGAGCGGGCGCCGGTAACGGAGAATCGAGGGCCAGAACCAGCGGAACCCGAATGTGGTGGGGTCGACCCCCGCCCCGTTGAACCGGCGCGTGATCAGCACCAGCTCGCCTGAGGACAACGCGGCTATGTCCTCTATCGACAATTCTTGCGCTGTCCGGGCGATCGGATCGACCAGCCGCGCCATGCCCTTCGCCTGACCCGCGCCCAGGATGGCAAAACCACCCTCCTTTAGGCCCAGGATCGCTGGATAGGGAATGGTGCGGAGGCGCTTGGCGGTCACCCCGCGAAGGATGCGGGACTTCAGCCGAAGGAAATTCGCGCCGCGAACGATATCCTCAGCCTGCGCCGTGCGGCCGGTCAGCGCAAGTTGATGCTTCAGCTGCAGGGGGTCGCCGGCGAGACGGTAGTATCCCGCCACTAATGAAAGCCCACACAGCCCCGAGTCCAACAATTGCGCCGGCGCTGGAGATCCCATCTCGCTCTTGCCCCATCACGGTGATTTATCTAAATTATCTCGTTATTCTTAGTTATACCTTTTTCCTTGACCTTCGCGCAACCACAATGTTCCCTCCACGAATTTGCGGGTGTCGCCTGCTTAGTGGTTTAGCCTCGAAATTGTCACGTTATTTAACATCGCCACGTCGTGGCGTCGTCCGTGATGGTTTACGTTCGCGGCCGACTGAACGCCGGTAACTACTGTTCCTCCTTTCGGCCGCTCCGTTATTTGAACCGAGGTCCTAAACATTGTAGCGGCTACCTAAGGATATCATTCGAAGGTCTCCTCCTGAGCAAGCCGGACAATCTACTTTTGGCAAGAGCCCGAACTGAGCTCAAAGGCGCTCTTGCCTGACCGCTCGCAGAGAACCACTACAGTCGTCGGACACGACCGTATGCTATGGGGAGTCACCCAACGGATATCGGATGACTCCCGAGACTGAGGCGCGACCAAATCCGATCGTCCTGCTCGCAAAAGAGGCTTTCATGTGCCGTAACATCCGTCCGCTGTTCAATTTCGAGCCGCCCGCGAGCGAAGGAGAAATCCGCGCCTCCGCGCTTCAGTTCGTGCGCAAGGTGAGCGGGTTCGCAAAGCCGTCGCAGGCCAACGCCGAGGCGTTCGACCGCGCTGTCGATGAGGTGACTGAGGCGGCGCGCAAACTCATCTTCTCCCTCCACAGCTCCGCTCCGCCTCGTGATCGGGAGACCGAGGCCCGCAAGGCGCGGGAGCGATCGCGGTTGCGCTACGGCTAGGCAGCGTCACGCGTCGCCTCGCGGGCCGGAGTAGGCGCTGGCCTCGGGCGAACGCCAGCTTCCCAGGGCCCCGTCGCGCGGGCGGAAGATCTCGACCTTGAGCGGATAGCAGCGCGCCGCATCGCTTGAATGGCTCGCGCCGCAATCCCCGCCTGGGCAGGCCGACAGCGCGCCGATGAGATCGATTTCGGCGAAGAACTCGATGAAGTCGCCAGGGCGCACAGGGCTCGCCTTCATGAAGTAGCGATGGGAAGCGCGCTCAAAGCCGGTGCACATGAACACGTTGAGCACGTCGTGGACATGCCCCTCCGCTTCGCGCGCGGAAAGCTTCATCCGCTCCGCCAGCGCGCGCGTCAGGTTTGAATGGCAGCAATGGTGATAGTCGTCCCCGGTCAACAGCCGGTTCGTATACGGATCGCATCGGGTGCCGATGACGTCGTGCACTCCGGCGCCGTCGGCGTCGTAGCCGTACCAGCCAAGCGTGTCGTAGGTGATGGTCGCCATCGGCCGGAGATAAGGCAACGCGCTCCAGAGCCGGGCGCCGGTGGTGACGTGGGTCGCGTTGAGCGCACGCGTTTTTCCGCTGAAGAACCGCTCGGCGAGATTGCCTGGATTCCAGAGATTGAGGTCGCCGACCTGCGGCCCCTCGATACTGACAATGCGAAAGAAAAACCCCGCCGGGACATCGAACGTCCGCGCCTCGCGCGGCGGCACGACCGTCTCGCCAATCTTCGCCATGTCTCTGCGCGCATTGCCGTAGAAGGCCGCGTCATGCGCGGGCAGCCGGTCGAGCGCGTAGACGACGACGGGTTTGGCTGCGCGACGCTGGTCGGCGTCCGGGGGAGGCTGCATGGGAGGGTGGCTCGTCATGGCGGGAGCCTAGTGGAACATCGGTCTGCGGCAAAGAACGCGCCTGTCTCGTGGTATGACGCGTGTTCCGCTAGCCGGCGAAGCGAGACGGGCCGCGCGCCTAGGTCGTCCAAGGAAACGCAAGACAATCCAAATAAAACCAAGGAAAATAGCTTGGGTTTCCTTGGATTTCTTTGGCCGAATCGGGGCTTTTCAATGGGTTACAGCGAATCCAAAAAAATTCCTCTTCCGTTTTCAGGCTGTGCGGAACGTCTCAATTGACCATCTCACTCGTCCGTCGGCCGCCTACGCAGAAACGTGGCGTTCCAGACCGGCGGCAAATAATACGTATAGCACAAATTCTGAATTTTGGCAAGTAATCGCTGGCTCTTATATAGCGTTAGCTGGAGGTTTGTTTAAGGTGGGTCGGATCGGGGAGCGATTCGATGAAGGCTGAGGATTTTACGGCTTGGCTGCCGGCGATTTCGGGGATGAACGAAGGGCAGCGCCAAGAGGCGATGGCGGCGCTTGAGAGGGCGAGCGCGGTTGGGGCCGAGGGGGGAGCTTCTGCGAAGAATGCGGGCAAGCGTGGCCGCCAAAAGGACGCGCTGGGAACGACCGGCGTCGAGCGCGTCGCGGCTCAGGGCTGTCCTCATTGCGCGGGACGCGAGGTCGTCGGTTGGGGCCGCTCGCATGGACTTTTGCGGTTTCGCTGCAAGGGCTGTGGGCGCACCTTCAATGCGCTGACCAAGACGCCAATGGCGTATCTGCGCAAGAAGGAGAAATGGCTCGATCACGCCCGGGCGATGATCGAGGGCAAGAGCCTGGCCAAGACTGCGCAACTGTGCGGCGTTCATCCGACGACGGCGTTCCGCTGGCGACATCGGTTTCTGCGCGCGCCGGCTGTCAACAAGCCGCGAAGCTTGAGCGGTGTCGTCGAAGCGGACGAGACCTTCGTCCTTGAATCCTTCAAGGGCCGATGGTCCGATCTGCCCCGCGGGCCACGCAAACGAGGCGGCAAGGCCAGGCATCCTGGGGGCATCTTGGGCCCTATCAGGACAATATTCCCGTTCTCGTCGCCCGCGACCGGAAGGGCACGACTTTCGACGCGGTCCTGCCTCAGGTCGACGGGGCTTCCATGGGAAGAGCGCTTGCCGGCGTCGTCACACAGGACAACCATCTGATCGGCGACGGTGGCCGGCCAATCGCCGCCTTCGCCCGCAAAGCCGGGATTCCGTTCCACGCGGTGCTCGCGCCGGGAAAGCCAGCCCCGGAAGCGCGCCATCTGCACATCAACAACGTCAACGCCTACCACGGCCGCCTCAAACAGTGGCTCAACCGCTTCAACGGCGTCGCCACCAAGAACCTGCCAAACTATCTCGGATGGCGCCGCGCTCTCGAAGCCTGGGGCGACAAACTCGAACCGCCAAACTGGATCAAAGGCGCGATCGGAAACGGACCATACCAACAGCTAACGCTATAAGAGCCTAATCGCTGGCTCTTATAGCGTTGGCTGTTGTTTCACGGCGAGGGAAGCAACGTGGATGGCCGGGCTTGTCCCGGCCATCCGCGAAGCGCGGCCGCAAAAAGACCTGAGCAGATCGGTCCTCTGCACGTAAAGCTATGAAATAGCTGCCATTGTCTGAAATTGAGGCGGCCTTGGCGACGGCTCGCGTGATGGCCGGGACAAGCCCGGCCATGACGGCAAGGGTGATTTGTCGCGCCAATCAGCCGTCCAACAGCTAACGCTACAAGAGCCTAATCGCTGCGTCGCGTTCGACTTCAATCCGGAGATAGGGAAACGAACAGCGGAACAGGCGGTGTGGCGCCTAGGTCCGACGCGGGTCTTCTTCGCCCCGTGTTGGGCGGGATGGGAACCAGAGGGGGCCGCGCCCGCGCACCAAAAAGCATGGCGGTATGCGCCGTAAAAGCCGCGCGGGCTGTTCAATACATGTCTATTTTCGCCGATTTTCGCTCGCTTTGGGCTCAAACTCAGTCACGCTTGGCTGCTATCGACCAAAGCGGATGTCCTCCGTTTCATGGCGTGCGTGCGCTTGGCGCAAATACCGGCCATGTCTGGACGGCGCCCCGTGGTCAAGGGGCTTTGAAGCTGTTGTGAACGTCTCGAGCGCGGTCATGTCTACGGCCTATTGATGCGGAAGGGATGTCTCCGCTGGCCCTGATGATTCGTCCGCGTGGCTCTTCGCCTCATCATTCGCTCGCGCTCATATTGGCGCTGACCGGTATTCGGGCTTCCAAGCCTTTTCCGTTGGTTCACATCACTTCGTCGGCACCCTCGATGCTGATCGCCTTCGGCGGCGAAAACTCCCTTCGAATAGCCTCGTTCGTTCAGGCCGCGACCGGCCGACCGTCGTACTGGCCGCCCCTCGTCATCAACACGAAGACGATGCGCGCGACCTTGTTGGCGAGCGCCACCGCGGTCAGATTGAACTTGTATTTGACCGTCTTGCGCTCGAGCATCCCGCTCGCCCATAGACGCAAGGCGTCGCTATGGCCTCGGCGATGGCGCAGCGTCGCGCAGGCGCCCACCACCAGAAGCTTGCGCAAATAGCGGTCGCCCATCTTTGTGATGCGCCCAAGCCGCGTTTTGCCGCCGGTCGAGTTCTGGCGCGGTGTCAGGCCGAGGAAGGCAGCGAGCTCACGCCCGCTGGCGAAGGCGCTGGCGTTCTGGATCGTGGCCCTGATCGCCGATGCGGTGACTGGGCCGACGCCGGGAATGGTCATCAACCGCTTGGCCGTCTCGTCCGCCTTGACCGACGCCGCAAGCTCCCTGTCGATCGCTCCGATTGCCTCATCCAGCGCGTCGATTTGGCCGACAAGCGAACGAAGCGCGCCGCGCACGCAATCGGGGACCACGATCTCGCCATTCTCGTTGAAACCGTCGACAGCCATGCGCTTCAGGCCATAGGCATGGTGCGCGCCCTGTGGCGCGATGAGGCTGATCTCGGCCAGATGGCCGCGCAAAGCATTGAGCGCCGCCGTGCGCTGGCCGGCGAGCAGCTCGCGCGCTCGATGGCGCATCAGTTCGGCCTGGTTGTCGATCGAACGCACCGGCACGAACCGCTGGCCAGGACGACTCATCGCCTCGTAGATCGCCGCTGCGTCAACCTGGTCGCTTTTGTTGCGGCGCACGTAGGGCTTCACATGAGCGGGCGGAATGAGCCTCACTTCATGTCCAAGTTCGATCAGCGCCCGCCCCCAATGATGCGCCGAGGAGCACGCCTCCATCCCCACCACGCACGGCGGCAGCTCGGCGAAGAACGGAATCAGTTGGCTACGCGTGAGTTTGCGCGCCACAACGATCTCGCCCTTCGCCTCGACCGCGTGAACCTGAAACACCCTCTTCGCCAGATCGAGACCAACCCGCGTGACAGTCGACAAATTCCGGATAGACTCGCCCATGGACGGCTTCCCTTCAGATGGGGTTTGACAACGACCATCTTGGCACGCTGATGCCGTTCGGGGGCGCCGTCCACCCCATCATTCGTTGACGGCACGGCGAACGGGTCAAATCGACCCTATGCGGACCTCCATGTTTACCTTATGAACGGCCGGACTGCGTCCCGAAGCGGCCATCCAGACTGCCGAGCCAATAATCAATCCGGCGAAGAATAAAGTCCTCATCGCTGCGCGCGGGCCACAGCAATCTTCCCCGCCAACCTGACGAGACTCAATGGGTGTGCCGGGCGGTCAAGTCGATGTCGCTTGGCTGGAGCTACGACGATCGTTTATCTCTTAAGCCTCGCGGCCCATTTCCGGGCGCGATGAGGCTCGCGGAAAAGCGACGCCATCCGCTACGGCCGGCGAGAGGCGCTTTGACGATAATGGTATCCGTAATGACGCCGAACCGGGCGCGGGGGGGGCGGCGACATGCCGACATAGATAACGATCGGATCTGAATAGACCGGCGGCTGGTGCGGAAGGTGGGCGGTATCGCCCAACAAAAGCTGCAGGGTGTGCTTGCCCGTCGGCAAGGTGAGCGAGGTCTCTGTCTGGCCCGCGCCGAAATGCAAATGGTTTTCGTCGTTCGGGATCGGCTTGTCCAAGGGCGGCAGCACCGCGTCGACCAGAAGATGGTGGTGGCCGGTGTTCGGCTTGTCGATCCCTGCTGGCGCCACTCCCATCTTGGTAAGTCCAAACCGAACCGTGAAAGTGTTCGACACGTATGAACCGTTGACGGGGGATATGATGTACACGCGCGCGCCGGGCGGAGAGGGATGGCGAGTTCCCGGTACGAGGGTCTGCGCCGCCGCAGGCAAGGATTCGACGGCCGTCACATGAACCTTGTACGAGTAGACGGGAGGCGTGTGAGGGATGTGGTCGGCGTCGCCCAAAAGCAGCTGCAGCGTGTGCGGGCCCGGAGACAGCGAGAGTTCGACTTCCGTCTGGCCCGCGCCGAAATGCAAATCGTTTTCGTCGTTCGGGATCGGCTTGTCCAAGGGCGGCAGATCCCTGTCGATAAGGAGATGAAAGTGTCCGGTGTTGGGCTTCTTCGTTCCGGCCGGAGCGACCCCCATTCCATGGAGCCCGAAATGGATTGTGGTCTTCGGACCAATCACGGCCCCGTCCTTGAGATCAAGGAACTCGGCATTCGCGCCCGGAGGCGACGGAGTCGGGCCTCCTGTCTGAGCGGGCTGGGAATAGGAGGACGAGGCGAAAAAAAGGCCTCCGAACACCGCGATCGTCGCAAGCGCATTGAGCTTCATGGCGATCTCCCCAACGTTTTCAAACCAACCCGTACGCTTGATAGGTTGCTCGGACGTTTGTTGAGCGAGAATACGAACGTCAATGCTCCGCCGGGTGCCCTCAAGCCGAGCATTTTGGAGTCTTGTTATCCCGAGCGGCGCGATTGTAAAGCGCCGGCAAAGCGGACCTTCGCCCTGAGCGCTCATTGCCGGCGCTTCTTGTTGGAGGGCATGTCACATGCTATCGCCTTGAGATCGCTTGACGCAAGTCGTGGAGATTCACGCATCACGCGGAGCTGGCGCATGGGGCGTTTGGCATGTGCTGCGGCGGCGATGGTTGCCCTCGTATTGTCGTTCTGTGCGGCAGGATCGTCCTGGGCTTGGGGGTCCGACGCCGAGCGTCTTCCCGGAGAACTGTTTCGCGACTGCTCGGACTGCCCGGAGCTCGTCATCGCGCCTTCGGGCGAATTCGACATGGGTTCGACCGCAAAGCCGACAGAGCAGCCCGTTCACCACGTCAGCATCAGCAAGAACTTCGCCATAGGCCGCCGCGATGTGACTTTTGCCGAATGGGACCGATGCGTCGCCCAATCCGGTTGCAAGTTTAGTCCGCCGGATCAGGGGTGGGGGCGCGGCGATCGCCCGGTGACGAATGTCAGTTGGGACGACGCCCAGGAGTTCGTCGCATGGCTCTCAAGGACGACGGGAAAGTCCTATCGGCTGCCGAGCGAGGCTGAGTGGGAATATGCGGCTCGAGGCGGGTCGACGACTCCTTACTGGTGGGGGAAGGACGTGGGCGCCGGACGCGCCCAGTGCGCGGAATGCGGAGGGAGCGCGGACGCCAGGACTGCGCCCGTCGGCTCGTTCCGGCCCAACGCCTTCGGCTTGTACGACACCGCAGGGGACGCGGCCGAGTGGGTCGAGGACTGTTGGAACCTAACGTACCGCGGCGCGCCGAACGACGGATCGGCCTGGACGACAGGCGACTGCTCGCTTCGCGTTCTCCGGGGAGGGTCGTTCGCGGACAAGGCGACCGCCGTACGCTCCTCGGCGCGCTTTCGTTACGATCAGGACGTTCGGTACTACGCTAACGGCTTTCGGGTGGCGCGAGACTTGGATTGACTGACAACACGCCGGTGTGAAAGGATACGTTATCCCGGGTTGTGGGGCGTAGCGAGTGGTCGCATGCGCAGGCTTCTCAAGTACGTTATTGTCCTGGCCTTAGGGGTTGTGATCGGCGCTTATATTGTCTTCGGGCCGCTGAGCCCCGAAGACAGGCCTCCCATACCCACTGAGCGGGAAGCGGCCGTCGCCCCCGTCGAGGCTACGCCGCCGGCGCCGTCAGCATCCATCGATGAAGAGCTGGACTATATGGTCGCCAAGCGGCTCGCGTCGCTCGAAGGATGGCGCGCGTTCCTCGCCGCTCACGGGAACGGCGCCTATGCGCAGTCCGCGACGGCGGAGGTCGAGAGACGGCTTGGCGCAGAGAAAGCTTCGGCAGAACGGCCCGCCACCGCGCCGGCCTCAGCGTCTACTGACAGTGAACAGGGCTATGGGGTTGCCCAGGGGCTGGAGTTGCTCGCATCTTATGCGCAATCCGAGACGGCGAAAGTCGAGCGACTGTTTCTCGCCGGTAAGGCTCCCGCACCGGGCAATCCGGAAGCTTCCATTAGCGCGTCCTCGGATGCGAGAGCCCCGAGCGAGGCCGCTCTTCTTGCCTCACCCCCGCCCCAAGACGCGGTTCCCGCCATGGCTGCAACGGCGGTTTCGACTGACGCGTCTCAAGACGGGAGGCCAATGAACGAGGCGGCGCGCCCCGCAGCGCCTGTTGCCGAGACGGTTGCCGCGGCAGGGACGCAACTCGCAGCGCTCACTCCGGACGAGATCTGCCAGCGTGACAGGGAGAGTCTCGAGCAGCTTCGCAGCCACTCCTCCAGCGACGAGCTGGTACGCTTCGCCAATGAACTGGGCTGTAAGAAGTTGCTGCCGCAGGTCGTCAGTCTGATGGAGAGCTTGGCACCCCCGCCCGCGGGGGCGGACGTGTCGACTGCCGCGCCTCCGGACACGCAAGCTGGGAACGAGGCCGCGGGTCCAGCCCCGCCCGTGGCCGGCGCCGACGTTGCGACTCTCACGTCAGACGAGACCTGCAAACGCGATGAGAACCGTCTCGCGCAGCTGCGCTTGAGCCCTTCGGGGGAGGAGGCTCAACGTTTCGCGAGCGAACTCGGCTGCGAGAAGTTGCGGCCGCAACTTCAGCGTCTGATGCAGAGTCTGGGCTCCCTCGCGTCCGCGCCAACGGCCCCGGCGAGTTCGTCTCTTTCCTCAAGCAGTTTGCTCACCGAAGACTGTGTGAGCGAGCGCGCTGCGCTTGATCGCTTGCGGAAGGAGCCCTCCGCAGAGGCGGCCGGGCTGTTCTGGCGCGACCTGCAGTGCGAAGGTCTGCGGCCTCAGGTCCGCCTGCTCATGGAAAGCCTTAACATCACATCAGAGCCGCTGGGCTCGGTGGCTGAAGGGCGTCATGGGGCTTCGTCCGATGCGCGGGCCGCCAACGGGGCGGACCCTGTCATCTGCCGACGAGAGACGGCCGAACTCAACCGCATCCGAACGACGCCGGATCTTCTCGACGCCAAGCACTTCGCCAGCTCGGTGACTTGCGACGCCCTGAAACCCCAGGCGGTGCGCCTGCTTGAGAGCCTGAAGGAATGACAGGCCGTTCCGGCGGCGGCCGGTTCGGGCGTCACGAATCGGATCGCGGCCATTGCGGCCGGAAGCCGGAACGTAGCGAAGGGCGGTGAAGGCTATTTCGTGCTGCCGATGGAACGGCGGCTTTGGCGCGCACTCCGGTCCTTCCGGAGGCGACCCCTGTAGGGGCGCTTCCCGCCGAGGCCGTGTCAAAATCCCGCGAAATTTTGCGACCGACCGCGCGGAGCGCGGATCTTCATGATTTCTTTGTCTCTGGACGGTCTCAGGGCCCGAAAAAGCGAACGAAATAGGTCCGTGTGAAAACGTGCAGGAGTTTTCACACGGCCTGCGCCCAATTGGGGCGTCCGAGGCCGCGGCCCCGTATGTCTGCTGAACGTGTGCGCCGTGAGAAGGCGGCGCGTTCCAGTGGGTGCAAGCCCCACCCGGCAAACGCTCCAGCCGGAAGCAACCGGAGCAGTCATGGAGGTGACGAAATGGCTGAAGCCTTCGGTGTAGCTGGTCACGTATAGGTGACCGCGCGAGTGTGCGGGCCGCAACGCGAGTGAACGCCGAGCAAACCTCGAAAAGGACGATGTGCAGGCCGACCCGACAACGTTATCGGGGAAGGCTGATACGGCTGGGTGAGATGAGCGACGACGACGCCCAGCCGCTGCACCGGGGTAGTGGCGGCAGCACGTACACAAGGAAAGCGTACGCAACAAGCGAGGCCCCATGGCGTGGTCAAGGGTGATCAACCGGACGCCCGTGAGGGAGAGGCCGGGCGCTATGGGGTGGCGGAGAGGTTCGTAGTACCGCTGAAGCCGGGTAACGCCGGGGGAGGGAAGGGGCCTCAGTTCAAGGCAGACGCAAGACGCGGTGAAGGACCTGGAGATTGGGCAACCTATCAACTCCGGACAGCGTTCAGAAACTGCAGACGGCGTTGCACGCGAAAGCGAAGGCAGAACCCGGCTACCGCTTCTACGCCCTCTACGACAAGATCAGCCGCGAGGACATTCTGGCGCACGCCTATGCTCAGTGCCGCTCCAACAAGGGCGCGCCGGGCGTGGACCGTCAGGACTTCGAGGCCGTCGAGACGTATGGGGTGGAGCGATGGCTGGGCGAACTGGCGCTTGCGCTCAGGCAGGAGACTTACCGACCGGACCCTATCAGACGCGTTTACATACCGAAGGCCAACGGCAAGCTCAGGCCGCTGGGCATCTCAACCTTGCGGGATCGGGTCTGCATGACGGCAGCGATGCTGGTGCTGGAGCCGATCTTTGAAGCCGACCTTCCATCGGAACTCTATGCCTACCGCCCCGGGCGGAACGCTCGGCAGGCGGTGGTCGAGGTGGAGGAACTGCTGTTTCGCGGCCATCCGGACGCGGTGGACGCCGACCTCGCGGACTACTTCGGGAGCATTCCCCATGCCGACCTTCTCAAGTCGGTAGCGCGCAGGATCGTCGATCGACGCGTGCTGCATCTGATCAGGATGTGGCTGGACTGCCCCGTGGAAGAAACCGATGATCGGGGTGGGAAGACGCGCATGACTGAAGCGCGGGACAAGCGGCGCGGCATTCCGCAGGGCTCGCCGATCTCACCCTTGCTGGCGAACATTTACATGCGCCGGTTCGTGCTGGGATGGAAGATGTTCGGGCTCGAGCGAACGCTGGGCACGCGGCTCGTGACCTACGCCGACGACCTCGTGATCCTGTGCAGAAGGGGCAAGGCCGAAGCGGCCTGGCAAAGCCTGCGCGAGATCATGGGCAAGCTGAAGCTGACGGTGAACGAGGAGAAGACACGGATCTGCAAAGTGCCGGGAGGAGAGTTCGATTTCCTGGGATACACGTTCGGGCGAATGTTTTCGGCGAGGACCGGCGAGGCCCGCATCGGCTACCGGCCGTCAAAGAAAAGCATTGAGCGCGTGGTCGAGAAAGTCCACGCGCTGACCGACCGAGCGGGAACATGGCAAGAGACCACAACGCTGGTGGGCAAAGTGAACCGCACGTTGCGCGGATGGGCGAACTACTTCCAAGTAGGAACCATCAGCAAGGCGTATCGGGCGCTCGACGCTTACACAGCGGTGCGGTTGCGCCGGTGGTTGCGCTCCAAGCACAAAGTCAGGCGACGAGGGGGCGGGAGCTATCCACTCTCGCACCTCTACGGGCACTTCGGGCTCGTACGCCTGAGCCGGCTTGGACACGACGTGCCGTGGACGAAGGCGTGAGGTCTTGTCCGAGAGCCGGATGCGGGAAATCTGCACGTCCGGTTCGATGAGGGGGGTGTGGAAACGGAGCTACGGCTGAGCCACTAAGGCACCGCCAGACGAAAGGGGCGGCAAACAGACATGCTCAACCTAACGCCATCGCGCCACACTCCTACTCTACCGATTTCGTTGAAGAACCTGTCTTAAGGCGAGCACGATGTGCGTGAGCGGCGGCTGCCAGCGAAGCAAAGCGGGCGCCTCTTCGCCTCACAGGGCGAAGGCCGGCTCCGGGAAGGGGATGAGTTTCGCCAGTTTCCGCAAATTTTGGGCGGTGGCGGCCAATAGAAACTCATCTTTGGCTCCGTTTGGACCGCGGAGGCGCAATCGACCGAGCCTGAGGATGCGCTTCAGATGAGCGAAGAGCATCTCGACCTTCTTTCGTTCGCGACATGAGACGGCGTAGGCCTCAGTCTTTGCGATCGCACGGGCCTTGTCGCGAGCGGCTTCATGAACAGAGCGCGCGATTTTGCGCGCAGGCACGTTCGGGCAGCACTTGGGCTTGAGCGCGCAGGCGTGGCAGTCCTGCTTGCGCGCGAAGTAAATCATCGTGCCGTCTTTGGTCACTCCGTCGCGTGGCTTGGGGAATGAGCGATGATATTTCTTTAGCTCTTTGCCGGCGCGACAGACATAGAGGTTGCCCTCTGGATCGAAGGCGAAGTCGGCTCGCGGGAGAAGGTTCCGTCCGTGCGCTCGGACTTGTCCATCAGTTTCACATGCGGCTCGATTCCGCGCTCGTCCACCAGCCACCCAATCATCTCGGCCGAGCCGTAACCCGCATCGGCAACCAGGCGCGACGGAGCGACTTCGAACTGTTCGGCCGTGCGGTCGAGCATCGTCTTGGCCGCGCTGACTTCGGCCTGGCGAATGGTCGTCGTCGCCTCGACGTCCATGATCACCGCATGCTTCAGATCAATGAGGTAGTTGTCGGAATAGGCATAACCGGCGACGGAGTTGGCCGAAGCGGTGTAGCGGGCGGCCGGATCGGTCGGAGAGATCGCCTTCGGCTCGATGGGCGTCGCCCCGCCGAACGCCGCGTCGTCCAAGACCGACAGATATTCAGCGACTGCACGACTTGAGGTCGGATCGAGGTCTTCGACCTTGGCGACGCTTCGCCGTCGATGCGCGTCCGCCACGACAATGCTGGCGTCGACTGCGAAAGCATCGCCTCCCGCGATCCTTCCTTCATACAGCGCGCCACGACGGTCTCGAAGAGCTTACGCAGGAGATCGCTCTCACGAAACCGGCCGTGGCGGTTCTTGGAGAAGGTCGAATGATCGGGAACGTCGCCGTCGAGCCCTAATCGACAGAACCAGCGGTACGCCAGATTGAGGTGAACCTCCTCGCACAATCGACGCTCGGAGCGAATGCCGAAGCCGTCGCCGACGATCAGCATACGCATCATCAGCTCGGGATCGATCGAAGGACGACCCGTCTCGCTGTAATAAGGCTCCAGATGCCTCCGGACCTCCGAAAGGTCCACAAAACGGTCGATCTTGCGCAGCAGGTGATTGTCCGGGACGCGCCGCTCGAGGCTGAAGCCGTAAAACAGCGCCTCCTGCGTCACGCGCCGCTCGCCCATCATCGGCCGAATCTCCTGCACCCAGGAGGAGGGAATCAGCCCACCGCACCGCGATCAAGGAGTTTTTCAACATCGGGTAAATGGGCGGGAGCTCTTCCACATAGGCCGATAGAATCGGCGACGATTCGGAAGAGGAGAGGTTCAATGGACTATTTTGCTGGCCTCGACATCTCGATGGACGAGACCCATGTCTGCGTTCTCGACCGTGAAGGCGAGGTCGTTCACGAGAGCAAGATGGACTTGCCCGGCATTTGTGGAGAGCGTTTTCGATTTTACGCTGCCCGCCCTTCGAACTGAAGCGGGCTGATGAAGTCGAGCGCCGAATGGCGGCGGACGGGATTGTAGAAGCCGTCGATGTAACGGCCGATTGCGATCGCAGCTTCGATCCGGCTCTGGAAGATGGTGCGCCAGACGAGTTCGGCCTTGAGGGTCTTGAAGAACGTCTCGACCATGGCGTTGTCGAAGCAGTTTCCCTTGCCCGACATCGAGATCGAGATGCCGTTCTTTCTCAGCTCAGCCTGGTACTCGACGGAGCAGTATTGGCTGCCACGGTCCGCGTGGTGAATGAGCCCGACGGATGGACACCGCACGGCGACGGCCCGGCGTAGGGCCAACAACGCCAGTTCCTTATGGAGCCGGTCGCCGGCGGCCCAGCCGACGACGCGCCGAGCAAAGAGGTCAATGACGACGGCAAGGTAGAGCCAGCCCTCGCGTGTCCAGACATAGGAGATGTCGGCACCCCATTTCTGGTTCGGCCCCGCTGCGTTGAAGTCTTGATTTAAGAGGTTTGGCGCGACCGGAAAGGCGTGCAGGCTGTCGGTCGTTCGTTTGAAGCGCCGCCTCTGCCGCGCCTTCAGGGCATTCTCTCGCATCAGCTGGGCGACCCGATGACGACCGATGGTGATCCCGTCATCGCGAAGCTCGCGCGTCATGCGCGGGCTGCCGTAGGTTGCGTTCGACAGTGCAAAGGCCGAGCGAATATGGGCCAGCAGCACCATGTCCTCATGCTGTCGACGGCAGGCCGGTCGATCCTTCCTGGCAAAATAGCCGCTCTGACTGACGCCAAGAACCTTGCAGAGACGCTGGACGGGGAATTCCTTCTTCGCCGCATCGATGAGACGGAACCTCATCGACTTCCCTCCTTGGCGAAAAAAGTCGCGGCCCTCTTCAGGATCTCGCGTTCCTGTCGCAAGATCTCATTCTCGCGCCGCAACCGCTTCAGCTCAGCCGCCAGGTCCTCCTGCCGTTCGGGCGGCGGCGCCTCGATCTCGTGCTCGCGGCGCTTGTCGAGCCAGCGTCGCAGCGTCGAAAGGCCGACGCCGAGGTCCATGGCGATCTCCCTTTGCGTCCGACCACTCACCTCAACCAACCGAACGGCTTCGGCTTCAAATTCCTTCCCGAACCGTCGCTGCGGCTTGCCCATGAAATGCTCCTCTTTCCTTCAGAAGAGCTCTCCACTTTCCCAAGGCAAGTCCAGGGTGACCTTGGAAAACCAGATCCGAGGCCTGGCGATCGTGTTCGGAGTCCGGCTGCCTCGCGCGCTCACCGCCGCGTTCATCGATCAGGCTCTCACAGCCAGCGAAGGAGTGGCAGGTCTCTCCGCGGCCATGCGCGGACTGATTGCGGCGCGCACTGCGGTCATGAGCGCGGTCGCGGCGATCGACGCCGACATGAGGCGCATGACGAGAGCTTCGGAAGCCTGCCGCCGCCTCATGACAATCCCCGGGGTCGGCCAGCTGACCGCGCTTGCTTTTGTGACCGCAATCGACGATCCCTCGCGCATTCGCCGATCCCGCGACATCGGCGCCTACTTGGGCCTCGTCCCAAGACGGTATCAGTCGGGCGAGGTCGACTACGTCGGCGGCATCTCGAAATGCGGGGACCGGCGGGTGCGGACGCTTACGAGGCCGCCAACGTCATGCTGACCCGCTACAAGGGCCAACTCAAACTGAAGGACTGGGCCTTTGCGATCGCCAGGCGATCGACGATGCGAAAGGCCCGCGTCGCTCTGGCGCGTCGCCTCGCAATCATCATGCATGCGATGTTGCGGAACGAAACTGAGTTCGCGCCGGCTTAAGACATCAATCCACCAGACAGGAGACCGCATCGAGCTCCCGCAAGGAGCGACGCCCGAGGGAGGGAGCAGACGACGGCGCGGATTGCGTTGCATGCGATCAATCGCTAGCCGACTGCGTTTTCAACCTAGCCGCGCTGCACCCAGCTTACCCCATCAAGTGCCGAACGAGCACGCAGAGAACACAGGCACCCGAAAGCGTCGACCACCCCGAAGAGATTCCCGCCCTTGACCCATTAGAGAACGCAATTCGTCGACACCGGACCTTGCCATAAGTTTGGCCCACGTCCGCTTTCCGCCAAAGCCGACAATCTGATTGAGTTTCGACCCTAAGCGAGGCGCCAGACCGTGACCGGCTCGGCGTAGCCGCGCACGGGGAGAGATCCGAGCGGCAGGGCCTTGCCGACGGCGTCGCCCGCGGCCTCGCGCACGGCCTCGGAGACGACAAGCTGCGAGCCGACCTCTTTGTTGAGGCTCTCGAGGCGCGAGGCCAGGTTCACCGTGTCGCCGATGACCGTATATTCCTTGCGGCGTGGCGAGCCGACGGTCCCGGCCACCGCCTGGCCGACGTGAATGCCAATCCCGAGGCGGATCGGCCAAGGGTCGCCGGCGTTGCTCGCCTCGATCGCGCTGAGCATCTCGCGCGCCGCCGCGACGGCGTTCGCAGCCTCGAGAGGGTCGTCGATTGGCGCGCCGAAAATGGCGAGCAGGCCGTCCCCCAAGAACTTGTTCACGATGCCGTTGTGCCGATCGACGATGTCGACCAGGATCTCGAAGACGGCGTCGAGGCGGGCGACGACCTCGGCCGGCGTCCGCGTGCGCGCGGCGGCTGTGAAACTGCGGATGTCAACGAACATGACGCAGACCCGCCTCATTTCGCTAAGCTCGGCCGCGCCGATTGCGATGAGCCGCTCGACCACTTGTGGCGAGACGTGTTGACCGAAGAGGTTGGTCACTTCGTCGCGGGCCGAGGCGGCGGCGAGAGCTCGCCGGAAATGGCTCTTGATCGTTGCGCCGACATAGCCGGCCAGCAGGCCGGCGGCGAGAAGGACGGCGCTGCGCGTCAGATGATAGCCGATGCTGAAGTCTGGGTCCTCGCTTCGCCACTCTAGATGCAAGATGACCATGGCCAGGGCGAAGAGCTCCACCGCAGCGACCGCTCCCGTGAAGGCTGAAAGCTTAAAGTCGAGCCGCAGAGTCGAGAGGATGATGAAGAGAAAATAGAGCAGCGCGGTCCACGTTCCGAAAACGGCGGGCGCGAAGAGATATCCCGCGAGGAGATAGAGCAACACAGTCGGAAAGCTTGTTTCGACGAACGCGTTCACGTAGCGGCCGAACACCGGGAAATTTCGTCCGCGGCGAATGAAGATCGTGAGCAGGCCGGCCGCGAACAGTTCGTACGCGACGAAGGCCGAGAACGCCGCCAAGGCAGCACGCACCGGAAGTCGATCGTGATAGATTGACCGGACGAAGCCGGGGACGAACGTCGCGGCCAAGAGGATCAGAACGAGGATGAAAGCCTGCAGGGCGGCAAGGATCAGCATGCGCCGCCGCTCGCTCAGGAGAATCTCACGGTTCAGCAGGCGCTGAAACGTCGTGTCGGCAGGGTCAGGGGGACCGTCCATCTGGCAGGCGATCTAACAAGATTTCAGGCCCAGCAGCGATGGCGTCGCGCAGCTTGCCGCCGCCCGACTGGGCCACAAAAAAGGCGGAAAAACGCTGTACTCAGGTTGGGTTGATTTTCATACTTGATTGAATTGTTGACCGCAATTTTGGGAGGCTTTCATGCGTCCTGTGCTTTATTTTTTCGGCGCGCTCTTGGTTTTCGCGGCAAGCTTACATTGCGCCGCCGCTCAAAGTCCTCAGTTCGTGCCGGCATACCCGCTTTATTGCCAGGGCCCTCTAACGACAGGCGCCCCGTCTAGCGGCGAGACAACCACGCCTTTCCAATGGGCGTCCGTCGGGGCCGGCGCCGCCAACCCGGCGGCCGGGCAGTGCGTTTGGGCCGACCGGGGTCCACGGGGCGTCGAGATCCAGTCGGGCGGCGGCAACGTGATCTGTGACTGGTCAAGCGCCATGCAAAGTGTTCCGTCCGGAACGTTTGTCGAAGTGGGCGTCGCGCGCGATCCTATTGTCGGCAACTGCATGCACCTCTTCCGCTATATGGGGACTCAGACGCCGCCCTTCTCAGGCGTGCCCTTTCTTCAGCCTTTCACCCGGCAGAGCATAGCGAGCCTCTCGTCGGACCAAATTACCGCATTGCAAGCCGGCATCCAGGTGATGATGAGCCGGCCCGTCACCGATCCGACGAGCTATCGTTTCCAGGCCAACATGCACGGCACGGAGGATACTCCGACCAATATGCAGGAGACGCAGAGTTGGAACCAGTGCCAGCATGGGACCGTTTATTTCCTGTCCTGGCACCGGATGTTTCTCTATTTCTTCGACCGCATCCTGCGCGCCGCGGCAGGGTCTGCGGGATATCAGAACGTTGTTTTGCCTTACTGGGACTGGACCGACCCCGCCCAACGCGCGCTGCCCCTCCCGTTCCGGCAGCCGGCGAATTCGAGCAATTCGCTGTACATCGCGCCGCCCGGGCGGCCGACAGAGGTCGATGACGGCACGTTCACCCTGCTCGCGAGCGCGGTCGACGATTCCGGCGCTCTCGCGGACGTCGATTTCGAGACCGGAGGCCTATTTGGCACCGGCTTCACTGGCGACCTGGAACAGCAACCCCACAACGTCGTGCATTCGGATCTCGGCGGACTGATGGGCTTTATCCCCACGGCGGCGCAGGACCCGGTCTTCTGGCTTCATCACGCCAATATCGACCGGCTATGGAACAAGTGGATCCAGGAGGGCGGAGGCCGCGCCGACCCGACCGACGCGGCTTGGCTCAACACCACCTTCACCTTCTACGACGAGGCCGGACACGCGGTCTATCTGACAGGTTCTGAGATCGTCGACACGGTCGGCCAACTCAACTATCGCTATGACGACGACCCCCCGCCGCCGATGTTCATCAAGTTTCCGATCATTCTCGCGGAGAACGGCGCAAGGGGCGCCGAACAGCGGCTCGCGCTCGGTCCTTCGCCGGTGGTCGTGCGGCTGCCGATCGACGAACAGGCTCGCGAGGCGCTGACCACGCTTGCTCGTCAGCCTGACCGCAAAGTGTTCCTGCGCATCCAGGACATCCGGACGGAGAAGCCGCCCAGCTACCACTATGCCATCTACCTCAACCCGCCCGCTGATCAAAAGATCAACGAACAGACGCCTGGCTTCGTCGGAAACCTAAGCCTTTTCTCGATCGACTCCGCACAGGATGGCGGACGGCATGGCCATTCCGCGCCAGGAGATGTCGCTCAACTACGAAATCTCGCGGCTCTTGAGCGAACTCCCGCGTAATTCCAAGGAGCTTTCGGTCGTGCTCGTCCCGCGGCGCGGCCTCGTTAACGGTGAGCCGGCGCCGATCCCGCAAGAAACGGCGGGCACGGTCGGAAGTTTCCAGCTGATCGAGCACTGACGTTTCGTTTGACACGGTGGGCGAAGCCGCCGCTCACTGGGTGAGCTCAAACCGCGCCGTGACGGTCACGGTGAGCTTGTCCTCGCCCGCCTCGATGGGGGTCGGGGCGGAGGCGCTGGCGGCGTAGGCGCGGGAAAAGGCCATGGGCGCTTGGCGGCCGGTTTCTTCCGTCAGCACCATGAGCCGCCCGATTCTGGCGCCTCCAGCGTTCGCATAGATCTCAGCCTTGCGCCTGGCGTCGGCCACGGCCAATGGCCGCGCCTTGTCCAGGAGCGCGCTCGGATCATTGTGGCCAAAGCCGACGCCATAAATTGAGTTGGCGCCAGCCGCCACGGCCTTGTCGAGCAGCGCGCCAAGGCGTGAGATGTCGCGAAGCGTCACAGCCACGTTGTTGCTCACGCTATAGCCGGCGATCGTCGGGGCGGTCTGTTGGCCCGGCGAGGCTTGCGAGAACATCGGCGAAATCGACATCTCGGAGGTTTGGATGTCGGCGGGAGCGACGCCCTCCGATTTGATGAGCGAAACAAGCGCATTGGCCGCTTTGGCGTTCGCCGCCATCGCTTCGCCCGCGTTCTTTCCGGTGCTCGCCACGCCGAGCGTCACTCGGGCGAAGTCGGGCGCGGCGCTGACGCTGCCTTCGCCGGTCACTTCGACCCAACGGTCATTGCCGCCGCTCGCGCTGGTTTCCGCGGACAGCGCGGGCGAGACGGCGGCAAGCGTCGCCAGGAACGCGATCAAAGCAAACCTGAGCCCCATTCGCTTCACTCCGGTCTCCCCGCGGTCGCACGCCAAAGATTGATACCCCATCGGCGGCGACCGCTCACTCGCACAACTATTCAATCGCGATTTAAACGGTGGGCGATATAGAGATGCGTTTCGTACTCCACCGTGAGCCTTCCGCCGCCGTCGTCAATTGCTTTAGCAACTTCACCAAGCATCTCTTCACGCTTAGCGGACTCCAGCATCCGGTACTCCGATTTCGTGCGCAAGAAATCCGTGTAGCTTGATGTCGTGTGCGGCCATTTCCAGGGTAACTCTTAAGCGTTACCGGGCCGAACATTCCCGATTCATCAAACCATCCTTTGAATGGACCGTTGGGTAGATACCAAGCCTCCGGCGGGGGACCCCACCTACCGGTGTGGCGCAGATAGATTTCCTTAAATCGAGCGAGTAATGGGGCGGTTAGCCCCACTGGAACGTGTCCGAATATCGCGAGTGACCCCTCAGGCGACAGCACCTCTGCGGCTTTCGCAAACCGCACCTCCGCGGACACCCAGTGCCACGACTGCGCGGCGACAATCAGCCGGAACTTTCCTTGGGTCGCAGGCCATGCTTCAAATGTCGTCTCTAAAAACTCAACATTGCTGAAGCCGGCCAAGTCCTCACGCGCGCCGCGAAGCATTTCAGGCCCTGGATCCATCGCGACAATCGTGAAGCCGCGCTTGGCGAAACTCTTCGTCGCCTGACCCGTGCCGCAGCCAACTTCGAGAATCTTATCGCTTTGCTTGAGGTCAGCGTGTGAGACAACATCCTCGATCAGCGCTTCGGGATAGCCGGGACGCGCCGCCCTGTACACGTTCGCAATCTCATCGAATGCAAAGCGCTGTTCCATCAATTCCCCCGTCCAACCCGCTGGGATCGAGGAAGATACCGCGCAGGAGCCTCAAGTCCCCGGCTTCGGACTCGAGCGATAGCGGAAGTCGCAATGGCTCGCCCCGCCCATGATCGTCTGCGTCCGGGTCAGCTTGATGCGCGAATCGTAGCCCTCGCAGAACGCGCCATTGCGGTTGCAGGACAGGATGTCTCCGATGTCGCCAAGCCCCATGGCGCGATAGGTCTCGGCATAGCGGCAGCGCTTGACATTGAAGTCGAACACGCCGGGCTTATCGTCGATGACCTCGATCGTCAGCGCGTCGTCCTTCGTCCAGAGAGGGAGGATCGCCTTGAAGCTCTCGAGGTGGGCTCCGTGGTCCGCGCGCGAAGCGAATTCGGCGCCCGCGTCGATCGCGGCGCGGCGGATGGCGCGGCGCAGGATGTCGCGCGCCTTCTTCTCGCCAATCGACTTACGCATCTCGTCATAAATCGGCGCGATGATCGCGGCCTCAATTCTGCGGCGGGCGAGAATGCCGAGCTCGGCGTCGGCGCTCTTGTTTGGGCTGTCGTTCATAAGCGGCGAGCGTGCGCCGGGCGCGCTGGGGATGTCAAATTCGAGAACGTTCTCTGTCGCCGACTTGACAGGCGCCTGAGGAGGCGACGAGTTATGGCGGCGCGGCGCCGGACGGCGCGCGCTTCCTGCGCGCAAGGGAGGAGACGCCGATGCCGATCGCTCGGATGGATCATTTCACCATCCTCACGACCAACGCCGAACAGACGGTCGCTTTCTATAGCGACATCCTCGGCTTCACCTCCGGCCCGCGCCCAGCGTTCTCCTTTCCCGGCGCCTGGCTCTACAATGACGGCAAGGCGGTGCTGCACGTCGTGCAGAGGCCGTCCATTCCCGAAGGCGGCGGGGTGCTCGACCATATCGCCTTCTTCGGAACCGACCCCTCGGACTATGTCGCCAAACTAAAGGCGCGCGGAATCAAATACGACTTGCGGCGTTTGCCCGAGAACGGTCATGCGGCTGGGCTTTGGCAATTGTTTTTCTTCGACCCAAGCGGCGCGAGGGTCGAGATCGACTTTGCGGCGAGCGAGACCGTGGAGGGGCAGGGGTAGGGTAGCTGGAATCGAGTCGTCATCGCGAGCCTGAGCCAGCGCGGGCGTGGCGACCCCTAGATGAAGGCGCGCGGCGCACGTCAGCCATCGTCTTCTGTCGCGCTTGCCATCGAGCCTTGCCTCCCGCTAAGAGCCGCAGCCGAAAGCGGGTTATAACCCGCTATCGGGACATCTCCTTGCGCAACAACGCCATCGTTCAAATCGGCCAGGGGCCGCGCGCGGCCCGGTTTGGCCCACAACTTCCGTTTGCGCTCATTGCCGGCCCTTGCCAGCTCGAGAGCCGAGCCCATGCGCTCGAGATGGCTCAAGCCTTGAAGGAGATCGCGGCGCGCCGCGCAATCGGTCTCGTCTTCAAGTCGTCCTTCGACAAGGCCAACCGAACGTCGGGCTCGGCCAAGCGCGGGATGGGCCTCGAGGCGGCGCTGCCGATCTTCGCCGAAATCCGCGAGACCCTTGGCCTGCCCGTGATCACCGACGTCCATGAAACCAGCCAATGCGGGCCGGTCGCGCAAGCGGTCGACGCGTTGCAGATCCCGGCCTTTCTTTGCCGCCAGACCGATCTTCTGGTCGCGGCGGCTGAGACAGGACGTCCGGTCAACGTCAAGAAGGGGCAGTTTCTCGCGCCCTGGGACATGAGACATGTCGTCGCCAAGCTCGACGCCGCAGGATTGGCCGACATTCTTGGTGACGGAAAGGGGCGTAAGCTTCGGCTACAACACGCTTGTCTCCGACATGCGCGCGCTGCCGATTTTGTCCCGCGAGACCGGAGCGCCGGTCATCTTCGACGCGACCCATTCGGTGCAACAGCCTGGCGGGCAGGGGACCGCGTCGGGGGGCGAGCGCGCATTCGTGAGAGTGCTGGCGCGAGCGGCCGTAGCGGTGGGTGTGGCGGGGGTTTTCATCGAGACCCATCAAGACCCTGACCACGCGCCCTCCGACGGCCCGAACATGGTGCCGCTCAAGGATTTCGAGGCGCTCGTTGCCGAACTGCAGGATTTCGACCGGCTCGTTAAGCGTAACCCCGAGACCGCCTGAAGGCGGTCTTGTCACATGACGTTCGCGTGAACAATATATTTCGGTCCGCTGGCCCGGCGAAAACGAGCGCGATGGACAAGTATCTCTTCAGTTACGCGACCGCGAGCGACCCGCCGATCAAGCGGGGGCTGATCCGGCTCGTCGAGAAAGCGACTGGCCAGCCGAAGCTCAAGCGGATGTATGTGCATAACCAACGCTTTCCGCGCGCGGGCGAGACCTTCTTTGAGGCCGCTGTGCGCTCGCTGGAGCTCGACGTCTCGCTATGACGCCCGCGCGCTATCGGCCGTGCCGAAGACCGGCCCTGTCGTGTTCGTCGCCAATCACCCCTATGGCGTGCTCGACGGCATCGTCATGGCGTGGCTCGTGAGCAAGGTGAGGCCCGATTTCGTCGTCCTTACCCATATTGTGCTCACGCGCGCGCCGGAGGCGGCGGGGTTCATCCTGCCGGTCGATTTCTCTGGCACGGAAGAGGCGGAACGAACCAATCTCGCCTCGCGCGCCGCTGCGCGCGCTCACCTCGCGAAAGGCGGCGCCGTGGTGGTCTTCCCCGCCGGAGCGATTTCAACCACGCCCGACAAGCTTGGGCTGAAGCCGGCGGTGGACGGCCGCTGGCAGCCATTCGTGTCGCAGCTCATCCAGCGCTCGAAAGCGACCGTGGTTCCGATCTGGTTCGGCGGCCAGAACAGCCGCCTTTTCCAAATCGCCAGTCACGTGAGCCTGACGCTGAGGCTCTCGCTTATTTTCCATGAGGTGAAGTCGCGCATCGGCGCGACGCTGCCGGTCGCGATCGGCGCGCCGATCCCATTCGCCTCGATTGCGGCAATTCGAGACCGGCAGAAGCTGGCGGACGAGCTCCGCGCGCGTGTCTATGCGTTGGCGAAGCTCGCCCCACCCGCCATAGACAAGCCGCGCCGGACGATCGGCGCATTGCTGCGGCCAAAGCTGCCGACTTCGCGAACAAACCGCGCGGCGTAGAGAGCCGCGCAAATTCTCAGGCCGCCTTGTCCATGTCGGCGAGCAGGGTCAGATGCTCCTTGATCATGCCGCGCGCAAGTTTTGCGACATTGGTCTGATCGAGATTGTCTGGCGCCCTGAGATAAACTTCCTGGATGTCGAGGAGCTTCCGATGCCCCTCGACTTCATAGCGAATATAGTCTCGATCAAATTGGGCTCCCGCATGCTCGGCGCGCAATTTCTCGACCGACGCCTTTCCCGCGTCGTCAAGATTTTGCATCAGCTCCGCGTCCGTGGGCGCCTGAATCGTGCCTTTCGGCGCGGCGTTCGTCTGGATCGCCTTCAAGACGTCGGCGACCGTTTCCTGCTCGGCGATCTCGAACTGAACGAACTGCTTGAGCAGCGGGTGGGTCACTTTCGGCTGGGCTATTCAACTCAGCAACAGCGATAGCGAGCCGACGGCCATTGTGTCCATGATGTGCTTGTGCTGAGCGTCGGTTCCTGCGCTTGGAGCGGGCGCCGGCGGATTCATCTGTTGGGCGACGACCCGGCTCGCGGACAACGTTGCGATCGAGGCAAGAAGAAAACGACGGTTCATCTGCGGCCTCCATTAGGATGGACGCGCTTTGCGTCCTGAAGCCGTGTGAACGCGCTGCAAATCGCCTTGTTCCTTTAGCCAAGATCCTCCGTCAGCCGCGGCCGCGATAGGGAGCGACGCCCTGATCGGGGATCCAGATCCCCTTCGGCGGCTTGCCGCTCTGCCAGAACACGTCGATCGGCATGCCGCCGCGCGGGAACCAATAGCCGCCGATCCTGAACCATCGAGGCTTGAGCAACCCGACAAGGTCCTTGCCGATGCGAACGGTGCAATCCTCGTGGAACGCGCCATGATTGCGGAAGCTTGAGAGATAGAGCTTGAGGGACTTCGATTCGACGATCCAGTGGTCCGGCGCATAGTCGATGACTAGATGGGCAAAATCCGGCTGCCCCGTCACTGGGCAGATCGAGGTGAACTCCGGCGCGGTGAAGCGGACGAGATAATCGGTGTTCTGCGGATTGGGGACGCGGTCGAGCGTCTTGGCGTCGGGCGCGTCCGGAATGCGCGAGGGTCGCCCCAAATGGGCGAGAGCGGGCTTAGGTTTTTCCATGCGGCCCCTTTAGTCCGAAGCCGCTTTCACCGGCAAGACCGGGGGCGATGACGGCTACTTCAGTTGCCCGGCGCTGAATTGGGACGAAACATAGCCGCTGATCCTGACGCAAACGCCGTCAGCCGCCAGGACGCCGGGAGAGCCGGCGACATTGCACGGCGTGACGTATTCGGCCTTCTTTGACTTGTCGGGTTGCCCTCGCTGCGAGGGCAGTTCCGCTGCTTGGGCGGCCGCGCCGAGAAGAGTGGCCACAAGGGCGAACGCCACCGATCGTTGAACGATCATGAGTCTCCTCTGCCAGCGGAACAGCCGGCACTGTGGCCAAATTGTAGCCGCGCCGGAGCGTATAGGCGCCATATTGGGCCGCTATGGGGCGGTCGGCAAGCGCGAAGATGAGCTTGCAACTCATTCAGCAATCCGCGAGGAAGCCGGGGGGCGATTAGGGAACGCGAAAGCCATGGAGACGACGGCTCCTTACGCACGCCCTTTTGTGCGCCAGTTCGCCGCGCCTTCGTGGCTCGGCGGCGTGGCGCTGCTGGTGCTTGCTTTCTATGCCGCGGTCGTGCTGCGCCAGCCGGTCCTCGCAGCGATCGCTGGCGCAGCCGGTCTGGCGCTCCTACGCTGGGCGCGCGCCGAGCGTCCATATTCGCACGCGCTCATCGCGATTGACGCGGCGGCGTTCGCGATCTTCGCGATTCAGCGCAACGATTCGCTCGGCTTCTGGCAACTACCCGGACCTTGGTCGGACGTCTGGCGGTTCGACCCGGCCGGGGCGGTCATCGCCTTGATCGTCTATGCGGGCGGTTCGATCTTGGCCCTCATTGGCGGCTTTCGCGGATTGAGGCTCATCGAGGCGCCGAGCCTGATCGCAATCCCCTTCTTGTTCAACCTGCTCATGACGGTCGGCGCCGACTGGCACATGGCCGAACTCGGCGCAACCGTCACGGCGCACGCCAGTCTGCCTTTTCCAGCGCAAGTCGCCATCGGACGCGCGCTGACCCTGTGGTTCATCGGCGAGGCGATCCTCACCCTGATCAATCTGATCACCGTCAATCTCCTGCCGCGGTCGGTGCGGACGCACGCTCTGTTTGCGCTGAGCGGCGCGCTCGCCGCCGCTACGCCTCTGTTCGCCAATGCGGCGCAATGGGTCGTCCAGCCGTTCCTGGCGATCTTTTTTTCGGCCCTCTGCGCGGCGCTCGCTCAAGCCGGCTTGTGGGCGATCGTCTATCTTCTGACAGGCGTCGCGCTCGATTGGCTCGCCGGCCGTCCGCCGCGCTTCGAACCGGTGTGGGAACATTGGCGAACCGGCTTCATCAAGGGCGCGATTTACGGCGCGCTGTTCATGGGGCTGATACTCATAGCAGCCCTGATCTTGCGCGCGCCCGGCGCGACCGCCTTTTTCGATAACGCTTCGCTGCTGATCGGCCCGCTTCTCGGCGCCCTCCTCTTCCCGCTCGGGCAGACGATCCTGGGCAGCGCCGATGGAACGCCTCCTTTCTTCGGACGGTTGAGAGCCGCCTATCGCGATCTACGAGGACCCGCGCGCGGGCTTGTCGCCGGGCTCGGCCTCGCGCTCGCTTATCGCGCCTCTCTCGCTGCCTACGACGGCGGCGCGCGCTTTCTCGCAATGGCGGCCATCGGCGCGGTCTGCTACGGCGGCGTCGACTTCGCCTTCGATGCGTGGAGTGTGATCCGCGGTGAGCGGCGAAAGCTCCAAAGCTGGCGACTCTATGCGCTTGGCGTTCTGCTCGGCGGCTTGGTCGCTGGGGCGCTCGGCTGGTACTTCGACACGCCGCAGGTTCATGTCGTGATCGACAAGTTCTGGGCCTACGCCGACGTCAACTATCGGCTCGACGGTCGCAGGCTTGGCGATTTCACCACCTATCCGATCTTCAACAAGTATGGCTCGATCAATCTCGGCGAGGTCGCGGGCGGGGTCAGGCTGTTTTGGACCGAGTTGGTGGCGGGCGTGATCAACTGGTCGCTCGCTGCGCCGCTCTTCTCGATCAACTACGTTCTGCTCGACGCCGCGCTCAGGCGAAGCTTGCGTCCGATCAAGACCCTGCTCAGCCCAGCAGGGGTCGAAGGCCTGGTGGAGCAGGGCGTGCGCGTATTGCGCTGGGGCTTGTGGATGGCCCCAGTTATCAACTCGTTTCTGCGCCAGTCGCCAGATCCAACTTGGTACAATCAGGACGGCGCGATCCGCACCGGGGTCGCCATCGGCGCCGACCTCACCCAGAATCCGACGGATTTCCGACAGTTCAGCCTGGCCATGTTCACGGGCCTTCTCGCTTATGACTGGTTGAGAATCCTCATCTGGTTCGACCATATGGGGCTCAGGGTCGCGACCCTGGTCAATCTGTCGTTTCTCGGCGGCGACCGCGCCGACGAGGCGGCGGCGCGCTTCGTCGGCCACAATGGCCGCACGCGCGCCATTCCCGACGGCATCCGCCGCTTTGGCACCTGGGCGCCGCTGCTCATTCCGTTCTACATCCCACGCGGCGCCGAGTGGGACAAGGCCTGGACCGGTGGCGAAGCGCTTGCGCGCGGCGCCGCCCCAATGCCTGATGCAGTGAGGACGCTCGCCCTCGCCTATGCCGCTTCGGGATTAGCGATCGCCGCAGCATCCGTCGCGGCCTATCTCAAGGAGCGCGCCAAGGTTGGGCCAGCGGGGCCGTGGCTTAATGGCGCGCCGCTTGAACTCGCGCGTCGGCCGGACCGCTACGCGTTCAACAACGGCGCCGTGGGGCTCGAGATTCAGCGCGACGGCAGAGGCGCGGCTTTTGTCATGGGCGCTGAGCGCGGCAGCTTCGCAATCGACCTTTTTCGCCGGCCGCTCGATCCCTTACAGGCGCGCGGCCATTTTTTCTATGTGAGCGAGGAGGACGAGGCGCCCTGGTCGATCGGCTTCGAACCGGCGCGGCGCGCCGGCGACTATCGGATCGAGGAGCCAGGCTTCAACCGTCTCGCGATCGTCAACGCGCTGAACGGGATTGAAGCGCGTATGGAGATGGCGCCCGATCCCCAAGGCGCGATCTTGAGCTGGCGCATCAGGCTTGACAACAAATCGGACCGGCATCGGCGACTGCGTCTTGCCAGTTTCTGCGAGGTCGCCGGCCATGAGACCGGCGCTTACGCGAAAGATCTCGATTTCGCCGGCATGCATGTCGAGACCGTGTTCGTGCGCCCTCTCAACGCCATTCTCGCGCGCAACCGGCTCTTGCGATCGGCGCGCGCCGATCGCGGCGAGGTCGCGTTCTTCGCCGTCAAGCCTGGCCCCGGCGCCGAGCTCATCGGCTATGAGGATTCGCGCATCCGCTTCATCGGCGAAGGCTCGCTCATGAAGCCAACCGGCTGCGAGCGGTGGCGCTGGCGCAAGCTCGACGATGAAGGGAAGGTCTGGCCCTTCGATCCGGCCGCGAGTTTCACCCTCGAGGCGACGCTCGCGCCGGGCGAGACAGCGAACGCGGAGTTCATCGTCGGCCGCTCTGACAACGCCGTCTGGGCGGGCGAACTGATCGCGACGCGACTCGGTCTTCCGCCTCTGCCCGAGCCGGAGCTGCAGAAGCGCGTGTACGAAACGCGCGCCGTCGAGCCTTCTCCCGCGCTGCATTCGCGTTGGCCGTTTAGCTTCTTGGCGGATGGAAAGGCGCTGAGCCTCACCCACCGTACGCCTCGACCGTGGGCTCACGTCATGGCGAACGAGCGCGGCATGGTGACGTTGGTGTCCAACGACGGCGAGATTTTCTCCGCCTTCGGCAATGCCCGCCAGAACGGGCTCTCCGCCTTTCGCTTCGACACCGTGACCGCCGTGCAGCCCGCGCAGATCGTCTATCTGCGCGATCTCGAGAGCGGCGAGACTGACGCGCTTGGCTTCGCGCCGTTTCAGCGCGAGCATCTCAGATACGAGGTGACTTACGAGCCGGGGGTCGCGACTTTCCACGCAGTGCGCGGCAATCTCGAGATGGAATATGTCATCTTCGTGCCGCCCGAGTATCCGGGCGACATGCGTCTTCTCACTCTGCGCAATCGCGCCGCGGACGCGAAGCGACTCCGCGTCGCGCCGTTCTTTGATGTATCCCTCGACGACAGCCCTAACGCGAGCGTCGACAAGAATTCTTGACGAGAAGGTCGGCTCGGCCCTCCTCTTGAACAATCCCAACAACGATTTCGTGCACGGCTTCGCCTTCGCCGCGACAAGCCTCTTGGGACCGTCGACCGAAACAATCCGCGCCCGATTTTTCGGCGGTCCTGGGCGCAATATCCTGACCCCCGCAATGGTGGCGACAGGCGCGAGCGACGGCGCCGCGCGCGACGACGGGCGGCGCGTCGCCGCCTTCTGCAGCGAGATCGTATTGCCCCCTGGCGGCGAGACGAAGATCGCGATCGTCTTCGGCCAAGCGCCGAACCGGCACGAAGCGCTGGCTGCCGCTGCGCGTGTCGGCGTCGCGAGTGCGGAGGATGAACTTGCGGCGACACGAGCCTCGTGGGGCAAGAGGCTGAGCGCGGTCGAGGTGCGAACCAATCGGCCGGACTTTGACCGGCTGGTGAACACCTGGCTGCCCTACCAGCTTTACGCTTCGCGATTGTTCGGCCGCGCCGGTCCAAACCAGCTTGGCGGAGCGACCGGCTATCGCGACCAGTTGCAGGACGTGCTGCCCCTGACGCTCCTCGAACCGCGCCTCACGCGGGCGCAGATCGTATTGCATGCAAGCCAGCAGTTCCGCGAAGGCGACGTGCTCAAATGGTGGCACCACGCGCCGGGTGGGGGAACAGGCCTCGGTCAACGCACCAAGGCGAGCGATCCCCACCTCTGGCTGCCTTACGTGCTCGCTCGTTACGTTCGCGACAGCGGCGATCGAACCGTCCTCGACGAGGTGACACCATTCCTCGAGGGCGAAGCCGTGCCAGCGCACGATGACACCTGGATCGTCATCCCGCGCATGTCGCGCGAGAGCGCGACTGTCTATGAGCACGCGCGTCTGACCATAGAATTCACCCTTCGGCATCTCGGCGCGAACGGATTGCCTCTCCTGCGCGCAGGCGACTGGAACGACGGCATCGATGCGCTGGGCCGACGCGAAATCGGCACCAGCGTCTGGATGGGCTTCTTCCTCGCCAACGTGCTCGACGGCTTCGTCGAGCTGGCGCGGATCAAGGGCGACGAGGATTTCGCGGCGCGCTGCGAATCAGCCCTAGCCGGGCAGCGGAAGGCGCTCGAAGCCGGCTGGATGGGCGACCATTACGCGCTCGACTTCGCCGACGACGGACGCGAGGTCGGCGAGCGCAACGCCATGACGACGGGATGGTCCGCCCATTCCGGGGCTTGCGATGACGCACGCGCCCTCGCGGCGATTGAGGGCGGCCTGAAGGGGATTGAGCGCGCGAACCGGATCCTCTTGCTCGAGACGCCATTCTATGAGCATTCGCAACCTTATCCCGGCCGCATCGCTGACTATCCACCTGGCGTGCGTGAGAATGGCGGCCAGTACAGCCACGGCGCGACTTGGATCGTCGATGGTTTCATTCGGCTCGCGACGTCCGCGCGAGCCCGGGGCGATCATGAACAGGCCTCCCGGCTAAGAGGACGCGCCTTCGAGATTTACGAGAAGATCTCCCCGCTGAAGAAGACGGACCCCGAGACCCTGGCGGTTTACGGCCTCATTCCGATTCAGCAGCCGGCTGATATTTACGATGGTTGGGGCCACGGCGGGCGAGGAGGCTGGTCGTGGTACACCGGCTCCGCCGCTCGCATGCTCTCGGCCGCCTACGCCATCCTGGGGATCGAGCAGCGGGACGGGAAAATCGCCTTGCGAGACGATCTGTTCGAAGCCAAAGGCGAACTCAAGGTCCAGTCGCTGCGTGTTGGCGAAGCGACCTGGACTGCGGAAGGAATGCGCTGAGGGGTCGCGCTGGCCAAAAATTCGCCGCCGCCCGATTGTGCACGCCAGCCGGAGCCCGACTTTCGTCTCAAAACCGGCCTGAAATGGCCGCGCCGTTGCGGTGCAGCCCAGTTTCTGGCAAGAGGCGCCGTCAAACGAACCGCGGGAGAGCGCCCGCGGCCTTGAAACGGGGCTTTTGCGCATGCTTTTGGGCTTGATCATCGTCTGTGGACTGCTTTCTATCGTCTACGGCGTCTACACGATTAATAGCCTGATGGCCGCGGACGCCGGCACGGCGCGCATGCAGGAGATCTCCGGCGCGGTCGCGGAAGGCGCGCAAGCCTATCTCCGGCGCCAGTATACGACCATCGCCGGCGTCGGCGCCGTGGTGTTCATAGCCCTTGGGCTTCTGCTTTCGTGGACGGTGGCGATCGGGTTCGCAGTCGGTGCAATTTTGTCCGGCGCAGCGGGCTTCATCGGCATGAACGTCTCGGTGCGCGCCAATGTGCGCACCGCGCAAGCCGCGACGAAATCGCTCGCCGGCGGCCTCGACATCGCTTTCCGCTCGGGCGCGGTTACCGGCCTGCTTGTCGCAGGCCTCGCGCTTCTCGGCGTGGCCGGCTACTTTGGCTTTCTCACCGGGGTTCTTGGCTATGGCGTCTCGGACCGCGTGACGATTGACGCGCTGGTCGCCCTCGGCTTCGGCGCCTCGCTCATCTCGATCTTCGCCCGGCTTGGCGGCGGCATCTTTACCAAGGGCGCGGATGTCGGCGCCGATCTCGTCGGCAAGGTCGAAGCCGGCATTCCCGAGGACGATCCACGCAACCCTGCGACCATCGCCGACAATGTGGGCGATAATGTCGGCGATTGCGCTGGCATGGCCGCCGACCTGTTCGAGACCTATGCGGTGACGGTCGTGGCGACGATGGTGCTCGCCTCGATCTTCTTCGAAAGCACGCCGGCGCTCATTCCCACGATGATGTATCCGCTCGCGATCTGCGCGGCCTGCATCGTCACCTCGATCATCGGCACTTTCTTCGTCAAGCTCGGCGCCGATGGCTCGATTATGGGTGCGCTTTACAAGGGCCTCATCGCCACCGCCGTCTTATCGATCCTCGGCCTGGCTATTGCGACGACCTATGTCGTGGGCTGGGGCGATATCGGCACGGTCGCCGGCAAAACCGTCACCGGCTCGAGTCTGTTCGTCTGCGGCCTGATCGGGCTTGTGGTCACGGGCCTCATTGTCGTCATCACCGAATATTACACCGGCACAGGAAAGCGCCCGGTCGTATCGATCGCGCAAGCTTCCGTCACCGGCCACGGCACCAACGTGATCCAGGGCCTCGCTGTGTCGCTCGAAATCGACGGCGCTCCCGGCGCTGGTCATCGTCGCCGGCATCGTCTCGACCTATCAGCTCGCCGGCCTCTTCGGCACCGCGATCGCCGTGACGACCATGCTCGGCCTCGCCGGCATGATCGTCGCGCTCGATGCGTTCGGCCCGGTCACCGACAATGCCGGCGGCATCGCGGAAATGGCTGGCCTGCCCAAGGAAGTGCGCCAGTCGACCGACGCGCTCGACGCGGTCGGCAACACCACCAAGGCGATCACCAAGGGCTATGCGATCGGTTCCGCGGGCCTCGGCGCGCTGGTGCTGTTCGCGGCCTACACCAACGACATCCGGCACTTCACGGAGACCGGCGCGCCTTACTTCAAGGACATCGGCGTCGTCGACTTCAACCTCTCGAACCCCTACGTGGTCGCCGGGCTCATTTTTGGCGGCATGATCCCTTATCTCTTCGCCGGCATCGCAATGACCGCGGTCGGGCGGGCCGCGGGATCGGTGGTGCTTGAAGTGCGCCGCCAGTTCAAGGAAATGCCGGGCATCATGAATGGCACGCAGCGTCCCGATTACGGGCGCGCTGTTGATTTGCTGACCCGCGCAGCGATCCGGGAGATGATCGTTCCCTCGCTCTTGCCGGTGCTGGCGCCGTTCGTCGTCTATTTCGGCGCGCTGTGGATCTCGGGCTCGAAGGCCTCGGCCTTCGCCGCGCTTGGCGCGTCGTTGCTCGGCGTGATCGTCAACGGTCTCTTCGTCGCAATCTCGATGACCTCGGGCGGCGGCGCCTGGGACAACGCCAAGAAGAGCTTCGAGGACGGGTTCGTCGACAAAGACGGAAACAAGTGGATGAAGGGCTCCGAGCCGCATAAAGCCGCGGTCACCGGCGACACGGTCGGCGACCCCTACAAGGACACCGCCGGCCCGGCCGTCAATCCGGCGATCAAGATCACCAACATCGTCGCGCTCCTGCTGCTGGCGATCCTGGCGCGGTGAATTCGCAGAAAGAGAGCAAGGGAAGGCGAACGCGCCAGCTTTTCGCGGATACTCCGTCCGATCGATGAGGCTGATCTGTCTGAACACGTGGGGCGGGCGAGCGGGAAGCGAGAAGCTGCTTGCCTTTCTGGATTCGCATCGCGACGCCGATTTCATCTGCTTGCAGGAGGTCTGGTCCGGCCCTTATGAGAATCTGCAGGGCGTCGCTGCCGGAGCCGAGCCGCTTTCACAAGCGGAGGTCATGGTCTACGGCAAGCAGGCGATCGGCGCGTTGCTCGACAGTCACCGGGCTCTCTTCCATCCGCATTGCTTGAACGACTACGGGCTCATGACGCTCGTCTCGAAGAGGCTGGAAGTCGTTAACTCCGGCGACGTTTTTGTCCACCGCGAGCGCGGCTTCCTCCCGCAAGGCAACCTCGGCCTGCACGCACGCAACATTCAATTCGTCACCGTCGCTGCGCCAGCCGGGCGGTTCAGCGTCATGAACTTTCATGGCCTCTGGAACGGACAGGGCAAGGGCGACAGCGACGAGCGGATCGCGCAGTCGCGGCGCATACTCGCCTTTCTCGCCTCTCGGCGGGAGCCGTTCGTCCTGTGCGGCGATTTCAATCTTCAGCCGGACACGCGGAGCTTGCGGATGCTTGAGGAGGAAGGCTTCCGCAATCTCATCGCAGAGCACGCCGTGACCTCGACCCGCACGAGCCTTTACCCTGGCGCCGAAAAATTCGCTGATTACGTGCTCGTGAGCGCGGGCGTGGACGTGCTCGGATTCGGAGCGCTGCCCGACCAAGTGTCGGACCACGCCCCGCTCTCGCTCGAGTTCGCCCTCAGGTGAACTTGAACAGGCCGCCCATCATGTTCCTGAGGAAGTCTGGCTCAGATCCGCCGGTCGGCGTCGTGCGGCTCACGAAGTCGAACACCTTGCCGTCCTGCATGCCGTAATTGGCGATGCGGTCGACCTTGCCGCTCTTGTCGAAGTAGACCGCCAGCACGTGCTGATCGGTCATCTGGACCGGCATGAACGACAAGGTGTGCTTCATCTTTTGCCCGATATAATACCAGGCGTCGCCGCCGACCGTCGAAGTCGTCGAGGGGGTGCCAAGCAGCGCGAGCGCTTCCGGCTTGGTCGTCGCGCCGACCTTGACCTGCGACAGCGTGTCCTCGTCGACCTGGTAACCGCGATCGAAGTCGCCCTCGTAGCCAAGGCAGCCGCTAACCATAAGCGCTGCGCAGAGGGCCAATGCCAACGTTGCTCGACGATGGACCTTGGGCGCCATTCGCATTCCGTCTCTCTTCGATCCGTCTTTCGCCTTGCCAGAGTGGGCGCGGATGCCTAACTCATGAACCCCGATCAGAGCAAGGCGCAAGGCGCTGCTCGCAGGACATCGTTATGATCTTGGCCCAGTGGCGCGCGCGGCGCGCCAGCAGAGCAGTCATTGAGCAGAATTCGAGGCGAGATCGTGGCTGCGGCGCGCCGCCCGGAGCTGTACGAGTCGCTGGGGACGCCAGATCGGATTGATGGCCGGTTCGAGCTTCTGACGCTGCATGCTGGGCTCGTCCTGCGTCGGTTGGCGGCGCTGGGCGGCGTCGCCGATGCGGTCGCTCAGGATCTGGTGGACAGCTTGTTCTCCCATTTCGATGACACGCTGCGCGAGATGGGGCTATCGGATATCGGCGTGGCGAAGCGCCTGAAGGCGATGGGAAGCGCCTTCTATGGCCGCAACGCCGCTTATGCGGCTGCGCTCGACGACGGTTCGTCGACGGACCTCGCCACGGCGCTCGCCCGGAATGTTTACGGCGCTACGGATCGCGAGGCCGCGCCAAAAGCGGATGCGCTGGCCCACCATGTCGCTTCAATTGACGCCGCCTTGGCTGCGGTCCCGATTGAGGCTTTCACGGCTGGCCGCTTTCGTTTCCCGCTTGGCTCGATCGCCGCCGCAGTTCCTCATGACTGAAGAGAAGCTTTTCTCTCGCGTCGTGCGGGTCGGCGCCATTCCTCGCGCAGGTCAAGTCATCGCCATTGAGGCTGCTCCCGCCGAGCGGGAAGAGTTGGCGTCGTTCTATCGGCTTCCGGCCATCACGGCCTTGACGGCGACGTTGCGCGTCGAGCCTTGGGGCCGCGGCGGGGCGCGCGTCACCGGCGCCGTCCACGGGGAGGTCACTCAAACCTGTATCGTTTCGCTTGACCAGTTTCCCGCGACGGTTGACGAGGACGTGGACGTGCGGTTCGCCCCGCAGACAGCGGCGGATTCTGGATCCGTTACGGCGAACGAAACGCAGACGTTCTCGCTCGCCGACGAAGACGAGCCTGATCCGATCATCGACGGAACAATCGATCTCGGCGCTCTGACGGCGGAGTTCCTGGCTCTCGGACTTGACCCTTATCCGCGCAAGCCCGGCCTGGCGTTCGACGAGGAGCGCCCGAATTCGGAGCCAACGGACTCGCCATTCGCCGCGCTGGCCGAGCGGAACAAACGGCGATCTGATTAGGGCGGGATTGTCGCAGTCCGGTGGCAAGCTAACGGCATTGCGCAGAATTTAGGCACAGGTTATAGTGGTCCCCCCGGCGCTAGGAGACTAGCTCCGTGTCAAGCTAGCGCAACCATAAAGCGCATCGCGACGAGGGAGGAAGCTATGGATCTCATTACGGCATTGGCGCTTAGCATAGGCGTGCTCGGGGGCATTGCGACATTTGTGCTTTTGTCGCCCATCGGCCTCGGCTTGCAAATCTGGGTTGCGTTCATCGCCTGGGCGACGTTTTACCATTGCGGCGGCAAGGAGGAGGGACTTACTAAGGCGCTCACCAACAATATATTCGGCGCCGTCATGGCCCTGATCGCGCTGCTGCTGGTCACCCAGATCCCGCTTGGCGGCGCCCTTGGGGTTCCGTTGTGGGCCGCGGTATGTGTCCTCATCACGGTTTTCATTCTCGTATACGCCGCGAAAGCGCCGATGCTGAGCGACATTCCCGCAGGCGTGCTCGGATACGCGGCTGTCGCCGGTCTCGCCTTGACGGGCAACAAGCTCGGCGCGGTCACATCGGCCTCGCTCGAGAATCCCTTTGTTGTTGGCGTGATTTCCCTGATTATCGGCGCGATCCTCGGCTACATTTCTCAGAAAGTCGCCCTCGCGCTGGTCAAGGAGCAGCCGCAGCGAGTGCGGGCCGAGAGCACTGTCCGCTGAGGGGCGAAACAGGGCCGCGAGCTGGCGATTATAGCGAATCGTAGACGCCTCGCGGCCCATGGCGCAGCACTTTATTCCGCCGAAAGAATTTCCAGACGGCGAGGGCGCCGGCGATTTTTGCGGCGGCGGAGAGCCATTGAATTTGAGCGCAGCGTTTTGACGGTGGCCGCGGTCTCAGTCAGTTCTGCTCGTTAACATTGATGTGATTGCCCAACGCACTGCGCCGTCGAAAAGAACGTCACTGGCTTGCAGCCGGTCGCGAGTTTCTTGCGTTGCCTTGGACGGAGGAGCCGCTATTGTCGCGCGGCGCCGCGCCGTCCGGGCAACGCGCTCGGGCGGTCGGACGAAGGAATGGCAGGCGACATTCGCATAGCTCTGGATGCGATGGGGGGCGATCACGGGCCGACGATCGTACTGTCCGCTGCGGCCGTGGCGCTCGAACGCCGTCCCGACGTTGAGTTTCTTCTCTATGGCGACCAGGCCGTAATCGGCCCCATCCTCAAGCGTCATCCCCGGCTGGCCGCCCAGTCGCGCGTTTTTCATAGCGACGTCGCGGTCAAGATGAGTGACAAGCCGAGCCAGGCTCTGCGCACCGGAAGGCGCGTCTCGTCGATGTGGCAGGCGATCGAAGCGGTGAAGTCGGGGGCGGCCGATTGCGCAGTCTCCGCCGGCAATACCGGCGCCTTGATGGCGATGGCCACGTTCTGCCTGCATACGATGGCGCCGATCGAGCGGCCAGCGATCGCGGCGATGTGGCCGACATTACGCGGTGAGTCGATCGTGCTCGACGTCGGCGCGACCATCGGCGGCGATGCGCAGCATCTCGTGGACCTGGCAGTGATGGGCGCAGCGATGGCGCGGATTGTCTTCCACATCGATTCTCCCACCGTGGGTCTCCTCAATGTCGGGACCGAAGAGATCAAGGGCGTTGAGGAGGTGAAGGCGGCGGGGCGAGTTCTGCGTGAGGCCAACCTGCCCAATATGCGCTATCAAGGCTTCGTTGAAGGAGACGATCTGGGCAAGGGCGCAGTCGATGTCTTCGTCACCGAGGGCTTCACCGGCAACATAGCGCTCAAGACGGCCGAGGGCACCGCAAGGCAACTCGGTCAATATATGCGCGAGGCCATGAACCACGATCTCATGTCGCGCATCGGCTTCCTGTTCGCTCGCAAGGCGATTGCCGCGTTGCGCGCCAAAATGAGCCCGCGCGCCAGCGGCGGCGTGTTTTTGGGGCTTGACGGCGTCGTCATCAAGGCTCATGGCGGCGCCGACGCTGAGAGCTACGCCGGCGCCGTGGAATTAGCCTATGACATGGTTCGGCAAGAATTGCTTGGCAAGATTAGGGAGATGATCGCCCACGCCAACGGTTTCCGCCCGATGCCCGCGCGCTCGCGCGCCACCCAATCTTGATTACGGGAGATTCCCGCTCATGAGCCTTGCGTCCCCTCTGCCGATCGACCGTCGCGCGCGCGTCCCCGAACTGGAAGCATTCCGTGATCGCGCGCCAACGATCCGCGCCTGCGTGCGCGGCACGGGGGCTGCGCTGCCTGCGCGCGTCGTCTCGAACCCCGAGCTGGCGACGAGGGTCGACACGTCGGACGAATGGATCGTGCAGCGTACCGGCATCCGCCAGCGCTATATCGCCGAGCCGGATGAGACAACATCCTCGCTGGCGCTCAAGGCGGCTCAGGCGGCGTTGCGCAGCGGCGGCCTTGAGGCGGCGGATATTGATCTCGTCATCGTGGCCACGTCGACGCCCGATTACACTTTTCCCGCGGTCGCGACGCAGGTTCAGGCCGCTCTCGGCATCGTCGAGGGCGCGGCCTTCGATATGCAGGCTGTCTGCAGCGGCTTCGTCTATGCGGTCGTGACAGCGGACAAATTCTTGCGTTCCGGCTCGAATAAGCGCGCGCTCGTGATTGGCGCGGAAACGTTCTCGCGAATCCTCGATTGGAATGACCGCACGACCTGCGTCCTGTTCGGCGACGGGGCGGGAGCGATCGTGCTCGAGGCGCGCGACAGCGATGGCCGACTCGGCTCGCCGGGAGTCATTGCCTCGCGCCTGCGCGCGGACGGCCGGCATCGCGACAAGCTCTATGTCGACGGCGGGCCGTCGACCACGGGCACCGTTGGCCATTTGCGGATGGAAGGTAAGGAAGTGTTCCGCCACGCGGTCGGCATGGTGACGGACGTGATCCAGGGATGCTTTGCCGACGCCGGCGTCACGGCGGACGAGATCGACTGGTTCGTGCCCCATCAGGCCAATCGCCGCATCATCGACGCTTCTGCGGACAAGCTCGGCATTGCGCGCGACAAGGTCATCGTCACAGTCGACCAGCACGGCAACACGTCCGCCGCCTCCATCCCGCTCGCGCTCGACATCGCGGTCAAGGACGGGCGCATCAAGCCGGGCGATCTCGTGATGATCGAAGCGATGGGCGGCGGCTTCACCTGGGGCGCGGCGCTGTTGCGCTGGTGAAGCATCCTGGCGTTGGGCGGAATCCGGGCGCCCGAAGGCCGTCTCGGAAGACCGGGCTGGGGCGGCGGGCTGGCCTTAGTTCCGTTTTACTGACGCGCCTCAATGTTTTCAGTGCGTTATCACCCAGTTTAGTTCCGCGCCTCCAAATCGCGCGTCAGCCCTTGGCGCGCCCGCGCGGGCGCGTTTATAACATATCATATCCGCTATAATGGCGGGCTACTCGAAGGCGAAGATGCGCTTCCAGTCGTTTTTCATGCTTACGACGATCCAGCCGTCCTTGGTCGCCTCGTCGTAAAGCTCCGGGGGAAAGCGGCCGACTTTGGTGTCGGGCTGGCCCTGCGCGGGCCCGTAGGCGTATTCGCGCGCGCCGTCGTCGTGCAGCACCAGCATCGCGAGGCGGACGCCAGCGCCCGCCTTCGTATATTCGAGCATCTGCCGGTCGCCGGTCGAATTGCCGAAGGCGAAGTACGCTCGGCGGCCAATCATGAGATGAATGCCTTCGGGCTTGCCGGCGTTGTCGTCGTTGATGAGGAGCTTCGGCTCCTTGATCAGGACCGGGCCCTTCGCGCCATATTGGTAGCTGACCGCGCCCGCCGAGCCGACCACCTGCTCGGGCGGAACGCCGTATACCCGCTCCGCATAGACGCGGACGAAATCCTGCCCTCCGCCGGTGACGATATACGTGCGATATCCGACGCTGCGGAGATATTTGAGAAGCTCGATTTGCGGCGCATAGACGAGATCGGTGTAAGGCCGCTTCCAGCGGGGATCGCGCGCCTCCGCGATCCATTTCGCGACATCGTCGCGGAACGCGTCGACGTCCATGCCCGTCAGGGTTGCGGCGGCGACTTTGACGAGAGCCTCGACGCCGAGCCGTGCTATCGCTTCGCGATTCCCCGTCAGCACGTTACGGAACGGTTCGACCTTCGCAAGCTCAGGCTTCGCCTCGACAAGCGCTGGCACGCGATCGAAGCAATAGACGAACTGCGTATAGATCGGATGCTCGACCCATAGCGTGCCGTCCTGGTCGAAGGTCGCGATGCGTTCCGCGAGCGGCACGAAGTTGGGGCTTGCGGCGTCGGTCGTCGCATGAACGAATTTGACGATCGCGTCCTTGGCCCGCCCAGCGTTCCAGGAGGGCAGGGGATCGCTGTCCGCGTCCGCCCTCCCGGCGAGGCTGAGCGCAGCCGCCCCGCCGAGCACAAGTGCGGCGAAGTCGCGCCGGCGGACCTCCATCTTGCGCCGCGGGCGTGTCGGCTAAGCGAGCGAGATGCTCATTCCGCTGAGGTCGATCGAGAAACTGAAGCCGACCTGGCGCCCGTGAAGGCGCAGCCTTACGCCGTTCGCATTGGAAAGCTGCGCAGCGCTTCTGCCTCCGGCAATGGACATGCCGGCGCCGATAGCCGAGTAGATGCCCGCGATGTCGCCCGGAGCATGCAGGTTCGACGCCGTGCCAACCAGATCCGTGGCCGATACGCCAACCAGGGCGCCCGCGCTGATGCCGCCGATTCTGAGCGGGTATTGAGCCCCTCTGAAGGTCAGCGTGCCGCTGCCGCCGGTTACGCCGAAGATGAAACCAGCGCTGGCGATGTGCAGCGAGATCGATCCGGTCGCGGCCTCGGCCGGCGCGACAAAGGCTCCAGTCGCCAGACCGGCGCCCGACAGAATAAGGCTGCGACGCGAAATAATACCCATGAGAGTCTCCCCGATTAGGTGCCCATCGAAAGCCCGCATCTCAGCACGAGTTGAGCCCCCAAGCTGCGCGGCGGCATGCAGTCTACCGCCGTTGTCGTCGATTCGCTAATTTCCTGGGCCGGCCAAGTCTTCGGGCAGGCGGGCGAAGCGCGATCATCCCGACCCCGGGCGAATCGCTGCGATATCGAGGAGCATGCCAAGGCCTCGCCGCCTATGGCCTTCGCGCCGCGCTGCCAGCGCTCGGACGACCTGAAGCAAGATGGCGGCGCCTCGTGCAGCGCTGATTTCGCTTCAATCGGCCTGGTCGCGCCTTACGCCTGGCCGGCGTCGGACCCGTGGCGAGTTTGCCGGGAGCGAATGAGCGTGATCGCCATGAGCGCCAGCGCGATCACGGCGAAGGAGACGCCCGTCGTCGCCGTGCCGAGGGCGTAAATCTCAGGCGTCGTCACCGTCGTGGTCAGCGCCTGCAACTCCATCGGCAGCGTATTGTGCTCACCCATCGCCTGGCTCGATCGCGCAATCTCGTCCCAGGAGAGCGTGAAGCCGAACAGCCCGACGCCGATCACGGAAGGCAGGATGATGGGCAGAACGACATACCGCAGAGTCTGCCACGGCGTCGCCCCGAGGTCGCGCGCCGCCTCTTCGAAGCGATTGTCGAAGCGATTGAAGATCGCGAACATGACCAGAAGCCCAAAGGGCAACGTCCAGGTGAGATGTGCGCCGAGGCCGGAGGTGAACAGCCCCATTGTCGTCTTCAGGTCGTCGGCCAGCCAGGCCGGCCCATGATTCTTGATAAAATCGTCGAGCAGGCGGAACTCGAGCCCGATGCCGAGAGAAGTGACGATCGAGGGCACAATGAGGCTCGCGACCGCGACGAAGAACAGGAGCCGGGCGCCCGGAAACCTTTTGCGGAACGCCAGACCGGCCGAGAGCGACAGGAGCACGGTCAGGATCATCACCATGACGCCGAGCTCGAGCGAGCGCAGGAAGGCGTCGTGGATGTCGACGATGCCGCCGCCGGTCCACAGCCGCTCGAACCAGTGGAGCGACACCCCGACCATCGGAAAGGTGAGGCCGCCGGTCGGACCCTGGAACGACAGGATGAAGATGACGATCATGGGCCCGTAGAGGAACAGCACGAAAGCCGCAAAGAAGGCCGCGAGCCAATAGAAGGCGGGAGAGCGTCCCTCGCCCATCTTCAGAGCTCCTTCTGCACGTCGACGACCCGGTTGAGCGCGGTGATGATGAGGAGCGTGACGGCCAAGAGAATGACTGCGTTCGCCGCCGCGGGGGGAAACTGCAGGGCGTTGAGGCGCGTCTCCACCACCTTTCCGGCGGAGGCGATCTGCTCGCCGCCCATCACGTCGAAGGTGATGAAGTCGCCCATCACGATCGTCACGACGAAGATCGAGCCGATGACGATGCCGGGCTTCGACAAGGGAATGATCAGATTCCACAGCGTCTGCCAGCCAGACGCGCCCGAATCGTAAGCCGCTTCGATGAGACGCTTGTCGATGCGCATCATCGAATTGAAGATCGGCACCACCATGAAGAAGGTGAAAAGGTGGGTGAAGGCGAGCGTCACGGAGAAGGGTGAATAGAGCAGCCATTCGACTGGCTTGTCGACAATGTGGGCTCGCGTGAGAGCGAGGTTGACAAGCCCGTTGCGGCCGAGCAGCGGGATCCACGAGATCATGCGGATGACGTTCGACGTCCAGAACGGAATGGTGCAGACGAGGAAGAGCGCCATTTGCGTCGTCGTCGAGCGGATATGGAAGGCGAGGAAATAGGCGACGGTGAAGCCGATGACGAGCGTCGTCAGCCAGACCATGAAGCAGAACTTCGCGGTCGAGAGATAGGTTTTGAGGATTGTGCAGAGGTCAGGGAGCTGTGTGAGGCAACCCTCGAAATTCTCGGTGTAGCTGCGCGTCGTGAATCGCGCGATCATCTCATAATCGTTGTAGTCCCAGAAACTGACGATGACGACGAGGATGAGCGGGATGATGAAGAAGGCAAGAAAGACGAGCGCGAACGGCGTCGCCTGAAGCCAGCCGGGAACGCCACGGCCCCCGATGGCGGGCTCGGCGGCGGCCGCGGCTGGGTTCGTCGCGGCGACTGTCGTCGTGTCGGCGGCTGCGGTCATCGGAAAACGCAGGTTGCTCTGATGTCATGCCCGCGAAAGCGGGCATCCAGCGCTGGAGGCGGCGGCATGGACCCCCGCTTTCGCGGCGGTGACACCGAGGCCAGCAAGCCAGTTCGTCTCACGCGGCGATGAACTCATTCCATTTGCGGACCATGTAGTCGTTCTCGTCCATGACCGCGTTCCAGCAGGCGACACTGCCCATGCGCTCGTCGTAGGACCCGCCATCGCGCGTCGCCCCGGCCTTTTCCAGGAGCGAGCCGTCCGGCCCGTGGATGTCCTTTTCCGCCGGCTTGCCCTCCATCCAATAGGCCCATTCGTAGGGCTCCATATGGGCCTTGGCGGTCGAGAGCACGGCGGAATAATAGCCCTGCCGGTTGAGATAGGCCCCCGCCCATCCGGACAGGTACCAGTTGACGAACTCATAGATCATATCCGCCTGCTTCGGAGTCACGCCCTTCGACATGCAGAAGCCCGAAGCCCAAGACCGATAGCCTTCTTTCAGCGGCTGGAACACACAAGGAATGCCCTTGGTGCGCACTGCGGTCACCGCTGGCGACCACATCGACTGGATGACGGTCTCGCCCGACGCCATAAGGTTGACGCTCTCGTTGAAATCTTTCCAGAAGGCGCGGAACTGGCCAGCCTTCTTGGCCTCGGTGAGCACGCCCATGGTCATGTCAATCTCGGGCTTGGTCATGTTGCCCTTGTCGGGATATTTGTACTTGCCGAGCGATTCGACCACCATTGCGGCGTCCATGATGCCGATCGAGGGAATGTTGAGGATGGCCGCCTTGCCCTTGAACTCTGGGTTGAGCAATTCGGACCAGTGCTCGATCGGCCGCTTGATGAGGTCGGGGCGGATGCCGAGCGTGTCGGCGTTGTAGACGGTCGGAATCAGCGTCACCCATTCGGTCGGCGTCTTCGAGAACGTGGTCGAGTGCGGGCCTTCGACAAACATCACTTTCTTGGGCGCCGTGCCTTGGTCGCCGATGACCTTGCCGTTGGGCAATTGGCCTTTGGTGAAGACCGGCGTGATATTGTCGAATTCCTTGATCTTCTTGGCGTCCATGGGCAGGATGTTGCCCGAGGGCACCAGCTTCTTGAGGCTGAAGTATTCGGTGTCGAGAACGTCGAACGAGTTCGGCTGAGTGATCACCCGCTTGGTCACGTCGTCGGTGGTGGCGACAATGTTCTGGATCGTGATGCCGGTGTCTTCCTTCACCTTCTTGGTCATGTCGTCGGATTGGTTGACCGCCGTGCCGAGGTAACGCAGCACCTTGTCTTCCTGGGACCAGACGGCGGGGAACCCGGTGATCGCGCCCGAGCCGGCAGCGGCGCCGGCGAGGCCCGCGGCTCCCTTGAGCACAGCGCGGCGGCTCAGACCCTTCGCTGACTTGGTATGCTTGGACATCGTTCTCTCCTCCGAGGGTTCGCTTAGATTGACGACGCCGCGGCAAGCGCGTGGACGTCCTTGTCGGACCACAGAACAGACACGCTGTCGCCGACGTTGAACGGCGCGCCGGCGAAATTTTCATCGCTGACGAGGGCGGTCAGTTCGGAATGGCCCGGATGGTCGAGCGCGACCTGATAATGCGCGCCTTGGTATTCGATCGCGCGCACCGCTGCGACGAGCCGCGCCTCGTTCGCCCCGGCGCCGCTGCTGCTGGGGCGTAATATGATCCGGTCGGCGCGCACGGCGATAGGACCGAGCGCCGTCGCGATCACATTATGGCCGCCGAGAAAGCGCGCGATGAATTCTGTCGCCGGTTTCTCGAACAGGTCGTGTGGAGTGGCGACTTGTTCTATGCGTCCCTTGTTCATCACGACAACAAGATCTGCCAGCGCGAGAGCCTCGTCCTGGCCGTGCGTGACGTGGATGAAAGGGATTTTGAGTTGTCTTTGGAAGCGACGAAGCTCGGCTCGCATCCGCACCCTTAAGAAGGGGTCGAGCGCAGACAACGGCTCGTCCAACAGCAAGATCTGGGGATCGGTGACCAGCGCCCTGGCGAGCGCGACGCGCTGCTGCTGGCCGCCGGACAATTGCGCCGGCACGCGCTCGGCGTATTGGGTCATGGCGACGAGTTCGAGGAACTCCATCGCTTGTCTGCGCCGCGTCGCCTTGTCGACGCCCTTCATCTTGAGCGAAAAGGCGACGTTGTCGACGCAGGAGAGATGGGGGAAGAGCGCGTAGCTCTGGAACATCATGGCCGTGCCGCGCTTCGCTGGCGGCAATTCCGTGACGTTGGTCGCGCCGATGAGGATATCTCCTTCCGTCGCGCTCTCGTGGCCTGCGATCATTCTGAGCGTCGACGTCTTGCCGCAGCCCGACGGTCCGAGCAGACAGCAATAGGCGCCGGCGGGAACCTTGAGATCGATCGAATCGACCGCGGTCGCGGCGCCATATCGTTTGGTGAGATGAATCAGTTCGAGGTCGGCCGGCTCCAACACCACCTCACGATTGACGGTCGGTCTTTGGGATCCGTTCTGCAACGCCCGTGCCAGTAGCGTCGATCGCGCCCGGGCGGCGTCCAACTGATTGTCAGGGGGGCGCTTTCCCCCCGTTATGGCGAGCGCAGGTCAAGCCTACGCCGCTAAATTGGGCGCCGTGGCATACAATTGCGGCGCCTCTCAGGGCGTGATGGAAGGGACGCGGGCGCCAGCAAACAAAAAGGGCGGCCGTTCGGCCGCCCTTCCTGCTCCCAATATCGGGTTTCGTGGACTTTAGAAGTCCATGCCGCCCATGCCGCCGCCGCCCGGCATGGCGGGGGCTGGCGAGTCCTTCTTCGGCTTATCGCCGATCATCGCTTCGGTGGTGATGAGGAGCCCCGCCACGGAGGCGGCGTCCTGCAGCGCTGTGCGCACGACCTTGGCCGGATCGACAATGCCGGCCTCGATCATGTCGACATACTCTTCGGTCTGGGCGTTGAAGCCGTAGGTCTGCGACTTGTTCTCGCTGATCTTGCCGACAACGATCGAGCCTTCGTTGCCCGCGTTTTCAGCGATCTGACGGATCGGCGACTCGAGAGCCTTCAACACGATGCTGATGCCGGCCTGCTCATCGGCGTTCTCGCTCTTGAGCTTGGAGACAGCGGCCTTGGCGCGCAGAAGCGCGACGCCGCCGCCGGGGACGATGCCCTCTTCAACCGCCGCACGGGTGGCGTTGAGCGCGTCGTCGACGCGGTCCTTCTTCTCCTTGACCTCGACCTCGGTCGCGCCGCCGACCCGGATCACCGCAACGCCGCCGGCGAGCTTCGCCAGCCGCTCCTGCAGCTTCTCCTTGTCGTAGTCTGAGGTCGTCTCCTCGATCTGCGCCTTGATCTGGGCGATGCGGCCCTCGATGTCCTTCTTGGCGCCAGCGCCGTTGATGATGGTGGTGTTCTCCTTCTCGATTCGCACCCGCTTCGCCCTGCCGAGCATCTGCAGCGTGACGTTCTCGAGCTTGATGCCGAGGTCCTCGGCGATCATCGTGCCGCCGGTGAGGATCGCGATGTCCTCGAGCATCGCCTTACGGCGATCGCCGAAGCCAGGCGCTTTGACGGCTGCGACCTTGAGGCCGCCGCGCAGCTTGTTGACGACCAGGGTCGCCAGCGCCTCGCCCTCGATGTCCTCAGCGATGATGAGCAGCGGCTTGCCAGTCTGCACCACCGCCTCAAGAACGGGGAGCATCGGCTGCAGCGAAGAGAGCTTCTTCTCGTGGATGAGGATGTAGGGATCCTCGAGCTCGGCCAGCATCTTCTCGGCGTTGGTGATGAAATAAGGCGAGAGATAGCCGCGGTCGAACTGCATGCCCTCGACGACGTCGAGTTCGGTCTCGAGGCTCTTGGCCTCCTCGACCGTGATGACGCCCTCGTTGCCGACCTTCTGCATCGCATCGGCGATCATCTTGCCGATCGACTTGTCGCCGTTGGCGGCGATCGAGCCGACCTGCGCGACTTCGGCTGATTCCTTGATCTTCTTGGAGCGCTTGGCGATGTCCTTGACCGCCTCGGCGACGGCCTGATCGACGCCGCGCTTGAGGTCCATCGGGTTCATGCCGGCCGCGACCAATTTCGCGCCTTCACGCACAATCGCCGCGGCCAGAACGGTCGCGGTGGTGGTGCCGTCACCCGCGGTGTCGTTGGTCTTCGAAGCGACCTCGCGGACCATCTGGGCGCCCATGTTCTCGAACTTGTCGTCGAGCTCGATCTCCTTGGCGACGGTGACGCCGTCCTTGGTGATGCGGGGCGCGCCAAACGATTTGTCAATAATGACGTTGCGCCCCTTGGGGCCTAGCGTCACTCTGACCGCGTTGGCGAGAATATCGACGCCGCGGAGCATCTTGTCGCGCGCGTCGGCGGAAAAACGTACGTCTTTAGCAGCCATTGCTTCAGTTCCTCGGCAAAAAGTTGATCAGATTGAGATTAGGCGGCTTTCTTGGACGTGGAGGAGGCGCCCTCGACCACGCCCATGATGTCGGACTCCTTCATGATGAGGAGCTCCTCGCCATCGATTTTAACCTCGGTGCCGCTCCACTTGCCGAACAGCACTCGGTCGCCGGCCTTCACGTCCAAGGGGACGAGCTTGCCGCTTTCATCACGGGCGCCCGGGCCCGCGGCGATGATCTCGCCCTCTTGCGGCTTCTCCTTGGCGGTGTCCGGGATGATGATGCCGCCCTTCGTCTTTTCCTCGCCTTCGATGCGACGGACGACGACGCGGTCATGCAGGGGACGGAATTTCATGAATGTTTCCTCTTTCGAAATCGCCCGGGTTGGGCGCGCGGACGGACAGTTTGGCACTCAATCTTGGTGAGTGCTAACGGCGCTCAGTTAGGGGTCATGCACGCCGACGTCAAGGGCCCAGAGTGCAGGTTTTGGCGACCAAACTGGGCGTTGGAACGGCGACCTCGCGCGTTAGTCAGACAGGGCGATCAGCCAGGTGGATTCGTGCGGATGAGCGCCGCTCGTCAGAGCTCTGCGAGACGGTGCAGGTTACCTCAGCGCTAAGACAGCGCACGCCTCAAGTATTAGGGTGGAAATCCCTTCACCCTAAACTTTAATTTAATCGGATCCTTTGGCCATTTGCGACGTTGAAGACTTCAGAAATGAGGAACGCGCGAGATTGTGATTGGCTTGGATCTTGTCTGTCAGTAACGCCGACCTATGTAAAATAAAACGAAGACGTTTCTGCGGCGCTGCTGCGTCGCCAGCCTGAAGGGAATTTCGCCATGACTGTTGGTGCTGGTCGAGTTTCAGCTCTCGCGCTTGGCGCGGCAGCTTTTTTGTTGTCTTCGCCGCTCGCTGCGGTGAGTGCGGCGACTGTCGTTCATCACCCCGTGAACGCTATTCACGGGCGCGTCACCTACGCCCACGGACGCCACACGGTCCACCATTATGCCCATCACTACGTTCGCGGGCATCGCTACGCTTACGGCAATGGCTACAACCCTGGCGCCGCGGCCGCTGTCGGGGTGATTGGCGGCATCCTTGGAGCGGGCTTGGCCGGCGTCTATGACTGCGGCGGCTACGGCTATGGCTATGGATCCTGTGACGACTACGGCTACGGCTACGGGCCGTATTACGGTGGCTTCGGCTACGGGTATCCCGGTTACGGCTATGGCGCGGGATATGGTGGCTATGGCGGTTATGGCGGCCGCTATGGCTATGGTCGAGGCGGGTACGGCGCGCACTTCGCCGGCGGCAACTTCGGCCACATGGGCGGCCTCGGCGGCGGTCACTTCGGCGGCGGCCATTTCGGCGGCGGCGGCGCGCACTTCCGCTAAGCCTCGGCTTGGGTGACTTTTTCGTTTCGGGCGGTCTTCGGGCCGCCCGATTTTTTTGGCCAACCCCTCTTGGTCGAAACGACTCGCAGTAAGCGGCGCCATGCTCAGGTTGTTACCAGCGCGGGGGAACTGTTTGGTCCGCGCGCGTGTTTCTTAGAGCAGGAAGGGCCTTCTCGGCCCTACAAACCGATCAAGCTCAGGAGGTCGTGATGACCTACAGCATTCCTCGAATCTCCGCGATCGCGCTCGGCGCGGCCGCTTTGATGTCCGTGTCGACTCTTTCCGCCGCGCGCGCTGATTCGACTGCGCCGGCGCCGAACCCCGCGCCCGCATCGAGCGCAACCGCGCCGGCCCCGACGCCTGCAGCAAGGCCTGCATCTACAGCAAGCGCGGCTCAGCCTTCTCTCAACGAGCCGGCGCCCACGCCAGGTTGGGCGGAAGCCGGACCGAGTGGAACCACCGCCGCTCAGCATCCCGCCGTGCGACACTATGCCCATCGCCACTACGCTTACGGGCGTCGCTATTATAACGGCAACCCCGTCGCCACTGCCGCGACCGGAGTGGCTGGCGGCGTCGCCGATCTGGGCTCGATCGCCGCCTATCCGTTCTATTGTTTCCCGAACTACGGCTCCTGTTCAGTCCGCGTGCCGTATCGATATTAAATCGCAGACGCCCTGGCGATTTAGGGTTCTCGGCGACCGAATGCCAAGAACCCCACGGATCGGAAAGGTCGCCCCTTCGGAGAGCTCGCGGCGGCAGTTAAACTCGGCAAACAGGTGGATGGTCGGGCCGCCGGGGCTTTCGTCGACCTTCACAACGTTTCCGGTTGAAGGCGGCGTTTTGCGCATTCCGCCCCAAAACGCCCGAAGGGTCCGGGCCACCGAACCGTCAGGCCGCTTTGAGCAGCCGCTCCACTTCGTTAACCAAGTCCCGAAGATGGAAGGGCTTGGAGAGGAGGCGGGCGTCTTTTGGCGCTGCGTTGGCGGAGTTAAGCGCTACCGCGGCGAAGCCCGTGATGAACATGACCTTGATTTCCGGGTCGAGTTCGGTGGCCCGGCGAGCAAGCTCGATCCCGTCCATCTCCGGCATGACGATATCGGTCAGGAGGAGCTCGAACGGTTCCTCGCGCAGCCGATTGTAGGCGGACAACCCATTGTCGAAAGAGGTCACGGCGTAGCCGGCGTTCTGCAGCGCCTTGACGAGGAAGCGGCGCATGTCGTTATCGTCCTCCGCAAGCAAGATTTTAGCGGAAATCTCAACTGGCGTCTGCATCACTCTTCCCTGGCAAGGCTCGCTACTTTGCGGCGCCCCAGTAAAAATTTATTGAACACCCAGACAAGTCTCGCCTCCCGCCGGGTTGAGACGGTATGGTAGAACTGAACTGGGCCCTTGGTGCAAGCGCTGGTCGGAGGGGTGATGGAACGGGTCGAAGGGACTGTAGTCCAGGACTTCGATCCTGCATTCGAGGCGATCGAGCCGGCGCATTTGGCGTCTCCCCTCGTTTTCAGTTCGCCCCATTCCGGTTCCACCTATCCTCAACGCTTCCTTGCCGCCTCCCGCCTGGATCCCCTGACCCTGCGTCGCTCGGAGGACGCCTTCGTTGACGAACTGTTTTTGCCTTGCGTGGGGCTCGGAGCGCCGCTCTTGCGGGCGCTGTTCCCTCGCGCCTACCTCGACGTGAACCGGGAGCCCTACGAACTCGACCCGCAGATTTTCGATGGCCGCCTGCCTGAGTTCGCCAACACCCGCTCGCTCAGGGTTGCGGTCGGTCTCGGCACGATTCCCAGGGTGGTTGGCGACGCCCAGCCCATCTACAGGAAGCCGATCCCGGTCGCTGACGGTCTCCGCCGGATCGAGACGCTGTACCAGCCATATCACGCGCAACTGAAGGCCCTGATCGAGCGCGCGCGCGGTTGGTTCGGAGTGGCGGTCCTGCTGGACTGCCACTCGATGCCCTCGAACGCTGCGGACGTTAGCGGACTCGATATTGTGCTGGGCGACCGATATGGCGCAAGCGCGGCGCCCAATATCGTGGACATTCTGGAATCGAGCCTCAAGCGCGCGGGTTATCGCGTTCGCCGCAACAAGCCATTCGCCGGCGGATATATCACCGAGCATTTCGGCGCGCCGGCGGACGGCGTCCATGCGGTTCAAATCGAGATCGCCCGTGCTCTCTACCTCGACGAGCGCCGGATTGTCCGAACCGAACGATGGCCCGCGCTCCAGGAAGACCTGTTCTCGGCGGTGAAAGCGCTGGCGCTGGCCCTCAGCGGCAATCCGGAGGCAGGCCGCTTAGCGGCCGAATGAAGGGGAGGCGGGCACGGCGACGCCGGAAAATGCCGGGCGAATGCTGCACCGCAGCGCGAACCAGCGCAGCGCACAAATCGCAGAGGGTGGAAATAGGTGAAAAAAGGAGGCCGCCATGTTGCCACGGCGGCCTTGAGTCTAGGGAGGAAACGCCCAAGGAGGGCATATGCGGCAGGTCATGCCGCACCGCAACAATATCGGTGCTCCTCGCCGCCCTTGCAAGCATTTTCTTCACCTCTGGCGCGCTCGCCCACTGAATTCGAGGCACTGTTGCAATTCGGTCGGGACGCGATTCTAGCGGCATGGAGGCAAATGAATATTTATTATCAAGAACATAAAACGATATAGATGAGATCAATCGGTCGATAGCTATCGGGAGCTGGGATAGCAGATATGCGCATTAGTCATGACATTTCACGCGCTTGTGAGGCTTTTGGATGACCGCGGTCGACTTTGCAGCCTTCGTCGAGCGACTCGCGCAGGTGTCGGGCGAGGTGATTCTCCCATTTTTTCGCAGCGCGATTCGCGCCGAGGACAAGTCGCTGGGGGGCGTGTTCGATCCGGTCACCGAGGCCGACCGGGGCGCCGAGGCCGCCATGCGGCGGCTGATCGCGCAGACCTTTCCCGCCCACGGGGTGATCGGAGAGGAATATGGGCGCGACCGGCCCGAGGCGGAATATGTCTGGGTGCTCGATCCGATCGACGGGACCAAAAGCTTCGTTTCCGGGCTGCCGACCTGGGGCACGTTGATCGGGCTCATGTACCGCGGCCGGCCGGTCTATGGCATGATGGCGCAGCCGTTCACCCGCGAGCGGTTCTATGGCGACGGCAAGCGCGCGAGCGTACGCACGCTCGCGCCATCGCGCGGCGACGCGCCGCCCTCGGAATGGGCGACGCGGGCCATGCGCACGCGCCCCTGCGCTTCGCTTGGCCAAGCGACGCTGGCGACTACGAGCCCGCGCCTGATTCGGGACGATTCCGACCGGGCGGCCTATATGCGGGTCGAAAGGCAAGTCCGGCTCGCGCGCTATGGCGGCGACTGTTACGCCTATTGCGCGCTCGCGGCGGGCTTCGTCGATCTCGTGATCGAGACCAATCTCAGGCCTCACGATGTCGTCGCGCTCGTGCCCATCATCGAGGGAGCGGGCGGCGTGGTGACCACCTGGGACGGGGAGAACGCCGCCAACGGCGGCCGAATCATCGCCGCCGGCGACCGAGCCGTCTACGATGAGGCGCGGCGCCTGCTGCTTGACGGGTAATCGCCTGTCGTCCGGCTCGCCATAATAGGCAGCAACCAATACCTGTTAAAACCGCCAACATCCTTTGGGGAAGGCAATAGAAAATTGCGGCAAGCCGCATTTGACCCTCCCTTGAAATCGTGATTTGTGCGCCGCACGCACTAAATACCGGTTTTCCTAGAGTACGCCCCGATAATGCGGCCCGAACGATACAACGTGCGCGAATCCGAGGCCAAATGGCGCAAGGCCTGGGCGGGTGCGCAAATCTTCAAAACCGAGAACGACGATCCGCGCCCGAAATATTACGTGCTCGAGATGTTCCCCTATCCGTCGGGGCGCATCCACATGGGCCATGTGCGCAACTACGCCATGGGCGATGTGGTGGCGCGTTATCGCCGCGCCCGCGGGTTCAATGTCCTCCATCCGATGGGCTGGGACGCGTTCGGACTGCCGGCGGAGAACGCCGCCATGCAGAACAACACCAGTCCGGCGAAATGGACCTACGCCAATATCGCCGCCATGCGGGCGCAATTGCAATCGATGGGGCTGTCGCTCGACTGGTCGCGCGAGATCGCGACCTGCGATCCGAGCTACTACAAGCACCAGCAGAAGCTTTTCCTCGATTTCCTTGCCGCAGGCCTGGTCGCGCGCAAGCAATCGAAGGTCAATTGGGACCCGGTCGACCAGACGGTGCTCGCCAACGAGCAGGTGATCGACGGGCGCGGCTGGCGCTCGGGCGCGCCGGTCGAGCAGCGCGAGCTCACCCAATGGTTCCTCAAGATCACCGACTATTCCGACGATCTGCTGGCAAGCCTCGACCATCTCGAGCGGTGGCCGGAAAAAGTCCGCCTGATGCAGAAGAACTGGATCGGGCGCTCGGAGGGCCTTTCGATCCGGTTCGTCGTCGATCCGGCGACGCTTGGCGCGCTGAAGGGCGAGCCGCAGACAAGCGAGCTCGACATCTACACGACCCGTCCTGACACGTTGTTTGGCGCGAAATTCATGGCGATCGCGCCGGACCATCCGCTGGCCACCGCGGCGGCTAACCATGACCCGGCGCTTCATGCGTTCATCGAGGAGACGCGCAAGATCGGCACGTCGGTCGCCGCGATCGAGACTGCGGAGAAGAAGGGCTACGACACCGGCCTCAAAGTGCTGCACCCGTTCGACCCCGCCTGGCGGCTGCCGGTCTATGTCGCCAATTTCGTGCTCATGGAATATGGCACGGGCGCGATCTTCGGCTGCCCCGCGCACGATCAGCGCGACCTTGATTTTGTCCGCGCCTATGGACTGGGCGTGACCCCGGTGGTGTGCCCGCCCGAATTCGACCCTGCGAGCTTCACCATCGACGCGGAGGCCTATGACGGCAATGGGGTGATGATCAATTCGCGCTTTCTCGACGGCATGACGGTCGAGCAAGCCAAGGAAGAGGTTTCGCGCCGGCTCGAGCAAATCACGATCGGCGGGAAGCCGCAGGCCAAGCGGCAGATCAACTACAAGCTCAGGGACTGGGGGGTGTCGCGCCAGCGCTATTGGGGCTGCCCAATTCCCATCATCCATTGCCCGACCGACGGCATCGTGCCGGTCCCCGCCGCGGATCTGCCCGTGAGGCTGCCAGATGATGTGAGCTTCGATCAGCCCGGCAATCCGCTCGACCGCCATCCGACATGGAAACACGTCGCCTGCCCGAAATGCGGTCGGCGCGGCGACGCGCGAAACCGACACGATGGACACCTTTGTCGATTCGTCGTGGTATTTCGTGCGCTTCACCGATCCGCACAATGCCTCGGCGCCGGACGATCCCAAGATGGCCGACCATTGGCTGGCGGTCGACCAGTATATCGGCGGCATCGAGCACGCGATTCTGCATCTTCTCTATTCGCGTTTCTTCACGCGCGCCATGCGCAAGTGCGGCTATCTCGATCTCGACGAGCCTTTCGCCGGTCTCTTCACCCAGGGGATGGTGGTGCACGAGACCTATCGCGGCACGGACGGCGAGTGGCTTTCGCCCTCGGAAGTGCGCGTCGAAGCGGACGGGAACAGTCGCCGCGCCTTTCTTTTGGACCGCAACGAGCCGGTCGAGATCGGCCCGAACGAGAAGATGTCGAAGTCCAAGCGCAACACCATCGATCCGGACGAGATCATCTCGACCTATGGCGCGGACACGGCGCGATGGTTCATGCTGTCGGATTCGCCGCCCGAGCGCGACGTCATCTGGACCGAGGCGGGCGTCCAGGGCGCGTTCAAGCAGACCCAACGCCTCTGGCGCTTGATTTGCGACATCGAGCGCGTCGTGGGGAGCGAGCGTCCGGCGACGCCTGCGCGTTATGGCGATAAGGCCAAGCGCATCCGCCGGATCGCTCACGCCGCGCTGGCCAGAATTGAGGACGAGATCGAGCGGCTGCGGTTCAATGTCTGCATCGCCGCCATATACGAACTGGCCAATGAACTGAGCACGGCCGTGGGCGCGATAAGCGACGCGCCGGTCGCCGACGATCTGCGCGCCGCTTTCGCCGAGGCCGGCGACATTCTTGTCCATTGCTTCGCGCCGATGATGCCGCATCTGGCGGAAGAATGCTGGGAGGCGCTCGGCCACAAGACCTTTGTCGCCCAAAGCCCGTGGCCGGTCGCCGACCGCAGTCTGATCGCTTCGGCCGATGTCACCTATGTCGTGCAGGTCAACGGCAAGAAGCGGGGTGAACTTTCGATCGAGCGGGACGCCGCGCAGGATCGGGTCGAGCGCGAGGCGCTTGCCCTCGACGGCGTCGTGCGGGCGATGGATAATAAGCGCCCCCGCAAGGTGATCATCGTGCCGCACAGGATCGTCAATGTCGTGGTCTAGGGGTCCGTGGTCTAAGTGTCTTAGCGTCCTCGCGGTTCTCACGCTCGCGTGCGGGCTTTCGGGTTGCTTCCAGCCGCTCTACAGCGAGGCCGCGCATCCAGGCCTGGTCGAGGATCTTCGCGCGATCGAAGTCGCGCCGATCAAGGATCGCCTCGGCCATTATCTGGCCGACAATCTGACGACCGAGCTCAACGGGACCGGCCAGACTCCCCCGCCAAAGTATCGGCTCACCGTGACCGTGACGACTGCCGCGTCGACGCCTACGGTCAGCTCGCTTACAAACGTCGCGACTTCGGCGACCATGACCGCCCAAGCCCATTTCACGCTCACTAAAGTCGATGGAGGCGCGCAGGTGCTCACTGGCGTCGCCGACGCGAATGCGTCCTACGATCGTTCTCAGCAGCGTTACAACGATCTGCGCGCCGCGCGAGACGCCGAGATTCGCCTGGCGCGCTCGCTGTCGCAGGACATCTCTCTGCGTCTCTCCGCGCAGCTGGCCGGGAAAACCTCATGAGAGCCGCGCCCGGCTTTCCAGGAGCGCGTGGCGATAGGAACGTAGGGCGCGCACGTTCCTTCGACGCCGCTGCTCGCAATGCGCGCGCCCGCGTCAGCCTTGAAGCGCGATGCTGCTCTACGTCGGACAACGAATCCTCCTCTTCGTTGCGACGCTCCTCGTCGCCTCGCTGGTCGTCTTCGCGGTCATGCAGATCCTGCCGGGCGACGCCGCGAAACCATGCTGGGACCGACGGCGACGCCCGAGGCGGTCGCGGCGCTTTCGCACAAGCTCGGCCTCGATCTGCCCGCGCCGATCCGCTATGCGCGCTGGATCGGCGGCGCTCTGCGCGGCGATCTTGGCGTCTCTTACGCTTACGGCTCGCCGATCGCTCCACTGATCGCCTCGAGCCTCGCGGTCAGCGCGCCGCTCGCGCTGATGGCGATGGCGCTCGCCGCTGTCGATCGGGCTTGGCGCGGGCGTTTACGCCGCCGATCGCCGAGGCCGGGCAGGCGATGCGATGGTCATGGCGGCAAGCCAAATCGGCATTGCGGTGCCGAACTTCTGGCTCGCGATCCTGCTCGTCCTCCTCTTCGCGGTGACGCTGAGGCTCGTCCCAGCCGGCGGATTTCCAGGTTGGCAAAACCCGGCGCGGGCGCTCGGCGCCCTGATCCTACCGGCGATCGCGCTTGGCGTCGTGCAGGCGGCGATCGTCACCCGCGTCACAAGATCGGCCGTCATCGAGGCCTTGAACGAGGACTTCATGCGCACCGCACGCGCCAAGGGCGTGTCGCGCCGCGCGGCGCTCTGGCGCCATGCCTTGCCGAACGCCCTTAACCCCATCCTCACCATCATGGGGCTGCAATTCGCCAATCTCATCGCAAGCGCGATCGTGGTCGAGAACGTGTTCGTCCTGCCCGGCCTCGGTCGCCTCATGCTGCAGTCGATCTCCAATCGCGACACGTTGGTGGTCGAGAATGGCGTGATGCTGCTCGCGGTAATCGTGATCGGGGTGAACTTCGTCGTCGACATCGCCTGCGCCGCGATCGATCCGAGGCTGAGGGCCTCCGCGGTGTGACCTTATCCGCCCGGTTTCGTCCGCGCGGGGGCTTGAGCCTGTGGCTCGGCGCCGCGCTTGTCGCGACGCTGATCGCCGCCGCTGCTTTGTCGCTCGTCTGGACGCCCTATGCGCCGACCGCGATCGACATCCCCCACAAGCTTGCGCCCCCGTCCGCGGCGCATTGGTTCGGGACCGACAATCTCGGACGCGACGTCGCCTCGCAGATCCTTGTGGGCTCGCGCGTCTCGATTCTCGTCGGCGTGATCGCGGTAGGCATCGGGCTCGCGTTCGGAATCGTGCTCGGCCTCATCGCGGCCTTCTCCAAAGGCCTGGTCGAAGACGGGACTCATGAAGCTCAGCGACTTCGTCTTCGCCTTTCCGGCGCTGCTCCTCGCGATCATGCTGACGTCGACCTTCGGCCCAGGCGTCGTCAACGCCATCATCGCCATCGGCGTCTACAACGTGCCGATCATCGCCAAACTCACGCGCGCGACCGCCAATGGCGTTCTCTCCCGAGAATATGCGCTTGCCGCCCGCGCCGCGGGCCGCGGGCCGATCGCGATCGCCGTCGATCACGTGCTGCCCAATATCGCGCCTGCGCTGATCGTTCAGGCGACGATACAATTCGCGATCGCCATTCTGGCCGAGGCGGCGCTTTCCTACCTTGGCCTCGGCGCGCAACCGCCGCAGACGTCGTGGGGCAAGATGCTAGCCGATGCCCAGAACGTCCTCTACAACGCGCCAAGGCTTGCGCTCTATCCGGGGATTCGCGATCGCGCTCAGCGTTTTGGGCCTCAATCTGCTTGGCGACGGGTTGCGCGACGCGCTCGATCCAAAACTGAAGGCCCGAGGCTGAGATGCTGCTCGAGGTCTCCGGAGCTCGCTGTCGATGTCGCGACGGGCGGAGGTTTTCAGCGTGTCATCGAGCGGACGTCGTTTTCTCTTTCTCGGGGTGAGAGTCTCGGAGTGGTCGGCGAATCCGGCTCCGGCAAGACGATGACCGCGCTTGCGCTCATGGCTCTGACGCCGGAAGGAGCGCGGGTCTCCGGTTCGATCCGCTTCGAGGGCAGGGAGCTCATCGGCCTCTCCGAAGAGGAAATGCTGCAATTGCGCGGCGATCGCATCGCCATGATCTTCCAGGAGCCGATGACGGCCCTCAATCCGCTGCGCCGCGTTGGCGCGCAAGTCGCCGAGCCGCTCATGCTGCATCGTGCCTTGAGCAAGCGTGAGGCGCAAGCCCGCGCCGTCCAGTTGCTCGACCGTGTGCGGCTTGCCGAGCCGGAGCGCGCCGCTCGGTCCTATCCGTTCCAGCTCTCCGGCGGCGAACGCCAGCGCGCGATGATCGCCATGGCGATTGGCTGTGCGCCGCGCCTGGTCATTGCTGACGAGCCGACCACGGCGCTCGACGTGACGGTGCAGGCGCGCATTCTCGCCCTCATCGACGGCGCTCAGGTCGGAATCGAAAATGGCGATTCTGCTCGTGAGTCATGATCTCGCGGTGATCGCCGGACATTGCGATCGCGTCATTGTCATGTACGCTGGAATGATCATGGAGAGCGGTCCTGTCGAAACGGTGCTGCGTCAGCCGAGGAACCCCTATACGCTAGCGCTGCTCGAGGCGCGCCCGCGGCCCGGCGCGCCGCGCGGCGCAAGGCTTAAGACCATCCCCGGCGCGCCGCCGGCTCAGCACGAACATAACGTCGGCTGCCCCTTCGCCGGCCGGTGCGCGCTCACCCTTCCCATCTGCCGTGATGTGACGCCGCCGGAGGTCGCCTTCGAGGGGGCCCATGTTTCGCGCTGTCATCGCGCCCACGAAATGGGATTCGGCCATGAGCGACGCGCCGCTGCTCGAGGTCTCGTCGCTCGTCAAGACCTACCGGTCGCCAGGCGCCGGCCCGTTTGCGCGGAAGAACGCCCGCCCGGCGCTGGCGGGGGTGAGCTTCTCGATAGAGCAGGGGCGCTCGTTCGGCATCGTCGGCGAATTCGGGCTCAGGCAAGTCGACGCTCGCGCGCATTGCGCTTGCGCTCGATGAGCCCGACTCGGGCGTGGTGCGCCTGGAGGGACGCTCGCTGTTCGATCTGCCGACGACGGGAATTGCGACGCCATGCGGGCGCATATGCAAATGGTCTTCCAGGACCCATACGGATCGCTCGATCCGCGCCAGCGGGTGGAGAAAATCGTCGCCGAGCCGCTCGCGGCGATTGGCCATGTGAGCCAGGCAGAGCGCCGGGCTCGCGTGCGAGCGTCGCTCGAGGCCGTCGGCCTTAAGCGCAGCCGACGCGTCGAAGTATCCGCATGAGTTTTCCGGCGGCCAGCGCCAGCGCATCGCCATCGCCCGCGCGCTCATCACCCGGCCGAGGCTGGTCGTCGCCGACGAGCCCGTGTCCGCGCTCGACGTCTCAGTGCAGGCGCAGACTCTGAACCTGATGAGCGATCTCGAGCGCGAAGCGGGCGTGACCTTTCTCTTGATCAGCCATGATCTCGCCGTCGTCGCCCATATCTGTGCGAGGACCGCGGTCATGTATCGCGGTCGCATCGTCGAAATCGGCGAAACCGACGCCTTGTTCGCAAATCCCGCGCATCCCTATACGCGCGAATTGGTCGACGCCACCCCGCGCCTCGACCGGCCGGCGCGCGCGCGGCTTCCGCCGGCAGAGCGAGATGCGGTCGGATGGAATGACGAGCTTGATTCGGTCCGACAGCATCACGCTCCAAACGCTGTCCCCGAAACGGCCGAGGGTTGTCCCTACGTCGCGCGCTGCGCATTCGCCCGTCCGCGCTGCGTTATGGAGGCGCCAGAACTCGAGGCGAAGGGCGACGGGAGCCGCAAGGTCGCATGCTGGTATCCGCTCGATTAGGTCAGGGACATTGACTTTAATGTAATGCTTTTTTACATCCGATACCTCTTGTAGGCCGCTTGGCGGATTCCAATCTCATGGCGTGCGTGAGCGGTCGCCCTCGCGGGGCTGGGCCCACGTGTGGAAATGGAGGCTCGTCATGAGCACTGCGGAGAATGCGATGGGTGGTTCCTATGGCGCGAGACAATTTGGCCCGAGCGATTGGACGAATGCCCGTTGGCGGCGCGGCGGTTCGCGCTGGACCGCGTTTGAAATCATCGCGATGGTTCTCGGCTTCATCGTCTTTTGGCCGATCGGGCTTGCGGTCCTTGGCTACAAATTCTGGCAGAGCCGGAACGGCGGCCCCGATCTGCAGACGCTGGCGACCAACAAATGGCAGGATACGCGCACGATGATGTCGTCCAATTCTTCCTGGGGTTCTTCGTGGGGTTGTGGCGCGATGAAAGGCGCGGGCCGCTTCTATGCCGCGTCGACCGGCAACGCTGCTTTCGATGAGTGGCGGACGGCGGAACTGGCCCGGCTCGATGAGGAGCGCCGCAAGCTCGACGAGGCGCAGCGCGAGTTCGCCGAATATGTCGATGCGATCCGCCGCGCCAAGGACCGCGAAGAGTTCGAACGGTTCATGGCCGAACGCCGGGCCCGCCCGGCCGGCGGCGGCCCCGAAGCGCGCTAACCGAATCAGATTTTTCGAGAGTTGCGTTCAGGTCCCTTCTCCCGGCCGGGGAGAAGGGACTTTTGCTTGACGGTCTCGCGCTTTGCGGTGCTATGCTCGGGCCCTTCTCGCAAGCCTCGGAGCGTTCCATGCGCCGCGTCCATCGCTTTCTGTTCACGCTTGGCTTCGCCTTCATGGCGTCAACGGGTCTTGCCCTCGCCAAGGACAGCGTGACGATCGGCATGGTGCTCGAGCCGCCGGGGCTCGATCCGACCAGCGCGCCGGCGGCGGCGATTGGGGAAGTCACGCACTTGAACATCTTCGAGGGCCTGACCAAAATCAATGAGGACTTCTCGGTCACGCCGCTTCTGGCCGAGAAATGGGAGTTCTCGCCAGATCTCAAGACGCTGACCTTCACGCTCAAGCCGAACATCAAGTTTCAAGACGACGAGCCATTCTCCTCGAAGGACGTCAAGTATTCCTTTGAGCGCTTTGCAGGCGCGGAATCGACCAACAAGGACAAGCCCTTCTTCGCCTCGATTAAATCGATCGAGACGCCCGATCCGAAGACGGTGGTGCTCAAGTTCAAGCAACCGAGCTTCGAGGCGCTCTATCATTTGGGCCTGGACACCGCGGTCATCCTCGACGAGAAGAGCGCGACGGGCGAAGCCACCAACCCTGTCGGTACCGGACCTTACAAGCTCTCCTCCTGGGAGAAGGGCTCGACGATCACGCTCGACAAGTGGGACGGCTATCGCGACGCGGCGCATATCCAGATCGCCCACGCGACCTTCCGTTTCATCTCCGATCCCTCGGCGGCGGTCGCGGCGATGCTCGCCGGCGACGTCGACGCGTTCCCGCGCTTCGCCAATGTGCAGGCGCTCGGCCAGTTCAAGAGCGATCCGCGGTTCCAGGTGCTGGTTGGCGGCACCGAAGGCAAGACCATCCTCGCCATGGACAACAAGAAGAAGCCGCTCGACGATGTGCGCGTGCGCCGGGCGATCGCTTATGCGCTGGACCGCAAGGCGATTATCGACGGCGCGATGGACGGTTTAGGCACGCCGATCGGCAGCCATCTCACGCCCAACGACCCCGGTTATGTCGACCTGACCGGGCTCTATCCGCACGATCCCGAGAAGGCGAAGGCGTTATTGAAGGAGGCTGGCGTCACGACGCCGCTCGAGCTCAGTCTCACCCTGCCGCCGCCTCCTTATGCGCGTCAGGGAGGCGAGATCATCGCCGCTGAGCTCGCTGATGTTGGGATCAACGCGAAGATCCAGGACGTCGAGTGGGCGCAATGGCTGAGCGGCGTCTATAAGGACAAGAACTACGATCTGACCATCATCAGCCATGTCGAGCCGCTTGACATCGGCATTTACGCCAATCCGAACTATTACTTCCAGTACGATAGCCCGGCGTTCCAGGCGATTTACGCCAAGGTGACGTCGGCGCCCAATCTGGAAGCTTACAAGGCCGCGCTGGGCGAGGCGCAGAAGAAGATCGCAGAAGACAGCGTCAACGCCTTCCTCTTCCAGTTGCCGAACGTGACGGTCGCCGACGCGAAGCTCAAGGGCTTGTGGAAGAACGCGCCGATCTTCGTCAACGATCTCTCGGCGATGGCGTGGCAATGACTCAGCACGCCAGGACCGCGAAAAAAGCGAGCACGCAGCCGTTTCGCATGTCGGCGGTGGAACTTTTGCGCCTCTATCAGAGGCGCGAATTATCGCCGGTCGAAGCCATGAGGTCGGTGATCGAGCGGGTCGAGGCATACGAACCCCATATTCATGCGACCTTTCTTTATGCGCCCGAGCGGGCGTTGAGCGAGGCGCGCGCCTCTGAAGCGCGCTGGGCGAAGGGCGAGCCGATCGGTCCGTTGGACGGCTTGCCGGTGACGATCAAGGACAATATCGCGACGCGCGGCGACCCGAAGCCGGTCGGCACGGCGGCGGGAGACTTGACGCCGCAGAAGGAGGACGCGCCGCCGGCCGCGCGCCTGCGCGAAGCGGGCGCCATCATGTTCACCAAGACGACGATGCCGGACTACGGCATGCTGTCATCGGGCCTCTCGAGCTTCCACCCGCTCGCGCGCAACCCGTGGAAGCTCGACCGCAATCCGGGCGGGTCGTCGTCGGGCGCAGGCGCTGCGGCGGCGGCGCTTTATGGCCCGCTGCACCTCGGCACCGACATCGGCGGGTCCGTGCGCTTGCCCGCAGGCTGGTGCGGAATTTTCGGCCTCAAACCGAGCGCGGGACGCATCCCGATCGATCCGCCCTATGTCGGCCGGGTCGCTGGCCCGATGACGCGCGACGTCGACGACGCCGCCCTAATGATGGCGACGCTGTCGCTGCCCGACGCCCGCGACTATACGAGCCTCAAATACGAGAAGCTCGACTGGATCGTCGAGCCCGCGCCGCTCAAGGGTCTGCGCGTCGGCCTTTTGCTGGAAGCGGGTTGCGGCGAGCAGCCGACACCTGAGGTCACAGCCGCCGTTGAGCGCGCAGCGAAGGATCTCGAAGCTGCGGGCGCGCATGTGGAGCCGCTCGAGCCGTTCCTCACCCAGGACATGCTCGACGGGCTCGACAAATTCTGGCGAGCGCGCGCGCTCAACGACATTCGCGCGCTCACGCCCGACCGGCACGCGCTCGTGCTGCCGTTCATCCGCGACTGGGCCGAATTCGGCGGAGGGGTTTTCTGGCGTCGAGGTGTTTCGCGGCTTCGATCAGATACCGGAGATGCGCAAGAGGGCAGTCGCGGCCACCGCTCCGTTCGACTACGTGCTGTCGCCGACGGCGCCGATGACGGCTTTCCCCGCCGAATGGGCCTCGCCGAGCCGCGATCCGCTCAAGCCGTTCCCGCAAGTCGGTTTCACCGTCGCCTTCAATATGTCCGAGCAGCCGGCGGCGTCGGTCAATTGCGGCTACGATGACGAAGGCTTGCCGATCGGACTGCAGATCATCGGCCGTCGGTTCGACGACCTTGGCGTGCTGGCGGTCGCTCGCGCCTTCGAGGCGATCCGCGCGTTCGAGGCGAGGCCCTGGCCGGAGCCGCCTCAGGCCTGAATCAGCCCGCAATTTGAAAGCGCGTCTGGCATCGTTGTCGGACCGCAGGAAAGCGCGTAGAAGGCGCGGCGTTTCAAACGCTTCTCGCTATTTTTTCGCGACAGGGAGGATGAGGTAATGAAAAAGTTCCTGGTCCTGTACATGGCCAAGGGGTCCGACATGGAGGCGATGATGAAAAACTCCACCCCCGAGCAGCGGGAGAAGGGGATGGACGCTTGGATGAAATGGATGGCTGACCATAAGGCGTCAATGGTTGACGGCGGCGCGCCTCTCGGGAAGACAAAGAAAGTCGACACAAAGGGCGCTTCCGATACGAAAAACGACGTCTGCGGGTATTCGATCGTGCAAGCGGACACGGCCGAAGGCGCGACGAAGCTGATCGGCAAGGATCATCCGCACCTCCAGATGCCTGGGACCTGGGTCGAAGTGATCGAAGTCATGCAGGTTCCCGGAATGTGAGAGGCGCCGCTCCGCTACGCATATTCGCGGTGGGTCGCGTTTGGTTTTGATGGCGCGTGATCGGGGGGAAAGTTGAGAGCATTGGTTTTCGTCGCGATAGCGGCCTTCCTCGCGTGCGCGCCCGCTCATGCGGAGGATTGCGGCAGAAGCGCCGAGGGTTTTGGCGCGTGGCTAGCCTCCTTCAAGCAAGTGGCGATGGGCAACGGCGTGTCGGCGAGGGCTGTCGATGCGGCGCTCGACGGCGTCTCCTACGATCCCGCAGTCAAGCGGCACGACGGCGGCGTCGCGATGTTCGGGCATAACTTCGCCGGGTTCGCCGCGAGCCATGTCACGCCGGGAATGGTCTCCCGGGGCAGGGCGGAGCTCAAGCGCTACGCCGCGCCGCTGGCCACGATCGAGCAGCGATTTGGCGTGCCCGGCCCCGTGCTGGTGGCGATCTGGGGCCAGGAGACCAGCTTCGGTGGCGATAACGGCTCGTTTCCCACCTACAGCGCCCTCGCTACCCTCGCCTGGGACTGCCGTCGCGCTGAGCGATACCGCGCCGAGCTTGTCGACGCGCTCATGCTCGTGGATCGCGGCATCGTCTCGCAGCCGCATGCGCTGCGCGGCGCCTGGGCGGGGGAGATTGGCCAGACCCAGCTCATGCCATCCGCCTATCTCATGTACGCGACCACCCCCGACGGTTCGGGCACGCCGGACCTCATCCACAATTCCGCCGACGCGCTCGCCTCCACCGCGGCTTTCCTCAAAGGCCATGGCTGGCAGCCGGGCGCGGGTTGGAACGAAGGCGAGCCCAACTTCGCCGCCATTCTGCAATGGAACTCGGCGGAGATTTACGCAAAGACGGTCGCGCTGTTCGCCGACCGGCTGGCGGGACGATAGAAACTCGAGCTATGAGCCGAAGACTGGGCCGCTCCTACGGCCGCTGCAGCCAAGCCCGGTGCAAGCTCCGCGAGAGCTGAAAAAGCCTTAACCGTGGCGGCGTAGAATAAAACGCGTGACCGTTGTCGTCCCGCGCTCCTTCTCCCTGCCGCCTCGGTCCGCCAAGCGAAGCTTCTCGGCGCTCGCGGGCCTGACGCTTATGGCGTCGATCGCCCTTCTCCTTTATCGCGCCGCGCCCGGTGCGCCGGCGATCATTCCCCTAGGTTTTGCCGGTATCTCCGGTCTCGCCGCCCTCGCGCTGGTCTTTACGCTGGATGATGCGGCGCGGTCCAAGTTCACGAGCGCCGTCGTCGCCGGCGCGGCGATTGTCGGTCTCTGCGCTCTCCTCAGTCCGGACGCGAGGCTCAATCTCGCAAGTTTCGCTTCCGCTGCGTTCGGCGTCGGACTCGGCGTGTGGCTCATCCGCACGGCGCGGACGAGGCCGAGCGTATCCCTGCCTTTAGCGGCGCTGTTCGTCGTTACGCTCGCGTGCCTCATCGCCCACGCCGCCTATCTCCTGCTCACTTCGCGCGACCTGATGATCGCTGACTTCATGACCTACCGCGGCATTGCGATGATGGTCGCACGGTTGATCGACGCGGGAAATTGGCCGCTGCTGCTCAGCGCCTCGGTCCAATCGATCACGCAAGACTATTCCTGGGCCCCGGGATTGGTTCCAGGCTTCCTGCTGGCGCTGACGGAGCCGACGTCGCGCGCGATCTATACTTTCGCGATCCTCGCCCTCTATGCCGCGCCGGCCGTCCTGGCGTTGGCGATGCTGGCGCGCGATTGCGCGAGGCGAGCTGGGCTTCGTCGCGACCTGCAGCCGGCAGCGGTTCTCACGCTCGGCGTCGCCGCCGTATTTGTCGCTTACCCTGCGGCGTTCGCGGTCGCCGCGCGCGGCATGCCCGATGTCGGCGGTCTTGTACTGGCGGTCTGCGCGCTCAAGCTGGCCGAACGCCTCGCCCGTCTGCTCGCCTTGCGACAAGGCCGCGCACGCGTTGAGCCCATGACGCGCCGCGTTGTCATTGCGCTCGCGCTGACCCTCTACGCGATGTTCGCCTTCCGGCGCTGGTATGCGTTCACCGCGGGGGGATCGTCCTCGTGCTGGCGCTCGAAGTCGGATTGATTGCGCGGAGACGTGGCGCGCGCTTTCGCTGGCGCGACGCCGTCGCGGCGGCTGCGCTCGGCGCGCTCACGGTTCTCGCGCTCTTGAGCCCGGTGCTGGTCGATTGGGCGCCGAACTTCGGCGCCCATGACTACGCCCGCGCTTACGCAGGCTATCGCAAGCCTCCCGACGTGTTCCTGCGTGAGCTAGGCGACTGGGTTGGACTTCTCCCCGCGATCGCTGCGCTGGCCGGCGCGGCTTTCCTTTGGGCGCGCTCCCGCGACAAACGCCTCATGCGTCTGACCCTCGGCGCTTCGGCCATCGCCGCCGCGTTGTTCCTGCGCATCCAGACGACCTACATCCATCATCTCGATCTGATCGCGCCGGCGCTTGTCGTACCCATCGCGGCTTCGCTGATGCTGCTCGTTGCAAACGCGCCGCGCCTCGCGCTTCTGGCCATGGCCGCGCTCGGCTTGGTCACGCTTTCGCCGCTTGCCAGGACGCTCAACCCGCTCGGCCTCACGCCAACTGCCGGACTCCCGCGCGCGCCGCGCGCCGATCTCGACGAACTTCGGCGCCTCAAGGATTGGGTCGATCAGCGGGCGCGGCCGGACGCCAAGGTTTGCGGACTCGGCTCGAGCTACACATTCAGCGGTCAGCTCATCGGCGAATTGTGGCAGCTTCGCCCAGAGGGAGGTCCGACCAGGCGCGACCTCGGCGTCACAATGCCGGATGTCGATACGGTCGAGGGACCGCCATCGGCGGATCTCAAAAATTGCGCCATCATCATCGTCGGCGATCCGATCCAGACCCACCTCGATCCCGACTACCAGCAGACGGTCATCGTGCCGTCGCGCGAAATGCTGAGGGGGCAAGGGATCGGCGCTAAGTTCCGCCGCACCGGCGAAGTCTTCCACCTGGAGAATGGCGTGAACGCGGTGGTGTTCGAGCGCCTGGCGCCGCTGGACGATGCGGACATCGCCGCGCTGCAGGCGCGATGGCGCGCGGCCCGCGCCGCGGTGGGCTTCTAGAGGAAGTTGCAGTTAGATAGAATCGTCTCATTGCGAGCCATAGGGCGTCTTTCGACGCCCTATGGCTCGCAATGACGATCGCGGTTCGACGCAAGTCCATTTTACTCTAAAAGGGCGAGAGCCAGCAGCGACGCTACGGTCGCTTCGAATGTTACCGTCAGGGTTTCCCCACGTGCGCCGTTCGCACAGTATGCTCGGCGATCATGAGCTCTTCGTTGGTCGGGATGACGAAGACGATCGTTGGCGAATTCTTCGCGCTGATGATCTGGGCGTTGGCGCGGTTCGCTTCGGCGTCGAGATGGATTGCCATCCATTCCATGCCCTTGAGGACCGCCTCGCGCACTTTCCACGAATGTTCGCCGATGCCGGCGGTGAAGACGATGGCTTCCGCGCCGTTGACAGTCGCCGCGAGTCCCGCGAGTTCGCGCCGGACGCGGGAGACGAAATAGGCGATGGCGTCCCGCGCCGCCAGGCTGTCGGACGCCTCGAGCTCGCGCATGTCCTGGGAAATGCCCGACATGCCTTTGAGGCCAGAGTTCTTCCATAAGAGGTCGGATATCTCGTCCGCGCTCATCTTCTTTTCGGCCATAAGATAGAGCACCACGCCCGGATCGATCTGCCCGCAGCGGGTGCCCATCGCGAGCCCGTCGAGCGCGGTGAACCCCATGGTCGAGGCGATGGCGCGCCCGTCATGGACCGCGCACATCGAGGCGCCGTTGCCGAGATGGGCGATGATGACGTCTTCGCGCGCGATCTGTGGCGCTATCGTGCGCAGCTTTCGGGTGATGAATTCGTATGAGAGGCCGTGAAAGCCGTAACGACGCACGCCCTCATCGTAATAGGAGCGCGGCAAAGCGTATGTGTCGTCGATGAAGGGGTGGCTGCGATGGAAAGCGGTGTCGAAGCAGGCGACCTGCGGCGTCGACGGGAAGGCCTTCATCGCCGCTTCGATCGCCGGCGACATTATGCGGCTGGTGCAGCGGCGCGAGCGGGATGAGCGCCCTTAACTTTGAGATCGTCGCGACTTGTCGATCAGGACCGGCTCGGCGAAATCGGGCCCGCCGTGAACGATGCGATGACCGACCGCCGCGACCGAAGAATCGTAGCCCGCCTTCCTAAGCCAGTCGAGAATGGCGCGCATCGCCGCGTCATGATCGACGCGGGCGAGCGATGGATCGAAACGTGAGCTCTGCCGTTCTCGCCTGAGGCTGTCGTCGACCGCGCCTTTCGCCGTCGCGCCGATGCCCTCGATCTGCCCGGAGGCAAGCAGGTTCGGCTCGCCTCCATTGACCAGGCGGAACGCTGCGAATTTAAGCGACGACGAACCCGCGTTCAGAGTCAGGATCACCGAATCCAAAATGCGTCACTCCGCCGCCTTGGCGACCGTCGGTTCATCGCCGAACGCGCGGCCTTCTCGACGCCAATATTCGTAAAGCTGCGCCAGCGCGCAGGAGACGAGCCGAGCCCGATCGTTATCGGCTCGGCTCGTCAGCATCACTGGCGCTTTGGCCCCAAGCACCAGTCCCGCCGCTTCCGCCCGCGCGACGAAGGAGAGTTCCTTTACAAGGATATTTCCGGCTTCCAGATTGGGAACGATTAGCACATTAGCGTGGCCGGCGACCAGTGAGGCGATGCCCTTGGTGCGCGCGGCCTCAACATCCATCGCGTTATCCATCGCGAGCGGCCCGTCGACCACGGCTCCGCGGATCTGGCCGCGCTCGGCCATTTTCGACAGCACCGCCGCGTCGAGGGTGGAGGGAATGTTCGGGTTGATCGTCTCCACGGCCGAGAGGACGCCGACTTTTGGTTGTCCGATGCCGCAAGCGTGAGCGAGGTTGACCGCGTTCTGAACGATGTCGACCTTGGTCATGAGATCGGGCGCGATGTTGATCGCGGCGTCGGAAATGAACAGAAGCTCATCGAGCGTGGGCACGTCCATGGCGAACACATGGCTTATTCGGACGTGCGTTCTTAAGCCCCGGTCCTTCTTGACCACCTCCGCCAGGAGCGCATCGGAATGGATCGCCCCCTTCATCACCGCGTGCGCCAAGCCCTCGTTGACCATCGCGACCGCGTGCGCCGCCGCTGCGTGGGGATCGGAAACGGCGACGAGCGTATACGCGGAAATATCGGCGCCGAGCTCCTTCGCCGCCGCCTGAATGCGGCCCGGATCGCCGATCAGGATCGGCTCGATGAGACGATGTTGCGCGGAGAGCAGAGCCCCGCCGAGCGAATTGCGGTCCTCGGGGCAAACGACGGCGGTCTTGAGCGGCGGCAATCGCGAAGCGAGCGCGATGAGCGGGGCGAAATGGTCGACGCTATCCACGATCAGCGTCGGCAGGTCGCGCGCCTCGGTCAGTTGGGAAGTGGTCGGCGCGTCGACCTCCGCGGTTCCCTCGCAGACGGTGTGGCCGTATTCATCCTCGATGCGGGTGTCGAGCACGGCGACCGGCTCTTCGCGCTTCTCGCGGCAGACGACGGTGACCTTGAGCCTGTCGCCGACATGAACGCGCCGAGGGAAGCGCAGGTCTTGGGCGCGGTAAAGCGTTCCCGCGCCGGGAAGGATGTTGCCAAGCACTGCCGAGATGAGCGAGCCCACCCACATCGAAGGGGCGACTGGCCGTTTGTCTTGCGCGTGACTGTCCGGCGGGGGCAGCGTAAGCGGATTGACGTTGCCGGAGACGTGCGCGAACAGAATCAGATCCTGCACCGAGCAGGTTCGCTCGAGGGTTGCGACGTCGCCGACATTGAGCTCGGCCCAAGTCTTGTTGCGGATGGCGGATTTGGCGTTCACGTCCGAATCCTTGAATTGAAAATACCTATATCAGTGATCGCCGCGTCTCTCGCCCAGGGTTTGCAAGCCCGCGCTCACTTGGGTTGGCGGACGCTTCCATGGCTCGATAGTCGCAAGCCATCCCGCATGCGGCAACCCACTCGATCGCGCCAAGCGGTATTATGCGCGGCGGAAGCGTAGTTGGTTGCAATGACAATGGAATGAAAGGGCGGCGGAAGCCAGCGAACTTGGCTTCGCGGAAGCGCGGGGCCCACGCCGCGATCTTGCCTTGGGCCGGACTTGATTCTGTCGGTGGATGCTGTCTTAAGCAGCCGCGACCGAAGCGCCGGGGACCCATAGGGCGTCCGAAAGGACGCCCGTCTGACGACGGGCTATGGGGCGTCAAGAAGGACGCCCATCTGAGGACGGGCCATAGCACGATGAACTTTTCCCAACGTCTGACCTTTCTGTTCTCGGCGCCGATGTTCGACGCCGACGATCTCGAGGGCCTCAGGGTCAACCAGATCGTAACCGCGATCGAGCGGATGGGATTCCAGGTCATCAAGGCGCGGCGCGTCGAGGACGCCGAGATCGCGGTGCAGACCGACGCCGCGATCGGCTGCATGGTCGTCGACTGGGGCAAGAAGGGCATCGAGGGAAAGGCCGCTTCGCTCATCAATCTCATGCGCAAGCGCGGCCTCGACATGCCAATCGTCGTGCTCGTCAGGCGCAAGCGCTTCGAGGACATCCCGGTCGAGGTGCTCGACTTCATCGACGGCTATGTGTTCCTGGCCGAGGAGACGCCCGAATTCATCGCCAGGAACCTGGTCTCGCGCCTCAAGCAATATGCCGACACGCTGAAGACGCCGTTCTTCGGGGCGCTCGTCGATTACCAGGAAGAAGGCAATCAGTTGTGGACCTGCCCAGGCCATAACGGGGGCGTTTTCTATAGCCGCAGTCCGATTGGCCGCATCTTCGTCGAGCATCTGGGCGAGGCGATATTTCGCGACGACCTCGACAATTCGATCCTCGAACTCGGCGATCTCCTGACCCACGAAGGGCCGGCGCTTCAGGCGCAGAAAGAAGCGGCCGCCATCTTTGGCGCCGAGAAGACCTATTTCGTGCTCAATGGCACTTCGTCCTCCAACAAGATCGTGTTGACGAACCTCATCGCCGAGGACGATCTCGTGCTGTTCGACCGCAACAACCACAAGGCCGCGCATCAGGGCGCGCTGCTGATGGGCGGCGGCATTCCGATTTATCTTTCGACCGACCGCAACGCCTACGGGCTCATCGGTCCCATTCGCCCGGAAGATTTCGACGAGACGACGATCCGCGAGCGCATTCGAGATAACCCGCTGGTGACGGACAAGGAGGCGTGGAAGCGCGAGCGTCCTTTCCGCGCCGCGGTGATCGAGCAATGCACCTATGACGGCACGATCTACGACGCCGAGCGCATCGTCGAACGCATCGGTCATCTTTGCGACTATGTCGTGTTCGACGAGGCGTGGGCCGGCTTCATGAAGTTTCATCCGCTTTATGAGCACAGGTTCGCCATGGGCTTGCGCGACCTTGGCGAATTCCTCGCCCGGGATTGTCGCGACGCAATCGGCTCACAAACAGCTCGCGAGCTTCTCGCAGGCTTCCCAGATCCATGTGCGCGACCGGCACATCAAAGGCCAACGCCGGCGCGTCGAGCACCGCCGCTTTAACGAAGGCTTCATGCAGTTCGCCTCGACCTCGCCGTTCTATCCGCTGTTCGCTTCGCTCGACGTCGGCGCGCAAATGATGAAGGGCCGATCGGGGGAAGTTCTATGGGACGACGCGATCCGTCTCGGAATTGAATTGCGCAAAAAACTGCGCGCCGTCCGACGCGAGTTCGAGGAGAAGGAGCGGGACCCTGCTCGGCGCTGGTTCTTCGACCCCTTCGTGCCGCAGCGCGTCTCGATCCGCGACGCTGCGCTCGAGGGCGCGACCCACGATGTACCGTGGGAGAACGTCTCGACCGAACTGCTCGCCCGTGATCCGCGCTATTGGGCGCTTGTCCCCGGCGAGGCCTGGCACGGATTTCAATCGCTCGAGGCGGGCTTCGCGATCACCGATCCGGCCAAGCTCACCTTGCTCACGCCGGGCTTCGACCGCGCGACCGGCGCCTATGAAGCGCATGGCGTGCCGGCCCCGGTTGTCGCCCAATATCTGCGCGAGAACCGGGTGGTGTCGGAGAAGAACGATCTCAACTCGCTGCTCTTTCTGTTGACGCCGGGCGTCGAGTCGAGCAAGGCGGGCACGTTGGTCTCGTCGCTGGTCGCCTTCAAGCGGCTGCATGACGACAACGTTCCGCTCGACGACGCGATGCCAGAATTTGTAGCGAAACGGCCGACGCGCTATCGGGCCAAAAAACTCAAGGACCTGTGCGGCGAAATGCACGCCTTTTTCCGCGGTTCTGGCGTGAGCCAATTGCAGATGGCGCAATTCGCCGCCAAGCATCTGCCGGAGGCGGTGATGACGCCGCGCGAAGCCTCGCGCCATCTGGTGCGCAACAACGTCGACTATCTGCCGCTCGCCGAACTCGATGGCCGGATCGCGACCACGCTGTGGGTGGTCTATCCGCCCGGCATCGCGACCATCGTTCCAGGCGAACGGCTGACCGAGCGGGCGCGGCCGATGATCGAATATCTCAAGATGTTCGAGAAGAGCGCCAACGTGTTCCCAGGCTTCGAAGCCGAGGTTCAGGGGCTCTATCGCGAGGTCGACGAAGCGGGAGCGATTCGGTTCTATACCTATGTCGTCCGCGAATGACGGGTGAAAAGAAGCGATAATGGACGCCAAACTGAACGGTTCTTCTGACGCTGAGGAGGCCGCGCAAGAAGGCGCAAAGCCCCTGCACGTGCGCAACTCGCGTGACAGCGACGTCCCGGCGATGCTCGCGATTTATCTCCACCACATTCGGCGTGGCGTAGATCCCGGCGTGGACGGCGATTTCGAGAACTCCTGACACCGATGATCTCAAGCGCCGCCGCCGCTCGATGAATAACCGCAAGATGCCGCATCTGGTCGCGGAGCAAGGAGGAACAGTTGTCGGCTACGCCTATGCGGTGCCGTTCCGCAAACGGCCAGCCTATCGCTATACGGTCAAGCATTCGATCTACGTGCGCAGCGACCGGTTGCATGCGGGGATCGGGCGTCAGCTCATGGCCGCGCTGATCGACGCCTGCGCCGCGGCGGGCTTTCGCCAGATGATCGGCTATATTGACGGCGCGAACGTCGCCTCGATCAAGCTGCATGAAAAGTTCGGATTCCGCCAGGTCGGCTTTCTGCCTGCGGTCGGCTACAAATTCGGCCGCTGGACGGATTCGATCATGATGCAGCGATCGCTCGGCCCCGGGGCGACCGAACCGCCGACGGCGTAACCGGCTCGGAGCGTCCGGCATGCAGGACATCCGCGCGTCGCTCGTTGGGCTCGTTTTCTTTCTCGCCCAACCGGCGCTTGCGTTTGAGCAGCCGCCTCCGCCGCAAGTCTTGTTCGGCGACCTCTACGCGGACGTCGAGCTTGGACAAGTCTTTCCCGACAGCAAGGAGTTCGCCGACGCGACGGCGAAGTCCCCGCCGCCCGAGATTGTGGCGCTCTACCATGCGCAGAAGCCGAATTCGCTCGAAGCGCTGAAGCGCTTCGTCGCCACGCATTTCGACTTGCCGGCCCAAGCCTCCACGCCGGAGGCCTCCTCCGAGCAGGTCCCGATCCGCCGGCACATCGACGCGCTCTGGACGCTCTTGACCCGCGACGAGCCGATTGTCCCGCCCTATTCGTCGCTGCTGCCGCTGTCCAAACCTTATGTCGTGCCCGGGGGTCGATTCCGCGAGCCCTATTACTGGGACTCGTATTTCGTCATGCTTGGCCTTGCGGAGAGCGGCCAGCGAATTCTCCTTCAAGACATGGCGACGAATTTCGCCGATCTCATCGACACCTATGGCCACGCGCCGAACGGAACGCGCACATATTATCTCAGCCGTTCGCATCCGCCTTTCTTTTTCAAGATGATCGGGCTCCTGTCTCCGTGGGATCCTTCCGCCGCCTTCGCCCGCTATCTCAAGGAACTCAAGACGGAATACGCATTCTGGATGGAGGGCGCGAACGCGCTTCATGCGGGCCAAGCGCACGCCCATGCGGTCGCGCTCGAGGACGGGGCGATCCTCAATCGCTATTGGGACGACAGCGACGCACCACGAGATGAATCCTATCGCGAGGATGTCATACTGGCTGCGGCTACGTCGCGGCCGGCGCAGGCGATGTTTCGCGACATCCGCGCGGGCGCGGAGAGCGGCTGGGATTTCAGCTCGCGATGGTTCGCCGACGCGCACACAATGGCGTCGATCGACACGACCGAAATCATCCCCGTCGATCTCAATGCGCTCATGTTCGGGCTTGAGAATGCGATCCGCGCCGGTTGCGAACGCGCCGGCGATGCCGACTGCGCCCGGGAGTTCGCCAAACGCGCCTCAGTGCGGCGCGCAGCGATCGATCGCTATCTCTGGGATCCGTCCCGCGGCGCCTACCTCGATTATCGTTGGACGCTTAAGCAACGCATCGAGCACGTTACCGCCGCCATGCTTTATCCGCTGTTCACGCGCGCGGCCAGCGAGGATCAGGCGGCGTCGGTCACGAAGTCGGTCGAGGCGGAACTGTTGAAGCCCGGCGGAATCGTGACGACGACGCTCGACACCGGACAGCAATGGGATCGGCCCAACGGATGGGTGCCGTTGCAGTGGATCGCAGTCGAGGGGCTGACGGCTTACGGGCAGAAGCAGCTCGCGGAGACGATCGCGTGCCGGTGGATGGCCACCGTCTCGCGCGTCTATCGCTCAACCGGGAAACTCGTGGAAAAATACGACGTGATCGCAATCAACCAGCCGGGCGGCGGCGGCGAGTATCCGACGCAGGACGGCTTTGGCTGGACCAACGGCGTGATGCTGAAGCTGATGGCGCTCTATCCAGCCGACGCCGATCTGGCGAACGCCGATCTTTGTCCTGCCGGGCCGGGCGGGTGAGCGTCCGACCGCTCGATCACCGCAATCGCGAGGCCGAGCGAAGCGAGGCGCCACAGGCCGCCGCGGCTAACAAGCGCTTAGCGCCGCTCCTCGAGCTGCCTGACCCGCTGCTCAAGGCGCTGCACAGCCATAGTTAACCCCTCGTAACCAAGCTTGTGGGTATCGCCGAGGCTCGACAGCGCTGTCATGGTGCTCTGGTGTTGAGCGCGGGTAATCTGAAGTGCATGCCACACGATATAGACGATGGCGCCGAGCAAAACGACGATGAGCCAAATGGCAATGTCGATCATGAGCAAGCTGGGATTGGTGACGCAGAGTTCGTATTAAGACCCTGTTCAACACAATGACGGAAATGACGACAAAAGTGAAACGATTTGCGATTGAAACGCCGCGAGGTTGGGGTATGTGACCTGGATCACAGCGCAGAAACTGTGAATGAGCTACCCATATACATTCGACCAAACATGGGAGTTATGTCATGGCGAATGTTCAAGATCGCAGGGTTGTCGTCGTTCATCCCCGCGTCGACGAGGCCTCCACCGGCGACGCCGCGGCAAATGGAACGGCGCGCCGCGACGGCGCCAAGAGCGCGAGTGAGACGACGCATGCGCGCAAACCCTGGCCTGTTGAATTCGGCTGGGATTTCCCGTTCGATTCCCCTAAGCCAAGTCGATGACGGAAGACGGAAGGGCGGCTAAAGGCCGCCTTTCCCTTCGGCTTGCGTGGTAACCGCTGAGCGGAGAGTGAAAGTCTTCACCGGAGCCGAAAACGGGCGGCGAGACTCGCGAGATAGACGAAACCGGAAAGCGCCGTGATCCAGAATGAGGTTGGCCAGTCGGTGTAATAGGCGAGTGTCAAGCCGCCCCATGCCTCTGCCAGCGCAAGACCCGCCGCCAGCAATACCCCAGCCATGAGTCGGCGCGAAAAATTCTGCGCCGCCGCGGCCGGACCGACCATCAGCGTGAACACCAGGAGCACGCCGACGATTTGCGCGCATTCGGCGACCGCGATCCCCACAATCGCCAGAAACGCCACCGAGACGAAGCGAATGGGCACGCCGCGCGCTTCGGCAAGATCCGGTTGCAGCGAGGCGAAGATGAGCGGTCGGGCGATGTAAGCCAGCGCAACGAGGCTGCCGATCGAGAGCAAGGCCAAGGTCAAGAGCGCCGAATTGTCGACGCCGAGCACGTTTCCGAACAATAGCGCCGCCGCCTGCGTCGCCCCGGTGGTATAGAAATGCAGGAACAGGAGCCCCAAGCCCAACGCGAGCGACAGCATCATGCCGATCGCCACGTCGCGCTGCGCGAGCTTCTCGCCGAACAGTCCCATTCCGATCCCGGCTGACGAAGGTGAAGCCGACAAGCCCGGCAAGCGGCGAGAGGCCGAACAGGACCGCACCCGTCGCGCCGGTGAAGCCGACATGCGACAGCGCATGGCCAGCGAAGGTCTGCCCACGCAGCACCAGGAAGAATCCGACCGTTCCCGGCCAGCAGCGCCGCCATGCCCGAAGCGGCGAAGGCCGTGCGCATGAAATCATATTCAAGCATGGGCTCGTGGGCATGGTCATCGTGGCGATGCGCGTCGCGCTCGACGTCGACGTCGCCGGCCATGACGAAATAGCGACCCTTGATCTGCACGACTTCGATCGGCGCGCCGTAGAGGCGCGACAGCACCGGCCCGTTGACGACGTCGTCGACCGCCCCGATCACCGCTTCGCCCTCGCCGAGATAGAGGACGCGGTCGATGGCGTTGACCAGCGGATTGAGCTCATGCGCGCTGAATAGGATCGCGACCTTGAGGTTGTCGCAAATGCGGCGGGCGATTTCGACCACGGTCTTCTGATGCGCCGGGTCGAGCGAGATCAGCGGCTCGTCGAGCATGATCAGCCGCGGCTTGCCGATCAGCGCCTGGCTCAACAGCACGAGCTGGCGCTCTCCGCCGGACAATTCGCCGATTGAGCGCTGAGCGAGAGCGCGCGCGCCGACCTCGTCGAGCGCCCAGTCGATCTCGCGTCGTGTCGCCTTGTCGAGCGTGACGAAGCCGAAGCGGCCGCCGATCGCCGCGCTGGCGACGACGTCCCAGCCGGTCAGCCTCAAGCCTGCGATTGCCCCGCGGACTTGCGGGACGTAGCCGATCGCGGCGTTGCCGCGGGTGATCGGCCGGTCGAACACGCTGATCGCGCCCGAGGCGACAGGGATGAGACCAAGCGCGGCGCGCATAAGCGTCGTCTTGCCGGCGCCGTTCGCGCCCAGCACGCCGACGAATTCGCCCTCCTCGACTGCAAAGCTGGCGGCTGAAAGGATGTTCCGGCCGCCGAGCCTGATCGTTACATGGCCGAACTCAAGCGCGCTCATGATCGCATGGCGCGAATCGGTTGACGGGGGGTCGTCATCGCGAGCGAAAGCGAAGCGATCCAGCGATGAAGGGCTGCGGCGGCGGCTCTGGATCGCCGCGTCGCCCTTCGGGCTCCTCGCGATGACGATTCCATTCTAAGTTTTACGCCCCGCCGGAGAGCGCCTTGTCGAGCGCGTTGAGCTGCCCCATCATCCAATCCTGATAGGTCGAGTTGGGCGGCTCGGTCTCGGAGACGCCGACGACCGGAATGCCGTTGTCCTTGGCGAGCTGCACCAGCTTGCCGACCGCCGGCTCGCTCGCCTGGGCGTTATAGAGCATCGCCTTCACCTTCTTGCCCTTGAGGTCGTTCTCGAACGCCGCCACTTCGGAAGGTGTCGGCTCGGCGTTGTTCATGATCGCAAGGGCATATTTTTCGTTATGCACCTTGAGGCCGATCAGCCCCGCCTGATAGCCGAACACCGGCTCCGAGGCAGTGACGGGCTGGCCGGCGTAGGACTTGTGCATCGTGGCGATCTTGTCGTCGAGGGGCTTCAACGAGTCGAGGAACTTGGCTTGGCCCTGCTCGTAGTCCGCCTTGTGCGCCGGGTCGACGGCGATGAGATCGGCGACCAGCGCCTTCGCGGCGGCCTTCATATAAGCCGGATCGTACCAAAGGTGCGGATTGTCGCCCGCCTTGTGGCCGACTAACCTCGCCACGATGATCTCCTTGCGATCCGGCGCCTTGTGGGCGCTGAGCAGCTTCTCCATCCACGGATCGTAATCGACGCCATTGACGATGACGACTTTGGCGTCGCTCAGCGCTTTCGCCGTCTCCGGGCTCGCTTCGAACAGATGCGGATCATCGTCCGGATTGCGAGAATACTGGTCACCGCGACATTCGCCCCGCCGATCTGGCTCGCGAGGTCGCCGTAGAAATTCTCCGCCGCAACGACTTTCACCGGATCGGCCAAAGCGGGCGCGCTTAAGCCGCAGATCGCGATCGCCGCGATAACATGGAGCTTGTTGATCATGGGAAACAGGCCTCCTGTCAATTGAAGCGCCAGATTGAGCGCGAGTGGGCACTGTTATGTTATATCCTATAGGTGGGCAAGTCCAAACCGCAACCTTATATCATTTCGGGGCTCTGACCCGTGATATGATCGAAACCGCAATGAGCAAAAAGACAGGATCGACGAGAAATTCGGCGTTGCGCGCCGGCGCAGTGCGATGGCGAGCGGAGGTAGAAAGCGCGTGCGCGCGCAAGGGCTTGCTTCTGACCCTGCTCCGCCAACAGGTTCTGGCGATCCTGGCGGAAAGCTCCGCCCCCCTAGGGGCCTATGCGATCATCGACCAGCTTTCGCGGCGGGAAGGCAAGCCGATCGCGCCGCCGACCGTCTATCGCACGCTCGACTTTTTTCTCGAAAATGGGTTCGTCTACAAGATCGAGAGCCGCAACGCCTATGCGCGCTGCGAGCACCTCGGCCACGCCCATCACGGCGCGTTGCTCTTGTGCGAGAAGTGCGGACGGAGCGACGAGATCGAGGACGTGAAGCTTGACCGTTTATTGCAGGAAGCGGCCGCGCGCGCCGGCTTTGAACCGCACCGACAGATGGTTGAGCTTGTGGGCCTATGCCGGGACTGCGCGGGGTAGCGGCTCCAGCAATTTTTAGGAGCAACGTCCGCCGAGAGGCGGCGCTCGACGCGCTGAGAGCGTCGCTTACGCTGCTGGTTCTGTTTCACCACACCGCGATCACCTATGGAGCCTCGGGCGACTGGTATTATACAGAGGTGCACACGGGGCGGGATCTTTCGAGTTCGCTCCTTAGCCTCTTCACCGGCTTCAATCAGGCCTTCTTCATGGGCCTGTTCTTTCTGCTCGCTGGCTATTTCACGCCCGGCGCAGCCGAGCGACACGGGGCGCCCGCTTACGCGCGCCAGCGCGGGCTGCGGCTCGGCCTGCCGCTGATTGTGTATTTCCTGCTGCTGTCGCCCGTCACGATTGCTCTCGCCGCGACGGCGCGCGGGCACAACTTCTTCAAGGCCTTTGTTTACGTCTGGACGCATGGGCTCATGGAGCCCGGCCCCTTGTGGTTCTGCCAGGCGCTCCTCATTTTCGCCGGCCTCTATCTCGCCCTGCGCGCCCTCGCGCCGGGCCTAGGGTGGTTGGCCCCGCCGTCTTTCCCTTCCAACGTGACGCTCGCTCTGGCCGCGCTCGGCACAGGCGCGGCAGCGTTTCTGTTGAGTCTCGTCTGGCCGACGGGAACGACGATCATCCATCTGCAGCTTGGCTATTTCGCGAGCTATGTCGTGCTGTTCGCGGCTGGATGCCTCGCCGCGCCCTGGCCGAGCCTCGACGAGGCGCCGGCGCAGCAGCGGCGGCTGTGGATCAGGGTCGCCTGCGTGACCTTCCCCTTGATGCCGATCGCGTTTGTGCTCGGCGAGCGGGTCTCGTGGCTGGCGGGTTCGCAGTCCGGCGGCTGGAACGTGCAAGCAGCGGTCTATGCGTTTTGGGAGCCGTTTCTTGCCTGGGGCGTGATCATTGGCCTGCTGCATCTCTATACGCGGCGGCTCAAAGCGCCCGGTCCCGTGTGGCGCCTGCTGTCGCGCCGCGCCTATGCAATCTATATCATTCACCCTCCCGTGCTGGTTGCTCTGGCGCTCGCCTGGCGGTCTCAAGTCGCGCCTCCCGCGCTCAAATTCCTTGTGACGGGGATCGCGACCTGCCTCGTGTGCTATCTGCTGGCGGGTTTGATGCTTAAACTCCCCGGCGCCAGGCGGGTTCTATAGCGGCCAAAGGCGCTCACTCTCCGAGAGCGTCATCACCCCGTTCCGAGTCGCTTCAGCCAGGCCTTCGCCTGCCGGCGCACGTTGGCCGGCGCGGTTCCGCCGTAGGAGGTGCGGCTCTTGACCGAGCGCTGGACGCCGAGCACGCCGAACGCGTCCTCGGTGATACGCGGCTCGACGCTCCTCATCTCGTCGAGCGTGAGCTTCTCGAGCGCGACGCCGCGCTTGGCGGCAAGCCCGACGATGCGGCCGGTGATGTGATGGGCGTCGCGGAACGGAATCTTGAGCGCCTGCACAAGCCAGTCGGCGAGATCGGTGGCGGTGGCGTAGCCCGCGCCGGCCGCCGCCTTCATGCGCTTAGGCTCGGGCTTCAAATCTTCGACCATGCCGGTCATCGCGGCGAGGCAGAGCGCGAGGGTCCGGAACGCGTCGAATGCGCCCTCCTTATCCTCCTGCATGTCCTTGGAATAGGCGAGCGGCAGGCCCTTCATCACCGTGAGCAGTCCGATGAGCGCGCCGAAAATGCGACCCGTCTTACCGCGCACGAGCTCGGCCGCATCGGGATTGCGCTTCTGCGGCATGATCGACGAGCCGGTCGAGAAAGCGTCGGAAAGCCTGACGAAGCCGAATTGGGGCGTCGTCCACAGGACGATCTCCTCCGCGAAGCGTGAGAGATGCGTCGCGGTTATCGCCGCGGCCGCCAGCGCCTCGAGCGCGAAATCGCGGTCGGCGACGCTGTCGAGCGAATTGGCGGTCGGCCGGTCGAAGCCTAACGCCTTTGCGGTCATGTCGCGGTCGATCGGGAACGAAGTTCCCGCAAGCGCGGCGGCGCCGAGCGGACATTCGTTGAGGCGCTTGCGCGCGTCCTTGAAGCGCCCCGCATCGCGCCCCAGCATCTCGACATAGGCGATGAGATGATGGCCGAACGTGACCGGTTGCGCCGATTGCAGATGGGTGAAGCCCGGCATGACCATGCCGACGCTCTCGAGCGCGCGACCGGCGAGCGCCCGTTGCAATTGGGCGATCTGGAGGAGGATCGCGTCGATCGCGTCGCGCACCCAGAGGCGGAAATCGACCGCGACCTGGTCGTTGCGCGAGCGCGCGGTGTGCAGCCGCCCGGCCGCCGGCCCGATGATCTCGGCAAGGCGGCTTTCGACGTTCATATGGATGTCTTCGAGCGCATGGCTGAACGCAAAAGTTCCCGCCTCGATTTCGCCTTTCACTTGCGCGAGACCCTTGGCGATCGCCTCGGCGTCGGCGGCTTCGACGACGCCCTGGCGGGCGAGCATGGCGATGTGGGCTTGCGATCCCGCGATGTCCTGGGCCGCGAGCTTGCGGTCGAAATCGATCGAGGCGTTGATCTCCTCCATCGCCTCCGCCGGGCGCCCAGAAAATCGGCCGCCCCACATCGTGTTGCTCATGCGCGTCGTCTCGGATGAAAAGGAAAATGACGAATATCGATAACCCGCCGCGCCGGCGACGTCTTATGATCCCCGTTCTGGGCGCGCTGGCTTTGGTTGCGGCTGGCGCCGTCCTATACGGGACGGTTGCGCCGGCCGGCAAGGCTGCGAGCGATTGCCCCGCCGACTCGGCCAAGCTCGCGGCCAGACTTGCGCCGCTCGCGAAGGGCGAACTGGCGGCGCTCCAGGTGGAGAGCGAGCCTCGCCGGGCGATCGATATCGCTTTCCAACGCGACGACGGCGGCAAGCTCACCCTTGCCGACTTCAAGGGCCGCTCGATCCTGCTCAACCTGTGGGCGACCTGGTGCATTCCCTGCCGGGCGGAGATGCCGGCGCTGGACCGTCTTCAGGCCGCCAAGGGGGGCCCAGGGTTTGAGGTCGTGGCGGTGAATGTGGACACGGCGAAGCTCGAACGGCGGGCCGCCTTCCTGGACAGCGTCGGGGTGAAGTCGCTCAAGCGCTACTCGGATTCGAGCGGCGACGCCTTCGAGACCCTGCACAAGGACGGCAAGGCGCTCGGGCTGCCGGTGACTCTGGTCATCGACAAGGATGGGTGCGAGCTTGGCGCTGTCGAGGGCGGGGCCAAATGGGATTCGGCGGAAGCGCAGGCGCTCGTTGAGGCGCTGAAGGGCGGGTAGGGGGCAGTGAACGAAGACGAACGCTCACACGCGAGTTTGTATACCGAGAAAGGGAGAGGGGTCATTCGAAGCCGCCGCTTTAATAGCCGGATGCGAAAAACAGCGGTCGTTCGGTGGAACCGAGCCTAAAATCTCTCAGCGGCCCTAAATGGCGTCTTGTTCGCGGAAAATAGCAACTCTAAGCAAGTTATCGTGCTATTTGAGCCCGGGGCTAATGACCGAATCTCGAAAACTCGCCGCAAACGGGCGAGCGTGCGGTCTTTGTCCGCGCCGGTCAGCCGGCTGAAGCCGACCACGTCTGCGGTGCGTTGCGCCATCGAAGTGCAGAACGCGATGATCGAACGCAACGCCGGGGTGCCAACCGATCGCCAGATCGAATTCCGTATCGGGATTCATTTGGGCGACGTCGTCGAGGAGGCCGACGGCGACCTCATGGACGACGGCGTCAACATCGCGGCGAGATTGGAGGGGATCGCCCAGCCGGGCGCGATCTGTCTCTCAGAGGACGCCTACCGGCAGGTGCGCGCCCGGCTCGACCTCGAAGTCAGCGACCTTGGCCAAACCCGGCTCAAGAATATCGTCGACCCCGTGCGCGTTTATTCGCTCCAGGTCGGGCTCCCCGCGCAGGCGAAGCCTTCTGCGCCAGTGGCGACGGTGCAGGCGGCCAAAGAGGAAAAACCCGCGCCGCCACCCGCCCTTCCTGACAAGCCCTCGCTCGCGGTGCTGCCGTTCCAGAACATGAGCGGTGATCCGGAGCAGGACTATTTCGTCGACGGGATGGTCGAGGACATCATCACCGGTCTGTCGCGGATCAAGTGGCTATTCGTGATCGCGCGGAATTCGAGCTTTGTACACAAAGGCAAAGCGGTCGACATCCGGCAGGTGGGGAGAGAGCTCGGCGTGCGCTACGTCCTCGAGGGTGGCGTACGCAAAGCGGGCAACCGGCTACGCATCACCGCTCAGCTGATTGAGGCAGAGACTGGCGCGCATCTCTGGGTCGATCGGTTCGACGGCGCCCCAGACGACGTTTTCGAGCTCCAGGATCAAATCACCGAGCGAGTCGTCGGCATAGTCGAGCCGAGCCTGCAACACTCGGAGATCGAGCGCGCCCGGCAGAAGCGTCCCGAAAACCTCGACGCCTATGATCTGTACCTTCGCGCTCTTCCCTATTCCGCGACGCGTCAGTTGACGGACGCAAAGATCGCGGCCGATTTGTTGGAGAGCGCGCTGAAATTGAACCCGCGCTACGCGACGGCTCATGCGCTGCTCGCCTTGTGCTATCAGATGATATTCGTCCAGGGCGGCCACCGCGAGGAGGACAAGACCGCGGGCCTCAAGCACGCGCGGGCGGCCATCGCCGGCGCGGGCGACGACGCCACAGCCCTCGCGACCGCGGCGATGGTGATCGGACATCTTGGCTGGGATCACCCTGCGGCGATCGACACGATCAAGAGCGCGCTAGCAATTAATCCTTCCTCCGCGACGGTTAATTATCACGCCTGTCACATCTATTATTTGAGCGGCAATTTCGCCCAGGGCAGGCTCCACGCCGACCGCGCCCTGCGGCTGAGTCCCCGCGATCCTCTCGCTTTCCAGGCCTATTACACCTACGGCTTCACCGCGTTGCACGAAGGGCGCCCCGGCGAAGCGGCCTCGTGGTTCGGCAGGGCCGCGCAGGCGAATGGCGGCGCCCCTCACTCCTTCCTCGCGCAGGCCGCGGCCTTGGCCCTGGATGGCTGCGCGGGCGCAGGGCGCGTGCTTGTCAAACAGCATTTGGAAGGCCCACCGAGCCGATATGTCGAAATGTTCGGTCAAACCGGATTGACGCGCGATCTCCTGGCCAAACTCGCCGAAGGCGCGCGCCTGCTGGAGGCGTCGGAATAAAGTTTACGAAACATCAAACAATGGCAGGGGGAGCGCCTGTGCGCGAGATTATCGCGTGTGGCCGCTAGGCAATTCGCCTTTAACATGTCACACTTGAGAAACAAAAACGAAAATTGAGAAAACTTGGCCGCGGGCGGGCGGCGTCGCGGGGGGAAGATTATGGCGCTTGAGATCATCGGCCCTGGCTTTGGCCGGACCGGAACAATGTCGACGAAAATGGCGCTGCAACAGCTCGGCTTCGGCCCCTGTCACCACATGATCGAGGTCATTGAAAACCCCGCGCAGCCTGCGCATTGGAAAGCGATCGCCGCCGGTGAAAAAGTCGCTTGGGCTGGGGTCTTCGAGGGCTACAAGTCCCAGGTCGACTGGCCGGGCGCGGCGGTCTGGCGTGAGACTTCGGTCGCTTTTCCCGACGCCAAGGTGTTGCATACCGAGCGGCCGGAAGACGAGTGGTGGAACAGCTTTAGCGTGACGATCAGCAAGTTTTTCGAGCGCGCCCCCGGAATGCCGCTACCGCCGCATATCGCCGATATCTTTCGGACCATGTCGGGTTGGTTTATGAAAAACACATTTGCAGACTGCACAGATCGCGCCTGCGCGATATCCGCGTATCGTCGGAACAACGAGGAGGTGCGCGATACGATCCCGGCAGAGCGGCTGCTTGTGTTCAATGTAGCCGAGGGTTGGGACCCGCTCTGCCGCTTTCTGGAAATGGCGGAGCCGCTCACGCCTTTTCCGCGCAGTCATCCGCGGGATGAATTTTGGGCGCATTTCGACGGCGAGCCGGCCTAATCTCCATTTCCACTTTCAAGATTGTAACCGCGTCAAACCCCGCCATTCGACACCGGGGTCAGTTCAAACACAGATCTGGAGGGCTTGCGGCCTTTTTGGACAGCGTCGGCGGAGTCAAGGCCTTGACCCGTTACGCGGATGCGAGCGCCTTCGAGACCCTGCATAAGGACGGCAAGGCGCTCGGACTGCCGGTGACCCTGGTTATCGACAAGGACGGGTGCGAGGTCGGCGCCGTCCAGGGAGGGGCCAAATGGGATTCGGCTAAGGCGCAGGCGCTGGGCGAGGCGCTAATAATTTATCGCCCGAGAGGTCAGAACAACCCTTAACGAAAGTCCTTGCAGAAAATCAGAAATAGGACTAAGCTCGCCCTATGGACAATTCTGCGCTTAGGCGCGCCAAGGCCGCAAGGTCCCATCCCGGCCGCCCTCACGCCAGGGAAAAGGGCGAGGAAGAATTTTTCGCGATCTATCCCATGTAACTCATTGATAAGTCTCGTTTCGGACGAGGAAATCCAAGGAAATCCAACACCTGAAAACGGGGGTCTTCAACCCGAAACCGCAAGGGCCAAGACAATCCAAACCGGGCCGATCCAGTGGCAAGGCGCCTTAAGCCGCCTGGACCCGGAAGTCGCGCCTGAGCAGGGCATCCACGTCCTTTTCCGGGACGGGCCGGCTGAACAGATAGCCCTGCGCCTCAGTGATGGTGCCCAGCGCTTCGATCATCCTGAGTTGCTTCGCCGTCTCTACACCCTCGATCAGCACAGTCATGCCGAGCCTGCGACTCATGGACGAAACGCCCTCCACCAGCACGGAAGCGCGTTCCTGAAGGCCAAGCCCCATCGTGAAAGAACGGTCGATCTTGATGCGGTCGAGGGGGAAGCTGAGCAGATAGCTCAGGCTCGAATAGCCTGTGCCGAAATCGTCAAGCGAGACGCGCAACCCCTGGGCGCGCAAGTCCTGGAGCGTGCGGCGCGTGTCGCCCCGATCCTCGAGCAGGATCGATTCCGTGATTTCCAAATCAAGCCGCTCGGGCGCGAGGTTCGCGGCCGCGAGGGCCCCGAGGATCGTCTTCTCGAGATGGCCGCTGCGGAACTGCGTCGACGACAGATTGACCGATACGCTGATCTCGTCCGGCCACCCCGCGCATGCCCTGCAGGCCCGCCTCAGCATGGCCGCTCCCATCTCCTCCATCAGCCCGATCTCCTCGACGATCGGGATGAATTCAGCAGGCGACACTGGGCCGAGGAGCGCGCTGCGCCAACGCGCCAGCGCCTCGAAGCCGACGATCTGTCTCGTCGCGACCGAGACGATCGGCTGGAAATGGACCTCGATTGCCTCGGTGGCGACCGCGGCGCGCAGCTCGAGCTCGATCAGCCGACGAATCTGGATCTTGGCGTCCATCTCCTGCTCGAACGCCCTCCACACCCGCCGCCCGTCCGCCTTCGCCGCATAAAGGGCGATGTCCGCCTTGGAGAGCAGGGCGTCGGGGCTTAGCCCGTCGTCCGGCGCGGACGCGCTGCCGATGCTGGCGCCGACGATCACCTCGCTGCCGTCGATGACCACGGCGCGGTTGATCTCTTCGATGATGCGCTTGGCGAGCTCGTGGGTCTCCAATTGGCCGGGCGCGTGATGGTGAAGGATGACGAATTCATCGCCGCCCCAACGCGCGACCACGTCACTCGGACCGATGATCGCGTGCAGCCGGCTCGCGATTTCGACCAGAAGCTTGTCGCCGGTGCGGTGTCCTAGACTGTCGTTGACCTGCTTGAAGTCGTCGAGATCGAGGAACATCACGTCAATTCCGGCGCCGCCCGATTGAGTGGAGGAGAGAGCTTCGGCGAGAGCCAGCTCGAACGACCGTCGATTACGAAGATTTGTAACCGAATCGAAATGAGCCATGCGGTCGATTGCGCGGTCCGCGTTTCTCTTTGCCGTTACGTCCTGAACGACCACGACCCATCCGCCCCTGGAATTTGGCGTGATCGTAATTTCGTAGAAGTTCTCATTGCCGGTTTCGAATTGCATCGAGCATGGAACGCGCCCGCTGTTTCCCGCGCCGAACGCTGCCATCAAGCGATCAGCAGCATGCTTCGGGATCGCGCCGCGCTGCACGGCGAACCGTAGCAGGGCCGGGAACCTGATGTTGACAATTCGCCTATCCCGTCTGAGTCCGAAGAATTCCGAGAATTTCGCATTCGACACCGCGATTTTCATATCGGCAGAAATCATGCACATGCCGTGAGACATGTTGTTGATCGCGAAGTCAAACTGGCCGGCGATCTTCTCCGACTCGGTTCGAAAAGCAATCTGACTGAGCAATATGTCACGCAACCGCGCAGCGGAGCCATGTATAAACATGCAAAGCGGCAGGACGAGCATGACAACAAGGAGAGGGAAAAGTCCGCCCTTGACGATGAACGCCGCCGCAAGCGGAATGGCGACAACGGCGATTTGCAGTCGAACCCCGTATTGTACAGCAAAATTTCGGACTGCGATGCTCAACGCGTGAATGATCGCCGTGGAACAAGCAGAGATTAGAATGAAGGCGTCGTTGGATGCGTTTAAAGTGGTGAAAGTTAGAAACCCTATGGATAGAAGGTAGGCGCAAGTTCCCAGGAGATAGGCGCGCTCCAACGTGTCGACATCCACAAGCTCGCCCGTTTGGAGGCGCGAGTGGTATTCTCGTGTCAGTCTAAGTCGGCCAGCGGTGACTCCTATTATCGCAGCGGTTGCGACAGCCGACGCCCAATTCCGAGGAAGTATGATCAATCCGCTCAGGCTCGTGATGACGCCGCCATAGACCAACGATTTGAAGTCGGCGAACACAAACTCAATGAGGCCGCGACGCACGTCGGACGGAAGGGCGTCCGAGCGTGAGGCGGGCAAGCGTCTAATCATTCCGGCGCGCTATCGGGGGATGGGTCTAAAAGACAGCCCACACATCTTAACAACCAGTGCTATATCTTGCGGTAGCCCTTTCGCTAAAGGAATCGCTGACCCGGTAATCTTGGCTTAGGAAACGTGGCGTAATCTACCTTGTGGAGCTATACGAAACGGAAGAATTCAAGCGAAGCGCCTTCGGGCGGCAGAGAGATGTTGCGTAATGCGCCTTGTTGATGGAGAGAGATTCTTATAGCGACGCTTGATCGACCCGATTTCGAGCGGGCGCGATGCGCCGTCGATGGATTCGCGGAATGGGCGACGTACGAGGACTTTCAGTGCGATTGCGACGGGTGGGTGATTGGCCTCGCGAGCGCCGGGCATAGCGCGCGATTTACGCCCGTTTCGCTTGACCACTTCCTGTCATGGAGCGCGTGCGCGGGCGTCGCGCCGACGGTTGAACGGCTGAACGAGTTTGTCGAACTCGTGGAGTCTTTCCGACATCATCCAAATCCTGGGTTTAAAGCGCGCCTGTCGCACGAGTCCAACGGGCCGAGCAAGACGGCGGACGGTCGCTTCTATGTCCCTGTCGACGCTTCCTCCTATTGGGAATGGCTCGACTGTCTCGAGAATCAACCGTCGGATTCACTCCTCAACGCCTATGCCGGCCTCCTTCTGGAGTTCTGGGCGGAAGGACCACGCATGCCCACATTCGCCGACGAGCCTTTGCCCAGTTGACCACGCCATCTTCGAAAGACCCCTTGCTTAAGCCCCGCTGAACTGGTCCTCCGCCTCCCCGCTGATCGCGCGCGCGACGTTTTCGGCGCCCGTGGACGATCGTGAGAACAGGCGCGCTCGTTCATTTTCTGTTGACCGGCAAAAGGGATAGCGGACGTAAGTCGGCGCTCTGCGCGCCCGACAGTCGTAACCGAGAAACACCATCGGCCTGTTGAAATTTGGATACTCGCGAGGTTGGGACCAGGGAACGCAGCCGAACATTCGGCGAAAGAAGGCTTGGTGCTCCACGAGACAAGCGACCACAGTATAGTCGGCGTCGAAGAAGTCTTGTGCAAGAACCGTAGCGCGAACCGTAATATACGGCATGATTGGAGAACCAAGAGCGTATTCGGACTTGGTAACGTGCCGCGTCGGGTCAATGATCACCCGTCCCGTGCGCAAATGCGGTTCGACGATATCGCTGAAGGCGCCCATCGCGGGCAACGGGGCGGGTGGGGCTCGCCGAAACGTGCAAACGTATCGAACTCGCGAGGTCGCCATCGATGTAAATTCCAATTATCCACACGTTTGGCGCCTCGTCGAGTGAATCGTGGAACAGGCCTGATGGACGCGGCTCGACTGTGCCTGCCCGCATATAAGCGTCGTGACGCAGTCGATAGATCGCCATTTTATCGGCTAAAGACTCCGCCCGGCGATATTCGACGCGCTCGAGCAGCCGAGAAACTCGGTCCACGAACGCAAGGCTCTGATTTTCCACCGATACCCCCAATAATTAACAACTCATGAACAGACAAGCATAGGTTGTAACAATCTCCTAATCCACATTTCTCGGGGGTTGTCTTAAACTCGATTTTGTGCCGCACCGGCGCATGTTGCTGGAAATCCGAAGACTTAGCTCTTTCCTCAACTGCCCCGCCGGGCCTCATTTGCAGCGGTCGCGCGAGACGCCGCCGCCAAACCATCGCGGGCCAGCTGGTCTGCACGGACGTTCAGTTCATTGTCCGCGTGGCCCTTGACCCAGCGCCACTCGACCTTGTGCGGCTCGGCGGCCGCATCGAGGGCTCGCCAGAGGTCCTCATTCTTGACCGGCTTTTTGGCCGCGGTGCGCCAGCCGTTGCTTTTCCAGCCGTTGATCCAGCCCGTGACGCCGCCGCGCAAATATTGGGAATCCGTGTGCACGATCACCTCGCACGAGCGTTTCAACGACTGAAGCGCCTCGATCGCGGCCGTGAGCTCCATGCGATTGTTGGTCGTAAGCGCCTCGCCGCCCTTCAGCTCCCTTTCATGGCCGCCGTAGCGCAGAACGGCGCCCCAGCCGCCTGGGCCAGGGTTGCCGGAACAGGCGCCGTCGGTCCAGATCTCGACAGATCGGCTCACGCTATGAAGCCATACTCGGCGGCGGACCTGACGCGCTGATGGAAGCGCAATTTGTCGCGGTATTCGAGCGGGTTCTTCGGCGCGACCTTTGCGCCTGGCGGCACGTTGAGCCAGTCGACGAGCCGGGTCAGCATGAAACGGAGCGCAGCGCCGCGCGCTAAGAGCGGCAGCGCTTCGATCTCGGCTTCGCCAAGCGGCCGCACCCGCTGATAGGCGGCGATCATGGCTCGCCCTTTGGAGACGTTAAACGCGTTGTCGGGTTCGAAACACCACGCGCTTAGACAGATCGCTAGATCGTATGCGAGCGCGTCGTTGCAGGCGAAGTAGAAATCAATAAGACCGGAAAGCTTCTCGCCGAGGAAGAACACGTTGTCGCTAAATAGATCCGCATGGATGAGGCCGCCCGGTAAGTTCTTTGGCCAATGAGCCTGAAGGAAATTGAGCTCCGCTGCGGTCTCTTCTCGCAAATGCGGGGCGACCTCGTCTGCGCGGACTTCCGCCGCCTGAAACAGGGCTGGCCAGCCCGTGAGCGATAGAGCGTTGGCGCGCTTAAGCGGGAAGTCGGCGCCGGCCAAGTGCATCCGCGCCAGCGCCTCCCCGACCTCGCCGCAATGGCGGACGTTGGGACGTCGTATCCAAATTCCGTCGAGGAAAGTGACAATGGTCGCCGGGCGTCCCGCGAGTTCGCCGAGCGCTGAGCCGGCGCGATCGCGGACGGGCTGAGGACAAGTGACGGCGCGCTCGGCCAAATGCTCCATGAGACCAAGAAAGAACGGCAGGTCCTCAGCTTTGACCCGCTTCTCGTAGAGGGTTAGGATATAGTGGCCGCTCACGGTGCGCAGGAGGAAGTTGGAATTCTCAACCCCTTCGGCGATGCCCTTGAACGAGGTCACCTCCCCGATGTCGTAACGCGCCAGAAAGGCGCGTAGCGCATCGTCCGAGACTTCAGTGTAGACAGCCATTTCCCGCCCATTGAAGCAGCCCATCGAAATGAGAGCGATGGCGGACCCGCTTAGCGGCGTGTATAAGACCGGTCAATCGCCGAGCCTCGCCGCAGCTCGAGGGCCCTGAGGCTACACGACTGCGGTTAGCAAATCCGCGCTCTGAGCGCGGACCGGGCGGGTCATGACGGTTTGACGCCGCGTGGATCCCTGGATATCGGCGTCCGGAGGAAATCGTTTCGATAGTCGCGCCGCCGATGCGCTTTGGCGGCGTTAATGCTGGCCGCAATTGAATGGGGGTTCATTCGATGCGCATTGTCATGGTAGGGGCCGGTTATGTCGGCCTTGTTTCGGGGACCTGTCTGGCCGATTTTGGCCATGAGGTCGTCTGCGTCGAGGTCGACCACAGCAAAGTCGCAAGTCTGCGAGAGGGTCGCGTTCCGATCTACGAACCGGGCTTGAGCGAACTGGTGCTCGCCAACCAGGCTGCGGGCCGCCTCTCGTTCACGACGAGCCTGAAGGAGGCCGGCCGCGGGGCGCAGGCGATCTTCATCGCCGTCGGCACGCCTTCGCTGGCCGAGGTCGGCTCGGCCGACATGCGTTACGTTCACGACGCGGCTCGCGCCATCGGCGAGATTATCGATGGCTTCACCGTAGTCGTGGTTAAGTCGACGGTTCCGATCGGCGCGGGCGACGAGATCGAGCGCATTGTCGCCAAGCACGCGCCTCGAGGCTCTTTCGCCGTGGTGTCGAACCCGGAATTCCTCCGTGAAGGTGCGGCGATCGAGGACTTCAAGCGGCCTGATCGCGTGGTCATCGGAGTCGAGGACGAGCGCGCGCGTGGGGTGATGAGCGAAATCTATCGGCCCATCGAACGCAACGGCGGGCGGATTGTCTATACGTCGCGTCGCAGTTCGGAAATGATCAAATACGCCGCCAATGTGTTCTTGGCGATGAAGGTGACCTTCATCAACGAGATCGCTGACCTGTGCGAGCGTCTCGGCGCCGATGTTCTCGACGTCTCCCATGGCATCGGTCTCGACGACCGCATCGGCCGCAAGTTCCTCAATCCCGGGCCGGGCTTCGGTGGGTCCTGCTTCCCCAAGGATACGCTCGCTTTGACCAAGCTCGCCGCCGAAGCCAAAGCGCCGATCCGGCTCGTCGAGACGCTGGTCGACGTCAACGACAAGCGAAAAACAGCGATGGCGGCGAAAATCGTCAGCGCCTGCGGCGGCTCGGTCGCTGGAAAACGAATCGCCGTGCTCGGCCTCACCTACAAGCCCAAAACTGATGACATGCGTGACGCGCCGAGTCTCGTCATCCTGCCCGAGCTGCAAGCGGCCGGGGCGCACGTTGTCGCCTACGACCCGGAAGGCGTTCGAACCGCAAAGCCGCTGCTCCCTGGCGTCGAGTTTGCGGACAATGCCTATGCTTGTGTAAAAGGCGCGGATGCGGCGGTCATCGTCACCGAGTGGGACGAGTTCCGCGCTCTCGACCTCGATCGGGTCAAAGGCAGCTTGACCACCCCGATCATGATCGACTTGCGCAACATTTATCCGATCGAAACGATGAAGGCGCATGGGTTTCGTTACGTCTGCGTCGGCCGCGGGTTCGGCGGGGAGGGCTGAAGTCGGGTGCAACGCCAGTGCGCGCCGCGGCGGAGCGCGCAGAGCCGTCCCTGACGGAAGCCGCGAACCCGGACAATCGAAGGTCGCTCATGCCGCCCGCGCGCCAAGCCCGCTCTTGTGTCATCGTGGTCGAAAACTTGCCTGTGCCCTTCGATCGACGCGTTTGGCAGGAGGCCCAAGCTCTCAATCGCGCCGGCTGGACCGTCTCGGTGATCTGTCCGAGCAACGCCGACTTTCCGAAGCCCTTCGAGGTCATCGACGACATCGCAATCTACCGGCATCCGCTGCCGCCCGAGGGGCGCGGCGGACTTGCCTATCTCCGCGAATATTCAGCCGCGCTGTTCCATGAGTTCCGCCTCTTGTTCAAGGTTCACCGCGAGCGCGGCTTTTCGATCATTCAGGCCTGCAACCCGCCAGACCTCATCTTTCTCGCCGCTCTGCCGTTCAAGCTCATCGGCAAACGGTTCATCTACGATCAGCACGACGTCTCGCCGGAATTGTTCATCGTCAAATTCGGCAAGAAAGGGCTTCTTTATCGAGCGCTGATGGTCTTCGAACGGTTGAGCTACATGACGGCCGACCACGTCATCACCGCCAACGCGACATTCAAAGACATCGCCGTAAGCCGCGGCGGCAAAGCGCCCTCGCAGGTCGAGGTCGTCTACGGAGTGCCAGATCGCAAGCGTATCCATCGCGTCGAGCCTGAGCCTGGGCTGCACGGCGGTCGCAAGTTCGTTCTTGGTTATGTCGGAATCATCAACGAGCAGGACGGCGTCGACCATCTGGTGCGCGCCGTCGCTCATCTCGTCAAGGACGTTGGATTTCGCGAGCTTTCGCGCCGTCGTCGTCGGCTCCGGGCCGGCGCTCGAACTGGTCCGCTCGCTCGCCCGCTCGCTCGAGGTCGAAGATTTTCTCATGTTCACCGGATATCTCAAAGGTAAGACGCTGCTCGCCCATCTCAGCGCCTTCGACATCGGCGTCATCCCCGATCCGCTTAATGAGGCCAACGACCTCATGAGCATGAACAAGGTGTTCGAATATTGCGCTCTTGGAATCCCGACCGCGTGCTACCCCCTCAAAGAGACGCAGCGGCTCCTTGGAGACGCGGGCGTCTATGCGCCTTCGCCTGATCCTAAGGGGCTTGCCGAGGCTTGCCTCAAGTTGATGAAGGACGAGTCCTTGCGCGCGCGCTCCGCGGCGGCGGCGATGAAGCTCTCGGCGGGGCGTTTCGTCTGGGAGAATGAGGCGCGCAAATACGTCGCGACTTACGAGCGTGTTCTCTCGCCGAGGGAAAGTCGTGCCTCATGACCTCAACGCGGTGGCGTGAGAGCCGCCCCTAAAGAAGCGCTGGCCGCCCGACGCGCGGCGCACAAGTTTACGCACGCAAATGATTTCCGTGACTTAAGTGCTCTTTTGCGCAACTTACAACTTTTGGCAACTTCTTTCGATCGCAACTCCCGCGCCGGTCCCGTTCTCAAGCAGCCAAGTTGCGAGGACGAAGGCTTGGAAGCTGCGCGCCATGCGCCGGCAATCATGCGCTCGCGAGCGGCGGCGAGCGCAAGTCCTTGCTGAGACTTATTGATTCTCGCCCGTCCGCTAAAGCTGCACGCCCTTGGTCAAGGCGCCGTCGATCACGAGATTCGTTCCGGTTGTGAAGCTTGAGGCGGGGCTGGCGAGAAACACAATGCCGCGGCCGATTTCCTCCGGTTTCGCCATCCGCCCGGTTGGGTTCAACGAAAGGGCGTTCTTAAAAAGATCGGGCAGGTTCGCTTCGATGTTCTGCCAGATGCCGCCGTCGAAATAGGTGTTGCCGGGCGAGACCACATTGACCCGGATCATTTTCGGCGCGTGCTGATAGGCGAGTCTCTGCGCATAATGAATGAGCGCCGCCTTCATTGCGCCATAAGCCGGGCCGGTGAAATCGACCTCGCGGCCAGAAACCGAGGAGACGATGACGATCGAGGGATGTTTTGATTTCTCGAGATAGGGCAGGGCGGCGGTGACCGCATTCACGGTGTGCATCATGTCGACGTCGAAGGATTGGCTCCAGGATTCCTCGACATCTTGGGCTGCGAGCGCAGAGACGTTGGCGACCAGAATGTCGATTCCGCCCAGCGCCTGCGCGCTGTCGGCGATGAATTTCTGAAGCGCGGCCTTGTCGGCCACGTTGATGCCGGCTCCGTAGGCGTCCACGCCTTTGACCTTGAGCTCTTTGACCGCGGTCTTCACCTCGTCAGCGTTGCGGGCGCAGATGGCTACGCTTGCGCCTTCCTCAGCGAAAATATCCGCAGCAGCGCGACCGATGCCTTTGGTGCCGCCGGTCACGACCGCGCGCAGGCCCTTCAGTCCAAGATCCATGCTCCCCTCCTTGATGTCAGTTTGACAGCAGCTCGTCTCGAGTATCGAGGCGCCCAACGTTGATCTGAGATCGCCCCTATTGTGACGCCCATTCTTCCTGCTTGCGTTAGCATGAAACAGGCCTTGAACTCGTAGAAATTGCAATGGGCGAGGCGCTCGGCCGCGCAACTCCGCCGCGTCGCGCTTCGACGGAGGCTTTAAGCGCGATACAAGGGACAGCGGAGGTTGGCAATGCGTACAGATCGCCTCTCCTTAGAACCTGTTGCCCAAATGCTGCTCTGCGCAGGCAACCGGAGCGAGCCGGCGCTCGCGTCGCGGCGTCCCCAATTCATAACTCGGCGTGAAGTCCGTTGGCGCTTCGTCCAAGGCGCCGACTCGAACCTCGACTTCGTTGGCGCCGTCTACGCGCCCAAACACGGAGGATCCGCACGTCGTGCAAAAGTGACGGTTGTCGGTCGTAAGCCTCCAGCTTCGAGTTTCGCGGGTTACCGATACTTTGCCCGACTTGCCAGACCGCAAAGAAGTTGCAGAGCGAGCCCGTTTCCTTTCGACACACTAGGCAGTGGCAAAGGCCGAACTCGGTGCGGCTCGCCGGCGACCTCGAACCTCATCTGGCCGCAGTTGCACCCGCCCGTTCGCTTTCGCATGTCTCGCCTCGATTCCGGATCAATGAGCCTGCGCTGCTCGGAGCCGTTTCTGCAACAACACGCTCGGTGGGGGCCGTTTGTTCCAGCGACGCGGGTGCGCCGCTGCCCCGGGGGCGCCCGGCAACAATTGAGAGCTTGCGAGTGGTGTCGCTCGCGCGAGCGACTGAGCTTGCGCGAGGGCTTGGAGCGCGAGCCATGATTTTGTCTTCGCAAAAATTGCCAGCTCGCGGGAAACTGCCAGTTTGTGTTCATAAAACACGCCAAGGAAGAGGCGGTCGTGGTCTCGCCAGATAGTGGCCGCTTTGGCGAGCCTTCCGGTCCCCCGGCCGCGATCCCAGGTTCGGTTTGGCTTATGGCGTCGCCGGCGCGGGACCGAGCGGGGGCAGGCTTTTGAGATAAACAGCGATCGCCTGACGATCGGACTCGGGCAATTCGGCCAGGTTGCGCACGACCGCCGTCATGCCGGCGCCAAGGACATCTCCCCCAGGGGTGAAGCCGCTGGTCAGAGCCTCGACAATATCGGCCTGGGTCCAGTTCAGGAAGTCGCCGCCTCTCAAGTTCGCGGCCTTGCCGTGGCCGTCGGGCAGGGGCGCGCCTGCGAGCGCGCGGCCCAAGTCCATCTCGCCCAAAAATCCTCGCGGCGTGTGGCATTCGCCGCAATGTCCTGGTCCCTCGACGAGATAGCGGCCGCGGTTCCATTGCTCGGTTTGGGAGGGGTCTGGGCTAAGGCCGGCGTTGTCGAAGAAGAGGAGCTTCCACAAGCCTACGGCGCGGCGGATCGAAAAAGGAAACGCGAGCACGTTCTCTGGCGCTTTGCCCTTAACAGCCGGCACTGTGCGCAGGAACGCCGCGAGGTCGGCGACATCCTTCGGGGTCATGCGCTGATAGGAGATGTATGGGAAGGCGGGGTAGAGATGGCCCCCGTTTGGAGAAACGCCTGACAAAAGCGCGTTGGCGACATCGACCGGCTGCCAGGCGTCGATCCCATCGACCGGATCGGTGGAGATATTCGGTGGGTAGAACGATCCGAACGGCGTCTTAAGTTCGAGCCCGCCGCCAAGCCGAAGAGGGTCGTCCTGGCCAGGCGACTTGTGGCACGACTCGCAGCCCCCGGCGTAAAAAACAAGCCGCCCAGCGACGGAGTCGCCGGAAAGACCAAGCTTTTGCCATTCCTCAGCCGAATAGCGCGGCCGCGGCGCAGACAGCGCCCAAGCCAACAGGCCCCCAGCCGCGACGACGAGCACGAAGATCACGGCTATCCACTTCATTCGCGCGGGCGAAGTGAAAGATCCGCCCGCAGGCGAATTCAAGTCCTAGCCGCTTTTGGCCTTGTAGAGTTCGTGGCACCCGCCGCAATTCTTGAACACCGCCGGCGCGAATTGCTTGAAAGTCGCCTCGTCGGTAACTCCGGCCTGGGCGGCCTGGACGTCCTTGGCGAATTGGGCGAAGCGTGCGTCGAAGTCCGCCTTGTTTTGCCAGATCGCCGGCAGCGCGGCGGTGCCGCCGCCGGTCTTGCTGTTGTCCGGAAACAAAGCCGCCGATTTCGTCGCTCCTTCGTTGAGCGTCTGCAAGGATTCCTTCACCGTCGCCAGATCGAACGGGATCTTGCCTTTCGACATGTCGAACAGCGTCTTCGCGGCGGCGCCATCGTGTTTCATGAGCGCACGCCTCTCGGCGATCGGATCCGTGTCGGCCAACACGGCGCTGACGCCGCAAGCCAGAGCCAACGCCACAGCCACAAAGCGTTTCATGATTTTCTCCCCGACAAGAACCCGGCGCTAAACACGGACGTCCGTTTGTTTATTCTGACAAGACAACAATATTCCGACGCGATGGCAATCAAAAACTCCGTGTTCAGGCGCCGAGCGCCACGAGGCCCAACGCGGACGCGCCTGCGTTTGATCCGAAGCGCCGTCGCAGGCGTGAACTAGCGGCGAGGGGACTGGATCGGCGGCCCCAGCTCAGGCCAGGCGATCTAGTCGATCGCGGATAGGATGTGGATCGTGCGCTTCGCCACCAGATCCTTGGTCTTTTCCGAGTAGGCCTTCATGTGGGGCGCCGCGATGTGAGCCCTCAGCGCCTCGGGGCTCTCCCAGGATTCGAGAACGACAAGAGCGTCCGGCCCGTATTCGGTCTGAAAAGAGCCGACGGTCGCGGCGTCGATGTGGCCGGCATATTCGATGCACCCCTTTTCGGCATGCACATTGGGAACGTTCGCGCGAAAGGCGGCCAGAAGCTCCTCACGGCGGCCCGGATTGGTGGTGATGATGGCGACGACACGGATCATTGTCACTCTCTGTTATTGGTTGGGATATTACCGGCCAAGGCTGCGGCGGCGCTCAGGTCACGCCCTCACGCGGCCGATCCGCGCTCACTCGCGGCTCCAAGGCGGAAGTTTTGCGATGGGCCATCGCCAGAGCCGGCTTCTCGATGAAGGTCCAACTGACCGAAGCCGCCGCCGTGGCGAGCGCCAAAGTGATGACCGAGAGCGCCCAGGGGTTGATTGCGCGGTGGGTGAAGAATGCAATCGTTGATTGGATCGGCCAAGCATAAAGGTAGATTCCGTAAGACAAGTCGGTCTTGTTGGTAAAGCGGCTGATTTGCAGCACCGGACAGTGGAGGGCGAACCAGAAGATAAGGTACCCACCGAAAATCGCGAGCGCCAGAGCAACGAGAGGCTGGAAGAAGAGGCAGATGACCAGCAGCGCCGCCGCAGCGAGCGCCAGAGCGCGGTTGTAAATAACGTGACGCTGGAAGAGAAGGTACAAAGTCCCGGTCAGGAACATAGGGACCGTCTGCATGTAGATATATCGCGAGCTCGTTATGCTCACCCCGGCGATAGTGTGCGACGCTCGGGAGTCAGCGAGCCCGAATGTCGCGAGAGCGACCAGGACCGCAGCGAGGAGGATATAGCGCAGCGGGCCCTTTAGAATCCCGGCGGCGCTGAGAACGATGACAAGGATGTAACACTGGAACTCGTAGGGGATCGACCACATTGAGCCATTGAGACCCGGCAGAGGCATGCCCGGAAAGACCCCCTTGGCGTTCGGATGGAAGAGAAGCAGCATCCGCACAAAGCTGCGAACGAGCGCAGCCGGATGGAACACTGACAATCCCGCTCCGACGAATGGGGCTAAGACAAGTAGGCAGAGCCAGAAACAGACGATGAAGGCCGGATATATGCGCAAAACGCGCCGTTTCAGATAGTCGAACAGGCCCGGCGAGGAGAGAAAGCTCTTCGTGATGAGATAGCCGCTGATGATGAAAAATCCGTCGACCCCTAATATGCCGAAAGTCAGAGTGCCAAAAATGTGGGTTAGCACCTCGCGACTTCGATCGCCGTCAACGATTTCCGCCGAGTGGGAGAGGATAACCACCGATGCGAATAAAAGACGGAGCGCGCCGAAGTTGTTGTCCTTCCGCGGTTCCCTATCGTCCAACATACGATCGGCCTTTGTTCGCAAGTGAGTCCGCTCCAAGGTTAAGGCTGCTGACCCGCTTGCCTTCGCCAGACCCGCGTCAAAATTGCGTTTATTATTGAGTGTGAAGCTTTCCCTGGATCTCGGGGCAGCATATCCTGCGTGCTGCCGAGATAGGATCCGCCGCTCGTTTGCCGCGCGGGGCGTCCGCTCATCAAGCTCATAAGCTTCTGCTCAGGTCCCGGCAAGCCCTGGCGGGCCTTTGCGCGCGCCGTTGGTTCCTTGCGCCATGCGCGGCGGCGCCCTATCGCAGCGGAGCATTGTTCACCGTCCGCCGCGAGGTCGATCGCATGGACCCGTTGATCGAAGGCTATCGCCGATTTCGCGCGGAAGTCTGGCCGGGAGAGCGGGCGCGTTATGAGGCCCTGGCCCATTGGGGACAGAGCCCGGAAGCCATGGTCATCGCCTGCTCGGATTCGCGCGTCGATCCGCAGACAATCTTCAGCGCTGTGCCGGGCGAACTGTTCGTCGTGCGCAATGTCGCGGCGCTCGTCCCGCCCTATAGCCCCGATCCTGGCCATCATGGAACGAGCGCGGCGCTCGAATTCGGCGTCAAGGTGCTCAAGGTTCCGCGGCTGGTGGTGCTGGGGCACGGGCAGTGTGGGGGCGTGAAGGCGATGGCTTACGGCCCGCCGCCGCAGGCGCAGGATTTCATCGCCACCTGGGTCGAGATCGGGGAGCAGGCGCTGGTCGCCGCCGGTGAAAAGCCCG
>CAVSSS010000027.1:0-109117 GCA_963730555.1 uncultured Alphaproteobacteria bacterium | reverse complement strand
GAGGGCCGGCTCGAACGGATCGAGGCCGAGGTCGTGCGCCTCTCGCTCGCCAATCTCATGACCTTTCCATGGATCGCCGAGGCGGTCGGCGCCAATCGGCTTGCGCTCCAGGGCTATTGGTTCGACGTGCACACCGGCGTGCTGGCGAGCGTCGGGGCTAAGGAGCTCGAGCCGGTGGATTGAGGTGGGGCGCCTCTGCTTAACCGCGGGCCTTCTCCTCCCCCTTGCTGAACAAGAACGGCGCGACTTCCGAGACGCCTGGGGCTTTGTCGACCGAAAAGGGCATGGGCCGGCAGACGGCGAGCGCGGAGAGCCCGACGCGCGCGGTGAGCAGGCCATTGAGCACGCCCTCGCCCATGCGAGCGGAGATGCGCGAGGCGATGCCGTGGCCGACGAGCTGTTGCAAGAGGCTGTCGCCGACCGCCATGCCGCCGGTGATCGCAATATGGGCGCCGATCGAGCGCGCGAGCTTGATGAGGCCGAGCAGGCCCGGCCGTCCGCCGTAGATTTCGGCGATACGCCGGACGAGCCGCACGATCTGAGCGATGACGAACACGACGTCGAGAATCGCGCGCGGGCTGATTGCGGTCACGAGCGACACGCGCTTGGCGGCGGCGGCGATCTCGCCTTCCGCCCTCTGGTCAAGGGGTCTCAGCAGCGCGCGTTCGGCGACGTCGATGAGGTCGCGCCCGTCGATGATCGCCCGCGCCGCATCCTCGACCTCGCCCCGCGCTCGCGCCGTCTCCGGCCGGTTGCGATAGAGCGCGACGAGCTGGCCGACGAGCCGACGCGCTTGGGCGCGATCGTCGGCCGCGCGCGCGTTGGCGAGGGCGACATGCATTTCCGCGATCCGCGTCTGCCGCCCGACCGCGATGATCTCACGCGCAGCGACGCCGATGAGGCCGACCAGAAACACGAGGCCGAATGCGACCCCGATAATCCCGAGCGATTCCGCCCTCGCGAACAGCCCTTCGATGAGGTTCGTCGCCCATAGCCCCACCGCGAGGGAGACGAGGCCGCCAAGACCCGTCCAGGCTAGGCCCGCGAGGGTGACGCCCGAGCGGGCAATGAGGCCCGATCGTTGCGCGGCCTCGACCTCGAGTTCGGCTTCGTCGATCGGCGCATGCGCTGCGGCAGGAATTGGATCATTCTGCGAGCTGATGATTGCTTCCGGGAGAAGGGACGCAGGCTGGTCGTCGACGGCGACGCGCCGATCGTCGAGGCGAAAAGCGCGGGGACGTGGCGGACGCTGATTCACGCGAGGCGATCCCCGATCAGGAACTGCAGCGCCCGGTCGAGCCGGATCTGCGGAGCGGGCTCGCCGCGCTGGGTCAAAGGCGGGCGGAAGCGCACGAACCGCCAGTCGTTGTCGGCTTCGGGCAGGGCGATCGCGTCGCCCTCAAAAATTGTATTCGGGTCAGCCGGCAATTCGCCGGGAAAGACGGCGGCTTCCGCGATGCCGTCGAAGGTTTGTCCCCCGATCGTCTCGCCCTTCTCGGGCACGCCGATGATCGCGTCGAGCGTCTCGGCGCCGGTCCTGATCTCAGCCTCGCGAGTGGCGCGGATCGCAGCGAGCGCGATGACGTCGATCTCCGCGCCGACCCCTTCCGCCCGCGCGATCGCTTTGGCCGTGAGCGCGCGCAGGATCGCCTCCAACCGGTCGTGGCTTTTATGATGCAGGTGGTCGGCCTTGGTCGCCCCAAAGAGAATCCGATCGATACGTGGACGAAAGATCGAAGAGAAATACGACGAGCGCCCGGCGCGGAAGGCGCGCATGACCTCGGTTAGCGCATTCTCGAGGTCCTTGAGCGCTGCCGGGCCAGAATTAAGCGCCGAGAGCGCATCGACGAGCACGATCTGACGATCGAGCCGGGCGAAATGATCACGAAAAAAGGGCCTCGCCACGTGCTCCTTGTACGCCTCGTAGCGGCGCGCCATCATCGCCGCGAGCGAACCGGACGCGATCGCTGCATCATTGTTAAGGGGGATCGGCGCGAAGGTGAGCGCCGGCGAACCGGCGAGATCGCCGGGCATGAGGAACCGGCCGGGCGGCAAAGTCGAGAGTGCATAGACGTCGTCGCGCGCCCGCTTGAGATAGGCTGTGAACAACTCGGCGATGCGCCGGGCTGTGTCTTCGTCGGCTAAAGCCCCCGGGTCGAGGCCGATCATCGACGCGCGCCATTGTTCCGCGAGCGGCGCGCGCGCCGATGTCTCGCTCGCCGCCAAAGTCTCGCGCGACCATGTCGAGTAGGTCTTGTCGAGGAGCGGCAGGTCGAGCAGCCATTCGCCCGGATAGTCCACGATGTCGACGGTGAGGCTCGAGCGCCGACCGCCCCAACCAGACGCGCTCTCGAACTCGATCGTGAGCCTAAGCTGGGCGATGCGGCTGGTCGACTGCGGCCAGCGGCGATCGGGTCCCGAGAGGCTTTTCAGATGCTCCTCGTAGGCGAAGCGCGGCACCGCGTCGTCCGGTTGCGGCTCGAGCCGCACCCGGATGATGCGGCCCTCGGCGGAGGCGGCAAGCACCGGCAGGCGCGCCCCGGCGATAAGGTTGTTGACGAGGGCGGTCAGGAACACCGTCTTGCCCGAGCGCGACAGTCCGGTCACGCCGAGGCGCAGGACGCCGCCGGCAAAGAAATCGCTGATCGATCGGGCGACGAGCCCCGCCTCGAACAGAAAATCGCTGAAACCTGACAAGAAGACATCCGCGCGCGAGCCGGGGAGCCTATTTAGGCGGCGCTTGCCGGTTTGGACAGTAGGCGTTTGGCCGCGAACGGGAGCCAGCCGCGCGGCGCCCCTTCCGTTAAGCCGCTACGCTGGCGTCACTGTTCCCTGGCCATCGACTATATCGCGCAACGTCATTGGCGCCTGTCCATTCGTTTGGGCTTCGGACAGCGAGTGAAGCCGAGGCGGGTTTCGGCATACATAGGGCGCCCTATCGCCTCTGGATCGTATCGCCTTTAATCGGCGTCCGCCTGGACCTCCGCGGGCGTGAGGTAGAGCGCCAGCATCGCCGAATTGGGCGCGACCTCTTCCCACCGCTGTACGGAGAAGTCCAGGACCGCGACCGCGCCGGTTGGATATTTCGACATAAGGCGTCGCACTTCCGGCTCGGCGCCGCAGCCCGTCAGCACGGTCCCCAGTTCGCCAAGCCCAGGATTGTGCCCGACCAATCCGACGCGTTTGTGCTCGTGGCCAAGCGTGCGCGTGTGGTCGAGCAGCGTTGTAACACTCGCGTCGTAGAGCCAGGCCTGTGCCTGCAACTCGACTTGGCCTCGCCACGCAGCGACGAAAATCTCCGCCGTCTCCTTGGCGCGCGCTGCCCCAGAATGGATCAGAACATCTGGAAGAAAGTGGCGCGCAGCCAGCGCCTTGCTGACCCGCCTCGCGTCCGCGCGGCCGCGCTCGGTCAATTGGCGTGCGTAATCGTCGCGCCCGACGGAAGGCTCAGCCTTGGCGTGACGAACGAGAAACAATCGGCGCATCAGCGAAGATTGCTTGAGCGTTCAAGGGTTGGCAAGCGGCGCCGGGTAGGCCGTCTAGGGGCATGACCTTTGACGCTCTTCAGAGAAATGACCTTGACGGCTTCGCCCATGACGGGCGCTTCTTGCGCTCAGCGCTTGTGTTTCTCCCGCAAAAACTCCTGAAACGACGTCTTGGCGGGAGGTGGCACGTTGGCGGACGCGAAGTCGTCAACCGTCCAAGATTGTAGAAACTTTACATGCGGGGCGACGGACGAACGCGCATTAGGAGTAACGCGCTCACATACGACAGACTCACCGTCCAAACGGTACCGCTCATAAGCGAGTGCGCGCTTACTTCGTGACTTGTAGAAAATGCCAGGGCCGAGTGTCACAGCGATCCGTTCCCCCGCTATGCATATCACTGGAACAGGTGCTGGGCGAGCGATGTCAACGGCTCGAATTTCAAACTGTGACATCTATGCCGCAGTTGGCGTAACCGCAGGCCAGGAATAGTCGGGAAGCTGAAGCGCATCCGTAATGTCGCGGCTCAATGCGAGTTTCGCTAGTCCCGGAATGGCGCAGGCCCTGATCACAGAATTGCGCAGGAACAGTCCAAATCTGGTCCTTGGCGCAAAGGCGCCGGAGAAACGCTCCGCGCCCGTCTGCTTTGAGTTCGATGAACGCCCGCAGGAGCGTCTCGTAGCGATTGAGCGCTTCGTCGTGCTGTCCACCGCTTTTGGCAAGCTCGCCCGCGAGCACGTATGCCGCGGTCATTGCGAGGGCGGAGCCTTGGCCGGCCATCAGGGAAACGCAAAAGGCGGCGTCTCCGACGAGGGCAATGCGGCCGCGCGACCAGGAAGGCATTTTGATTTGCGCGACCGGATCGAAATAGAGGTCCTCCGCGCGATCAAGACAGCGGAGAATTTGGCCGCATTCCCACCCGCGGCGGCCGAATCGCTCACGTAGCATCGCCTTCTGCGCCGCCAGGTCAGGCATGGTCGGCGAAGAATTGTGATCGCGGGTGAAGACGAACAGGAAGAGCGTACGATCGTCATGCAGGGCAAAGCGCGCCAGCATCTGGCCGGGCTCGCTGAAAATGACATAAACGTCCTCGTCGCGCGGGCGATAATGTTGCGTCTCGAACGCCGCGGCGACGTACCCGAGGTCCTTTTCGAACTGCTGTTGCGGCCCGAAGGCGAGCCTGCGGACATTCGAATGCAGACCGTCCGCGCCGACGACAAGGTCAAAGGACCGCGCGCCGGCATGTCCAAACTGAGCCCACACGCCGTCAGGCCGCTCTTCCAGGCCGACGATCTCGTCGCCGAACAGGACTTCTGTCCGGCCCTTGATCGTCTCCAACAACAGCCGGGCGAGATCGGCGCGCGCCACCGTGACGAGTTGCCCGCCTGTCAGCTCGCGGAAGACGCGCGACCCGAATCCAGTTATGCGTTCGCCCCGTGCGTCGACAATCCGCATCTCTCGCATACTGTAGCCGACACGCCTGAGGTCGCTTGCGAGCCCCATGCGCTCCGCGATGTCATAGCCGAGGCCCCAGAAATCGAGCACGTATCCGCCGGCGCGCAACGCGAGCGCCCGCTCGACGATCGTGGTTTTGAAACCCGCGGCGTTGAGCCAGAAGGCGAGCGTCGGCCCGGCGATCCCAGCCCCTGAGATGAGAATCGACTTGGCGCACATCTCCGCGCCTTACCGAAACGTGCGGGCGAAACTGTGGTCGCTTCAAGCTTAAACGAAACGCGGCGTTCTACCGCTCCCGCCGGCTCAAAAATGCAAGCTTCTCGAACAGATGCACGTCCTGCTCGTTCTTAAGCAATGCGCCATGCAGCGGCGGGATCAGTTTCTTGGCGTCGCGCTCGCGTAGGGTTTCGGGCGTGATGTCCTCGTTGAGCAGAAGCTTGAGCCAATCGAGCAGCTCGGACGTTGTCGGCTTCTTTTTCAGTCCGTGCGTCTCGCGCAGGGTGAAGAACGACCGCATGGCCTCTTCCACCAGGCGCGGCTTGATCGATGGATAGTGCGATTCGACAATTCGGCGCATCGTCTCGGCGTCGGGAAAGCGGATGTAGTGAAAGAAGCAGCGGCGCAGGAAAGCGTCGGGCAGCTCCTTCTCGTTGTTGGAGGTAATGATGACGATGGGCCGCAAGCGCGCCTTGACCGTCTCGCCGGTCTCGTAGACGTGGAACTCCATCTGATCGAGCTCAAGGAGCAGATCGTTGGGGAACTCAATGTCCGCCTTGTCGATCTCGTCGATCAACAGCACCGGGCGTTCGGCCGAGACGAACGCCTCCCACAATTTGCCGCGGCGGATGTAGTTGGCGATCTCCGAGACGCGCGGGTCGCCGAGCTGCGAATCCCGCAGGCGCGACACGGCGTCATATTCATAGAGGCCTTGCTGGGCGCGCGTCGTCGACTTGACGTGCCACGCGATCAACGGCGCCCCAATGGCGGCGGCGATCTCTTGAGCGAGCAGCGTCTTGCCCGTGCCGGGCTCGCCCTTGACGAGCAGCGGCCGCGCGAGCGCGATTGCGGCGTTGACCGCAGTCTTCAGTTCGTCGCCGGCCACGTAGCTGGCCGTTCCTTCAAAACGCGTCAACTTCGGCTCCAGGGGTCGGCTCAGCCTCGCAAGGCTGGACGGTCTCGTCAATTCATCAAGCTTTTGACGGTCTCGATGAGCTGCTTGAGCGAGAAGGGCTTCGGCAGAAACACGAAGTCCTGCCCCCCCGGGAGATTGCGCGCGAATGCGTCGTCGGCATAACCGGAGACGAAAACGACCTTAGCCGTCAAGCCGCGCTTGCGCAGTTCGGTCAGCATCGTCGGCCCGTCCATTTCCGGCATGATGACGTCCGAAACGATGAGGTCGATCGGCTCGCTTGCCTCCTCGGCGACACGCAAGGCGTCGAGGCCCGTCTCAGCCTCAAGCACCGTATAGCCGCGCGACCCGAGCGCGCGGGAGGCGAAAGCGCGCACAGCCTCTTCGTCCTCGACCAGCAGGATCGCGCCGCGGCCGGTCAGATCCGCCGAGGGCTTCACGGCCTCGGTCTTCACCGGCTCCTCGACGTCGTCAGCGAGGCGCCGAGGAAGCAGAACGCGGAATGTCGCGCCGCCGCCGGGCTCGCTGTCGCAGAACACATATCCGCCCGTTTGCTTGATAATGCCGTAGACCATCGACAAACCTAGGCCAGTGCCCTTGCCGACCTCCTTGGTGGTAAAGAACGGCTCGAAGATCTTCGCTCGGACCTCGGGCGGAATGCCGTGACCCGTATCCTCGACCTCGACCAGCACGTAATCGGCGGGCGCGATATCAACTTCTTTTAGCTCGCCGCATTCGGCGGCCGGAAAGTTGCGCGTGCGCAACGTGATCTTGCCGCCGTCGCGGATGGCGTCGCGCGCATTGACGACGAGATTGACGATGACTTGCTCGAACTGGTTGAGGTCCGCTTTCACCTCCCACAAGTCGCGCCCGTAGACGACGTCGAGTTGGATCTGCTCGCCGACCAGCCGGCGCAGCAGCATCTGCAATTCCGACAGCACGTCGTTGAGCTGCAGCGTCTGGGGGCGTAGGGTCTGACGGCGTGAAAAGGCGAGCAATTGCCTGATCAGCCCGGCCGCCCGATTGGCGTTCTGCTTGATCTGCATGATGTCCTGGAAGGACGGATCGGTCGGGCGGTGATTGGCGAGCAGGAGATCGGAATAGCCGATGATCGCGGTCAACACGTTGTTGAAGTCGTGCGCGACGCCGCCGGCGAGTTGGCCGATGGCCTGCATCTTCTGGCTTTGCACCAGATTCTCTTGCAGGGTGCGCTGCTCGGTTGTGTCGAGTGCGAAGATGGTCGCGCTCGCGCCCTCGTCGCTGCGCGGATCGGCTGCCGAGACGAAGAGCCGCGCCGAACGCGCCGGCCCCGCCCCCTCGAGCGAGACGTCGAGGGGCGCGATCTCGCCCTTGCCCTGCGCGGCGGCCTCGATCGACGCAATCAAGGCGGCGCGATCGCGCTCGGCGACAAGGTCGAAAATCGACAGCGGTCCTTTGGTGGCGTCGCTCTTGGCAGCCTGGGCGAGGCGAGCAAATGCGGCGTTGGGACGCAGCACCGCGCCTGCAGCGTCCACGGCCGCGATCGCCACCGGGGTTGAATTGAAGATGCGGGCGAAGCGCACCTCTGCAGCGCGCAGATCCTCGCCTTTGATGTCGCCGGGAGCGCGATTGATCACGAGCGAGCGGGACGGACCCGGCGTTCCATCGCCAGAGAAGGCGACCTTGTGCAGAATGCGCGCCGGGAGCAGCCGGCCTTGGCGAGGCTTGAGGTCAACGTCGAATTGCTGCGTCGTCACTTCACCGGGCGGCCCGGATATTATGGCGAGCATCGCGCCGCCGTCTCCGGCGACGATGTCGTCGATCTTGAGCCGGCCAGCGCTGAACTGCGCGAGATCATAATCGAGCCAGCCGGCCAAAGTGGCGTTCATGTGCGCGATCGATCCGTCGGGCTCGGCGGAGAAAAAGCCGGCTGGCGCATGGTCGAGATAGTCAATCGCGTGCTGAAGATCCTGGAAAAAGGTCTCATGCCGGTCGTGGTCGCGCGTCTCATCCGAGACCGTCCACACCATCATCCCGTTTTTCGCGAGGCCCTCGAGCGGACGAACGCGAATGCGGTACCAGGCGACCTCGCCCTGGCCGCTCGGCGGCGGCGAAAGACGAAGCTCCTCGCTCCCGCGCCCGCCGGATTTCGCCGCCTGCGACAGCCGATAGACGGATTCCGAGACGTCCGGCGAGCCTGTGAACAGGCGTTCGATCGGGCGCAAATCGTTTGCCGTGGCGGCGCCCGAAAGCGCCCGATAAGCGTCATTGGCGTATACGATCCGCGATTCGCGGTCGGTGACGAGGACCCCGTCCGCATTGGAATCGGCGATCGCCTTGGTGGTGTCGAAGCGCGCCGCCCGCGTCGGCAGTTGCAATAAGCCAAAGGCGTAAAGCAGTAGCCCGAAAGCGCCGCAGACCGCGAGAATGACGATCATCCAGGTCATCAGCGTCGCCCCGACGGCGTTAGGCGCAAGCCACACGGCCAGAAGCGCGCCGGCGAGACAGACGAGGAGGATCGCTAGTGCGACCGGATTGACCGTTCGCTCGATTCTGTCCACCGGCGGGGGCGGCGGAGATTTCATTTTAGGATCATTACCCCCAAGGACATGGCCGTCGACATGGACGAAACCGAGCGTGCCGAGTCGCGGTTGAGCCTGTGGTACCATGGGCGGTGCGCCATGTCTTGACGGCAGGCCGTTCAACCTGGGCGAAAGTGCGGTGAACGCCGCAGTTTTCAACGGGATCGCATTTTGTTATGAAATGTGACATCGCGCGCGTCGACGAGATTCGGCGCGCGCAGGCGGCGCGCCAGGCCGGGATCACTGGGTCGCGCCCGGTCTTGCTTCTCGGGCGCAGGCTAAAGCATCGTTCGGCTGGCGAATTGGAAGAGCGGCTCGTTGTGCGCTTGGCGGCGGAAGTCTTGGATTGGGCATGCAGTGGTTGAATGAGCTTCCGTTCGCGGACAATCGGGTCCTTCAGATCGGATTCCTTGCGGCTTGCGGTATTGCCGCCCTTATTGTGCTCGCGATCCTCTACAGGCTGGCTTTCGCTCATCGGCTGCGCGTTCCCGGGGGACGAACCCGCCAGCCGCGGCTCGGCCTGGTCGACGCCTTCAGCCTCGACGGGCAGCGGCAGCTGGTGCTTGTCCGACGCGACAATATCGAACATCTGGTCATGATCGGCGGACCGAACGATGTTCTGGTTGAGTCGCAGATCAATCGTGCGGCGGCGCCGGCGCGCGAGAGCAATCAGGTCTCGCCTCTGCTCGTGCCAAGCACGCCGGCGCGGCGAACCGAAGCTGCCGTGGTCGCTGGGCCAGTGGCCCCGGAGGCGCCGGCGAAGGCCGCCGCCAAGGCCCCGGCGTCGCCGCCAGCGCCGCCTCCGGTTTCGCCGCTCCCGGCCTCACCGCCAGCGCCGGTCCCGGTTGCGCCGGTTCCAACTGCGCCGGTCGCGGCGGCCCCGGTTGCGCCGATCGCGGCCCCATCGATTCCAAAGGCGCCCGTGCTGGCGCAGCCAAACGCTCCCGTTTCCGCCCAAGCATCAATTCCCGCCCAACCATCTGCATCCGAGCCCAGCCGCCCGGCCGCCGCTGCGCCGGCGACGACGCAAGCGGAGCCGCCCCGACCGGCGCCCACAAATTTGCCGCCGCGTCAGGCGGAGGCGCGTCCCGCACAACCGCGCGGGGGGATGCCCCCGCCGATCATTCCCGCCAACGCTTCGCCGAACCGTGGGGCTCCGGTTCGCGTAACGGAAACAGGTCCCGTGCGAGGCCCGGGCAATTCGTCGGCCCCGTCTGCTGTCGCGCCTGCGCCGCCGCGCCGCGCGGAGAAATCGGAGCCGGCGGTCGTCGGCTCGAAACCCGAGTCAGCCGCCGCGGCGGTGAAAACGGAGCCGCCTGCGGCATCAGCAGGGACCGATGCGCCTTCGGCCAGCGGGGCCGCGGCTCAAGCGCGGACTGCGCTGAAGACGCCGGCGTCGGCGTCCGACTGGGCGCAAAAAGCAGCCGACGCCCGTCTGCCAGCGGACAAGACGGCCGCGAAGAACGGCAAGCCGTCGGCCAAAGTCGACGATCCCTTCGCCGACCTCGATTCGCTCGAGACCGAGATGGCGCGCCTGCTTGGCCGCGAAAAGTCCGATTGACGCAAGTCGCCGCGTTGGGCCGTAGACCGCGTCGTCGATCCCGCTAATCCCCCCCTCGGTCTTTCCTTGCGTAAGCCTCGCCCGCGCCGCGCAAACGAGGCCGCGCCGGCAGTCGCCCCAACCGGCGACAGCCAATCACTCGTCGCGATAAATCCGTTCGCGCCGTTCATGGCGCTCCTGCGCCTCGACCGAAAGAGTTGCGATCGGACGCGCGTCGAGGCGACGGAGCGAGATGGGATCGCCGGTCTCGACGCAATAGCCGTAAGAGCCGTCGTCGATTCGGGCGAGCGCGGCCTCGATCTTGGCGATCAGTTTGCGCTGGCGGTCGCGGGCGCGCAACTCGATCGCCCGGTCGGTTTCCGAAGACGCTCGGTCCGCGAAGTCGGGATGGTTTTCGCTTTCCTGCTGCAACGCGGCCAGCGTGTCGCGGCTCTCGGCCAGAATCGATTCGCGCCAGGCGATTAGCTTGCGGCGGAAATACTCTCGTTGCCGGTCGTTCATGAACGGTTCGTCGTCCGACGGTTTATAATGTTCAACGGACACGTCGTTCATTGGCGATCCCTATTTCCCTGTGCAATTTCGCGGCCTTATAGCGATCCATGGACGAAGGAACAATGACTATCCTCGCCGATTGCGCCGCGGCCGGCCGACAAGCGAGCGGCGCGATTCAGACGAGGCTTGCAGCTGTTTGCCGCACGAGGCTTGCCAGACCGTAAAGAGGGTCCCACTTTCAGGTGCCGCGACGAGTCCAAGCGACGGCGTTCGACGACAAGGGAGGGTCGCCATGTATAAGCGCATCGTTCTCGCAGTCGATCTCGCTGACCCGATGCCAAGTCCGAAGGGTCTGCCGGAGGCGGTGGAGCTGGCTAAGATGGGCGGCGGCGAATTGAGGCTGGTCAATGTCCAGCCAGTCATACCGGCGACGTTCATGGAATATGTGCCAGTCGATTTCGACGTCGAGCAGGAGAAGCGGGCCAAGGAGGCGCTCAACGAGATTCTTGGCGGCGTCGACCTGCCGGTCGAGCGGAAGAGCGCCGCGACGCGAGCGGGCGGAATCTATCACGAGCTCCTAGAAGAAGCGTCCGAATGGGGCGCCGACCTTATCGTTGTCGGCTCCCATCGCCCTGTCATGTCGGACTATTTGCTCGGCTCGAATGCCAAGACAATCGTGCGCCACGCGCAATGTTCCGTGCTGGTGGTACGGGAATGACGCCGCGCCAGGATCACAAAAAGTGTGAGCGTCAGGCGGCGAGCGCCCGCATCGCCGCCTCGACCCCGTCGGGGGTCAGCGGATACATGCGATGTTGAAAGATTTCGGCGATCATCGACGTCGAGAGCGAATGATTCCACGCGCTCGGCGGCGTCGGATTGATCCACACGATGCGTGGCCAGGCGAGGGTCGCGCGCTCAAGCCAGATCCTTCCGGGCTCTGGATTGAGGTGCTCGACGGAGCCGCCAGGAGCCATGATCTCGTGTGGGCTCATTGAAGCGTCGCCGACGAAGACGACTCGATAATCGCGACGGTAGGAATTGATGAGATCGCGCGTCGCCACGCGCTCGTCGTGCCGGCGGCGGTTGTTCTTCCACACGCTCTCGTAGAGGCAGTTGTGGAAATAGAAATGGTCGAGCCGCTTGAATTGGCTCTTCGCCGCCGAGAACAGCTGCTCGGCCGCTTCCACATGCCAATCCATCGAGCCGCCGACATCGAGAAACAAGAGCACCTTGACCGCGTTTCGCCGCTCGGGCCGGAGCTGAACGTCAATATAGCCCTTGTCGGCGGTCGACCGGATCGTGCCGTCCAGATCGAGCTCTTCCGGCGCGCCTTCGCGGGCGAATCGCCTAAGCCGTCGTAGCGCCACCTTGATATTGCGCGGCCCGAGCTCCGCGTCGCCGTCGAAGTCCTTGAAATCCCGCCGGTCCCAGACCTTGACGGCGTTGCCGCGACGGCCTTCGTGCTGGCGCACGCCTTCCGGATAGTCGCCATAAGCGCCGAACGGCGAGGTCCCGCCCGTGCCGATCCATTTCGAGCCGCCCTGGTGGCGGCCCTTCTGCTCGGCGAGGCGCTGACGCAGCGTCTCCATCAGCATGTCGAAACCAAGCTTCTCGATCTGAGCCCGCTCTTCAGGACTGAGATAACGCTCGATCATTTTGCGCAGCCATTCCTCGGGCAGGTCCTTCGCCTCGACCGCAGCGGCGACGCTCAGAACCCCCTTGAACGTGGCGGCGAAGACGACGTCGAACCTATCGAGATTGCGCTCGTCCTTGACGAGGAGGGCGCGCGCGAGGCGATAGAATTCCTCGACCGACATGCTCGCCAGATCGCCTTCTAGCGCGCACATGAGGTCGAGGTACTCGCGCGGCGTCGCCGGCACGTGCGCCTGACGCAGGTTGGCGAAAAACTGAAGAAACATAATGCGATCCTAGCGTGCGCGGGTGCGGCCGTGCAATGCTCGACGCCCGTCCCTGTCGCGCCAGGTGTCGTCTCATGTCCGTGGCCATTGAGCGTCGATTATTCTCGCTGCCGCTGGGCGTGAGCCCCGAGGCAGAGATTTTCGCCGTGGGCGACATTCACGGGCGGAGCGATCTTCTCGCCGCGCTCATCGACGAGGCGGCACGGGAGCCCAAGCTACGCGACAAGCGGGCGATCGTCTTTCTTGGCGATCTCGTCGACCGCGGACCGGACAGTCTCGGCGCCATCGATCTTGCGATGGCTGCGAAAGCGCGCGTCGGCGCCGATGAAGCGATCGCGCTCATGGGCAATCACGAGACGATGATGCGGCTCTCGCTCGATTCCAAGAGCCATCAAGACGATGCGATCGACGCGTTCGAGACCTGGATGGCGAATGGCGGCGATCGCACGGTCGCTGAGTTTCTGAAGCCCGGGGAGCAGCCCAAAGATCTCGCCGAACTGCTCACTCTCGCGCGCGTGTCCCTGCCTCCGCGCGTGCTGGCTTGGCTCTCGTCGTTAAAGACAAGCTGGCGCTCCGGCCAAGTTCTGTTCGTTCACGCGGGCGTCAACCCGCAAGTCGATCTCGAGACCTTTCTTGCCGTTCCATGGAACATTCCGCTCGATAGGCTCGACGAAGATCGTCACTGGGCCTGGGTGCGCTGGCCATTCCTCGAGCATCGGCCAATGGACGGCTTTGGCGGGTTCTTCGTCGTTCATGGCCACACGCCGAACGACGCCCGCCGCGACCCCTCGCACGCGGAACAGATCGCTCGATTCCGCCTCAATCTGGATGCGGGCTCGGCGATGACCGGGGTCGCCAAAATGGCGGTGCTTCGGGACAGCCAGGCTGAGGTGATCAGCGCAGGCGGATCGGCCAAGTGGAAGCTTAGGGGATAAACTTCAGCAATAGTTTCTTCATCCGGGAAGCGGGTGAGGATGGCTCCGCATCCTGTGAAGGCCAGAATAAGAAACACGAAATCGTCGCAGACTTCGAATAAACTGCGCGGCTAGGCCGTTATCGTTCGATGCCCTGGTCTGAGGTCGGGTCGATGTCGCCAGGCGTCGCGACAAGCGATTTTGATAAACCACTGCGGAGAGGCGAAGATGAATCTGAAGTTGCCCCACGCCCTGATCGGCGGCACGGCCATCCTGGCGTTCCTCGGGATCGCGGCCTCATTGTCCGTGCAAGCGGCGGAGATGGTTCATGTGCGCGGCGCCATTGTCGGCCTGGACGGCTCCACGCTGACGGTGAAGACGCGCGAGGGCCCGAACGCTGCGGTGGCGCTCAAACCCGGCTTCAAGGTCGCGGGGATCGCCAAGGCCTCGGTGGACGACATCAAGCCGGGGGATTTCGTCGGCATCGCGTCGCTTCCCACTTCGTCTGGCGGAGACGGCGCGGTCGAGGTGCTGGTCTTTCCGCCCGCGATGAAAGGCACCGGCGAGGGCAGCTATCCCTGGGATCTGAAACCGAAAAGCTCGATGACCAACGCGACCGTCACGAATTCGGTCAAGGGCGTCGAGGGGCGGACGCTGGACCTTTCCTATAGCGGCGGCAAGGAGAAGAAGATCTCGATCCCGGAGGGCACTCCGATCGTCACGTTCGGCCCTGCGACGGAGGCGGACTTGAAACTCGGCGCGACTGTCTTCGTTCCGGCTCAAAAAGGCGATGACGGCGCGCTGGCCGCAGGCTTCGTCGCCGTCGGCACGAACGGCGTCGACCCGCCGATGTAAGCCTTAAGATCCATATCCGCCCGCGGTTGACAGAAGCTTCAGCCGATTCCCAATTGCGGAAGCGGGTGAGAGAGGGCGGCGGCCTTGCGGACATGGATAAAGGACCCGTTGGCTATCCTCGCCAACGGCGCGGCGTGCGGCCTCGTCGTGGAAGGGACGCGGATCGTCGAGCGGGTGGGACAAGGCGAGACGCCGGAGCGCATTGACAGAACGTTCGACGCCTCGCGCCATGTTGTCCTGCCGGGGCTCGTCAACACGCACCACCATTTCTATCAGACGCTGACCCGCGCGCATCCGTCCGCCATCAACAAGCCGCTCTTTCCTTGGCTTGTGGCGCTCTATCCGATTTGGGCGCGGCTGAAGCCCAATCACCTGAGGCTCGCATCTCGGCTCGCACTCACCGAGCTCATGCTCTCCGGCTGCACCGCCGCCGCCGACCACCACTATCTCTATCCGGCGGGGCTTGAGAACGCGGTCGACATCGAAGTCGATGAGGCGCGCGCGTTGGGGATGCGCTTAACCGTCTCGCGCGGCTCGATGAACCTCTCCGAGAAGGACGGCGGACTGCCGCCGGATAGTGTCGTGCAGGACGAGGAGACGATTATCGCCGATAGCGAGCGGGTGCTGAAGCTGTTCCATGATCCAGGCCCAAGCGCTCACATTCGTGTCGCGCTCTCGCCGTGTTCGCCGTTCACGATCTCGAGGGATCTTATGATCGAGAGCGCGAAGCTTGCGGCGCGCTATGATTGCCAGCTTCACACGCATCTCTGCGAGACCGAGGACGAAGAACAATTTTGCCTCAGGATGTATGGCCTGAGGCCCGTCGACCTTCTCGAGGCGACGGGCTGGATGTCAAGCCGCGTCTGGCTCGCGCATGGCATCCATTTCAACGCAGACGAGATCGCGCGGCTCGGCAAGGCGAAAGTCGGCGTCAGCCATTGCGCAGCGTCGAACACGGTGCTGGCGTCCGGAATCTGCCCTACCTGCGAGCTTGAGGCTGCGGGTTCGCCGCTCGGCCTTGGCGTCGACGGCTCGGCCTCCAACGATTCCTCCAACATGATGGAGGCCCTCCGTCACGCGCTGATGATCGGGCGGCTGCGCTACGGCGCCAACAAGGTGACGCACCGCGATGTGCTGCGCTGGGCGACTGAGGGTTCGGCGCGCTGCCTCGGGCGTTCGGACATCGGCCGGATCGCGGAGGGTTATGAGGCGGACCTCGCGCTGTTCAAGCTCGATGAGTTGCGCTTCTCGGGCGCGCATGATCCGCTGGCGGCGCTGGTCCTGTGCGGCGCGCATCGGGCCGACCGGGTGATGGTCGCGGGCGAATGGCGGGTGGTCGACGGACAGCCGGTCGGGCTCGATCTCGATCGCCTAATTGCCGAACACAAGCGCGCGGCGCGGGATTTTGCCTGATTGGGGCCGGCCGCGCCGGAGCCTCGTCATCAGCCCACCGGACCGGTTTTTCTTTTCGTCGAACTCGCAGGTAGAACCTTTCGCCGCCCCTCCGCGAAGCCCTAACCGGACCAGAACGCATGTCGCGATGACTGCCCACATCATCCTTTTCATCGCCGCGATCTGGGCGGGGGTGCAGAACGCGCTGGCTGGCGGTGGTTCGTTCATCACCCTTCCGTCGCTCATGCTGACCGGCATGGACGCGCGCGCGGCCAACATCACCTCGACTGTGGCGCTCTTTCCCGCGCAGCTCGTCACCGGCTTTACCGGCCGGGCGGACGCGGCGAGCCCGACGGGGCTTACGATGCGGACGTTGTTCGTGATCAGCCTCGTTGGCGGCGGCCTTGGGGCGCTCATCCTCCTCGCGACGCCAGCGGCGGTCTTCGCCCGCCTCGTGCCATGGCTGGTGCTGTTCGCCACCGTGCTCTTCGCCTGGGGCAGTTTCTTTCAAAAAACTTTAGGTCCTGGCGAAACGCGTCTGTCGCCTCGCGCCGCGAGCGTGGCGCAGTTCTTTATCGCTCTCTATGGCGGCTATTTCGGCGGCGGCATCGGCCTCTTGATGATGGCCGCGCTGACCATGATGGGTTTGGCCGTGCGCAACGCGGGCGCGGCCAAGAACATTCTCGCCGGCGTGATCAATGCAGCGGCGGTTGTGATCTTCGTCCTTTCCAGGGACGTCCACTGGCTGCAGGCGATCATCACCGCGCTCGGCGCCTCGTTCGGCGGCTGGGCGGGCGCCTTGATGCTGAAACGCGTCAACGAGAAGCTCTTGAAGCTCGGCGTCGTCGCCATCGGCGCGGCGCTCACGATCGGGCTGTTCTGGACGGCTCCTTGAGGTTAAGTTTGCGCGAGCGGAGCGCTGGACCATGAATTTCGAGCTTTTCACGGCCTTTCTGTTGATCACTGTCGTTCTGATCATCGTGCCGGGACCGATCGTTACGCTTGTCATCTCGACCGGCGCCACCCGTGGAGTGCGCGCCGCGCTGACGACGGTGGCGGGCACGACGCTTGGGAACGCCTTGCTGCTTGCGGCGATTGCGCTCGGATTGAACTGGGTCCATGCCCATGCGAACCTGTTGTTTACCGCGCTCCGTTGGACTGGCGCGGCTTACCTCATTTGGCTCGGCGTGGGGGCGTGGCGGCATGCGGGACAGGAGAGCTATGAGCTCCTCGAGACCGGCCGCACCCGCTTCGTGCGGGGCTTGCTCGTCGCGCTGTCCAATCCGAAGACGATTGTCTTCTTCACCGTGTTCTTGCCCCAGTTTATCGATCCGCGGCTGCCAGCGGGGCCACAGCTTGCCGCGATGTGCGTTGCATCGGTGCTGATCGCCGGGGCTTCGGATTGCGCCTGGGCGATCGCGGCCGGCATGGGCCGCGCGTGGTTCATCAAGCCGTCGCGCGTCAAATTGCTCGGCCGCCTCTCGGGAACAGTCCTCATCGGCGGGGGTTTGTGGCTGTCGCTCGCCCGACGAACGAGTTGACGGATAGCGCACGCTCATCGATCGGATGCCCTCGCGATGCCGAACCTGACGACGATCATCTCGGTCTCGGGCGCCTCATTCGCCGCCTCGTTTGTTGAGGCGGTCGAGGCGCTCACGATCGTGCTCGCCGTCGGGCTTGCGCGCGGCTGGCGCCCGGCCTTGACCGGCGCCGCGGCCGGGCTCGCCACGCTCGCGCTGATTGTCGCCGTCCTCGGGCCGTTGATAGGCGTCGTTCCGATCCGCGCCTTGCAGTTCGTCGTCGGCGTCCTTCTGCTCCTGTTCGGCTTGCGCTGGCTGCGCAAGGCGATCCTGCGGGCCATCGGGGTGATCGCTTTGCACGACGAGGACGCCGTCTTTGCACGCGAGACGCGCCAACTGACTGACGCCAGGCAGCAGCAGGCACAGGGATTGGAGTGGATCGCCGGCATGACGGCCTTCAAGGCGGTGCTCTTGGAGGGGGTCGAAGTCGTGTTCATCGTCATCGCCGTCGGCGCGGGCCGCGGGCTTCTCGGACTTGCGAGCGCCGGCGCTTTGGCGGCCTGTGTCGCGGTTGCGGCCATTGGCGCGGCGATCCATCGGCCGCTCGCGCGGGCGCCAGAGAATGCAATTAAATTTGCGGTTGGAGTGATGCTCTCGGCCTTTGGTCTCTTCTGGACCGGCGAGAGCCTTGGCCTCGCTTGGCCAGGCGGCGACGCCGCCAGCCTAGCATTTATCGCCTTGTTCCTGGCCGTCGCTTTGAGCCTGGTGGCGCTTCTCAGGCCGAGGGTGGCCGCGCTCGCATGATCGGCGCAATCGTCAAGGAATTGATCGGCCTCTTCGTCGATGACGAGCTTCTGGCGGCGGCCATCCTTTGCATTGTAGGCGTCATCAGCGCGCTCACGTTTTTCGGCGGAGCGCCGTCTTGGCTCGCCGGCCTCTTGCTCATGCTCGCTTTGCCCGCGGCGCTCGCGGCGAGCGTATGGCGGAGCGCGCGACGGGAGAAGCGGAGCCGATAAGGGCTCCGGCTGGGATGCGACGAAAGGGCAGGGAGGGACAATATGGCTCGACGCTTCATCGACATTTCGGCGCCGTTACAGAACGATGTCCCGGCCGACCCGCCCGGCTTCGGACCCAAGATCGAGTACATCGATCATCAGCAGAGTCTGCCGCAGATCCTGCCGTTCTTTCCGGGCCTGAAGAAAGAAGATTTGCCGGATGGGCAAGGATGGGCGGTCGAACGCGTGGCGCTCTCAACTCACAACGGCACCCACCTCGACGCGCCGTGGCACTACCATCCCACAATGAATGAGGGCGAGCGTGCATGGACGATCGATGAAGTGCCGCTCGAGTGGTGCTTTCAACCCGGCGTGAAACTCGACTTCCGCCATTTTTCGGACGGCTATGTTGCGACTGCCGCCGACGTCGACGCGGAGCTTAAGCGTATCGGCCACGCGCTGAAGCCGCTCGATATCGTTCTCGTCAATACGAGAGCGGGCGCGAAATACGGACGTCCCGATTATGTCGCCTCAGGCTGCGGCGTGAGCGCCGAGGCGACGTTGCACCTCTTGAGGCAAGGCGTCCGGGTCACCGGAACCGACGGGTGGAGCTGGGATGCGCCTTTCATCCATACGGCCAAGCGCTACGCCGAGGCACACGATGCCTCGCTCATTTGGGAGGGCCACAAGGCCGGTCGCCACGTCGGCTATTGCCATATCGAAAAGCTTCACAACCTCGAGGCGCTGCCGTCGACCGGCTTCATGGTCTCTTGCTTCCCGACCAAGATCGAGCGCGCCTCGGCAGGTTGGACGCGCGCGGTGGCGATAGTCGACTGATAAGACGGTCCGCCGATCAGGAGCCGGCGAAGGAATGGACTGCGCGGACCGGCCACGCAAGCGCGTCGGGAAGCGCCTGCGCGACATGGTCCGCCAACGCCGAAGCGGGCTCGCTATTCCACGTGGACCGAATGATCGGCGAAAGGACAACGCCGATGCCAATCAGATAAATGATAATGATCAGAGCCAGTAACAGGCGCATGTCAAAATATCCCGGTCCCGTAGGGCAGACCACAGCCGAACACAATAACTAACCCGCTGCCATTGTTCCGTCCATAGCGGCGCCGAGTCTGAGTTTGGCAACATGCAGCTTACCCTCGTCTTACAAATAGGCAGCGGCCAACTCTTGGAACCATTCCTCCCACCACGCGTTTTCTTCGTATCTCTGACTGAAATCGAGGAGGACATGATGCGCGGGATGATCATCGGACTTTCAGCTCTGGCTTTCGCGGGCCTGCCGACTCTGGCCTTTGCGGATGGCAACGGCGCCGTGACGGGCGCGGCTGGCGGCGCAGTAGCCGGCGCCGTCGTAGGCGGTCCGGTTGGCGCGGCGGTTGGCGGCGCGGCGGGCGGCATTATTGGCGGAACCGCCTCTGGACCCCGGCCGGGGCCGGTGGTTGTCGCTCCGCCTCCGGGGCCCGGTCCGTGCAGCAGCCGAAGCGTCACTAGGACGGACAGCGAGGGCAATAGCGAGACCCGTCAGGCGACGAATTGCCCTGACTGAGGGTGCCCTGCATTTCGATAACTGGGCTCCTGAACTCGGCGAAGAGGCAGTTTCGCGAGCGTTCAGCCTTAGTCTTCGCGTCGGTTGAGCGCTGTGCTAAACTCCCCCCCCTAGCCAGTCTAGTTTGGGAGTTCGTGATGGCGCAAGGTTTGACCGCCCGGGTCGTCGGGTTCGCTGGCGCAGATCCGTTATTCGCTCGCATCCGACAGGAAGCGGAGGAAGCGGCGCGACGCGAGCCCGAACTCGGACTCTTTCTCGCAGTTAGCATTCTCAACCACGATAGGCTTGAAGCTGCGGTGTCGCATCGGGTCGCTTCGCGGCTCGATCATCGCGACATGCCCGCCGCGCTGATCCGGCAGACGTTCGAGGAGGCGATTGCGCGCGACCCTTCGATCGGGGAAGCCTTCCACGCGGACATCATGGCGGTCGCGGATCGCGATCCCGCGTGCATGAGGATGATGGAGCCGCTCCTCTACTTCAAAGGCTTCCAGGCGCTCCAAGCCTATCGTCTGTCCCATTGGCTTCTGAAGGCTGGCAGGCGAGATTTCGCCATGAGCCTACAAAGCATCGCATCGGCCATATTCGGCGTCGACATCAACCCGGCCGCGCGCATCGGCAAGGGGGTGTTTCTCGATCATGCAACCAGTCTCGTCGTCGGCGAGACAACGGTGATCGAGGACAACGTCTCGATCCTGCAGGGCGTGACCCTTGGGGGCACCGGCAAAGAAACCGGCGACCGGCATCCAAAGATCCGCCATGGCGTGCTGATTGGCGCGGGAGCGAAGATTCTCAGGCAACATCGAGGTCGGCTATTGCGCGCGAGTAGCGGCGGGGTCGGTGGTTCTCCATCCGGTGCCACACAACAAAACGGTCGCCGGCGTTCCTGCGCGCATCGTCGGCGAAGCGGGTTGCGCCGAGCCTGCGCGCGATATGAACCAGATCCTCGCCGAAAAGGCGTTCGAAGCATAAGGGGCGGACGCCGCCGAAGCGGCGCTGGTCGAGGCTGCGCCCAAATCGCGCCCGTCCATCGCTGTTGAAAAATGCGCGTTCCCGCCAATTTCACGTATTGCAACGCCACGTCTCTTCGTGCCAAGCCTCGCCTGCGGCCCCACGAGCCGGAGAGAGGCCATGGACAAAGCCGAAATCGTAAAGCTGCGTGAGTTCCTGCGCCATTCGTTTGGCGCGGAGACCCTTCAGGTCGCGCCAAATTCAAAATCGGGCGAGGCGGCGGATGTGTTGCTCGGCGAGCGCAAGCTCGGAACGATTACGGTCGATGACGAGGATGGCGATCGGTCGTTCGCATTCGCGATGAAAGTGCCGGTAGGACGTCCAGTGCTGCAAGATTATCTGCGCCGCCTGTTCGAGAACGACAAATTGACGATCGTTGGGCGGCTTAAGAAAACGGACTCGGTCGAGCTCAATAACGGGCCCGACTTTCTCGGCGTCATCTCCGCCGACGACCCGGCAGGATCAAGCTTCACGCTGCAAATGGCGATCCTCGACGTCGATCTTGACGGCGAGGAATAGGCTCGCAATTCCGCAAGGGGCGCGCGCGATGGCGCACTTCGTTCCCACCCCCGTGGAGGCCATGCGCCATGCCGCTTTATTCGCTTAATGGCCGCCGGCCGACGCTGCCCCCTGACGGGTTCTTCTGGATTGCGCCCAACGCGACCGTGATCGGCGATGTCGTGATCCGCCTCGATGTCGGCATTTGGTTTGGCGCAGCCCTGCGCGGCGACAATGAGCCGATCAATATCGGCGCGCGCACCAACATCCAGGAATTCTGCACGCTGCACACCGACATGGGCTCGCCGCTCCTGATCGGCGAGGAATGCACGATCGGCCATAATGTGGTTCTGCACGGCTGCTCCATTGGCGAAGGCTCGCTGATCGGGATGGGCTCGATCGTGCTCAACGGCGCAAGGATCGGGCGCGGCTGCCTGGTCGGCGCCGGCGCGCTTGTGACCGAGGGCAAGACCTTCGAGGATCACACCCTCATCATGGGGTCGCCAGCCAGGGCGATCCGAGCGCTAGACAAGGAGGCGGTGGCGAAGCTGCGTCTGTCCGCAGCGCACTACGTTGACAATTGGCGTCGGTTCGCGGCGGGGATGAAGGCGATCGACGCCCGCGGACGAGGAGCTGGGGACTTGTAGCACAAGTTTACGCGCGCCAATGATTTCGTGGGTTTAGCTGCGCTTTTGCGCAACTTTGCTAGTTTTCGCTTCGAGCCCGCCTGATCCGGCGCGCGGAAGGACCAGGACGGGCGACTGGCCGGGCCGTTTCGCTTCCGGCCTCGATGAGACCGAAAAGCGGCGGCTCAATTCGGGCCACGCTGTTCATCATTCTTCTCGTGGCCCTCCTGCTGACAACCCGGCTTATCGTCGGAACGACAATCGGAATGCGGGCGGCGGTCGTTCCCCTCGCGGTGAGCGCGACGCGGTTCTTCGCTCGGATCGCCGAAGTCAGCCTGCGCGAGGTTGACGGCGGCCTCATCGAGGCCACGGGTTGCCATCGTTGGCATCCCGTGAGGCACGTCCTTTTTGCCGGAGGTTCTACCCGGAATTGCAGGGGGCCTCACGATCACCGTCGCGAGTGTGATCGGCGCCTCGGCGATAGCTGGAGCCTTGGGCTCCGGCGGGTTGGGCGACATGGCCATTCGATATGGATATCAGCGCTTCGACACATGGTGATGGCGATCGTTATCGTTATCCTCGTTGCGCTGGTCTGCTTGATCCAGTTCGCCGGAGACGAGGTCGTTCGGCGAGTGCGTGCTCGATAGCGACAGCGACCCTCGTTCGCGCCCGGCCGGGATCACCCCTCGCGCGCGTCCGCGAAAGCCGCATTCTGGGCATCTCTAATCCGCCGCGTCGGCGGTCGAGTTCGAACTTTCGCGACGGCTCACGGCCTGGCCGCCGCAACGCTCGGATTGGCTGATAAGCGCGCTATTCTCCAGCCGCTCTATTTGCGATCGACGCCTATCGACGGGCTGGTCTTCACAACCCTAGTTATTATATAGATGTTGACGAGTTGGCGCGCAGACGTGCTCTTGTGAGCGCTCCTGGTTGACCGCGCAATTGAGCATTACGATAGGATAAGAGTTTGCTCACGAAGAAGGGAAAGTACGGCCTGAAAGCCATGGTTCACCTGGCCGGCCTCGAACCCGGTGAGTTGGCGCAGGTTGCGGACATCGCTCAAACCAATTCGATTTCGAAAAAGTTTCTGGATCATATCCTGACCGCGCTACGAAACGCGGGCCTCGTTTATTCCAAGAAGGGCAAGGGTGGAGGATATGCGTTGGCTCGCCCCGCCCACGAAATCCGCGTGGGCGCGATTGTGCGCGCCCTCGATGGTCCTCTGGCGCCAATCCCGTGCGCCTCGGTCACCGCGTTTCGAGCTTGCGACGATTGCGACGACCTCAAATCCTGCCCCGTCCGTCTCATCATGGTTGAAGCGCGTAACGCCATTGCAAGCGTGCTCGATCACACCACGCTTGCCGAGATGCGCGCGCGATCGTCCGCCGACAATCGGATGCTCATGTATCACATTTAAACCGAGACTCGGGGTTACGTTCGGTACTGTGGGCGATTGCGCTTCCTCGGCAAGCGGCTCATCGATCATCGCGTAAGCGAAGGCGCGTCTGCAATTCGGCCGGGCGCCAAGGGCGCGCAATGCGCCAGTTTCTTGTGCGATGGCCGCGATTCGGAACTTGCTCAATCGCGAAGCGGCTCGCACAGTGCGCCAGGCGCTCGTCCTCGATGGCTCCATTGCTATTGCTGCGTGAATGAGACCGCGGAGGCTGTGGACCGCGACCATGAAATGAATTCATTGGCTCATCGGAGAGGCCGCGCCTCAAGTTGCTGGACCCGAATGTCGCGAGTTGCGCTCGAAGCCGATCCGCTCGTGAACAACTGTTCGAGGAAGCCGCACGCCTGCCTGGAGATCCTATGTTCGAAAAGTCCAGGAAACGCGGCCTTTCGCCGCCGTCGCGGCGTCGGTGGTCTTCATGCTTGCGACGGTGGCAACTCTGGGTCCCAGCGCCTCCAGTCCGCGAGCTCCGCCGAGCTGACGCTCGACGCGGCTGTCGGCAACCCAGCGCGAAGCGCTGAGTTCGTAGCGAGGGACAAGGCTCGTCAAAAATGGCCGTCCGATCGGCGCTGTCGCGCCCGAAGCCCGCGAAAGCCGACGGCGTGCCGCCGGAGCCGAGTCCAAGCTCGAGGCGGCCGTTCGAAATCTAGTCGAACACCGCTGCGTCTTCCGCGACGCGGACCGGCTCTTCGAGCGGGAGGGTCAGGATACATACCTGTGCCGAGACGAATTCTCCACGTGCGCGCCGCGACATGCGCGAGAAATACGAACGGGGCGGGCAAAGCGCCTTCGTCCCCATCGAAGTGATGTTGAGCGACCCCAAGCCAAGTCGAAGCCGTGAGCTTCCGCACGAACGATCTGCTCGGCCGCCAGCCGATACCGCTCGCCGGCCGTCGCCTGGTCGAGGAGCCGAGTGAAGAAACCGAGCCGCTTTGCTCCCATCCTCGTCATGCGAACGCCGCGATCTCAGGGAGCCACGCCGATGAGATCCTTCGACGCGCTGAAGAACTGATTCTCCGGTCGTGGCAATCCGAGATTTTCCCGCAACGTCTTGCCCTCGTATTCGCGCCGGAACAGGCCTCGCCGCTGCAGCGCCGGAACCACCTTGTCGACGAAGTCCTCGAGGCCCTCGGGCACGTAGGGGAACATGATATTGAAGCCGTCGCAACCCTCATCGACAAGCCATTGCTCCATCTCGTCAGCGATGGTCGCCGGCGTGCCGACGAACATGAGTCCGCTGAAGCCGCCGGCGATTTGCGAAAGTTGGCGAACCGTGAGGTTGTCGCGCTTGGCGAGCGTGACGAAGCGCTCGCGCCCGCTCTTGCTCGCGTTGGATTCGGGGATATCCGGCAGCGGACCGTCAAGCTCGAAGTCCGTGGCGTCGCAACCGAGCGCAATCGACAAGGATGCGAGGCCGCTGTCGGGATGAACGAGGCTGTCGAGCAGCGCCTTCTTCTTCCTCGCTTCATCGACCGTGTCGCCGACAATGACCAGCGCGCCGGGCAAGATCTTCAAATGCTCCGGGGATCGGCCAAGCTTCTTCATGCGCGACTTCACGTCGGCATAAAATCGCTTCCCTTCGGCAAGCGAACCGCCGGCGGCGAAAATGAGTTCGGCGGTCTCGGCGGCGAGCTGACGACCGGCGTCGGAAGCGCCCGCCTGCACGATGACCGCCAGCCTTGGGGCGGCCGAGCGATGTTGAGCGGGCCGCGCACTTTCAGAAACTGGCCGTTGTGGTCGACCGTGTGCATGCGGTCGGGATTGAAATAGATGCCCAAATCGACGTCGCGAACGAACGCGTCCTCTGCGAAACTGTCCCAGAGACCGGTCACGACATCGTAGAACTCGCGCGCCCTGCGATAGCGCTCGTCGTGGTCCAGGTGATCGTCGCGGCCGAAGTTGAGAGCGGCGTCCGGGTCGGACGTCGTCACGATGTTCCAGCCCGCGCGGCCTCCGCTGATATGGTCGAGCGAGGCGAAGCGGCGCGCGATGTGATAGGGCTCGTCGAAGGTGGTGGACGCCGTTGCGATGAGCCCGATGCGTTCGGTGGCGCCGGCTAGAGCAGAGAGCAAAGTGAAAGGCTCGAATGACGTCACCGTCGCGCTTCGTCTCAGCGCCTTGATCGGCATGTTGAGCACGGCAAGATGGTCGGCCATGAAGAAGGCGTCGAACTTTCCACGCTCAAGAGTCTGAGCGAACCGCTTCAGGTGCTCAAAGTTGAAGTTCGCATCCGGATGGGCGCCGGGATATCGCCACCAACCCGTATGAATTCCTACAGGTCGCATGAAGGCGCCGAGGCGCAGCTGCCGATCCGCCTTTGAATCACCTCGCTCGGTTCGATTGCGATGTCCGGCTTGAGGCGCCGGACAACGAACGCGCCCACGGATTCGTTGGTGAGCTTGTAAAGTACATCCAGTCTATATTTTCAATAGACTAATTTCAATGCTCGCCAAGCTGGCGCCTCGGACGATGCGGTCGCGGTGGCTTCGCCGCCAAGCATCCCGACATCGTCGCGACGATCGACGGCGACATTGTGACGACACAAGCGTGCAGATGATCCGTAACGTGCCGCATCTCGTGCTCTTTCCGCTGGTGATCGTGTGGTTCGGCATCGACGAGGGGGCGAACTCTTCATCGTTGCGCTCGGCGTCTTTCCCGATCTATGTCAACACGCTGTACGGCGTACGGTCACGCGGCTTCCAGCGCCTGGTCGAGATCGCGGATCAGGTCCTGGGCGTCCTCAATCCCTATCGAGAGCCGGACAAGTTGCGGGGTGATACCGGCCGCGCGCCGCTGAGCCTCGGGAATCGAGGCATGGCTCATCGTCCAGGGATGGCCGGCGAGACTCTCGACGCCGCCGAGCAATTCGGCGAGCGCGAAATATCGTGTCCGTTGGAGCACTCTGACCGTGCTCTCCTGACTGCCATTGACGAAGAACGACACCATGCCCCCGCCGTTGCTCATCTGCCTCGCCGCGAGATTGTGCTGCGGATGGCTCGCGAGACCTGGATATTGCACGCGGGCTACCTTGGGGTGGCCTTCGAGAAACCGAGCGACCGCCAGCGCGTTGGCCGCGTGACGCTCCATGCGAAGCGGCAGCGTTTTGAGGCCGCGCAGGCCGAGGAAGCTGCTGAAGGGATCGAGCACGCCGCCGGTCGCGTTCTGCAGGAACCGCACGCGGTCGATGAGGTCGCGATCGTCGCGGACGATCGCCGCGCCGCCGACGATGTCGGAATGACCGCTGATGTATTTCGTTACCGAATGAACGACGATGTCGAAGCCGAACTCGAGAGGCCTTTGCACCGCCGGAGACGCGAAAGTGTTGTCCACGACGGTCAAGAGCCCGCGCTCCCGACCGATTCTGGCGATTGCGGCGAGGTCGGCGATGCGAAGCAGCGGATTGCCTGGCGTTTCGATCCAGATCATCCGAGTCGCCGGGGTGATCGCGGCGGCGACTGCGGCTCCATCGCTCGCGTCGACATGCGTTACAGTCAATCCGGCGGAGCGCTCGCGCACGCGATGGAAAAGACGCCAGCTGCCGCCGTAAAGGTCGTCGGAGGCGACGACATGCGCGCCATGATCGAGGAGTTCGACCACGGCGGCCTCAGCGGCCAGTCCTGATGCGAAGGCGAAGCCTGCCGCCCCGCCTTCGAGCTCCGCAAGCGCCGCCTCGAACGCGGCGCGGGTCGGATTGCCCGAGCGCGAATATTCCCAGCCTGTGTTGACGCCTGGCGAAGATTGAACGAAAGTTGCGGTGGCGAAGATCGGCGTGATGACGGCGCCAGTCGCCGCATCCGGCTTCTGCCGCCCATGGATCGCGCGGGTCGAGAGACCCGCGGCGCGTGCGGTATCGTCGTTGTCCTGCATGCTCAGTCCACTTGCCGTCGGAGATGGTTGAGGAGATCAATGCGCGTGATCAGGCCGAGAAACCGATCGCCGTCCACAACGACCGCGACATAGCCCTTGTCGAAAACCGGGAGCAACGCGCCGAGGGGCGCGCTGACTGGAATTGTCTCAATCGCGCCTGACATGGCGGACCGGACTTCGAGGCGAAACCGGTCCGGGTTCGAGAAGACCGCCAGCAGCAAGTCGGATTCGTCGATGATGCCGATGACCTTGTCGCCTTGCAGGACCGGGAGCTGGGAAACGTCATAAAGCTTCATCCGCGCATAGGCCGTCTGAAGCTTGTCATCCGGGGCGATCGTCACCGCAACGCCCTCGTCGTAACGCCGGCTAATGAAGTCACGCAGATCGCCGTGGCGAGGCTTCCGCAGGAAGCCCTGATCGGCCATCCAGAAATCGTTGTACATTTTGGAGAGATACTTGTTGCCGCTGTCGGCGGAGATCACCACGACCCGCTTTGGGGAGGTCTGTTCGCGGCAGTATTTCAGGGCGGCGGCAAGCGCCGTTCCCGTCGACGACCCGCCGAGCACGCCCTCCGCCTTAAGCAGCGTCCGCGCCGCCTCGAACGATTCCGCATCTTCAATCGAGTAGGCCCTGCTGACGCGCTTAAGATCGGCGATCTCCGGAACGAAGTCCTCGCCAATCCCTTCGACAAGCCACGTTCCCGCCTCGCGCAGCGGGTGCCTTTCGACCGCATCCGCAAGGATTGAGCCGACAGGATCGGCGAGCACGATTTCCGTGCCTGGCGACGCCTTGGCGAAAAATCGGCTCAAGCCCGTCAACGTTCCGCCGGAGCCGACGCCGCAGACGATCGCGTCGACATCGCCGTCGAGCTGTTCGAGGATTTCCGGGCCCGTCGTGAGTTCGTGGGCGAGCGGATTCGCCGGGTTGGCGAACTGGTTGATAAACACCGCGCCGGGCGTCTCGGCGGCGATGCGCGCTGCCTTGTCCTGATAGTATTCCGGATGGCCTTTGCCGACGTCCGATCGCGTCAGCACGATCTCCGCGCCCATCGCTCTTAAGTGGAAAATCTTCTCCCGGCTCATCTTGTCTGGAATGACGAGGATGAGGCGGTAGCCTTTTGCGGCGGCGACGAGCGCGAGACCGAGGCCGGTGTTGCCGGCGGTGGCCTCAACGATCGTGCCGCCGGGCTTTAGGCGTCCGTCGTGTTCGGCTGCTTCGATCATCGCAAGCGCCGGCCGGTCCTTGATCGAACCGCCGGGGTTGGCGCCCTCCAGCTTGAGGAAGAGACGGCACGGTCCGGCGGCCAATCTGGTCAGTTCGACCATCGGTGTGGCGCCGATCAGGGGCAGGAGACCCTTCGTCGGCTCCGGGGCCGGCGCTCGGAAGAACCTCACTTCATCAAGCTCGCCTTTCGCTCGGATGTGAGAAGTCCTCCGAAGACGAGTGGCGACGCCGGTCATGACGCTTGCCGGCCGCGAGACGGCATGAGCAAGCTGAACGAGAGGACGCCGACGCCAAGCCAGAAAGCGTTCGTCCAGTAGGTCACCGCAGTTCTCGGGTGCGAGCCGAGGCATAAAGCTTTAGCCAATGTGCAAATATCGGAGTCTTTTATAAGGCAGCGCGTCGCCTCGCCCGAGGACAGATAGCCATATGCGCCGGATTGTCGGACTGTCAGCCCTCGCGGTTTGAACGAGGCGCCGCCTTTTCGCGACGCGGGCTAAGCTGCGCGCAATGTCCCCCGTCCGTACTCGACCGGCCCGTCGAGTTCGAGCCCGTCGGGCAGCATAATGACCGATTGCGGTCGGCGCTGGCACTCGTACATCGCAAATCGGATCGCCTCGTTCCGGTTCGCGAACAATCCGCCGCACAGGCTTTGGGCGTCCTTGACGACCCAATGGCCGCCTCGGTCTTGCCCGATGAACAGGCAGGAATAGTTCGCGGCGCTCGCCGCTTTGATGTCTTCATGGATCATTGACTTTGTCTCGTTGTCTCGCGAGGAGCCGGCCATTTCTTCTGGCGGGGTCCGTCGCCTGAAATCAGACTTTGCCTTGAGTCACTGGGGCGGCAGTCGGGCCAGCAGCTCGGCCGCCAAGCCGAACCCGAGCGAGATCACGAGGAGCACGCCGAGACGAGTGAACATCTGCAACGGCTCGGGTGGATCGATTTCATACGGATCATATCGATCAAGATCGCGTTCTTGCCGATGGTCTTGTCCGTCCGCGCGCAGTCCGTCCCACAACAAGTTGCTCATAAACGCGTCTCCACGTCTTCACATAGCGGAAACATGGGCTCCGAGCCGTAAGCGTTCGAGAGGGAATCAGGGCCTCAGGCATAAGGAAGGCATAAGGCCCCGAGTGCGACGGCGGCACGCCGGCGCTGGCGGTCGACGTCGCCGGAGTGGCGACGCACGGCTTAAGCGCGGACCGCGATGTCGCCGGTTTCTCTATCGACTTCGTTGAGCAGTCGCTGCGCTCGCCATTCAAGCTTTGGCCGGCCGTCGTTTCTACTGGACCGTGAATCCCAGCTGTCCGAGACTTTGACCGCGCATGATTTGCCGCCTTCGAAGTCGCCGGAAGCGAGACGCTGTCCTGTTGGCCAACCCCATCGTTAAGAAAGTCTGGAACGATGTGGTTCAGGCGTTCGTCGGGGTGACTTTGCCCAAGACGAAGACAACGACGCCTCGCGATCCTCCGCAGTTCAAAACCTATGGGCCAGTCATCGTCGCCGAGTTCCTGAGAGAACTACCGAAACGAAGCCCCGGCTCGTGCATCGCCGCCACAGGGCAAACATTGGGAAAAGTTGATCTTTCGGCCGCCCTCGCGCCATCTCCGCTCGATTAGGTCCCGAAGCGCCCGTCAATCGGGTTTCCGCAAATCGGCGGGATGACTGGCGCATCGAGGCGCCTGACGTGACCGCGTGGACGATCCCATCCCATCGATCTCGAGGCCTCTCGGTCCTGCGTGACCGCGGCATGCGCCGATTCTGGCTGCGCGCTCTACTTGCCCCGGGCGTAGCGTGGGAGTAAAGCCGGAAAGCCGAAAAACTCTATCGCGACCACGGCGGAGACATTCATCGCTCGCGAGTGCGTTGAAGCCGCTGCGCGGCTATCTGCGCCGGCGGCTCCCTCCGGCCGCCCGTCTGCGTTTCCTCCTCGACCATCATCGCGCGATTGCTTCGCTCATCGAGCGGGACGCGCTCAGCGCGCTGTGGCGCGGAGAGGCGCTCGAACTCGTGATCCTGCGGGGCAGGAAGGATTCGCGCTTCCGGCTCTATCTCGCCAACGCGATGATGGAGCAAACCCATCGCGAAGGCGAGTTGGCGATCGTGCTCGTGCGCGAAGGCGAGCCGACGCCGCTCAGCCGCCTCACCTTCAACCTGGCCCGCCTCGAGGGACGGCTGGCGCTGGCGATCGGCGGTCTGCAAGGCCCGAGCGAGGGCGGCAAGCGCATGGTGATTGATGCGACGCGCGGCCTCTATGGCCTGCGGCCGAAGGATGCGACGCTGCTTGCGGCGCGCGCGCTCGCGCGTGCCCTGGGCGCAAACCCGGTCCACGCCGTCAGCGATGCGCTGCATGTCCGCGGCACGCTTCGCAACGATCCCAAGATCTGCAGCTACGACGCCTACTGGCTCGAACGCGGCGCGCGCCCTTGCCCGGCTTTCGGGTTCGCCTTTCCGCCACTCGCCGCTCCCGCCGCAGGGCTTTCGGGCCGCGACCGCGTCAAGTACGCGATCGCTCGCGCCATGGAGACCTTCGTCGCCGAGCGGCGTGTCGAAGACGGCTGAGCGGTGCGATCGGCATTAGGCCCGGCCCTGTCTTCTGGCGGGTCCTTCGCCTGAAGTCCTTGTTGTCCGCCGATTACTGGGGTGGCAGTCGGGCCAGGAGCTCGGCAACCAGACCGAATGCGAGCGCAATCAGCAGGAGCACGCCGAGACGGGTGAAGATCTGCAACGGCGCCGGCGGATCGATTTCATGGGGATCGTGTCGAGAGAGACGATGCTCGAACGGATGGTCTCGTCTCTCCGCGTTCACCCGATCCAAAAGCAAATTGCGCATCAGAACGCGTCTCCATGTCATCACAAGACGAAAGATGTGCCGGGAGGCGTAAGCGTTCGAGAGGGAATCAGGGTGTCAAATGTAAGAAAGGCATAAGGCTCCCCGCGCGATCTTGCCCGCGCTAGATCGGCCGGACCCCTCCGGGAACGCCAAGCGGGCATTCCAGAGCGGCGCGATCCCAGCCTGCGGAATCGGCTGCGGCCGCATAGGTCGCCGACAGGAAGTCGAGCAGCAAGGCGTCCGGATCGCGCGCTTGCGCGACCGTATCGTAGGGAAGAATGAACTCGCCAAGCGTTGGGTCAAAAGCAGCGCCGGGCGGAGTCTTCCGGGCGCGAAAGCCAGCCGGTTCAGGATAGGCGTAGGAATAGAAGGCCGCGCGCGGGAAGGCCTCGTTGCCCGGCCAGAATCCGGCGCTGCTCACTTCGTGCGAATACGCTTCGCGCGCCACGTCGTCGGGCAGTCCGGGCACGCCGCCCGGATGCAGCGGCGCGCGGCGCCCGGAGAACCGCGCGACCGCGAGATCGAAGCTGCCCCAGAAGAAATGGATCGGGCTCGCCTTGCCGATAAATCCGCTGCGAAAGAGCTTGAAGATGCGGTCCGCCTGCACGAGCGCGCGCCAGAAGCGGTGGGCGGCGGGCGCGTCATAGGCGGCGTGCGTCCGGTCCTTCGAAAAGCGGATCGGACCCGGAACTTCGTTCGGCGTCTCACTGATCGCGACGGGAACGCCCACGCTGTCGAGGAGATCGATGGTCGCGCGGTAGAAATCGGCGACCGACTGGGCCTTGAGCGGCAGGAACCGTTCGGCGCCTCGGCTGGTTCGCGCGGCGAGCCGATGACCGATGAAGTCGAACTCGATGTCGAAGATCTCGACCCCGATCGGGATCGGCGATGTCCCGAGCCCCCGGGCGGTGACATAAAGTGGCGTCTGCCAGCTATGATTGAGCCAGGGGGTCAGCGTCAGCCGGATCTTGCCGACGATCTGGGTCCAGAGGTGCACCGTCGCGAGCGTTTCGGCCCAGGTCGAATAGGTGAGATCGGGCCAGATCGGGTCAGCGTCTTCGATGGCGTTCATCACGGTCCTCTTGCGGGAATGGGCTCGCCAGCGCCATAACAGTTTCGCTCCGGTCGACGCGCTAGGGCCGAGCCGGAAAGCTCGCGCAGGGTTGAACTTGCCGCGGCATTCGCCGTCATTCAAAGTTTCGTTTGTCGCTTTTAAATCGTGACGGTGCTGCTGCGCGACGGAGATCAGGAATTACGCAATGTTGCACAAAACGATCATCGCCGGCGCGGTCGTTGGGGGGTTTTCATGCTTGGCGCAGCAAGCAATGGCCCAGGAGTCCCGGCCGATCCATGGGGGCGCGTGGCCAATTCAGGGCGGGGTCAAACACCAGCCGACGCGGGGCGCGGTGGGAGGCGAATTCACGCCGGGCCAGAAGGATGAAACCGATAAATTGTACGACGAACTGATGCAAAACAATTTCAGCGCCACGCACCATACAGGAAACGCGCGCTCGCGCTGATTGCGCTCCAACTGAGAGCTTCCTCAACTCCGCGGCAAGTCGACTCCGGAAATCTCCGTGCAAATATCGATAAGCCTGTCTTGCAGCGCGATGTCCCGCGCCTCGGGGTTCGGCTCGCGCCGCTTCAGGTGATAGAAATAGCCGCCAGTCGTCCGCGCGGCGGCTTCGCTGGTCGCGAGCCAGGCTTGCGTCAGATGCGCTTGGGCAATGTCGTCGGGCGCGCCGGCGCCGCCCATCTTCGTTGGCACCCAACCGGGCGTCAGCGCGTTCGACAGCACATCGGGCCAGAGTTGCGCCACCGCGAAAGCCAGCATCACGTCGTGCAGCTTGCTCTCGGCGTAAGCTGACGATCCGTCCCAGCGCCGCTTGCGCCACAGGATGTCGTCGAGATTCGCGTGCGCGCGATCGTGCATGCCCGAGCTTAAGTAGACGAGGCGCTTCGGCCGTTCGATCAGCGCGGTGAGGACATAAGGCGCGAGCGTGTTGATGGCGAAGACATGCGGCAAATTGTCGCCGGTCACGCGACGCCCTTCGCGATAGCCGACGGCGGCGTTGTGAATGATCGCGTCGAATGAACCGAGCGCGTTGATCTGGTGAGCCAGATCTTTCGCGGCGGCGATGCTCGCGAGGTCGCCGACGACGACAGCTTCAGCCTTGGGCAGGGCCTCCTTGGTGTCCGCGGCGCGGGCGTCGCTGCGCGCGTGCAGGACGACCTTGTGCCCCTGATCGGCGAGAAGCTGGCCGACCATCAATCCGAGACCGTCGGACGAACCCGTGATGAAGACGCGCGCCATGCCGTTCTCCTGATATTACGCTTGCTCGGTCATATAGGTCGCTGCGCCGCGCCTCAGGCGTGAAGCGGCGGTTCGCGCCTTCTCGGCGCCTTCGTGACGACCTATAGTCCTTCGCAGATCGTCCAATGACAACAATTCCCGGGAGCACGCACATGACCACCCATCAGCGCAATTTTCCATCGATCGATCCCCAGAAGCTCGAGCGGCTGGCCGAGACGGCGGTCAAGGTGGGCTTGCGGCTCCAACCGGGCCAGGACCTGTTCTTGACCGCGCCGGTCTCGGCGCTGCCCCTGGCGCGGAAGATCGTCGCCGAGGCCTACAAGGCGGGCGCGGGGCTGGTGACGCCGATCCTCTCCGACGAGGAGATCACACTCGCGCGCTATCGCTCCGCTCCGGACGCAAGCTTCGACCGCGCGCCGGGCTGGCTCTACGAAGGCGTCGCCAAGGCGTTCGCGGCGAACACCGCGCGGCTCGCCATAGTCGGCGACGATCCGATGCTGCTGTCGCAGGAGGACCCGGCCAAAGTCGCGCGCGCCAACAAGGCGAATTCCATCGCCTACCAGCCGGCGCTCGAGAAGATCGCCGGCTTCGACATCAATTGGAACATCGTCGCTTATCCGACCGTGTCGTGGGCGAAGCGCGTCTTTCCGGGAGACGAGGAGGAGGTCGCCGTCGGCAGGCTCGCGGAGGCGATCTTCTCTGCGTCGCGGGTCGACAACGACGATCCGGTTCAAGCGTGGGCCACGCACAACGCGGCGCTCAACCGCCGGACGGAATGGCTGAACGCGAAGAAATTTCACGCTCTCCACTATTCCGGTCCGGGCACGGATCTCACCATCGGCCTCGCCGATGGCCATGACTGGCAGGGCGGCGCGGCGACGGCGAAGAACGGAATCACCTGCAACCCGAACATCCCGACTGAAGAGGTCTTCACCACGCCGCACGCGCGCCGGGTCGACGGCCATGTCGTCAGCACCAAGCCGCTCTCCTATCAGGGCACGCTGATCGACGGCATCGCGGTTCGCTTTGAAGCGGGACGCATCGTCGAAGCGAAGGCTGAGCGCGGCGAGGATGTCTTGAACAAAGTGCTCGACACCGACGAAGGCGCGCGCCGTCTCGGCGAGGTCGCGCTGGTGCCCCACTCGTCGCCGATCTCGAAGAGCGGTCTCTTGTTCTTCAATACGCTGTTCGACGAGAACGCCGCCTGCCACATCGCGCTCGGGCAATGCTATGCGAAGTGCTTCTTCGATGGCGCGAAGCTCAGTCCGGATGAGATCGCGGAGCAGGGCGGCAACAAGAGCATGATCCATATCGACTGGATGATCGGCTCGGACTTAATCGACATCGACGGGCTCGACGCCAATGGCGCTCGCACGCCAGTGTTCCGGAACGGCGAGTGGGCTTAAATGTTCAGCTGCCGGCTTCCGCTTCGGTTGAGACAGGGCGCCGAGGGTGTGACGCAAACAGGCCCGATCTCCCTCTTGCCTATTGTAACCTTTTTCCGCCTTCAGTCACTTGATCCAAAAAGGCGCTCGTCTCGCGGTTGAGAAACTCAACGTCCTCCGGAAACAATCCGCCGGCTGACGCATGTCCCCTTACAGTACCCGGGCTGATCGTGACGACCTTGACGTCGGCAATATTCTTCGCTGCTTCCTTCGGCTCGAAGTCCGGATTGAGCAGATCTTTGGTTCCCGTGAGGATCAGCGTCTTCGCTTTGATCGAGGCCAAAGCCTTGACGGTGTCGCCATTGAAGCCGGGCGTGCCGCCGACGTCGTGCCGCTCATAGGCCCAGCCCTGGTAGATCCAGTCGTTGGCGTCGAACGCCTTCATCATGGCGTTCTCCTGCTCGTTCAGCCATGGCAGAACCTCAAGCGGATTTTTGAACTGTGCGGAATACATTTCTGGAGTGCGCGCAGCCAAGAGGTTCACGATGTCGCGCCACAGCCGCACACCCTTCCCGGGCGGCGCGTCGTAGTTGCCGTCCTTCCATGCCGGATCTTCCATGATCGCTTTGCGCGAGGTTTCGACTACCGCCGCGCCCCAAGCCGGGGTTTTGGCAAGCGGCACGATGGCCACCAGGGCGTTCATGGAATCGGGGTGGCTCACGCCCCATTGCAAGGTCTGCATGCCCCCCATCGAGGGGCCAATAACCGCGACGAGATGATCGATGCCGAGTTTTTCTTTGACCAGTCGATATTGCGATTCGATCATGTCCCGGATGTCGAAGTGCGGAAATTGCATGCGGGGCTGAAGCTTTGAATTGCTCGGCGAAGTCGACAGTCCATTGCCGATCGCATCCGTGCAAATGATGAAATATTTTTCTGGATCGAGCGCCTTCCCAGGTCCGATCATGAAATCGAGGCGATGATGATTGCCGCCAAGCGCCGTCACCATCAGAATGGCGTTTGATTTTTTGGCATTGAGCGCGCCGAAGGTCACGTAGGCGATAGAGAAATCTTTGATCGCCTCGCCGCTCTCGAGCTTAAGATCGCCTTCGTTGTAGAACTGAGTTGGCGCCTGCAGCGTTTGCGCTACGGCGGACGACGACAGCAGCAGGCCGGCCGCGACAAGATGTGCGATGCGATCCATGGGTTCGTCCTCCCGCGAGGTCGACTATACCCTATCGCTGCAGCAGCGACAGTCTGTCTGCCGACCTTCGCTCCAGTCTTGAGCCGAGCAGGGCGCGGGCGGTGCTCGGTAAAAAGCGCTTACAACTTTGGTGGCTGCAACGTCACCCCGTAGCGGGCATAAATCGCGGCGATCGTTCCGTCCTTGGTCAACCGTACCAGCGCCGCGTCGATCGCGTCCTTGAGGGTGGCGTCAGGCCGCCGCATTCCCACAGCTACATTCCACGACAGCGCCGGCGCCGTCTCGTCGGGCGGCAATATGACCACCTCGTGCCCAGGATGGCGCTTGTTGTAATATCCGGCCGAGATCGCGGTGACCGCCGCGGCGTCAACCTCATGCGACGCGATCGCGTCCAGCATATCCTCTTCAAAACCGAAGATGGAAATGCGGACATGCCGCTGATCCAGCGTCATGGCGGCGAGCGATCCGACCTGTACGCCCACCTTGGTCGTGCCATCCAGAGTGGCGAACGAGCTGATCCGGCTGTTCTGCGGCACCGCCAGCGACACCCCGGAGTGGTAATAGGGCTGGGAAAGCTTGAGCCTCGTCTCCTCCTGCGCCTCAGGGTCCGCGATGACATCCAGCATGATGTCGCAGTCCGCGCGGGAGATCTGGAATTGCGTCAAGATCCAATCGGGCGTCAGCGACACCCCGAGCTCGCGCGCCAGCGCACGCCCCAGCTCGATCTGAAATCCCGGCAGCTCCGCCGTCTTGCTCGCGAACGGCAGCGAGTTCGGATGCGCGCAAAGACCGATCGCGCCGCGCTCCTTGATCTCAGCGAGCGTGCGCGCATGGGTAGCGAAGGCTAGGCAGCACAGGGCGAGCGCCGGGAGCACGCGCTTCATCGCAAGATCACTCCTCAGTCCGGCTTCAGATTGCGGATATAAGCGATTATCTGATCGATGTCCGCATCGGAGAAGCTCTCGCCGAACGCCGGCATCGCGCCTTCCTTGCCGTTCTTGATCCGGTTGCGGATAAAGTCGTCGCTCCGCGCGGTATTCATGAGCTGCGGCCCTTTACCCGCGATCCGGCCGCCATCCGTGTGGCACCAGCCGCAAGTGGTGGCGAAGAGCTGCGGGACATCCAGTTTGGACGCCGGCGCTGCCGCCGCGGATTGTAGCGCTGTTTGCTGCGGAATTGCCAAATTGGGCCCAAGAGCCATAAGCGCTCCCGCAAACAGCAGAAGCCATACGCGGTTGCTCACGGGGTTAAACTCCGGCGCGGGTGTGAAAAAGGGTAGGGGCGGGCGCCGGTGGGCTCCGCCCCTTTCTTATTTGCTTACTTCAGGCTGTACACCACGAGCAAGCCCTCATCGCGCGGCATGCTCTTGAAAGGCTCGCCAAACAACTTCCCGTACCCATCGCTGACTAGGCTGCCAAAGCCCACAGTGACGGCGACATATTGCTTGCCGCCCGCGGAGTAGCTGATGATGCCGCCGACATGACCGAGCCCGTCCGAGTGGTTCCACAACTCGGCGCCGGTTTCCGCGTTGTAAGCATGCACCACGCCGCGCGCGTCCGGCAGAAACACGAGATTGCCGCCAGTGGATAGCACGCTCGATAGCGGCGGCTCTGGAAAGCGCACCTCCCACTTCTTTTCGCCGGTGATTGGATCACGCGCATCCAGATGGCCGTAGATATCACCACCGGGAGGCGGAACCTCGTGGAAATTGGCGCCTATATTGAGCTGCACCACCGGCTCTGTCACGGGTGTGGTCTTCACCACCTCGAGGGCTATGCACCACTCATTGCCCACCTTGTAATAAAGTCCGGTCTTCGGGCTGTAGCTGCCGGAATTCCAGCTCACGCCGCCGTCGATCGCTGGGCACAGCGGCTCGGCGGCCTTTCCGGCCGTGAAGTCGCGTCGGCCGATCAGCTCGCCGGTCTTCGGATCGATCGATTTCACGAAATTATAGTTGTGAATTAGCGGCCAGACGTTCTGCACTTTCAGATCGCGATCATAGACGAAGATGAAGCCGCTCTTGTTCGGATGCACGATGTAGTGTTTGCCGTCGCGGTCCACTTTCACGAACTCGCCGAGCGCGCTGTCGAAGTCCCAGGCGTCGTGCGGAAGTTCCTGATGGTAGGCTTTCAACTCGCCGGTATCGATGTCAAGGGCGAGCACCGACGTGGTGTAGAGATTGTCGCCCGGCCGCGGGCCTTCGGTTTTCCACTTGTCGCCGGACCAGTCGTACAGAGGCGCCGGGTTTGCTGTGCCCCAGTAGACGATGTTGGTTTCCGGCTCGAACGTGCCCGGCATCCAGCCGCCGCCGCCGCCGGTGCGCCAGGAATCGTTGCCGTAGCTCTGCTTAGACGCCTCGTCGCCGCCAACGGTGTTGAACTTCCACTTCACCTTGCCGGTCGCGGCGTCGACGCCATAGAGCGGGCCTTGACCGGGCCATTCGCCGCCCTGGCTGCCGATGACCACCGTGCCCTTGGCGTAGAGCGGCGCGCCGGTGAATCCAACGGTCAACTTCTCGGAATCCTGCAGCTTGGTGTCCCAGTCCACCTTGCCAGTTTTCATGTCGAGCGCGATCAACCGGCCATCGACGGTGCCGACATAAAGCCGCCCCTCGCCAATTGCCGCCCCGCGATTGTACGGCGAATGAGTCTGTCGCGCGATCAGCGTCTCATCGAGTTCCGGCGTGTAAGACCAGAGCTGCTTGCCGGTAGCGCCATCAAGCGCGAACACCCGGCTATAGGATCCGGTGTAATACAGCACGCCGTCAGCAACGAGCGGCATGGTCTGCAAGCCGCGGGTCGCATGCCCTGGAACAGATATCCAGGCGACTTGTAAATCCTTGACGTTGTTGGCGTTGATCTGATCGAGCGGGCTATAGCTCCACCCGTTATAGGACTGGTGATACGTCAGCCAGTCATTGGGATCGCCGGCCGCGATGCGCGCCGTGTCGACCGGCTGCGCAAGCGCTGACGCTGCCGACAGCAATGTCGCGACAGCGACTGTCATAGTTAAAGTCCTGACATGTGCTCTCATGGATGCGTCTCCTCATCCCCCGCTTATCAGAGCGTCGCCCGGACTCGAGGGATGGAGCCCGGGAAATTGTTTGCCTGCGAGTCTCGCTGGCAGGCGACTATCTTCTCCTCGAAACGGTTGTGTCAAGGCAACTATCTCGCTGTTTGGCTATGGCTCGCTCCTGGTCGCGGATGACAGGCCGGCGCAATCTATCGATCTGGTACGACGCAAGCAGCAAATAACCTGCCCGTCGGGATCCATCCTCGCCCTGGCGCCGCAAGACGCCAGGGCGAGGCGTTTTTTCCATCGACACGATGAGAACCTAAGATCGTGCGAAGACCCACCTCGATCATCGCGGCGTTCAGCCTAGCCGTTCCCGTCGCCGGAATGGCGGCGGAGGGAAAACCCGACGTCGGCAAGGCCAGGGCGGAGGCCGCAGGGTGCTTCGCATGCCATGGCGTCGACGGCGTCGCGACTGCAGACGGGCTTGCGGCCGACAAGAACACTCCGAACCTGGCCGGGGAGCCAGATCTCTATCTGCAGTTCCAGCTCGTGTTCTTCCGCAAAGGCTTGCGCAAGAACGAGAGGATGAACGCAATGGCGCAACAGCTTAGCGACGACGACCTGCGCAACGTGTCGGCGTATTTTGCTTCGCTGCCGGCGCCCAACGCGCCGACGGCGCCCGACACTGCGCCCCAGGACACCGAGCTTGGAAGCAAGATCGCGCAGTGGATCCATTGCACGAACTGCCACGGCGACCATTTGGAGCGGGTGGACAATATCGCGCGTCTAGCCGGTCAGCGCGAGGACTACGTCTACAATGCCTTGCGCGACTTCAAATCGGGCGCTCGAACGTCCACCGGCGCCGCGGGCATGGCGGAGGTTGTGTATCCGCTCGGCGACTTGGAGATGAAAGCGCTCGCCCATTACGTGTCGCGGCTGCACTGACGCAAGCCGAGGCTGCCGCCGGCGAACCACGCAAGGACACTGAGCGCGCGCTGCGCCCGTGCCCGCTCACGAAACCAAACTGTGCCTGATCCGTATCCTATTGAGGCCAAAGACCTGTCACATTGAGGTCAGGCCCGGCGCGTATCCTATCAAGCAAACGAAAATTCTTTGGAGACATGTCCATGCTCGGCTCGCCGAACCTCTATCGAGGGAACGCGCCGCTGGCGACGCGGCTTAAGATTCACGACCTTCACGCTCAGCTTGCGCCGCTCGAGCGCTACGGCGTTGGGGCCATGAGTTTCGCCATTACGGCCGGGGTTCGCGCGCTCCTGCGCGGCTTCGGCAGCGTGCTGCGCGGCGCGTTTTGCTCTGGCGCGGAAAGCGACTCCGACTCTGAGGCCGTGTGAAGGGGCGGTGACCTCGTCCATATCAGATTGAGGCGGTCCGCCGTCTTTTTGTCCGTCGCCTTCGTAACGTCCCATCCGATAGCGTTCTGCGACTGGAAGCCCTTGGCTCCCAGAATTTGCGCGAGGGAAGCATTCATGGCGACAGTCACCACGAAGGACGGCCTTGAGATTTTCTACAAGGACTGGGGCAGCGGCCAGCCCATCGTGTTCAGCCATGGATGGCCACTATCGGCGGACGATTGGGACGCGCAGATGCTGTTCTTCCTCGCTCACGGCTATCGCGTCATCGCGCATGACCGGCGCGGCCATGGCCGGTCGACACAGGCTGGCGGCGGGCACGACATGGATCATTACGCGGACGATTTGACCGCAGTGACGGACCATCTCGATCTCAAAGACGCGATCCATGTCGGGCATTCGACCGGCGGCGGCGAAGTGGTGCGCTATCTGGCGCGGCGCGGTGAAAAGGGCGTGGTGAAAGCGGCGATCATCAGCGCGGTGCCGCCGCTGATGGTGAAGATTGAGGCAAACCCGAAGGGCCTGCCCAAAAGCGTTTTCGACGATCTCCAGGCGCAGCTCGCGGCTAACCGGGCCAAATTTTACTACGATCTGCCTGCCGGGCCGTTCTATGGCTTCAACCGGCCGGGCGTGAAGGCAATCGAGCCGGTGGTTTGGAATTGGTGGCGGCAGGGCATGATGGGCGGCGCCAAGGCGCATTACGACGGCATCGTCGCGTTCTCCCAAACCGACTTCACCGAAGATTTGAAGAAGATCAATGTGCCGGTGCTGGTCATGCACAGCGAGGACGACCAGATCGTGCCCTATGTCGCCGTCGGTCCGCTATCGGCGAAGCTGCTCAAGCGCGGGACGCTAAAAACCTACAAGGATTTTCCGCACGGCATGCCCACGACCCACGCCGACACGATCAACGCGGACCTGCTGGCGTTCATCAAGGGCTGAGGCTTCGGCTCAGCTGACCCGTTCGATCAGCGCCATCGCGGCGGCGGGGTTCCGCTGCTTGTGGCCGCTGATGACGTAGAGAAAAACCTCGCGGCCCGCGCCGTCGGATTTCGGCGACGGCAGAACGGTCGCGAGATCTTTCGGCGAGCCGCCAGCGGCCCAGGTTTTGGCCCTATTCGCCCATTGATCGAGCGTGGCGTCGGAATAGCCGCACTCTTCGCTTTCGCTCGTTCCCATGATGCGGGCATAGACGAACGGAGCGGTAACGTCGGCGATCTGCGGATAGTCGGAATCCCCCGCCATCACGACCGCGACCTGATGTTCGCGCGCAAGCGCGATGAAGTCCGGGTTCTTGAAACTCTCGTGGCGCACCTCGACCACGTGGCGAATGGCGAGGCCATCGACCGATTTGGGCAAAAGCTTCAGGAACCCGGCAAAGTCCTCAGCATCGAAACGCTTGGTGGTCGCGAACTGCCAGTTAATCGGTCCGAGCTTGGCCTTGAGTTCCGTCACGCCGGTCTTGAAGAAGCGCTCGATCGACTCGCCTGCCTCGGCCAGAACGCGGCGGTTGGTGGCGAAGCGCGGTCCTTTGACCGAAAAGATGAAATCGTCCGGCGTCTCGTCACGCCATTTGATGAAGCTCGCGGGTTTCTGCGATCCGTAATACGTCCCGTTGATCTCGATCGAGGTCAGTTTCGAGCCCGCATATTCGAGCTCTTTCGCGCGCGACAGGCCCTTGGGGAAGAACACGCCGCGCCACGGCTCATGGGTCCAGCCGCCGACGCCGATCCTGATCTTCCGATGAGGCGTCCCCTTAGCAGCCACGTCGATCCCTCTATCTGCGCGCTACCGCGACCGCGCGTCCGCGGGTTAGTTCGACGAGATCCGAAGGCGTGAGACGGAAGACCGCATTGGGAGTGCCGGCGGCGGCCCAGATCTCGGCGAACTGGAGCAGCAATTCCTCGATGAGAACGATCGGCTTCACCTTGTGGCCGACCGGGGGCACGCCGCCGATGGCGAAGCCCGTCGCCTCGCGCACGAAATCGGCGTCGGCGCGGGCGATCGGCTCGCCAACCGCAGCCGCCGCCTTCTTCTCATCGACCCGGTCGACGCCCGAGACGATGATCAAGACCGCGCGCCCGCTCGTCCCGCCTCGGAAGATCAGCGACTTCGCGATCTGCGCGACCTCGCAGCCGACCGCCGCTGCCGCATCGGCGGCGGTGCGGGTGCTCAAGTCGAACTCGAGAACCTCGAAGCGCTCGCCGAGCGCCGCCTGAACCTTGAGCGCGGAGGGGCTTTCGGCGGGCTTCATGCGCGCAATCCAACCGGCTGCCGCTTACGTCTCCCGGTCATTTGCCCCATCGCGACGGAATTTGAAACCGGGCGGGAGTCGCCGATTCCGTCGGCCTTTGCTCCCGCGCGACAACGAACGCGCGCTCGCCGGAGACGCGGACGTCAACCTGATCGCCCTCCTTGAGCGCCAATTCCTTCACCACGGCGAGGGGAAGGCGGATGGCGAGGCTGTTGCCCCATTTCGAGACCCGCATCAGGCGCTCCTAAGGATAGGCGTTTCGCTCAGCATTATCCGGCGCGGCGGTCAAGGCGCTGGTCATCGGCCACTCGCGCGAAACGGATTGAAGATCCGCCGGCTTATCGACGCCATCCCATGCGGGCGAAATCGCTTCGGAGTGGCGCGCCCCCAGCAGTCTACGCCTCCGCATGCGCGCGGGCTTCGTATTCCCGAAGATCCTTCTTCGATATCTTGCCGACCGAAGTCTTCGGGCAATGCGTCGCGGATTTCCATCGCGCCGATCATCTCGTGCTTTCCGACGCGATCCTTCAGGAAGGCCTTCATCTCCTCGAGCGTGAGCGGCTGCGCGCCGGCCTTCAACGTGACGAAGGCCTTCGGGGTCTCGCCGCGATAGTCGTCCGGAATTCCGATGACGCTCACCTCCTGGACCGACGGGTGCTGATAGATGGCCTCCTCGATGTTGCGCGGATAGACGTTGAACCCGCCGCACAGCAACATGTCCTTGGTCCGGTCGACGATGTAGACGAAGCCGTCCTCGTCCATATAGCCGACATCACCGGTGCGGAAGAACCCGTCCGCCGTCATCGAATTCGCGGTCGCTTCCGGCTTCTTCCAATAGCCCTTGGTCACGTTCGGCCCCCTGACGCAGATCTCACCCCGCTCGCCGAGCTTCACCTCGCGCTCGGGATTGGCGACGTCGATGAACTTCATCTCAGTTCCAGGGTAAGGAACACCGCACGACCCGAGTCTTCTCTGTCCCTGGCGCGGCGTGAAGGTGCCGAGCGGGGCGGTCTCGGTCATGCCCCAGCCTTCGGTCAACCTGCAGCCGATGACGCTCTCGAACCGCTCCTGCACCGCAACCGGAAGCGGCGCGCCGCCCGACGAGCACGAGCGCAACGACGAAAAATCCATCCGCTCGACGCCGGGCACGCTGAGAAGCGCGACGTGCATGGTCGGCACGCCCATATAGATCGTGATCTTCTTTTCGACGATGTCCTTGAGCGCCGCCGCAGGATCGAAGCGCGGATGAAGGACCAGCTCCGAGCCCAGCCGAAATCCGAGCAGCATCACCACGGTGAGCGAATAGATGTGAAACAGCGGCAGGATGCAGAGGACCCGCTCTTCGCCCGCTCGGCATCCTTCGTCGCTGCGCGTTCCCACTTCAGCGTAGAGCGAGCAGGCCGCGGTCAGATTGGCGTGCGACAGCATGGCGCCCTTGGGCGAACCGGTCGTGCCGCCGGTATATTGAATGACGGCCAACGCGTCTGCGAGCGGGCCGAGCGGGTGAACCTGGTAATGTCCGTCGTTGTCGATAAGATCGCGGAACGCAACATGGGCGTTGTCGCGCTTGACGTCGGCGAGCATTCCGCCCGCCTTCATCTGCGCCTTGACCAGCTCGGGCGCGGGCGTCATCTCCGCCAATTCACCGACAGCCAGTGTCTTGAGCCGCGTCGAAGCGAGCAGCTTCTCCGCTTGCGGGTAGAGCGAGGCGAGGTCGAGACTGACAAGGATATCGGTCTCGCTGTCATTGACCTTCAATTGCAGCGTCGGCAGCGCATCCAGGGGCGAGTAGTTGACCACGACCCCGCCCGCCTTCAAGACGCCGAAAAAGGCGATGACGTAGTGCGGCGTGTTGGGCAGGTAGAGTCCGACATGAACGCCCGGCTTGACGCCGAGCTTTTGGAATCCGGCCGCCGCGCGGTTCGCGAGCGCGTCGAGCTCCGCGTAACTCAAGCGCTTGTTCATGAAATCGAGCGCCGGCTTTAAGCCAAACCGTTCGGCGGCCGTCTCGAGCACGTTCTGCACGGAGGAGAGTGCGAGCGGCGCGTCCCAGCGCACGTTTGGCGGATACGACTTCACCCACGGTCGAATCGTCATCGCCAGTCCTCGCGCTTCCTCATGGGGTCCCTTCTCCGGCGGGTCGCCGGCGGCGGATTTAAAGCTCAGTTGGCGCATTCTCAGGCGAACCGTCAAGCGGACAGTGGAACGAGCATTGTGCGCCGGGGCTCGGCGGCGCAGGATAGGTTCAAGCGGCGCCGGGATTTAAAGCGCCACCCGAGTGGAGGTCGTGTGCGATGGCGGATGCAAGGCAAGCGTCCTGTCTGCGCGGTGGTCGGCGTCGGCCCTGGCAATGGCGAGGCGATCGCGCGGCGTTTCGCCTCGGACGGCTACGCGATTGCGCTGATGGCGCGACGCACAGACCTTACTGCCAAACTCGCCGCCGAACTGCGTAGCGCCAAGTCTTACGCGTGCGATGTCATTGAGGCGCCCTCGGTCGAGGCGGCCTTCGCCGCGACGCGCTCCGACCTCGGGGAAGTGGACGCGCTCATCTATAACGCTGGATCGGGCGTCTGGGGCAATGTTGAGGAGGTCAAGGCCGAGGATCTGGAGCGCTCCTGGCGCGTTAACACCCTCGGCCTGTTTCTTTCCGCCCAGCAAGCAATTCCCGCGATGCGCCGCAAGGGTGAGGGGGCGATCATCGTTGTCGGCGCGACCGCATCGCGCCGCGGCGCGGCTGGGGCCGCGGCCTTCGCGCAAAGCAAGATGGCGCAGCGCGCGCTCGCCAAATCGATGGGCCGCCATCTCTGGCCGGGGGGCATCCACGTCGCGCTGATCGTCGTTGACGGCGTGGTCGGCGGTCCGGTGACGCGCGCGCGGTTTACCGATCGGTCCGACGACTTCTTCATCGATCCCGTCGGAGTTGCGGCGATCGCCGCCGACCTCGTCAAACAACATCGGTCGGCCTGGAGCTTCGAGGTCGAGGCGCGGCCGTTCAAGGAAAAGTGGTAAGGAGAGCATGGGGAAAGCCGCTCGGAAGCGCAGCGATCTCCATCCATCAACGTTTTTGTTGAACGAACCGTGTCAAAACGGTGGAACACTCACTCCACATCCTTGTTAGTAATGAACCGACTAGAAGCCGGCGTTTTTCCGATTTGGGCGAGCGGGACCTTTCGCGGCCACCAATGCGCCGCTCAAGATCCTCTACCTTAACTTTACGCTCAGATCGGATTTTGACCCATCTCAATGACGGCCCATTGTTTTCGTAGCCCGCTCGCTGCACAATTCTCGATGTTTAATGGCGATCATCGCGTCATGGCTGCGAGCAAATGCCCGAATCATGTCGGCGCGATACGAGTTTCGATCCCTCAAGCGATGCGGCTTCGTCGCATCGTTGTGCCGCAGTGTTTGAAAGGTTTGTCCGATGAACGCTCTTGTGAAACTTCTCGTTCCGTTGGCAGCTTCAGCGCTGCTCGTTGGCGCATCGGAAGGCCATAGCGAAGAATTGCTAACTCTAAGGCCGGGGCTGGTAACGACGGTGAGGGTCCCACAGGCAGTTAATGGGGGCTTCACTGGATTTGTCGGAGATCCGCAGATAGCCGATGTTTACTATGGGCCGAAGAATGTTTTCATGTTTGTCGGGAAACGAATTGGGACCACGAACTTTATCGCGATCGATAATGAGAATGGTGGGGAGCTGTATAGAGCGACGCTCCGAGTAGGCGTAGGGAAGTTGGTGACGGTCCTATCGTTTGATTCTAAAGGTAGGCAGCCGGATCGAGCATACTTATGTGCGAAAGGCTGTAGTGAGATTTCGCTCGAGACGCCTATAGCTTTAAACATTTCTGGCAACACGCCACGACCAGAAGCGCCGATACCCCAGTCACCAGCACCTCAAGGGCCGGTACCTCAGCCAGCGCCTCAAGCGCCGGCGCCACCGTCCCGAGGGTATTAGAACAACCCTGGCGTCGTCACGTCCATGCCACATGCGGCGTCCGCCCGCCGGTTTTCGGGTTCGTGGCCGTGCCGGTAGGCTATTTCCCTTTTGTCGTCACCTAGGCAAGCGCCAACTCGATGATCGCGAAAAGCGCGGTGCTGAGCCGCTAGAGCGCGATCTGGTTTGACTGAATCGAGGGGATTCCCAAAGGGGCGCGAGTCAAATTCAACCTGCTGGCTGGGTTGGAGGCTAGCAGGGATGGCGCGAGCCTATTCTTTGGACCTGCGGGAGCGGGTGGTTGCGGCGGCGACTTCGGGACAGTCCTGCCGCTCGGTGGCCAAGACGTTCATGGTCAGCGTCGCCAGCGTTGTGAAGTGGTCGCAGCGCCAGCGCGCGCTCGGTAGTCCGGCGGCGCGGAAGATGGGCGGCCACAGGCCCTACCTTGTGGCGCGCGAGCGCGATTGGGTTCTGGCGCGGATCGCTGAGAAGCCTGACCTGACACTGCGCGCTTTGCTCAGAGAGCTGGCCGACCGCGGCCTAGTGGTCAGCTATTATGCGCTTTGGCATTTTCTCCAGCACGAAGGCGTGACGTTCAAAAAAAAGTCTTCGCGCCTCCGAACAGGACCGACCGGACGTCGCCAGGCGGCGTGAGCGGTGGAAGGCGCGTCAGGCGAGGATCGATCCGAGGCGGCTTGTCTTCATCGATGAGACCTGGGCTAAGACCAACATGACGCGCGCCCATGGCCGATGCCCCAGAGGCGAACGCCTCGTCGCCAAAGCGCCTTTCGGCCGATGGCGAACCCTCACCTTCCTGGCGGCGCTGCGTCGCGATGGGCTCACCGCGCCCTGCGTCATCGACGGACCGATCAATGGCGTGAGCTTCCGCGCTTATGTCGAGCAAGTTCTCGCACCCATCCTCGCGCCGGGCGACATTGTCGTCATGGACAACCTCGGCAGCCATAAGGGCCGCGCCGTTCGCGCCGCCATCCGCGCGGCCAAAGCCAAGCTCTTCTTCTTGCCCGCCTACTCGCCAGACCTCAATCCAATCGAGCAGGCCTTCGCCAAAATGAAGACCTTGTTACGCAAGGCCGACGCGCGAACTATCGACGAGACCTGGCGAACCATCGGCGCCCTGCTCAACTGCTTCACCCCGACAGAATGCGCAAACTACTTCAAAAACGCAGGATATGCTTCAGTCTAACCAGATCGCGCTCTAGGTCCGAACAGTTTAAACGTTCAATCGCGGACACTATGCGGACACAAAACGCGCGCCGCGCGCCCACTCTATATTGTAAGTCTCTGAATTTACTCGCTTTAGATGATAGGTGCACGCGAACCTTGGATCCGCTGATCAAGCGCTTGGGGCGAGGACGGCCCGATGGCCGTGATTGCGGCGGGACAGGTGAAGGGGTTGTCGATGGGTTCGTTCCGCCAAAAATGACGTAGTATCCCAATTATACTATTACCATCTGTTATTTTAGCCTCATTTAATTCAATCTCAACGACACGAGCACGTGGGTGGGTCGCGCTAAGCTCGCTGGGCGCTTGGTGATGCGAGCGTTCGAACCGCGTCGAAATTGCGGATCGCCGCTTTGCGTTTCGACAAAGCGCGCCGCTCGTACCGATCGAGTGTGGCAAGCTCTGAAGTCTTTTCCCTCAAGATGGTCGCAAGCCTTTCTTCGCTCTCGGGAGGGATGGGGGTAAATAGCTCCTTGAGCTTGTGGACTTCGATCTTATTGACCTCAACAGGCAGGACGCGGAAACGAGCGCCGAGAGCCAGATGACAAGCCCAAAGCTGTAGTCTGCGGATGTGCCGCGGCACGAAGTAGGGGTCGACCAAGAACTGTGTAATCAAAAATCTACGACGGTTCCGCACGCGGTTGAGGTCAAATTGGGCTTCGGCGATCCGCCGCGCTCCTTCCATGGTCTCGGCGTCCCCGTAGGGGCCGGAGATCCTGCGCGCCATCGCCTCGATCTCCGGCGCGAGCAAAGGGTCCGAGCGAACTGGAACATTCAAGCCATGTCGAAATGCATTTTGCGCCGCGCGAGCCTTTCCCGCCGCAGTCTTGGGTCCAGTGCTCGATTTCGCGTTGGCAATATTGGCGCGTTGTTGGCGATCGCTGGTCACCGCGGCACCACTCCGCTGACTTCTCCGGTAGCGACGTCACGGAATTCCGCGTCCTGAACTTCATCGATCGCCTGTCGCACTGCGGCGCCAAGAGCTGCGCGGTGACGCTCGATCTCCCGCAGAGCATTGTTGCGGCGGGCTTCCGAACTTGCAAGCAGTCGGTCGAAGCGCTCAAACAAGTCGATCTGGCCCTCGAGCGTCTCGGCCATCACGTCTTCCATCGTCAGTTGCGCCTTCTGAAGCTCCGCGGCGACTTTTTTCTGCACCGCTTTTTTTCCGGCGGCCCAGTTGGCGGCAAGCTCTCTAGCATAGTCCTTCTCGTAACCAAGTCGGTACATCGCTTGGCCAATCCTGCTGCTAGTCGCGCCCCTCAAAAGCCCGGCCTTTAAGCGGCGCAGCCGAAGAACCTCCCAGGATAAGTCGATGACGTCGCGCGTCAGAAGGTCTTCGATCGCATCCTTTGGATGTGCGGCTTTGACGATCGCCAGTGGAGCTATGTCGGAAAGTGGGTGATGACGGTGTGATTTGAGCGGCGTAACGGGGTTGGTGTCGAGCCGTCCCGAACCTCCCGAAGGAGCGTTACGCCATGGATGAGAATAGGGTTGTCCCTCTCCGTCAGCCAGACGAAATTGACGATCCCCTGACAGAAATTCTGCGATCCGGCGCGAAACGACTGGTTCAGCAGGCGGTGGAAGCGGAGTTCGCAGCGTTCCTGGCCCGGCATGCCGATCTCGAGCTGCCAGACGGGCGCCAGGGGCCAGCATCGATCCCCTGCCGATTGCGCGCGAACTGTGGCGACGATCGAGATTGACATTCTCGGTATCTGCGACCTGGTCCGAGCCTTTGTTGGACGCCAGCCCGCCTCCAGCAGAGAAGGCCGAGCGGGCGCCCTTGGACGACGCCAGGGACAGGATCTACGGCCGAACATCCTGATAGCCCGCCCCCTTGACTATTCTTCGTCGTCCCAAAATCGACTAGTTAAATGGCTTTCCACGCGCGATTTTTGCCAATAGTCGACACGTAACGAGACAGCGCTCTCATCCTGTTTCTCAATGCCAGCGAATGACCCTGAGAACATCAGAACGTTCATCGGTCCATAGAACGGGACCTGCCTGTGGTAGGTCCCAGCCATCAGCTGCGAGGCCGTCAAGCTCGCTTCCGGGCGCGCCGACAGCCACTACTTCGGCGCCTATTCGTCGTAGGTCAGAGCCGACCGGCTTCACGAGCAAGTGGCGCACCGGCGCGCCGGCGTCGGCAGCCAAACGGGCGACCACCGGCGTCAAATCCAGATACCTGTTGCTGACGTGAAACAGCACGATCCCATTCGGCTTCAGGCGAGCAAAATACTGCGCAAGTGCTTCTCGCGTAAGCAAGTGGACTGGCACACTATCCGAGCTGAATACGTCAATGACGATCAGATCGTAGCGGGCGGCGGTGTCGGCCGCGAGGGTAAGCCGGGCGTCGCCAAGCACTACCGCCGGGTGGTTGCCGCAGCCGCCCATAAAATGGAACCATCGGTCATCGCGAGCAAGGCGCTCCACCACTGGATCGATCTCGCGGAAAGTCCAAGCCTCGCCGCGACGCGCGTAACAGCCTAGCGCGCCAGTGCCAAGCCCGAGGACGCCGACCGCAGTAATCGGCAAGGCCCGCTTTTCAAGCACCGCGAATAGTCTGCCGAAAGGACCCGCGCGATCATAGTAGAGGAGCGGCATCAGCTCCTCGCCCGGCCGGGTACTCTGCATGCCATGAATTGTGGTGCCATGTTGCAGCACCACAAGGTCCTCATTAATTAGGCTTCGCACGCGATGGACGCCGAAGAAGCTGCGCACCATGATCAATGAGCCGGATGCGTCAACGTACGCCGGAAGCAATAGAAAGCCCGCTAAAGACAGCGCCAGCCGCACCCGCCGCCTCGCAAACCAAAGCAGCGCCGTCCCCGGCACAATAATCGACGCAGCTCGCGCAGCCGAGCGTAACCCCTCGGGGCCAGCGGAACTCGCCGCCCACACCAGCGCCGTTGAAAGCGCGGTGAGAGCAACCGGCAAGAGCAAATCGCCGCGGATCGCCCAGTCCTCGCCGAGCCTGACGGACGCCGGAGGTGGACGCAGCAGGCAGGCGGCGATCAGCAGCAGCGGGTACTCCCACGGGCCCAGGAATAGCACGGGAGCTACCAATGCGCTGAAGATTCCTCCCAACGCGCCGCCCACCGAAATTAGCAAATAGTAGTCGGTCAGACGCCGTACGTCTGGACGCCGTCGCGCCAACTCAGTGTGGCAGACCGCGGCCGTGAAAGTGAAAGCGCCGAGAGAGATGAGGAGACTGGCGAGGTTCCGCGCGCCGGTGAAGCCAGCCAGAGCGGCGGCGACAAATGCGATCCCCTGAAGCGTAAGTAGGGCGCGCTGTCCTATAATTTGTCGCCGCGCGAAGGCAAGGATGTAGGTGCCGATGTAAATCGCGAGCGGCGCGACCCAAAAAAGCGGCGTGGCCGCGATGTCGGTCGTGATGTATGTCGTGACTGCAAGCATGAGCGCTGACGGCAGGAAAGCGAGCGCTACCCAGCGCAGGCGTTCCGCATTGCTGATCAGCGCGGGCGTTCCGACAATGGGGGCGGGCGCAGACGCAGCGTTGCGTCGCGCGGCAATGCCGCAGGCCAGTACGATCGCAGTGGTGGCGGCGAAGCCGATCGACCAGAGCCACGCCTGTTCGGAAAGGCCCAGCGTCGGTTCGATCAGCACGGGATAGCTTAATAGCGCGAGCAGGCTTCCGGAGTTGCTTGCGACATACAGGAAGTAAGGATCCCGCGCTTGCGGATGGGTGGTTAGACTGAACCAGTGCTGTAGCAATGGCGTTGTCGCGGCAATGGCGACAAAAGGCGGTCCAACTGCAAGCGCCAACCGCATCAACAGCCAACCAATTGGGCTGGCGTCCGGCGGCGGCGCGTCCACACCTAATGAAAGCGGGAGGACAATTAGGCCCGAAGCGAGCACCAGTCCGTGTATGACCAGCTGGGTGCGCGGCTTCAGTCGCCAGGCGATAAAATGTGCATAGCCATAGCCGACCAGTAGCGCCGCCTGAAAGAAGCAGACGCAAGTGTTCCACACGGACGGCGAGCCGCCGAGCCGTGGCAGTAGCATACGCGACACCACCGGCTGAACTGAAAACAGCAGGAAGGCCGAAAGAAACAACGACGTTGTTAACGCGCCCAGCAATATGGAGCCCGCCGCGCCTCGCACGAACTTCGCAATAGGGAAGCCGGGCGTCGTCGCTATGGACATAGATCGCTTCTACAGGGACGCGAAAATGACAATTTAGTACATGCCTGTCCGAAGTGTTGAATGTCCTGCCGTTGGGGAGTTCTAACTTGTTGTCATCAAGTATCGGCGAACGTCGGGGTTCTCGCGTCGCCACATCACACTGTCCAAGAAATAATGATGGATGTTGATAAACACGACGAAGAAAAATAGAAATACACCCGAACCGAGCGCGGTTCCCCTATAGTCAATGAATGTGTCCAAGCTTAATGGGAGGATAATGAACACGGCGATCCCAACGAGAAAGCCGAAAAGGAGGAAACCAGAAAAAGCTTGCATTTGACTGCCGCGCCGCACCGCGAGTTCGCTAAGCTTAAAGCGCCAAACGACAACCAAATATTGCAGCGAATGAAACGCCGGGACAATAAGAAGGAACCATGGATCGAGCAGCAGAAAAAGCCAGACGTAGAGCGTTGTGAAATATGAGAATGCCCCCAGCAGGGGTACAGGATCGCGGCGGACCAACCGTCGTCCAAACATGATCAAGGTCGCGATAAACAAGATAGCCGAGCAGAGAAGTGAGACCCGGACGAAAAACTCTGGGACATGAAGGACGAAAATCAGTTTGGAGAGAGCTTCGTTGCTGCCGAAACCGTCATTGTAAATGCACCAATAGGACAACCAGGTCGCGTAGCAATTGGCAACCAGCAGCCGTTTTTCCCAAGCTTGGAAAAAACTGCGCTTGAGCACCGAATCAACGATTAGCAACCCGTATCCTTGCTTCACATAGTGCCAGCCAGTTAGGAAGACAAACAGGCTACCTAGCATCGCAATGCCGATTGGCGCTTCGAAGCCGATTGCCGCCGCGATCACACCAAGAAGAACAATCGGTATGATGATGCCAGCGAAAACGTAGCGGCGGCGGAGGGCGCCACCCTCTTGAGCAATCTTCGTGCTGAAGCGGGCGTAAAAGATCTGATAGGAATGGACGAAGTGCGGGAAGTTCAGAATCGTCGCCGTTAACACAACCGTAAAGATCAGTGCGCTTGGTGGCGCAGTGTATATCGGACATAACAATAATATCATGGAAATTACTGCTAGAGAACCACCGCCTAGGCAAATAAAATCCACCACGGGACCGAATAGGTATCTTCCACGCTGGCTTGCTTCTCGGCCAGATTTTTGTAGGCCATCGATTGCACTGAGGTGGGTGCTCAAGAGGGGCCTCAAACCGAGTGTCGTTTCCAGAAACTGCTACCTTCATATACACCCGATGGCACTCATGAAATGACTCAGATCAAATACGTTTCAGAAAAAACGATTTATCCTTTCCAGGAGGACGAATTTTTTCTGGTCTCGAATGGATTTAACAGTTGCAGTATGAAGTATAGGGTAATGCCTGTGCCATCGATCATCACCGCTGTACTGAATGCCAAGGACGTTGAGTCCACTGCCGCCGCGCTTCTCGCGTACCGCCGCCGCCAGTTGAACAGCAAATTTGCATTGACGCCGTATGACCCGCCAGGCCCGACTATCATCTATAGTGCTCACTATTGTTCATGGGCACTAACTTCGTGCTGCTCTTCGCGAACTGTCGTGCAGCGCCTTAACCTGTCCAGGCGGCCGATACCGGAGGCTTACCCTTGGTCGCAACCTTACGATGTTGCCGAGTTGCCACATAGCCGGCCCCTTCTGGGCGAAAGGGCGCCGAAAGCTTGACTTTACGAACCTCGCCCGAATAGTCGAATATTGAGCCGAATTGAAGGAAGGTTCGAAACCCAAATCTGTGGGATTGATTGGCCGCGAGTAGTTTAGGATAATAAGTCAGATATGCTCGCGCGGAAGTCGATTCTGGTGACAGCCACGCTTGCGCCGCGGCGACAGCAACTTCCGTTAGAGGGGAAAGCAAGTGGGATGCGGCTGCTGACGAACCTGGTCCGTTCTGCAGCCGCGGGGTTGACGAGTTTCGTTCGGGCCGCAACGGCGGCTGTTGTCGCCATTGGGTTGGCCGCTTGTCAGCCGACCGTGACGCCCACGCCGGTCCCGGATGCCGTCACAGGACAGAACCCGGGCGATGTGAAGTACTACCCTTCGGACGAGCCGGTGAAATTGGGCACGCAGCGCTTTTATGAAGGCAACTTCGGCTTGTCCCAGCGGTACTTCCAGGACGCCGTCGAAAAAACCCCCGAGGACGCGACCGCCTGGGTCGGTCTGGCGGCGAGCTACGATCGATTGGGGAGATTCGATCTTGCCGATCGCAGCTATGCGGCTGCGACTAAACTGGTGGGTTCCACTCCGAACATTCTCAATGACGAGGGATATTCGTATATGCTGCGCGGAGAGCTGAACAAGGCTCGGGCGAAGTTCGAGGCCGCGCTGAGGGTCGACCCAGGCAACGCGACGGCGACCAACAATCTCGTCTTGCTCAACCAAAGCTCGAAATTCGTTGAGCGCGCGTCGAACGGCGAGCCGTGTGGAAGCGTCGACTGCGTTCAGTGAAAGGGACTATTGTGTTGAGTTGCGCCGAAACGCGAGCGAAGCGCATAAAGCACGGAGGCGCCGCGAGAGGCGACGGGCGGAGGATTTCGCAGTGACGTACGACGGACGGTCGTCGGCGAAGCGCAGCGGGCAGCGCGCTGGACGCTTGGGGCGTCTGTGCGGCCTCACGCTCGTCGCCATCATAACCGCGAGCCTAGCTTTCTCTTGGTGTTGCGGCCCGGTCTCGGCGCAGGTCGTCGAAGGCGCTCCCGTTCGTCATATCACCGTGACGCTCAACAAGTCGAAAACGCTCCGGTTCAGCGAGCCGTTCTCGAACGCCGTCATTGGCGCCCCTGACATCGCCGACATCCTGCCGATGACCGAGGAGAGCCTCTATGTCCTGGGCAAAAAGATCGGTACCACAAGTATTTCGGTGTTCTCCGCGGACAAGCGCCTGATCGCAGTTGTCGACCTTGAGGTGTCGCTGGATGCAGCCTCGCTGCACGGCAAGATCTCTGCGAGCACCGGGTCGGGGAACATCAGCGTCTCCAGCGTTAACGGCCAGGTGGTGCTGAGCGGCGAGGCGAGCGACGCCGTCGCGGCGGCGCGCGCGGTAGACGTGGCGAAGGCGATCTCCCCGGGGCAGGGGGGCGTCATCAACGCGATGCGGGTCGCGCCCTCCCAGCAGGTGATGCTGAAGGTGCGCTTTCTCGAGGTCGACCGAACAGCCGGCCGGGACCTCGGCGTGAACTTCTTTGCTGGTAACAAGAACGGACTCGGAGTTTCCGGGTTGGGCGCCATTTCGAATTCGGCGACCAGCAGCGTTTCGAATACGACCGTTGGAGGATTGTCCACTGGAACCAATGGGACCAGCATCGGCGGCGCCCTCACCAGCGGCGTCTTTCCCGGCGCGGGGGCGACCCCGTTTGGCTCGCTGCTGGCGCAAGTGATCAATGTCAACGGGCTCAGGGTCGACACCCTGATTTCCGCTCTGGAGGAAAAGGGTCTGGTCAAGACGCTCGCCGAGCCCGATCTCATCTCGCAATCCGGCCAAAGGGCACAGTTCTTTGCGGGCTCCTTGATCCCAATCCCGACCGTGCAGCCGGGCTCCGTGGCGGGCACGACCCCGACGGTAACGACCACCTACTACCCCTGCGGCGTGACGCTCGGTTTCGAGCCGACGGTGCTGAACACCGGTCTCATCAACGTCCATCTTACGCCGCAGGTTTGCCAGGTGGCCACGACGACGACGCCGGTCATCGTCAACGGAACGACGATCCCCGAACTGAACTCCAGGAGCGCCGACACGGATGTCGAATTGCGGGACGGCCAGAGCTTCGCCATCGCTGGCCTCCTGCAAGTGCAGGACGTCAACGAGCTTTCGCAATTGCCCTGGTTCGGCAACGTTCCGGTTCTCGGCGCGTTGTTCCGCTCGACGAACTATCAGAAGTCGGAGACCGATCTCATTGTCATCGTGACCGTGCACCTCGTCAGACCCGCTGCGCCTGGCACGCATATCGTGACGCCGCTCGACACCACGCTCCCGGCCAACGACGTCGACCTCTTCCTGATGGGCCAAACCGAGCGGAAGAAGAAATACACCGAATTCGTCACCGGCGGCGGCGGCATGCAGGGACCATACGGCCACGTTCTGGAGGCCAAGTGATGCGTGCGCGGTCGTTCAAGGTCGTCGCGGCGCTTGGCCTCGCGGCAGGGCTCAGCGGCTGCAATCCGCTCGCCTACCCTGACTGCTACCGGGTGCAGTGCCCTTATCCGCCGGTCTATCGGAACAGCTACGCCGGCTATGTTCCTGCCTATACCGACGGCCGCCCCGCCTTCGGTGAGCCGCCGTTCGACGACCCCTTCGCCGACTATACGCAGCGTAGCCTGACGATCTCGCCGGGGGCCGGCAACGCCCAGGCGGCAGCTGTGGCGCTGCAGACGGCGACAACGTGGCCACGCTATTCCAGCAACACCAACATCCCTGGCAACGGCGCGCGGATGGTGGGGGCGGTCCACAATTTTGAGAGCGGCGCGTACGAGCCCGGGAGCGCGCCCTTCGGGCCACCCTTGCCCCCGCCCATCCAAGCGATATTGCCCGGCTTAACAAGCGGCTCGGGCGGCTCCGGCGGACCGGGCGGCGGCTCGGGCGGCGGCGCGACGGGAGGAGGAGCTGGCGGCGGGGCGCCAGGCGGCGGAGGGTACTGAGAGAAGCTTGTAACGGGGAGAGTTGTGTTCGCGGCGTTGAGAAGGTCGCGGGAAGCGCGCGAGGCGCCGGTGCTCATCGAAGCGCCCTTGCTGTTCCGTGCTGGCCTCCTTGTTTCTTGGCGGCCTCGAACTATTCTAGGATTTATTAGAAAAACAGATGGTTTGCTCGATTATATCACTAAACATATACCCAAGAGTTTGTTCCGGGTGTCGTCTCTTTGGTTCGCAGTCTCGCTGATTGTTCTGATGGCGCTTGAAGCGCCTTCGTCGCCCGGTCGTATACTGCATAAACTTGGCGCTGACACCGTTACTGGGTGGCTTGGCCAACTCGTCTTCCTGAGTTTATTTATTGACGCCTTGAAGGGAGCCCTGCCACGCGCAGCCATGCTGATCCCTATTATTTTTTACTCCAGTTACTACTTCGCGTTTTGGCAGCAGGGCATCCACGTCAAACTCGAGTCCGATGAACTAAGAAGAACAAACCCGCAAATGATCGTCCAATTCGATTCGAAATTGCACTCATTGGTCGTCGATCAGGCGGACGTCTTTGCCGCGACGCATTCTATTCCTGTCGTCTATCAGCGCGAGCCCTCCTATGCAGCAGATGGGTATTTGTCTTACCGGTTGATTGCTCGAAATGAAATTGAAGCGTATTTGAGGAGAAATGCCGATGACGTCCAGATCTTCTCCGTTTATTTTAACGATACGATACAGTCAAACGCAAAAGAATTGCGTTTTCCTGAACGCCCGCCACACAAAATCATTAGTGTCACCGTCCATGATGATCCCGGTGAGGGTTGGAAGGATTGGAACATCGGCTTTCAAATCACTACTGCGAGTTTCGAGGGACAGGTTCGCGGAGTATTCAAATCGGGTTACGTCAGTCGGCTGCCGATTGTTCCGTTTTTTACGATAGGATGTAAGTACTATTCAGAAATATCAAAACGCACATGTCAGGCGGAGTTTGCAACGGAGCGTGTGCTGATAGAGAGTTGGCCAGACTTCGTGGATCGAACGCTCTACCCTGATCCTGTCAGTATTATGCTTGGTATCAAAGCACTTTCCGATAATCAAATTGCACATTTTCGCAATTCTGACGTCGGCGATGATCCCCCATTGCGGACCGCGCCCGGCGAAGACACGGCGTTCGGCGCTCTGCGGGACATCGTTGATGGGCGAAGCCCAGCTCTCTCTTGGGCGACAAGCTTCGTTATCGCGAGCAATCCTTCCCGCTTGGCGCCTTTCGCCACCGTGATGACCAAGCGGTTCCTCGACTTAAGTCAAATCGACGCCTTCGACGTTCCGGGTCGACTTGACCAGGCCAGGCTGCTGGCGGCCGGGATCGTAGCCCTTGGCCCGGCAGAATTTGCGACCGTGCGGGACCAGCTGTCAGACTTGGCCCGTAGAGACAACAGCATACGGGACAATTATCCCTTACTTTATGTCCGGCTCGCAGACGCAGGTCCGAAGATGTATTCGATCTATCGTGACCAGTTTTTCGCGCAGAACGCGACAGAGAGAGATAGATTGTTGGCCGTTATTGCCATTTGCCGAATTGGCCAAGCGGACAGCGAATTGATTTCGGCGATCAATTCAGAATGGACCAAGTTTGATTTGGGAGAGCTAAGAGATAATAATTATCAGACCGCTCTGTTCGTCGCATTGCTGAAACTCGGACAAGAAAGCACGATTAAGGACACCGGCCGGCCGAACTCGAGAATATTACGGGGCTGGTACGAAGCAGTTCTTGCGGGTCGGGGCAAGACGGACGTCGGTCCAAACAATTGCATGCCGATGGAGTGGCCTGAAAACACATATGTCCCTGCTTTTCTGGCTCCCCGTCTCAGATGGGCGAACGAACGATGGGTTCTCGCGGATTAGTTTAGATTAGTTAGCGCTACTTTGGCAGATTAAGGGTTTGTAAGGGAATTCCGTCGATCCTTGCCCCGTGGATTTGGCGCGGCGTGGCGGACCGGGGCGGGGATCTTGATCGGTGGCTTGCGCCGTTCCTGGCGCGGTTCGGACACAAGGATTGAGTGCGTCAAATTCTGCAATGGCGGTCATGGGTGACTGGGGTATGCGGCTTTGCGGAGGTTGGTCTTTTTGTGCTCCCTGACGTCGTTCGTGTTGAGCTAGCGGTGGGCTTCGAGCCAGTTTTCGTGGGTTTCGACGGCTACGGCTCGGACTAGGCGCTGATAGCCTGTGCATTGGGAAAGATGCGCACGACGTGGGTTCGGCGCTTGATCTCCTCGTTGAGTTGTTCGAGCATGTTGGTGCTCTTGAGATGCAAAGGCCAGTCTCTCCAAGGCCCCGTTCGGCCATTGGAAGACGCAGATCTTCTCGCCGGCCTGCGTTGCGACGCGCCCACCGCGCCATTCGTCATCGACGCGCCGATGGATCGGCGCATCTTCGAGACTTACGTCGAAACCCAGCTGGCCCCGACCCTCCAAGCCGGCGACGTCGTCATCGTCGACAACTTGCCCGCCCATAAAAGCTGTCAATGGCGCCGCGGTTTTCCTCAAAAGTGGCGCCGCAAAATTCCCCAGTCTGTGGAGTGGGCCCCTGGGGCCGGACAAGGATCATGCCGCTGATTTGACCGCCTGCCGGGAGTTGCGATCCTCGAACTGCTGCGGGCTGAGATAGCCCAATGCGGAGTGGAGACGACGAGCATTTGTAGACCTCGTCGATGAACCTCGGAAGATCATCGGCGACATCAGCGAAGGTTTCATAGGCCATCGGATAGACAGCCTCGACCTTGAGCGTCTTCATGAAGCTCTCCGCCTTGGGATTGTCGTAAGGATTGCCGCGCCGACCCATCGAGCCGACAAAGCCGTGGCGGAGCAGCATCTCCCGATAGCCCTGCGCGGCATATTGCGAACCTCGGTCCGTGTGATGAATGCACCCTGGCGGCGGCTTTCGCCGCTCGATTGCGGCGTTCAGGGCGGCCAGCGTCAAGCGGACGTCGATCGAGCGGCTGATGGCATAGCCGACCGCTCTGCGGGACCAGGCGTCGAGGATCACGGCGACATAGGCGAAGCCGTCCCGGATGGCGACGTATGTTATGTCTGCGACCCAAAGCTGGTCAGGGCCGTCAACCGCCAGGTCCTTGGCGCGATTAGGATAGATCGGCTGATCGTGGTCGCTGTCGGTTGTCGCGACATAGCGGCGCGGTCGGCGGGGCTGGAGATCGTGCTCGCGCATCAGGCGCCGGATCTTCTTGTGATTGATGATCAAGCCCCGATGCCGAAGCTCGGCGCGAACGCGCCGCCAGCCGTAGAATTCGAACTCCTCGCAGATCGCGGCGATCGCCTCGACGATCGCGGTGTCGTCCTGCGCAGCGGGTTTGTCGTAGAAGGTCGAGCGGGCGATTCCCATCAGCCGGCATCCTTCTGCGATGCTGAGACCCGGGGGCCAACAATAACGGACGTAGTCGCGCTTTTCGGCCGCGGTGCGCTTTTCGCAGCCCCCTTTAGAAACTCGAGCTCCAGCGCCTGCCGGCCAACCAGTCGCTCGAGCGCCGCGATCCGGGCTTCATAGTGCTGGAGAAGATCGGCGGCCTGCGCGTCCTCATCGAAATCGCCGGCCTCATACTTCTGAACCCACACTCGGATCAGGTTTCGGCAGATGTCGTGTCGTTTGGCGAGCCCATGAAGGGTCTCGCCCGCGAGGAACTCCTGAGCGACCTGGCGTTTGAACTCGATGCTGTGTGGACTTGCCCGGCATTTGTGGAGAGCGTTTTCGATTTTACGCTGCCCGCCCTTCGAACTGAAGCGGGCTGATGAAGTCGAGCGCCGAATGGCGGCGGACGGGATTGTAGAAGCCGTCGATGTAACGGCCGATTGCGATCGCAGCTTCGATCCGGCTCTGGAAGATGGTGCGCCAGACGAGTTCGGCCTTGAGGGTCTTGAAGAACGTCTCGACCATGGCGTTGTCGAAGCAGTTTCCCTTGCCCGACATCGAGATCGAGATGCCGTTCTTTCTCAGCTCAGCCTGGTACTCGACGGAGCAGTATTGGCTGCCACGGTCCGCGTGGTGAATGAGCCCGACGGATGGACACCGCACGGCGACGGCCCGGCGTAGGGCCAACAACGCCAGTTCCTTATGGAGCCGGTCGCCGGCGGCCCAGCCGACGACGCGCCGAGCAAAGAGGTCAATGACGACGGCAAGGTAGAGCCAGCCCTCGCGTGTCCAGACATAGGAGATGTCGGCACCCCATTTCTGGTTCGGCCCCGCTGCGTTGAAGTCTTGATTTAAGAGGTTTGGCGCGACCGGAAAGGCGTGCAGGCTGTCGGTCGTTCGTTTGAAGCGCCGCCTCTGCCGCGCCTTCAGGGCATTCTCTCGCATCAGCCGGGCGACCCGATGACGACCGATGGTGATCCCGTCATCGCGAAGCTCGCGCGTCATGCGCGGGCTGCCGTAGGTTGCGTTCGACAGTGCAAAGGCCGAGCGAATATGGGCCAGCAGCACCATGTCCTCATGCTGTCGACGGCAGGCCGGTCGATCCTTCCTGGCAAAATAGCCGCTCTGACTGACGCCAAGAACCTTGCAGAGACGCTGGACGGGGAATTCCTTCTTCGCCGCATCGATGAGACGGAACCTCATCGACTTCCCTCCTTGGCGAAAAAAGTCGCGGCCCTCTTCAGGATCTCGCGTTCCTGTCGCAAGATCTCATTCTCGCGCCGCAACCGCTTCAGCTCAGCCGCCAGGTCCTCCTGCCGTTCGGGCGGCGGCGCCTCGATCTCGTGCTCGCGGCGCTTGTCGAGCCAGCGTCGCAGCGTCGAAAGGCCGACGCCGAGGTCCATGGCGATCTCCCTTTGCGTCCGACCACTCACCTCAACCAACCGAACGGCTTCGGCTTCAAATTCCTTCCCGAACCGTCGCTGCGGCTTGCCCATGAAATGCTCCTCTTTCCTTCAGAAGAGCTCTCCACTTTCCCAAGGCAAGTCCAGTGCGTGCGGTGCTTCACCATGGGCTTCCATCCTTCGAAAGCCCGGCACGAGGGTCAATTCATCGTTGCCGATCTGTCCGGCCCCAGGGGCCCACTCCACCGGCGATCCAACGTTGGGTAGCCGACCTACCCCGCCGAGGCTCTAATATATAAGTCGTCGTTGTGGCGCGATGAAAGTTCAGCGGCAGGTCACGACGGAGCCCCTGCGATAGCGCTCCTGGCGGTACATCCACAGGTCGGGGAACCACCTTGCACAGTTGTTTTGCGGGAAAGATTTCTTCTGCAATCAGGCTGATGTTCGACCCAACGTGGTCGACGCATTATCGCGAGCGAACGAGGAAAAATTACCCCCGGTCAGCCCTCCAGCCGTTGGCCAAGTTTGTTCAATGCATTCCGCCTCTGAACGTGTCCATCAATCTTAGCGCTGCAGGGCCGCCTACGATCAGAAAGATGGTAGGCATTATGAACAACATCACCGGTATTGTCATGAGCGCGGGCAACCGGCTTGCGCGCGCCTCCAATTTCGTCATTTGATCGTTGCGCATTTCAGCTGCGCCCACTCGCAGTGATTGTCCGAGGGGAGTTCCGAATCGGAGGCTCTGAGACATCATGCCGACAACCGCCCGCATGCTCGGATCATCGATGCGGTCCGATAAATTGACCAGCGCTTGAGTGCGGTCGGGCAGAATGCTGGCTTCCGCCCAGGTCAGCGCGAGTTCCTCGGCAAGCGCTGGTTGCGAGTCGCGGAGTTCACGAGCGGCACGTTGAAGACCGTCCTCAAGAGACAGACCAGATTCTACGCAGACCACCAGTAGGTCGAGTGCGTTCGGCAGCCCTGAAACGATAGCTTTGATTCGCCTTTTTACCAAATGGGAGATGACGAAGATAGGCAAAATATATCCAAAGATTGCGCCAGCTATCGATACAAAGCACGGCACCCCCCAGTGCGCCGCAATGAAGCTAACGCGCAGGCACGCGGCCAAGGTCAGTACCCCGAAGGCCGCGGCCAGAACGACCCTGGTGATGACAAAGTACGGGACCGCGCGATCAGCCGGCGCACCCAACTGAGAAAACAGTCCGATGACACACCGATGCTCAGGCTCCGAAAGGCCGCCCGAAATCGAAGGGAGCTTTTGCACCACTGTCGACGGTTGCGGTCCTTGCGTCTTATTGGCTGCTCCTTTGACGCTGGCTCTAGGCACGGCAAAAATAATGCGCTGTACCAACGCTTCGCCGCGTGTCGGCATGCTTGCCACGATTAGGGTCGCGCCGCCCGCAATCACTGCGGCTATACCGAACAGCGCCATAAAGTCCGAGAGTGTTACGTAGCGCCAGAGATCAGACTCAATCACGACTCAAATCTCCCTGCTTACGCTGCGCGCCATTATCCGCATGGAAAGGATTGCGAGTAAAAACAACGCCCCAGCCGCCCCTAGGATGTAATGGCCCCGCGGGTCCGACCATAACGGAACAAGATAGCCAGGGTTAGTGACAAGCAGCGCACCAGTCGTGAAAATAGGCAACGCGCCAAGCGTATAAGCGGTGATTCGAATCTCACCGGTGCTGGCAATGGCCTTGAGCCGCATCGCGCGTCGCTTGCGGACAATATCGGAAAGAATTTCAAGCGTCTGCGTGAGATTTCCTCCTGAGGCGTACTGCAATGACACGGCAACGGAGAAAAAGCTGAAATCCGGCAGTCCGACCCTCTTACTGCTTTCATCCAGGGCGTCTTTGAGTGGAACGCCAATTTTCGCGCGGTCAGAGATCGCCCCGAACGCATCGCTAATTGGCGGCTTCGACTCGATGGCGACAGTTTGCATCGCCGCGGTGATGGGGAGACCTGCTCGAATCATGCGCGAAACGGTATCAAGGGCATTCGGAAACTCGTCCGTAAACCTTCGCTCCGCACGGCTCTGCTGGGCGGAGAGAATGAGTCGCGGCACGAAGAATAGCGCGAGAAGACTCGCAAGGATCGACAGCCACGACGAGGCACCGAAAAAACTATGGGCCAGAATCCAAATCACACAGGCCGATGTGGATGCCGTGAGCAAAAGTGTGAGCGTGCCGCAGCGCATTGCCCAGGTTCGCTTGATTCCGATTGTGAATATACGTCGGGTAAGAATGTCGATTTTTTTGGTTCCAGCCTTAAACAACCCCCCAAACGCCTCCGGAGCCTGGGTCTGCTGTTTAGCCTTGGCGACCAAGTTCACGCGATTCTCCACGGCAAGGCGCTCCCTCCGGCGCCATATGAGTTCCGTCGCCAAAATGGCGGCGCCAACAAGCACGAGAATAAGAGCAGCAAGCGTGAGCGTCATGTGCCTGACACCCGAACTTTGTCGTCGATTCCGAGACTTCGCAGAAGCGCCGAACCGAAACCAAAATACTCAACCCGCTCATAAAAGCGTGGCCGGGATTGCCTGGATTCGAAGCGCCCTCGGAGAAGACCATCTGGGTTTTCACCTTCGTACTTATACGTGAACAACGCGCTTAAAGTGATTGTTTCTCCTTCCAGTCCGACAACCTCCATAACTTCGGTCACGCGGCGTACACCGTCGCGCATGCGCTCGGTATGGACGAGTAGATCAAGCGCGCTTACCATCGAAGTGCGAATTGCCCGTATGGGAAGGTTGCCGGGTCCCATCAGGATCATGTCTTCGATGCGTCCCAACGCGTCACGGGCGGAGTTCGAGTGAACCGTCGACATTGAGCCATTATGTCCCGTGTTCATGGCTTGCAGCATGTCGAAGGCTTCGGCGCCGCGTACCTCGCCTACGATGATGCGGTCGGGACGCATCCGAAGGGCGTTGCGCATCAGATCCCTCTGCGTGATCTCGCCGCGCCCTTCGACGTTGGGTGGACGCGTCTCCAACGAAATCACGTGAGCCTGCTGCAGTTGGAGTTCAGCGGCATCCTCAATGGTGATAATGCGCTCGCGCGGGTCGATCGTGCTCGAGAGAGCGTTGAGAAGGGTCGTTTTGCCGGAACCTGTACCACCAGAAATAATGATATTCAGCCGGGACCGCGCACAAATCTCGAGAAAGCTCGCGAGATCGGACGAAATGGTGTCGTTTGTGACAAAATTCGAGAATCCCATCAAGTTCTTTGAAAACTTTCGGATGGAAATGCACGGCCCTTTGAGGGTAAGGGGTGGAATGATCACGTTGACGCGACTGCCGTCCGCCAATCGAGCGTCTAGCATGGGGCTCGAACTCATCGACGCGGCGCCCAATCGATGATGCGATGCGTTGGGCTACGTGGAGGACCTGGGCGTCGTTGCGGAATTGGAGCTTGGCGGGCTCCAGTTTGCCGTGCCTCTCGACATAGATTGTTCGCCAACCATTAATTAGGATATCGGATACCGACGGATCGCGGAGGAGGGGCTCGATTGGGCCGAGTCCGACCATTTCATCGACGAGGCTGGTGACGAGGCTGTGCTGCTCAAGTTGGTTCAGAAGAATTTTTCGATCATTTGCGATGTCGGCCACTAGTTTATTGACGAAGGTGGCCAACTCCGTCTTGCTAATCCGCACGGCAACCAAGGGGTCGACGCGCAAGAATATCTGATCGCGAATGAAGTCTTTCGCCTCGGGCACCGTCGTCAAGGGGAGGGGACTTGTCGTTGCGGCCACGGCTTGCGGAGAAGCGAGCGTCTCTGGCTCGGCCACGAGCGACTCAACGTCCGTCTTTCGACCAAATGACGCCATCGTTAACCAAAGATTCGATTTAGGAGCGACCGCGGCGCTGGCGGCTCTCCTGCCAACTCGCGGAGCAGCGTTTCGAGGCCACGGTTGAGCACGGCGCATTTCTGCGTGGAGTTCACCCCGAGGTTTGAAGCAATCGCAATATCGCGGCTATACGGTATGGTGACGTCAGGAGCCCGCCCAACGGCGCGCAAGAATTCGGTTTCCGGCAGCGCACCAGCGCCATCAGACATGTTGAGGACATGCATCGTGCGGCGCTCGGAGGCGTTCGGTCCGATCCATTCGAACCAGCGCGCCAATTCGCGCGCTGACGCAAGGCCCGCGTCACTGACCAAAATGCAGGTGCTTGGCTTGTGCAGCACTTCAAAATGCTTCGCGGCAACGTGTTCTGGCAAATCGACGAAGACGAATCGATACCGCCGCACCAATTTATCAATGAGACCGCCGAGCGCGTCTTCGTTCACCGCTTTGCTCGCGCCAAGCGGTTGAAGGGTCGCCATCAGATCCAGACGCTCGGTCACATGCAACGATCCGCGCTCCAGGAATAGCCTGTCGACGCGTGCGGGCTTTTCTAATGCTTCTCGGAGCGCATCGGTAGGCGTTGCACCAAGTTGAAGCGCCGCATCGCCGGTCTCTTGGTCCATGTCGACCAGCATCACCCAACGTTGCGCCTTGTTAGCCAACCGCCACGCGGCATTGACGCAAATCGTGGTTGCGCCGACGCCACCGCGCACGCCCAACACGAAGATGAGCTTTCCGTCGCGGGCGCTTAACGATTTATCCTTGTGCCCCCCGCTCAGAATGCTATTGCAGTGGCGTTTGACCATGTCGAGCACAAGCGGCTTAAAGAAATACTCGGTAATGCCGGCATTTCTGAGCCGCCGGTAAAGAACAATGTCGTTTTGATCGCCGATCACCACGACGTTGACTTCCGGCTCGCATTTGGCAGCAAGTTCATCGATGCGCGCAAGCGGGTTTTCAACACCGGAAATATCAACAACAAGAAGACGCGGCGTCGCCTCCGTGGCGAGCACCGTGGTTGCGGTTTGGACCGTGCCTTTCGTAAATTTGGCCCCATGCACGCCGACATCGCCGAGCGCTTGTCTAATCAGGTCTTCGCTCTCACGATCCGACACAAACACCATTGCAGTCGGCGCCGCCAAGCCGACCCCGACCACTGGAGCAACGGCCATATCAGTCATATCGACCTCCTTCTTCCCGAGACGCCGGCGAGAGACGAACGCTGGGCCCCTGCTTTTGATGCGGGGCTTCGGGAGGCGCAGGGTTAGAGGGCGGGGGCGCGCGGTAGTAGCTTGAGGTCGAGGGAGCGCACCGAACCGATTTATCGAGTGTGCTGCCGGTCGAGGGCGGACATGACGCGGGACGCGGCGTTTGCGGCGCTCCGGCTGCTGCTGGTGCTGCGGCGGTTGCCGCCGCGATCTCTCGCGCCTCGCGCTTTGCGATTACATCGAATGCGACCGAGACATCCGCCGCCCAAACCGGCTTGGCGTTTCGCGCGTCCTCGAACATGTTCGCGGCCGCGATAGTGAGAGGCAGAAGCGTAAGTTGAAAACTACCAAGCTTCGACGCGACCAGAAGCTTTTCAGCTTGCCGTTCAGTCACCTCGAGCGTGACCGTCTTCGGAATACGCGCGTCGGCGCTGGTCGTGACAGCGCTAAGAAGGCCACCCTGGGGCAGGGCTAGCGTCTGGTCGATGGCGATCACCCGCACACCATGCAGAACTGTCTCTCCTGCAGTCGTTTGCCGGGGATAGGGGGTAATTTTGTCTTCGAAGCTCTGAATGAGGATCACGTCCACGTAATCGCCTTGCAAAGCCAGACCCGCCACGCTCTGGGCCGCATCGACGAAAATTGAAATGGCCCGTGACCCCGGCTTGAGCACTGCGGCGAGAAAGTTTCGATCGTTGGGCTTGATGAAGTCGCTTGCGATAAGTGGCTCGCCTTCGGCGAAATCGCGCCGACTGAGCGCGCCCAATAAGTCCTTCTCCTGGCCGGACACGACACTTCCGGGTTGAAGATGCTCCTCAGGCCCCAAGACTTTCGATTTCAAATCGTCTTGTCGCAGCAAAGTGCCTTTGGGGATTGCGTGCGCGGTCGTTATCACCGAGGTTCGGATTTCCGTGGGGGTTCCGACGACTTCAGGAGCCTTTCTTGCTTGGCCGTACCAGATGAAGAGGATCGTAACGCCCCCGAGGACGAAAACGGCCCCTATCGCGAGCAGAATATGGCGCAGCATTACACTAGCTCTCTCGTTAGGTAGATCACGGCTCCGCCCAATATAGCCAGCGCGTAAGGCAATGGGCCGCCCGCCGCGATCCGGTCACGCTCAGTCCTGATTACGAGCGCAATTCCAGCTTCAGGACCGGCAAGTTCGGGGACGCCGGAAGGCGTCGCGGATGGACGCCTGAGCGCGTACCCCGCCAAGAGGTAGATGCAGCCAAGCACGCCACCGGCCAGCGCAATCTCGATCAGAAGCTGTCCCACGCGCTCCGGAGGGACGAGAAGCGTGACGGCGCTGATAAGCTTCAGATCGCCTCCCCCAATAATCCGGTAATGGGAGAGAATTCCGAGTCCGCAGAACACGCCGAGCGCCACAAGGAGGCTAAGCCAGACCTGTCCTGGTCTTAAAGCGAGGCCGTGAACTAGCCCGACAGCGGCCACCGCCGCGACGAGCTCATTCGGGATTTGCCTGTCTTTCAGATCTGTTCCTGCACTGGCGGTGAGCACACCTAGACCTGTCAGCCAAGACATGTTATTAACGGCATCTAGCAAAGCCAAGCTCACTCTCGCACGCAAGATGCCAATGTCCCCGAGAGATAATGAAGCATATAAACCCGCCGGTGACTTTCCCGCGTCAAGGAGCGCTACGGCGCAGCGACCTTGCCCGCAATATAAGTGAACAGACCAGCAAGGTTGGTGCCGAGCAAAGTGACCGAAACAATAATGGCCAGAGCAATCAACGAAGCGAGTAGACCGTATTCGATCGCCGTAACTCCGCTTTCGGAATCGGCCGCACACCAAGCAAAAAATCCCTTGACTTCGATCACGCATTTTCATTCCCTTTCATACTCTCATTTTCTTTCACCAGGCTATGGTATCACTTGCGTTATCTGACTGTTTGATCTATATCAAAAGGTGATAAATTATACTCGCGTCGATGGTCTCTTCCTTGAAAACTGTGCTGTTCAGAGCCTGACTCAAAAGTCTACGGCCTGGCGAGCCGCCTGACGGCGAGCTGGATGCAAATGAGTGTGACGAAGGCCGCGAGGTGTCAGCGAGGTTCTCGCAATCTTTGACCAGCGGCGGTTTCGGCCGAACCACGAAAAGGTCCGTTCGACAACCAAGCCACGCGGCAAGACGATAAATCCTGAATCGTCGGGACGTTTGACGATCTCCAAACGCTGCGGTGGCTGCGCGGCGACGGCGCGTTCGACCTCGCGGGCGTTGTAGCCGCCATCAGCCCAGACGAGTTCGAGCCAATTGAAGCGCTGGCGGATGCGGTCAAACACCAAGGGGGCGCCCATCCCCGTCCTGAACGGCGGCGGTGTGAGCCACCACGCGCAAGGGCAAGCCTTCGGTATCGACCAGAGCGTGGATCTTGCGCCCCTTCACCTTCTTGCTGACGTCATAACCCACTGCGTCTGCTTCACCTTTCGCGCATCCCCTTTTTCAGCCGACCTGAGCGACTGGCTGTCGATGACGCCGGCGCTGGGGCTCGCCTCCCCCCAGCCGTTCGCGCAGCGCCGTGCGCAGTTCCTCCCAGATCGCCTCCCATACTCCCTCCCGCTGGAAAGCGCGGAAGATGTTGTATACCGTCGACCGCGGCGGGAAGAACCCGTGCGGCAAAGCGCCACGGGCAGCCGGTTCGCAGAAGATAGAAGATCGCGTTCATCGCCAAGCGCATGTCGGTCTGGCGCGGCCGTCGGCCCGGCTTCGCTGGCGGAATCAGAGGCGCCAAGCGATCCCATTCCGCATCGCTCAGATCGCTCGGCAGACAATCCCCGGCTTGGCGATATCTGCTCCGATCAACGTCCGTCCACATCCCGAATCATCCTTAAAATTGCAGATGACCCGGTGAATCTAGAGGCTTCTGTGAGGTCCGCGGCGCGAAATTGCGCGCGCTCCGGGAGCGGACCTCATTGAAGCCGGATTGAACGACCGGCGCGGGGAGGTTCGCGCTGGGGCTGCTATGGGCTTTGTGTCGGGCAGCTTCGGAGTGTCGTCGCGTCGGCTTGCAGCCATGCGAGGCGAGCATGATCGTTTTGATGAGCGATCGGAAGCAAATCGGGGTTCGCTCGCGCGGGGAGCGCGCGCCAATGTTGTGGGATGCAGGCTGCGACGCGGTGAGGGCGCAAATCGCTTCGACGACCTCCAATTGGCGGATGCAAAGTAACGCGCTTCGTCAGCCTTGCCGCCTTGACCGCCGACCGGCAGGCTGCGTGCAGTACGGTTGGATCAATCGAATGAGCGTCATCGGCAGGCTCGCGCGCTCGTTGGCTACCGACAACGACACCCCAATCTGACAATTGTCCTGCTTGCCGAGTTGCCCGCAATCTTGCCGGGCGACGCCGACCGAATGAACGCCCTTCTTGGGGAATCCCGTGTCATCGACGATCCATGCGCTTATCCTGCCGCTCTTCTCGATAGCGGGAAAAACAAAGGTTCGAACCCGTCGCAACAGGTCCCCCCTGCGACCAGTCGGCGTTGGCGACAAAAAGGTGCAGCGACTGATGCGCGCCTTGGACGCGGCGGGGCTCGACGCGGGCCGCTATCGGCTCGACGCTCTTGCGCTCGCCAGGAAGAATGGGCCCCGTACAGTATGAGCGAAATTGCGTCCGACGATCCGCGTGCCCAAGGGCCGACGCCATATGCTCCACATAAGACGCAAATCCAGCCTCGCTTCGTCCATGACCAACTGGCTGCTGGCCGAAAGATCTGTGTGCTCACCGTGGTCGATTTCACGTCTCGAGCGCCGTCATCATCATCTATTTCTTCCGAGGTTGCTTGTCCTGTTTCCGCGGGCAATCATCGCAACATCGGCAGGAGTGCGCTTCGGCCATTATTTGAGCGACATCCCCGCGGGGCTCATCGTCGGCCTGATCACCATCGGCGTCATCCGATGGATGGAAGGCGCGAGCCCTGAAGCGCGGCTGGCGTTACGGCGGCCGAGGTCTCACCATACGCCGGGGATAAGGCGCGGCGTGCGCTTGGCGTATGCAGCGTATTCGGGAAAGGCTTTCCGAAGGACCTTTTCCTCAAGTTGCATCCGCCGGATCTGTAAGGCGAAGTGAACCGCCAGGAACGGCAGCGCCGCGTACCAGGCGTATTGCAACAGCACGCCCGCTATCGCAGCCTCCTCGATCAGGTACAGCGGATGACGGACGACAGCGTAAGGGCCCCTGGTAACAAGCTTGCGCGCCTGCGGCATCATGCTGAACGACTTGCCCAGCGTGGTGAGGGGATAGACCATCAGCCCCGCGCTGACGAGTAGGATCACTGTCGACGCCACTGCGAGCACCGGCAGCTGCGGGCCGCGCGGAAGAAGGGGGATTAGCCACGGGCCATATGAGCCGGCGAGCGCCAGCAAAGCCGGACGGACGCCTTTGGCCCGGCTGACCGGCTCGGGGCGAAGAATTATGATGCAGAAGATGATCGTGTAGAAGACGAAGATGCATCCTTGCGAGAGCAGCGCTGGCCAACCGGTGCCGAAACTTGTCCTGCCGGCCACGATCTCCGCCGTTTGACCGCTGATCGAATGGACGGATGCCGCGCTCAGTAGGAGGAACCAGACAGCTGCCAACAGGCGGATAACGACCGAGCGAGCCAGTCCGGACGCTACCCAGCCAGAGAGGGCGTCACGCCCGATTCCCGCGCAGCGCATGAACGAAACCGATAAAGCGGGCACAGTCTCTCTCGATGAGCTGGTGAAGTTCGCCGCTAGGCTCGTTGCCAAGATTGCCATTTCCAGCCGCGCGCTCTTTGACCTATATCAATTATAGTCTGATCGAAGAGGCTATTATTCTCCATTACTCCTCTATTCAGCTTCTCATTGGGGAGTAAGGGCGGAAATCCAAGGGTGCCGGAGATGCTCCAAGGGGAGACCCGCGGGAGCGGACGCGGCCCGCACTTCGCGCTGATCCGCCGATAAGGAAGCAACGCAATGTTTGCCCGGTTCGCCGCGTTAGGGCGCAACTTTTTCCAGGCTAAGGACGGCGCCGTCGCCATCCAAATGGCGCTGATTATGACCGTGCTGCTCGGCATGGCCGGGCTGGCGATCGATATCGGTTTCGTTCTCTTTAAGCAGCGGCAGATGCAGTCGGCGGCGGATGGCGCCGCGTTTAGCGCCGCAATAGCGAAAGCAACCGGGCATCCAAATATCACCACCGAGGGCCAGGGGGTTGCCGCCAAGGTCGGCTTCGTAAATGGCGCCAATGGCGTCACAGTCACTGTCAACAACCCGCCGGTCAGCCCGCCGGCCAGTGCTACTGACGCCGCCAACGCCTCCGCGCTCCAAGTGATAATTCAGCAGCCTCAGACGCTTCCTCTCGTCAGCATGTTGTATTCGGGCACATTCAACGTGGCCGCGCAGGCCGTGGCGTCACCGGGCGCCGGGGGCGCTTGCGCATGGCAGCTCAGCAGCAGCGCCAACCCCGGCGTCTCGATCAGCAACGGTGCAACCGTCAATCTGATTCAGTGCGGACTGACAGTGTGTTCCACGGCCACCTCGGGGAGTGAGGCTCTGTCGATAACCGGCGGCGCGGCGCTAGACATCAAAAATAACTCAGGCAATTTCTCGAGTAGCTACCCTGTTTCTGTCGCCGGTGGGGCCTCGATCACCAACGGCGCCACAATCAACGGTGTGTCGAACTCCTGCCAGTCACCTACGTGCAAACAAAACCAGGGGGCATGTGCGAATGCTGATCCATACGCGGGAGTGACGATGCCGACGATGCCGAGCGGCTGCTCTCTAGGCACCGGCAAATCGTATGGCTACAGCGCGACCCTTCAGACCTTAAATCCGGGCGTTTGGTGCAATGGAGTTTCATTTGCCAGCAGCGCCCAAATCAAGCTGAACCCCGGCGTCTATTACGTCAACGGAGGAAATTTCAGCGTCGGCGGCGCCGTGGTCATGAATGGCACGGGCGTCACGATTGTCCTGACTGGAAGCGCTTCCGACGGCTATTCGCCACCTTATGCGGAGATAAACAGCATCGGCAACGGCGCAAGCGTCACCCTGACTGCGCCGACTACGGGCGCAACGGCTGGCATCGTCTTTTTTGGCGATCGGAATGCCCCCACGACTAACGTGAACGTTTTTAACGGCGGAGCCTCAATGGACATCACGGGCGCGATCTACCTACCAACACAGCAGGCGCAATTTAGTAACGGCATAGCGAACCCTTCAGGTTGTACTCAGCTCATCGCAGGACAGATTCAGTTCACGGGCGCCGCATATTTCTCAAACAATTGCGCCGGCATGGGCACCAGCGGCAGCGGCGGCGCAACAGCGCTGCTCGAGTAGACGGGAACACTCATGGGCCTACTCAGGATGCTGTCTGGAAAACTCTTCGGACGCCGCAACGACTCCGGCACGGCGGCGATCGAGTTCGCGCTGTTTCTCCCGTTCTTGCTGCTGCTGCTTACGGGAATTGTCGAACTCGGATTCTCCGCGTACGAGGCGATGCAGGTCAACAACGCTGTCGACGCGGGCGCCATTTACGCTGCCGCGAACGCGACCGGTTTCAATGCCACCAATACGGCTAACGCCGCCATCGCTGGCGCGATATTGCCGCGGGGATTGAACACGCTGACCGCCACGCCGGCGCCCACCCAATTCTGTGGCTGTCCGACGGCAACTGGCATCACCAACGCAGGCGCTCCGACGGGAGGCTCGTGCGCGTCCTTGGCGAATTGCGCCAGTGGCTTCACGCCTGGCCTCTATGTTCAGATTAACGCGTCCCTCACTCACATGGTCATCTTTCCCACGAACTGGGGCCTGCCAGCCACGTTTACGGCGACAGCCGTGATCAGGACAAACTGAGCGATGGGCCACAGCCCAAGATTGCGCGACGCGTTTCACACTGACGGGTCCATGGCCATTGAATATGCCCTGATCCTGCCGGCGTTATTGCTGTTCACTCTCGGAATCATGGACGCAGCCCGCTTACTCTGGACCAATACGACGCTGACCTGGGCTACAGACGCCGCCGCGCGCTGCGGCGCCCTCAACACGACGTGCCCCGCCGCCAGCATTCCGGGGTATGCCGCCGGCCTGGCCCAGCAATTAGGAATCTATAACGCCACGGCATCGGATTTCGTGGCGACAACTCCGGCCTGCGGCGTGCAGGTCCAAGCCACCTATACGTTCCAATTTGTGATTCCATGGTTCCCACAGTTTTCGGCCAACGCGCCATTCGGAGGCACGACCATGACGCTTAATGCGACAGCATGCTATCCTCAGCAGCAATCTTAACGGCGGGTGGGCGAGATGCGCTTCTCGCCAGGCGAGATTGTCATGAGCCGCGAGCTCAACGCTCCGCAATACGGCGCGGGCGACGAGCGTGTGAGTCCAAGCGTCGAGATCGCCGAGGCCAAGCCTGGTGAGGAGACCCTCCGCGAAGAGGGGAGCGCATTCCGCGCACTGGTAGAACAGGAAGTCGCCGGCATCTACATCGTCGCTGGGGATGGGATGGTGGCCTATGTCAATCCGTACATCGCGAGGGGGTTGGGCTATGAGCCCGCCCAAGTCGTCGGCCGGCCGATGTTCGAGTTCATTGCTGACTCGGAAAAGGCAGCCGTGAGCAAACGGTTTGCAGCGCAGAAGGCCGGCCGCGAACGGCTTTCCGAATTCAATTCAACTCTTTTGCGCAGGGATGGCGCACCGGTCGATGTCCTCGTCCACAACAATGTGGCGACTTTCCGCGGCCAACAAGCATCGATCGGGATTATCTTCGATATGAGCGAGCGCGAGCGAGCAGAAGAATAGTTGCATGAGGAACGGGGCAAATTCCGCAGCCTCGCCGAACAGAACGTCGCCGGCATCGTCATCGTCCGCGACGACGGGACGATCGGATTCTCTAACGGCTACTTCGCGCACATGATCGGGTACGCGCCTGAGGACATCGTCGGCCACCCGCTGCTGGACTTCGTCCCTGAGGCGGAACAGCCGATCGTCGCGCAAAATCTACGTTCGCCACTCGTTGAGAAGGGCGCTCTCCTGGAGATCACGTCGACCATGCGCGCCCGAGACGGCGGCCTCGTCGTGGTGCTGGCCAACGCCTCGAAAGCGACGTTCGAAGGCGGTTCCGCCTCGATCGCCGTCGTGTCGACGTGACCGAGCGAAACAAGGCCCAGCGCGAACCGGCATCCATGGCCGCGATCCGCGGAGCAGTGCACAAATCATCACCCGATGGGATTTTGGTCATCGATCCAGTGGCGCGGATCATCTCAGTCAATCGACGCTTCGGCCAGATCTTCGACATTCCGGCTGAATCGCTCGCGGCGGCAGGCGACGATCAGCAGGTACGGGCGCTGGTCCCGCAACGGGTAATGGATGCCGAAGGGTACCAGCGCCGGGTGCGATACGGCCGATAGTCCATTGTGTCGATGGCGAGCCCGAATGTCTTATATTAGTTGATGGACGTGATTCCACCTCAAGGGGCGATCTAATATAACTGTGAAGACGGAACTCAGACGCTTCGTCCTATCCGCTCGGCGGTAGAGATCCCGCTAATCCGCCTCATGCATGACAGAAGATTTTCAAGGCTGGCGGCGATGGCCACAACGAGTTGTGGTGGTTTCTAGACAAGATGGCGAGCATTGGACCAGATCTGGATCTTTCGCGATATTTCCAAGCACCGGACCAGGCTAAACGTCTTCCAACGCGAGATCTGCTGCGCGCGACGACAGGATCACGCGATAGATTCCAGTTCCCGCTCAGGCCGGTCAAAATCGATCGGCGCTGCGTCACGATCAGCCGCAGCCAGGCGCGCGAGCGCATCCGGCCTGAGGATATGGACGCGTCGAATGTCGGAGAGGTTGATCAGACCGAGATATTTGAGGCGCGTGAACGTGCGGCTCACAGTTTCGATTGTCAGTCCGAGGTAATCGGCAATGTCCCGGCGTTGCATCGCCAAATCAACGAAACGTGCGCCCCCGCCAACCGAACGAGCCGCAAGCGTGGTCAAAAACCACGCGAGCCGTTCTTCCGCCGAACCACATCCAATCATCATCATATGATCGATGGCGAGGGTCCACGCCCGTGTCGCCCCGTCGAATAGAGCCGCGCTGATCTCAGGGTGGTCGTTCACCCGAAGCCGGCATAGGCAACGGGGCAGAATCGCCATCGAAGCGTGATCCTGAGCCTCGATCGTTAGCTTGTGGGTCCCGTCAGGCTCGAGGCCGCAGAGGTCGCCCGCCATGTGAAAGGCGAATACCTGGCGACGTCCGTCGGCGGTGAACTTCTCGGCGCGGAAAAGCCCGCCCATGACGAGAAAGAAATTCTTCGTCGGCTCGCCTTCCCCAACGACCTCCTCCCCTGGTACGTATGAAACGACTGTTGCCGGCGATTCGAGCCCAAGGCAGCGCAAGAGGTAGTCGTGCCGTTCGATCGGCCTGCGCGAGGGCAAACGTGGCCAGTTGAGACCCGTTTCCAGCCCGAAGAGGGCTTGATTTATCATCTGGCGCCCTCCTTTCCGCCCGATTTTTCGTCGCGCTCGTACACATGTAGTTATGATCCCGAGCAGGCACGCTCCCACAAACACGCAGCAACAAATATGGGGAACCCGACGGCCCGGCCGCGAACTCGGCGAGGGCGCGCTTCTTGCGGTCAAGGGGCGAATTTGGAAGCGAGTAAATGTCGGCTGAGCTGGCATTGCCCGTCGACACTGCGTTGGATGCCTCGCCAGCGATCAACACTATCCAATTGTTATGTTTATTGCGCTCTTCTGGGCGAGGCATAAAGCCCCTTCTCTTGGCGGCGTAGGCGGCCCTCCCTGCTTCGGAGGAAGGAGGAAGGCCGCCGATCCCGCTAACGGCTCCGTAGGGAGAGGCGCTAAGCCGGGCGGTATGTCTTGCTAATAGTCCCACCTGTGGTTTTGCGCCGCCGCCTAGAGCGTCTGCTTTTGGGTCTACGCGTATCCTGCGTTCTTGAGGTATGCGGCGCATTCGGCGGGCGGGTATTGGGCGAGGATTTCGCCGCAGGCGTCGGAGATGGCTTCGTAACTTCGCGCCCCGGCCTTTCGCAGCAGGGCCTTGAGCTTGGCGAAGACCTGCTCGATTGGGTTGAGGTCTGGGGAGTATTTGGGCAGGAACACGAGGCGGGCGCCGACGTTGCGGATCGCCTTGCGCACCGCCTTTTCTTTATGAGAGCCGAGATTATCGAGGATTACGACGTCGCCCGGCTTCAGCGTCGGCGCGAGGAATTGATCGACATAGGCGCGGAAACGCTCGCCGTTGATGGGTCCGTCGAACAGGCAGGGCACGTCGACGCGGTCGTTGCTCATCATCGAGGTGTCGGCTTTGATCAGGCGCTCAAGTCGCTCGCGACTCACAAGACCGACCGCAACGACGCGCGAGGGCTGGCGCATTTGGCTCGCCAGGATTCTTCAAGCCCGTGCACGGGAAGTCTCTGTCGGCCCACGCCGTCCGCTTGCTGATCATCGCGCGCAAGAAGCTGGTCGGACAGCTCCCATTCTATGTGCGCTCGTCCCTGCTTCGAACCAGCCCAGCCGAGCCGCGGACGCTGGGCGAGCTCGGGGCTGGGATGCACTGGACGGGCGAACTCACTTTCGCCGATGCCCACTGGACGATGGTCGTCGTGCCAATCTCCGGGGCGCCGGTTGTCTCCAACTACTACCATGCAGCGATCGTATTCGCTATCGGGCTGCTTTTGACTTCCGCTGTCAGTCTGGCGCTGCCCCAGCTCTCCGCAGGTCGCGAAGAATGTCGTCCAAGGTTGGCCCAACCAGGAACACGCCGCGGACGTAGCCGACGAGATTGCGGCGTCGATCTCCCGTCGCGGCATCGGGCAGGCCGTTCCGATAGACGGGCGCGAAAATCGCGACGGCAGTTCTCAAGTTGGAGTCCGCTGGAGGCTGCAATAATGATGTCGCGGCAAGCGCGTCGCTGTTCCCTGCTCGCTCGAGCGCGCTGCGCTGCCAAGCGTCAGAGGCTAAATCGACACCAAACGCGGGGGGCCTCTTGCAGCGGCGCCGCAATATACAGAAGCAGGAACAAGTCTTGTCTGTCATCGACGCTCCCCGAGGCGCCCTCCGGCAATCTAACGTGGTAACCGGCAAGGCCTTCTTGCGCCGCAGCGAACTCGCGCGCGGCCACTTCGTTCGGCCTGACGCGGGGGGCCCAGTCGATTTCTACGCGGCCCAGAAATATTCGCGGCAACCGACTCGCAAAGCGATCGAACTGCGCACGGCCCACCTCGCCGTCAAAGGACTGGAAAAAGTCCTGCGTTATCTCAAAATTCTGCTCGACGTCGCCCAATGCGGTTTGCAAAAGCAGCCACCGGTTGTCGCCGAGGGCATTGAGCTCGGCCTGAGCCGCCGGTACATCCCAAAAGTGGGCAACACCAAGCGATCCTAAGGAGGACAGCAGAAGCCCGATGGCGCTGACCAAAATCGGTGGCGGCAAACGCCAGCGCCGCCTTTGTCGAAGCGTAGCCGCGTCCGGCGCATCTGGCGCCGAGCCATAAGGATCGGATGTCGTTCTCTTGTATCTCGAGTCGTCCAATCTATTCTCGTGTTGGGGCTGAGGTCCTTAAAAGTGTCGCAGGGGAAATCGGGTTTTCTAATTCTATGAGCCGAGCGAAGAGCCGCTTTGATCGAGATCAACTCTGCTCGAAGTTGTGCTTGCTGCTGTCCTAAGGGTGAGGGCGAATAAGGTGAAAGCAGACCGAATGCCGGACGCGCCGATCCTTGATCTTGGCGTCGGGAGTTACGTCAAAGGCTTCATGTTCGCGCACGAGACGGTAACCGTCTTGGCGTCGGCAGAAGAATCATCGCCGATGGGGGCGATCAATTTGCAGGCGATCGCCCCGCTCCATCGGCTCTCTGACGAAAGGGTGCTCTTGGGCCGAGCGATATGCGCTAGGCGATCAAGAAACTTCCAGGTCGATGTCGTGGGTCACGCTCTGGTGCACGGACTTGATGACCGCTGTGGCCGCATCCTTGCTGATGGCATTCAGCGCTTTTAGCAAACGTCTTGGCGAGGTCATCGGGACCCAGCGCAGCCAGCCGCTCTTGCAGCGTCTGCCCGCCCATATATTCGAAGCAGATGCGCTCCAACGCGACCGCCCTCCGCCGTCTTCATCTTGCCCGGCCGATAGCCATTCCGGTAAGCCAGCTTTCTCGCCCTCGCCGCGTTCATAACGCTCTCGGCCAAGCACGTCGCTCACTTCGCCTGCGAGCGCCTCCTCGACGATCAAGCGCAGTGCAGTGGACTATTCGGCTCCGCGGGTCCGCTTGTCTCGAGCGTGCGGGCGGCGCTTTCGGGACGCACGCGGGAACTCGAGTGGCTGGCGGTCGAGCTTTACGCGCGAGGCCTGTCGACCCGCGACATCGAGGACACGTTCACCGACGAGACCGGCCGACGGCTTCTGTCGCGGGCGGCGGTGAGCGAGCTCGGCCCGCCAGCGCTCCCTAGCGCATCGAATGCGCAATCTCGCCGCGAAGGTCTCGGCCGATCCGTGGCCGGAATTCAAGGCGCGGGTCACAGCCTGCTATCAGGCGCCTTCGCGGACGATCGCGCGTCAATTAGCGGCCGGTATCCGCGCCGATTATGCCAACGTTCTGCCTAGCGCGCTCGCCTGTTTCGAGGACGATTTCGAGGCCTGCATCGCGCACCCGCGGCTGCCGGTCATGCACCGTCGCTTCGCAAGGACGACGAACCTCCTCGAGCGGCTGTTCGTCGAGGAACGGCGAAGGCTCAAGATCATTTCCAGCGGCTTCGGCGAGAAGCCGGTGCTCAAGCTCATGTTAGGGTAGACCATTATTTCGGCATATGCTCCGAGCGCGAAAACGATCATTGCGCCCGCAGTCGCGGCAAACCGAGGGAGCGCGGACATACCTGAGACGCGCTCGCCGAAACCCGAAGACTACGTCGTCGTCGACGGCTCGGACGGGCCGCGGCGCGATTTTCGGATCAGCGTGGGCTTACGCGAGGGTTGGGACCCGGAGGGGCGCGTGTTTGACGTCTCCGAAGCGGTGCGGACCGCGCGAGCCTGGATGAGGCGTCGGGTCGAAGCGGGAGAGCCCGCGCTTTCGGGCATATTCACCCGCGCTGAGGTGACCTACGCTTGGCCGCGAGAGGACGGCACGGTCGGGTCAGACCGTGAACCCGTCGCCCTGTTCACGGGCGAGGCGGTGCACGCCTATCTCGGTCACCTGCCGGACATTGCGATCGAGACGATGCTCAACGAACTGGCCGCCGAGCTCGGCGCCGCGCTTGGCCAGGAGCGCATCTATGTCGCCTTCGCCGACCGGACCTGGATTCTGGACGCCGGCGAGCAGGCTCGCGGAGCGTGAGAAGAGCTGCGGCGGCGCAACGCCCCAGGACCCCAAACAGCACACGCCCTTCGGCGCCGGCCTTGATGTCGTCCAAGCAGAACGCGATGCGATAGCCGCTGCTCTTGGGGCGCCACCCTCTAGACTAAGCGGGCGGATACAACCAAAGCGGGAATTTCTTCCAAATAAGCGCAAGCAAAGCGAAGCTAAGGAGCCTAAACGCTAGTAAATTTGCTTTCATTTCCTTTCATTTTCTTGGCGATTATAACCTTGACAAAAGTACCCAACCTGTAGATAGGCCGGGACAGGCCGGCGCTAACGAGGCTTCGACTCGCGAGGTAACGCCGGAGATGATCCACGCGGGCGTTTCTGAGTTGAATTCTCATTGCTCAGAAGATTTCCGAATCCTCGCTGACGAAACAATCGTCGAAAGGATTTGGAAGGTAATGGATTCTGTCCGCCGATGCTCTCAGGACGAATCACAGTCATCGTCGACATTAAAAGAGCTACCCAAGCGCTCACGATCTTCTTTCTAAGCGCCCTCAATTGAGAGACTTTTATTGGAACACGCTGTTCAGTCTCAAGTATTTGTTGAAACGACTGAGGTTTTAATAGCTTGGTTTTATAACTTACGCGTTGTATTTGTCCCCTTGGTATTTGCCAACGTGCGTGGGTCACTTCGTTGCGGCGCGGCCGCAGATCATTATCGATTACATCTAACAATCTGATTGTAGGCATGAACCATTCGTCATTGTCCTTTCTTATAAACGAAAGGCCCTTAGAGCCTGACCCAAAAGCCTACGCGCGAGCAAGGCGTCTGATGGCGAATTGGATGGCGGCCAAGGTTATGAAGGCGGCGAGCGTTTCGGCGAGGTTCTCGTAGTCCTTGGCGATGCGGCGGTTGCGGCCGAACCAGGAGAAGGTTCGCTCGACCACCCAGCGACGGGGCAGCACGACGAAGCCTTTGGTGTCGTCCGAACGCTTGACGATTTCGAGCCGGAGCCCCGGCGATCTGGCGACGGCGTCTTTGACCTGACGGGCGTTGTAGCCGCCATCAGCCCAAACCAGTTCGAGCCAGGGAAAGCGCTGGCGGATCTTGTCGAGAACCAGCGCCGCGCCGTCACGATCCTGCATACCCGCCGAGTGGACGATCACGCGCAGCGGCAGGCCTTCGACGTCGACCAGGGCGTGCACTTTGCGGCCCTTCACCTTCTTGCCGGCGTCATAACCCACTGCGTCCTTTTCACTCCGGCTCGCGGCTCCCCCTTTTCCGCCGCTTTCAGCGACTGGCTGTCGAGGATCGCGGCGGTCGGGCTGGCCTCGCGGCCGAGCGCTTCGCGCAGCCCCATGTGGAGCTCTTCCCAAATGCGCTCCCAGACGCCGTCGCGCTGGAACTGGCGGAAGATGTTGTAGACCGTGGAACGCGGAGGAAATGCGCCGCACGGCAGATACCGCCAGGGACAGCCTGTGCGCAGAAGATAGAAGATCGCATTCATCGCCGCGCGCATGTCGGTCTTGCGCGGCCGCCCGCCCGGCTTCGCCGCCGGGATCAAGGGTTCAAGGCGCTCCCACTGCGCATCGGTCAAATCGCTCGGCAGACCTCGCCCAGACTGTTTGTAAGTCTCCCTGTGCGCCTGCGTCCACATCCCAAATCAAAGCCTCCGAGCCATCCCGGAGGCGGTAAATCACGCCCTAACCCCAAACGCCAGAAGCTTTTGGGTCAGGCTCTTAGCCATCTGAATTTTATTGCGAATATCAGCGTTCCCGGTTACAATCTGTGCAACTTGGGCCTCGTCCAAGCGGGCTAGCTCGACGATTAGATCATCGAGCATCCTTTCCAGGTGCCCCCATTCGATTGTAATATGACCGAGTTCAAGTGCGATCTTATCGTAGATCGCCTCTCTTTTTCTGACACGAGTTGTAGCCATGGCCGAAGATAGACCGGATTCACCCGATATCGCGACTCAGATTATGACTGCAATGGTCCGCTTGCCTCCGGAGCTACACAAAGACGCGCCTAAGCCCGCGACCGCGAAGGGCGAGGCGCAGAGACGGCGGCGAGACAAGGAACGCATGGGACGGACTGCTAGCGAGGATTTATCGTCTTCTCATCGGTAAAGCCGCATGCTCCGCATTTCATCGTGTAAATCCTTACGCCCATGCTAGCAAACGCCCCGCGATGCGGCTCCGATTTTTCAACCCGGTAGTCAAGAGCGCCACAGCGTGGACAGGCGGCGCCCGGGGCCCTTTGCAGTTTAGCCTCTAATTCAGACACTCGCTTTTCGAGCGCATCTAAGCGGTCCGGCGTGCCTTCGACACGACGCCAAACGTCCCAACGCTTCAACAGTTCGACAATCTCTCCGAGGACGGCCATGGACGGTTTCTCCCACGCACAAAATGGAATGACGAGATTCCCACCAAATATCGAGCAACTTACAGTTCGTCGTGATGTCGGAACGACTTGGCTAATCGTTCGCCGCAACGAGACCGAACTAAAATTTCCGCTTGAACGTCCTGATTGCGAACATCTCGCGCGGCTACTTATTAGTTCGGCAAATTCGCAGGAAGGTAATGAGATTTAAGTCCACTTGCGGCGATTAGGCGATAGTGATTTCTTCAGGCCGTCGATACATCAGGCGCTTGCCTTTAGCACCTTCCACGATCATGTCCGCGCGATCCTTGTCCTCAACGCCAAGCTTCGAGCGGTTTGAATAGCGAAAGTCGAACTCGGCCAAGTAGCGGTGCAGATGCTTCTCGCCACAGTGCTGATAGACGCCTTTCATGCCTCGCTTGAAAATCGAGTAATAGCCCTCAATCGTGTTTGTGTTGATTTTTGCTCCGGTCTCGCGGTCCGTATAGCCGTATTCCTTGCGAGAGTGATCAACCACATCATGCTTCGCAAACTCGCTGCCAATCTTTGAATAGCGGCTCGCTTCGTCGGTCATGACGTGGCTTTCTCGGTCAATGTTTTCGCGAATGATCGGGACGATGTTCTCTTTAGTCGCATTATCCACATGAAAGGAACGGGCGCGGCCATCGCGCTCAACGAGCGTTAAAATCGTGTTTTTGTGCCATGCGCCTTGCTTGACCTCGAATCCATCTTTGCGACCGATATAGGTTTCATCAATCTCGACAACGCCGCCCCCGCCTCCCATTGGCGACAGATCGCCGTCGCGCATTGCTTCGCGCAAGCGGTGCATCATGAACCACGTCGACTTATAGGAAACGCCCAACATGCGATGCAGTTGATGCGAGGAAATGCCCTTCTTTGACGAACCGATGAGATGAGCCGCAAGCCACCATTTGGTGAGCGGTATCTTTGAACGCTCAAAGATCGTTCCAACCGTCGCCGTAAACTGGCCTTTGCACTCGTTGCAATAGCGCAGACCTGGGCGAGCGGTCTTGGTCTCTAGCTTGGCAATCTTGGCCGCGTCGGCATTGCCACAATGAGGGCAAACCGGACCATTCGGCCAAACGATATTTTCTAGCGCTTCGCGGGCGGCGGTTTCGTCAATGAAGCGGGGGTCTTGCAATGTCGGCGGACATGATTGGCTCCTATGACGAGCTATACTACCCCTTGTGGCGCTTTTGTCAAGGTTATAATCGCGATTTTCTTTTCCGAATCTAGCCCTTTCAATGGGTTGCGAGTGAAAAAATAAAAAATCGCTTCCCCGTCCGGGCTCGCGCAGCAGGTTGTGGGCCGACGTTTCAAACAGCCACGGCTTCTCGTCTTCCCGCCCGTCTTCCCGGCGAGCGGGAAAGGGATTCCGACAGGGGGAATACATAGCGTATATTTCTGTTTTTGTCAATTAAATTCACAGAGGACATGTGGCTCTAATGACGTTGGCAGTTGGTCAACCCTTGGCTATCTGGTCAACTCAACAGCCATATCTAAACGCCAGCGAGCACGCCCACAGAGCGTGAGGAGAGCGGCGGCGGCATAACGGCAGGAACCCAACAGCGCACATCTTTCCTTTGGCCGCACCACCTTTCTAGATCACCAGCAGGTGTAGCCGCCGTCGGCCACGACGATCGAGCCCGTCATCAGGCTCGACGCGTCCGAGGCGAGGAACAGAACGACGGAGGCGATCTCGTCCGTTTCCCCCATCCGCGCCATCGGCGTAAAGTCCATCCAGGTATTGAACATCGCCTTGTTCTGCGTGGCGTAAACGGTCATCGGCGTGTTGATGTAGGTCGGCGCGACCGCGTTGACCCGGACGCCGCGCGCAGCCCATTCCGCCGCGAGCGACTTCGTCAGATGATGCACGCCGGCCTTGGATGCGTTGTATTGCGCCTGCGGCTGCGGCTTGTTGACGATATTGCCGGACATCGACCCGATATTCACGATCGAGCCGCGGCCGGCGGCGAGCATCAAGCGGCCGAAGGCGCGGCAGCACCAGAAGAGACCGTTGAGATTGACGTCGAGGACGTTGAGCCAGTGCTCGTCCGTCAGATCCTCGGCGGCCGTTTCGGATCGCGCGATCCCGGCGTTGCAGACGAGGATGTCGACGCGACCCTTCTCCTTAAAGACCCGCGCCGCGGCGGCGTCCACGGCGGATAAATCCGTCACGTCCATCTCGATGGAATCGACCTTGACTTCTCGGGCCGCGAGCGCAGCCTGCGCCTCCTTGCCCGCGGCCGGATTGCGGTCGGCGATGTAGACATGAGCGCCCGCCTCGGAGAGAGCCTCGACACAGGCGAGCCCGATGGCCTGCGCTCCGCCCGTAACGACCGCCACCCGGCCGTCGAGCTTGAACCGTTCCAGATACATGCGTTTCCTCCCGAGGGTGCGGCGCTTACTCGCCGTAGGGCGTCCAGATGTTCTTGACCTGGGTCGCGCGGCGCAGGAATTCGCGCCCCTCCGCTTTTGCCCAGTCGATCGCGGTCGATGCGGTCCAGGTCGCCTTGAGATTGCCGGCGGACAAAGCCTCGACCTTGGCCGCGCCGGCCGCGTCGCCGACATACCAGAGCGCGTCGACGCCCTCGTGCTCGGCGAGCGTCGTCGCAAGCGTGTTGGCGTCGCCGGTGACGATGTTGACGACGCCGGCCGGGACGTCCGACGTGTCAAGGATGGAATAGAAGTCCGTGGCGCTGAGCGGGTGCGCCGCGGAGGGGACCGCAACGACCGCATTGCCCATCGCAATGGCCGGCATGATGAGCGAGACGAAGCCAAGCAGCGGCGCCTCGTCCGGGCAGACGATTCCCATGACGCCCCACGGCTCGTTCATCGCGATGGTGACGAAGCGGGCGCCCGTGGCGTGCACGGCGCCGTCGTATTTGTCGGCGAAACCCGCGTAATAGAAGGCGCGGCGGATCGAGGCGTCTACCTCTGCTTGCGCCGCGCGCGACGAGGCGCCGGTCATGGCGCTCAGGCGCCGCGCGAACTCGTCGGCCCGCGCAGAGAGGTTCTCAGCTACGTAGTAGAGCACCTGCGCGCGGTTATGCGCAGTCGCCGCGCCCCAGCTGGACGCCTTCGAGGCCGCCTCGACGGCGTTGCGGATGTCCTTACGGTTGCCGAGACCCGCGAGCCCGACCTCGTGACCCTTCGGATCGAGCACGGCGTAACTATAGCCCGAATCGGGACGGGCCTGCTTGCCTCCGACATACATTTTGGGCGTGCGGTCGAGCGGGCTCGCATCGCCCGAGGGCGCGATTCCGGGCGAGGCGTCCAGCGCCGCCGCCTTCGGGTAGGGTTTGCCCTTCGTCCCTTCCACGACGCGATATTCCCATAAGCCCTCGCGACCGCCCTCGCGGCCGAAGCCGCTTTCGCGATAGCCGCCGAAGCCGGCCGCCGCGTCGAACAGGTTGGTGGAGTTGATCCAGACCACGCCGGCCTTAAGTCGGGCGGCGACTTCTAGGGCGCGATTGATGTTCTCACTCCAAATGGAGGCGGCGAGGCCGTAACGGGTGTTGTTGGCGAGCGCGACCGCTTCATCCGGCGTGCGGAAGGTCGTCGAGACGAGCACGGGGCCGAAGATTTCCTCACGCATGAGGATGGAAGCGGGCTCGACGCCGGTGACGAGGGTAGGGGGATAGAAGCAGCCGGCCGGCAGGCGCTCGTCGGCGCGCCAGAAGGTCAGCCCTTCCTTCGCGCCCTCGGCCATCAGGCCCTCGATGCGGCGGAGTTGAGCGGGCGCGACAATTGCGCCGACGTCGGTCGACTTGTCGAGCGGATCGCCGACGCGCAGATGGCCCATGCGGGCGCGCAATTTAGCGTAGAGCGGTTCGGCGACGCCTTCCGAGACGAGCAGGCGCGAACCTGCGCAACAGACCTGGCCCTGGTTGAACCAGATGGCGTCGACGAGTCCCTCGACCGCGCTGTCGAGATCGGAATCGTCGAAGACGATGAAGGGCGATTTGCCGCCGAGCTCGAGGCTGAGCTTCTTACCGCTTCCCGCAGTCGCCTTGCGGAGCGCGCGGCCGACCTCGGTCGAGCCGGTGAAGGCGACCTTGTCGATTCCCCCGTGCGCCGCGATCGCCGCGCCGGTCTCGCCGTCGCCGGTCACGATATTGACGACGCCCGGCGGCAGGCCGGTCTCGATGCAGATCTCGGCGAAGGCGAGCGCCGTCAGCGGCGTATATTCGGCGGGCTTCAAGACGACCGTATTGCCGGCGGCCAGAGCCGGCGCGATCTTCCAGGCGAGCATCAGCAGCGGGAAATTCCACGGGATGATCTGCCCGCAAACGCCGACCGGCTTCGTTCCTGGAAATTCGCTCTCGGCCAAGGTCGCCCAGCCGGCGTGATGGTAGAAGTGGCGTGCGACGAGCGGCACATCGATGTCGCGCGACTCGCGGATTGGTTTGCCGTTGTCGAGCGACTCGAGCACCGAGAGGAAGCGCTCGCGCTTCTGCACATGCCGCGCCAGCGCATAGAGGTGCTTCGCGCGTTCGTGGCCGGAAAGCGCCGCCCATTTGGCCTGCGCCTTGCGCGCCGCGGCGACCGCCGCATCGACGTCGGCCTCGGCGCCTTGCGAGACGCGGGCGATGCGCTCAGGCTTCGCGGGATTGAACACGTCGAACAAAGGACCATGCTTGGTGAAGCGGCCGTTGATGAAATGACCGAAGCCGCCTTCATGCGCCTTGAGCCACACCAGCACATGCTCCGCGCCCTCGGGCGCCGGGCCGTAGTCCATCGTCTTGAGAATGTCCTTGACCAGCGTCATCGTGAAATCCTCATGCCATCGGGTGGCGGTAAGCGGCGGAATAGCGGCCTGTCGCCCAGTGGTCGAGCTGCCGTTCGATGTCGGTGAGTAGGCCGCTCGCGCCGATGCGGAAAAGATCAGGCTGCATCCACGGCAGGCCGAGCTCCTCCTTCATGAGAATAAGCCAGGCGAGCGCATCCTTGGCGGCGCGTAAGCCCCCCGCCGGCTTGAAGCCGATATCGACGCCGAGCCGGTCGCGATAGTCCCGGAGCGCCCGCACCATCACGAGGCTCACAGGCAAGGTCGCGTTGACGTCTTCCTTGCCGGTCGAGGTCTTGATGAAGTCCGCGCCCGCCTGCATGGCGACGGTGCTCGCCGCGTAGACGTTGCGCAGCGTCTTCAGATCGCCCGTGCCGAGGATCGCCTTCAAATGCGCCTGCCCGCAGGCTTCCCGCATCGCCGCCACCTCGTCGTAGAGCGCCGGCCAGTCGCGCGCGAGCACATGGGCGCGGGTGATGACGATGTCGATCTCGCGCGCGCCCTCGCCAACCGCATAACCGATCTCCTCGAGCCGTTGCTTCAAGGGCGTGAGCCCGGCCGGAAAGCCGGTGGCGACGGATGCGACCGGAATCCCGGAGCCCTCGAGCGCCATGACCGCCGGCGCCACCATCGTCGGGTAGACGCAGACCGCGCCCACGGTCGGCGGCGCCTCGTTAAGGCCGAGCGCCTCGACAAGGTCGTCGGACAGCGGCTTCCTCGCCTTGGCGCAAAGACGGCGCACGCGCTCCGGCGTATCGTCGCCGGCAAGGGTCGTGAGGTCGATGCAGGTCATCGCCTTCACGAGCCACGCCGCCTGCCATTCCTTCTTGACCGAGCGGCGCGTCGTCAAGGTCGCCGCGCGCCGATCGACTGCGCTCGCATTGACCCCAACGCTCTCGAATGCGTTCGCATCCAAGGGAACGCCGGGATTGCGCGGTCTGTTGTGGCCTTTGGCGGGAAGAGCCGTTTCAGCGATGTTCATCGTCGACCTCGCTTTCGGGGAACGCCCGACGATCCTTCTCTTCAAGAAGGAACCGGGCCGTGGGCTCGTCCGTGACGAGCACGTTGAAGTAGCGCGCCCGGATGCATGCGCGCACGACTGCATGTTTCTCCGCGCCCGCCGCGACGCCGATCGAGAATTCCCGATTGGCGCAATCGCGCAAGTCGAGCCCGATGGTTCGCGCGTCGAGCTCCGGGTCGACGACCTGACCGGAAGCGTCGATGAAGCGGCTCAGGATGTCGCCGACCGCGCCCTTGGCTTTGAGCGCCGCCTGCTCCTCTACCGTAATGAATCCGGACTGTACGAGCACGGAATCGCTGACGATTGCGCCCATTCCAAAGCAGATCACCGGCGCGCGTCGTCCGAGCGCGAGCACGCTCGCGATCGTCGGGTCCTGCTCCAGCGCCACGCGCGTCGCCGCATGGCCGAGGATCGCCGGCACCGGAAGGAGGGTCGCGGCGCCGTTGGCCGAACGGGCGAAAAGCTCGGCAGTGTTGTTGGTGCGCGCAGACGGCGCCCGGATGTTCATGGCGCCGTTCAGGAGCACGACCTCGACGCCTTCGTTCCACAAAGGCGGAAGGCGCCGGGCGACGGCGCTCATCGTCCGTCCCCACGAGACGCCGATCAGCGGCATGGGCCCAAGCGAGGCGATGAACTGCGCCGCAGCCTGGGCGACGCTATCGAGCGCGAGCGCCTCGTCGTCCTCCGTCGGCTCCCGCACCACCACGGCTTCCCTGAGGTCGAACCGGCGCTGCAGGCGGCTCTCGAGGAGGGGCTCGCGCGCCGTCCGCGGCACGATCTCGATACGCACGATGCCGGATTCGCGAGCCTCGTTAAGGAGACGGCGCGCTTGCCAGCGCGTGAGCCCCAGTTCTTCGGCGACCTCGCCGATCGTCATGTTGAGATCATAATAGCTCTTCGCCGCCCGGATCATCAGAAGCTCGCGCTGCTCGACCGAGAGGCTGCGGAGAGGGACGTCGCGGTCGAGGCTCTCAGACATGAGGCTCGGCTCGGAGCTGGCGCTTCGCCAGACGGTGCATGAGCGGCGTCAAGAGCTCGGTCGCCTCGCAGTATTCCGAGAGCAGTTCGAGATAGCGGTCATGGGCGCGCGGATCGGGATCGAGAATCGCCGCCGGCTGCGCGACCGCCTTGGCCGCCTCGAAGAGATCGGGCGCGAATCCCGCCGCGGTCGCTGCGCAAGCCGCGGCGCCGACGATCGTGAGATTGACCTCGGGCAGGATCTGCATCGGCAGGCCCATCGCGTCCACGGTCGCCCTCAACCAGATCGGGTTCTTGGCGTAGCCTCCCGACGACACCACGCGCCGGCAGGCGACGCCGAGCTCGGCCATGCGCTTGAGGACGTTGGCGCTCGCCAGAGCCACCGCCTCAATCGCCGCGCGGTAAAGCGCGGCGCGGTCATGTCCGAGGGAGAGGCCAAGGAAGGCGCCTCTCAGGAGCGGATCGCGGTATGGGGTACGATTGCCCATGAAATAGTCAAGCGCGAGCACCCCGGCTCCCCCGACAGGAAGCGCCTCCGCCTCGCTCCACAGCCGATTGAGCCCGGACCCGTCGAGCCCGAAGATATCGCGAGAGAGCCATGACAGGACGGAGCCGGCCGAAACCTGGCCGGCCTCGACCAGCCAATGGTCGTCCACGAGAGCGTGGGGGTAGGGTCCCCAGAAACCGTCGACCGGCGAGCCTTGCGAAAGCTGGAACAATTGCACGGTCGAGGTGCCGCCGATCATGAGCAATTCTCCCGGCGCCATCGTGTCCGCGGCGACCATACCGATATGGGCGTCGATGCCGCCCTGGGCGAGCACGGGCCGGTTTGGGAGGCCGAGATGCGCCGCCGCCTTTGCCGAAAGCCGCTCGATCGGCGCACCGACCGGGAAGATCGACTTGGGCAGCTTGGCCGCGAGATCAGGCACGCCGAATTCCGCGTAGAGATCTTCGACGAAGCGGCCTGCGACGGAATCATAGTTCCATTTGCAGGTCGCGTTCATGCGCGAGCCGACCCAGCGGCCAGTCAGCAGAAAATTGACGTAGTCGATGCACTCGCAGATCACCTCGGCGCCGGCGTAGGTCTGCGGTTCGTGGCGCGCGAGCCACATGGATTTCGGCACCAGCCACTCGGCCGCGTCACCGCCGCCGGAATAGGCCATGACGGGGTGGCGCGAAGCCGCCGTCCGGTCCGCCTCCTCAGCGGCGCGGCAATCCATCGAGAGCAACGCGGGACGCAATGGCGTCCCGTCGCGCTTGCAGGCGACAACGGTCGAGGCGGTCGTGGCGACGCAGACGCCTTCGATCTCTGGCGCGCCGAGGTCGGCCATCAGGCCGCGGGTCGCTTTGCCGAGCGCTTCCCACCAGTCGAGGGGCGACTGCTCGGCCCAACCCGGACGGGGGTGGCGCGTCTCGTAAGACGCCTCCCGCTCAGCCACGACCGCGCGCTTCTCGAGGTCAAAAACCCCGACACGCACGCCGCCGGTGCCGAAATCGAGACCAAGCAGTCGCGCCATGGATCAGGGCCTGAACATCACTTTCGAGAAATGCTCGTTGCGCCCGCGAATGGTTTCGAACATGCGCGGCAGGTCGCGAAGCGGGAGCTCATGGGTGATCATGAATTCCCATTTTAAGGTTCCGTCAGCGAGCGCGGTGAGACTCACGGTCCATTCCTTGCCGGGGAAGGGCGGGCTGAAGGAATTCCACGCGCCGTGCAGCGACACTTCCTGGCGGAGGAAATGCTGGAAGGTCTTGTTGTCGAGGGACACGTCGCCGACCGGTATCCCGATGAATACGACATGCCCGCCGGGGGCCGCGAGCCGCGCGGCGAGATTGATCGAGGGGGGCACGCCCGCCGCCTCGATGATGAGGTCGCAGGGCAGGTCCGCCGGCGCCTCGTGCGAAAGGAACGTTTGGGTCGCGCCCGCTTTGCGCGCCTGTTCGAGCTTGGCGGAAGCGAGATCAATTGCGACGACCTCGGTGCAGCCCATGAGCCGCATCCACTGGATCGCGAAGAGCCCGATCGGCCCGCATCCGACGACGGCGCCGCGCTCACCCATCGTGGGGGGCGCCTTCCAGACCGCATGCAGCGCGATCGAGGCCGGGTCGGTCATGGCGATGGCGCGCGAATCGGTCCCCCTCGGCGCCTTGAGAAGATTCTGGACGGGCGCGGCGACGAACTCGGCGTAAGCCCCGTCGCGCCTGCTGCCGAAATAATCGTAATTGCGGCAGCGGGAGAAATTGCCGGTCATGCATTGATCGCAGACGCGGCACGGAAGCATCGGCGCGACGCCCACGAGCTCGCCGATGCCGAACCCGTCGACTTCCTCGCCAATCTCGACGATTTCGCCCGAGAATTCGTGCCCGCAGATGATCGGCATGCGATGCGCGCCCTTCGTCAGCATGCGCGGAATGTCGGAGCCGCATACGCCGACCGCGGCAATCCTGAGCAGCGCTTCGCCCTTCTTCGGCTCAGGCTTCGGCACCTCCTCGAGCCGGATGTCCCCGGGCTTGTACATGACGGCAGCTTGCATCGAAGAAGTCCTTTGGGGTGGAAGAGACAGCGGCCGTCAGGCGGAGGCGGCGAGGGAGGACGTGAAGCTGTCGAGCGCAAGTATGGCGTCGCGGACGGTCGCGACCGAGAGCGGCGCGGCGGAGCGCCAGGAGGCGGAGCCGGGCGCGAGCGCAGCTTCGGCGACCCGTTCGATGTCCGCGCTGCTGGCCTTAGCCAGCTTCAGGTCGGCAAGCGTCGTCGGCAGGCCGAGGGCCCGGCAGAACCGGGCCGTCGCTTCGATCTCCGCGAAGGGCCGTCCTTCGAGCATCAGGAGGCAGAGCGTTCCGAAGGCGACTTTCTCGCCGTGATAGAAGCCGTGCGTCTCGTCGAGCGCGGTCAGGCCGTCATGGATCCCGTGGCCGCCCGATACGCCACAATTCTCGAACCCGAGGCCGCTGAGCAGCGTGTTCGCCTCGATGATGTTCTCGACCGCCTGCGTGAGCGCGCCGCGTTCGGCGGCGTATTTGGCGGCGAGCGCGTCGCGCAGGAGGACATCGTAACAGGCTCTCGCGAGCGCGAGCCCCGCGGCGGGCGCCGGGAAGCCCGAGCCGATAAAGTTTCGCGAATTCGTCTCGACGTTGGAGCGCGCTTCGAACCATGTCGAAAGCGCGTCGCCCATTCCAGCGACGAGGAAGCGAGGCGGCGCCTTCACGATCACCGCGCTGTCGACCAGCACGAGGTCGGGGTTGCGCGGCAGGAACATGGACTCCTGGTAGACCCCGTTCGGCGTATAGCGCACCGCGATGGCGCTACAGGGCGCGTCGGTCGAGGCGATGGTCGGAACGATGACGATTCGGGCGCCTGTCGCGCATGCCGCGACCTTGGCGGTATCCGCGGTCTTTCCGCCGCCGATTCCGATCACAACCCCCGCCGAGTGCTTGCGCACCAGAGCCTCGACTCGCGCGATCTCCTCCGAGGAGCACTCGCCGTTGAAGCGCTCGACCGCGTGAGCGAGGCCGCTGCGCTCGAACGAAGCCCGCAGCGCGCCGCCCATCGAATCGAGCACGAAGCCGTCAACCAAAAGGAAGGCCTTGTCGCCAAGCGGCTTCACATGATCTGGCAGGCGTTCGATCTCGTTCGCGCGCTGGATATATTTGCCCGGGCCGCCATAGCCTCTTCCGAATCCGACCGGACCCTGTTCGCGGGTGTCCATGACAAGCTCCGTCATTTTTCTCAGAAGCCGCTGACGACGTAGCCGCCGTCGACCGGCAGCGTCGTCGCGGTGACAAAGGCGGCGGCGGGCGAGCAGAAGAAGATCGTCGCGCCGACAAGATCCTCGACCGTTCCCCAGCGCTTGAGCGCCGCCTTCGCCTCGATCTTTCCCGCAGGGACCGGGTCCGACCACAGCGGCTTCGTCATGTCGGTCTTGTGGTAGCCTGGGGCGATGGCGTTGACGCGGATGCCCTGAGGGCCGAAGCGATGCGCCAGCGTTCGCGTCAACCCGAGAAGGCCTGTCTTGCTGGCCGAATAGGCCGGGACGGCGTCGTCGACGACATAGCTCAGCATCGAGGCGACGTTGACGATCGAGCCTTTCGACTTCGCCAACAGCGGCCGCGCCGCCATCGAGAGGCGCATCACGCTGTTGAGATTGACGTCCATCACGTCGAGGAAGCCGGCCTCCTCATATTCCTTTTCGGGCTTCGCCACGCCGGCCGAGTTCACCAGCACGTCCAGGCTCGGAAAGCTGCCTACGAAAGCGTCGATCGCCTTGCGATCGCGCACGTCGAGCAACTCGAAGCGAATCCCCTTTGCTTGGCGGTCGGCGCGCGCAGCCTCGAGGCGCGCCCGCGAGGCGCCGGTCGCGGTCACTTCGGCGCCGAGCCCGGCAAATCCTTTCGCAAGGGCGAGCCCGATGCCGCTCGTGCCGCCCGAGATCAGAACGCGCTTGTCCGCGAAAAGACCGGGGTGAAACGTTGCAAGAATTTCGTCCATGGGCAGGCTCCTTAAGTCAGTGGGCGACGGCAAGCGCATCGAGGTCGTCGTAGAGCGCCTGCGAGTGCGTGTAGAGCCGGTCGAACACCGGCTGCATGCGCGCATAAGCCGAGGTCCAATCCGGGTCGGGCTTCACCTCGTCGACATGGCGCACGTAAGCCTGGACGGTGTCTTCGATCCGGGCGAAACGGCCTGCCGCGGTGGCCGCCAATGCGGCGCAGCCGACCACCCCGCATTCCGGCTCCTTCGGCACGACGATCGGGACGCCGTAGACGCTCGCCTTGATCTTCAGCCAAAGCTGCGTCTTAGCGCCGCCGCCCGAGGCGATGACGCGCTCGATCCTGCGGCCGGCGGCCTTCTCCATGATGCGCAGGTGGCGCGCCGCGGCGAAGGCGACGCCTTCGAGAACGGCGCGGTGGAGATGCGCGAGCCCATGCGCTGCGCCCAGTCCGAAGAACTGCGCCCGCGCGTTGCGATGCGCTCCAAGCCTTTCACCCGTGAGGTAGGGCATGAAGATGAGGCCATCGGAACCGGCCGGGGCGGAAGCGGCGCGGGCCGTCATGTCGTCGTAGCTAAGGGTCTTCTCGTGAAAGGCCCTCCGCGCCCAGCGCATGGCGTCGCCTCCCGTTTCGAGAAGGACGAACGGCCCCCAATGGCCCTCGATCGTCGCGACGTTGCAGACTTCGGGATCGAGGAGCGGAGCATCGGCGATGAGGGTGAGAATGCACGATGTGCCCGTGACGTCGGAGGCGAGGCCGAGGCGGCATGCGCCCGAGCCCAGGAGCGCCATCGGATAGTCGGCCCCGCCGACCAGGACGGGGGTCCCTTCTTGCAATCCGGTTTCGCTCGCGGCTGCAGCCGTCACCGCGCCGAGGATCTCCAGAGGTTCGCGTATAGGCGGCAGCTTGGCGGCGTCGAGCCCGAGCAGGCCGATCATCGTGTCCGACCAGGCCCTGGTGCGGGGATTCATCAGGAAACTGCACGAGGCGTCGCCTGAATCCATCGCGATCTCGCCGGTCAGGCGAAAGTTGATGTAGTCCTTGGGCATGAGCACGGCGCGGGCGGCGGAATAGGCCGCCGGATCGTTGCGCTTGAGCCACATGAGCTTGAAGCCGGGCCATGCCGGCGTCGGCGGGTTGCCGCTCTCGGCGAGATAAGTCGAGGCGGCGCGCTCGCGTTCGAAGTCGGCCACGATCGCGGCGGTGCGCTTGTCGTTCCACAAGGGCGCGGCGTCGCGCGTGAGGACGCCGGCCTCATCGATCATGACCACGCCATGCATCTGACCGCAGGCGCAAACTGCTGCAATCCGTTCCCGCGCGCCTTCGACCGCGCCGAGCGCATCGCGGATCGAGGCGGAGACGCCGGCCCACCAATCGCGCGGCCTTTGCTCCGCCCAGCCGAATTGCGGCACGATCTGATCGTGCTCGCGCGCCGCGATGTGAAGGATCGCGCCCGTCGAATCGACGAGCGCCGCGCGGACGCTGCCGGTGCCGATATCGATGGAAAGCGTGAGGTCGCGGGCCATGCGTTCAGCGCTTCAGCGATCCGGCGCCGTATTGGATGAGCATGGCGAGGACGATGATGAGGCCCATATAGACATTCTGGTTGTAGCCCGGCACGCCGGCCAGATTCATGATGTTGGCGATGATGCCCATCACCAGCGCGCCGAGCAGCGTATTGATCACGCCGCCGCGGCCGCCCATGAGGCTTGCGCCGCCGATAACGACGGCTGCGATCACATCGAGCTCCGCTCCGACGCCGACCTGCGCCGAGCCGACGCCGGTGCGGCTCGTCGAGATGATGCCCGCCAGCCCCGCGAGAGCGCCCGAGATCACATAGACCGCGAGGATGTAGCGAGGCACCGCGATGCCGGAGAGCCGCACCGCCTCCTCGTTGGACCCGATCGCGGTGATGATGCGGCCGAAGCTCGTGAAGTTGAGCACGATACCGCCAACGAGGAAGATCGCGAACATCACGATCACCGGCTGGGGCAGGCCGAAGAGGAAGCCGGAGCCGAAATCAGAGAGCGCCTCGCCGCTGTCGGGAAGCGGAATGGGACGGCCAGCCGAAAAGATGAGAGCCAGGCCCCGCGCGATCGCCATCATGGCTAGCGACATGACAAAGGACGGCAACTTGAGGTAGGCCACGAAGCCGCCCGTCACCAGGCCGCAGGCCGCGCCCGACAGGAGGACGAGCACGATGCTCTCCGGCACGTTGAAGCCGGAAAAGGCGATGAAATAGGCGCTGAGCACGCTGCCGAGCGCGGCGATCGATCCGACCGAGAGGTCGATGCCGCGCGTCAGAATGACATAGAGCATTCCGACGGCCATGATGCCCGCGCTCGAGGCGACCTGCCGCAGAACGTTGAGCACGTTCGGCTTGGTCAGGAAGCTTGGCGACCAGAAGGACGCGGCCACCACCAGAACGATGAATATGCCGAGCGTGCCGAAGCGATGCAGGAAGGCGCCAAAATCGAGACGCCTGCCGCTCTCCGGCTGGGCTTCTGTGATCGCCGCCATCGCTTACGTCACCCTTTCATGTGCTGTGCTTCGGGAGATCGCGAGCGAAAGGAGCTTTTCCTCGCTATAATCCGCCGGCGCCAGTTCGCCGCGCAATCGCCCCTCGCCCATGACAAGGATGCGGTCGCAGAGCCCGAAGAGCTCCTGATGCTCGGAGGAAATAACCAGCACCGCCTTGCCTTCCTCGGCCAGTCTGAGGATGATTCCATAGATCTCGCTCTTCGCGCCGACATCCACGCCGCGCGTCGGCTCGTCGAGGATGATCACGTCGCCGTCGGCGAGAAACCACTTGGCGAGGACAACCTTCTGCTGGTTGCCGCCAGAGAGGCTCGAGACCGGCGCGTCGATGCGCGAGGCCTTGAGCCTGAGGCTTGCGCCAAGCTTGGTGACGATCTTCCGCTCGACGCCTTTGCGAATGAATCCGAGCCGGTTCACCACCGCAGAGAGCTTCGCCATGGTCGCGTTGACGCGAATTGGCGCATCAAGCACCACGCCCTGAGCCTTGCGGTCCTCGGGAACGAGGCAGACGCCGGCCCTCACCGCTTCCGAGGGCGAGCGTATCTTCCGCTCCGCGCCGTTGAGGAGGATCGCGCCGCTATCGAGCCGATCGGCGCCGAAGATCACCCGCGCGACTTCGCTGCGGCCCGATCCGACGAGGCCGCCAAGGCCTACGATTTCGCCCGCGCGCACGGAGAAGCTGATGTCGCGCACGAGGCGCCCGGCGTGCAGATTGCGGACGACCAGCCGCTCCTCGCCGATCTTGCGCTCGCCCTTTTCCGGGAACAAAGCCGACATCGGGCGGCCGACCATCATGCGGATCATCTCGTCGATCGTCAGCCCATCGATAGGCCGGGTCGCAACGACCTGCCCGTCCTTCATCACTGTCACGCGGTCGGCAATGCTCAGCACCTCTTCGAGCCGATGAGAAATGTAGACGACGCCGACGCCCTCGGAACGCAGCCGCGCGATGATCTCATGTAGCCGCTCGGCATCCTGCGCCGAGAGCACGGCCGTCGGCTCGTCGAAGACGATGATCTTGATCTTGCGCGATAGCGCCTTGGCGATCTCGACCACCTGGTGATGGGCGACGGTGAGCGCGCCGGTTCGCAGAGACGGATCAATGTCGAAACCGAGCGAGGCGATCAGTTCTGAAGCGCGCCTCCGGAGCGTGCTCCAGGAAATGACGCCCGACAGTTCGCCTAAGAAAATGTTCTCCGCCACCGACAGGTCCGGCGCGAGCGCCAGCTCCTGATGGATAATGGCGATGCCAAGGGCGCGCGCCTCCCGCGGCCCGCGGAAATCGACATGTTTGCCGGCGATGCTGATCTCGCCGCTGCTCGGGGCCATTTCACCCCCCAGCACCCGCATCAAGGTGGACTTGCCGGCGCCGTTTTCGCCAACCAGCGCATGCACCTCGCCGGTCTGAATCTCGAATTTCACGCCGCGCAAGGCGCGCACGCCGCCGAAGTTTTTCGTGATGGCCGCAAGCCGCGCGAGTTCGGCCATGAACCCCTCAAATGGAAAGAGAGGCGGCGGGGCTTAGCCCCGCCGTCGGTTTCGTCATACGCGCGGAATCTCAAGCTCAGAACACCGCGTCCTTGGGATAGTACTTGTCGACGTTCTCCTTGGTGATCACGTCGGGCTTGGTCAGGACGAGCTTGGGATAGTCGGCCGGAAGCTCGCCTTTGAGCGCCTTGACGCCGATGTCGACGGCGGTGCGCGCCACAAGATCGGGATCGTTGAGGCCGGTCGCGCCGTACTTGCCGTCCTTGATGAGGGCGAGCGCCTCCTTCTGGCCATCGGCGGCGGCGAGCACGAGCACGTCCTTCTTGCCGGCCGCTTCGAGCGCCTTGATCGCGCCGAGCACCATCGAGTTGTTCTCGCCGAGAATGACATTGGCGTCAGGATGCGCCTGGAGCTGGTCTTCGGCGGCCTTCAGGCCTTCTTCCTGCGCCCACGATCCCCAACCCTGACCGAGAACCTGGAAGCCGGCGTGGCCCTCGTTGACGAGCTGGCCTTCAATCAGGCCCTTGAACACCCCGAGGCGGCGGTCGCGTCCAACCTCGTTGCCCTGCGAACCCGACAGCAGGATGATCTTGATCGGCTTGCCTTCCATCTTCTTGGCGAGCCACTGGCCGACGAGATAACCGTTCTGGTCGTTGGAGGAGCGCACCTGGGTGATGACATGCGCCTTGGTGTTGATGCTCGAATCCATCACGACGACCTTGACGCCGGCCTTGGTGGCGGCGTCGGCGGCGGCGACGAGGCCCTCGGGGTCGCGCGGGTTGAGGATGAGAAGGTTGACGCCCTTGGAGACCATGTCCTCGACGTCCGAAATCTGCTTGTTCATGTCGTTCTGGCCGTCGGACTGTGAAACGTCGCATCCGGCCTTCTTGGCCTCGTCGACGGCCGCGGCGACCTGGGCGGCAAAATAGGGGGCGCTCAGCGTGTACATGGCGACGCCCACCTTGCAGTCTGCGGCCTGGGCGGCGCCGCAGGAGCCGGCCCCAAGCGCTGCGGTTAGGGCGAAAGCCGAAAGGGCTGATTTCATCGAATTTCCTCCACGATCATCTCTTGAGGGCCTATGCGCCCGCGAGTTGTAGCCTAAGTACAAGAAACCACGCTCGTCAAGCAGGCATTTAGCGATAAATTTGTTTTCTCTGCTCGTTTGAAAACTTGTGCGCGGCACAATGTCGTAATAGCGGCTAAAAGTAGGTATAAATACGACATAAATATGTCTACGTCTCCAACCCTCTTGACTCGGATGTAGCAAAAGAACAAAAATGATGGCGAATGTCTAAGCCACATGATCGGAGAGAGGGCCTATGAAGCTCATGGAGCCCAGCGTCTGCCGCGTGGACGTCGCCCGGGGCGAGCTGACCGGGGCGACCAACCGCTATGGGAAAACGCTCGGCGATCTCGAGGGCCTCTATGAGGACGCGGCCGCCTTCGCCTCGCTGAAGCGTGAACTCGGCGATGAGGTCGTCTACGAAGTCACGGACTTCAAGCCGTCAGCGAACGCAGGCGACATGATCGTCGGCGTCACCAGGATGCGGCCCGGCAAAGTCGGGCGCGAATATTTCCTCACCCGCGGCCACATTCACGCCAACGCGAATCGACCGGAAATGTACTATGGCGAAAGCGGACATGGGCTGATGCTGCTTGAGTCTCCGGAAGGCGAGATCCGCGCGGTGGAGATCGAGCCTCGCGCCCTTTGCTACGTCCCACCCTATTGGATCCATCGCTCCGTCAATACGGGGCCGGGCGAATTGGTGATGACCTTCGCCTATCCAGCCGATTCCGGCCAGGATTATGCGATCATTGAGGAGGCCGGCGGCATGCGGAACCGCGTGGTGGATGACGGCAAAGGCGGCTGGCGGCTCGTCGACAATGCCAGCTACCACGGCCGCCCGGCCGAACGCATCGCGCGCGTTTTCGCTTCCGCATCGTGACGCGCCGGCGCCGATGACCGCGCTCGAACCGGCGACCGCCCCGACGCTCTATTTCTTCGGCGTAACGACGACGAAGAGCTCGATCATGAAGGTGTTTCCTGCCTGGGCGAAGCGCCTCGGGCTCGACGCCGCCGTTATTAAGGGCATCGATTTCCCGCTCCACGCGCCCCCCGAATCCTACCGGGCGGCGGTCGCATTCCTGAAAGGCGATCCGAAGTCGCTCGGCGCGCTGGTCACGACGCACAAGATCGACCTCTATCGCGCCTGCCGCGACCAGTTCGACGTCGTGGACCGCCACGCGCTCGTCATGGGCGAGACCAGTTGCCTGTCGAAGCAGAAGGACAAGCTCGTCTGCCACGCCAAGGACCCGATTTCCTCCGGCCTCGCGATCGACGGCTTCCTACCGGAGCGCCATTTCGAGCGCACCGGGGCGGAGATGTTTTCGATCGGCGCTGGCGGCTCGGCCATCGCAATGACGTGGCATCTGATGCAGAAGGCCCGAGGCGCCGACCGGCCCTCGCGCATCATCGTTTCCGACCGCGATCCGGCGCGCCTCAAGGAAATTGAGGGCGTCCATGCGGAGCTCTTCTCCGACGTGCCGGTTCGCTATGTCCTTGCTGCGGACGCGCGCGACAATGATGCCGCGCTCGCTTCTCTTCGCCCCGGCTCGCTGATCGTGAACGCGACCGGCCTCGGCAAGGACGCGCCTGGGTCGCCGCTCACCGATGCGGCCCTCTTTCCAGAGTGCGCGATCGCCTGGGACCTCAATTATCGCGGCGACCTCGTTTTCTTGAGCCAGGCCCGCGCGCAGGCGTCCCGCCACGCGCTGCAGGTGGAGGACGGCTGGACCTATTTCCTGCATGGCTGGTTGCAGGTGATCGCCGAAGTCTTCCACATTCCCATTCCTGTCCGCGGCCCGGAATTCAAAGCTTTGTCGGAGATCGCGCAGGTCGGCCGGAAGGGGTGACGCACGGGTCCATCGTCGCGGGCTCGCGGCGGCTCGCAGAAGATGCGTTCCGTCGGGCATTCGCCGCGACGCCGTCGCAAACGCGTCAATCAATTCCTGCGGGGCAGCTTGCGCGGGGGCGCCCGGTATGCTCCCTGAGCCTCGATCGCGAGCCAGCATATCGGAGAATTCAAATGAAACCCATTCACTGGCTGGCGGTCATTCCGTTCATCGGCATGCTTGCCGGTCCGGCGGTTCATAACGAGGTTGATCCGTTCATCCTCGGGATGCCTTTCCCCCTCGGCTGGATCTCGGTCTGGGTCGTGCTGACGGCGATCATCATGGCAATTGTCTATCTGATCGATCCGGCGAACCGCGAGGATGCGCCATGACCGCGGCCCTGGCCCTGATCGCGCTCGCCGCGCTGGCCGCCCTGGCTCTGGGTCTCATCGCCCGCGCCGGGAGAGATATGGACCTCGAGCAATGGGCAGTGGGTGGGCGCGGCTTCGGCTGGATCCTCGTCTTCCTGCTGCTTGCCGGCGAAATCTACACCACCTTCACCTTTCTGGGCGCGTCCGGCTTTTCCTACGGGCTCGGGGCTCCGGTCTATTACATCCTGGCCTACGGTTCGCTCGCCTACGTGATCGCCTATTTCCTGCTGCCCCTGGTCTGGAGCTATGGCAGGCAGCACGGCTTGCACTCGCAGCCGGATTTCTTCGTCCGCAAATATGCGAGCCCGTCGCTGGGCGTGCTCGTCTCGATTGTCGATCTGGTGGCGCTGATCCCCTATCTCGTGCTGCAGCTCACCGGCCTCGGCATCATCGTCACAGCGGCGGGCTACGGCGCCATTCCCAAGGATGCGGCGATCTGGATCGGCGCCGCGATCGTCACAGTCTATGTCATGACGTCCGGGATCCGCGGCTCGGCCTATACGGCGGTGGTCAAGGACATCCTGATCCTTGGCGTGGTGCTTTTCCTCGGCATCTATCTGCCGCTGCATCTCTATGGCGGCATCGGCCCGATGTTCGAGCAGATCGCCGCAGCCAAGCCCGGCTTCCTTGTCTTTCCGGCAAGCGGGCAGAGCGTCGCCTGGTTCATTTCCACGGTGCTATTGACCGCCGTCGGCTTCTTCATGTGGCCGCAATCCTTCGCCGCCGCCTACTCGGCGAAGGACGCGCGCGTCTTCCGGCGCAATGCGATCGCCTTGCCGATTTACCAGCTCATCCTGCTGTTTGTGTTCTTCGTCGGCTTCGCCGCGGTGCTGCAAGTGCCTGGACTGAAGGGGGCGGACACCAATCTCGCGCTGTTCAAGCTGGCCGCGCAGGAGTTCTCGCCGGCTGTGGTCGGCCTGATCGGCGCCGCGGGCGTCTTCACGGCGCTCGTCCCCGGCTCGCTGATCGCAATGACCGCGGCGATGCTGCTTTCCAAGAACCTGATTGGCGTCTTGCGTCCGGAGGCGACCGACGGTCAGACCGTGGCCCTCGCCAAGTGGCTCGTGCCCGTCGTGATGCTGGTCGCTGTCTATTTCACCCTGACCGGCAACGCGACGATCGTGACGATGCTTTTGGTGGGCTATAGCTTCGTCACGCAGCTCTTTCCAGCCGTGGTCGCGAGCCTGATGCCCCACAATCCGGCGACGCCGGCTGGCGCCTTCGCCGGAATTCTGGTCGGCGCGGTCGTCGCCGCGGTTCTCAGCTTCACGCACGCGACCATCGGCTCGCTGTTCCCCGTCCTGCCGCAGGCGATCCGCGACCTCAACGTCGGCATTATCGCGCTTGCCGCGAATATCGTCGCGACGACAGTCGTCAGCTCGGTGACCAGGCCGGGCACGGTCCCGGCCGGCGCCGTCTGAAAGCGATCCTGCTCCGCGACGACATCGCTGATCGCCCGCGCGCTGCCCGCCCGCCGTGACGATAGCCCCGTTAGACCAGCAGGCGCGATCGAGGTGGGCGCGCCGGCGCAAGCGCGTGGGCGAAAGGCCGCTCAACCGGATGGATCCTTCTCGCCGGAGCGGAAGGCGTTGAGCCGCTGCTTCATGCGGCTGAGCCTTAAGAGATGGTCCGGCTCCTGCCTTAGCGCCACGGCGGTCGAGAGGATGTCGACCAGCACCAGCGCGGCGATGCGCGACGTCGTCGGCGTATAGACGTTCGTGTTGTCGAGCGTCTCCACGAGCAGCGTCACGTCACAGAGCGCGCTGAGCGGCCCTTCCGCGCCCACGACGCCGATTAAGGTCGCCCCCGCGCGCTTGGCGATCTCCGCCGCCTCGAGGATCTGCCGCGTCTGCCCAGTGTTGGAGATGGCGACCAGCACGTCGCCTGGGCGCATCATCGAGGCCGCCATGATCTGCTGGTGCGCGTCGACCTCCGCGCTGCTCGGAACGTCGAACAGTGGAAATTTCTGCTGGGCGTCCATCGCCACGATGGCGGAGGCGCCGTAGCCGAAAAAGGCGATCGAGCGCGCGCCCGCGAGGATGTCGACCGCCTGCTCCAGCGCCGCGCGGTCAAGATGCTGCCGCGCCCAGTCGAGGCTTGTCAGCGTATATTCGAAGATCTTGTCCGTCACTGCGCTGAGCCCATCGCGGTCGGAAATCACAGAATGAGTTGCGGACCGGCCAAGCGCCAGGTTCTGGGCCAGGCGCAGCTTGAACTCTTGAAAGCCTGAGTAGCCAACCGCAACACAAAAGCGCATGACGGTCGGCTGGCTCACCGCCGCCAGCTCCGCAACCCCCGCCAGGCTCGAATCGAGGATGCGGGCCGGGTCTGCAAGCACGAGGTCGGCGACCTTGGCCTCCGATTTGCGTAAGGTCGGTCGGGTCGCGCGCGTCCTTTCGAGGGCGCTGTTCACCCCACGCAATGCTCCGGAATTCAGCGCAATCTCCTGTAGGCGCCTTGGGGCCCATGGACACTTTAGGGCGAGCTGACCCAGACTTCCAAGTCCTAGCGTGTGGGAACGATGCGAACCGGAAGTCCGCTCGGCTGACTTCCGCTCAACGTCGGCGACCACCCGCGAAGAGGTGGACCCCTATCTGATCCGCAGGCGGACGATCTCTCAGACCCCAACCGCACAACGGCAGCTCAGGATCGTGTCATGAAGGCGACCCTCAGCTTCCTTGGCAAGAGAGCCGTGATCCTCCATCGCAGCAGCGACACGACCGATCGCCTGGTTCGCCAATGCGCGCTGCTTGGACTTCGCGCTGAAGCTCCTGGCCCAATTTCGACCTTGAAGTCATCGACTTGGCCGAAGCGTTCCCCCGCCACTTGCCTACGGCGCGCGGAAGCGGAAGGCTGAGTTCATCAGCCGTCCTTTCAGAGGCGTCCGCTTCTGCTTAAGGCCCGTTCAGAAGCCGAGCGCGCAACCGTCTTTGCGCGGGTCCGAGCCGCCAAGCAGCGTCCCGCGCTCCCAATCGATTGCGATCGCCTGCGCGCCGCCGATCGCCCAACCGGGCGAGCGAACCACGAAGCCGCGCGCTTCGAGCGCGTCCCCGTGGAGATCGCGCAGACGTTCCTCCATCTCGACGACGTTCGTGCCGGGCAGGGGGAACAGCCGCGGTAGGTCGATTGCGCTTTGCAGGTCGAGCCCATGGTCGAAGAGCTTGGCGAGCAGATGCGCGTGGCCCATCGCCTGATATTGGCCGCCCATAACGCCGAACGGCATGAAGACACGGCCGTTCTCGGCCGCCATGCCTGGGATGATGGTGTGCACGGGGCGCTTTCCCGGCCCGATCTGGTTCGGATGGCCGGGCGTTAAAACAAAGCCTTGCCCACGGTTCTGGAACACCACGCCCGACTTCGGGCTCATAAGCCCGCTGCCGTAGGTGTTGAAGAGCGAATTGATGAGGCTGACCGCGTTGCGGTTTTCATCGACGACAGCGATGTAGACGGTGTCCGTGTGCTCGACACTGGCGAACGACGGAAGGCTCTCAATGGCGTGCGACAGGTCGATCTTCGCCGCCAGTTCATCGGCCAGGCGATCGGATAGAAGATAATCGACCGGAACCTCGGCGAGCCCCGGATCGCCGAGGAATGCATCGCGGGCGGCGTAAGCGAGGCGCGTGGCTTCGATCTCGACGTGGAGGTTGTCGATATCGAGCGGATCGGGCTTCGCCTTGAAGCGCGACAGGATGTTCAGAATTATCAAAGCGACGACGCCCTGCCCATTCGGGGGGCATTCGTAGATCGTCCGTCCACGATACTCCGTCGTGATCGGCTTCACGTACTCGCCCTCGGCGCGCGCGAAGTCGTCCGCTGAATGCAGGCCGCCCACGCCCCGAAGATAGGCGACCATGTCTTTGGCGATCGGCCCGCGATAGAACGCGGCCGGTCCTTCGCGGCCAATGGCTTCCAGCGTCTCGGCAAGCTCAGGCTGACGCTGGACCGAGCCCACGCTCGGCGCTTCGCCGTCGGTCAAGAAGGTTCGTCTTGCCGTCGGGTCGCGACGGAGGAGGTCGCGCTGCTTGCCGATGTCATGCGCGACGCGCGGCGAGATTGCGTATCCATCGCGCGCCAAGGCGATCGCGGGTTCCAGCGCCGCATGAAGCGGCCGGCGACCGTGATCTTTGATGAGCCGCGACCATGCCTCCACCGCCCCGGGAATTGTGACGGCGTGCGGCGAATGGCGCTCAATTGTCTTTATGCCGTCGCGTTCGTACCATTCCGGCGTCGCGGCTATCGGGGTGCGCCCTGAGCCATTGTAGGCGATGACGTCGGCGGAGCCGCCGCGCGACAATTGCACGAAGCAGTCGCCGCCAACGCCGGTCGAACCGGCTTCGACGACGCACTGGACCGCGCATGCCGTCACAGCGGCGTCGATCGCATTGCCGCCGTCGCGCAGCGCGTCGACGGCGGCCAGAGTTGCCGAGGCGTGGGAGGTCGCGGCCATCCCCTTTCTGCCGACAGCCAGCGACCGACCGGGAAGCTCAAAATTCCGCATGACGTCCGATTCTATCCCCACGAAGTCCGTTCCAGCGCACGGCGCGGCTTACGCACCCGGCGACGCTTTGTCTGCCGGCGGCCAAGAAGAAGCAACCCGCGTCACGCCCGGCGCCGCCAATGACGGCTATTTCCCGCCCGAGCAGGTTCGGAACGCCCCGACGTTGCTTGCTACACGGTTGGCCGCCCGACGGCAGCGCGGCTCTCAACCGGGCTGAGGGCCAATACCTCCGTCTCGCCCAATCGATCGACGCCAGTTACAATCTCGCCAGCCGTCCGACAACCCGTCCGGCCCGAGGTTGTCACCCTTGTCTTAGGTACAGTGTCCGGGGTAGACAATAGGCATCCTGGCGGAGAGGGAGGACGTCGAACTGTGGAGATATCAGCTTGATATTACGGATGTTTTATGAACCACTAGCGGCCCTCCCCAACGTTGTCCCCAAGCGCTCGGCCGCGGGCGGGAAGGGACAATAGCACCAACCACGACAGGACCGCGATTAGAACGGTTGTGATCTAGAGCCCAGAGGCCACACATAGCAAAGCCAAATCGGCCTCGACTGCAAATTCGCCCCTGACGTTTCGGTTCCTCAATGCTTGCAGTTTTGGCAGTCTGACCTCTGGGTCAAAAGCCAGATCGCGCGCTTGGCGAGATGGCCGCCAAGGGTTCGCTGCCCTGCGAAGACGACGGAATGCGCGCCCCGATGCGCAAATAGCGGCCATTGCCGGCCGCGTGCCGAATTGGTCAATCGACCATTTGCTGCCCTTCAAGATCGGCCCTATGAACGGGCCGCCAAAAGGCGTTTGGTCGTGTAAATACGCTTATTTTTCAATGCATTGCGATTTGAGAGCGTTGCCAGTGTCTTGTTGGTGTCCTAATCATGGAAAGGGCGCTGCGCGCGGTTTGCGAGCCCGCCTTGCGGCGACTCCGCTAAGCTTTATCAAGGACGAGCGACCACTGGGCGCGTTCTGGCGAAACAAGATGGCTCGACTTGAAAACCCTATCGTGGCGCGCCCCCGCGCCCCGTTGGCGGCGAAATCCCCCAGTCGGTTTCATTCGTCCGTGCGAGCCTCAAGGTTTACTTCTGTTCGATGCCTTCAATCCCGATGACGCGGTAACTGGCGTATTTATCGACCCCAATGTCCGCTTGAAGCTTCTGCTCTTTCACCTCGAACGCCTTGAGCGCGTCCATATCTGGGAATTGCAAGAGCACCACGCGGTTGGGCGGCGCTGCTCCCCTGAAGCTGATCGCTTTGTTGAAGCCGCCAGCGATGCGCTTGCCACCAAAAGCTTCGATGTTGCCTTGCGCCTTGGGCAGATAGTCCTTGGTGTAGGCGTCCTGATCTTTGACGTCGATTTCGGCGAGCAAATACGCGGGTGGCTTGGCCTGCGCGTGCAAAACGCTGGCGGCGCCAACGCCTAGAACAAAGCTGCCAACGACAGCCGCTGCAATTTTATAGGTGGATTTCATTGTTCCCTCCCTCGGCACGATGGCACGCGGCTGGTCAAATGTGACACACATGGGGGTAGCGTGCAATGTCAGCTACCGGGGAGGGCAGCTTCTATGAGAGCGGGAAAAGCCGCAACTGGCTGAACACCGTGAACTCGAATTTCGTCAGACCCGTGAACGGCGCGACTCGGTCCTTTAAGATCACCGTTTGCGCGCCGCTCGCTGGAGCCCATCCAGAACACATGCTGCATAGCCGCCGGCCGCCGCGCCGCGGAAACTCTGCTCGCGGCCATCCCAGGCGCCGCCGGACCCGAGGATCTGAGAATTGTGGGCGAGGTCTGGCCGCTCGAAATGATCGCGCGGGAGAGCGACCCAGACGCTCCTGCTGCCGTCGACGCGCTCGCCCCTTTCGGGCAGGCGAGCCCGCCAACTCCGGCTCGAGGAGGAGGCCTACCATGAAACTCGGGGCCGAACCGGTGGAGACGCCCCGCTTCGGCGCGATAGCGGCGGTCTCTCGAAGCCGCAGCACTTGGTGGTCAATTCAGGCGCACTGCCAGCGGTCTTACGCCGCGTCTAGATACTGAAGAATGAAAGTGTTCACGCCCAAGGGAGGGCACGGGCCGGCGGAATGATTTTTTCGACCCCAGACTTGCTCGATTCGACCATTTCGTAAAGCGGCTCCATCTTGCTGTGACCCCCGAAGTTCATCCAGCCGGGGCTAGAGTTGCGGGTTGAGATTGGCGCATGAGCGCCGGGGGTGCAACGGGCGATCGGCGGAGCTGGTCGGGGTTGCGCAGCCGATCGCCCGTTGCGGTGAAGGTTCCCGCGAAGGCCGCGGGGGTGAGATAACCGAGGGCTGAGTGGGGGGCGCTTCTGATTGTATGCAGCGGTCCATCGCGCCAGCGCCGATCGGGCGTGATCGAGATCGTAGAAGATCGTCTCATTGAGCAGTTCGTCACGCATGCGGCCGTTGAACGCCTCGCAGATCCCGTTCTGCATCGGTTTTCCCGGGGCAATGAAATGCCAAGCAGTCCGACTGCTTTGAGCCCAGGCGAGCATAGCGTTGGAGGTGAACTCGGTTCCGTGGTCAGAGATGATCAGATCGGGTTTGCCGCGCCGGGCGATGATGGCGTCAAGCACGCGCGCCACCCTCCGGCCGGAGATTGAGGTGTCGGCGATCGCCGCCAGGCATTCCTTAGTGACGTCGTCGATCACGTTGAGGATGCGGAAGCGCCGCCCGCTCGAAAGCTGGTCGTGGACGAAGTCGACCGACCATCGGGCGTTGGGCCTTGCCTCGACCAGGATCGGCGCCCGCATGCCCGTCGCCCGCTTGCGGCTCTTGCGCTTGCGGACGGTCAGGCCCTCCTCGCGGTAAAGCCGTTGCGTCTTCTTTCGATTCAAAACGTGGCCCTCGCCGCGGAGAAGAATGTGCAGCCGGCGATAACCGAACCGGCGCTGCTCGACCGCCAGCTCCCGCAAGCGGCCGCGCAAGGCGTCGTCTCGCGGTCGACGCGATCGATAACGGACGGTCTTGCGATCGGCCTTTATCAGGCGGCACGCCCGGCGCTCGCTCATCTCGCAGGCGGATACGAGACGGGCGACAGCCTCGCGCTTGGCGGCGGGCGTCAGAATTTTTTTGTCATGAGATCTTTCAGCGCGGCATTGTCGAGCATCGCGTCGGCCAGAAGCCGCTTCAGCTTGGCGTTCTCGTCCTCAAGCTGCTTGAGCCGCTTGGCCTCGGACACCTCCATCCCGCCAAACCTGGCCTTCCAGGCGTAGAACGTCGCCGTACTGATCCCGTGCTTGCGGCACACCTCCGCGGTCGAAACCCCGGCCTCCTGCTCGCGGAGCACCGCAATGATCTGCTCTTCCGTGAACCTCGATCGCTTCATTGTCCGGTCCTTCCTTCAGGCCGGACTCTAGCTTCACCTGGAGGAAATCTCGGGGGTCACAGCAATCTGCGCAACCCGCACTTCTCGAGCCGGCAACCCGGTCCAGCACTCCGACTTTTGGTGAGTTGGCGGAGACCAGAATAGGACGATGAAGGCCTAACTCATTTAAATTAATGGCGCGCCCGACAGGATGAA
>CAVSSS010000026.1:0-69149 GCA_963730555.1 uncultured Alphaproteobacteria bacterium | reverse complement strand
ATGCGCAAATATGGCTCTGACAAGCCTGACTTGCGCAACCCGATCGTTATGCAGAACGTGTCAGAGCATTTCCGCGGCTCTGGCTTCAAGGTGTTCGCGCGGCTGCTTGAGGTTGAGAAAAACGAAGTCTGGGCCATTCCAGCGCCCGGTGGGGGCCAGCGAACGTTCGCCGATCGCATGAACGCCTGGGCGCAAGGCGAGGGCCAGCCTGGGCTCGGCTACATTCTGTTCTTCGACCGATCGCAGGACGAGACCTCGCTTGCGGCCGACCCCAAGGCGACCGGAGTGGGCGGGCGCGGGCCGCTCGCCAACAACATTGGCCCGGAGCGCGTCGAAGCGATCCGCCTTGCGCTCGGCCTCAAGGCCGGCGACGCCGCCTTCTTCGTCGCGGGCGATCCAGACAAATTCGCCAAATTCGCCGGCCTCGCGCGCATGAAAGTCGCCCAGGAGCTCAAGCTCACCGATGAGAATTGGTTCGAATTCGCCTGGGTGGTCGACTTCCCCATGTACGAATGGGATGAAGAGGAGAAAAAGCTCGAGTTCTCGCACAACCCTTTCTCCATGCCGCAAGGGGACTCGACGCGCTCCTCGGCAAGGACCCCCTCGCGATCAAAGCCTTCCAGTATGACATCGCTTGCAACGGTTATGAGCTCGCCTCGGGCGGCATCCGAAACCATCGTCCCGAGGCCATGCTGAAGGCCTTCGAGATCGCGGGCTACGGCGAAGAGACGGTGGTCGAGCGGTTCGGCGGCATGTATCGCGCATTCCACTACGGCGCCCCCCCGCACGGAGGCATGGCGGCGGGCGTGGACCGCATCGTTATGCTGCTCGCTGGCGAGCAGAACCTGCGCGAGGTGGCGCTTTTCCCGATGAACCAGCGGGCCGAGGACCTGCTTATGGGCGCGCCGTCGCCGGCGACGCCCAAGCAATTGCGCGAGCTTCACATCCGCGTCGTCACGCCGGAGAAGTGATCCCATGTTCGAGGGCTTCGAACGCCACGTGGTTCGAGTCGACGAGGAGACTTCAATCGCTTGCGCGACGGCGGGAGCCGGGCCGCCGGTGCTGCTCTTGCACGGCTTCCCGCAGACCCGCGCGATGTGGGCGCGCATCGCGCCGCGCCTTGCGGAAGCCGGGTACTCGGTGGTTTGTGCGGACCTGCGCGGCTACGGCGAATCCTCGAAGCCGAAGCGCCTGTCGGACAATTCCAACTATAGCTTCCGCGCCTTCGCTGAGGATCAGGTCCGTCTCATGCGGGCGCTGACCTATGAACGGTTTCACGTGATCGGGCACGACCGGGGCGGGCGAACAGCCCATCGGATGGCGCTGGATCATCCCAGGGTCGTCCAGAGCATAGCCGTCCTCGACATCGTGCCTACTTATGCGATGTTCATGGAGACAAACCGGCAAGTCGCCGGCGCCTATTGGCACTGGTATTTCCTGTCTCAGCCCGAGCCGTTTCCGGAACGCATGATCGGTGCTGATCCGGACTTCTTCTATGAGACCTGCCTCGTCGGCTGGGGCGCGGCGAAGCTCGCCGATTTCGACGCTCCCCAGCTCGAAGCCTACCGGGACGCCTGGCGCGACCCTGCCATGATCCACGGCTCGTGCTCCGACTATCGCGCGGCGGCGACCATCGACCTCGACCACGACGCGGCCGATCTCGACCGGAAGGTGGAGACGCCGCTGCTTGCCTTCTACGGCGCGAATGGGCTCATGGCCAAGCTGTTCGACATCCCGGCCGAATGGCGCAAGCGCTGCGCCAACGTGAAGGCCGCGTCGCTGCCGGGCGGTCATTTCTTTCCGGATCTCATGCCGCGGGAGACCGCCGAGGCGCTCATCGGATTTTTGCGGGAGACGGGATGAGCGCCGATCTCTGGCGGCGAGCCATCGACCCTTCCGGCTGCAGGCGCGCCCTTGTTCGCGCTTTGCGCCCATGTTAGCCACGCGAGCGAAAACGGGGTATAGCGCAGCCTGGTAGCGCGGAAGTTTTGGGTACTTCAGGTCGCAGGTTCGAATCCTGCTGCCCCGACCACACAAGTTGTTGATTTTAAGAACTTTATAGAGAGAAATCGATTTGGGTGTTGCTCTGGCTCACCGAGAGGTGACCACCCGGTGACCACCCGTTTACTCAGTTCGTACCCCGCGACTACTCATTCCTGCCCCGCGACTCCGGTCGCGTCTAGGTTGCGCCGCATGCGTATCACCGTGCTGCGGGAGCTCTTCTTCCAACGCAGGCGCACGGGGTGGCCGTCTGGCGGCGCTCTCCCCGATGCGGACCCATTGCTGCCAAGGGCCTCGTAGCTGGACCACCGCGACGTCAAGGATCGTCCGGAACGCCAAACTTGCAGATCAAAGAGGATGCGCCACGAGAACGGAGTTGCAGTGACTTGTTGAGCAGACGATCAGAACGCCGCGGGAGGAGCAGACGCGGTTGGGCGCCGCGAAGATCTAGATTGAGGTCGATGTGACATTCGCGCCGCGACAATCCCTCAATGACACGCCCCCCCGCGCGCTGGCGCTGCGTGATCGCCGACTAGTGCGCGAGCGCTACGAACGTGCGAGAGGAAAAATTTAGTGATTTCGGGGATGAGACCCTCCCGATAGCTGGGGCCCGCGAACGGTCTTCAAAGCAAGAAATTTGTGTCGGATTGAACGAATTTGGATTCACCGGGGCCTTGAATTCTGATTCAACTGTCTGCTGGCGGCGGCCGATAGTGCCGTTCGCGGCCTTCCATGCCGCGCGCTTCTCGGGGTCGCTGGCCTCGCGTTCGGCGCGCGCGGCCTGCGACACATTCTTCGTGTTTATCCTCGCCGGCTGTCTGTTCACCGAACGCGACATCGCGAAACATTTGTCGAGGATGACGGCGACACCAAAATCCCATCGAAGATCGTTGTTTGACGTGATCGGCCACCTTGCCGACGGATGGACGAGCTTGAATTGGTTCGCGCCAGCGAGGCTGCACTACAGAGCCGTGGCCTTTGCTACGGGCATAAAGTCGACGCTACTCCGCTTCCTGATTTTCGATCTTTAGCTTCGAGCCGACGAATATCGTCGGACAAAAACAGACAGCGATTTTTAGGGCGGAGCGCCAGACTCGCACATCAGCATCGCACCGGGAATCCCATCCGTGAACTAAAAAGTCACTAGCGTAAGCGTGAACTTCCTCGCGCTCTGATGAACACGGACGCGGAGACGACGTGGAGCGATCTGGTGCGACTGACGCTGCGTACTCGCTGACTGGTGGCCGCGACCGCTACGAATACGTGAGGCGAAAATTGTAGTGAACTTGGGAGAAGACTCGGCCGAGAGGTTGAGCATGCAAGTCGTGCCGGTTTGAATTGAAATTGGATTCCCAAACGGCTTAAATTCTGATTCAACTGTCTGCTGGCCGGTGAGGCTGAGGAAGAGGGGAAGTCATGGGTGAAATGGGTGAAAGCCGGTTCCGCGCGCTCGGCATCGCCGTCCAAATCCTTGAAGGGTTTCCCGACGAGCTGCGCCCAGACAGCAACATCGCCGATATGCGCGAGATGCTCGCCGGCAAGTCAACTGGCCGCGACGGGCTGATACTGACTCAAGCGATAGCGACGGCGCTGGCCTTTCGCGCCGTCAACGCGATGAGCGTCAGGCGCGATTACTCAAACCCCGAGCACGCTCTCGTCGGCCTCAATAGACGCAATGAGGAATTCAGCGCCTTGTTCGAACTGGCGGGGCAGTGCGACGCCCCTCTGCTGGGTCTTTACTTCGATCAAGCATGCGGCGGTCTCTCGGCCGCGGGCGAACAGAGCTGAGAAGGGGCGCGCACTTGGAATAGGCATCGCATGCGGATCACGAGGCGCGCCTCGTGATCCCCAGGCCTCGGATGAACCTCACAGCTCGTAAACGGCATCATCGCTGAATACTTGAAATAACAGAGCTTGTCCTATCGCAATACGAGGAAGGCGGTGTGGCGGAGCGCCGGCCAACCGTCGCTCGAAATCTTCAATGACCTTTTAGTCGCCAAGTTTCGATGGTGTCCTTGGGACCTCGCATATGGGCGACTCTCCTTGCATGCGAAGATCACGGATGATCGCGCTGGCAACGGGGCAGCTGTATGAGCCGCAGCTGGCGAGCCGTAGAAATCTCCGCGCCGCAGGTAGGTCCCAAATCGATTCCAATGGGACCGCCTCTCCGCAGTGGCCGAATCTTCAAACCTCCACGAGCATAGCAACCATGCCCTTGTTCAGGCGCTCCCAACTACGATGAAGTTGCGCTGGGCCACGCCGGCATCAACCTTCGGGTCGAAGGAGAACGGGATCACAGCCGCGACCGGCGCAAGACCGTGACGCTCGGCGCGGCGGGGCGCTTCTTGAGGGGCCCTCGCAGCGCCGTGAGTCTTGCGGCGCGCAATTGGGACGTTCCGACCGTCATCAACGGGTCGTCACTCAGCGGCCTGAAATCTATTTGCGGTCTGCCTTGCGCCGTTCGAAGACGATTTGACCCTCGTGATCCAGGATGCGCACGGCGACCGTCTTAGGCGGAAAGGTAAAACGTGCGGCGGAGACGATTGCAACGGACACGTCTTTTGCCCGAAACTCGACCTCGTTCAGGAGGGACAGTCCGGTCGGGGCAGCGCAAAGGAATTGAATCCGAAACAACTGCGACTCGGCGGAGACGACGCGTTTGAGTTCATCGACTGGGTCAAGTTCCGCAGCAGGTCGCGGCATCCGCCCGTCCGGCTCGCGATCAGGCACGAAGACTGCGTTCATCGCCATCCTGGTAGAGAGATCGAGGCCGATGCGCATTCCCGTACGGCGCCCAATGGCCAACGCGATCAGATTCCACTCGCGGGCAATCGCCGACGAACTGGCAGTGTGCTCGCGCCAACGTGCCTCAACATACGCGTCGTCGCCGAGGAGGCGAATGAGTTCGCCAGCCTCGTCTTCAATTCGCTCGGCCCGCTGCCGCCTCTGGCGCAGCCACGCCCACATCCCTTATCTTCCTCCTTTTCGCGACGTCGCGTGACTTGCGCTCAGGGGACGTGCGCCGCTCGCGAAAGGTCAAATCTGGCCCCCAAATCGCTGCCGGCTCCTATTTGGTGTTTGAGTTGCCTCACAGCCTTAGCTCCTCATCGCCCGCGCTAAATCTCGCGGCGTGTCGACTGCGAGAACCAGCATTTTGCAGTTCACCTAAGTTCACCCAATTCTTCACAAGCCGCAGCATGTTCCCAAGCTGCAAGAGCCGTGACACAAGAGCCGTGACAGTGGAGAAATTGGACAATCTCGGCTTCGGCAAACTAGCGAACCCCACCTACTGACGCCGGGACTCCCGAGATCACTTCGGCTCTAACGTCTCGCCTTTCATCGATCCCTCCACCGCCTCAACGTAGGCGCGGGCGACATCGACCGCTGCCTTGCCGGGAGTCGGGTCCATGCCGAACTTCACCATTGTTTCTTTCACCCAGCCCGGCGAGACCACGTTGACGCGAACGGCCCGGGTCGCCTCGAGCGCCGCCACGCGCGTGAAACCCTCGAGACCTGCATTCACCAGCGAGACTGCGCCGCTTCCGATCATCGGGTATTTTGCCAGCACGCCGCTTGTCACCGTGATCGAGCCGTTGTCGCGGATGACGGGGAGGGCAGCGCGAATGAGGTTGACTTGCCCCATCAGTTTGTTGTTGACGCTGAAGAGGAAGTCTTCGTCCGTCAGTTTGTCCAGCGGCGCAAACCTCGCATCACCCGCGCATGAGACGACCCCGTCGAGATCCTTAACCTCGGCGAAGAACCGACGGATCGACTGGGGATCCGAGATGTCGATCCTTGGCGCGAGCTTTCGTGAAGCTCGAATGACTTCGTGCTTGTTTGCTTCGAGCGCGGCGGTGACGGCCGCACCGATAGTACCCGCGGCGCCGACTACGACGATTTTCATCCTGAGACCCCATTTTGCGAGTTAGTGGGAACTACAGTGTCCATTGACACTATGCCTCCCGAATAGCGGGGACAATGAGCTGAACCGCGTGCCGGTGGGCGGCGAGTTCGGCCGTGTCAGCACAGGCTACGATATGGCATTTTCCGTAATCCACACTATCAGGAGGCTTTCGCGGGCAGCGCCCAGCGCGACGCCGCTGTCACAAAGCGGCGGCTAGAAGGCCGGATGGGACAGGACACCCGCCTTCCAACATCGCCCGGAACGGCAAAGGCCCGTCCATTTGAGACCTTCACGTCGCCTTTCGTATGCGTGCTGACACAAGACCAAGGGCGTGCCCTTCCACGATAGACCAGACCATTCATCTACCCGCCGCGCACAATTGACATTGCAGGCGAACGCTTCCCACTGTGTCAGTTTGACGAGAAATCGGGAGGAAGGGGTCGATGCCGCGCAAGGATGTTCTCGACGCCATCCGGAAATACACCGAGCCATTCCGCGTCACGAACGGCAAGGACTTCCGCCTCAACGACTTCGATCCCGGCGACACACGCGGGCTCAAGATGGACAAGCAAGAGGCGGCGGAGCTCCTTGGGCGCGGTTCGGAATGGCTCGCAATGGAGCAGGACATTCTCTACGCCCAGGACTCCTGGGCGCTGCTGCTCGTCTTCCAGGCAATCGACGCGGCGGGCAAGGACGGCACGATCAAGCACGTCATGTCGCGCGTCAATCCTCAGGGGGTCGATGTCTTTTCGTTCAAGCAGCCCTCCAGCGAGGAGCTGTCCCATGACTTCCTGTGGCGCTACGCCGTCAAAGTTCCGCAACGCGGGCGCATCGGCATCTTCAATCGCTCTTACTACGAAGAAGTCCTCGTTGTGCGTGTGCACCAGGACCTGCTCAAGGCGCAGAAGCTACCGCCGAAACTCGTTGACAAGCGGATCTGGGACGAGCGTCTCGCCGATATCGCCCACTTTGAGGACTATCTCACGCGGCAGGGGGTAGTCGTCCTCAAGTTCTACCTCAACCTGTCCCGGCAGGAGCAGAAGAAGCGATTCATGGAGCGTCTCGACAAGCCGGACAAGAACTGGAAGTTCTCCGCTGCGGATGTGCGTGAACGCCGTTACTGGGACAATTACATGCACGCCTACGAGGAGGCGATCTCAGCGACGGCGTCGAAGGATGCGCCCTGGTTCGTGGTGCCCGCGGACAACAAGTGGTTCTCCCGCCTCGTCGTCGCGGCCGCCATTGTCGAGGCGGTTGAGCTGCTCAACCTCGAATATCCGAAAGTCCCGCAGGGTCAAAGAAAGGAGCTCGCCGCGGCCCGTGCAGAGCTTATCGCGGAAAAGTAGATGGACGACGCGGACATAGAACAGCAATGCAGAAGCGCAAAGCTGGAAAGAGCAATCTTGAGGTTGCGGACAGCGGCTTCGGCTGCGTTCCTGATGCTGATCGGGTGGAGATAAGCGACCGCAAGCGTGAGGCGCATTCACCGGCGGAAGGGAATCACGCTTCCTTTATCGAGAAACGCCCGCATCCCTTCCTCCGCGACAGCCCGCTCGAATTCGGCGTAGGCATCTTCGTCGGCGCAGGGGAGCAAACGATTAAGCCAGGAGACGTGGCCGCGATGCCCGGTTGGGTCGAGCACGAAGCGTTCTTCCCAGAGGACACGGAGGTGGTCGACTTCTTCGCTCCGGTGCGCGAGGACTTTCTCACCGGTGAGATCCCGGCCTATATGGCGCAGCGCTGAGCGCAACTCCGGTGCGTGATGTCCAACCTCGAATATTTTGTCGTCGGGCTCGGCTTGCTGGCCGGCTATCTCGTCGCCATGGCGGCGGTGCTGTTTGGGGCCGCCGGGACGCTCGCGGTGCCGATGTTCTGGGCCTATCTCGTCCTCTTTTCGGTCTTGTGTCTAACGGCCAGCGCCGCCGTTTACCTGTTAAGTCCGGATCTCGTGAAGGAGCGAGTGCGGCCGGGCGACGGAGAGCAGGACCGAGTGACCGTGCCCGCGCTGAATCTGCTCATTTTCGCACAATTTCTGCTCGCCGGACTCGACGTTGGACGACTGCACTGGTCCGCAACCGTACCGTTCCCCCTCCAAATTTTCGGCCTGATCGGCTTCGCGACCGGCATGGGATTGACGACCTCGGCCATGCTGGTCAACCGCTTCTTCTCGAGCGCGGTGCGCTTGCAGCCCGACCGGGGCCAACAAGTCGTTGCGTCCGGACCCTATCGGCTGGTGCGCCACCCAGGCTACTCGGGCGGACTGTTGTTGTTGCTAAGCGCCGGCATTGCGCTTGGCTCCTGGATCGCCATCGTCCCGATCCTGCTCATCGTGCCATTCTTGGTCCGCCGCACGTTGATCGAGGAGCGCATGCTCACCGGTGCGCTCCCCGGCTACGTTGACTACATGCTGCGGGTTCGGTCGCGGATCGTTCCGGGCATTTGGTGAGCGCCGCATAAACTCTCGCGAAATTGGACTCCGCCTTCCGAAGACCGCGACCTCGGGCCAAGTTGATCCGGAGCGTCAACGAGAGGACCACCGCGAGCTAATCGGAGGAGGCGACCGCACCGATACGAGCCTGCATGTTCTGAAACTCACCGCGGAAGCGGCGGCTATCGCCAAGCGTAAGGCGAGGCCCTGTCACGGCCGGATTAAGTCCGGCCGGACCACCGAGCGAATCGCAAGAACCGGCGCTCATTTTGGCTGCGGTGCGGGAGCGCCGCCCGATGTCCCTGGCGGCGGCACTGCGTTCGGATCTCGCGCCTGGGGCGCCGGCTTCTCGATGGCCGGGTCCACCGGAGCCGCGATGGATGCATGACATCAAGTTCGACGGCTATCGGATGGCGGCTCGCATCAACCGCGGCAAGGTTCAACTCCTCACCCGGTCCGGGCTCGACTGGATGGCAAAGTATCCGGCGACGGCCGCCACCTTCGCCAAGCTCCCAGTGAAGACGGCATACATCAACTGAAAGCTGTGCGGCGTCCGTACCGACGGCTTGACCTCGTTCGAGTTGATGCAGCAGGCCTCGGACGCGGGTTATGGTGGACTCGTCTATTTTGACTTCGACCTCCTCGAACTCGACGGCGAGGACGTCGCCCGGCTTCCGCTCCTCGAACGGAAGGAGCGGTTAGCGCAATTGCTCAAGGACCCTCCGGCGGCCCGCTGGCCCTCTCCAAGGTGCACTGGGTGCGACCGGAACTCGTCGCCGAGATCACCTATCTCGGTTGGACCGACGAGCCACTGCTCCGCCACACTGTCTTCGTCGGACTGCGGGACGATAAGCCGGCCCGGGAAGTTCGGTGGGAAGTGGCGACGAGACCGTAATCCGCTGCTGGGCTGTCTTCCTCAACGGGCCTACGAAAAGGGAGGAAAAAGGGATGCCGATTATCGAGGGCTTCGACAAGCTGGCGTTAGTGCCCGAGGAGCGGATTACCGAAGATTGGCCGCCGCGTGATATCCGGCAAACAAGGTACGATGGGAAGGCAGGCGCGTGCAGCCGCTCACCGGCATCCACATGAGCAATTCGTTTGGGTGATCAGCTGCCTGCACTGATCCAAGCAATCCATGACAATTTGGCAGAGCTCTCCGCCGGCGTGGAGCTTTCGACCCCGAAGGAAGAGCTGAAGGAGCCGGCCGTCTCAATCCGGAAGTCGGTCACGCCGGGATATTTGATCTGCTTGGAGGACGGCAAACATTTCAAGGCGCTGAAACGGCATCTGGCGACGCACGGCCTGATGCCGGAGCAGTATCGCGCGAAATGGAAGCTTCCCTCCGACTATCCCATGGTTGCCGCCAACTACGCGGCAAGTCGGTCGGCGATAGCGAAAGCGATTGGCTTAGGGCAGTTGCGCGGAAACGTCGGAGCGCGCAAGCGCGGACGCCTGCCAAAGACCGTGCAAGTGTAATCCTCATCGTCGCCAGGCGGATGGCGTGATCTTGGTCATTGGGCGGAGAATGTATCACGCGTGACGATCATCGACCCGGAACGGCAGCCGTGCCCCTCAGACCAGATTGCTTGCCTGAAGGCTGCGCGCCGTGTCGAGCACTGTCTCTGTCACCGGCCGGGATTTCCAATCGAACATTCGTCGGGCCTTCTCCGAAGAGACTGGTCGTCGCTTGCCCAGTTCATAGAGCCGTCCCCTCACAATCGGATCGAATAGCGCCACAACCCGCGCAACGAAGTCTGGAACGGAGATTGAGGGAACCTTCTTCGCCTTGTCGCCAAGTCCCTGCTTGAGCATCTTGGCGACGTCTGACATCCAATAGAAATCGCCGGAGCCGATAAATCGTTCGCCCGCTGCTTCCGGCGCCATCATCGCCAGCACGTGCAGGCGCGCGATGTCGCGCACGTCCACCACGTTGAAGCCGAAGCGCGGTAACGCCGGAATAGAGCCGTCCAGGAGCTTCTTGATCGCTTCAATCGAAGCGGAAAAATCCGACCCGAGCACGGGGCCGAGAACCAGGCTAGGGTTGATGGTGACGAGTTCGAAGTCCCCCGCCTTCTTCCGCGAGCCATGCCCAGGCCGCCCGCTCGGCGATGGTCTTGGCCCGGTCATAGGGTGATGTGTCGCGGCGGTTCGTCTCGTCGGTCCAATCCGCCTCGGTGAAAGGCTTCTCGCGAACGCCTCGGCCAAAGATGATCGCCGAGGTCGAAGACGTCATCACAACGCGCTTCACCCCGGCGTCGCGGGCGGCCGTGAGCACACGCAGCGTCCCATCCCGCGCTGGTCGGATCAATTCGTCGTCGTCATTCGGGTCAGTCACCGGAACAGGCGAGGCGACGTGCAGAACATACTGCGCACCCGTGGCGGCTCTACCCCAACCAGCATCTGAATTGAGATCCGCTTCGACGAACTCGATTTCCGATGCCTTCGGGGCGATGTTGTCGATACTCGCGCGTACTGCCTTGGCCTTTGCGAGGCTCCTCACGGTCGTGCGAACGCTCCAGCCGTCATTCAGGAGCTGAGCGACACAGTACCCGGCGAGGTATCCTGACCCTCCGGTCACAAGGACGAGGCGGCATTTGCTCTCGGATTTCGGCACGATGGTCCCCGCGTGATGCGGCTCACAAGGAGTGCGAGCGGGTACAACATACGCCTAAAAGACGCGCAACATGGCATACCGCCAATACTTCTTCGCGAGTCATCGTTCGTCCTTCGCCGGGTCAGTTAACGCGACGCTATCCCGTTTGGGGACGTGGGCACGGTGGTGTTTTAATTGTTTCGCCAACCGCATCGGAATCGGCCGATACCATATCGCTGCGCCGTGGCAGGCACAGAAGCGCGCCCTGTGAAACATTTGAAACATGAACATCGACCAAACATCAACGCGCCGCGACCATCCAACTCGAGGTGACGGGACCGGTGCCGCTCACACAGGTTTCGCTTCTAACTCATTGTTCGCAAGTGGAAGAGCCCGCGGGCATCGCAGTCACTTGATTTCGGACGTCCGCTGATTCCATTTTCGTCCGCGTTGAATGGCATCCCAACAGGCGCGCGAGTCTTTCAGGGCGGTATCGATCACAAGCCAATGGGCAGTCAGGATCCCAACCATAACATTCGATGGGCCGCTTGCAATTCCCCAAACCACCGCGGAGATGAACTGATAACCTGGAGGCTCATAGCCAAATTCCGCGCAAACTCGCCCCTTGTCATTTTTGCCCTCGGCTTCAAGTTTGGCGCCGCCGACAGCCTTACCCACAGCCTTCCTTCACAGCGCCTTTGACCTGCTTTACCATCCTGACGCGATCTTTGTCCACGGGAACACTCCTTCCGCTAAGAGTGCAGTGAATAAACTCGCGAGCGCGGCAAAAAAAAGCTGTCCCGGCCCGCGCCGATGCTTTCAAAAGTATCGAGCCGATCAAGCACTTTAGTCACGAAGCGCTGGATCGATGCGCTTACGGGCCTTGTCACGGCAACGGGATCGCGCAGTACGCAAGTTAGCGTTCGCCCGTTGCCCCGCCTGGGGACTGCTGACCGCGCAGAACAGACCGCAGGTCCCCTCAAGCGGTCGTTGGAGGCGAACCATGCGAATCGTCGTGTTTGGGGCGGGCGTGCAAGGGACCTTGTTTGCGGTTCGGCTCTCACTGGGTGGCCAGGAAGTCAGCCTGGTCGCAAGAGGGTCGCGGGCGGCTCAATTGGCGCGCTGCGGCGCAATCATTGAAGACATCCGATCAGGACGGCGTTGGCGTGCCAATCTCCCCGTATCGCAGACGCTTGAGCCCGGCTGCGCTGCCGAACTGTGTCTCGTAACGGTTCGCCGAGAGCAACTTGAAAGCGTTCTGCCTATATTCGCCGCGACGCAAATCCCGCGTTTTATTTTCCTTGTCAATCACGCCAACGGGTCTGAGTCTCTTCATGAGGCTCTGGGACGCAAACGAGTGGTTTCCGCGTTCCCCGGCTTCTCCGGCGTGATCGAAAACAATGTTGATCATTTCGTCGAAATCTCTGTGCAAGCGACGGCTGTCGAAGCGTCTGCGCCGGACATCGTCGCTCTTTTCCGTGCAGCAGGGATTCGTGTCGGGCCGATCAACGACATGGACGCTTGGCTTCGTCGCCATGCGGTATTCATTCTGGCGATTAGCGGCGCTCTTTGCGCGGCGGACTTCGACGCACGGAAGCTCGCCCACGACAGGGACGCTGTTAGGGCATTCATTCTGGCAGTAAGGGAAGGTTGGCGTGAATTGGATCGAAAGCAGATCGGACCCTCGCCGGTCCCGCTGCGCGCGATATTCGAGTGGTCCCCACTCTTCATAGGGACGGCCTATTGGAGCCGTCTATTGGCCTCGCGCGGCGATGACTATTTTGCGCGCCATGTGCGGCGAGCGGCACCCGAAATGCAGGCTCTCGGAGCTGATGTTCTCAGCCTGATGGGGCAAGCGCCAATCCCAAACTTACGATATTTGTACGAGGCGGTGTCCCTGACCGCGCGGGCAGGAGAATGACAGAAGCTCCGTGCGACTTGCCCGAGGATTGCAGCGCAATAGCGAATACAGTGGTTGAAACCGTGAACACTGCGGAGTCCGGAACGGAATCCAACTGCGGCGGAAATGAGTTTATGGAACGGCCCCCTCCTTTCGACGTCGTAGGCTCGCCGGAGTTTCGGGAGGAGGAAGGGCTATGGCGCTCGTTTTCCAACCGAAGAGACGCCGTCCGGGCGAATTGCGCGAAGGGACTCGACGCGTCAGCTCTCCTCAAAGGCGCGCGTCCGAAACCAGTGCTCGTCCGCCTCGCCCTCCGGACGGCCCTCCCGGTCCCACAGCGCGTAGGCGCGTTCGCAGAAGCGTTCATGCTGCGCTTGATGCCAGAAGTCGTCGGCGCGGCCATCCGGCCGACCCGCCTGCTCCCAGAGCAAATAGGCGCGCTCGCGAACGACCTGGTCTAGACCCGCCTTGGTCTCCGCTAGCACGCCGTGCGGATCTCCGTATGGGGTCAGTTGGCCGCCGCGGCTGACGTGCATCTTAGCGTCCAGGCTATCGAGTTCCTCGTTCGGGACCAACTTCGCATTGGCCGCTGCCTCCAACGCCTTCTCCTTGAACGCCTCCTCCTTCACAGCGGGGGCGCTGATCGTGACAGGAAACGTATGCAGGACCTTGGAGCCCTGCTTCGCAACGTCAACTAAGCGCTCCGGCATGAAAGCCTCCTTGCAGTAGCTATGGCTTACTTAGTTCAGCCAACGGCCGATGGTAAAGCTAAACAGGCCCGCCTGTTCGGCTTCGCTTTTGCAGTGCCTCGTCCGTCCGCTTCGGCGCGGGGCTCTTTAGCGCAGGCTCGGCCGTAGCAGGCACCGTGCCCGCAACCTGGTCGGGGGTAGCGGAAGGGTCAGGAGCCGGCTGCAACTCGGAACTCGGGTTTTGCGGGATGTCGGGAAAATCGGGAGGCAGAGTTGGCGGCCTAACGGGCGGTGGTTCGGGCGGGCAGTCAAACTCCAGTTCCGGCCAATGGTGAAATCCATCCTTCACAACATTTGCGAGCACCTGCGCGCAGTTGACGCCGCCCTTAAGGTGCGTTTCTCCTGCGACATTTATAGTTCTGGAAAAAACCCATTCTCCGAACGAATGGGGCGGTAGTTTCTTACCGCTTTTATCATCCGTAACCATCTCGGCATGTCCAGTGGTCCCGCGAAATACGTAGAGTTCCGTCATCGGACTCTCCTGCTTTACGCCAAGCACCCTGGCGGGCATCGCGGGGCTCGCGCCGGGAAAGCTCGGCAGCCTTGCGTGATGTGGTTGCGGCATGACCGAATATCCGCCTGAAAACAGCGCCACAACGGGCGCTGTTGAATTTCTTAGCGGCGACGCGGGTGAAGTGGCAGGCTCGGAATCTACTCAAAATCCTGCTCCCGCGATCAAGCGCGAGGTCGGATCCCGCTCCTCGATATCCGACACCCGTGCGTAGATTCCGATCCTGCGAGGCGGAGGAGCAATGGGCGAATGATCGACGATGGACCTGTTTCATTCACTACTGTTAGTAACAGGCGAAATTGTCCTCGCCCTGTCCGTCTTGGTGTTCGTTGGAGCCGCGCTCGTGGCCGTTAGCGAGAGGTTCAGGTCGACTCGACAATGAGCACTGGCTCGCTCTGAATGGACCATTCGAGGCGTGATCGTCAGCCCAAAGCGAACCGGAGGAATCCATGAGCAGCGCTCAGGCAACGAAACGGCGTGAGGGAGAATTGACTGGTCCACGCAAGGCCAAGTGCGTGGTAACGATACTGAGCGGGATGCCGTCGAAGCGTTGGCGATCAATGGCGTTGAGCCGCGCGGGATTGCCGACGGCAATTATACGCTGACCGTGAGGGGCGAGCCGACAACTCGTTGGAGCCGTGACTACGACGGCTGGCGTCGCCTGAGTTCATAATAACCTGAGGAGAGCGTACAAAACGCGATCACAAGCATTAGGGCAATCCCGGCCGGGGCGACCGCGATGCGGTCGAAACGCGCCCCCGCAGCTCGGGCAAGTGACGGCGTCTGCCGAGATCATGGCGCCGCAGGCTCGGCATGACGTCATTCTGACCATGACACTCCCAAGGGCGCTGCGAGGTTGACATGGTTAATGCACGAGATCATCGTTGATACCAACCGGCGCGGGTAGGGTGCCAGATTACGCGAAACCTAAGCCTTCGGCTCGGCGTCGATGGCGTATTGCTGCTACGAAAGCCCGCCGGGAATCTCCCGCGGCGTGCGTCCCGTTTGAGTTGGGTCGGGGAAGGGCGGCTTCGGGCCGCCCTCTTCTTTGCTGTGTGACCGCTATCACGGTGTTTCGTGCGGCGTCGTTTTAGATCTTCCTCAGCGCCATTCCTCCCACCAAGGCGCGCAACTTCGCCCCGCGCAACCCTACCCTGGCGTGGGGCTTTTTCTTGCGGATCGCGTACTCGCCGTAGCCTTACTGTCGATGGGGTGGAGATCTTTTTTCCAGATACAGGACCAGCGCGAGAATTCCGCCTATCACAAGCACAACAGGGATCAACAACATCGTCGCCTCCCGAGTAGCCAGCTTCTGAACGTGTCTGGCCGGTGACCCCTACAACACAACTTGTCGGCGCAAGTGAGGCTTGGGTCAGTCGAGAAGGGTTTCGTCGAAATAAAGCTGCGCAGGGCCGCGCCTCATCTGAGATCGTGACCATCCGCCTTCACCGCGAGGTACTTGCACTGCGCCCGGCGAGAGCCAAAGCGACGTGATCATTGCGCTGCGAGGGGGTGATGGAGAGGGATGCTGACGGCTTCCAGGCCGCCCTTTTGTTTGCCCGTGCGGCTATCCGCTCCTTCCAGGACGCTGCGGCTATCTTGCGCGGCCCGCATCGGGCGCTTCTCGCCGCACCTCCCTGGCCGGCTTGTCTTCCCGCAGCCCAACATAAACCGTATGCCGCAAGAGGTTGTCGGGCGTCCAAGTCAGATAGGTGATCTCGGCGACCAGCTTTGGCTCGACCCAATGAACGCGAGAAAGAACGAGCGGCGAGCCGAAACGAGTTCTTGTGTGGCGGCAGGATGTTGAGGGGCGGCGTCTTGCGGGCGAGCGGGTCGAGACGGCGTCGCAGATCGGCGAGCACTTTGTCCGGCATCCCTGTGCCCACCCGGCCGGCGTAGGTGAGTTTTCTGTCGTCGGCATAGTAGCCGAGCAGCAGCGCCCCGAGATATGGCCGCGATCCTTCCGGGTCCGACCAGCCGACGATGACGAACTCTTGGCGACTGAGCGCCTTGGCTTTGCGCCAGAGGCCGCGGTTTCCCGGAGCGTAGGGCGCGTCAATCGTCTTCGAGACGACGCCTTCAAAGCCGAGCTTGCCGGCGTGCTTCAGAATGAGTTCGCCGTCGCCAGTGTCGTGGCCACTGAACTGAAGGCCGGGCTTGTTCGAGACCAGTGGCTCTAGGATCGTTTTGCGCTCGATTAGCGCCAAGCTGGAAACGTCCCATCCGTCAAGGTGCAAGATATCGAAAGCGTAATAAACGACGTGAACGCCGCCCTCGCCATCGGTGGCCGCTTGGGTCTGAGCGAAGCCTGGCAACCCTGCCGCGTCAACGCCGCAGAGTTCCCCGTCGAGATAAGCCGTCTGCACATTCAGGTTCGCCAACGCGGTCGCGGCGCTCGGATATTTGTGGGTCCAGTCCAGTCCAGTTCGGGTGAGAAGTTGCACACGCCCGTTGTCGATGCGCGCAGCCATTCGATAGCCGTCGAGCTTTATCTCATGCAGCCACTGAGGCCCCAACGGCGGCTTCTCGACGGGCTGCGACAGCTGCGGAGCAACGAAGGGCGGAAGGGGGGACGCCTCGGCGCGATGGACCGGAAATGATGGCTTGCGACACTGAAGGCTCTCCGACACGCGACATCCTGAAAACTCAACTCGGCGCCATTGCCCCGTCCTAACGCGTTTATCCGCAATACGGTCCGGGGAAAATACTTACATCAAATCGAACTCACGGCCCCTGCGACATTCCTAGTGAAGCTGCCAGCCGATGAATAAATGGCCGCGCTGATATCGGCGACCGCGCCGCATATATCGAGCGCGAACGCCCAAAGCGCGATCTCCACGAGATGCCCCATGAGCGCAAGCAGCGTTGCGCTTACTATGAACGTCATGTTCACCCAAATCCGCACGCCAAGCACGCCGCGCTGCAGATTGCTCCGCAAAGTCATGACGATGGTGTGAACCACGAAGCCATGAATGACTATCGTGCCCAAGGTCGCTGCGAGTCCCACAAGCAAGGAACTAAGTATCGCGATGTGGTTCGGCATCATCTCGCCCGCTGCTAGCCGCACGATGACGCGGTTTGGGCATCATCCTTCGTCGGTTCGACCAAGTGTACGAGATGTCGTACACCTGTCCCTTGGTTATCGCTCCCGCCCGTCATACCCTGCCGCATGGGTCCGGGTCTGCGGTCAGCGCGCAGGACGCCCATATCGGCGTCGGCGGTAGGCTGGATGGCCGTGAGAGCCCGGAAAGCCGTTCTGAGTCCGCCCAGTGAGCGCGGAAGCGGCGCCGGGTGAGCTTACCACTCGGCGGGAACCGCGCTTCGTTCCCCGCTCACTACCGTCCGCCGGTCGACCAATGCGGGCGGAGGTGTTTCCGCCATTGCCCACTATGCCCCTGACGTCGGCCCGAATTGCGTGCGCGCTCTGACCCCTGCATGATACGTCTCAAGCGCGGACAGACCGGCCAGCCGACAAGCAACGAGCATCGCACCCGCTCCCGCTTTCCGCGCCTGCAAACCAAAGGTGCGATCAGGGTGCGACACTCTGCTTCAGGCGTAATAAGGACGACGAGACGTGATGGCCGGGGCTCCGATGCTGCCGCCACTCATCCGCCGCGTCCGCCGCCGCTCGGTCCGGCATTGGCTCGGGTTCTACGGAAAGCGGTCGAGTTCCTAGGCGTCTCGCCGAAAAGCGCCAAGAGAATCGGCGGTAAGCTAGGGGCCATCCACCGGTTCGCGCGTCGTCTCGGCTGAAGGCTGCGCGAAGCGACGCGCCAGTGCGTCCTATTCTGAGGTTCAGTCGCTCGCCGTGCGACCCCAGCTTCAGCGACATTTGAAGGATGACTTTGAGCGGCAACGCCGGTGCTAGGAGGTTCGTAGTCCAGACGTTCCGTTAGCCGGAATAGCTCTGGGCGCAAGTTCTCGCAGCGTAACTCAGTCAGGAAACGCGTCGCTTCGTCGCTTGTTGGGTTGTTGGGCAATCGCTGGAGACGATCCTCGTCGCGTTTGCAGATTTCATCGGAGGCGATTTCGGACCGTGATGAAGGCCGGTCCGGAGAGGCGAGCTCGCTCGGAGTTTTCGTGTACGACGAGCCGCCATTCGAGGCCTGGGCGGCCGCCGGCGCGGGAGGCTTTTCCGCCGGAGCCAGTTTGTCGAGCGCGGCGCGTGCAGATTGCGCATGCGGGCCAGCCGGATGAATGGCCAAGAACGAGCGCCATCCTTCGGTCGACTTCATCCGTAGGGCAATTCGATAGTCCAAATCCTCGTCGACATTCGCTGCGGCGATTGGGTCAACGCGCACTACTGGCTTTGCGGGTGCCAGAGACCTCTTCACAATAACGCTGATGTCATCGAGCCATCGAGGCTTGGCGAAATCTTGGAGACTTAGCGGCGCATAGGCATAGATGACCGCGAGCGACAACCCTAAACCGAATGCGTATTTCCGAACAATACCCACGCGGCCGCCCTTCGCGCCGCCCCGCTAATCAAAAGACTTCCATGGGGGCGACCGCACGTCAATTCACGTCTCGCGCAAATGGTTCCAGCGATCCGGACTGTGTCTCACTGGGACGCGCTAAGGGAGTAATACCAAGTAATACCTATGGGTATCGCACCGATTAATCCTTGACAGGAACGGTAAAACCGGCGTCCTCTGAGCCAAGTAAGGGGCCGAAACGTGACGAACGTTCAAGAAAATCCGGGCGCGCAGCGCACTCGCCGCAACACCATGAAGATGGGCGCTATTCTCGCATTCGCAGCGCTCGGTAGCGTATCGAAAACGGATCCAGCTTCTGCAAATTGCGGAAACAACGGTAAACTCGTCGGAAACGGTTGCGCGAAAGGAAACGCTACCAACTGCTTCCTGAAGGGTACGACGATCAGAACTGTAAGTGGCGACAGGAAAATCGAAGACCTCGCGATTGGCGAATCGCTGCCGACAATGTTTGGCGGCTTGCGGCCCATCCAATGGATCGGGCGCTATCCAATCAAGAGGAGCGATCCGTCAAAGCCTTGGGTCAAGGACGCCCTGCCGGTTCGCATCGCCCGCTCCGCTCTCGCTCCCAATGTCCCCCATGCCGATCTCTATGTGACGAGGGGACACTCCCTGTTGATTGATGGCGTATTGGTGCCTGCGGAGGTGCTAATCAACGGCACGACCATCACCCGCTATGAGGCGCGGGAATACGACGAATTGGAGTTCTTCCATATCAAGCTCGAAAGCCATGACGTGATTTACGCGGAAGGTATGCCGGCCGAGACACTGTTGAATGTTGAGGAATCCGCAGTCAATTTCGCCGAGTACCTCCGCCAATACGGAACGGCAGCAATAGACGAGGATCGTTGCGCCCCGCATATTCATATTTGGGGTGGGCGCATCGAGTTGATGTCGAGAGTCCGCAGCGCTCTCTCGCCTTGGATTGATCTGCGAAATCGGGCTGACGTGGTTCGCGACCAATTGGAGGAACGCGGACCGGTAAATTCTCGACAATTCGAGACCGTCCGCTAGTCCCTTAGACGGCGCTTTCAGACGCCCGCCGCAAAATGGCCGTGCCCGCGCATGGCCCTCACGCTGCTAACCGCGGCGTGGTCCAGCCACACATTGGCGCTCGCCGGACTCGTTGGTCTCGTTCTCGTAGCCGTCGGTCGCAGCACCCCAACCACGTCGCTGATCGTGCCCTCGTTGACCGGCTTGCCACGGATCGGTCCGGCATATTCGCCGCGCCCTTTGACCCGCTGGCGTTTTGTGCTTGGCGTTTTTCCACGAGCCTGCGTAAATCCGCCCTGGCACAACGCCGCGCTCGCCCAAGTCCTGCAATACGGGGCGTGCGAGGTACTCAGCGCGGATCCGCTTTCGCGGCAATTAAAGTCCGCAGCGCCAGTTCGTCTTGGACGATTGTGTCATCGGGAAGAGTGGGTCTAAGCTGCCTGCGCTTGCGATGCGCCCGGGCTCTCCATGGCGCGGAGATACAGGTCAAGCAGCGACTCCTGCTCGTCGCGCTCGTCCTTGTCCGTAACCCTCCGGGGAGGGCCGCGGTTACGCGGCGGCGCGCGAGCGGCGGTCGGACATCCAGTTCCAAGGTAGGAGTTTGCCGAGCCGGGTCTGCGGCGTGTCGGCGATCTTGGAAAGAGTGTCGGCGAGCCAAGCCTGCGGATCGATGTCGTTGAGCCTTGCGGTCTGAAATCAGCGTGTACATGATCGCGGCGCGCTCAGCCCCGCGCTCTGAGCCGGCGAAGAGCCATGATTTTCGGCCCAAGGCCAGGCCGCGCAGCGCTCGTTCCGCCGCATTGTTCGTCAAGCAGATGCGTCCGTCTTCGAGGAACCGCACGAAGGGCGGCCAGCGCGTGAGCATGTAATCGATGGCCTTGGCGACGGCATTGTGCCGGGAGAGCTTGGCGCGTTCAGAGCGCGTCCACTCTTCGAGCGCGGCGACGAGCGCCGCGCTCCTTGAGCGGCGCGCAGCGAGCCGCGCCTCGGCCGTGACGCCGTTGATCTCGCGCTCGATCTCGAAGATGGCGTCGATGCGTTTGACCGCCTCCAGCGCGATCGGCGAGATCGGCGCGGCGTTCTTACCCCGCCTCGCGTTGGCGGCGATGTCGGCGAGTTCGAAGAACTTGCGTCTGGCGTGGCTCCAACATAGCGCTTCGACGATCGGGCCCGGTTTCCGATCGGGCGGATAAAGTCTGGCGTAGCCGCTGAAAGCGTCGGCCTGGAGGACGCCGCTCCAGTTCGTCAGATGACACTCAGGATGCTCGCCGCGGCGATCGCGCGAGGCGTAGAACAACGCCGCCGGCGGGTCCTTGCCGCCGAACGGCCTGTCGTCGCGGACGTAAGTCCAGACGCGGCCAGTTTCGGTCTTGCCTTTCGCCAGGATCGGAATGGTGGTGTCATCGCCGTGTAGGCGCTCAGCCGACAGAACGTGGCGTTCGATCAACCTGTGCAGGGGCCGCAAGGCGGCGGCGCAGGCGCCGACCTGGTCAGCGAGCGTCGATAGGCTAAGATCCACGCCTTCTCGGGCGTAGCGCTCGCTCTGGCGATTGAGCGGCTGATGTTGACCAAACTTCTCGAACAGGATCATCGCCAGCAGATTGGGGCCAGCGAACCCTCGCGGCGTCACATGGAAGGGCGCCGGCGGCTGGGTGATGGTCTCGCATTCGCGGCATGAGAAGCGCTCGCGCACGGTCTGGATCACCTTCCATTGACGCGGGACAACCTCGAGCGTCTCCGTGATGTCCTCGCCGAGCTTCGACAGCTTGGCCGAGCCGCAGCAAGGCAGCTCTGCGGCGCTGGGATCACCACGCGCGCACGCGGCAGATGATCCGGGAACGGTTTTCGCGCCGGCCGCTTGCGCGCGAAGGATCTGAGCGTGGTGGAGGGCTTCGTATGTTCGGCGGCGAGTTCATCTTCCGCCGCGTTGGCCTCTGCCTCCTCGAGCTGAAGCTCCAATTGGTCGAGTAGCCGCGCCGTGCGCTCGGAGCGAGGTCCGTAAATCGTGCGCCGCAGCTTTTCGATCTCAAGATTGAGATGCGCGATCAGCGCGCGACCCTGCGCCAGTTCAGCGACGGCCGCGACGGCGCACGCCTTCTCCACCGCAGCTTCGGTCCGCGCCGCAATCAGCGCCGCTTTTAACGCGTCGATGTCGTCCGGAAGCGAGGAAAGATCGGCGTCCACGAATCACATGGAATCACAAAATCGGCCGTTTGAGGCGCCCCTTTTTGCGTTTCTTCAGCCGATTTTTCTCCTATCCGACCGCCGTCGGACGCCATGTCTCTTGCGGCATGCGCCAATCGATGCCCGACAGCAGATAGGAAAGCTGGGCCGTCGAGATCGTCACCGTTCCGTCAGCCAACGATGGCCATAGGAATCGCCCGCGCTCCAATCGCTTTGAGAACAGGCATAAGCCCTGGCCGTCGCTCCAAAGACACTTGATCAGAAACTCGCGGCGGCCGCGAAAAACGAAGAGATGGCCGGAATGCGGATCGCGCCTCAATGTTTCTTGGACGATCAGCGCCAGACCGTCAAATCCTTTGCGCATATCGGTGTGGCCGGTCACTAGCCACACGCGCGCCCCACTCGGGATCGGAATCATCGCCGCCCGAGCGCCTTGACGATCCGGGCCAGCGCCGTCGCGTCGACGTCCGCCCCGACAAGGATCCGCTCGCCCCCGACAAGCATGATCTCCATCCGACCTATCGAGGCCGGAGCTGTGGCGGTCGCAGTCGGCGTAGCCTCCACGACCCTCACCGGCACAATGTTCACTGTCTTGCCGACGTCATTGACGGCCCGTTCTCGCCGTCGCCAGGTGAACAGAATATTGGCGTTCAGGCCATAACCGCGCGCCACCTCCGCAACGGATGCGCCGGGCGCAAAGCTCTCCGCGATGATCCGTTGCTTCTGATCAGCCGACCACGTCCGTCGCCGGCGCTCGCCGCCATTCGCGCCTTGCACCCCGGTGTCAGACATCTGCGATAGTGTCCATTATCGATTAGTGGACACGATCGACGCGTCCACATCGTCGCACTATCGCCGCTCGCCCCGCTTTCGCTAGGCGGCCCTCGCCGAAGGAGTACCCTTGTCCTGCTTGCGCGGACGAAGAATTTCCTTAAGCACTTTGACGTCGAAGCCCTCTCCCTTGGCTTCCGAGAAGACTTCCTTCTTCCCTTCATTCAGCCAGCGCCTTGAGCTCTTCATCGATGTGCTCAACGCGTTCGATGAAGGAGCAAATGCGCTCGCCGGGGATAGCTGCCGTCTCTGTCATTGTGGTCACCCCTCTTTCAAAGAGGGCTGACAGGTAGACGGCAAAAGGTGACCGAGGGGTTAATCCGGCGAAAATTAGCGTGCGCGATCCCACGTTAAGACAAACTGGCGCGCAGACGCTTAAACTCGTTCGCACCGCAGCCGGAAAAGGCAGGCGCGCCCCGTGACCGTTCGGGTGTCGACCGGAACCGGCAGTAGGCGCAGCGGGGAGATTGCGCCAGAGCCGGAGTTCAGGAAGCAGCCTGAGATCGGGTGCGTTCTATCCCGAGCGGACGGTCGATTTCGCGATCAGCTTGCCGGTGTACCCGGTCGCCCCGTAGATGACAATGGTTCCGTTCAAGCGGCCGAGCAGCTTCGGCCGTCCATGGAGTGAGATCCAACCGCGCGAAGGACTATTCCTTGAGATTGGTGTTAGCGGATTTCCGATGCAGCGGACCGCTGCCAACGATACCGCGTTTTCTGAACGACACTACCGTGCCAGGTTCGCGACTACCCTCGACAGTTCGCCGGCGGCCCGTGCCGGTCAGCACGTAGCGACCTCTCACATCGTCCCAGCGCATCAAGTTAGCTTGGATTGCGTTTTCCCGGAGCAGCATTGTGATCGGATCGTGGACATGGGCGGGCGCGACGTCTCCGTGCGCGTCCACGCTCTTCAAAGCCTCAATCAACCTCACTTCGACTACGTCGCTCATGTGTTTCAATTAGATACCGTCGGCTCGCTCTGCAAGCTTGCTGGACGCCAGCCGTCGGCAGATGGTCGTGGACCCCGCGGCGCTTGGCTCGACGACCCGCCACCAAGTTCATCCCCTCTCGCGCCTCTATGGGTATGCGCGCGCCGGGTGCGATGGTCGAGCTCAGGCGAGGTCCAGGGCGAAACGCTTGAGATCGGCGAGCGAGCAGTGGTCGAGCGCGCCTTCGTGAGTAGCCCGCAAGACCACGCGGGGCGCGCAGCCCGCCTCCAGTGCTTCGCGCCAGCGGGGCGCACACAAGCACCAGCGGTCGCCGGGCCTGAGGCCGGGAAAGCCGAATTGGGGCATCGGCGTCGAAAGATCATTGCCGCGAGAATTGGAAAACTCGAGAAACTCGGCAGTCATGACGGTGCAGACCGTGTGGCTGCCGATGTCTTCTCCATTGGTGTTGCAGCAACCGTCACGAAAGAACCCCGTCTTGGGCTCCATCGAGCAGACGTCGAGCCGGCCGCCGAGGACATTCCGAGGCGAGCTCGGGCGACCTCCACCGTTCCCGCTGTCGTCCCTCAGCATCGCCAACTCCTGGATCGCCGCTATCCCCGCGAATACCCGCATCCGCCATGCGAAGGACGATTGCGCTTCCCAAGGTATCGAATCAGCGAGGGGCATGAAAAGCCCTTTGTGACCCGCAGCGTCCGCCACCCCCTGCAGGTGGCCACGGGGAGCGTCAGGTGCGGTTGGAGGAGCAGGGTGGCGAGCACTCGCCGGGGCAAAATCTCCGACCCCACCGGCGGTACCTCCGCAGATGGATGGGCGATGCAACATCGGTTGCGGCTGGTGGCCCATCGGCAGCGATGCCGACCGCGACTGGCGGCGGGGGGTCGCTCCTTCTGACGACCGAGCGGTACGTCGTCCAAGTGCGGGCTCCACGGCTGCGGTCAAACGGCGCACGCGTCCGTAGCCGGTCCACCAGCAGCCGCGCCAGTGATGTTAGTATAATGGGTAATAATAGCGGTGGTAGTAGTAGGGATGTTAGTAATATGGATGATAGTAATGGTAGTAATACGGACGATAGTAGTGATGGTAGTAAGGATGATAGTAATAATGATGATAATAGTGGTGATAATAAGGATGGTAATAGGGTTGGTAGTAATAACGCCGGTAATAGTAAATTTCCTGAAGGTCGGTCTTGAAGCCCTGCTCGGTGACAGATGGCGATGATAAAGTGAATGCGAAAGACGGGCTGGACGGTACGGCGAGCGCCATCGCGGCACCTGCAATGGCGGCGAGAACGCTGCTCGTAATAAGACGCGGAATCATGGTTTCCTCCTGACTGCCCAGCGATTGGAAGTTTCGCGCTTGCCGCTGGATTTGCGCTTAAACGTAGTAAGTCTACGTTTGTTCTGTTGTTTCATCAAAAGGATTTTCAAATTTGACGCATTTTCGGGGACCATCACGCCTGGGTTGTTGAGCAGAAACAGGTCGAAACCACAATTCATGGTTCAATGGAACCACCGAAAAGGGTAGTTCGTTTAGCTGCTAACGGAGGCGCTCGCGGACATGAAGCGTCCCGCTCGCGTCATTGATTACTGACGCGCCCTAGAACCTCGTGTAACCCCACATGAGGTTTAGTTTTGAAGATCGAACTCGCGCTATTCTGAGATTTGCCTAGTGGAGACAATTACGTCACAGAATGCGACAATAATATCAATATGTTACGTGCTATTATCCATGTCTAGCAAGCTGATTGCTAGCGGTGCACGGTGCAATGTGGTGATTTAACAGGGAGCTGGGGAGCCTTCAGCCAAGGCTCTTAGACTGCGCCTCAACAGCCAAGGGCGAGGTCTATAGGGCCGCTATTCTTCAGCATTGCCCTATAAGGGAACGTTATCGTCCACCCTTTAGCTGTGGCATAGCTAGCTACCCACACGTTTAGGGCGCTGTTTTCCTCACTGTTCTTCTGGTGGACTGCGCTGCCTCGAAGCTGATGGGCCAAGGTGGAGATACTAAGGCCGCGAACTCATCGTCGGTCGCGCTTCATAGCGGCTCGAAGAGATGCAGTGTTTGCCAGAAGCAGGGCGGACATCTCACCGTTCACAGCAATAATTTCGTCCGCCACGGCCTGAAACTGATCGGCATCGTCGGGATTAACGCCATCCTGTTTGATCATTGCCGGAAGAGCATCAATCGTACGGGAGTTTGCCGCCCGTATAAACGCAACGATGCGGAATAGACGGCGAGAAGCCGCCGCAGCAGCGACAGCGCCCTCGCTTCCTTCGGCCAGCGCCAAACGAACCGCCTTAGCTTCCGCGCGGGCGCGGTCAGCCCATCTCTCGCTCTTTGCCCGGAACGCGAGCAACAGGTCACGATCTTCGTCCATTGCTTATTGACATAAGCGACTAGGTCAATTTGTCACGATTTATTTTAACAACCGCAAGATGCAAAGTTAGGGTCTGCTAGGGCGGCGAAGATCCAAAGGATAGGGACCGCGATAATCACGGTGCGCAATAGTGCGGTCGCCATGTCAAGTTTTCTGTCATAAAAGCAAGCAGACTGCGCCAAGTACGTATGTCTTTCCAGCGGCGCCACTGTCACAATTGCTGTATTGTGCTCCAATCGGACACGGAGAAGCCTAGGAGGCCCACATCTTTCTGGGAGGTTCGATGGCCGGGAGTGTCTCCCCCTAAGCAGTCCCGGCCTCTCCATTGCCTTAATGGCCGGTCGGTTGCGACGGCGGCCCCGCGCGGCGGACCACAAATGCCATTGCGCTGTCAAAAAAAGAGGTGGAGCGTCAGATTTAAGGAATCTCCTTTGCCTGACGCGCCAAAAGCGGAGGTCGCCAAGCCAAAAATCACGCCCCACCCGTCGACCCGTTCCGGAGGCTGAAAGGTCGCTGGCGAAGGCCAAATTGCACGCGCTGCTCGCCAGTTAGCGGCCTCAACCGGCCACCTGGGCCGGCGATCAGTACAACCGCTGAACTTCCAGAAAAAATGAGCATCTAGCGTTATTAGTACAACCGTTTGGTTGCACACAAAACGCGCTTAGACGCAAAGATTTTATCTGATTATTTCGCCGTGTGATGCAAAGCTAATACAGCAAGCATTGCTGTAAATGTCACAATTGTGATATGACAAAATGTGCCCGGCAAACATATCGGGTGGCGGGTGACCGTGAGAATCTTTCTAACTCCGCCTTTTGCAAGCGGGAGAGTGTTGTGGACCCTTGGAATAGCGACGAGTATGGGCGGCGCTCAAGGCTGGTTTCGCTGACCTACGACGTGCTCCGGAGCGTGAAAACGCCCGCAGACGGCGCGACGGACCTGGAGATATGCTCGGACCTATATCGGGCGTTTTTCGATAAGGCGACTGTCCTGGCGAACCTCGAGGCCGCGCTCGGGATGCGCGGTAAGTCGCGTACTCCTATGCCGACGTTAGGAACAGGCGCACAAAGCGCACGCCCTCTGCGCGCGTCACGGCGATTCGCCAAAGCCGGGTCAATGGAGAGCGTGCCTTATCTGAAATGATGCGGGCAGGACGGACCGCCGCGACGCGGCAATGGTCCTGATCCAAATGCGCGCGTGAGCGTCCTTGCGTTGCGCATCGAGCAGGATTTCAGCGGCCTTCGCCGGATCGTGACCGGCCGCCTTAAGCAGCGCATAAATGTGGGGGAAACGAATTTCGGCGGTCATTCGATGGTCCTGGTTTGGTTGCCGTGCAAGCCCGTCGCTGAGCGACTGTCCGTGTCGAATGCGCAGGGATGGGGCAAATCGCAGCAGATGCAAGTGGAATTAAGCGCTCCTCAGGCAAAATGGCGTCTCGGCGCAGATCAATGGCCCAAAAAAACAAACTGCATAAACGTGACTGTACAAGCGGCGGCCCGCCGCCGTCAGCCTACCTTTTGGGTGAACCTCTAAAGCGGTAGACGGCGAGCCAGCGATGCCGGCCGCAGCCAACGATCACAAGGACCAGAGCGGCGACGAGGCACATGGACCGACGAGCCACTGCTTCGCCACACTGTCTTCGTCGGACTGCGGGACGATAAGCCGGCCCGGGAAGTTCGGCGGGAAGTGGCGACGAGACCGTAATCCGCTGCCGGGCTGTCTTCCTCAACGGGCGTACGAAAAGGGAGGAAAAAGGGATGCCGATTATCGAGGGCTTCGACAAGCTGGCGTTAGTGCCCGAGGAGCGGATTACCGACAAGATTGGCCGCCGCGTGATATCCGGCAAACAAGGTACGATGGGAAGGCAGGCGCGTGCAGCCGCTCACCGGCATCCACATGAGCAATTCGTTTGGGTGACCAGCGGCTCAATCAGATGCGTATCGCGCGCGGCCTCCCATCAATAATGGTGGTGGTTGTGGTGGTGGTGATGGTAATGGTGATGATGGTAGTTGTGATGGTGATGATGATGAGAATACTGTGCGAGTTTCATCGGACGCTCAACGGTCTCGGCATCTGAAGCCGCGCGCTGGTTGTCCGCGTCGAGAAGTTCAACCGCGTCAGGAATTGGGTCCAGTAGCTCGGCGAACGAGCTTGCGGGTTGGACGGCGCGCCCTGTGGGGGCCGGCGCGGCCTGAGCGCCGCCAATTAGAGCGAGCGCCGAGGCGCCGCTCAGCAATCCGATGATGGTTTTGTCCATGGCGTGTCCTTTCTTATTGCGCCAAGATAGGCACCGCTTGCTTCCCTAGCAGCGGCGATGGGCGTGGCGGGAGGCTCGGAATCTACTCAATGTCCGCAGTCATTCAGAAGTCGCCGATCACGTTGCTGCCTAGGCGGAGATTGTCCTCGGCTATGCCGTAGGCTACGCGATAACCTGCGTCGATCAATTGATCGGGGCGAACTGCGGATTCGCGATCGCCTGTTCGATGAAATCGATCCTTAGCCACATGGCTCCGGTCTCTCTCGCCAGCTCGCGTGCGATTGACGACTTCCCGCTGCCTGGAAGACCGCCGAGAACGATCAGCACAACCATTGTCACGAACCCCCGATCATCGTTGCTAGGGGCGAGAAGGAGGGGAGGATGGTGGCTCTTAGCGAAGACTCGCTCTTGCGCGATCCGGCCGTCCACAGCAGCGTGTTAGGTGGCCCTCTGATCGACGTGTCAGGTGGCGCTCTGATCGACGAGGGTGCCCTCGTCGCTGCAGTCCGGGCCGGCAGGATCTCTGCGTCGGCTGGTCGGCGCGGTGTAGAGCCAATTCCAGCGCGGGCGCTTGGCGGAATCAAGCCAGGACTTCACGCCGGTCTGGAACGCACCCACATCCTTTCCAGTGAGCCGTCGCGGCCCGATCACTTCCAGCGTGCGCAGCGAGAGCTTCGCGAGCTTCTCGAAGTCGCCGGTCAGCACCGTCTTGAACGGCTCGACCTTCGCCAGATGGGGATTCTCCTTAGTGCGGGCGCTTGCCGGTCCAGCGCTCGCGTCCTGCCCAGAACGGACAAGTCGGACAGGTGGCACCCTCGTAGTCGATGCCTTCTTCATGGGGCAGCCGATAATCCCCTCCGCCATGACAACCGACTTGGCTCCGGCCTGGGCGATGAACGCCAGCAGTTCTTCCGCCACCCGGATGTCGTCGCGGATGGCGGTCTGGTCCTTCGAAAGTCAGCGTCGAAGGTCATTCGCCTCGGCGTCCTCGCCCGGCAAAATGCCGACCGTGAGTTTGGTCGCCATGGTATCGTCCGGGCCATAGAGCGCGACCGTTGCGAGCGGCCAGCCCCGGAATCCTCTCTTGGCCCTCCTGCTCAATCCCAATCAACTCCAGAAGACGCCAACGATGCCCTACAAGGACCCTGAGAAGCAGCGCGAGGCGGACCATAGGTGGCGCGAGGCCAACCTTGAGAAGGCCCGCGAGGCGAACCGTAAGTGGCGTGAGGCCAACCCCGAGAAGGCCCGCGAGGCGAACCGTAAGTGGCGTGAGGCGAACCCCCAGAAGGGCCGCGAGCAGAGCCGCAGGTGGCGTGCGGCGAACGTAGAGAAGGCCCGCGCCCGGGAGGCCGCCTACAGGGCCGCCAATCGTGAGGCCCGAAGAGCCTACATGGCCGCCTACAGGACCTCTCAGAAGGACGCTACACGCCTGCACGCCCGGGAGGCCACCTTCGTCCAGACCCCAGAAGGCCCCGGGGCTCCGCTCCATCGCGCCCACGACTGGACATGGGGGGACGGCTATAGCGACTGAGGAGAGGGCGAGGTGGGAGGACGATTGTGCCTCAATTCACGCTCGCGCGGGTTGGGCCCTACAACGAGCCTCCGCCAACACCACAATTATGGTAATTGCAACCTCATTAACGGTCGGTGCAATCCTCTGGGATCGTGCGCGGCTCTAGACGAGCCGCCGAGTCATCGTAGGAGGTAGGATATGAATTTGTTATCGCGACGCAGCGTTCTCGCCATTGCCGCCGTTGTCGATGTCGCGTTGCACTGCGCCAAGGCTCCCGTTGCCGCCAAAGCCTTGGCTGCGCGTCATAAGTTGCCTGCACGGCACCTGGAGACATTGCTCCAGGGCTTGGTGCACGCGAGGATCCTCACGGGCGTGCGCGGGCCGCGAGGGGGCTATGAGCTGGCGCGCGAGCGCCAACGCATCACCTTGGGCGAGATCGTGCGCGTCGCGATGTCGCTGAGCAGGGCCGATCCGGAAGATATGGGCGCACACTCGGTGCTCCTCGCGCGCGTAATCGATCCTCCCGTGCGCAGGGCGGGCGAAACCTTTCTCGGCAATCTCGATTCGATCACCGTCCAACAGATGTGCGAGACGGCCGAGAAGTCGCACGTGCTCGACGACGAGAAGGTCAGCGGCGATTTCGCCATCTGACACAGCTATTTGCGACGTTCTATGGTTTGTGCGTAACAAATTCCGCCGGACCGTGCCTAATGGGCGCGAAGCTTTGAGAGAAGGATCCGTACGTCACCCTCTATGCAAACAGGTGGCGTACGGGAACGCGCGGAGCTAACTTTACGTCTGTCAATATGATAGCAAGAAAACCTTTCGCACTGACATAATGATACTTTCCACTAATACCGATCTAGACTTGGTGGTGCACCGTATTCGAGAGCTTCTGAGCACGCTTCGCATATCTTCCTATCGGGTTGCAAATGAACGTTCTGACCACAGCGCACGCACACTTTTGACACGCTGGTCAATCTCATGTAACAGAGGAACGCGAGTTCGTCTGGATCATTTCCAACACTATAGAAGCCAAAATTATCCTCATAATGTTTTCGCATGACATCAGTAATTCCTTCCCGAGTCACCGATGAATCGTCAATCGGGTTCAGAAGGCCAAGCGCATAGGAGGCATATGAAATCGAGCGTCCAATAGAACATTTGTTATCACTGTCGGTCATTTACAATCCGACCAATGTGTTACCCCCGCACCTTATGCGTATAATCTCTCATTATATTGCTGGCATGATGTTGTGCGGACAAATGTGTGGATGTCGGTGGGATCAAGACCGCCTTATCGCACGTCTCGAACCTACAAAGCGGCCGTAATCAAGCGCGATTCCTGTTGGCCCAACTTCTGAGGCGGGAGAAGTCAGCGCGCTCGGCGACAGGTTCCGTGAGTTCGATCCGCCATGTGCGCGCATCGGTCTTAGCTCCGATCCGCAGACCGATAAGGCGCAAAGCGTGGCGCGCGGCGGCCAGCGTCTCGAAAGAGTGCTCGATCAACGTGAACGCACCGCAAAGGTGCGAGTGGTACGTGCCGGATGCCCAGTCATATTCGAGAAACATCGGGTGGTCGGTCATCAATAGAAACGACTTTACCGTCCTAAGGTTTCAAACCGGCTCCTAACACATTGGTGATCGAGCTTGGCTAGCCGCCGGAAAGCCCCCGGTGGAAGTTTAGCAAGACAGACCCGCCCGGTTTAACGCCTCCCCTTCCTGTCGCCATGGGCCAACCTCGTTTGACGGCGACCAAACCGGCGAGAAGAGGGCCGAACCCAATGTCATTCAGAGTTGCCCGGCACATCGAGATCGAGCGCGCCATTGTTGAAAGGCTCGTCAGCGACGCGCTTTTCTTCCACGGCTATACCGTCAGCCACAGCGACGGCGAGACTTCTAATCGTCGAGCGCTCGCGCGACATCGGACCCATCATGGCGCAGCTTCATTCGCACGACGAGGAGAGTTTGACGTTCCATGACGCGAACGGCCATCGCGTCGGCGCAGTTAGGCTTGTTTACGGAAACGATGGCTACGGCGTGCTCGCCGACCACACGGTCAACGACCAGATGGCCGCCCTTGTCGCCGGCGCGAGGCGGCTGGCCGGCTCGCTTAAGGCGGAAGCGGCGCCATGAGCGCCCGTAGGCCCACATGGAGACGTGTGCCGCCCGGAATGTGTGATGTTACGCGGGGCGCGTGAACGGACCTGCGGCGAGTTTCGGCCCGACAGACGACGTAGTGCCAGCCATAATGCCGCGAGGCGCGGGCACATTTAGCGAGAAGTCAGCAGTCTTCGCCGAAATGATCGAGCCTATTTCCCGAGTTTGCAGAAGATCGAGATTAACTACCAAGGTAGGCCGCGCGGCAAGGTTGGGACGCTTGAGGATTCTGCACAGCGGCTCACGTCGACTCCGGCCGTCTTCGGCGTGAGGACGATCTGATGGTGGGGATCACCACATCAGAAGCTTTCGTGGTGAGGAGGCGAGCGCAAGGATCGACGAACGCGAAATGAAGGCGCTGCCGTCAGCGCCTGCGTCAGAGAACCCGCGTCGCATGCGCTCCTCGGAGTAGCGGGCGCCCCGGACCGGCATTGAGGTCCTGCCGCCATGCAGGGGATTCCCCATGTCGATTCGCTCCCAACGACGCAGGGCTTGCCCTCAGTCTATCCTCTGGCGCGCCGGCTTCGTCGTCCATGAAGTGGCAGCCCGTCGAGGGCCCTGCGGAGCTAGAACGTGGAGTGCGTCGGCGCGTTTACGCCTTCATCGCAACCATCGCGACGTCAGTCCGATTTTTCGCGTTCATCTTCCTCATGACATTGCGCACGTGGACTTTCACCGTGCTTAAACACATATTCAAGTCGTGGGCGATGACCTTGTTCGATTTTCCTTTTTGAATCGCTCGCACGACTGCGAGTTCTCGGCTGGTGAGGACATTGGGTCGTGAGAGAGTCGTCGGCGCTTGGTGGCTAACCCGGTCTGGCGCGAGCAGATGGTCGGGCGGGACATAGGTTCCGCCGGCTAGGACGAAACGCATCACCTCAATGCCAATTTCAAACCCCATCGTCACCGGAATGAATCCCTTCGCGCCATAACCGATGGCGGCGCGAGCCAAGCCCACGTCATCTGTGGAGGCAAGGGCGATGACCGGACGGCCTGAAGCAAATTCCGACAGGTCCCTCAACGCGTCCGCGCACGCCTGGCTGCTTGCTTCCAACAAGGAAAGGATGACCAGATCGGCCGACGCGCCGTTGAGCTGCGTTCCCAGTTCCGCCAATGTCGAATATGTGGCGACCGTAGCGGACAACGCCGCTTGCATGCTGCGGCAAATGCATTCCCGTAGGAACGGGCGGCTTTCAACGACCGCAACAATAGCATCAACTTTCGCGCTGTTTGCTTGATAAGCGCTATGCTCCTCAATCGCTCCGGTGATCGTCACAGCTGCCCCCTCGGATAAAACAATTGCTCGGTGCGTCAGCGCTGAACTGACAAATGCACTGTCCAGAAGTGGCGCCCCAAACCATAGGGTGGAGAATGCATCAACTAAGGTACGGTGCGATCCTGTCCTTTAAGTGACATGGGGGATGGTGTCCAGAGAAAGATGCTGGCCAAAAGTGGTAGTCTCTCGTCTCTTTTGCGAATTCCGACGCAATCCGGAAATTGATGCAGCGCAACAACTGCAGTGCGTAGATGATCTATGCATGGGCTGCCAACGCCGCAGCGTTGTTGCGCGCTAGTTGTGGAGACGGAATCGTCGAATGAGGCAGCTATGATGGGACATGCTCAATGCTGAAGGTGGGCGATACCGTCCAACTCAGTGCGTCCGATCTCGTCGGGCACCTCAACTGTCGCAATCTGACGGAACTTGACCTCGCAGTCGCCAGAGGGGCTCTGCGTAAGCCAAGAGTTTGGGACCCTCACCTCGACTTGGCGCGGGAGCGGGGACTTCGTCACGAACTGGGCTACGTCGAGCACCTCCGCAGTTCAGGCTTCGAGGTCGAAACCATTGCGGACATGGAATTCAACGAGGATGCCGTTGCTGCCACAGCGAAAGCGATGAGCGTTGGGCGACAAGTGATCGTGCAAGGCGCGTTTCTCGCCGACAATTGGGGAGGCCGCCCCGACGTCCTATTGCGAGTTGAGACTCCAAGTTCGCTGGGCGACTGGTCATACGAAGTCGTCGATACAAAGCTCTCAAGAGAGACTAAGGGCGGGACCGTTCTGCAGTTGAGCTTGTACAGCGACTTGCTCGGCAAGGCGCAGGGGCTGACGCCGCAATTGTTGCACGTGATCGCGCCCTGGTCTGAATATCGCCCCCAGACCTTTAAAGTCGCCGATTTCGCCGCCTTTTATCGGCGCGTCAGGGCAAGCCTCGAACAGGCAGTCAAGCTCGACCAAACCGTCGACATCTATCCAGACCCAAAGCCTTTTTGTGATGTGTGCCGCTGGGAGGAACGCTGCGACGCCAAGCGCCGCGCTGACGACCACTTATGTTTAGTGGCGAGCATCAGCAAGATCCAGATCACTGAACTGGGTGAACACGCGGTCACGACCTGCACCGCGCTGGCGGCGATGCCGATCCCCCTGACGTTCAAGCCAAGTCGCGGATCTGCAAGCGCCCTGGTGCGAGCCCGCGAACAGGCGCGCATCCAGGTGGAAGGTAAGGCGGCAGGCGTTATCCTCTTCGAACGGTTAGAGACGATTCCGGGGTTTGGTCTGGCGAGGCTGTGTGAGCCCAGCCCAGGGGACATATTTCTCGATTTTGAAGGCGACCCATTCGTTGGCGACGGCGGGCTTGAATATCTGGTCGGTTACTCCTTCAGAGGGGAAGACGGGCAAGAACGCTACGTGGCGGATTGGGCATTCTCGCGCGCGGAGGAACGCGCAGCTTTTGAGCGATTCATCGACTTCGTGATCAACCGCCTCAGCCTTCACCCAGATTTGCACATTTATCATTACGCCCCCTATGAGCCCGCCGCGCTGAAGCGATTGATGGGGCGCTACGCGACGCGTGAGGACGAGGTTGATCAATTGCTGCGGGAGAAGCGGTTTGCGGACCTGTTCGCGGTCGTGCGTCAAGGCTTGCGAGCAAGCGTAGAAAGCTATTCGATTAAGCGCCTCGAGCCCTTGTACGGCTATGTGCGCGAGGCCTCGTTGCCCGACGCCAACCAAGCGCTGGCTCAAGTGCAGACGCTGTTGGAGCTTGGCGACGCCTCGGACATTGGCGATGATGAACGCCGCGTCGTCGAAGCTTACAATCGCGACGATTGCAGATCGACTTGGCGTCTGCGCGATTGGCTCGAATCCGTGCGGGCCTCCGCTATCTCCGAGGGCGAGACTGTGGAGGGGCCCGCGCTGTCAGACGCCGAGCCTCCCCCAGCGCTGAGCGAACGGCAGGCGCAAATCGCGGCACTGGTGGAACGCCTCACAGTCGACGTGCCCGACGATCCGGAGGCGCGGACCGCTGAGCAGCAGGCGCGCTGGATTCTTGCCAATTGTCTCGACTGGCACCGTCGCGAAAAGAAGGTGTCATGGTGGGAGTACTTTCGACTGAGCGACCTTCCTGCGGAAGATCTGCTTGATGAACGCGCGGGGCTGGGCAGCCTGGAGTTCGTTGCGACGGTGGGCGGCACGACGAAAGCGCCAGTGCACCGCTATCGCTTTCGCCCGCAAGAGACTGAGATTCGCGGCGGGGAGGATGTCTGCGCGGTCGGCGGCGCCAAGCTCGGCTGTGTCGAGGACATATCGTTCGGAGACGGCTGGGTGGACATCAAGAAGCGTCGCGACTCCGCCGGCCTCCATCCCGAAGCACTCTTCGCCCACAACGACGTCAACACCACCGTACTCGCTGATGCCTTGCTGCGGATCGGCGAATATGTTGCTGACCACGGTCTCGAGGGCGAGGGACCCTATCAAGCAGCGCGAGATCTCTTATTGCGGCACACGCCCCGGGTCGGTGGCCAGTCACTAAGCGTCGAAAATGAAACCACCCTGGCTGCGGCGCTTCGATTGGCGCTCGCGCTCGATGGCGGGGTGATGCCGATCCAAGGACCGCCCGGTAGCGGCAAGACCTATACCGGGGCTCGCATGATAGCTGAGATGGCGAAGGCCGGCCTCCGAGTGGGCGTGACCGCCAACAGCCACAAGGTTATCCGCAACCTCCTGGATGAAGTCTGTCGAGCCGCGGACGAAAGCGGCATCGATCTCATCTGCATCCAAAAGGTCTCAGAAGAAGCCACCGACGAGCCTCGCCTGCAATTCACCACTGAGAACGCGACATGCCTTTCAGCTCTTCATGACGATTGCCAAGTCGCCGGCGGGACCGCTTGGTTTTGGAGTCGTCCTGACGCCCTCGATGCGGTCGACGTGCTCTTCGTCGACGAGGCGGCCCAGATGTCGCTCGCGAACGTGTTGGCAGTATCCCAGGCGGCGAAGACCGTCGTCCTGCTCGGCGATCCGCAACAACTCGATCAACCTACGCAGGGCACTCATCCCGATGGCGTGGATACGTCCGTCCGCGCTCGACCATATGCTGGGTGGTCACCAAACGATTCCCGAGGATCGCGGGCTCTTCTTGGAAGAGACCTGGCGTCTCCACCCAACGATCTGCGCTTTCACGTCGGAAATGTTCTACGAAGGTCGGCTGCATCCTCGTCCGGGACTGGAACTGCAGGAGGTCCGGTCAACGAGCGTGCTGCGCGGCGCAGGCTTGCGTTATCTGCCGGTCCCCCACACCGGCAATCAAAGCTCGACACCTGAAGAGGCGGAGGTCGTTCGGAGCCTCGTCAACGACCTCCTCGCCTCGAATCCCAGCTGGATCAATCGAGGGGGACTTGAACTGCCTCTAACACTCGCCGACATCGTCATCATCGCGCCATACAATGCCCAGGTCTTCGAATTGCAGACTCGACTGGCGGGCGCGCGGATTGGAACCGTCGACAAATTTCAGGGCCAGGAAGCGCCGGTGGTGATTTACTCGATGACCACCTCAAGCCATGCAGACGCGCCGCGCGGGATGGAATTTCTTTACAGTCTGAACCGACTCAACGTCGCCACTTCCCGCGCCCAATGCCTCTGCGTTCTCGTCGCCTCGCCGACAGTGTTCGAAGCGGATTGTCGCACACCGGAACAAATGCGACTGGCCAATGCATATTGTCGGTACCTGGAATTGGCCCAGCAGCTCACGCTGTTGAGTCCCCACGACGGCGTGGGCCCAGACGCACTTAGGGATGCGGCGTGACAGGTGGCGATGGCTATGCGGATTCCGACGAAGCCGGCCGGGCATTCCGATAGGAAGCCGCCCAAGGTCACGGATACTCTCTGGGAGCGCTTGGCTAAAGGCTGTAGTGGCCGACAGAAAATTGAGCAAAAGAGGAGATGGATCTAGCGATCAAAGAAAGAGCTGATCCAATCACGCGGGTACGGCGAAAATGAAAATCAAAAAGAATGGCCACACTATAAATTCGGTCGACGACTGGTTTCACTTCGCTCCGCCGAAGAGACCAGACCTACATTGGAAGGATGGGCGGAGCGCCAAGGAGCTGGCGAAGGCGTGGTTTCCTGCTGATGGTCTCCCTGTGATTCCTGCCGAGTTGTCGTCCCTCCTTGAATCGTCAGTTGTAATCGGCAAGATCGACCTGTGTGACGGAGAGCCGGAAGCCGTCGTACACGTCGACTCTTTCAGAGGCGAACCGCCAAATTGTGACCTCCTAATTCATGGGACATGCAAACGTGGAAAAGTGGCAATCTACGTTGAAGCGAAGGCGGATGAAAGATTTGGGCAAGAAGTTGGCCAGGCATTCGATAACGGCGAACGCACTAACGCGGCGTTTGCTAAGGGTGAACGAGCAAGACTGAGCAACAGTCCTGACCGAATCCGCCTTCTTACCTCGGCCGTTCTTGGTACGTGCGCCGAAGATTGTCGCGAGTTGCGTTACCAACTACTGTATGGCACCGCAGCGGCCCTTAGCGCCACGAAGCATGATGCCCTAGCAGCAATATTTGTGGTGCACGAATTTGTGACGGAGTGCACGGAAGATACGAGACACAAACAGAATGCTGCGGACCTCGACAAGTTCGTATCTACCTTAAGCCCGCGTCAAAATCGGCAGGTTCATTCTAGGCGCTTGTTGGGGCCGTTCCGGGTTCCTGGCAACCAGGACATTCCAAGGAGCGTAGATTTATTTATCGGCAAGGCGACTCGGAACACCAGGCTGTCGTGAACGAGGGGCCTGCAAGCGAGGACAACACGCGGTGTTCTTTCGTTCACGGTTGAAGTCCGGCGTCGGCCAAGGCTGGCGACCATTTCAAACCCAGACGCGCAATCGTCCGAGACTTCTCCGGCTACGCTTCCTTCGACGGCCGACGATGGGTCGCCTCAAAGTGGAAAGCGAAAGACGTGGCTCGCGACGTATTTGAACGCTCAGGCATTCCGATTTGATTCGGCCTTCCGAAATCAAGCCGGCCACCTGAGGCCGATCACATAGTCTTAACGAACGCCGCGACACGTTCTCCGAGCCATTTTTCCGCTTTTTTCAGGCCGAAGTGGAAAAGCCGGCGGAGAAACTCGGGCCCCGGGGTGCCATAGTTCGCCTCCGCCTCCGCCTTGCAAGCGTCGGCGAACTCACCAGCATGGGCAAAAAACCCCGCGCTGCTGAAGACCCCGAACCCCTTGCCGCGATCCGCCAGGATGTCCAGCATCCGGACCGCTTGTCCCGCCCGCAGCCTACTACGTTTGTCCTCAGCGACCTTGGTCGCCATCGCCACCTCGCCGCTCGACAAAACCATCAACCGCCATTGCTTGGTTTCGCGCAGGGAAGTGTCCCGCGCCATCCGCGATTTTCCCATCCCGTTCGCGAGCGCGTAGATCGCGGGGCCAGCTTCGTGGGCTTCCAGGGCGCTCAGCTCGTCGAGGATGAGGACGGTATCGCAGGCGGAGGCGGCGGCAGCCTCCAGCCCGTTTCTGGTCGTGCTCCAACCTCGCATGTACCCGCCTTTGGACGACCCACGTCCCCAGACCGACGCCGCGAGCCGAAGCAAGGTCGTCTTCCCGATTGACGAGCCCCCGTAGATGTGGATTCCGCCGCCGTCATACCCAACGAGGTCTAGAACGACGCCGCTCAGCGAAGTCGACACTAGCAGTGTCGGCAGGAAATGATTCGCCACCATCTGTCCCACGCCGGCCTTCCAGCCTTCGAGACTGCCTTTCGTCTCGTAGGCGCCGACCGCGCTTGCGTCCAGAACGACGACTTCCGCGCCCTTCGGGCCTATGGTATCGTCCGGCAAGATGAAATATTTCTCGCCAGCGATCTCGTGCCACCCCGTGCGCGTCACAACCGCCACGCGCAGGTTTGACTTGACGCCCGCGATGTAAGAGAGGAGCTGCTTTTTGTGATCAGGGTGAATAGTCAGACCTTCGCTCGCGAGTAGGCTGCATAGGATGGCGGGTTCGCCTTGCATCAAGGCGTTCGAAACGATGCGCTGGTGCACCTTTCCGTCGCCGTCGTGAAAGCGCAGCATCTTCCCCCACTCGAAGCTGCCGGGATTTCGACTCTCGCCGAGTACTTCGAACGGAGCGCTGATGCGGATCGGCGCGCCGCCCGGGGCTTTTCCTTCGAATGTTAAACCGTCCTCTGACATTTTGTAGGGGCCGTAGCTGATATACGCTGGACCGCGGTGGTATCGTTTGGTCACGCGGTTGATCGCCTTGCGCAATGCCTTCGGGTCCTTCCATTCTGAAAGGGCGTCGGCCGCATCCCATCCCTTTGGCACCTGCCTCGTCGGGCCGGTCGGATCCTTCGCAGCAAGCGCCATCGCGTCGACGATGGAAACATCACATCCGATTTCGTCGAGGCACTTTGCGACGTCGCGCGCGTATTTCTCACCGGGCTCATCCGCGTCGGGCCAGTCCAGGACGATGCGCCTCGCCAAGGGCCACCAATCAGTCTTTGCGAAGGCTCCCGCGCCGCCGGAACAGGTTGTTGCCACGACGCCCCTTGAAAAGGCGTGCGCGTAGAGCTTCTCGGCGGCATCGGCCGCCTTTTCGCCCTCGCAAACGATAATCAGGGCTTCCGGGTTCGCCACGATCTTATCGAGGTTGTACAGCGGGCGACCCTCGGGCCACGCCCGGAACGCCCATCCTTCGCCCTCGGCGGACTGAACCCATGAGAACGGGCGGATCTTCTTCGAGCCATCCGATTCATCCCAGCGCAAAACCTGGAAGGCCGTCGCCGCCTCGGCGGTGCGGTACGTCCAGCTCATATCCGGGATGCGGATGCTCATCCGTTTCAGCGCACGAGCCGGATCTTCCGCCCCTTCTGGCGGCAGCCTAGGGAAACCGACGCTGTCCGGCGCCGGAACCGTGCCCGACGTTTCGGGAGTAGGCGCGTCTGAGCGTGCAGGGTTGCCGTTAGATTCCGGCACGCTGGTGCGATCCGTATTTTTCGGCGGCATGAAACGTGTCCGAATCCAGCGAGCCGCTTCGGCGCGGGAGAGGTCTTTCACGTAGGCGACAAGGCCGATCAGGTCCCCACCCTTCGCGTTCGAGGCGAAGTCGCTCCAGACGCCGACCTTGGGCCCAGAGGCGCAAATCTTGAAGCTCCCTGCATGTTGATCGTGGCGCGTGGGGTTTTTGACGATGTATTCTTGACCAATAAATTTGCCGCCAGGAAGCAATGTGCTCACGATTGTGCGAACATGTAACTTGGCGAATTGATTTATTTCCGAAATGTCAGATCCCTGGAGGGGTTTTCGGCCAGACGCGGAGTAAAAGTTTGTATCGTTGCTCATTTGATTATCTTCCTGAATTGCGAACACGATTGTCCGTTCGCGCGATGTCGAGCCCGTTGCATTGGGGATGGTTGGATTTGGCGGAGGCTTCGATTGCGGGCAGGGAGCCTTGCGACCTAGCCGTTCGCTAATTTGTTAGGGTGGCCCCGCGCCACATTTGCACGCGAGGAGACAGGCCTTGGAGCCGCAATCTTCGCGCGCGCTTTCCGGGGAGCCGGACCCGCAGTCGCAGGGCGCTTCCCTTTCGTGTATTCGATGATTGTGAGCGCAATGGCACTCACCAAGACTTGAGGGTGTCGAAAGGTGCGTCTCCGAAGTAGAACGAACAGGCTTCGATAAGCGCGAGCGGGCCCATTCATCCAACTTCTCAGCATCGTATACGACGTCCCGGGAATAAAGCCGGAATTCAGGGCCAGACCCCTTCACGGCGTACTTGGCCAACGTCTGCTCAGCGGCGCGAATTGCCCAGCGACTTTGCAGATAGTGCGATGCCGCTCGGCGGCGTAAAAGGCGCAGCGGCGCTTGATCGAGAGACATGCTAGGCGTCCGTCAAGGTGATGACGCTCGAACCGTGCCTCAGAGTCACACGACGAAAAACGAATTAATGCTTCACGCTTTTGAATCTCCTGTTCCTGATCGCCGGCGCGCCGGAGATCGCGGCTCGCCGGTCGGGCTAATGGCCGAAGGCGATAAGCCTCACAGTCCTTGCAGGGCCGGCGGCTCCTGCTGGACGACTGCTGCTGATTCTACCTGCGCAGCGTCAGGACCAAGCTATTCGGCATGACCAAGGCTGCGAACCTTCGAGTTAATGTTGGCTCGGGCAGGCGTGAAACATTGATCCGAGACGTGGTGGCCGTGAGCACAATTTTAACGCCAGCAGCACTTTGCTTGGCGATCATGAGCGCTGTGAGCGAGCGTCGGTGGCAGACAATCAACGAGGAGCGTCTGCCCTGACAAGAATCGCCGAACACGCCAACTGTGATTCCGCGCTGAACTCGAGAATGCCCTTATGAATTGCTCTTCCTGGCAGACACAAGATTAGATGATCTCCCCATTTCTTGGCATTTTCTGACAAACTACTGGAGGCATCTTTATACCAAGTCACGTGATAGTTGCAGGCAGACCTTCCAATTGTCAGTAATCTGTTGAACGTCCCTAAACTTAAAGTCTGTCCGCCTACTTGTAATTTCTCTCCAAAATTGGGGTTCTCTTTCAGAACTATTTCATAGAGGCGCTTGGTGGAGATTGTACTTTGGCATTTGATCTTGCGTTTTTTTCTGTCGTAGGCTCTCGCAACCCGTTCCAGAAAGTCGACTTCGTACTTAGGTCTTACTGCGGGACGGCGTCCCAGAGGCCGCGGGCGATCTGCTTTCCGCGGCCTGAATCCTCGAAAAATAACTGCCGCAAGTGCAAATGCTAGCTTCTCGGCTTCCTCTTTGGTATCCGTAGACGCGCGGAAATACGAAAGGAGCAGGCGTTGCCGTTTCAGTATGGTATCGCGGTCATCATCGTCGCATGCCTGCTCTAAGAGTTCCGGTGGAACGTCAGGCAAATCAATCCAACTTCGCAAATCCTGCCTCCGCCACGGTAGCGAACCAAAATTCGGCACCATCCGAGTTTCACTGGCTAGCTATCTACTTAATCCCTGCGAACGACGGCGGCCGCCTTTCCGTTCATCGCAGCCTCGATTTTGGCAGCTATGGAATTTGACGCGCGCCGAATGGGATCAGCATCCAGGTGCGCATACCTTGCCGTCGAGGATGCATCGGCGTGGCCAAGAAGTTTGCCGACAATTGGTAGCCCATAACCCGCGCCCACGCCAATACTCGCGAATGAATGCCGGAGGTCGTGAATCCTCGCGCCTTCGAGCCCGGCCCTTTGACAAACGACGGCCCAGGGCCGCTTCAAGTCCGATCTCGGTTTGTCCGGCGGCTGACCAGGAATCACGTATTCGCTTATTCGCGGCAACGCGCGGATTACAGCGAGGGCAGGGGCGTTTAGAATGATGCTCTTTCGGCCAGTTTTGCTGTCCAAAAGGTTTAGCATTCCCCGCTCTAGATCTACGTTGGGCCAACGCAGATCCAAAATCTCCCGCAGGCGGCAGCCAGTGAAGAGTAGCAGCCGGATAGCGGCCCCCGCGAATGGAGACATCCGGGTTATTCGTTCGGCCTTCGCGATGTGCTTAGCCGTCGGCTTTACCCCATCGACTCTCCACGGGACACCAGTTGTTTCGGCCTCGTTTAAAGCTTCTCCCAGGCGCTCCAACTCGGACAGCGTCAGAAAGCGGTCCCGCGCGGTTTCGCGAAACTTGTCTATACCGCGGGCCGGATTGAACCCTACCGTTAAGATGGAATGCTTGCCCCCATAGGCAAATAGCGCCGACAAGGTCGCAAGAACCCGATTTGCCGCGACTGGGCGCGTTCGCCCGATACTTAGGTGCAGCTTCGAAATATCCGAGCGAGTAATGGCATCCGCTTTGAGGTTACCGATTTCCGGAATGGCCAGGTCTCGTAGGTAGTGAGAATAGAGGGTGGCAGTCCCCGGTTTGAGCTTGGGAGTTACCTCTTCGTCGAGGTATCTTTCAGCGAGAGCCGCCATCGTTGTTGCTTCAGAGGCCTTAATTTGATCGCCAGCGGGATCACCACCCGCTGCGACCGCTCCCAGAATGGTCTTGGCCCGATTTCGGGCCTCCTCGGGCGTCACAGCTCCGTATCGGCCCACCTTTATAAATCGCTTTGCGCCGGTGCGGCCGGCGCCCTTTGGCCGGTAGCGCACAAAGAATGTCTTACCTCCGCTCGGCTCGACACGAAGGCCGAAACCCTTTAATTCGCTGTCCCAGACAACGTAGCGTACAGATTGGGGAGGCGCGTTATCAACCGTGCGCTTTGTAAGCCGATGGCTCGTCGATTTCGTCAAAAGAGCGACCATGTGTTCTCCGGGCGGAGACGGATGCAAACCGAGGGTGACCACCTGGTGACCACCGGAACGGAAACGAGGGGTAGCAGCGGGAACCAGAAGTAACCAAAACGCCAAGGAAGTCCATGAGATTTCTTCGACGGGGAGGAACGGGGAAACTCGTTTCTCAAGTTTTGGGTACTTCAGGTCGCAGGTTCGAATCCTGCTGCCCCGACCACACGAATTGGGACAAGACTTGGGGCCATCATGACCGCGCGCATCTACCAGCCGGCTCGCAGCGCCATGCAGTCGGTGCAGTCGAAGGACGATTGGTTGCTCGAATACGAGCCCGAAAAGCCGCGCGAGATCGAGCCCTTGATGGGCTGGACGAGCTCCTCCGACATGCGCTCGCAGGTGAAGCTCAGGTTCGACACCAAGGATGAGGCGATCGCCTACGCCGAGCGCAGCGGCATCGCCTTTCGCGTCGAGGAGCCGAAGCCGGTCGCGCCCAAGATCTTGTCCTATTCTGACAATTTCGCGCCGAACCGTATTGTTCCATGGTCGCATTAAAGCGTTACATGAAGGCCGGGTCGGCTCATTGGTTCGGCTCCGTAGCTCAGCTGGATAGAGCAGCCGCCTTCTAAGCGGCAGGTCGCAGGTTCGAGCCCTGCCGGAGTCGCCAACCAAATCGCCAGCAATTCCAACGGCAAGCGGCTGAAATAGCGAGGATAAGAGAAGGGACGTGTCTCGTTGCCCCTTGCACATAACTGTCCACTGTGATACGCAATAGTCCGTAACGAGACACGCCCGTTCAGCACATATGTGTCTCGCCGCGTGTCACGTGGGACACAAAAGATGGTCGTCGAGCGAGCCCTGCCAAAAACGGACAAAGGCATTCAGGCCTTTCTTTCCAACGTGCGCCCTCCCGAGGAGCGCCTATGGTTAGCGCTCGGCGACGGTCTTTCAGTCTGTTTAGAGCCAAGCGGAATAAAGACATTCCAAGCGCGCATCCGCAGGCAAGGCGAGGCCAACCCGCGGCGGGTTCGCATTGGGAGCTTCCCGACGATCTCGGTCGCCGACGCGCGGCGCAAGCTTGTGGAAATGAAGCCGCTTGTTCGGGAGGGTCAAGACCCAACGCTGGAACAGCGGCGCGCGCGCTCCGGCGTGGTCAAGCTTGGGACGCTTGATGACCTGATCAAGGAATACCTCGTCCGGCGAAACGGCCAAGTCGCCGTCAAGACCCTTAAGCTCGAGCGCGATCTTCTCGTCGGCGTTCTGGCGCCAGCGCTCGGCGATCGTCTGTTGTCCGACTTGGAGCCAGTCGATTTTGGAAAGGCGACGGCGGACTATGCCGCGCGCTTGAAACGTGAAGGGAGGTCCCGCGGGACCAACGCCAACAAGCTTTTGGCCGCCGCTAGGCGCATGTTCAAGATGGCGAGAGGCTGGGGGCTCATCGGCGCCGCCGACCCGACAGTGGGCCTCTCCCGGCCCGCCAAGGAAGCGCCGCGCGACCGCATCTTGTTTGACGGGCGCGTGCTGGTCGGGCCCGACCCTAAAGTGAACGAGTTGGGGCGGCTTGCGGCGGCCCTTCTCGCCGAACCGTCGCCTGTTCCGGTGAGCCGGCCAACCCGGCTCGCGCTACTGCTCACCCTGAGCATGGGGTTCCGCGCGCTGGAAACATGCTCCCTTGAATGGCGAGCTATCAACCTGGACGGCGACACGCCCACCGTAGCCGTCACAGCATCGAAGACTAGGGCAGGGCTCCGCACGCTGCCTCTGCCAAAGAAGGCCGTCAAGATCCTGGAAGAGCTTAGGAAAGGGGCAGGGAAGGGTGTTGGCTTCGTGTTCCCGGCTGAGAAGGGAGCCACGAGGGCGAAGCATATGCACGCCGAATCCCTGTCGCGCGCCTTCGCACGAGCCTGCGCGCGGCTGGATATCGCTGGCGCGTCAACTCACGATCTGCGCCGAACTTGCTTAAGCGGCTTGATGGAACTCGGCCACGATAACGTTGCAGAGCGGATCGCGGGCCACGTTCCTCGCCATGTGCTCGGCCGCCACTATGACCGATCGTCGCGCCTGGACGCGATGCGAGAGGGCTTGGAGGAATGGGCGAACGCAATCGAAGTGGCACGTGAGCGAACCCTATGAAACAGCGCCCGAAGAAGCCCGATCCCAACTGGGCCCGTGTGCAGGCGAACACCTTGTCAAACCTTGGCCGAGCGTACCTAAGCGAGCCAATTGTGCCGAAAGCCGACGCCGAGCCGCTCCGTTACGCCGCAGAGCTCGTCGAGCTCCACGTCAACGTGGTGCTCCGCGCAATCGAACGCCACCCTGACGAACTCGCTCGCGTCGCCGCCATTGCGTCACTGTCGAGGGCGCTTACGCACGCGTTTACAATTGGAAACTGGCATTACGAGAGTCCAACTTCGAAGGAAATAGTGCAGCCGCTTTTTCGCGCCTACGTCATGAGAAAAAGCCCTCGCGCAATAGCGAGGACAGAAAGCAATGCCCTGCGGCTGGATAAGCTGCGGTCGGATATCCTCAACCACGTGTGGCCATTCAAACTCGCCGACAGCGATGCGTGTGCGAAAAAAGTCCGCAAAGGCCTGGGCTATAAGGACGCCGCCAAGGGGTATAGCCTGAGCACCTTTCGACGAGCCATAGCGGCGGGGCCCAAAACAACGCCCAAGAAAAAAGAGGATCATTCTTAAAGAGTGAGCCTTTTTCAAGAATAGTTAAGGCTCTTTCTTAAAGAATGAGCCGTTTCGACAGTTGACCGGCTATCCGCCGCTGATCTTTATTGTCCGCATCTTCTCAAACCCGCGATTTTAGTTCGCGACGCACGAGGGCGGACAGATGCACGGACGTATTAGCAAGTTCGCCTCGGAGCCTCTTGAGGTTCAAGGGCTGCGAGTTGAGGAGGCCGCGATCATCGCCGGCATCGGCCGGTCGGTCCTTTTCGAACTAATCAAGACCGGGTCGCTTCCTGCAAGGAAAATTGGCAAGAAAACCATCATCTTGCGGCCAGATCTTATGAACTTCCTTGAAAACCTGCCGCGCGCTGGAGCCGCGTAAACGAAAAGGCCGGTCCGCGCTTCTGACACGCGCCCGGCCAAACGCTCACCCTGGCAGGGATAGAAAGCTTGAAAATTCCTACAAAAAGCGTCCTGACGGTCAAGCGGAAACGGCGCTGAAGTCCCGCGATCTTCGGTCGAGCGAGGTCCCCGCTGCGCGCCTCGCCCACGCTTTGAAGCGCGCTTATCCTTGGCTCCCGACGATCGAAATTGCGACCAGGCTGGCGCGTGACTACGGGGTCTATGACGGGCGCTGGCGGCCTTATCGGTGCAAGCGTCTCAGGCGGATGATCGACGCATATGCGGCATGCGTTAACGCGGGAGTCGAACCCGCGCCTGAGACGATTTTCTCCGACGGCGGGGATGCCGCGTGACTGACGGCGGCTTCACCGAATCCGCGATCGCGTGGCGCGCCGAACGCGACCGACGCCAGCCGCTGAAGCCATTCCCCGAGGTACTCGGCGATGATGATGAGTGCGACGAAGCCGACGCCAGCGGCCAGCCTCCTCACGGCAATGGCACTATGGGCAACGCCCACAGTGAGCCGCCGAGCGATGGCGCACCGCCGATCGGCGAGCCTATCGACGAGCACCAAAGGCGAGACCGCCCCCAAGAGCGCGAGGGCTTGATCTGGTATGGCGACACCCCGCCGACACCGCCAGCCTACCTCGTCGGCGAAACAATTCCTGAGACCGGAACCGCCATCCTCGGCGGGCAGTACGGGGCGGCGAAAACGTTCGTTGGCGCTGATCTCGCAGGCGGAGTCATCGCTGGCGGCGACTTCGCCGGCAGGCCCGTCAAGAAGACTGGCGGCGTCCTGTGGTTCGCGGCCGAAGGCGAAACGGAAATCGAGCGGCGCGTCTATGCCGCTATTGAAGCCCGAGGGGGCGACGCGACGCAGCGTCAGCCCTTCGCCCGCCAATCAGGGGCCGTGCCCAGCCTGACCGACAAGGATGCCCTTGCGCGGCTGAAAGCGCTCGCAACTCAGGCCGCGCAGCATCTCTTGGCAAACTTCAATTGCGACTTGGCCCTCATCGCAATCGACACGTTATCGGCGGCGGCAGGCTTCGACGACGAGAACAGCGCGGCAGAGACGCAAAAGGTCATGACCATGCTCGCCATCTTGGCGCGCGAGGCGAAGGCCCTCGTCCTTCTCATCGACCATTATGGGAAACTCGTCGACACGGGCGTGCGTGGCTCGTCAGCCAAAAGCGCCGCGGCCGACGCTATCCTCGCCTGTCTCGGCGACCGCGACCAGGCCACGGGGGCGACGACCAATCGGCGCCTGGCCATAACCAAACTGCGCGCCGGCCCGACCGGCCGCGTCATTCCCTTCGAACTGGCGCAAACTGCCGACGGCCTCACGTGCACCGTCTCCTGGAAGGCCGAGGACCATATCGAGCCGCCGAAAACAGAAGCGGGCAAGATATGGTCGAAGTCTCTAACGATTTTCCGACGCGCTCTCCTCGAGGCGCTGGGCTCCGTGGGCAAAACAACGATCCCGGGGGCCGGCATGCCCGAAGTCAAGGCCGTCGACCGGGAAGCTGTTCGGGAGGAATTTTTCCGCTTGTATCCTGGGGAAACGCACAAGGCGAAGAAGGACGCCTTTCTCCGTTGCACCAAGGATGCCCTCGAACGCGGCGTCCTATGCTCGATCAACGTCGGGCCCGATCTCGCGCAAACCATCTTTTGGACCCCATGACTTCGGCTTTTCACCCAAACGGAGCAATACCGGACAACCGGATGCGGAAGATGAGCCGCGACGCGTCCCAAAACCTCCAGGCGACGCAAGGCGGCGCATTACTACGTAATGCGCGCCGCTCTGCGCCGGCGCAAGTCGGCTCATGCGCCGCTTCGCGCCGCTTTGCGCCGGACGGATTGGTTATGTTGATTTCGGTAAGCAAGAAAGAGAGAGCGAACGGATGACTGAATGGAAAACCACATTCCGCGTCGGCCTCTTCACCTGCGCGATGACCTACCGGCCCGCCCGCGAGCTCAAGGCCGAATGGCGCCCGGCCATGCCACGGCGGTTATCCGGCCAGGAATGGGACGAATATCGCGCCGGCCGCAACACGCTCCTCGCCGAAGTCGCAGCGGCGATCGGGGGCAACGTCCTGGTTGTCGAAGCGTGAAACTGCGGCAATCACGCCGCGAAATGGAGAAGCGAAAAATGATCGATGAAATGCTCGCCGGCCATTTTGCCTACCGCCGGGCGATGGACTCCGTGTGGCGATGGTTCACGCGAAATACCGCGCCGTCGATCTCTCTGTCGGAGATTGTCGCACGCGTGCAGGTAAAATGTCCGGGCGCTGATCCAAAGGAAATTAGGTGCGAGATCGAGGAGCGAATGGCTCGGTATCGACCGCGCTCGAAGCCCAAGGACAGCGCAAGTTTGGGGTCAACGACAACGGCGCGCGGATACGGACCACAATGAGGCCGGAACCCACCACACTCCGCCCGCGTGTGGTCGGCTCACGATGCAGCCTAGGGTCATCGGAAGGCAACCAATCCCGTGCGCAGGGGCCGCCCCAGGGTTGTATAGCACCAGACTTACAACCTTCGCTAAGCCTATATAGATAAACTAAATAGAGGTATAGTTATTCCTATGGAAATCGCGACTAAAGCCGAGTTCGCTGCGATGATTAACGTGACCCGCGGACGCGTGTCGCAAATGTTGGCGTCACGGCAGATCGATGGAGACGCACTGATCGGCGAGGGCCGAAACGCGCGGATCAATGTTGCTGTCGCGCTGGCGCAGTTGGACGCCCGCCTGGACATTGGGCAGCGGCTCGGCGCGAACGGCAAAGCCAATCTCGGAGGCGCGGCTTCGCTTGATCCTACCGATTCGGCGATCAAAGCTGAACGTTTGCGTCAGCTACAGCATGTCAACGCGAAGGCTGAGGCCGAGGCCGGCGAGCGCTCGGGCAAGTACGTCTTAGCCGCGTCCGCACGCCAAGACCTGGGGGCGATGGCCGCCCGCATGGTCGCGGCCTTCGAGGGTTGCCTGCCCTCGTTCGCCGACGCCATCGCCGCCGGAACATCAATGCCGCAAAGGGACGCCCTGCACATGCTGCGGCAGGTCTGGCGCGACGCCAGGGCGCGGCTGGCAGGCGTTGCGGCGGAGGAGGCGGCTGCGGCGCCTGAGCTCGTTAAGGAGAAACAATGACCAGGGCAGCCAATGCTTCTCGTTAATACGGAGCGCTTGGCGCACGAGGCTGTTGCTGCGGCCTTTCGCCCGCTCGAGCCTATCGATTATTTGCGTTGGGCTGAAGAGAACATCGTCTTCGGGCCCGGGGAGCCGCGACCCGGGCCATATGACCGGCGCGCTTTCGGCTATTTCGACGAGGTTTTGAGGTCGCTCGGGCCAGACGATCCATGCCGAAGTCGTCAGCCTCGTGGCGTCGGCGCAGATTGGCAAGACGATTTTGGGCAATGTCTTTAGCCTCGGCTCCGCCGTCATGGGGCGGGGGGCCGTGCTTATCGTTCACCCGACAATCGAGGCTGCGTCCCGGTGGAGTCGCATGAAGTTGTCGCCAATGATGCGCTCGATCCCGAGCGTCGCCGCCTTATTCCCCCAACGTCCGCGCGATGCGGCCGACGCTATTTTATTCAAAGAACGAGCGGACGGCATGAGTTCCCTTCTGATCAGTGGCGCGAATAGCGCGGCGAGCCTGTCGCAAGTGACCGTGCCGTTTCTGCTGGAGGACGACCTTTCTAAATACCAGCTTAATGCGGCGGGCGATCCCGAGACGCAGGCCGACTCCCGAGCGCGCGCACATGAGTTCGCCAAGATTTTCAAAATGTCGACGCCTCTTGTCCTGCCAGGATGCAAAATCACCAAAGACTTTGAAGCTGGCTCGCAAGAAGAGCCATTCGTACCGTGTCCGCATTGCTTGCATATGCAGGTGCTCACTTGGGATAATATGCTCGCTCAGCTTGATCCGGAACACCCGGAAGATGCATGTTTCTCCTGTATGGCATGCGGTTGCGTTATCGAGGAACGCCATCGCCCGCAAATGCTGGCCGGCTTTGAATGGCGAGCCAAAAATCCGGCTGCTCGACGAGAGCATCGGAGCTTTTACATCTGGTCAGCTTATAGTTGTTTGCAGTCATGGTCGCGTATTGCGCAGGAATGGCTTAAGGCTAGAGGTGATCCTGGCGCAGAGCAAACCTTTATAAATGACGTTGTTGGCCTTGCCTACAAGGCGCAGAGTGAAACGACACCTTGGGAAGGGTTGCGAGACCGTGCCGCACAATCGCATTACGTTCGTGGGACCGTTCCGCAAGGTGCGTTGCTATTGATGTTGGGCATCGACTGCCAAGGCGACCGTGTTGAGTGGCAATGCGTTGGCTTTGGTAAGGAATATCGTCGATATGTCATCGATTATGGGATTATCGATAGGCATATTTCCGATATGAATTGCCAGCGCAACTTGAGCTTGATCATGCAACGCCAGTGGCGCAATCAGTACGGACGAAGCTTCGGCATAGACTTTGCCGCGATCGACGGCAATGCATGGACGGAAGACGTTTGGTCATTCGCTCGTCAGCTTCCGTCGAGCAAGCTGATCATGGTGCGCGGCCGCGGCGACGACGCTGCGCCGCGTTTGGCGAGGGTGATGAAGGAAAGAAACGCCAAGACGGGACTTTTGATTCCATACTCGAAACGCTTTTATCACTTGGGCGTCTCAGGGCTGAAGATGGCGCTCTATCGCGATTTACAAAAGACCGACCCAGAGCAGCCCGGCTACGTGGATGTTCCGTCCGGACTTGACGACGAATATGTCCAGGAACTTGTGAGCGAGCGGCGTACTGCGGTAAAGCGCAACGGCTTTACTGTGTACAGGTGGACGAAAGACGATCGACAAGACAACGAAAGCTTGGACACTTTGATCCAGGCGACCGGAGCTGCACTGCGCTATGGCGTGTACGGGCTGAGCGACGTTGGTTGGGCTCAACTCGAGGCAGAGCGCGGACGGCCAGCGCCGCCGGTCAAGAGCGAGGTCCGCATTGTCAGGGTAGAGCCCCCGTCGCCGGCTTGGGCAAGAATAGCAAGCATAAATAAGCTCACAGTGACATCCCAAAGCCCATCGAGCGAATTCAGAACCCCGGATAGACGATAGCATAGAGAGGGACGATGGTATGGCTACAACGACCTACTTTGAAGAACGAATAAAAGACATGAAGCAGCCACGCGAGCTTGATGTCATTATCGGTACGACATCGTTTTACGGTGGAGTGCGTCAAATGTACCTCAAAGTTTTCGACGAGCACCTGATCCTCGACCACGACACGGCCAAGCGGCTTTCCAAGGCAGTGTACGAGGTAGCCCGTTATCTTGGGTATGCGCCGGATTTCGAGGAATGATGCGCCTTACAATTTTCACCAGCACGATCGGCGACCGCGCGGCTAAGTTCCCGATTGCGGTTCATCAGAACGCGAGCGGGGAGTCCGCATTCACGATTGATCTCGACACCGACAATTGGTCTCTGGCTGTGAAAGACGCAGAGCGACTGGCTGCATGCGGTCGGCGGATCGAGGGCGCATTGGACTGGGCCGCGCAGCATAATGAGCCCGTGCAACTTGAACCATATTTTCAACGACAACTCGGCTTCGCGGATGGCAGCTCGTCGAAGTTCGAGATAGGGCTCGACGAACGCAACGGGCTCGCTTGCGCTTACCTGGAGTGGAACGGCAAACGCGCGATCGACGGCACGGGTCGCTTGCTGAAAATGCTCGCGGTTCTCGGCGATGTGACGGCAACGATCAGGCGAACGCAGGCGTCGCGCCGGCCGCAGGACCTTCAAGTCGACCTGCAAAATTATCGTTCGCCGATCGGCTGGGACGGCAGATGACGAGCAACGTCGTTCAACTTTCCCCCGCGGCCTCTCTCGCGCCTTCTGATCACGATCTGCTCATGCAGACGATCAGTCTCGTCGTCTCTCTGACCAGGCACACCATCGAGCAAGCCGCGCGCATCGCCGCGCTCGAATCGCGCATGCCGCCGCCACTCGAAATTCCGGAGGGCTGGCTCGTGGTTAAACAGGCCTCTGCCCGATGCGGTTATTCGGCGCCGACGCTCTACAGATGGGTCCGACTCAACAGAGTTGTTGGCGCGCCGTTCGGCGGAAATATCTACATCGATCCGAGCACGTTGCCGGCGAAGGTTCTCGGCGTCAGCAAAACGACAGAGATAAAATGACTTTTTGATTTATCACGTTTCAGCGCGCTCTCCTTAACGATAGAAAATTAGGAGCGCGTTACGTGGTCGAGAGGCGAAATCCATTTGCGGCGTGGGCGCAACCGTCGCCCGCGACTGCGGTTTCGAACCTCGAAAAACGCGCCGAGATGGCGGCGCGAGCGCTCGAACAGGCGGAGCGTGACCTCGCAGCGGCGCGCCAGCGAGTTCCGTCCGACGATGACGCCGAAAAAAAACTCGCCGAGTGGCGACGCCAGGGCGCCCTCGCCGAACGCGCGCGCATCGCAGCAATCTTGAGATCCGCCGTCGCTGCGAGACAGAATCATCTCGCAGACTTTTATGCATTCAAGACTGACGTTCCCGCAGCCGAAGCGATCGCCGCGATGGAAGCGCAAGCCCCGCGCGCCGCCGCTGCGCAGCGAACCTCCAAGGAAACCGCCGATTTGATCGTGCTCGCAGGCCAACGGGCGCGGGGCTTGGTCCCCTGCGAGGTGACGGCCGGCGCGAAAATTTTTGTGAAGTTTACGGCCGAAGAAATTATGGCCGCAGCAAGAAAGCGAGATGGCAAATGACTGAGCGCACCGAGTTCTGAACTCTCTGAAGCCTACGAATTGGAGCGCGCCGCGCTCGGGAACGCGAAGGCGGAGATAGCCCGGCTACAAGAATTTCGCCCGACCCTGTTGCAGGCCGCGACCGTCGACGAGATTATCGAGATCGATGACGAGATCCGGCGCCACACAATCGCGGCCGAGATCGCCGCCGCGCGCATGAAGCCGCTGAAATTCGATCTTGATTTGGTTCAACGCGAGCGCGCCAAGTGGATCGCCGTCGACATGCCGAGCGCCGATGAACTCGACCGGCTACTGGCGATCGTCACGGCGGCTTACCCTGATCTAAAACTCGCCCGAGAACAAGGTCGCTTCGAAATTTCGTTACGCGACCATCGCGACGAATTTCGACGTGCATTTTTCGCCGTCGGCCGCATGGGTAGGATCGCTGAGCCCGACGCCGGTCGCTACTTTTCATCTGTTCTCGATGATGCGAATTCGATCCTGAGGGCACACCGTATCAAAGAGGTCGAAGGCGACGCGCTTCACGCGGCCGCGCTCGCGTGGGGCGACGTCATGTGGCGAGCAACGGACCGCGCTATGGGGCAAAGTTTCGAAATCGGCATTGCGCGTCTCAATCAGGGCACGCCCGCTCGCCCCGTGTGGCGCGATCTGCTCAGCGGCAAGGCGAATTTGGTCGCACCGCTTCCGCCTCGCGGCATGCGCGCTAGTTCTTCATCATATCCGACACCACGAGTTAGGATCACCTACCCTGATTCTCAGGAAGGCGCGGACGCATCACAGAATTCGTGGGCGCAGTGACGAGCGTTCACGTCGAGCCGGACGGTGAGGCCGACATCATCCTCATCTCGCCGAGGGGCGGCGCCGAAGTTCTTAGCCTGGGCCTCGGCGTCGCCCTCCCTCGCGACGCGCTCGTTCTGCGGCGGGCGCGTCGCCCTTTTTGAGGTAGAGCATGGCCGATGAAGCCCTGAGCCTTGAAGCCATCGTTTTTGACCACTTTTCTGCGCCGATCCGCGATATGTCGCGCCAATTGCGGCAATTGACCGATGCGAGCAAAAAATCGCATGTCGAAGGCACCGGCCTCGCCAAAGCGCACGGCGAGAGGAATCAAAAATCAGGTTGGCAGAGGCGGCGGCATCGCCAACGAAAAACGGTTCTTAGAATTTTTCGGGCTACCTAGCGATTTTGCCAACTTTAGCAAGTCCGAGATCCTGAAATTCTACGGCGTTTATCGAGAACAGAATCGCGATTTCACCGAGAAAGAACAACTGGCCGCGATTGCGGCGCAGACGGCGTGGCTGGATCTGCGCCAGAAAATGCAGAGCTTCAGCGATTATGTCGGCAATGCTTTTGTGCCAGTTTTGAATACCGCTCTGAAGAGTGTCGGCGACGAATTCACTTCGCTTTCTTCTGGCGCGACCGCGTGGTTTAGCAAGCACATGGCGGACCCGGCTGTCGCGCGCTCATGGGACGACATCTCGACTCGAGTCTGCGCCGACATCAAATCAATCATAGACGGGCTGAGTACCTTCGACGACACGGCCACCCGGCCGCGAGTGCTGCCGTTGAGCGTTGCGCCTCAGTGGGTCGGCTTCGGGCAGGACATCAAAAACCTGATCACCGACGCGGACAACGTGGTTCGGATTGTCGATGACCTGAACACCCAGCAAGTCAACTGGGCAGAGATCTTCGACCTGACGGGCTTCAAGCAAATGGGAGACAACTTCCATAAGGCGCTCGGGCCCGGCGGGTTCCTTCACGGCTTCCGCGAATTCTTCGACGCGATCAACGCCCACGCTCTTGGACGCTCTGGACTTGCCTTGGGAAAGTGGAGAGCTCTTCTGAAGGAAAGAGGAGCATTTCATGGGCAAGCCGCAGCGACGGTTCGGGAAGGAATTTGAAGCCGAAGCCGTTCGGTTGGTTGAGGTGAGTGGTCGGACGCAAAGGGAGATCGCCATGGACCTCGGCGTCGGCCTTTCGACGCTGCGACGCTGGCTCGACAAGCGCCGCGAGCACGAGATCGAGGCGCCGCCGCCCGAACGGCAGGAGGACCTGGCGGCTGAGCTGAAGCGGTTGCGGCGCGAGAATGAGATCTTGCGACAGGAACGCGAGATCCTGAAGAGGGCCGCGACTTTTTTCGCCAAGGAGGGAAGTCGATGAGGTTCCGTCTCATCGATGCGGCGAAGAAGGAATTCCCCGTCCAGCGTCTCTGCAAGGTTCTTGGCGTCAGTCAGAGCGGCTATTTTGCCAGGAAGGATCGACCGGCCTGCCGTCGACAGCATGAGGACATGGTGCTGCTGGCCCATATTCGCTCGGCCTTTGCACTGTCGAACGCAACCTACGGCAGCCCGCGCATGACGCGCGAGCTTCGCGATGACGGGATCACCATCGGTCGTCATCGGGTCGCCCGGCTGATGCGAGAGAATGCCCTGAAGGCGCGGCAGAGGCGGCGCTTCAAACGAACGACCGACAGCCTGCACGCCTTTCCGGTCGCGCCAAACCTCTTAAATCAAGACTTCAACGCAGCGGGGCCGAACCAGAAATGGGGTGCCGACATCTCCTATGTCTGGACACGCGAGGGCTGGCTCTACCTTGCCGTCGTCATTGACCTCTTTGCTCGGCGCGTCGTCGGCTGGGCCGCCGGCGACCGGCTCCATAAGGAACTGGCGTTGTTGGCCCTACGCCGGGCCGTCGCCGTGCGGTGTCCATCCGTCGGGCTCATTCACCACGCGGACAGTCAGAGGATAAACGCCAGTTTCCGGGCGGCCTGGCTCTCCTAGAGATGGACCCGCCGGTAGACTGGCGCCGCGAGGCGCCCGGTGTGGTCTGACCCACACTCAGATCGACCAGCCGTGTCTTTCCCCGGACCTGTCGACCGCCCGGGAACGCCTCGCGGTGAGGCTTTGCTTCGCCGATGCCTGTGACCCGAGAAGGGCCTGACCTTAATGGTCTCGTGACTGTCCTGTCCACGCATTCGGTCCCGGCGAAGCCATTGACGTAGGGTCAACCTGGAGGCTGGGAATGGCGGTCATCGAAGAAGTATGTCGTATCGTCGGCGGCGTCGATACCCATAAGGATCTTCACGTCGCAGCGATTGTCGACGAACAGGATCGCGTTCTGGGAACTCATAGTTTCGCCACGACCCGCCAAGGCTATCGGCAGATGCTGGCCTGGATGCGCTCCTTCGGAGAGCTGCAACGCATCGGAATCGAGTTCGAGCGGCAGCTATGGCGCAGGGCTCCTGCGCTTCATGCAACAAGCAAAGGTCACGGTCCTCGAGGTCACGACCCCAGACAAGCAGGATCGGCGTCGGCGTGGCAAGAACGACGATCTCGACGCGCAGAACGCCGCCCATGCCGCCTTTGCAGGCCAGCGGACCGTGACGCCGCGAAGCCGGGACGGCATGATCGAATCCCTGCGGGTTCTGATGGCTTGCCGGAAGACGGCGGTGAGCGCCAGGCGTATCGCCCTGCAGATGATCCACAACACGATCGTCTGCGCCCCTGATGGCCTGCGCGATCAACTGCGCAGCCTCACCCGCATGCAGCTCGTCCGTACCCTGGCCTCGTGGCGACCCGATCTTACCGCCTATCGCGATCTGGATTCTGCCTACCGCATCGGCCTCAAATCCCTCGCCCGCCGTTACCTCGAGCTGCATGACGAGATCGCAGATCTCGACGCGATGATCGCCGCCATCGTCGACGAACTGGCCCCGAACCTCGTCGCCCGCAATTCGATCGGCCATACCGGCGCTGCCCAGCTTCTCCTTACGGCCGGCGACAATCCGGAAAGATTGCGTTCGGAAGCCGGCTTCGCATCGCTATGCGGCGTCAGCCCGGTTCCAGCGTCGTCCGGAAGGACCGTCAGGCATCGGCTCAATCGTGGAGGAGATCGCGCCGCAAATAGCGCGTTGCACATCATCGCCATCGGTCGCATGCGAACCGACCAGAGGACCAAGGACTACGTCGCTCGCCGACTCGCCGAAGGGCATTCCAAGCTCGACGCCATTCGAGCCCTGAAGCGTTACCTTGCCAGAGAGGTCTTCACGCTCATCACGCAGCGTCGCAAGGAAATCAACGCCACGCGAATCGCCGCTTGACAAACAGAAGGGCGTCCGTGGCAGCCAATACTGCTCCGTCGAGTACCAGGCTGAGCTGAGAAAGAACGGCATCTCGATCTCGATGTCGGGCAAGGGAAACTGCTTCGACAACGCCATGGTCGAGACGTTCTTCAAGACCCTCAAGGCCGAACTCGTCTGGCGCACCATCTTCCAGAGCCGGATCGAAGCTGCGATCGCAATCGGCCGTTACATCGACGGCTTCTACAATCCCGTCCGCCGCCATTCGGCGCTCGACTTCATCAGCCCGCTTCAGTTCGAAGGGCGGGCAGCGTAAAATCGAAAACGCTCTCCACAAATGCCGGGCAAGTCCACTCTGGCAACGGGCCCGGGCGCTCACCAAGCGGGCCTGCGCCCGCGGAACGAGGACACAACTCAACACGGAGTGGGGTATTCATGGCGTCAGTTCGGGTTCTTTCCCTTCGCGAAGAGATCAACAACAAGATAAATGCAGAGATCGAAATCATAATGGATCCAAGGGGCAGATTTACGTTTCCTATAACAACTGAAAATCGCCGCTCAAAATCTCTGAATGAGGTAGCTGCCCTTGAAGAAATGACGTCTCTGCTTGAACAGATGCTAAAGCAAGTTCAGCACAAGCTAGCGTCTCTGTAATAATGATTGTTCCCGGAACGTCGGCGAGCTTCTGGAAGAGGGAGGATTGATCTTTCGAAAGGCCTTAATCGGCGAGAGTCTTGTCGCTCGTAAAAGCCGGTCGTGCCGTTCCACCGGCTTTTTCCCCAATATGACCACGCCCTGGGCCTGGGACGTTTTTTGCCTTCTCGATCTCCTTGAGAAGGAACCCGGACTTGCGCTTCGGCGCGCAACCTGATTTCGCAAGCCCGACGCTCGGCCTCGACGTTGTTCGCCTTGTTTCGCATATACGAACCTCTCCTCACCTGGGGAGAGGCGCCCGATCAGTCCTCGCGATAGGCGCTCAGATCAACCGGCAAATTTGCCGGTTGTTTCGCAGCCAGCCAGCCGCCGCCATTGCGCGGCCCTTGATCGGGCCGCTGGCCACGGTGCGTGGCGAGACATTGAGCATTTCGGCAGCGGCGGCGCGAGAAATCGGCGGCGTTTCAGATGCAATTTTGCATCTTGCCTGTTGCCCCCGTGCTCAAGGGTTTCAAGCCTTGCGGCGACCATCCCGCGTTGGCGCTCGTCAAGATGGCGGCTCGGAGCGGCCTCGCCCGCTCGGACATTTGAAAATGACGTGAAACAATTCGAATTATAAATGCCGGGGCAAAGAAAAAGCCGCCCGAGAAGGCCCCGCCCAGAGACGGGAGGAACACCGAGCGAGGCCGTGCCCCGGGGAGGTAAGTCGAGGAGCGACCTTCCGATAGGCACTTAACATGCCAAAGCTCGTCATCAAGGCGCAGCAGAGAGCGCAAAAGCCCCGCGCCCGGAAGGAACTGACGCGGGGCCTAACGAGCGCCTTGGCTGGGGGGCAGGATTAGGCGCCCGTCTAGGTCCTAACGACGTGCCGCTATCCTTGTTCCGACTATGCCAACAGCGGCGAGCCCAACAGCGTCGGCAGATAGTAATAACCGCTGTCGTTGTCCCAGTCGACGAGGTACTGAATAATGGCGCGGATTCCGGCGAGCGTTGTCGGCGGTGTTTTCATTAGCTCGGCCATCGCGGCGTCCGCGGCGCGTTCGCCCTCTTCAAACGTTTCGTGGTCGCGGTCATCTAGCTCCACGAACTGTGCCCACGCAGCTTTGTGGGCCGCTATAAGCCCAAAAATCGCGTCCGGCTCTTCGGTCGCGGCCGTTGATGCAGCCGCCCCGGCGTGGGCGCCGGCGGTCGGCAACTTGTACAACACGCCACGTCGATCGGTGATGGCGCTCATGCTGCGCTTCCGTACCAAACTGCGCATCATGATCGCGTTTGCTGCGGGGCACGGTCAACGAACATAAATGTTGAGGCCGGGAACCGGCCCCCGAGGCGGCGACGGCCGGAAACCCACAAAAAAGCCCCGCGCGAGTTGTGGGCTCGAGCGGGGCAAAGCTAGCGCGCTTGAGCGTGGATTTAAGCGCGCATCACAGTTGCGCGTAGGTGGCGCTCAGTGCAACCCTCGGAAACTACGCACGCGATGTTGCGGCAGGAAAAAAGCCCCGCGCCGAAGGGACGAACACGGGGGCGATTGCCCTCAGCATCGCGCCGCCTCCTCCTCCTCAACGATAGTCCATAGTCACGCCGTAATACGTACGCCAATATGCGGTCGCGTCGTGGCGGCCGGGGTCGCATCCAGCTCGACGGTGTTGAACGCGCGCATGATGACATTGCCGGCCCGTCCGGCTTTCGTGCCCGCTTCAAGGCGAGACGAAAACGCCGTTGCTTCGGCAGGGCTGCGGACTAGGCCAAACTTCGAACCGTATCGGCCGCGACTAAACATCCGGAGGTACACGCATTCCCCATAACTATCTGACCTTACGATAAATTTTCTACTCATAATCCGATCTTCCTCGCTTGCCGTCTCACAAGAGACTTCAGATTGCGCGCGACACGATGATCTGAGGGCATGGCAGACACTACTGCCTTGCCTTTCTGCTTTTTACAGGTCGTCTACGCCCTTAGCCGATCGACGGCAAGTAACAAATTGTTAAAGTTAAATCGCGAGGAATTGTAGAAGTGATTTATTAGACGCACGCCCCGCGTAGCGCCGTGACCGGTAGTATCACAGCCCGCGCAGCAAAAAGGGCGGCCCGAAAGCCGCAGTCGCTGTGGTTCGTAACAGATATAATCGCCAAAGAAAAAGCCCCCGGTTGGCCGAGGGCTTTCAGCGCAGGGGGCCTTGACGCGCATCGCGCCGCCCCATCTCCCGTGCTAATGCTTAGCGGGAAGCATGGAGGCTGAGTTGTCGCGCATTCCAGATTATTACATTGAGCGATTGAAAGAGCAGATCACGACGCTTAAGGCTATGCTTGAGCCATTGGAGTCCGGCAAGATTGTCATGGGAGATCGTGATAAAACAATAGCTTGGATCATACACTTAAAGAAAACGATTGCGATGTACCGGGAGGTCGTGGATTCTAAAGATGCCTAGGGGCCCCAAAGGCGAAGAGCGCCCCGCCGCTGCGATCGCCAAGAGCAGCGCGTTCCACGGCAGTCATTCTGTGATCCATCATCACGGCCGCGACAGCGGCGACATTGCGGATGAGAGGAAGGTGGAAATGATGTCGAAAGGATTCATTGTGACGAAACGGCGATTGGGATGCCTTGTCGTTGCAGACATAAGCGCTTTCAACGACTCTGCGGACGCGTTGCCGGTCCGCTCGTCTCGCTGAATCTCAAAGATGACCCTCTGCCCCTCTTTAAGGGCGTTCATGCCGGCGCTTTCCACGGCGGAAATGTGAACAAAGATATTTGGACCGCCGCTGTCGGGATGAATGTATCCATGTCCCTTTTGAGGGTTGAACCACTTCACGGTTCCCATGTTCATGATCTGTCCTCGTCGACCGCTTGGCGCTAGTTCCAATGCCAGCCGATGTAAACTCGAGCTGGCTTCCCTTTGTTCCAAAAGGTCGCGAGCGCCTGGCAGACGCCTTGAGAACCGAGTGTCTCGTCGGAGAGTTCGTGAACCGCGGGAATCCGACCGCCCGACAAAAAAGCCCCGCGCGAGTTGTGGGCTCGAGCGGGGCAAGACGGGCGCGCTTGGGCGGGGATTTAAGCGCGCATCACAGTTGCGCGTAGGTGGCGCTTAGCGGCAACCCTCGGAAACTACTCACGCGATGGTGCGGCAGAAAAAAGCCCCGCACGAGCGGGGGACTCGACCCAAATTTGTGGGATTGACGGTTCGGGAATCTCTTCCAAATCATACTGTGATTTATGCAAAGATACGGAGGGAGAAACAATGCCCACTGACACTAAAGGCCCGCGTAAACTCGCCCGTCAAGCCGCCGCTATCGGACCAACCAGCATGCGGAGCCGGCCATGACGCTACTGTCTTTGTTCGCCTTGGTTTTGCCCGCCGCCCTCGTCGCACCGAAAGCGACCAAGCGCGAAACACAGCTCCCCGAACAGCGGGAGCGTGAGACCCAACTGAACAAGCGCCTCCAGACAGCGGGCCAGACGGCGCGCCTCGAAGCACTCGAAACGGAATGCGCAGCTTGGGGGGTGAGAGACGAGGCTTGGAGGCAGACCGAGCGCCTGTCGCCGATTGCACAAACGCTGACTGTCCAGCCGATATCCCCAGCTACCGCCCTCGCGCTGCCCCGCGACTGGCGGGTTTGCTCGCCGTCGAGGGCGCAGGTGATGACGAACAGGCGTTAAACCCCATGCGATCGCCGGCCTCGCCTTGGCGGGCTATAGCAGAGCTAGAGAGCCGCGAGCCGCCTAAAAGCGCAAAAAAAGCCCCGCACGAGCGGACTCGGACGGGGCAGCGGCGGGCTAGGGCTGGGGGGCAAGAAATAGCGCGCCAACGCTAGGCCGTGTGGACGAATTTGATCAAGCAAAGGCCGGCGGCGAAGCTGACGATTGATCTGAAATTTCGTTCGGTCTTTTCGCAGCGGAGCGCGACGCGCTTGAAGCGCTTGAGCCGTCCGACGCCCTGCTCGATGCGTGCGCGGGCTTTGTAGAGGGTGCGGGCGAAGAAGGCTGGCTTGTTCTTTTCGTTGGCCTTGTGCGGGATGACCAGAGCGATGCCACGCGCTCTTGCGGCGTCCCGATTGGCCTTGCTGGCGTAGCCTTTGTCGCAGATGACGGCGCGCGGCTGAATGTCGGGCCCGATATCGAGCAGGGTTTCGAAGTGACGCCCGTCGAAGGCTTCGCCGCCGGTCAGGTCGAAGGCGATGATATCCCCGGAGGCGTCCGATTTTGCGTGGATTTTCGTGGTGAAGCCGCCACGCGAGCGCCCGAGCGCTTGCCCTTCTTGCCCCCCTTTGCTCCAGCCGCCGATACATGAGCGCGCACGACGGTGGAGTCGAACATCTGAATAAGATGGGCCGTGGAGCTCATGGACGCGAGCGTGTCGAAGAAGGCCTCGAAGACGCCAGCCTTGCTCAAGCGATCGAAGCGCTTCCACACGCTGTTCCAATGACCGAAGCGCTCCGGCAGCGCGCGCCAGCGAACGTTCTCGACGGTGAAGAAATGAAGCGCCTCGAGGAAGCGGCGGTCGTCGGCGGCCTTCCGTCCACGCCGAGGCAGGCAGGCGCGGAACACCGCAAGCGCGTGCGCCCAATCGTCCTCATCCATCTTTGTCGACATAGGCTCCGGCCTCTGATTCGGTCGGAGACCTATGAATCATGCCTGATTCACCGCGGGAATCCCAAAAGCGTCGACTGGCGAAAATTCATCCACATGGCCTAGTGTCGCATTGTTCCCTCGCTCAATGCAAACGGCCGCCGAGTCGCCACGGCGGGCGGTCTGGCAACTCACAAAAAGGGCGGCCCCGATAGCCGCCCCGTTGCGTGTCTCGGCGCCGGCGATCAGGCCTGCGAGCCGTTAGTATCCGTAGTGGTGGTAGTGATGATAGGGGTGATAGGCGTAGGCGCGATGGTAGCTTCTGTGATTGGTCACGGAATTTCCGACTACCCCTCCCACAACCGCGCCGACGGGGCCGCCGACAACAGCCCCGGCGATCGCGCCCCCGACTAGGCCTGTTTCATCGGCAAAGGCAATTTGGGATGAAGCGCAGAGCAATACCGCGGCTGAGAGAACAAGACTCATTCTTGACATTTTGAGACCTCCTGCGAAGGCCGCAAACCGGCGGGCCCGCTCTTCGCCAGTTAGTCACCACCGATCCGAAAGGTAAGCCTCGGATTCTACTCAGGGCCGCGCGCCGAGATTTGTGTCAGACCGCGGCCAGACCCGCGCCGGATTGTTCCGTGCCCCAAAAGAAAAGGGCGGCCCGAAAGCCGCCCCCTCCTCAGCCGACTTACAACGGTACGCAGGCCGCGGAGACATTGCGGCGAGCTTTCGTGGATTGGCGCCCACGCCGCTCAAAGCGTGCCGAAGGCCTTACAACGCGGCGGTTGTATCACAATGACGCCGCCCATTAACGCTGTCAACTACGATCCAGAATCGAGCCAACAAAAAGGGGCGGCCCGAAGCTGCCCTCTGTCATCGTGTAGCACCCATCACAGCCTCAGCGTTTTGACGATCCAGATCAGCAGGCGGGCGATCGAGAGCCGCAGCGCCCGCCCGAGGCTAAGGCGCGCGGACGCTGTCCTCTTGGCAGAGTTGTTCATGTGCACGCCTTCCCGCCGAATTCGGCAACGTCTTCGAAGGAGCCATAAGCGCTCATCGTGACCCGATCGGGCGATCGGTCCCGATGATAATCATCAACCGGCGGCCGTTAGAAAACCCGGCCATCTTTCGGAGGAATTCCTTGCCGTCAGCGCGAGCGCGCTTCACCCCAGGGTCCATTGGACGTGTGGGCATCACGCGCCCTCCCCGGCTTGAGCGCCGGCCGCTCACGTTTGTCCCGTGGCCAGCACGTAAGCAACGCCGCCGGCGGCGCTGAGCAAGACGAGCGCGACGATGAGGCCCCATGCGATCTCGAGGGCGCGGCGAGCCCGCGATGGCCGAGGGGGCCGCGATGGCCGAAGGGGCCGCGGTGGCGGCAGGGGCTCGAACGGGGTCATCGGCCGGACTGGCCAAATCCCCGTGGCGCGGCATTGGTCGGCGTCTGTCCTGGTCATCAAAAATCCTACCTAGCGGACTTGACCGCCCTGACGAGCGGCCATCGCCGCCCCGTTCCCTCACATCCGCTCGGCGATTTTGAAGACGAGCCAGCCGAGGGTGGTGAAGCCGACGCCCCAGAAAAGCATGACAGAGACCACAGACCCCTCCTCCTTTTTACATGGTATGTACGGCCTTAAGCGTCCCGATGGCAAGTAACGAATTGTTAAGGTGAGATTGAGTGGGGATACGCGGCTGGGCCTCTCTGCCCTGAGGGGGCCCCCGCATAGGCCCGGCCGCGTCGAACCGGCCGGAGTTATTCCCGCTTCGCCGCGACCTCCGAAGACTGCGCGCCGGACTCAAAACCGGCGTCGTAGGTTTTCACCAACGCTTCGGCCATCTCCTCGACCTGCCCGGCTAGAAATAACAAGCGGCAGATCTCTTCGTCCTGATCCGCGGTGAGCCCCTTCGGCCACTCGATTTCGTGGGCGTAAAACCGGGCGATCGTAGCCATGCGCGCCAGATCGCGAAGTTGGCTCTCTAGAGCGCGATCTGGTTTGACTGAATCGAGGGGATTCCCAAAGGGGCGCGAGTCAGATTCAACCTGCTGGCTGGGTTGGAGGCTAGCAGGGATGGCGCGAGCCTATTCTTTGGACCTGCGGGAGCGGGTGGTTGCGGCGGCGACTTCGGGACAGTCCTGCCGCTCGGTGGCCAAGACGTTCATGGTCAGCGTCGCCAGCGTTGTGAAGTGGTCGCAGCGCCAGCGCGCGCTCGGTAGTCCGGCGGCGCGGAAGATGGGCGGCCACAGGCCCTACCTTGTGGCGCGCGAGCGCGATTGGGTTCTGGCGCGGATCGCTGAGAAGCCTGACCTGACACTGCGCGCTTTGCTCAGAGAGCTGGCCGACCGCGGCCTAGTGGTCAGCTATTATGCGCTTTGGCATTTTCTCCAGCACGAAGGCGTGACGTTCAAAAAAAAGTCTTCGCGCCTCCGAACAGGACCGACCGGACGTCGCCAGGCGGCGTGAGCGGTGGAAGGCGCGTCAGGCGAGGATCGATCCGAGGCGGCTTGTCTTCATCGATGAGACCTGGGCTAAGACCAACATGACGCGCGCCCATGGCCGATGCCCCAGAGGCGAACGCCTCGTCGCCAAAGCGCCTTTCGGCCGATGGCGAACCCTCACCTTCCTGGCGGCGCTGCGTCGCGATGGGCTCACCGCGCCCTGCGTCATCGACGGACCGATCAATGGCGTGAGCTTCCGCGCTTATGTCGAGCAAGTTCTCGCACCCATCCTCGCGCCGGGCGACATTGTCGTCATGGACAACCTCGGCAGCCATAAGGGCCGCGCCGTTCGCGCCGCCATCCGCGCGGCCAAAGCCAAGCTCTTCTTCTTGCCCGCCTACTCGCCAGACCTCAATCCAATCGAGCAGGCCTTCGCCAAAATGAAGACCTTGTTACGCAAGGCCGACGCGCGAACTATCGACGAGACCTGGCGAACCATCGGCGCCCTGCTCAACTGCTTCACCCCGACAGAATGCGCAAACTACTTCAAAAACGCAGGATATGCTTCAGTCTAACCAGATCGCGCTCTAGACCGCTGTAGGCGGGCCAGTAGTCTTTCGTGACCGAGGTCATCGGGCCGTCTCCAAAAGTTCCATGTTGACCATGTCCTGCTTGATGCTGGCCAACGCGAGCAGAATGACCGAATCTCTCCTCGGTCCGATCATGATCTCCTCGCCTAGAATGGACTCGAATGCCTCCAGCTTCTGCCAGAGTTGATCCGGATAGGCTGCGGGCGTGACCATCAATCGGCGCTCGGCGGCGGGTAACGCTGCGCTGAACCGTTCGGCTTCCTCCTCTTCGACCGAGGGGTTTTCGTTGTCGGCTTTCGCGACGAGCCAAGTGTGGTAGGCCTGCGCGAACGCTCGGCTGGTTTCCAACTTCGGGGCCTCAGCTTTCGCGGCCTCCTCCTTCCTTTTCTCGGTGGCCAACGCGAGCCGGACGTCTGCGACAATCTTCGCGGCCATCAGGCGCAGATATTCGTCAGCGGCCGATTTCAGGTGAATCGGGCGCGGCAGGCGTGGATTTTGTGGCTTCAGGCAAATCTCGGGCGTCTGCCCGCACGGCGGCGTTGGGCATTGGGGTCGCTCCAGAAAAAGGTTGCTTCAACAATTATTGTTGATAGAATGCGCTTATTCCGATGTCAACAAAAATTGTTGAAATGACGCCAGCACAATGCCGCGCCGGCCGCGCACTCTTGGAATTGACGCAGACCCAACTCGCCAAAGCGGCTGGTCTCGGTCTTTCAACCGTGGTGGACTTCGAGCGGGCAAGGCGCACCATTTCGTTAGATGCGATCACGGCCATCCGCGCCGCCCTCGAGGCCGCCGGGGTCGAGTTCACGAATGGCGACGAGCCCGGCGTGAAGCTGAGAAAGGGGCGCTAAAATGCCCCTCCGCCTTGGGCCCGCGCACTTGGCCTTAGGGTTTTTATCTCAGAGAGTGGGTCCACGAGGTGTTCGAAGACATCCCGCCCTCCGAAGCAAGGCGGTCCATTCTCGTCTGGTTCCAGCTTGGCGTTGTTTATCGACCAGCCGACGCTATGACCCCTTGGTGGCTAAAATTAAATCTTGGTAGCTCAGATACTTCGGCCGACCACACCACAAACCGTAATCAACCCGCTCGATGGTCAGGCCAACCTCTGCGTAGAGTTTTCTCACCCATTCCTCATCGTACGCGACCGCCAGCTCCGGAACCCGCTGATCCGTAACGCGATACACTCCGTCGCCGAATTGGAAATTGAGCGGTACGATGTTCCTGGCTAGATCGGAAACGTTTTTCACGCCTTCGGCTTTAAGCCTGAGCTATGTCGGAAAGTGGGTGATGACGGTGTGATTTGAGCGGCGTAACGGGGTTGGTGTCGAGCCGTCCCGAACCTCCCGAAGGAGCGTTACGCCATGGATGAGAATAGGGTTGTCCCTCTCCGTCAGCCAGACGAAATTGACGATCCCCTGACAGAAATTCTGCGATCCGGCGCGAAACGACTGGTTCAGCAGGCGGTGGAAGCGGAGTTCGCAGCGTTCCTGGCCCGGCATGCCGATCTCGAGCTGCCAGACGGGCGCCAGCGCGTTGTCCGTCACGGGCACGATCCCGTTCGCCCGATCCAGACGGGGATCGGACCGGTCGAGGTGACGAAGCCGAAGGCGCGCGATCGCGGGGCGACGACGGCGGACGAACGCATCCGCTATTCGTCGGCAATCTTGCCGAAATGGGCGCGACGGACGAAGAGCCTCGATGTTCTCTTGCCGGCCCTCTATCTGCGCGGCGTTTCCACCGGCGACTTTCAGGAGGTGCTGACGGCTTTGCTCGGCAAGGAGGCGCCGAATCTTTCGCCCTCGGTGATCGGTCGGCTCAAGAGCGACTGGGAGGACGACTATCGGCGCTGGCAAGCCCGCGATCTGTCGGCCCGGCGCTATGTTTATGTCTGGGCGGACGGCGTCTATCTGCAGGCGCGCATGGAGCCGCAGGCCGAATGCATGTTGGTTCTGATTGGCGCGACGCCGGAGGGCAGGAAGGAGCTTCTGGGGTTGCAGACGGGCATGCGGGAAAGCGGTCAGAGCTGGAAGGAACTGCTTGTCGATCTGAAGGCGCGGGGTCTGTCGATCGCGCCGGACATTGCGGTCGGCGACGGCGCGCTCGGCTTCTGGAAGGCCCTGGAGGAAGCGTTTCCCTCGACGCGCCACCAGCGGTGTTGGCATCACAAGAGTCTGAACGTTCTCGACAAGCTGCCGAAGTCGGTTCAGCCCAACGCCCATCGGGATTTGCGCGAAATCTGGCTGTCCGAGAACCGCGCGGCCGCCGAAGCCGCGATGACGATCTTCGCCGAGAAATATGCGCCCAAATACGACAAGGCGGTCGATTGCCTGCTCAAGGATCGCGATGCGCTGTTGACGTTCTTCGATTTCCCCGCGGAGCACTGGACGCATCTTCGAACGTCGAATCCGATCGAAAGCGCCTTCGCAACGGTTCGGCATCGCACGGTTCGCATGAAAGGCGCACTGTCGCAGGACACGGCGCGGCTCATGGTTTTCAAGCTGATCATGGCGGCTGCGAAAAGTTGGCGGCGCCTGCAAGGACAAAATCAGTTGCCCAAGATCGTTCGCGGTGTAACATTCCGCGACGGAATCGAAGTCGCGAGCCAAGAAATGTCCGCCGCTTGATTCACGCCGTCACCCAAATTCCTGCATAGCTCTTTAAGCCTCTGGGTTTCCTCGTTCAGGAGGAAGTAGGAGATCATGCAGCGGCTCCCCCGAGCCATGACGCGATGAATCTCCGAGAGGTAATTGGCCACATCCTCCGGCAACATGTGCGTGAATACCGACCCGAGCATGACAAAATCGAAGCTGTCATCAGGGAAAGGGAAACGGTATTCCGATGCCCGATATCGACCTTCCTTATTGTACAATTCGTTATAGACATCGATTTGCCGGAATTGAAAATTGGGTCGGCGTGGTGTAATGTGCTGAGAGCACCACTCGACGCCGGCCTTTGTTATTTCTAGTCCCTCATACACGCTCCGCTCATCAAGATAGTGTGTCAGCGGGATCGTCTTTCGACCGATGCCGAAGCCTACGTCAAGCATCCTGTCGTTGGGACGGAGGCCGCCTACATCGCGATAAATCTTCAGAAATTCTTCGCCGTTCTCCTTAAATACTTCGAGGTTCCGCGGACCATCGAACATCATCCGGACGGGCGGGACCATCGGCGCAAGATCACCGAACAACCTAGCTCGCTGCCGAGCCTCCAGACCGAGAAGGCGACGGGCGCGATCCTTGATCCCTCCAAGCGTGAGAGTCTTCCTCAGTATCTTCAGTATCCTGGGCAGATGACGCCCTTCCATGTTCAAAAGTTGGCCGTAGCTCCGAAAAAAGTTAGGCAATACTACTGATGCGTCTGCGGACTTTCAACCAGCTCGCGCGTTCGGCCCAAAGGACCTCGCCATGATGGCCACTGGCAATGATGGCCATTCGTGCGGCGTCAGGGCGTATGGATGAAAAAGCAGCCGTCACGGGCTTAGTCTGGCCGCCTTGGAGCGACCGGCGGCCCCCCAATAGTGTGTGTCTCGTAGCGTGTCTCGCGGCCCAGTGGCTGGCAGTCGAACGGTTCCATATTAGCTATATATATCAATGTATTATGATTTCATGGTGAGAC
>CAVSSS010000025.1:0-48455 GCA_963730555.1 uncultured Alphaproteobacteria bacterium | reverse complement strand
CATCCGCCGGCCAGTACTGACCCTGGGTATCCCTCGATTTTTGGAATGGGCGGCCTCGCCTCGGGGCCGCCCATTCTGATCCGAGCGACTCCAGCGCGAATGTCCGCGGCGGAAGTCCGCAAATGGCGCCCTCCTGCCATACGAGAGCGAACGCGAACGGTGGCAAAGGGGCGGATTTGTCCCGTTCGCCAAACCGTCCGGAAAAGTCCGCTTCTTGCGCGAAGCGGCCACCCGCCCGATTGGGTTTTGACCCTCGAGACCGGCGGAGCAAATGTCTCCGACACCGCGGTTTCGAAAATGGTCTCCACACTTCAGGCCGCCGGGATTGAATTTTCGAGCGGCAAGCGGCCGGGCGTGAGGCCGCGGAAGCCATGATGGCCTCATGGTCATGATGGCCATTCCTGCGGCTGGAGGCCCGATCTTTGGCCGGTGACGACATGGTGACGACACGGGCGAGCAGACCTTGGCTTTTACGTCGCGCAATTCGCCTTAAGTCGTTGATATTGTTGGCTCCCCGAGCAGGACTTCGAACCTGCGACCATTCGATTAACAGTCGAATGCTCTACCAGCTGAGCTATCGGGGATCAGCGTCGGGGGGATATAGCAGAATCCGTCGTGATGGAAAGCGCGTTTTTGCCGCTTGCGATTGAGCCAAGCGGCGCGCAACCTTCGTCGATGCTTGACCCTTTGCCGTTCCCGGAACTCCTGACGCCAGCTCAGATGAGCAAAGCCGACCGCTTTGCCATTTCGGCCGGAACGCCTGGCATAAAGCTCATGGAGCGGGCAGGTCTGGCGGTCGCCGACGAAACGGCGAGGCGTACGAAATCGCGGGGCCAGATCGCCGTCGTTTGCGGTCCGGGCGGCAACGGCGGCGACGGCTTCATCGCCGCTCGGCTGCTCAGTGAGCGCGGCTATGCGGTCGAGCTCGGATTGCTCGGCCGCCGCGACGCCTTGAAAGGCGACCCGGCGCTCGCCGCCGCTCGCTGGTCCGGCCCGGTCCTCGACGCCGCTGCGGTTGACCTTGGCCCCGCCGATTGCGTGATCGACGCTCTGTTCGGCGCGGGCCTCGCGCGCGACATCGGTGGCGAAGCGAAAGCGATCATCGAGCGGATCAACGCATTCAAGCGCGCCGGGGGTCTTGTGCTCGCGGTTGACGTTCCCTCGGGAATCGACGGGGAAACCGGCAAGATCCGCGGCGCCGCGGTGGAAGCCAGCGCGTCCGTTACCTTCTTCCGGCTGAAGCCCGGCCACCTCTTGCTGCCGGGACGCACGCTTGCGGGCGCGATCCGGCTCGCCGACATTGGCATTCCCGCTTCCGCGCTTGCCTCCATCGCGCCGCAAGCCTTCGTCAATGCGCCGGCCGTCTGGGGCGATGTGCTGCCGCGGCCGAACGCCGACAGCCACAAATATGCCCGCGGCGCCGCGCTCATCCTGTCGGGCTCCGGCCATCATACGGGCGCAGCCCGGCTCGCCGCCCGCGCGGCTTTGCGCGCCGGCGCCGGGATTGTCAGCGTCGCGAGCCCGCCCGACGCCGTCGCCGTTAACGCTGCGCAACTTACGGCGGTCATGGTCGCGCCCTTCGCCAACGGCCGCGAATTCGAGGCGCTCATCGCCGACGAGCGGCGCCGCGCGATTGCGCTCGGCCCGGGCGCGGGCGTGGGCCCGACCTTGCGCAAGCTGGTCGCCGCGAGCCTGACCCGGCCCGCCAAGCGGCGGACCATCGTGCTCGACGCCGATGCGCTGACGAGCTTTGCCGGTGAAGCCGAGCGGCTCGCGGCGCTCATCAAGCGCGGCGGCCACGAGGTCGTCCTGACCCCGCACGAGGGCGAGTTCATGAAGCTGCTCGAGGGCGCCCCCGGCGTCGGGCTCGACGACGACAAGCTTACGCACGCCCGGTCGGCCGCGCGCCTCATGGGCGCCGTGGTCCTGATCAAGGGCGCCGACACGGTGGTCGCCGCGCCCGACGGCCGCGCGACCATCGGATGGGACTTGCCGCCCTGGCTCGCCACCGCCGGCTCGGGCGATGTCCTCTCGGGGCTCGTCACGGGGCTTACGGCCCAGGACATGCCGGCGTTCGAAGCCGCCTCCGCCGCCGTCTGGCTGCACGGCGCCTGCGGCCGGGCGATCGGTCCAGGTCTGATCGCCGAGGACCTGCCGGAGGCGTTGCCTCAAGTTCTGCGGGCGCTCGGATAGACGGGCATATGAGCGCCGCTCGGACCGGCGTCCAAGCAAATCCAAATAAAACCAAATAAATCCAGGGAAAAAGGCTTGGATTTGCTTGGATTCCTTTGGCCGAATCGGGACTTTTCAATGGGTTACAGCCGATTCAAATAAAAAAAATCCCCTTTTCTCAGCTCCGTCTCACATTTCCGCGACGGCAATAGCTTCGCGCCGACCGTCGGCACGCATTGCATAGGAAGGGAACGAGGGCGACGTAGCCGGTTCTCGGAACCTGGATCGCGGAAACGGCCTCAGGAGACGACCCGCCGCAACATCCGTTTGCAGCACGGGCAGGGGGCCGATCTCTATGCCGAGACCGTCGACCACGGCTTGCAGTGTGACAAAGAAATGGTCGAAAACGCGCCGGCGCTGCTCGGCCCGATGCGGCAGTCCGGCGCTTTCCAGCCAGTCGGCCGAATCGCCGGGGCGCGTCTCGCTCATGAGCAGCACATGGCTCGCGATATCGCTCGGCTGACGAAGCGGCGCGCGTTCGAACAAGCCGGGGCTCACGATCAAAGTGTCGGCCTCGGATAAAAAGCAGTCGGCCGATGCTGCGGCCATGCGCGCCGGCTGTCCCTGAGTGGCGGCGGGGTGCATGGTTCCCGATCTTGCGGGCGAGATACCCTTTCGCGATGACCCTCTCCGCCAAGCGCGTCTCATAGCGGTCGAGCATGTCGCATTTCGCAGCTCCCACTCTCAATCCATGGATTGGCGAGATTTCACTCATTGCGGCGGCTGCGGTCGTCTTCGTCTCGACCGACATTGATGATCTCGCGCTGCTCACGGGCTGGTTTTCCGACCGGACATACAAGACGAGCCACATCCTTCTCGGACAGCTTCTCGGGATCGGGACGCTCGTCGCAATCAGCGCGGCGCTCGGGCTCATGGGCTTTTTCGTGGCCAGACCCGCATTGGGGGCGCTCGGCGTCCTGCCGATTGGCGTTGGCCTCATACGCCTCATGCGTCCTCAAAGCGAAAGCGGCGAAGACGAGAAGGTCGGGTCGGCGGCGGCGAGCGTGCTTTCGGTCGGCGGCGTCACGCTTGCGCATGGGAGCGATAACCTCGCCGTCTATGTCCCCTTCTTCGCCGCCGTTCGGAGTGCTTTCGAAATGGCGACGATTGTCGTTGTCTTTCTCGTCATGACAGTCGCGTGGGTCGCTTTGGCGCGCTGGTTTGCGCGCCATCCTCTATGGGGAACGTTCCTCCAACGATGGGGACGCCGCGTGGTGCCGTGGATACTGATTCTGTTAGGGGCCGGCATTGTTTACGACGCAGGCACGGTCGCTTGGCTCATGGAAGGTGCGCGCTGGAGCAGCCCTCGCTTAAGACCTTGACCCCGATCCGGCGGACCCTGAACCACCGCCCGACCCGCTTCCACCGCCAGATCAGCTCCCCGCTCCGGAGCACCCGCTGCCTGCGGGATTCGCCAGCGCGGCCTGAAGCAAGCTGTCCGCTTTCTGCATATCCTGAACGTTCTTGTTCTCCCGCTTCTGCAGCCATTCAGGTAGGGAGTTCGCTAGATTTGCCGCGATGAACGCCTTTTGAATCCGAAGATGCAGGTTCCGAGCCTGATCCTTGAAATAGGCGTCGGCCACGTCGCTCTCGCCTGCCGCCTTTATGAGTCCCTTCGCCAAGTCCAACTGACCCCGATAGGCGGCGCCCCCATTCATGCCGACATCCAGAACCTTCTCAGTGAAGTACTCGGTGACGCCCTCGTTGTAATTATTTCCGAACACAATCTGAAATTTACCGCGATTTTGTTTGCCGTCGAAGGCCGAATTCAGATGAACCGTCTCGTGAATGGCGGCTTCGAACGTCGCAGGAACCTTGTACTTACCCGGCAGTCTCAGTTTGATCGGCTTATCCTTGTCGTCCCGGTTGACGAAACCCGGCACCTCATCAACATCTTCGTCCGACTTGCCCCATTTTTTATACCAAGCCTCGAATTCGTCCGGGAGGCCCAATGCGTAGTTGCCCTTGATCGTCCTTAGATTGCCCGTGCCGACGTAGTTGGAAACCACGCTCTTGGCGATGGCATCATCGATCGTCGACACGTCCCCATCGCCAAACAATTGTTTGGGATTGAGCGACATCAGCAGCGCCCTCCAAGCAGCGACGCTTCCCGACGCATTGCGTACGTCTCGTCGGAACGGAAAGGCGCGCGGCGTCTCCTCCAGCTTCCGAGCGGGCAATCAAGCTAGCCCGCTCCTTGGGAAAACGGAAGGCCGGCGCGCAGGGGCCGACTAGATATCCTTGGCGCTGTCTCCCGCCGTCACCTCGTATTCCGCGCCGGTCACGAGGTTGGCGGCGTCGGATGCGAGGAACACAGCGACGGGCGAAATGTCGTCGGGCTGCAGCCAGCCGACCCGCAACGGGACGGTCGCCGCCCGGATGTCCCAGGCCTGTTGCGGCGTCGGGCTTTCTTCTTTGCGGCCCGTCTCGCCGACGCTTTCCGACAAGCGTTTTTCGTAACGGGTGAGCGGTGTGTCGACGAGGCCGGGAATGACGGCGTTGACCGTGATTCCGTATTGCCCCAGTTCGAGGGCGGCGGACTTCATGAGGCCGAGAATGCCCCATTTGGAGGCCGAATAGCTCAAGGCGTCTTTCGTGCCGTGCTTGCCCTGCATCGAGGAGAGGACAAGGATTCGGCCTTTCTTTTTCGCCACCATCTTGGGGGCGAAGGCGCGAATGGTGTTCGCCGTGCCGTTCAGATTGTTGTCGATCACGTCGCGCCAGTCGGAATCTTCCATCTCCAGGAGCGGCTTCCAGCGTTGGATCGCTGCGTTGGCGACCACGATGTCGATCTTTCCGAACTGCTGCTCAGTCTGATCGGCGATCCGCCTGAGCGCGGCGATGTCGCGGATGTCGGCGCGGACGGTCTCGGCGCGTCGGCCGCAGGCGCGGATCATCTTGCCCGTCTCCTCCAACTCCTCGGGCGTCGCAGGGACTGCGTTCGAGGCGGGAGACACAGGCCCCGCGATGTCGATTGCGACAATGTCGGCGCCGTTCGCGGCGAGTTCGACCGCAATCGCGCGGCCGATCCCGCGCGCCGCTCCGGTCACGACTGCGACCTTGCCTGCGAGATTGGATCCGCGCCCCGGCGCGATCGGTCCGGAGCTCTGCGACTGCGAGGGCTCCGGCATGGGCTTCCCCGCCAATTCCTTCGGCGCAACGTCCGTCTGGATCGAGTTCGACTGATTTTGCGCGCGCGCCGTGTTTGCGCCAATGGCGCCCGCCGCCGCGGCGCCCACAAGAAAGCCGCGCCGCTGAATTCCCGGTCTGTCCATCGGTTCGCTCCATCGCAGAATTCAACCCAACTCGCTGACGGGCGATCCGTTCCGGGGAATTCACTCGGAGATGAGGACGATCGGCGGCTGTCAATAGTCCTAAAGGATCGAGATTGGCGTTTGCCAGCAGCCCGGCCTAGGGCATAGCCTCATGAGGCTGATCGTCGTCGCTAACGAAAGCGAGCAACAATGGCGAAGCGTCACAAGGAGGAACGCATGACCACAAACGTCCGCAACCAGCGCGGCGCGCGCTGGACGACAATCACCGCCTGCGCTCTCGCCGCATGGGCGCTCGCATCCGCTCCCGCCTTTGCGGATGAGAAAATCATCGTCGGGCTGATCACGAAAACGAACGCCAATCCGTTCTTCGCCAAAATGAAGGAGGGCGCGGCGGCAAAAGCCAAGGAGCTTGGGGTCGACTTCCGCAGCTTCGCCGGCAAGTACGATGGCGACAACACCGGCCAGGTTGACGCGATCGAGCAACTCATGAACGCCGGCGCCAAGGCCATTCTGATCACGCCAAGCGACACCAAGGCGATCGTTCCGACCATAGAGCGGGCGCGCAAAGCTGGAATTCTGGTGATCGCGCTCGATACGCCGCTCGATCCGCCAAGCGCGGCCGATGCGACTTTCGCGACCGACAATCAAAAGGCCGGAGAACTGATCGGCGAATGGGCCGCGAAGACGCTCGGCGACAAGGCCAAGGACGCCCGCATCGCCTACGTTGACGCGCTCGTCGATCAGCCTTCGGTGGACCGCCTGCGCGACTTCGGCTTCTCAAAGGGCTTTGGCGTCGAGAACTCGGACTGGAAGCAATACGGACACGAGAGCGACAAGCGCATCGTCGGCCATCAATGGGGCAGGGGCGAGGAAGCCCAAGGACGCGCCGCGATGGAGACGCTGCTCCAGAAAGACCCGAACATCAACGTCGTCTACACGATCAATGAGCCGACCGCGGCGGGCGCCTATGGCGCGCTTAGGGCCGCCGGCAAGGCCAAGGACGCGCTCATCGTCTCCGTCGATGGCGGGTGCCCTGGCGTGAAGAACATCGCCGCCGGCGTCATCGGCGCGACGGCCCAGCAATATCCGCTTCTGATGGCCTCCATGGGCGTGGAGGCGGCCGTCGAATACGCGAAGACGGGCAAGAAGCCGCAGCCGAGTCCAGGCCTCGATTTCTTCAACACCGGCGTCTCGTTGGTCACCGACAAGCCAGTCGAAGGCGTTCCGTCGATCTCGTCGAAGGAAGGCCTGGCCAAGTGCTGGGGTTAGAGCATGATGCGTTTGGTCGACCCAGGATCGGCATTGCGAGCCATGGGGCGTCAAAAGACGCCCGTCCTTCCGGACAGGCTATGGCGAAGCAATCCAGGCGAACGTCGGCGCCCGGCGACTCCTGGATCGCCGCGTCGCTTCGCTCCTCGCGATGACGATTCCATCCAAACGCATGTTGTCCTAAGCCCGCCCGTGACAGTGATGGATTTGGCAGGCTGATCTTCATGAGCGTTCGTCTGCCCGGAGCCGAAGTTCTCCGGGCCGTTCGGGAGGAGTTCGATGGCCACGTTGACGAGGCGCGCCGGTTCGCCGTTTTCGCTAAAGGTCTGGACGGGAGGGACGGGCCTGTCCGCGGGCCTGATCGGCGCCGTGATCGCTCTCCTGCTTTTCCACGGGCCCGCCTGCGCTGCAGACAGCAACGTTCCGCGCTTCGTCGTTGATCCCTATTGGCCGAAACCCTTGCCCGATCGATGGGTGACAGGGGCGGTCGGCGGCGTCTGCGTCGATAGCCACGATCACGTGTTCGGCGTGAACCGGTCCGATCTCACGACGATGGAGCAGACTGTTGGCAAGGAGCCCGCGCCTGTTGTCATCGAACATGATTCCGACGGGAACATCGTGAACGCATGGGGCGATCCGAAGCAGATGCCCAAATCCATCCACGGTTGTTTCGTCGACAGGCAAGACAACATTTGGATCGGCGGCAACGCCGATGGGATCGTGCAGAAATGGTCGCATGACGGCAAGCAGCTGCTGCTGCAGATCGGCCGCAAAGGCGTCTGCGACAATGCGGATGAGAAGTGCGGCGAGCCGGGCGGCAACAGGAGCCCGCTGCTTCTCAACGAGCCGGCCGACATCGCGATCGATCCCGAGAACGGCGATATCTACGTCGCCGATGGCTATGGCAACCATCGCGTCGTCGTCTTCGACGCGCAGGGCAAGTTCCTGCGTCAGTGGGGCGACGTCGGGACGGATCGAGGCCTCTTCGCGGTGATCGGCGGAGGCCATCCGCATTGCGCCAAGTTCGATCGCCAGGGCCTGCTTTATGTTTGCGACCGCGGCAACGACCGGATCGAAGTCTTCGACAAAACCGGCGCCGTGAAACGCGTCATCGAGGTCAAGCCGGGAACCGCCTATTCGCCCGCGCCCAACGGCGCGCCCGGGCGCAAAGCGATCGGGTCGGCGCTCGACGTCGCCTTCTCGTCCGACCCCGAGCAGAAATACATGTATGTCGTCGACACCGGCAACGAGGTCCTATGGATTCTCGATCATGAGAGCGGGCGCATCCTGGGCGGCTTCGGAAGCGCCGGACACAACGCCGGCGAATTCACGCTCCTCCACATGATCGCCATGGATTTAAAGGGGACGCTCTACACCAGCGAGACTGTCGACGGCCGCCGCCTGCAGAAGTTCGTTCCGCAGGGCTTCGTGCCTGAGGACAGGTTGAAGACCTACATGGGCAGCCCGCGCTATGACGCGCTGCCGTGAACGAATGGTCTTGGCGCGAACGCGCCTCGCGAGTGGACAATCACCGGTCGTTGGTCTCAAATCCCGCAGATTCGGAGAAAGTCTTGCGCGATAGCCGGCGGGCGGGCAAAGTGGAGGCAGAGAGTCGGGCTCTTTCGGGACGGCCCGGCGGTTCTCGAGGCGTGGGGCAAGAATGCGGCGGTTTGTCTTCCTAATCGGGGCGCTGGGGGCGCTGAGCGGCTGCGGCAGCTACCGCGATGTTTCGTTCATCTACTATCCCAACGCGCCATACCGCGACACCTTCCCGCCCCGGTCCGAGTTTTACGCCGTTGCGGAAAAGGAATGCGCGAAATACGGAATGAGGGCATCCTATAATTGGAGCAACTGGACCCCAGACTTCCAGAAAGTCAGGGTGAACTACCTCTGCGTTCAATGATCGCGGTCGCTCGGTTTCGGCATTCGGCCAAAGTTGTAGTTTAAAGAAATTGGGCTCCAGTTCGGCGGCGCGGGGTAAGGCGCCGCCGCGGCGATCGCGTTCATGACGGCCATATCGAGATCCGGAGAGCCGCTTGAAGCGATCAGCCTGCGGCCGACGAGATTGCCGCCTTCATCGACATAGAAATCAACCTGTCCGTGCTTGTTGGCGAGATCGAGGTGGAGACCCGGGCTCTCGTGCAGATGGGCCTTGATCATCCCATAGATGATCGTCAGATAGCGAGACTCGGCGTTTCCGCCCGCGATCGGCGATTTCTCGATCGAACGCGCGAATTTGTACTGCGGCAGATCCTCGATGGTGGGCAGAGGCTCGCCGACTGGGGCCTTGTTAGGCGGCGCGGGGGGCGCCGCAGGGGCGGCCGCCTGATCGGGATTGTCCTGAGGCGTCGGGTTCTGGTCTGTGGGTAGTTCGCCTTCTGGCTCGGGCTTCAGATCGTGCGCGGGCGGCGCGGCCTCGCCTTTTTGCTCTTCGGCCGGGTGAGGCGCGGGCGCCGGCGCGTCCGCCTTCGGCGACGCCCCCGGATTCGGCGGGGAAGGGACGTCGGGCGTCGCCTTGGCCTCCGTCTTCTTGTCAGGCGATTCGCGGTTGACCTTTTCCTCGGTCGGGGCCGCAGGCGCGTCATACGCCGGCTTTTCAGACAAGGGCTGGGGCGGCGGCTTCGGTTTCTCCTCCGGCGGCTTCGGCTTGGGCGGCGGCGGCGGCTCTTCCTGGACCACCTCGACCGGAATTTCCTGCACGATGGTCGGAACCGGGTGCGGCCAAAGCCAATAGTAGAGGAAGAGCGAGATCGGAATGAGCAGGTGGAGCGCGACCGCCAAAATGAGAGCGAGCACGTGCCCCCGGCGCTCGGCAGGCGTCGGCGTGTCGGGCGCGTCAAGCCGCTCAACTGGTTCGGCCGTGAAATCGGCCTCGGATAACAACGTGGCGGTCAGCCCGCAATTCCTCTCGCGAAGGCGCTCTGTGTTTCCTTGGCTAAATCGTTCACATTCGGTCAATGGCCCAAATGGTAACTTTGCCGCGCGCCCTGGATTCGCGTATGCCTCGCCCATGAACCAGGCAGGGGGTGGGGGCGGCGAGGCGCCCCCAGTTTGATCGCCGAACTGGACGCGAACCCAGCGCCGCCGCCGCAGCGCGCCCCACGGGCGCTCGTGTTCGATTCCGGACTGGGCGGGCTTTCGGTGCTGGCCGAGATCAGGCGCTTAAGGCCGGACGTCGAAATCGTCTACGCCGCCGACGACGCGGCCTTTCCATATGGCACACTCAGTGAAGCGGCGCTCGTCGCCCGGGTCGAGACGGTGATGGCGCGACTGATCGGCGAGACCGAGCCCGATATCGTCGTCATCGCCTGCTCAACCGCCTCGACGCTCGCGCTGCCCCCCTTGAGGGCCGCCTATCCACGCCTGCCATTCGTCGGCACCGTGCCCGCGATCAAACCGGCGGCGGCGGCGTCGCGATCGCGACTGATCAGCGTGCTCGCGACGCGTGGGACGGTGGCGCGCGACTACACCCGCGCGCTGGTGCACGAGCACGCCGCCAATTGCGAAGTGACGCTGGTCGGCTCGCCGCTTCTCGCCGTCATCGCCGAGCGCGTCATGCGCGACGAGACGATTGACGAAGCCGAAATCGCGCGTGAGATAGCGCCGTGCTTTGTCGAAAGCGACGGCCGGCGCACGGACCAGATCGTGCTCGCCTGCACCCACTTTCCGCTGATCGCGGACCGGCTCGAGCGCCTGTCGCCCTGGCCGGTCGGCTTCGTCGACCCGGCGCCGGCGATTGCGCGCCGCCTCGATGCGCTGATCGGCGAGGCCCGCGCCAGCGCGGCGGCAAGCCACGAAGGGACTGCGATCTTTACCAGCGGCGAAGCTCCGCCGCCGTCTTTGCAAAAGACCTTGCTTCGCTACGGGCTCATGTTTACCCCCGCCGCAATGATCGGCTTCGCTCCGGCTTGATCGCCCCAATCAAGTTCCAAGACTTCGAAAGGCCGCCCATGCGCACCTCGGACGGACAACCTGTTCGCCTCAGTGACTATCGTGTACCGGACTATTTGATCGACCATGTCGAGCTCGACGTGTCGCTCGACATCCATGCGACGCGCGTTGTCTCGACCCTCTCGCTCCGCCCCAATCCTGCTGGCCGGGAAGGCGCGGCGCTGACGCTCGATGGCGACGAGCTTCATTTCATCTCCGCCCGATTGGACAGCGAGCCGCTCGACGCGGCCAGTTTCGAGGCGAGCCCGTCGGGGTTCCTGCTGCGCCGGCCGCCTCGACGCGCCTTCACGCTTACGATCGAGACGCGTCTCGATCCGGCCGCCAACACCAAGCTCATGGGCCTCTATCGCACCGGCTCCGCCTATTGCACGCAATGTGAGGCGGAAGGGTTTCGCCGCATTGCGTATTTTCTTGATCGGCCAGACGTGCTCTCGACCTATCGCGTGCGGCTCGAGGCGGATCGGGCCGAGGCGCCGGTGCTTCTGTCGAACGGCAATCTTGAAAGCGCGGGCGAAGCGGAGACGCACGGCCGTCACTTCGCCATCTGGCGTGATCCGCACAAGAAGCCCTCCTATCTGTTCGCGCTGGTCGCCGGCGACTTGGGCTCGATCACGGATTCCTTCGTCACGGCTTCGGGTAAGATCGTCGCGCTCGCAATCTATGTCGAGCATGGCCGCGAAGAGCGCGCGCGCTACGCGATGGACGCGCTCAAGCGGTCGATGGCTTGGGATGAACAGACTTACGGCCGCGAATACGATCTCGACATTTTCAACATCGTCGCCGTCTCCGATTTCAATATGGGCGCGATGGAGAACAAGGGCCTCAACGTCTTCAACGACAAATACGTTCTTGCTTCGCCCGAGACGGCGACCGACGACGACTACGCCAATATCGAGGGCGTGATAGCGCACGAATATTTTCACAACTGGACGGGCGATCGCGTGACCTGCCGGGACTGGTTCCAGCTCTGCCTCAAAGAGGGCCTGACCGTCTTCCGCGACCAGGACTTTTCCGCCGACATGCGCTCGGCGCCAGTCGAGCGCATCGGCGACGTCCGCACGCTGCGCGCCGCGCAATTCCCCGAGGATGCTGGCCCGCTCGCGCACAATGTGCGCCCCGAGGTCTATCACGAGATCAACAACTTCTACACCGCGACCGTCTACCAGAAAGGCGCCGAGGTCGTGCGGATGTTGAAGCGCCTGATCGGCGGACATGCGTTTCGCGCCGGCATGGACCTTTATTTCGAGCGCTATGACGGCCAGGCGGCGACGGTCGAGGATTTCGTCGGCTGTTTCGGGACGGTCTCGGGACGCGATCTCTCCCAATTCATGCGCTGGTACAATCAGGCCGGCACGCCGAAGGTCACGGTTCGGGGCGCCTACGATGCGACAGCCAAGACCTATCGGCTCGACATTGCGCAATCGCTGGCTCCGACGCCGGGGCAAAACGTCAAGTTGCCGATGACGATGCCGCTCGCGCTCGGCCTGGTCGGCTCGAATGGCGGCGATATGCAGCTGACCTCGTCGGACGCGAGCGCCGAGGAGCTTAAGAGCGGCGTCTTCGAGCTTAAGGATGTCGAGCGGTCGATCGTCTTTCGTGATGTCCCTCAGCGCCCGACCCTGTCGTTCCTGCGGGGTTTCTCCGCGCCGGTCCGCGTTGACGACAACCTGACCGAGGAGGATCTCATCGTCCTCTCCCGGCACGATAGCGACAATTTCAACCGCTGGCAGTCGCTGCAAAGTCTCGCGACGCGGATCCTCTTGCGCGGCGTCAAGGCAATTCGGGAAGGCCGCGCGCCCGAGCGCAACGGCGGACTTGCGGCGGCTTTCGGCGCGCTGATCGAGGACGTCCGCGCAAGGCGCATCGATCACGCCTTCGCGGCGCTCGCGATGAGCCTGCCGACTGAGGCCGACATCGCGCGTGAGGTCGGCGAGGACGTCGATCCGGACGCGATCCACGCCGCGCGCATGGGCCTGCGCGGCGCGCTCGGGCGCACACATGCCGGCGTGCTCGCCGCGCTGCACGCAGAACTCGCCGATGCTTCGCCCTTCGCCCCCGACGCAGCGGCGGCCGGCCGTCGCGCGCTGCGCAACGTTACGCTCGGCCTGTTTGTCGACGGCGACGTGATCCAGGGACTGGAGCTCGCCCATCGCCAGCTTGGCGACGCCGACAACATGACCGAGCGCCTCGGCGCGCTGTCGGCGATCGCCTTCAAGCCGGACGATGCGCGGGAACATGCGCTCGACGCGTTCGGGCGGCGCTACGCGGCGGAGCCCCTCATCCTCGACAAATGGTTCGCGCTCCAGGCGCAGATCCCTGAGCGCGAGACGCTGGAGCGGGTGCGGGGCCTTATGAACCACCACGCCTTCTCGCTCGCCAATCCCAATCGGGTGCGTTCGCTGATCGGCGGGTTCACGGCCAACCAGAGAGAGTTCAACCGCGCCGACGGCGCGGGCTTCGCGCTGCTCGAGGAGATCGTTGTGGCGCTCGATCCGAGCAATCCGCAGATCGCAGCAAGGCTTTTGACCGCGATGCGGTCCTGGCGTTCGCTCGAGGACGTCCGCCGGGGCCATGCCGAGGCGATGCTGCGGCGCATCGCCGCCAAACCGTCGCTGTCGCCGGACGTTCGCGACATCGTGACGCGCAGCCTGGGCTGACGCAGCAATTCCCCTCTCCTGGGGGAGAGGGGTAAGGGTGAAAGTTCGCGCGCCAAGCGCGCCTAGGCCTCCCTCATCCGGCCGGCTTCGCCGACCACCCTCTCCCAGAGGGGAAGGGAAGTGGCCCCCTCCCGCGCCATTCCGCTACGTACCCGATTCTACTGCCGCCCTTCGGCCACATTTTTTGCGCCTGACGCGTTGTCAAGGACTAGACAAAGATTCGCACAAGGATTCTTATCGTAGTGATTCGGGCGTTAAGGCGGCAGTCCGAGTGTAATTTGTGGCGAAGTCTGGGAATGGCGATGACGCGCGTAAGCGCGGCAAACGGGGACGCTTATCCAGTGGGACGAGCTGAAATGCTGAGCGGGGAAACGGCGTTTCGCTTCGCCGAGGCATGGGCTCGGCGGCCGACGAGGGCGCTCAGAGGCGCGCATGTTCGCGCCCTCGGCGTTCGCGGTCCGCCGATGGCGCGCTCCCCGGCGGTTCTGGTTGGCCTCGCCTTTGTGATCGTCTGCGTCGTCGCGCTCATAGCTCAGCATTTGCGGGTCGAACGCGATTTGGCGCTTCATGCCGGCGCGCGCGAGGTCGATATGCGCGCAACGCTGCTCGCAGAGCGGCTCAGCGCGGCGCTGAGCGCCGATCCACACGCGTCTGAGGCCAAGGTTTTTCGCAGCATTCTTAACGCTCATCCTGATGAGCGCCTTGCCCAATCGATGCTCATCGACCGCGACGGCCGCGTGGTCGAATATGACGGGACGCAGGACGCTTCCGATTTGACGACCCTTGCGGGCCGCGCAAAACCCTCCGCAGCCGGCGACATCCAGGGCGGCGCGGTGCGCATCCAGACTGAGCGGGGCGGCGATCAATTCGCCGCCGTGCGGGTGCTGCCGGGGACTCTGACGAGGGTGGCGTTTGCGTCGCCCGTCGATGGTCATCTCGTTGCCTGGCGCCGCATGGCGTTGACCACGGCGCTCCTGCTTACCTTGACCGTCGGGCTCATGGTCGCGGCGGCGGGCCTCTGTGCGCTCAAGGGCGGGGATGGTCGTGAGCAAAAGCTGGTTGCCTCCCAGCAACTGCTTTTGGCGACCGTCGCGGAGCTCAAGCAATCGCGCCGGTCGCTCGAGGAGCAGGCCCAGCAGCTTGCCGAGCTTGCCGAACTTTATCACGAGCAGAAATCACGCGCCGAAGTCGCCAACCGCGCCAAGACGAATTCCTCGCCAATATGAGCCATGAGCTGAGAACGCCGCTCAACGCGATCATCGGCTTCTCGCAACTCATGGGAGGCCAGACGTTCGGACCTTTGGGCTCGAAAAAGTACGGCGAGTATTGCGCCCACATTCTCTCGAGCGGCGAATATCTCTTGCGCGTGGTCAGCGACGTTCTCGACATGGCGCGGCTCGAGGCGGGCCGGGAGAGCCTGACTTATGCGCGCTTCCGCGCCGAACAGGCGGTCAGCCGGGCGGTGCTCGATATCGCGCCGACTGCACGCGCGAAAGGGGTCGCGGTCAGGGTCGACGTCGGCGCCGAGGTGACGGTCGAGGCGGACCCCCTGGCGGTCGAGCGCATCCTCACGACTCTCATGCGCAACGCGGTGAAATTCGCCCCCGAGGGAGGCGAAGTCTCAATCGGCGCCGCTGCGGGCGCCGAGCTCATCCATTTCACCGTCGAGGATAATGGCCCCGGATTCGCGGCCGAGAACCTTGTGCGGCTGGGCCGGCCATTCGAACAGGCCGCCGCAGTCATGATCAACGGGATGAAGGGATCGGGCCTCGGTCTCGCCATCGCCAATTCGCTGGTCGAATTGCACGGCGGCACGCTGCGCGTCCAATCCAGGCCCGATCGGGGCGCGGCGGCGCTGGTCACCCTGCCGAGAGTCCAGCGCGCATCACGCCCGGTCGCATTGGCGCGCGTCGCTTAGCAGCGCGCCGCCATCGGATGGAATCGCCCTCGCGAGGACCCCAAGCGCGAGCTCGCGATGAGCGCCGGCCGGCTCACGGATTCAAGCGCTGAAACGTCTCCTCGCCGTGCATCGAGAATGTGACGATGTCCTTGGCGTCCAGATTCATTTTCATAAGATCGACCATGCGGATACGGCTGTCCTCATAGGTGCGGAAGTAGAAGCGCTTCGCCTTGAGATCGCTCGCGGCCGTCCAAATTGTGTAGTCGGCGAGGATGTTGCCGTGCTCATCCTTCTCCGCCTCGCGCGCGGAGCCCTTCGGGATGTCGAAGTTGTTGAGGATATGAAAGGCGGTGAGAATCGCGTCGTCGCCGGTCTTCGGCTCCAGGACGGACTGGCTGAACGCCGCAGCGCGGACGAAGCGCGAGGGCGGGGTGAAGTCGCCGGGCATGCCGAGCATGCCCGAGCCCTGACCGAACGGCTCGAGCTTGACCGACCCGAGTTGAATCGGCGGGTGGTTGTTCAGCGAGAAGTTCACATAGTTACGCAGGTTGGTCATCTGCCAGTCGAAGCCCGGCGAATTGGTGATGATTCCAAGCGGGTTGTCGTAAACGTTGAGCTTGCCCCCGACATATTCGATGGTGATGCTCTTGCCCGAGGCGTCGTGGACCACCGCATGCACGGGCGGCGAGAAGCCCCATTGCTTGAGCACGGTCGCAGCGACCAGGATCGAGCCGATATTGGCCTTGACCTCGTCGACGCTGGCGAAATTGTCGAGGATCCACGAGCCCAATTGCCATGGCGCGATCGTCTTCGCCGCGTCCGTTGGGGCGTAAGCCATGTACCCCGCCATAGTGGGGAAGTAGAATAGGCCCGCAGCGAGCCCGGCCTCATTGACGCCGTCGATCAGGATCGGCAAGCCGACGCCATTCGCCCCGACACTCGCGTATTTCGCTTTCCATTTGGGGCCGTCCTGGCCGTCTGGGGTCATGCCCACGCGCTCGTAGCCGCGTGGCGAGACGAGCACGTCGGACTGAAGGTCGACGGCGAATTCGAGCGTCCGCGCATGGACGACCGTCCCGTCGGCGGCGGTGAGGCGGATGCCGGTGCAGGCTTCGGCCGCGCTCGCGAAAAAGAGGACGCCCGCCGAAGAATCGCGGCGAGCTTCTGGGCGAATGGGCGGGCGGTCATCGGTTTGCTCCGGGGCGCTGGATCCCGATCGCGAGCGGGCGCGTGAGTTGCGATGCGGACTGCGCATCTGATCTGGCGCCTCGCTGGCGTCAATCTTACCTATTTGGGGCGGTTGACGGCGGGTCGATGGGAATCCGCGCCCGGCCGGGTTTCGCCGCAAGTCCGCAGTTGAGCCGTTTGACGCGCTTCTGCTATGGGCGAGCCTCGGCTCAAGGTCCTGGCGACGATGCCGCCGCCGCGCGCCGCCGCTTAAGGCCACATTATGCACGATATCCGAGCGATCCGCGAGAATCCTGAAGCGTTCGACGAGGGTTTGCGGCGCCGCGGGCTTGGCCCCCGCGCGCAATCGCTGGTGGCGCTGGACGAAAAGCGCCGAGCGGCGATCCTAGCGCTCCAGAACGCTCAGGAGCGGCGCAATGCCGCGTCCAAGCAGATCGGATTGGCGATGGCGCGCAAGGATATTGTCGCGGCCGACGACTATCGCGCCGAGGTCGCGGGGCTCAAGGCGACAATGCCAGAACTCGAGGCGGCGGAGCGGGAGGCGGGCGCGGCGCTCGAGGCGGAGCTGGCGGCAATCCCCAACCTGCCGCTCCACGACACGCCGGACGGCAAGGACGAGAACGACAATGTCGAGGTTCGCCGCCACGGCGTCCCGCCGGGTTTTACGGACGGCTTCAAACCGCGCGAGCATTTCGAGATCGGCGAGGGGTTGGGCCTCATGGATTTCGACGCGGCGGCGAAACTGTCCGGCGCCCGCTTTGTCGTGCTCAAGGGCGCGCTGGCGCGGCTTGAGCGCGCGCTCGAGCAATTCATGCTCGACCTGCACACGAGCGAGCATGGCTATGTCGAGGTCTCACCCCCGGTCTTGGTTCGGGACGCTGCGATGTTCGGCACCGCGCAACTGCCGAAGTTCGAGGACGATCAATTCTGGGCCATGAGCGGCGAAGTTCTACGCCAGCCGTCGGACGAAGAGATCGCACTCCTGGACCCGCTCGACGCGCAGACCGCACTCGCGAGCAGGCTGAGCGCCATCAAGAGCGCCCGGTTCGGCTTGATCCCCACCGCCGAAGTGCCGCTGACCAATCTCGTGCGCGAGAGCATCATCGACGAAAAAACCCTGCCTTTGCGGTTCACCGCCGGAACGCTCTGCTTTCGGGCGGAAGCCGGCGCCGCGGGGCGCGACACGCGCGGCATGATCCGCCAGCACCAGTTCAAGAAGGTCGAGCTTGTCTCAATCACGACGCGCGAGCAGTCGCGCGACGAGCATGAGCGCATGACGGGTTGCGCCGAGGAAGTGCTGAAGCGCCTCGGACTGCATTTTCGGACTGTCGCGCTGTGCGCGGGCGACATGGGCTTCGCAGCGCAGAAGACCTACGACGTTGAGGTCTGGCTGCCGGGGCAGGGCCGATTTCGCGAAATCTCCTCCTGCTCGATCTGCGGCGATTTTCAGGCCCGGCGCATGAACGCCCGCAGCAAAGGCGCGGACGCCAAATCGACCCGCTTCGTCCATACGCTCAACGGCTCGGGCGTTGCGGTAGGCCGCGCGCTGATCGCGGTTCTCGAAACCTACCAAGAGCCGGACGGCTCAGTCGCCGTCCCGGGTGTTTTGCGGCCCTATATGGGCGGGCTTACGCGGATCGAGACGGCTCGCTAGCAGGCGTTGACCAGCTGCTGGCCGAGATAGCGGCCATAGGCGTCATACATCGGCTGATAGGATGTGCAGCCGCCGTAGCCGCTATAGCCGTAGGGTCCATACCCGTAGCCGTAGGCGTAGGGCGCCGCGAGCAGCGCTCCGGCCGCCAAACCGCCGACCACGGCCGGCCCCGCCCAGCCACCGCCCCATCCGCCGCCGCGCCATCCGCCTCCGCGCCATCCGCCTCCGCGGAAGGCGCCTCCATGAAAGCCGCCGCCGTGGAATCCTCCGCCATGGAAGCCGCCGCCTCCGTGGAAATGGGCAGCTGCCGCCGGTTCACTTGTGGCGATGAGGGATCCTGCGAGGGATAGCGCCGTCAGGCCCGCTATCGCAGCCCTGGTTATGGTGTTTCGCATCGGTGAGCTCCATCAAAGGCCATGCTCACCGGTCAACGCCGTCAAAATGGAAGAGTTCCCGATTCACCCGGAAGTGATGCTGCCGCAGGAATGCGTCCTCCGCGTACAGGCCGCCCGCGATGAAACTGCGCAGTTAGAGTCCGAACGCCCTTTCGCCGGCGGACCGCTGCTTTGACCGGGTGACGCTTGCCAGCACGATGAGCAGCGTGAACACGACATTGAGGAACTCGTGCGGAACCTCAATCATTGTAGGGCGCCTCGACCGCGCGAAAGCAGAAGCCAAGGAATAAAAGCGTCGTAATGGCGCAGCACGCGCCGTAAACAGCGAGAATATCCAAAGTCTTAGCCTCCGCGCCTTGCAACCTTCAGGCGTCAAACTGGACGCGAGAATCGCACTACAACCTAAGATTGCGGGGAGTGCACTGCACAAGTCAAGGTGCATTTTTGTAGAGCCCGATTTAGGGCTCATGCTGGTCAAAGGGCCCTTACGGGGCTTGAATCACATTGAAATCATTTTAAATCGCATGTGATGGTTCGAAAGCATCCGCGATCGCCCAAGCCAGGGGCCCGCTCGATCAGACAAAGGGGATTCGAGCGCCCTCGAGAGGAATTCCCTTGAGTTCTGAGGCCCATTCCTCGCCTGCCGCGACTGGAAAGGCGCGGGTGAGCGTTCCGGTGGTCACGATCTCGCCTGCGGCGAGCGGCGGACCGAGCGGGTCTTGCGCCAGTGCCTCGGCGAGATGGCGCAAGGCGAACAGAGGTCCGTCGAGAACGTTGGCCGCGACGCCGTGATCAATATGCGCTCCGTTACGGATGAGATCGATCTCGAAGCGCGAAAGCTCGCGCGCCCACTCGCTCCGGCGCGTCTCAGCCGAATGGCGGGGCCCGATGACGAGCCTCCCATGGAGCCCGTAGGCTGCGACGGTGTCGGGCGCTTGAAACGACCAATTTGGAAAGATCGACTGGACGATCTCGAAGCCGTGGGCGACCCAATCGACGCAATCGATGAGCGCCTGCTCGTCCATGCCGGGCGCGGGGGCGCGCCAAGGCCAAAAACGATCTCCGGCTCGATGCGGGGCTCGGCCAGCCCGTTCAAGGAAACCTCGAGCGGCTCGCCCGTTAGGTCGTGCACGGTGCGATCGTAGACATAGCCCCAGATCGGCGCGTACACGCCGTATTCCGCCCAGATGGTCCGATTGGTGAAGCCGATCTTGCGGCCGATGGGACGCTCGCCTCGCGCCTCTCTCTTCGCCCGGACCGCCGCTGTGACCCGGTAAGCTTCATCGAGGCCGAAATCGGGATTGGCTTTGGAGAACGGGGCAATTTGGCGGCCGGTCTCCAGGACCGCGAAGACCTCTTTGGCGATGTCCTGAACATCCATGGGGCCGCGCTGTCCTCCCTTGTGCTGTTGACGATGAGTTGGTTGCCCGAGTTGAGTATCGGACGGGAACTCTAGCGCCGAAGCGCGTCCAATTGAATGGTGGCACCAGGATTGACGGCGGTCCGGCGGGAAGCGGCTAAGCGCCAGCGCCCGCCATACCTTTGCCAACAACCCTTGTTGGACTCTCGGCAGAAACGCGCTCTTGGCGTGACGGAACTTCAGAGGGCTCCGCGTCGTTCCACTCGGCAGCATGACGAGATGGAGTTGCGGAATGAGAATCGCGCAGGTTTCACCATTGATCGAGAGCGTTCCGCCGAAACTCTATGGCGGCACCGAGAGGATTGTTTCCTACTTGACGGAAGAGCTGGTGCAGCAAGGACATGAGGTGACGCTCTTCGCAAGCGGCGACTCCGTGACGGCAGCCGAACTGGTACCCTGCGCTCCGACGGCGCTTCGCCTCGCGCAAGTCACCGACTCGGCGCCCTACACCGTGCTGCAGCTCGAGAAGATCCGCCGGCGCGCAGGCGACTTCGACATCGCGCATTTTCACTCCGATTTCTTCCACTTTCCGCTCGTACGCAGTCTCGGAACACCTTCGGTGACGACACTGCACGGCCGGCTGGACCTTCCCTTCTACCAACTGCTGCTTGACGAATTTCCCGAGATGCCGCTCGTTTCTATCTCTGACGATCAGAGGAGGCTCCTGCCGGCACGGTGGGTCGCGACTGTGCTGCATGGTCTCCCTCCGGACCTCTATTCGTTCTCGGCGGTGGGAGACGGCGGATATCTCGCGTTTCTCGGCCGCATCAGTCCGGAAAAGCGTGCTGACCGGGCGATCGAGATCGCCAAGCGCGCCGGCGTGCACCTCAAGATCGCGGCAAAGGTCGATAAAGTTGACGAAAGCTATTTTAACGAGATGATCCGTCCACTTATCAAAGGACCTGGCGTCGAATACATTGGCGAAATCAACGACGGCGAGAAGCAGGCCTTCCTCGGCGGGGCCTCGGCGTTGTTGTTTCCGATCGATTGGCCCGAACCGTTCGGTCTCGTCCAGATCGAGGCGATGGCCTGCGGAACTCCGATCGTCGCCTGGCGCCGAGGCTCCGTCCCGGAAGTGATCGATGAGGGCGTCACCGGCTTTATGGTTGAGGACATCGACGAAGCGGTCGCCGCCGTCCACAAAGCCCGCTCCCTCAGCCGCCAAGCCGTCCGCGAGCGCTTCGAGCAAAGGTTCGCCATCGAGCGCGTCGCCCACGACTATGTGCGCGTATATCAATCGTTTGCGGCCGAACCCATCCAGCTTACCTCCGGCGGCGGAGCGTGGCGCGGCGCCGAATCGCGGCCGCTTCGGACGCCCCCTGGGCGCGGGATCAATGGACGACAGTCGCCTTTGCGCGCGACCGCGCAGAAGAAACAGGGAATGACGGTTTGACAGCAGCGAACCCGAGCAGCCACGCAGCGCTGGAGTCCTCCAAGACAGAAGCGGTCCCAAATCCTTTCTACATCTCAGCGACGACCTCCATTCTGGAGCGCCGTCCGCGAACCCTCAAACACGGCGATACATTCGCCGTCTTCGACCATTACGGCGACGTCTCCTCCCGCGGGGGCAGCCCGGAAGGCATCTTCCACAAGGACACCCGCTTCCTTTCTGACCTGCGCGTTCTCGTGAATGGGCTGCGGCCGCTCCTGCTCAGCTCGACCGTTCAGGACAACAACGCGCTCCTCGCTGTGGACCTGACAAACCCCGACCTTCTCAAGGCCGGCAAGCTGGAGCTTGCGCGAGACACGCTCCAGATCGCTCGCTCAAAGTTTCTCTTCGACGGCGCGTGCTACGAGCGGCTCGGCGTGCACAACTTTGGCTCGGACGCGCATGCCTTCGAGTTTGTGTTTTATTTCTCGGCGGACTTCGCTGATATCTTTGAGCTTCGCGGTCATCGCAGGGAGCGGCGGGGGACGATCGAAAGCAAGGCCGGAGAGAACGGCGTCGTGTTCCTGTACCATGGTCTCGACGGCCTTGTGCGCCGGACTACGATCGGATTCGATCCAAAGCCGGCGGAGATTGGCAAGGACAGCGCCCGCTTTCTGGTCGAACTCAACCCGGGCGAGCGCGCCTCCCTGTTCATGACGGTCGCGTGCGAGGAGCGCGCGGCGGCTGAGAAGAGCCCTGTCCGCCAATTCTTCATAGGTTTACGCGACGCCCGCCGCGCCTTGGTCGCGTCGACCGCTCGCGCCGCTTCGGTCGAGACCTCCAACGACATATTTAACGAAGTATTGTGCCGGGCGGTCGCCGATCTCTACATGCTGATGACCGACACGCCGCAGGGCGCGATCCCTTACGCCGGCATCCCATGGTTCTCGACGCCCTTCGGCCGCGACGCGATCATCACCTCGATCGAAATGATGTGGCTCGATTCGACGGTGGCCAAGGGCGTGCTGCGGTTCCTTGCTGCGACCCAGGCCAAGGACATACTACGGGAGTCGGAAGGCGAACCCGGAAAAATCCTGCACGAAATGCGCTCAGGGGAAATGGCGCGCCTCGGCGAGGTCCCGTTCGCCTTTTACTACGGCTCCGTGGACAGCACGCCCTTGTTCGTCATGCTCGCAGGCCTCTACTTCGAGCGGACCTGGGACTTGGTGACCATTTCGGAGCTGTGGCCGAACATTGAGGCTGCGCTGCGTTGGATCGACGCCTACGGCGACAGGGACGGGGACGGATTCGTCGAATATCAGGGTGGCGAGACCGGCCTCACCAACCAGGGGTGGAAGGATTCTGCGGATTCGATATTCCACGCCGACGGGAGCAACCCGGTAGGTCCGATCGCGCTCTGCGAGGTGCAAGGTTATGTCTTCGCCGCAAAGCGGCTTGCGGCGAAGATGGCCGCCGCCCGCGGCCTCGCCAAACGCGCCGACGAACTTGAACGCGAGGCCGAAAATCTCAGGATTCGATTCGAGGAGGCGTTTTGGTGCGATGATATCGGCATCTACGCGCTCGCGCTCGACGGGCGGAAGCGGCCTTGCCGAGTGCGGTCGTCGAACGCCGGCCACTTGTTGTTCGCCGGCATCGTCGCGCAGGAACGAGCGGCAGCGGTCGCGGAGCAGCTGTCTGGGCCCGACCTTCTTCACCGGCTGGGGGATCAGGACGATTGCTTCCTCTGAAGCGCGGTACAATCCGATGTCCTACCACAACGGCTCGGTCTGGCCGCACGACAATGCGCTCATTGGCCTCGGCTTCGCCCGGTATGGCATGAGGCAGCAAGCCCAGCGGGTTCTGACAGGTCTTTACAGCACTTCGCGCTATATGGACTTGCGCCGCCCAACGGAGTTGTTCTGCGGGCTTAGGCGCACGCCCGGCAAAGGGCCGACCCTCTATCCGGTCGCCTGTTCGCCGCAGGCATGGGCGAGCGCCGCGCCGCTGGCGCTGTTGCAAGCCTGCCTCGGCCTCGACTTCGACTTCCAGGCCGAGCAGGTCTGCTTTCTGCGACCGGCGTTGCCAGATTTTCTGAATCGGGTCATCATTCGCTCGCTGACCGTTGGCGCAAGCCAAGTCGATATCCTCCTGCAGCGCCACGCTTCCGACGTGTCGGTGAATGTACTGCGGAGAGTCGGAAACGCCGACGTGCTGGTCAAGCAATAGGGCCAAGGGCGGGCGCCTCTCTCGGGGCCTCGCTGCCCCGGCCGCGCGAATTTTCCGGCAAAACGCGCTCGCCTCGACGCATTCTCCGTGCGAAAACGCCTCCCCATGCGAATCCTGCTCACCAACGACGACGGCATTCACGCGGCGGGGCTCAAGCTCCTCGAATCGATCGCGCGCGAATTGTCGGACGACGTGACGATCGTCGCGCCGGAAAACGACCAGTCGGGCGTCGCGCACTCGCTTTCGCTCAGCGATCCGCTTCGCTTGCGGGAAATCGGCCCGCGGCATTTCGCGTTGAAAGGCACCCCGACCGACTGCGTCATTATGGGGGTCAGGAAAATCCTCGCCGATCGCCCGCCTGATCTCGTCCTTTCCGGCGTCAACCGCGGACAGAACGTCGCCGAGGACGTCACCTACTCGGGCACCATCGCAGGCGCGATGGAGGGCGCCATCCTTGGCGTCCCATCGATTGCTCTCTCGCAGGCTTATGGCGGCGCGGTCGGTCGGGCGAAGATCGAATGGGACGCGGCGGAAACCCATGCGGCGCCCATCATCCGCACGATTCTGGCCGCCGGAATCGCGCCGGGCGGCCTCGTCAATGTCAATTTCCCCGCCTGCCCAGCCTCGGAGGTCGCGGGAATCGAGCTCACCCGACAGGGACGCCGCAACGCCGAACTGATGCGGGTAGAAGAGCGGCGCGATGGCCGCGGCTTCCCGTATTTCTGGCTGATGTTCCAGCGCGGCGCGTACGAGCAAGCGGAAGGGACGGACCTCGCGGCGCTGACGGCCAAAAAAATTTCGATTACGCCGCTAAGACTCGATCTCACCGACCATGATTCGCGTCTGCGATTCGAGGAGGCGTTCGCCCGCCGTTGACGCAAACGAAACTTGATCGGCGGGATAAGGACCCGTCATGACGGTCGCAGAATCAGAAGAGCGCGCCCAGTTCACGCTCGCCATGCGGGCGAGGGGCATCAACGACCTTAAGCTTCTGCGGGCGCTCGAGCGCGCGCCGCGCGCCCTCTTCATGCCGCCGCGCTTCGCCGACATTTCGGCGCGCGACATTGCGCTGCCGATCGGCTGCGGACAGACGTCGCCGCCGCCTTCGATCGTCGCCGCGATGATCGCCGCCCTCAACGCGCAGCCCGCACACCGTGTCTGCGAAATCGGAACAGGAACAGGCTATTGCGCCGCGCTCTTGGCCCAGCTTGTGAACAATATCGTGTCGCTCGAGCGATTCCAGACGCTGGCGGTCGAAGCCTCCGCAAGGATCAAGGCCTTCGGACTCGCCAATGTCGCGGTGCATTGGGCGGACGGATTCGAGCATCACGCTTCGGGAGACCGCTACGATCGGGTGATCGTCCACGGCCTCATCGAGCCGCCCGCCGAGGCGTTCCGCCGCCTGATTCGGCCTGGCGGCGTTCTGGTTGCGGCCGTCGCCGGCCCGGACCGAGGCGAGCAGCACATCGTCAGATTAACCGATGCGACGAGCGGGGGGGTGGACGCCGCCGACATGGGCCCGGCGCATGCCATGAGGCCGCTCGAGCGCGGGTTGGCGCGCGCGCTGTAGCAGGCTGCTGCGTATTGTTGGACATCGTCATCGCGAGGAGCGAAGCGACGCGGCGATCCAGGAGCCGTAGGGCGCGCTACGTTCCCTGGATCGCTTCGCCATAGCCCGTCCGGAAGGACGGGCGTCTTTCGACGCCCTATGGCTCGCGATGACGATCGCGGTTCGACCCAAATGCAATTGGCTATAGCCGCAAAGGCGCCTATTGGACGCGCGGATCCCGACATAATTTATCAACCGACAATTCATCTTAAACCTTCCCTTAACTCGATCGGCGCAAACTGCGTTCAATGTGCAGTTGCGTGGGCGTGTGGGTGGAAGCCAATGAGTGATTGCGTTGCGGGAACAAAGGGGCGCGCGTTTCCGCGTCTCGCGCTGGCTGGCTTAGGCCTTATTTTTCTGTCTGGATGTTCGTCCGACGTCACCCGCTTCTCGCAAAGCGACAGTCCGTTCTCCAATCCCTTCGCAAGCAATACGACGACGGCCGCGCCGACGCATGGCGTGATGACGTCGCCGGTCGCGCAGACCGCGCCCGGGAGCAAGGCTACGCAAACCGCTTCCCTCGGGAAGCCGCAGGCGGTTGGCGGATCGGCCGCGGGTTGGACCGCCGCCGGCGGCTCGCCGATCGTCGTCGCCAATGGGGAGACTCTGGATACGATCTCGGGCCGTTACGGCGTCCCGGCCTCCGCGCTTCTCGCAGCCAACGGCCTTTCGAGCGCCTCTGAGGTGAAGGGCGGGACGCGCCTCGTGGTCCCCGTCTATCACGCCGACGGCCGCGCGGTCGCCAGCACTGAAAAGGAGAAGGCGGCGAATAAGCACGAATTGGACGTCGCCGACGCCGAGCCGGCCAAGTTGAGCAAGAAAGTCAAGGACAAGGAAAAAGAGAAGGACAAGGCCACAGCCAAAGCCGACAAGGCCGCTAAGGAGACGGAGAAGTCCGCATCGAAGGACGCTAAGGAATCCAAGAACGCAACGGTTGCTGAACGCGAGCCGACCAAGTCGTCAGAGGCCAAGAAGCCGGCGATCGACAAGACGCCGACGGGCAACCTCGAATTGGCCGGGTCGCAGAAGGCCCCGCTGACCGGCGCGCAGGCCGACGCCGCCGGCACGGAGCCCGAGTTCCGCTGGCCGGCGCGCGGCCGCATCATCCAGGGCTTCAAAGCCGGAGGCAACGACGGCATCAACATCTCGGTTCCCGCCGGAACTTCGGTTCGCGCGGCCGAGAGCGGCACTGTCGTCTACTCGGGCGATGGCTTGAAGGGATACGGCAACCTCGTCCTCATCAAGCATCCGAACGGCTTCGTCACGGCTTATGGCAACAACGGCGAACTCGACGTGAAGCGCGGCGACAAGGTGGCGCGCGGGCAGGTGATCGCCAAGTCCGGCGACACCGGCAACGTCAATTCGCCGCAGCTTCACTTCGAGTTGCGCAAGGGATCGACGCCGGTCGACCCGACGAGCTATCTCGCCGGCCTCTGACCGCTCCGGATCGACAGGTTCAAACTCTCGTCTGACAAAGCCTGACCCTCGGAGAGCTCCGCGAAACAAATTATCTTCGAGGGCCAATGAGGGCGGCGGGTCCAAAGAAAGGCCCGCCGCCCTTGATTTTGCCTATCCAAGCGGAGAGGGAGAGCGATGCAAGCCCGCCCGCTCGACGCCTTCGCTTCCACGCTGGTCTTCGGTCTTTGTATCATTTGGGGCTTCAATCAAGTCGCCGTCAAACTCGCGCTGCCCGATGTCGGGCCAATCGCGCAGACCGGCGTCCGCTCCGGCGTCGGCGCGCTGTGCGTCATCGCCTACGCGCTCATCGCCAGGCGCCGCATCTTCGAGATTGACGGCACGGAGGTTGCGGGGGCGCTGGCCGGCGCATTGTTCACCGCCGAATTTATCGCGCTTTACGAATCGCTGCGCTTCACCACCGCCGCGCGAGCGACGGTCTTTCTCTATGCGGCGCCATTCCTGGTCGCGTTCGGCGCGGCGTTCCTGCTCAAGGACGAGCGGCTAAGGTCGATCCAATGGGTGGGGCTCGCCCTCGCGTTCCTTGGCGTCGTTTGCGGCTTCCTCGGGCGGACGATCGGCGGCAGCCTGACGGGGGACGCGCTCGCGCTCCTGGCCGCGGCGCTTTGGGCGTCGACGACTCTTGTCATCAAGGCGACGCCGCTCAGGCGCATCGATCCGGTGAAGGTCCTTCTCTATCAGATCGGATTCGCCGCGCTCGCCGCGCCGCTCGCGGCTTATGCTTTCGGCGAAGCGCCGCCGACGCATCTTAGCGCGACATCGATCGGCGCGCTCCTATGGCAAGGCGTCGCTGTCGCTGGCGTCAGCTATGCGCTCTGGTTCTGGACGCTTACTCGTTACGCCGTGGCCCAGCTCTCGGCCTTCACTTTCATCACTCCATTGGTCGGGGTGTTCGCCGGCTGGCTGGTGTTCGGCGAGACTTTGAGTTGGGGCTTTTCTCTGGCGATCGTGCTGGTCATCGCGGGACTGGCGCTCGTCAACTCGCCGCGAAAGAGGATCTGATCCGCCCGCCGCCCGAATGCAATCGTTACTGGCTAATCCCCGCCGAGCGTCGCGCCGAATAAAGCCAAGGCGCCATCGATCGCGGCCTTATGAGTGGCGGCGCGCGGAACGTCGGTGGGACATACGGGAACGACGGCGTCGCCTGCGGGCGTGCATTCGGATAGGAAATCGTAATGGCCGACGCGCGGCAGCACGGTGAGTTTTGCCCCGGGAATGAGCGCTGCGGCAACCTCTCCGTTGGTCGCGGGCGGCGCGACCTTGTCCGCGTCGCCCAACAGGATCGCGACCTGGGGCCGCATGGTCTTGAGGCTCTCCGGGTCGAGGCTTTGGATGATGGCCGGGGCCATCACGAAGGCGGCCTTGACGCCGGGGATGCTGAGGTCGTCCTTGGCGTGGGCGAGCGCGGCCGCGCCGGCGGGCTGAGCCAACAACGCCTCTGCGGCGGAGCGCGGGAACTGAAACTCTCTCTGCGGCGCGCAGATCCCGTCGTCCGGATGGGCGTCGCAGAATTTGAGAAAGCGGTCGAAATCGACCCGCGCGCCGGCCTCCACGAGACTCGTAAAGCCGCCGGCCGAGAAGCCTGCCGCGCCGAGCCGGTTGAGGTCGAGATGGCGGCCAATCGTCGGATCGGCCTTCGCAGCATCGAGCGCCGTCGCGAGATCGCCTGGCCGCTCCCAGGAGAGAACCGCGCCGGCGACCGTCATCGGATCGCGCCCGTTATTGCCGGGATGATCGACCGCGATCACAACATAGCCATGCCGCGCCAAGGCGGTTCCGAACCACGCCATGATTCGCACCGATCCGCCGAATCCATGCGACAGCAAGATCACCGGGCGCGGGCGGAAGTCCTCGAAGTCCGCGTTCGGAGCAGCGGAGCCGGGCGTGAAAAGCGGCTTGCCGGGAGGGCCGATGTCGAGCGGCGACTCGGACGCGCCGGAGGCGGCCGGATACCAGATTGTGATTCGGAGTTCGTCGCTGTGCGCTGCGCTGCGAAGCGCCGCCGACGCTTCATGCGCGACGAGATGACGCTCGCCTACCGTCGCGGCCTCGGCGGAAGCAGCGCAACACACCGAAAGCAGCGCCGCTGAGAGCGCGGTTACGACATAATTTCGCATGTTCAGGCCCTCGTTCCGCCTGCGGTGATGCCTTAGCAGTGGGATCGAGCGTCGTGATGGCCGTCACATCGCCCGCTCAACCCGTCACGTCCAGCGGCTTGCCGAGCCGGCCGGCCAGATCCTGAATGAACTGCCAGGCCGTGCGGCCCGATCGGGCGCCGCGCGTCGTCGCCCATTCCAGCGCCTCGGCTTCGAACTGATCCGACGGGTTTAGTTGAAAGTACTTGGCGTAGGCGTGAACCATGGCGAGGTAATCGTCCTGGCTGCAATGGTGGAAGCCGAGCCAGAGGCCGAAGCGGTCGGAGAGCGACACTTTCTCCTCGACCGCCTCGCCCGGATTGATGGCGGTCGAGCGCTCGTTCTCCATCATGTCGCGCTGGAGAAGGTGGCGCCGGTTCGACGTCGCATAGAAGAGCACATTCGACGGACGGCCTTCGACGCCTCCCTCGAGCACCGCCTTCAATGACTTGTACGACGTGTCGCCGGCGTCAAACGAAAGGTCGTCGCAGAACACGATGAACCGATAGGGCGCGTCGCGCATGAGGCCCATCAGCGCCGGCAAGCCGTCGATGTCCTCGCGGTGGATTTCAACGAGCTTGAGGCGGCCGGCGACGTCCCTCTCGCGATTGATCGCGGCATGCGCGGACTTGACCAGCGACGATTTGCCCATGCCCCGCGCGCCCCAGAGAAGCGCATTGTTGGCCGGCAGGCCGCGGGCGAAGCGCTGCGTATTCTCGACCAGAAGGTCGCGCACCCGGTCGATGCCGCGCAGCAGCGAAAGGTCGACGCGGTTGACGCGCTTAACCGGAGCGAGCGCGCCGCTGTCGGCGCGCCAGATGAAGGCCTCGGCCGCTTCGAAATCGGGTTTCGCCGGGGTAGGGGGTGCAGCGCGCTCAAGCGCTTCGGCGATCCGGCGGAGGAGGTCGGCTTGGCTCTCGAGCGGCGGCAAGGGAGAATCCGGTTCAAGTGAAAGACCCGCTTTGCCACAAAGGGCGGCGAATACGAAGCGCGGCCATGGACGCTTTAATCGCGTTGGTATTCCCGTCTAAATACATCGACGGCGAGAAAGCATCAAAGCGCTACTGGGACCGCGCCGCCTCGACAACCAGCCGCACGGCGTCGACCACCGCCTCCGGCCGGTCGATCTGGATATAATGGCGCGCGCCGGGAACGATTGTGTTGGCGCCCCTACTGGAGAGCGCGGCGATCCGGTCGTGGCCCGCCCGCCAAGCCGCCTCGACCTTCGACAAATAGGCGGGCGGGACGCCCGGCGCGCCTTCTTCGACGCCGCGCGAAAGGACGATGAGCGGCTTATCGCCGAAGGATGGATGGACCTCGTCAAGCTCCCGCGTATTGACGTCTGGCTCGTTCCGCTCGGGCGTGAAGCTGGCGAGCTCCGATCTTTGCGCCTCCCACACGCGGGGAAGCGTCCGTAGATCGGCGTCGACGCGACGAAGGACGTCGTCGAGCGCGTCGGGATTGCCGCTGACATCGACGCAAGCGCGCGCCTCGACGGTCGCGGGCGAAGCGAGCGCGCCATGGCGAGCGAGGGCAAGACAGGTGTCGTCGAAGGCGAGGTTTAGCCGGAACGAGTCCACGATCACGTTGCGCTTGTCGGGAGGCAGAGGCGCTTCCAGCGCGGCGACTTCGCCGGCGAAGGCGGGCTCTACCATGACGGCGCCGGCGATGTCCTCCGGATAGGTCGCCACATAGAGAAGGCCGATCGCGCCGGCCAGCGAATGGCCGACGTAAACGAACGGCGCCGCTATGGGCGCGGCTTTGACCAGCCGGCGCAAGTCGTCGACGATGTTGCGCAGGTCGGAGGGACGCTCCGCCGCGTCGCTGAAGCCGAGCCCGGCGCGATCGTAGGCGCAAGCACGCGTCGTCTGGCCGATCTCAGCCTGCACATGTCGCCAGGTCGCCATCGAGTTGCCCGAGCCGGCGTCAAGGATAACGGTCGGGCTGCCGAAGCCGACGCAATAAAGGTTGAGACGTCGCGCTCCGTCCACCGCGACCAGACGTTGCGGAGCGGCATAGACGTCGCTCGCGACGAGATTATCGGCGGCTGCCGAGCAAGCCCAAACGAACGCCTGGGCGGCGAACAGGATTCCCAGCGCCAAGGTCGAAACGCGCCATGCATCGCGAGCGGAGACGTAGGCGTTCAAGGGGCGCTGAGAGGTCATGAATGCTCGCAAAGCACGGAACCGGGCGGCTGGTCGCGGCAGGTCTGGCCGGAGGGTTTGCCACACGGAAGGCCTCAGCTCCAGATGCTGCCCGCTTGCCGCCAACTCGCGTTATGCTACCGTCGGCAAAGGACGCCATAGGGGCAAGCCGATGGCGAGCGCGCCGCCAACCCTGATCACGCCCAAATTCCTGCTTCCCTATCCGGCGCCGGTCAGCGACTACCGCTCAGCGGTGAACGCGGACGCGACCGCAGCCATTTTTGAGCGCACGACATTCACCGCCAATGGTTCGGTCGGACCGCAGCTCTGTCTCCTGGATCTCACGAAAGAGGGGGCCGAGCCGACGTTCCTCCTGCCTGGAATCGACATCTCGACTCGGCCGGATTGGTCCTGGGGCATGGGGCGCATCGCCTTCAACTACACGGGCTCCGTTATGGTTGGCGTTCTGCAAGCGCCGGGTCAGGCCGCGACCTTGTTCGGCCCCTCGACGGCTGAGATGAACTATCCGACGTGGTTCCCGGACGGGACCATGCTCGCGACCGAAGACATGAACGGCAAGCCGTCGCCCAACACCACGACGATCAATGCCTCGACCGGAACGGTCATTCAGACTGACCTTGAGGGCGAAGGTCTGTGGGGCGGCATGCCGAGCGTCAATCCGGCAAGTCCGAACCTCATCGCGTTTGCGGGGCAGCCGATCTCAGGCTCAACCTACAATCAGGACAAGAACTATATCTTTGTTATGGACACATCGAGCTCGAATCCGCCGGCTCCGCTCGAATCCTCGGCGCCCAGGAGCGGGCCGTTCAATCCGAATTATCAGGGCCGCGCGCCCTGGTGGTCGCTGGACGGCAAGTGGGTCGTGTTCGAATCAAACCGGCCGACGCAATATGAAGCGAACCGCCTCTACGCCATCTACCTGTATTATTACGGCGGCTCGAAGCCCGCCATGCAGGTCACCAGCACGATCTACAATTGCAATCACGCCAAGTGGTTTCCGAACGGCTTTCCCAAGGGCCCATCCGGCGCCTTCCAACTCATCGTGGCGTCATGGCGCGGCGCACAGGCGAACCGGCCGGAGGGGCCCTATGGCCTGTCCGTGCTGGACCTCACGCCGCTCGGCATCACGTTCTAAGCTTGGCGCGGAAAAACGCGTTCTTTCCACGAAGATCAAGGCGATGCTCAAGCCCAACTGTAGGCGAACAGCGCCATGACGACGAGGATGATCGCCGCCGCCAGAACGTAATGCTTCGCCTCCCAGTCGTGCATGGTGAGGAGGCGTTTCTTCGGAGGGCGCTCAGCGGACATGGTCTCCCGCTAACACGAATGGCGCGGCGTGCAAACGCTCCCGGGAGCTCCCAGCGCCCAAACAGGGATCAAGTCCCGATCGAAATTTTACGTTTCTTAGCGCGTCTTTCGTTTATCGTAGCGCTCTTCTGTACACGTCCTTGTGGGATGAGTGCGATGAACGTCCTCTTAATCGCCATCGGCTGCGTCTTGATGGCGCTCGGGCTTGTGATGGCCGCGAATCGAAGCGGGTATCTCTATTTCGTCGTCGGGCCTCGCTCAGTTCTTGTCCTGGCGGCCGTTGTCGCCGTGCTCGCGTTTTGGATTGTGCGAGCGGCTCCCAGATAAGGCTCGCCCCCGGGCAAATTGCCGTCAACAGGGGGCGGCCCTGTGAAACTGACTGATCGAATGCTATATATTGGCGGATCGGCCGGGCCCGCCCCGGTTGGCGGAGATTCTCGATGGCGTCCCGATTGTTACGGCGGCAGGTGATGACTTTGACAGACGCGGCGGCGGCGCGCGTGCGCGAACTGACCGAGGCGGCGGGCAAACCGGTTGCGGGCCTGCGGGTCGGAGTGAAGAACGGCGGCTGCGCCGGCATGTCCTATACGATGGAGCTCGCCGAGACGGCCAATCCGACCGACGAGATCGTCGAGGACAAGGGCGTCAAGCTGTTGATCGACCCCAAGGCGGTTTTGTTCCTGCTCGGCTCGCAGATGGATTTCAAGGTCGACCGCCTGTCGGCGACCTTCGCCTTCTCCAATCCCAACGAGACCTCGGCCTGTGGCTGCGGCGAGAGCGTTGCGATCACGCCCGCGAGCCCCGAGGCGCTTCACGCGCCGGCCTGAACCAGGCGGCCATGGACCCCGAGGGCTTAAAGGCGCTGTTCGAGCCCTTCGGGTCCGTCACAGTCAAACGGATGTTCGGCGGCGCGGGAATCTATGCCGAAGGCTTGTGCTTCGCGATCGAACTGAAGGGCGAAGTGTTCCTCAAAACTGACGCGCTCTCGCAAGCACACTTTTCGTCCGCGGGCTCTGCGCCTTTCGTCTATGTGGCGAATGGCGAGGCGAGGCCTACGTCCTACTGGAGTTTGCCCGCGGCTGCGCATGAAGACGGCGACAAGCTCCGCCGCTGGGCGACAGCAGGGCTCGAGGCGGCGCGTCGCGCGGCCGACGCCAAGGCAAGCCGAAGGCGGGCGCCAAGCGGACGAAGGGCCGAGCGAAGGCCGAGTAGCGTCCGCCCTCACTCCCGGCGGAGAGACGCGATGGTTTTGTCGATCAGGCCGCCGGCGCTGTAGCTGATGGCGGCATAGGCGACGAGGACCAACGCGCTCGCCGCCATGAAGGCGGCGTTTCAGATGAGTCCATTCGCAACCCAAGGATGTTCCGCTTTTATGGCACCGTAGCAGAGACCGAGGACGAAGGCCAAAGCGAGGATCGGCGCGAATCCGATGAAGCGGCCAAGCTTGAAAATGAAAAACGGGGCCACAACCCCAAAGACTACGATGATCAGAGCCGGATAAAGACCGAGCCTGCCCATCGAAGCGACCCGTGTCGGTCCCCTTTTAGTGCGAAGCCGAGGCCGCTACTCGTCCGCTTCGATCGGTTCGGGCGCAGCTTTGGTACGCGCCTTCACCGGGCGCAGGAGGAAATCGGGCACATGGTCGCCGAGCCCGATCACCGGTGCCTCGTCCACACGGGCCGGACGCTCTCGGCGTTGCGGCCGGTCGCCGTAAGTCGGCGGGCGTGCGGGGGAGTGGCGCTCCGCCTCGCCCGCGGTCCGTTCGCGCACCGGCCGCTCGGCGTGGTGATGGCGGGAATCGGGCCGATGGTCCGCATGCCGATCGGGACGCTCGACCTCGGGGGTCGCCGCGGGTCGCTGAGACCGCGTCCGAGCGCCTCCGCGCCCGCGCGATCGTTGGTCGCGCGCCGGCGCCTCGGCCTCGTCGTCCGCGGCAGGCAACTGGGCGCCTTCCTGCCAGTCGATCTTGCGCGCGATGAGCTTCTCGATCTCGGCGACCGCCTTCTGATCCATGCGCGACACGATGGTCAGCGCTTGGCCCGACTTGCCTGCGCGTCCTGTGCGGCCGATGCGATGGACGTAATCCTCCGAATGATGGGGCGCGTCATAATTGATCACGTGACTGACGTCGGGAATGTCGAGCCCTCTGGCGGCGACGTCGGAGCAGACCAGGAGCTGGACTTCGCCGGCGCGGAACGCGTCGAGAGCGGCCATGCGCATGCGCTGATCGAGATCGCCATGCAGCGCCAGCACCGAGAAGCCGTGCTTCTGCAAGGAACGGTAGACCACCTGCACGTCGCGCTTGCGGTTGCAGAAGATGAGCGCGTTCTTGAAATTCTCGGCGCCGTGGATGATGCGGCGCAACGTCGAGCGCTTCTCTTCTGGCGTTCCGCCCGAGGGCACGAGCGTCTGAGTGATGTTCTCCGCGGTCGTGGCGGCGCGGGAGACCTCGACGCGCACAGGATTGTGCAGGAACGTATCGGCCAGGCGCGTGATTTCGGGCGGCATGGTCGCCGAGAAGAACAAAGTCTGACGCGTGAACGGCACGAGCTTGCAGATGCGCTCGATATCCGGGATGAAGCCCATGTCGAGCATCCGATCGGCTTCGTCGATGACGAGGATCTCGATCGCGTTCAAGAGCAAGCCGCCACGCTCGGTGAAGTCGAGCAGGCGGCCGGGGGTGGCGATGACCACGTCGGCTCCGCGCGCGATCTTGGTCTCCTGATCGCCGAACGAGACGCCCCCGATCAGAAGCGCAAGGTTCAGCTTGTGGTTCACTCCATATTTGCCGAACGCCTCTTCGACCTGGGCGGCAAGCTCGCGCGTCGGCTCCAGAATGAGCGTGCGCGGCATGCGGGCCCGGGCGCGCCCGCGCTCCAGCATCGACAGCATCGGCAGGGTGAAGGCGGCTGTCTTGCCGGTGCCCGTCTGGGCGATCCCCAAGACGTCGCGGCCTTCAAGGGCGTAGGGAATGGCTTGTTCTTAAATCGGCGTCGGCGTGTCGTAGCCCGACGCTTCGACGGCTTTGAGCACTTTTTCGCTCAGGCCGAGTTCGCTAAACTTCATCTGTTCTCGCTTGCGCGAACGCCTCGCATTCGCTGCTTTGTGATATGGGGGCCTAGGTGGACCGCGTCAATGCGTTGGCGGATCCTGGCGCGCAAGCCTCGCGCCGCGCTGGAGCCTTCATTCGCTCTCGGCGAGACTCCCCATAGAACAAATCAGCAAAAAGTCAAATCAACTCGCGCGATTCGGGTGTGGCAAGTTGTGGCTGTGCGGCAGGAAGTCGCAGTTTGCGCAAGGCCGAGCGTCCTTCGAAACGCGGGACGTCGCCTTCACGGGATGTGGGAGCCAGTCGATGGACGGTGGCAGCTCATTCGACCGCCGCGTAGCCGCAATTCGCGGCAGGCGACGGCAGTGTTCGAGGACCCTGCCGCAGCTCGGAGCGCGGGTGGCCGCTACCACCCCAACCAGCGCGACGAGTTACTTCGCCACCTGGGGCTCGGGAAAGGTCCATGCGCCGTTCAGGATCTCGGGCTTTGGCCGATAGAGGCGCACGAGATAATTCCATCCTGCCGGAGTGGGCAGGCAATTGGGGATCGCTCCGTCGCAGCCGCCGAACTGGATCGCGAACGAGCCGTCGCTAGCCGGCTTCGCGGTCAGGTTGTTCAAGGAATAGGCGTTCAAGGAATTGGGAACGAAATGTCCCTTGTCGTCGTAGACGCTGATCGACCAGAAGCCGTCGACCGGCACGTCCTTGACGGTGAGCTTGTAGATCGTCTTGCCGTCGTTATGGGCGGGCGTGACGTTGAGATAGAGGGCCTCGTCCTCGGGATTGCCGCCCCAGGCGACCGCTGCTCCGATCAGGCGCCGCACGGGGTCGACCTTCCCCCTCGGACCGAACATGCCCTTGGTGTCGGGCAAGGTCGCGCCGAGACTGAGCAGGGCGTCCCGCACCTTGACTTGCGTTGAAACGTCCCAATTGGGGATCGTGAAGGTCCCGGGCCCGCCGGGTTGGGTGACTTGAATCGCATCCTGCAGCGCGTGAACCGCCTCGATGTCCTTCGGATCGTTCGGATCGACCAGGATGCGGACGCCAACAAGGATATAGCGCGTTCCGACTTGGTCCCTATTGAGCGTCCTGACCGCCGCGCCATAGTGGACCTCAGGCGTGTACTCGTCTTGGTCGATCACCTGCATCGACAGGAAGCGCCTGCCCGGGTCGGGCAGGGTGATGGTCACCGGACCCGCATCGAGGTCGAACACCGCCGCCGAATAAAGCGTGTCGCGGTTCATCCGGATGATTGTTTGCTTGGCGACCGCCGTCGGTTCCCGGCGATGCATGAATTTGCCGAAGCCCCCATCCTTGACCACGCCGCCGAAATAGAGATCGGACTCGGCGCGGACGAAATTGTCAGGGGTGACGGCGATTGCTCGATCGTCCGGCGCAGCCTGCGCGTTACCCAGCGCACAAAGCGCCAACGTCACAAATAGGACGTCGGCTACACTTCGGCTCGTTGCTTTCCGAATTGACGTTCTCAGGATCAGTAATTGCTCATGGATTCTGGCGCCCCGCATTCAAGCGCAGTGACGCATGAGGCGCATAGCTTTTTTGACGGCAGCAGGCGTACCCGTTGCCCGCAGCGATCGCAAGTTTTTGGGAGGCTTTCGCGTTGGACGTGGTCAAAGAAGGCTTGCTCTGCTTGTCCATCGATGTCCCAAAAGCCGAAATTGTCTTCGTAAGCAGCGACCATTTAAGCGCTTTCCTTTTATGGCGGGCGGAGGATACCATCCAGCATCCCGCTTCGCCTTGACTGCGGGAACTTCCTCGCGATCAGCCGCAAACAGATACGCTTTCTAGGAATTGCTTAAATGCTAGCGAAGTCCGAAATGCTGCTTTTTCGTGCCATTCGCCAGCGCCGGCGCCATGCGATTTTAGCTCGCGCAACCGATCATGCAGTCGCGGGAAGCAGTCTCTCGACGCGCGCCGTTGACGGCGAACGGCCGGTCCAACGTTTGAAGGCATGATTGAAAGACGTGGCTCCCTCGTAGCCTAGCAACCAGGCAACCTGAGAAAGCGATATTCCCGGCGTCTTCATGTATTGCAGGGCGAGGCTTCGCCGCAACTCGTCGACAACTTCCTCGAAGGTTGTGCCCTGACTGGCCAATCTTCGCGCAAGTGTTCGCGTGCTCATGGCCAGTTTCCGCGCGACGATCTGCCTTTGCGCTTTGCCGTGCGGCAGCAACTTTTGCGCCTCGTTTTCGACCAAAGCGCGTAGGCTGCCCGGCGCCGTTTCTCGCTGCTTGGCCGCCTCATCGCAAATGGGTCGAAGGACGTCCAGTAAGCGCAGATCCTCGGTAATGAGAGGCACCGCGAGAGTTTCACTCGAGAAAACGACTTCATCGGTCGACCCGCCAAATTCGACCAAACAGCCGCAGTACCGCTGAAACTCCCGGAAGTCCGAGTTGCGCCCATGGATTAGTGTTATTTTTGCCGGGTGAACGTTCCGGCCTGTGATCGCTCGTAGACTTTTCAGGATAACCGCGATTGCAAGCTCGGCGTTTTGCGCAGCCAGAAACCGTTGAACCCCAACGACATGAACCTCAATCACGAGGTCGCTGTCCCGTCGCGTCATTTCTACGCGGATGGCTTCGTTCACGATCCTGGAATAACGACCAAGGAGCTCTATCGCCTCGCCAAGATCTTTGGCTGCGGAGGCGATGTAGAACACCAACCCCAACTCTCGGGGATCGACCTCCGTAGCAAGGTGGAAACCGAGCGCCGGATCGTGCAGCGCCTCTGCAGCAAATTCAAGGAGTCTAGCCTGCGCGGCGGAGGAGATGCGATTTTCCCGGTCGTTCAATTCCTGTTCGGACAGGCCGGCGCGCTCCAGTATGGGCTCCGGGTCAACATTGTGTTTTCGAAGCGCAGCGAGAGCTCGCCGCGCCGGAAATCCAGTCGTTGTCGGCAACAGCTGGGGACGTCTTCGCCGGTCTTCCGCCCGCCGCTCTTGCACCCGGCGCTCTTGCCCTCGTCGCTGTTGTACGCGCCGGTCTTGTCCTCGCCGCCCTTGCCCCGTTCCTTCTTTGGTCACCTCCAGGCTCCTTTGCGTAGCCGAGACAGTTTAACTGACGATCTGGCTCCAAACCAAGGTGTAAATAATGCCGCCTTCCTCCACAGAATTGGCGTCTCCGGGTTGCGCAACAGCCTTGAATGCTTGCGCCAAGCTGGAAGGTATAACTGACAATGCTGACAGCACTGAGGGCGCTCGGGCGGCGGAAATCGCAACCTCGCGCACGCCGCGATCGTACCTGACATCGTCACGTCTGTTGCGCGGCTAAGCTCGAGCAAACAGCCGATCGTTTCAATAATGATCCGTCGAGTTCACGAAGGCGTGAATCTGCCAGATCTCGTCCGGCGGCAGGCGCAGGCCGAAGGCTGGCATTTGTTTCCTTGCGGCCGTGGATGACCGTCTCCAGCAAGGAGCGAAAATTGCCATTTCCCGAGTGGCGATCGCGGCGTCCCAGTCTATTAGGCGCCGCGGAAAAAATTTTCAAAAAAAGAGACTCGGACCGGAACAATCCTGGGGGACGCGTGTTCAGTGAGTTCGGCGCGCTAAATTTGCCCCCCAGCCCAGCGCGCCGCTTGCCCCGCGTCGGCCCTCCCTACGCGGGGCTTTTTTTGCATCGTTTCAAAGCTATTCGCCGGGCGCGCCACGGTGCTTTCGCAGGAAGGCCGACAACGGCCAACGCTGGGCGTTCGAAATGCTGTCGCGGGACGGCGTTAGCGGCGGCGCGGCTTCCCTAATTTAAGCCGAGCTGCGGCTCGTCTCACATCGGCTTCGCTAATTTTGCCCGTCTTGTTCCTCATTTCGCCGAGGGTAGTGTCGGGAGAGAATTGAGGGATGGGCTCGTGACCGGGCTGGTCCCGGCTATCCACGTGTTTTTCCAAGCTTTTGGATTCCGGCGGCCGAAAGGGGAACAACAATTTATTGCTGAAAAGCAGAAACTAGCTTAAGCTCGCGCCATGAACAATCCTGCGCTTCCGCATGGCCTCGACTGCGGCTCCGGTTCCGGCGCTTCGAACGCCCCGGAAAAAGCGTGAAGGAAAATTTCTTTCCGCTAAAATCATCGTAACCAATTGAAAAGTCTAGATTTCGAACGAGAGAATCCAAGGAAATCCAAGAGAATCCAACGCCCATAAATGGGGCTTTTGCAGCGAAAGGCCGAGGGCCCAAGAAAACCCAAACAGATCGATTGGACCGGAGTTGCGGCCGCCGCTGCTGTGACCCCCGAAGTTCATCCAGCCGGGGCTAGAGTTGCGGGTTGAGATTGGCGCATGAGCGCCGGGGGTGCAACGGGCGATCGGCGGAGCTGGTCGGGGTTGCGCAGCCGATCGCCCGTTGCGGTGAAGGTTCCCGCGAAGGCCGCGGGGGTGAGATAACCGAGGGCTGAGTGGGGGCGCTTCTGATTGTATGCAGCGGTCCATCGCGCCAGCGCCGATCGGGCGTGATCGAGATCGTAGAAGATCGTCTCATTGAGCAGTTCGGTCTTAGGCAGCAAATGCACCAAGATTTGGATCGCTCCTGGGCGGCTGAAGCCGGATGTTTAAGTCATGACAGAACCGTTGATTATTCAGTCGCTCAAAGACAAGCGCGGGGAGATCCATGGGCGGATCGCAGCCTATCAGGCGCAGATCGCGCAGGCGAAACATGACCTGGCCCATATCAATGCATCGATCCGGCTGTTTACCGACCCCGAGCATCAACGGGCGCGGTATATGGTCAGCCACGGCTTTTTCAAGAAGGGCGAGATCGCCGATATCTGCCTGCGCCATCTCGAGATCGATGGCGAGATGTCCACACGGGAACTAGCCGAGCGGGTGATGATCGAGCGCAAGCTGGATGACGGACACGACGCTCAGAAATTCGGTCGTCTTCAAGGTCGTCCAGTCCCTTCGTCATGCGGCCAGACGCCAGCTGGTTCGCATGGTCGAGAAGCGCAAAGGGATTTGTCACTGGGTGGCCGGCGACGCCGTTACGCTGCGCGTCGTTGCCAATAGCCGGACCACGTCCGGCTGATTGGAGCGGCGAGCGCATCAAGGATCAACCGATCAGCCAGCATGCCGTTGCTCTCCCTGCCGTGGTCCTCGAGCCAAGCGGCATGAGCGGCATAGGCGCTGAGATATTTGCCGCTCACCGCGTGATGCTGGCCGCGGATCATTCGGCGCAGGCGGGAGAAATAGCTTTCGGCGAGATTGGTGTGGACGCCATTCTCGCTATAGGCCTCGGAATGATTGACCCGCTTGAGTTCAAAGCCGCTTGCCAACAAATCCCAATGGGCCACTTCGTCCGCCGACAGGATCGAACCTGGTTCCACCCGCGCATTGGCAAACTCAACGCCCTCAGCCTCGCGCAGAAAGCTCCGCGTCAGGGTGCGGCCGCCGCGCTGACGCAGCACAATCACGACCCTTCGCTTGCTGCTACGGTTCTTTAAAAGCCGGCGATCGATACGATCCTTCGTGGCGTTGGTGGGACGGACATGACCACCAAAATAGCGCCGTCGATCTCAACCTCGCCAGCAAGCCGTGCCTCGGCGGTTTCATGCGCCATAGCCTCGCGCAGCTTGTGCATCAAGATGAAGGCGGTCTTGTACTGGACATCGAGATCGCGACTCAACTGCACCGCCGACAAGCCCTTCGAGGCGTTTACGAACAGACAGATCGCGCCGAGAAGGTCAACGAAGGAGAGCTTGTGCGAGGCGAAGATTGTGCCGGAGGTGGCGCTGAACTGATGGTGCACGCCGCGCATTTGAACCGACGCGCGCCTTCAGATCATAGGCCTCGAGCAGCCGCATCTTGGCAGTCCGGCGTTCCATTCGTCTCACGCCAGCGCAAGCGCAAAATCGTCGATAGGCCTTCCGCTCGCCGCCCGCCTAAATTGACCTGACCGAAAGCGTACGCGCTGCCGCTGATAGGAGGAAATGCTGCGCCATTTGCTCTTGCTCGTGAATTATGTTCACTATATGTTCTCAATGCCAAAAAGCAATATTGCGCTTCCACATCTGGCTTCCATAAAGCGAATCGTGCCTTTGCTGCCTAAGAGCGGATCAGTTCGTCACGCATGCGGCCGTCGACGCCTCGCCGATCCCGTTCTGCATCGGTTTTCCCGGCAATGCAATGCCAAGCAGTCCGACTGCTTTAGCCCAGTCGAGCATAGCCTTGAGGTGAACTCGATTCCGTGGTCAGAAATGCTCAGATCCGTTTTCCCGCGCCGGCGATCATGCGTCAAGCACGCGCGCCACCCTCCGGCCGGAGATTGAGGTGTCAGCGATCGCCGCCAGCATTCCTTAATGACGTCGTCGATCACGTTGAGGATGCGAACGCCTCCCGCTCGAAAGCTGTCGTGACGATCTCGACCGACCATCGGGCGTTGTCCCTTGCCTCAACCAACCTCAGCGCCCGCATCCCCATCGCCCACTCGCGCTCTTGCGCTTGCGGACGGTCAGGCCCTCCTCGCGTAAAGCCGTTGCGTCTTCTTTCGATTTAAAACGTGCCCTCGCCGCGGAGAAGAATGTGCAGCCGCGATAACCGAACCGCGCTGCTCGACCGCCAGCTCCCGCAAGCGGCCGCGCAAGCGTCGTCTCGCGTCGACGCGATCGATAACGGACGGTCTTGCGATCTGCCTTTATCAGCGCACGCCCAGCGCTCGCTCATCTCGCAGCGGATACGAGACGAGCGACAGCCTCGCGCTTGCAGCGGCGTCAGAATTTTTTTGTCATGAAATCTTTCAGCGCAGCATTGTCGAGCATCGCGTCAGCCAGAAGCCGCTTCAGCTTAGCGTTCTCGTCCTCAAGCTGCTTGAGCCGCTTAGCCTCGGACACCTCCATCCCGCCAAACCTGGCCTTCCAGCGTAGAACGTCGCCGTACTGATCCCTTTCTTGCTGCACACCTCCGCGGTCTAAATCCCGTCCTCCTGCTCGCACAGCATCGCAATAATCTGCTCTTCCGTGACCTCGATCGCTTCATTCTCCGGTCCTTCCTTCAGGCCGACTTTACCTTCACGTGAGGAAATCTCGCTAGTCACAGCCCCGCGAGAAGCAGCCAAGCCGGCTCCATCCAAATGCGAAAGCGCCCTAGATTGGCGAAGAGGGCCCGAGATCGGCGATGCGCGAGCGGCGGCGAACCGTATCGTCGCGGACGACGTCAAACCCCGCGGTCTCTCTCCCATGTCGGCTGACGCTTCTCCAGGAAGGCGGTCATGCCCTCGACACAATCGGGCTCGGCCAGATTGTCGATCATCGCGACCGACGCGACGGAATAGGCCTCATCGAGCGGCTGCTCGATCTGGGAATAGAAGGCGCGCTTGCCGATCGCGAGCGTCGGCCCCGATTGTTGCGCGATCGTCCTGGCCAGCGCCTGAGCTTCTTCGAGGGCGCAGCCTTCGGGAACCACGCGGTTGATGAGGCCGAAATGCTCCGCATCCTGAGCGCTATAGAGACGGCCGGTCATCGCCATCTCCATCGCCCGCTTGCGCGAGATTGCGCGGCCGACCGCGACCAGCGGGGTCGAGCAGAAGAGGCCAAAATTCACCCCCGAGAGGCCGAAGCGGGCTTTCTCCCCGGCGATTGCGAGGTCACAGGCGGCGACGAGCTGGCAGCCGGCCGCGGTGGCGACCCCCTCGACCGCCGCGATGACCGGCTTCGGCAGCGCGACGACCATCTGCATCAGCGCCGAGCAGCGCGCGAACAGCTCCACATAATAGCTGCGCCCCCGGTCGCACTCGTTCCTGTGCGCCTGCATTTCCTTGAGGTCATGGCCGGCGCTGAGCGCCGCCCCCACGCCCGCGAGCACAATGACCCGCGCCTGATCGTCGCTCGCGATCGCCTCGAACTCGGCGATCAGCGCCTCGATCATCTCGAGGCTCAGCGCGTTGAGGTTGCGCGGCGTGTTCAAGGTTAGGGTGACGACGCCGTTCAAGTTCTCGTGCGTGAAGAGCTCGGGCGACGCGGCGGCGACGGAGGAGGGGGCGGTCATGAGCTATTCTCGTTTCGGCAAAAGCGCATGCGATTGCGGCTGCATCAACCTAGGCTCGTCCGCCATCACAGTAAATGGCGGACGGTTGCATGAAGAACGCGCGCTTGTGACGGGAGTTTGCTGTTGTGCCCGCGCGCCTCTCTCATGGCCAGAGTGATTGCAGGAGCTGGATCGTATCGGGCGCGAGAGCGATCGGCGGCAGGTTGACCCCGTTTGCCTGGAGCAAGTCGCCGGCGGGGCTGTTGCCGGGCACTGGGGTCATGGGACTGCACATCAGGTGCGAGGCGCTGTGCTCGACCTGGCCCAGCGCGTGGACGAACTCATGGGCGACGATGACCTCCAGCACGCCGGGACCGGCCTCGCGCACGCCCCACGGCGTGTTAATCGTTGCTTTGACCGGAAGCGACACCACGGCGCTCAGCAACTGGCCCGAGGTCGTTTCGGCGTGGGTATGGCCGTGAAACGTCCCTGTGATCGAGGGGTCCGTCCGAACCGAGATTCTAGGCCCACCCTTGCCGGCAAAGGCAAGCGAGACGCCTATCGAGTTCTGCTTGAACAGTTGATTGAGGCGGGCCGCAGCCGTCCTGCAGGCTGAGGGCCATTTCGGGCCGATGCTGCCGAGATCGACATATACCGCCGCCATTACCGTCTCCCGCAATCGGCAGCTCGTTCCAGCCGCCCCGCCTTGCCGTGCTCCTACCCCGGGTCGGGCCCTCGTCATTGGCGCGCGCCTCGCCGACTTCCCGCTTTCCTCGAGCGAGGGTGCGCTCGCGCGTTGACCTTATCGGCTGACCATTGCGCGAATCGAAAGGGCCGCCCGAGGGCGGCCCAGGAGATCAGACGCCGCTTCCTACGACCCCGTTCAGACGTGACCGTACGCACCTTCCTCCAACCGGTCGCGAACGATGTCAGCGCGGTCGCGGAGGTCAATCCAGGGCGAGAGCGCGCTGCGGGCTCTCGACACCAATTCGAAACGCCCGCCCCGAACATGGACATATGGAGCGCAACGAGCCTCTTCCGTGGTAGGCATTCCATATTGGCGGAGGTACTCGGCAAAATTGACCGCGGATTCCGTAACGTTCAACAGTGTCTCGGCCGGAGCCCCTTCCGCATAAATCACGTCGTGGGTTTCGAGCTTGATGTGGAAAAACTCCATTTCATCGCCATCGGGCTCAAAGCGGGTGATGGTCGTGCCGTTGATCAGCTTCTCCGCCGGAACCAACACGCCGTCGATCAATATGCTGTGAAGCGCAGTCACGTAGAGATCAGCACTCGGAACATTGGGGCCGAGCGCGCAGCGAGCGATGCAAACCGGCACCATGCTCTCTGCCCATGGCTTCGACAGATCGCCCTTCTTGTAGGGATAACGGCCGATCCATTGCATTGGGCGCAGTCCGCCGAACATTGTCGGCAGCAGATCGCCAACCGCAAGGTCCTCGATTTTCCTGTCGCCACTTGCAGTTCTGATCGTCGTCCCCTTCAGGAAGCAGTTGGTAGCGTTTCCTTTCGCGCAACCCTTCCCGACGGGTTTATCGTTTCCGCAATTTGCAGAAGCTGGATCCGTTTTCGATACACTACTGAGAGCAGCGAATGCCAGAATAGCGCCCATCTTCATGGTGTTACGACGAGTGCGTTGCGCTCCCGAATTCGAATTCCCCAATTCGCTCGTCATGTTCGTTTCCGCACGTTAGGGCAGTTTCAACACGGTATACCGCTTTGAGCACCTTGTCATCATGAATTTCACATGGATAGGTACTGATACCCATGGTCCGTTTCTTCCGGCCCGCTTGGGTATCGATAACGACGGGCCTCGACAAGGCGCGCGCCTCGCCGACTTCACCCTTTCCCCTCTCTCCGTTTTCGTTTAGGCACCGCGGCTCAACGCCGTCTGACGCGAAAAAGACCCTATTATGCATCGCTACCGCACCCACACCTGCGGCGCCCTGACCCTCGCCGAGGATGGCGCCGACGTTCGGCTTTCCGGCTGGTGCCATCGCATCCGCGATCACGGTGGGGTGCTGTTCATCGATCTGCGGGACCATTACGGCCTGACCCAATGCGTTGTCGATCCGGATTCGCCCGCCTTCGGCGCGGCCGAGAAGCTGCGGTCCGAATTCGTCATCCGGATCGACGGCAAGGTGCGCAAGCGCCCGCCGGGGACGGAAAACACCGAAATGTCGACCGGGCTTATCGAGGTTTACGTCCGTGAGATTGAAGTGCTGGGCCCTGCCGGCGATCTGCCGCTGCCGGTGTTCGGCGACCAGCCCTATCCCGAGGACACCCGGCTCAGGTACCGTTTCCTTGATCTCAGGCGCGAGAAGCTGCACCAAAACATCATGCTGCGCGGGCAAATCATTGATTCGCTTCGCAGGCGGATGAAGGGACGGGGGTTTTTCGAGTTCCAGACGCCGATCCTCACCGCCTCGAGTCCCGAAGGGGCTCGCGATTTCCTCGTGCCCTCGCGGCTGCATCCGGGCACATTCTATGCGTTGCCGCAGGCGCCCCAGCAGTACAAGCAGCTCCTGATGATGGCGGGCTTCGACCGCTATTTCCAGATCGCGCCTTGTTTTCGCGACGAGGATCCGCGCGCCGACCGCCTGCCGGGCGAGTTCTACCAGCTCGACATTGAGATGAGCTTCGTCGAGCAAGGCGATGTTTTTACAGCGATGGAGCCGGTCATACGGGGCGTGTTCGAGGAGTTCGCTCGCGGCAACCCCGTCACCCCTTCGCCCTGGCCGCGCATCCCCTACGCCGAGGCGATGCGCAAATATGGCTCCGACAAGCCTGACTTGCGCAATCCGATCGTCATGCAGAATGTGTCCGAGCATTTCCGCGGCTCGGGCTTCAAGGTTTTCGCGCGGCTGCTTGAGGTCGAGAAAAACGAAGTGTGGGCCATACCCGCGCCCGGCGGCGGCCAGCGAACGTTCGCCGATCGGATGAACGCCTGGGCGCAAGGCGAGGGCCAGCCTGGGCTCGGCTACATTCTGTTTTTCGACCGTTCCCAGGACGAGACGTCGCTTGCGGCCGACCCGAAGGCGACCGGAGTGGGCGGGCGCGGGCCGCTCGCCAACAACATTGGCCCGGAGCGCGTCGAGGCGATCCGCCTTGCGCTCGGCCTCAAGGCCGGCGACGCCGCCTTCTTCGTCGCGGGCGATCCGGACAAGTTCGCCAAATTCGCCGGCATCGCGCGCATGAAAGTCGCCCAGGAGCTCAAGCTGGCCGATGAGAATCGGTTTGAATTCGCCTGGGTCGTCGACTTCCCCATGTACGAATGGGACGAAGAGGAGAAAAAGCTCGAGTTCTCGCACAACCCTTTCTCCATGCCGCAAGGCGGACTTGAGGCGCTGCTAACGGCAAGGATCCCCTGGCGATCAAAGCGTTCCAGTACGACGTCGCTTGCAACGGCTATGAGCTCGCCTCCGGCGGCATCCGCAACCATCGTCCCGAGGCCATGCTGAAAGCCTTCGAGATCGCGGGCTACGGCGAAGAGACGGTGGTCGAGCGGTTCGGCGGCATGTATCGCGCATTCCACTATGGCGCCCCGCCGCATGGAGGCATGGCGGCGGGCGTGGACCGCATCGTGATGCTGCTCGCTGGCGAGCAGAACCTGCGCGAGGTGGCGCTTTTCCCGATGAACCAGCGGGCCGAGGACCTGCTTATGGGCGCGCCGTCGCCGGCGACGCCCAAGCAATTGCGCGAGCTTCACATCCGCGTCGTCACGCCGGAGAAGTGATCCGATGTTCGAGGGCTTCGAACGCCACGTGGTTCAAGTCGACGAGGAGACTTCAATCGCTTGCGCGACGGCGGGAAGCGGGCCGCCGGTGCTGCTGTTGCACGGCTTCCCGCAGACCCGCGCGATGTGGGCGCGCATCGCGCCGCGCCTTGCGGAAGCCGGGTACTCGGTGGTTTGCGCCGACCTGCGCGGCTATGGCGAATCCTCGAAGCCGAAGCGCCTGCCGGACAATTCCAACTATAGCTTCCGCGCCTTCGCTGAGGATCAGGTCCGTCTCATGCGGGCGCTGAGCTATGAACGGTTTCACGTGATCGGGCACGACCGGGGCGGGCGAACGGCCCATCGGATGGCGCTGGATCATCCTAGGGTCGTCCAGAGCATAGCCGTCCTCGACATCGTGCCTACTTATACGATGTTCATGGAGACGAACCGGCAAGTCGCCGGCGCCTATTGGCACTGGTATTTCCTGTCCCAGCCCGAGCCGTTTCCGGAACGCATGATCGGTGCTGATCCGGACTTCTTCTATGAGACCTGCCTCGTCGGCTGGGGCGCGGCGAAGCTTGCCGATTTCGACGCTCCGCAGCTCGAAGCCTACCGCGACGCCTGGCGCGACCCCGCCATGATCCACGGCTCGTGCTCCGACTATCGCGCGGCGGCGACAATCGACCTCGACCACGACGCGGCCGATCTCGACCGGAAGGTGGAGACGCCGCTGCTGGCCTTCTACGGCGCGAATGGGCTCATGGCCAAGCTGTTCGACATTCCGGCCGAATGGCGCAAGCGCGGCGCCAACGTGAAGGCCGCATCGCTGCCAGGCGGTCATTTCTTTCCCGATCTCATGCCGCGGGAAACCGCTGAGGCCCTCGTTGGATTTTTGTGGGAGGTGGGATGAGCGCCGATCTCCGGCGGCGAGCCGTCGACCCTTGCGGCTCCAGGCGCGCCCTTGTTCGCGCTTTGCGCTCATGTTAGCCACGCGAGCGAAAACGGGGTATAGCGCAGCCTGGTAGCGCGGAAGTTTTGGGTACTTCAGGTCGCAGGTTCAAATCCTGCTGCCCCGACCAACACGATTAGGAGAAGATTAGGGGCCGTCATGACCGCGCGCATCTATCAGCCTGCCCGCAGCGCCATGCAGTCGGTGCCACTCGAAGGACGATTGGTTGCTCGAATACGAGCCCGAGAAGCCAGCGCGAGATCGAGCCCTTGATGGGGTGGACGAGTTCGGCCGACATGCGCTCGCAGGTGAAGCTCAGGTTCGACACCAAGGAAGAGGCGATCGCCTACGCTAGAGCGCAGCGGCATCGCCTAACCGCGTCGAGGAGCCGAAGCCAGCCACGCCCAAGATCTTTGTCCTATTCTGACAATTTCGCGCCGAACCGTATTGTTCCCTGGTCGCACTAAAGCGTTACATTAAGGCCGTTCGGCTCATGGGTTCGGCTCCGTAGCTCAGCTGGATTGAGCAGC
>CAVSSS010000024.1:0-233454 GCA_963730555.1 uncultured Alphaproteobacteria bacterium | reverse complement strand
TTTCATCTGCCCCATAACGCGGCATTGCGCCGAGCCAGTTCGTCCAGCCGGCGCTGAAATCGTTCGCACCCAGGCCACCAAAAATACCGGTCGCGCCTGATAAGCAGCGCCGGCTTGGCCGACTTACCGACGCTCTCGCGCTTTTTGTGAAACTTTTCTGCGTGGATTTTGCTGACAGCGGCGCCTTGTCGCATTGGCCTCGGTCAAATGCCGAAGCGAACGCTGAATGTCATTGATAGGATTGCTGAGTTTGGCGACAACGACCGCTTGAAAACTCAGGACATCATCGGCCATCGTCTTACCTCAAAAAAAGGAGGCGGCACGTCCGAACCAGGACGTGCCGCCCTCAGATGCGGACAGACCGCGCGCCCGCCGCACTGGCTCTGGAATCGGGAGGGCGGCGCCGAGGCAGAAGGATAGAACTTCGGCACCGCCCCTCGGCGAGATGAGGATGATGTCGGCCTCACCGTCCGGCTCGACGTGAACGCTCGTCACTGCGCCCACGAATTCTGTGATGCGTCCGCGCCTTCGTGAGAATCAGGGTACGTGATCCTCACTCTCGGTGTCGGATACGAGGAGGAAGCGCTCGCGCGCTGGCCGCGAGGCGGAAGCGGTGCGACGAGGTTCGCCTTGCCGCTGAGCAGATCGCGCCACACGGGGCGAGCGGGCGTGCCCTGATTGAGACGCGCAATGCCGATTTCGAAACTTTGCCCCATAGCGCGGTCCGTCGCTCGCCACACGACGTCGCCCCACGCGAGCGCGGCCGCGTGCAGCGCGTCGCCTTCGACCTCTTTGATACGATGTGCCCTCAGGATCGAATTCGCATCATCGAGAACAGATGAAAAGTAGCGACCGGCATCGGGCTCAGCGACCCGGCCAAGGCGGCCGACCGCGTAAAACGCGGCTCGGAATTCGTGTCGATGGTCGCGCGACGAAATGTCGAAGCGACCCTGTTCTCGGGCGAGTTTTAGATCAGGGTAAGCCGCCGTGACGATCGCCAACAGCCGGTCGAGTTCGGCGTCGGAAGGCATGGCGCAGCCGACCCATTTGGCGCGCTCGCGTTGAACCAAATCAAGATCGAATTTCAGCGGCTTCATACGCGCGTTCGCAATCTCAATTTTGATACCTTCGAGCCGAATCTCGGCATCCAGCGCCAGGACATCTTCGGGCGTCCCGGTCTTCAACAGCGTGAGGCGATGTTGCTCCATCGCCCGGATCTCATCCTTCGCATTCGCCAACGCGGCGCGCTGCTCCTCGTAGTCTTCAAAGAGTTGGGCTTCGGTGCGCTCAGTCATTTTCAAATCCTTCTGCTGGGTCGTGATATTCGTCAGTCTTGGCTGCGGGCCTTTTTGGCAGCCGAAATAATTTCTTCCGGGGTCATTCGGACGAAAACCTTGGGGCCGGCCGTCACCTCACAGGGGAGCTCGCCGCGCGCCCGTCTGCCCGCGAGAACAATGAGGTCAGAAGTTTCCTTGGCGCTGCGCTGCGAAGCGGCGGCGGAGGCCGTCTCCATCATCGCGATCGCGTCGGCGGCGGGCGTGTCAGTTTCGAATGCATAAACGTCTGCGAGCCGTGTCTGTCGCGCAGCGGCGGGAGATGTCAGGATCAATCGGATGCGCTCGCGTTCGGCGAGGGCGCCCTGGCGTCGCCACTCGGCGAGTTTTTTTTCGGCGTCATCGTCGGACGGAACTCGCTGGCGCGCCGCTGCGAGGTCACGCTCCGCCTGTTCGAGCGCTCGCGCCGCCATCTCGGCGCGTTTTTCGAGGTTCGAAACCGCAGTCGCGGGCGACGGTTGCGCCCACGCCGCAAATGGATTTCGTCTCTCGACCACTACGCGCTCCTCAATTTCGTTAAGGAGAGCGCGCTGAAACGTGATAAATCAAAGAGTCATTTTATCTCTGTCGTTTTGCTGACGCCGAGACCCTTCGCCGGCAACGTGCTCGGATCGATGTAGATATTTCCGCCGAACGGCGCGCCAACGACTCTGCCGAGTTGGACCCATCTGTAGAGCGTCGGCGCCGAATAACCGCATCGGCCAGAGGCCTGTTTAACAACGACCCAGCCCTCCGGGACTTCGAAACGCGGCGGCGGCACGCGCGATTCGAGCGCGGCGATGCGCGCGGCTTGCTCGATGGTGTGCCTGGTCAGAGAGACGACGAGACTGATCGTCTGCATGAGCAGATCGTGATCCGAGAGCGCGGGAGGAGCGGCGGGGGAAAGTTGAACGACGTTGCTCATCATCTGCCGTCCCAGCCGATCGGCGAGCGATAATTTTGCAGGTCGACTTGAAGGTCCTGCGGCCGGCGCGACGCCGACGCCCGCCGAACGGTAGCCGTCGCGTCGGCGAGAACCGCGAGCGCCTTGAGCAGTCGGCCAGTGCTTTCGAGCTCCCGAACGCGCGCCCTAAGCGCAGCGGGGTCGTCTGCTCTGGCCAGGGGAGCCCCGCTGGCGGCCTCAGGTGCTTGGGAGGCCATCGTCGGACACCTCCCTTGACGAAGCCCGTCCACGGGCCTCCTCAGACTCAGGAATCAGGCATTCCCGAAAAAGCCGCTGACCCATGGCGTGCAGGGTCTCAGGAGGGGGCCCTGAGGCCAACGCGTCAATACGAGCCTCGATCGCGTCAATACGAGCCTCAAGCGCCCCAAGTCGTGTTTCTTCATTTCGATAGTTCGTCATGATTTCATCCTTTCCTGAAGTCTGTAAAACTCTAGATCATCTTCAAACCAAGTGATTTCAGTCTTGCCAAGGTCGGTCAATATAATACGGCATTCCTCCTTGAGCGCAAAGTAACCCTCGCGGCTAAGCCCCACGCCCGAGCCTATTCGGTCAGCTATCGACATGACAGCCATTCGACAACATCGTACTACGCTTTCGCCCGCCGCATTCACCTCGGCCAGTGGCAGGTATTCTTTCCGTGTCTTTGCGAATTCAAACTCGGCGCGCTCGCGTTGCAGTCGAAGCAACGCGGCGCGCTCGGTCGCAACTTCCGATGCCGCAGGCGTTCGGCTCGAGCGTAAATGCCTGACGAAGCCGACCACCGATTTTTGCAGGTCGTACCGACCGTGAGCCGTGCGCACGATCACTCCCGCTTGCGCGAGCGAGGCAATCGTCTTCGTCGTCACGTCTAAATGACGCGCCAGCACCGTCGTGCTGACTTCGTTTTGCGGTTCCGTTTTCATATTAACCCTCAAGTTTTTTTCATCTCAGCGATTTAAATGGAGGGATGGCGCGGTGCCCTCTCGGGATGGTCCCCCTCCGGAAGGACCCTAGACTTTTGTGGGATGGGGTTGGTCGGCGCGGCGCCGATCGCGCACGAAGAGGGATGGATTGCACATCCGGGGGATGGGGTCCGTGCACGCGGTGCACGCGGTTACGGCTTCTTCTACCCCTCCTATCTCTCTCCGCTTTTTTCTTACGCGTATGGGAGAGAGTAACCGCGTGCACCGCGTGCACGAAGGCCAGGCCAGCGATGTCAAAAGTCAGGGGTCGTCGAGCGGCGCTCACTCCATCCTCCTTTGAGTTTAAGGCCTTGGTAGGTACGTACCCGCTCGCCGCGTGAGCCAGGCTGAACTGTTTTGAGTTCGGGGATGGCGGCGCGCAGGTCGCGGGCGAAGTTCTGCACCGTGCCCGCATGCTCGCGGCCTTGCGCTTCGCACCACCTCTTCCAAGCGCCGAATATTTCTTCCACTTCGACGGTGCAGGATGGGCCGCTCTCGCAGCGCTCCCGGACGAAAGCGCCAATTGGACTCGACAGGTCTTCGAGTTGTTCAAGCGCTTGGCGCGCTGACGCGGGTTGCTTGAAATGGCCGCTGCGCTTCAGATCGGCCCATCCGGCGATCGCCCAATTGAAGATGGATGGAAGTTCCGTCATGAGCCTATCGGTCAGACCGAGGTCTTCTTGGCCATAGAAGCTTTTGGTCATCATCAGCATGACGAACCGGCTCGCCAACGCACCGCTGGAGTCGGCGAGCTTTGGAAGCTCGTTCGTCAGAACGATAAAGCGAGTCGGCAATCTGCCCGTCCATGGCTGAGTGGCGTACTTCCGATCGACGGTCTGCGCGTCTTCGCCCGTGATCGACAAAAGTCGCTCAACGATGATTTGCGCGTCCGCGCGACCGGACAATCGCGCGTCAGAGACGATGGCGAGGGGCTTGCCGATCAGCGGCGCTAGTCCAAATCGCTCTCCTAGAGAGGCAAGCGTTGGCGATACGCAATTGTGCGGGCCGACGAGCCTCGCCTTCACCCTGGCGATTGTGCCCTTGCCCGACCGTTTTGGGCCAACGATAAGGAACGCCTTTTGTTGGCTCGTGTCGCTCGTCAGGAGGTAACCGAAGACTTGTTGCAGGGTCGCAATCAACTCTGGATCGTCCGGCCACACCTGATCGAGGAAGGCGAGCCATTGCCGCGGCTTTGGCGCGTCGCGGTCATAGGCGTAATCGAGAGCGTTAAGATTGAAAAACGACGGCGTATGCGGCAGTAGGCGCAAGGTTGGCAAATGCAACAGCCCGTTGACGCAGGCGACGATCTCGTGCGCCGGCGGTCGGTCCGCTCCGTCGAGCCATGCCGGCGGCGCTACCGCGGGGTCGAGGTGAGAAGCGGCGCGCAGCGCATCGAGCACACCGCCGACCATCAAAGCGTTCGGCTTTACCGGGCAAAATCCGCCTTTAGTTTTGCGCTGGCATCCATCGAGAAAGGCATAGAGCCGCGCGCGCAATTTATCTGCGCCGGCTTCCGGCCATGCGGTGCCGTCCCATTCGTAGAAAACGCCACGATGATGGTGCAGCGGCGTAGCGAGGCGAGCTCGGAATAGGCGCGCAACGTCATAGGGTGCGCGGGGATCGATAACTATCGCGCCGGCAGGAACCGCCTCAACGCCATTGCCGCGCGCCCCGAGGGCGGCTTCGCCTAAAATCAGCGGCAGGTCGTCAAGGATTTTCATGCGCGGGCCCGCTCCCCGCGCCGCAATCGGTCGATAAACCCGCTGTTAGTGCTCGCCGCGGGCTGCGCGCGAAGCCAACGGACCGCATCCGAATAGGAGGACCCAACCCAAACGATGGAGGTCGGCGACTTAAGTTCGCCATCCCAGCGGGCGACCCAAACTGGCATCAATGGCCGCGCCCGAGGGTAATTCACGTCGCCGTCCACCACCCAAACGCGGGCGTGCTTTGCCGACAGGCGGTAGCCAAGACGGCCCAGGTATTCGTTCGTCATCAGAACGGCGTTGAAGCCGTCTTGATTTTCGGCTTGCGGTCGAGTAGCTTCGAGATCCGGTCCTGCCGCCAAAGCTGATCGAATCTCGCGAGGCCCGTCCGTTGAAATTTCAGCCGCTGGCCTCGTCGCTTTCGTGGACCTCATGCATCACGAGACCGGCCGGCCGACCGCCAACGCGTCGCGCAGGCGCACGCCGACACGACGGGCGCTGAGTTTCACGATGATGTCAGAGTGATTCCGGACGAACGTGTCTTTGGACATGCAGTTGATCTCGGCCGCCTGGGGCACGGGGATCATGCGTTCCAACTCGAGGTCGGGCCGAAGCTCAACCTTCTTGTTCGTAGCCATTTCTCTCGCCTCCAAGTCGCGCGGAATTGCGCGACACGGCGAAAAATGGCAGGGGCACTTGCTCGAAAAAATATCCTTAAAATGTGCTCGAAATTATTTTTGCTCTAAATCATTTTGAGCACTCACGGGGCGATCCAAAGGCCGCTCAGGTGCGCATAGATCGTCTTCTCCTTCGCGCCCGTGACCCGACGCATGACGGCGCGGGCGAGGCTTGCGCGCGTCGGGTAACGGCGGCCCTCTTGCTTCTGCAGCCTCTCTGCTTCCTCTTTGATCTCGTCCACCAGCGTTGGCCGCCCTCTCTTGGGGTCGGCGGGCGCCGGCGCGTCGCCTTCTACTGGGCTTGGCTCGGGTAGGCTTGGCTTAACCGGCGCCTGCTCGGGCGGGCTCGGCTCTAGCACCTGCAGCATCCATACCGTCACCCCGCCTGACGTCACGGCATCGAAGACAGGGTCGTGGCTCCCGTACTCAAAGAAGTCTCGCGGCAACGGCTCACGCCGCCAGACCGACGGGTCGTCGGTCGTATAACGATAACGGTAGGGCAAGTTCTCTAAAAGCTCGCCCCGCGTAGTCTCCGAGTTCTTGCGGAGCATTTGGGAGAGTGGCGTCCATATCTCACTCATGCCGTCCTCCCGGCGGCGAACGCCACGACCTTGGCCGTGCGCCCCTCGACGATCGCGGCGAGATGCTCGGCCCAAATGTCGAGCACGCGGCGGCGCTCGGCGAGGTACTGGCCTCGGTTGTAGACGGCAGCCACGCCGGGCTGAACGTGGCCCAGAATCGCCTCGATAAGGTGCGGCGGCTGCAATAGCTCCTCGTGCAGTTTTGTTGACGTGACCCGGCGCAGATCATGCAGGCGCCACTCTTTGACGCCGCTGCGCTGATCGAGAAGCGCCTTGCCCCGCGACCAACTTTTGAAACCGTTCTTGCCGAAGACATGCGCGCCTGCGCCTCGAGGCTGCGCTTCGAGGATTTCAATGGCCCGGGCGGGGAGGGGGATGACGTAAGTCCGGCCGTTTTTCGTCCTCGCCGGCGGAAGCGTGATCAGTCCGGCGTCAATGTCGAGCTCAGCCCACGCGAGCCCACCGATCTCCTGTCGGCGTAGGCCGAGTAACATCAGCAACCTAACGATGGCGCTATGAGGATCGTCGACGGCCTCCGTCGCCCGCCAGACCGCCCGGATCTCCTCATCTGTCAGAACGTGATCGCGCGACCGTTCCGCGAAACGATTGGTGAATGCGGCCGGGTTGTCGCCGCGCAGACCTTCGCGACATGCCCAAGAGAAAGCGGCGATTAGGTCCTTTCGCGTCGCGTTGGCCACAACCGGAGAAGCGGCGCCGACCTTGGCCAGAAGCGCCGCCACGGCCCGCCGATCGACCTTGCTGACCGATAGACGGTGCAATGAGGCGGCATGGACGCGAAGGTGACGCTCGCACTCCAAGAAGCTGTTGGGCCGGAGACGCTGGCGCTGGCGGTCAAGGTACAGGCCGAACATCTGGCCGACGGTGATCTGCGTCGGCTCGTCCTCGATCTTTGGCGCTGGGTTCTGCCCGAGCGCGACGGCCGCTAGTGCTCGCTTCGCCCATGTCCTCGCGACCGAAGGCGACGCCTTCGACGCCCGAAGGCTCATCCTGCGAGTTTTCCCGCGAACGCGAAATTGAACAATCCATGATCGATTGCCGCCCGCGCGCAGCCGATACCCGAAACCCGCCGTGTCTTCGTCCCACAAAATCGCGTCATCCTTGCCATGGGGTAAGGCAAACTCGGCGATGGTGTCGGCGGTCAATTTCATGGCTTGTCCTCAATTCTGGGAAGCACGGGGGAAGCACGCCAAGGCTGTCGCATGCTCTCTAGTGCTGTCTCCAGGCTGAGGGCTTAGGCAAAAAATGGAGGAATTTCAATCATCCCGCACGCTCCCGCGGGCTTGTGCACAGCTTTTCTCCCAGCCGAACACGCTGCGGCCGCCGTAGGCATGCGAGTGCCGCCGCTCTTCGGCGATCACGTCCTCAACCGGTAGCCCGTCCGCGCGTCGCTCGACGCGGCGGGCCTCCTCGTCGAGCCGCTTGAGCACGGAGAGCTTGTCGTCCTGGCCGAGCTTCGCTTTCGTGATCGCCGCCTTCATGACGGAGATCGTCTCGTCATAGACCTTGAGCGGCACGGGGAACGGATGGCGGTCCTTGCCGCCGTGGGCGAAGGAGAAGCGCGCCGGATCGGTGAAGCGATAGGGCGCGCCGTGCACCACTTCAGCGACCATCGCGAGCGCCCGCACCGTGCGGGCGCCGACGCCGGGAATAAGAAGCAATTCGGAGAAGTCGGCAGGTCCCCGATCGGCCGCCGCTCTGAACGTCGCGTGCAGGCGGGAGCTGAGCACATCGCTTCCGCGCACGTCGTGATGAGCGGGCATGACGAGGTGGGGCAGTGAGAGCTGAATGGGATCGGGCAGGGGCGCGAGCTTCCGAGGTTTTGCCTCGATGGCGGCGAGCTTGCGGGCGAGGCCATCGGGACCGAGGGAAGACAATAGATCAAGCTGAGTCCGGCGGGAGGCGTCGGCGCGACGATCGGTGAGGTTGACGATTTCGCCTTGATGGATTCCGTCGATCGCATTGTGCGGCTCGTCGACGAAACTCTCGAGGCCCTCGGACAGCCAATGGTAGCGGCGAGCGGTGCGGCTCGCATCGTTCATGCCCTGCTGGACGATTGTCCAATGGCCATCATCGGTGACGATGAAGCCGTGCAGGTAGAGGCCAAAACCATCCTGAATGGCGGCGCTGTCGACCTTCGCCACCAGCCGGCTAACATTGGCGAGCGCGCCCCCGTCGATTCCGATCCGCTCGCCGATCGCGGCGAGTTCGGAAGGCGTCTTTCGCGATTGCTTGCCGCGGCCGCCGCAGACATGGATTCCGAGTTCGCCCGACAAGGGCTCGAGCCCGCGCTTCAGCGCGCCGATGACGCTCGTGGTTATGCCCGAGGAATGCCAGTCCATGCCCATGACCGCCCCGAACGACTGGAACCAGAACGGATGGGCGAGGCGGCGCAGCAACTCGTCGCGGCCGTAATGGTGGACGATCGCCTCAGCGATGACGGCGCCAAGCCGCGTCATACGGTCCGCGAGCCACAAGGGCACCCGGCCGCCATGCAGCGGCAGATCGGCGCTTCCTGCTCTACGGGGCATGCGATGTTCCGAGATTCGTTTTAGGAGGCGGCGCGCTTCTCAATATAGTCTGCGAGCCTAGTGCAGGATGCGTTCCGATGGAAACGTCATCGCGAGCGCCAATTGCTCCGCCAGAAACTGTCGTCGATGGCGTAGCCGGCGCCGCGCACGGTCCGGATCGGGTCCCGCTGGTTCCCCTTAGATAGTCTCTTGCGCAAGCGTCCGATGTGCACATCGACCGTGCGTTCGTCGACCTCGGCCGAGCGTCCCCAGACCAGATCGAGCAATTGCGCGCGCGAGAACACCCGGCCGGGCTTTTCCAAGAGATATTCGAGCAGCCGAAAATCGGTCGGGCCAAGGCGAATGTCCCGAACGCCGCGCCGGACGCGCCGGGTCAATCGATCGAGATCGAGGTCTCCGGCGTAAAGTCGTTCGGCGACCCGTTCCGGCCGGCTGCGCCGGAGGAGGGCGCGCACGCGGGCCATCAATTCGATCACCGAAAACGGCTTGACGACGTAGTCGTCCGCGCCGACCGCGAGACCGCGCACCCGATCCGATTCTTCCTGCCGGGCGGTGACCATGATGACCGGCAACGTGCGGGTCGCCTCGCGCGCTCGCAAACGCCGGCAAATCTCGATGCCCGAAACGCCTGGCAGCATCCAGTCGAGAATGAGGAGATCGGGCGCGCTTTCGATGAGCCTGAGCTCAGCCTCGTCGCCGCGCGCGACGCTCTCCGCGAAATAGCCCTCGGCCTCCAGATTGTAAGTGATCAGCAAAGCCACATCGATCTCGTCCTCGACGACCAGGATGCGCGGCGCGGAGACGAGGCTAGATGGCCGGTGGGTTTGCTTGTCTCGTTCATCAGCGGTCATCTCCGGCAGTCATAATCGTCACGGGTTGCTGGATTTCGCTCCCTGTTTGACTCGCGTGCGCGCTCTATTCGCGGCTACGACCAACGTAGCGGCAGGCTCGCGCCCTCGCTCAAACAGCAGACGGTGGAGACATACAATGGCGGGGTAAATGGCAGGTAGCCACCCTGACAAAACTAGGCGCAACTCGCAGAAATGTGGAGGAAAGTCAAAGCTTACAGCTGTTCACAATTGGCTGTGGAGTTCGCGCAAAAATGTACAAATGTACATCGAAAGATTAGCCGGAGTAGCGAAGGTATCGCCCTTCTTCTGCGGGAGAGCGTCTTCCGGCGCCGGGACTTTTGAGGATTGGCGGAACCTGGATAGCGTCAGGGGGAGAATTCGACCAGTGCGCGATCGCCTCTGGCCATTGCTGGCGACAAACGCGCGGCTCGCGCAGGCGCAGACATTGGGCCCGACCATCGGCGCGGCCGCTAAACCCGACATTCATCTCCAATTCAGCATGAGAAGCGCAAAGAGCGATTGTTCGAGAAACAAGAGTCGGAAGAACTCGCTTTAAGAGGAACTGCAATGATCAATAAATATGTCGCGATGGGCCTTGGCGCCCTCATCGCCCTGGCGCCCATGGCCGCAGTGGCCCAAGAGCAGGTCGCCCAGGCCGCCGCTCCCGCAGCCACGGAAGCGAAGCCCGCGACCACTCACATGACGAGGGGATCGCACAGACGCCATACCCGGCGTCAGAGCCGCGCTGCGGCGCAACGCGCAAGGGCTTCAGCCCATCATATGCACAAGATGAACACCGCTCCTGCAGCCCCGGCTGAAGCCCCGAAGAGCTGATTGTCAAACTCGCGCCTGACATAGGGCGCGACGAAAATATCGGCTGGGGGCCGGTCATCGCGGCCCCCTTCAGCGCTTCGAGTTCCGTTGGGCTAGCGGTCGGCGAATGGCCTGATCGGGCGCTCCGGCCGGCAAGCCGGCCGTTCGTCCTAGCCAATCCTCTCTTCTCCCAATCCCTCGCCTATCCGCCGCCTCCGGCGAGGCGCCCGCATGGGATCGAATTGTGCCCTCGATCCTTTGGGTCGAAGCTAGGCGTGCCGACGCGCCGGATCCTCGAATGCGCCGCGCGCGAAGGCCGGCGCTTCCTTCCACCGCCGGAGGGAACATGATAGCTCTCTGCCGCGTCATAAGCGCTGAGGCGGAGTCTCAAGATGCCGAGCCGCATGAGCGATGAGCACGGCGAGATGAAGGGCTTTATGCGCTCGTGCGCGCTGCCGCGCATTGCGTCGATTTGGCTTGTTGGGCTGGCCTGTTGAGCGCGTCGGCGGATGTCGCCTCCCCCGGTCTTGCGGGGCCGGCGGCCACGCGGGCGGCGTTGCTCCTCATCTTTTGGCTCATGATTTCGGGATGGGCGCCGGCTGATCTTCCGGTTGGGCTCGCCGCGGTCGCGGGCGCGACATGGGTGAGTTTCAGCTTGCTGCCGCCGAAACGATCGCGGTTGAGGCTTGCCTCGCTCGCGACGCTTGCGGCGAGTTTCTTGCGCCAGTCGGTGGTTTCGGGAACGGACGTCGCCTGGCGGGCGCTTAATCCGAACCTGAAGCTTAATCCCGGATTCGTGGCCTGCCCGTTGCGTTTGCCCGAAGGCGGCGAACGAAGCGCGTTCTGCGCGCTCTCGAGTCTGATGCCCGGAACGCTGCCTACGGGCGCGAACGAAAGGGACGAGCTTCTGGTTCACTGCCTCGACGTCGGCCAGCCGGTCGCGGCCAATCTCAGAGGCGGAAGAGCGGCTGTTCATCCGGGCGATCGGCTTTGACTGATTTTCTTCTCGCGACGGCGGGCGTGATCCTGTTTACGGTGGCCGTCGGCCTCGTGCGCATCCTCGAGCGGCCCAGGCGACGCCGACCGCATGATGGCGGCGCAGCTCATCGGCACCGGGGGGATCGGTTCGCTGCTTCTCATTGCTGCGGCGACCGGCGCGCGCGGCGTCGAAGATGTCGCGCTCGGGCTTGCGCTGCTCGCCGCCTTCGCCTCCGCCGCCTTCGTCAATAGCGGCGCGCCGGCGGAGGATCGTGACGCCGCGGACGGCCGATGAGTCTCGTCGACCTCTTCAGCATCGCCGCGATCGGCGCCGGCGTCTTTTTCTTCCTTGCCGGCACGGTGGGGCTGCTTGCGCTTTCCTGACGCTCTCAGCCGGCTGCACGCGCTGACCAAGGCCGACAATCTCGGCCTCGGCCTCGTCGTGCTTGGCCTCCTGCCGCGCGCGGAAAGTCCGCTCGCCGCGTTCAAGCTGGTCGCCATCTGGGCGCTCGTGCAATTGGCCGGCGCGACGACGGCGCAGCTCGTCGGGCGCGCGGTGCGGCGCAAGGGAACGGCCGCATGAGCGTTCTGCAAGCGCTCGATATCGGCCTCGCATTCCTGGTTTTCGCCGTCGCGGCCTGGACGATTTTCGCCCGAGGAGCGTTCGCGGCGACAGTCGGCTATGTCGTCTATGGACTGCTGCTGTCGCTCGTCTGGATACGCCTGTTTGCGGTCGATGTGGCGCTGACGGAGGCGGCGATCGGCAGCGGCGTGACCGGCGTTTTGCTTATCGGCGCCGCGGCGCGATTGCGCGGCGCCGAGACGAGCCGCGGCCGAGACGTCGTTGAGCGGCTTGCCGCGGTTTCTCGCCGCCGGCCTGTGTGTCCTCGTCGCGTTGGCGCTCGCTTGGGTCGTGCTGCTGTTTCCCGACCAGGGCCCGTCGCTGGCGCCGCAATCAATGCGGCATCTGCCCGAGACCGGCCTGGGCAATCCGGTGACGGCGGTTCTGATCGCCTATCGCGCGTTCGACACGATGCTGGAAAAGGTCGTGCTGGTTCTGGCCGTGGTCGGCGTGTGGTCGCTCGCGGCGGACCGATACTGGGGCGGCGCGCCGGGAGAGGCGCGCGCGGAGCGGCCGGAGCCTACGCTCGCTTTCCTTGCGCAGGTGTTGGCGCCGCTCGGCATCCTGGTTGGCGTGCACATTTTTTGGGTCGGCGCCGATGAGCCCGGCGGCGCGTTTCAGGGCGGCGCGATTCTCGCCGCTATGTGGATCATCGTCATGATGGCGAGGCTGACTGAAGCGCCCCCGACGAGCGCCCTCTGGCTGCGGCTCGCGCTCATCGCGGGGCCGCTGGTGTTCCTGATCGTCGGCGCCGGCGGAGCGATTTTCGCGGCGAGCTTTTTGCCTATCCGCCGGGGTTCGCGAAGCCAGTGATCCTGTTGATCGAGGCGTTCATGGTCCTCTCCATCGCCGTGACCCTCCCCATGCTGGTGGCCGGGCCGCCGCGACGCGAGCCCAAGCGATGACGTCGGTGACTCTGGCTGGCTTTGTCGGGGCGGCGCTGGTCGGCCTTGGCCTCTATGGCCTCATCGCCAATCCTCAGCCGCTGCGCAAAATTCTGGCGTTCAACGTGATGGGCAGCGGCGTCTTCCTGGTGTTCGGCATCGTCGCTCGCAAGGGCGCAGCGGCGGGATTGCCGTCCGATCCCGTGCCGCAGGCGATGGTGATTACCGGGATCGTCGTCGCCTTCGCCGCGAGCGCGCTCGCCGTAGCCCTGGTGCTCCGGCTGTTCGACGAGACCGGCCGCGCGACGCTGAGCCCCGACGCCTGGACGAAGCCTTCCGGCGACGGAGACGAGGCCGAATGACGGCGGATTCCGCCGCCATCGCGGCGACGGCGGGCGGGAGCCTCATGCCGCTGGCGATCCTCTTGCCCGCTCTCGGCGTGCTGCTGTCGCTGCTCCTCGGCGGCCGACGGGCCGAACGGATTGCGCTCGGCCTCATGCCGGTGCAATTGGCCGTCGCTCGTCGCCATCGCTGCGCTCGTGTGGCGCTCCGGCCAAGTGCTCGTCTATACGCTCGCCGGCTATGCGCCGCCGCTCGGCATCGCGCTCAGGGCCGACGGGTTTTCCGCCGTCATGCTTGTGACCGCCGCGCTGATCATGCCCGCCGCCGGGCTGTACGCGCGGGCCAATTTCGCAACGCCTCGGGGTGACAGAGAAACGCGCGCCGCTTGCCTTCTGGACTCTGCTGCAAGGCCTGCAGGCGGCGCTCAGTCTGTTGTTCCTGGGCGGCGATCTGTTCAACCTCTATGTCGGGCTCGAGCTTCTCACCTTCGCAGCGGTTCCGCTCGTTGCTCTCGACGGACGTCCTGAGACGGTGGCGGCGGCGCTGCGCTATCTCCTGTTCGCGCTGTTCGGCTCGGTGCTCTATCTGCTTGGCGTCGCGCTGATCTACGGAGTGTACGGGACGCTCGATATTGCGCTGCTCTCTTCACGTATTCGCGCGGAGCCCGCCGTATGGCTGGCGGCCGGGCTGATGACCGCTGGACTCTTGGCGAAGACCGCGCTCTTCCCCCTGCATCTGTGGCTGCCGCCGGCCCACGCCAACGCGCCCGCCGCGGCCAGCGCCGTGCTGTCCGGGCTCGTGGTCAAGGGATCGTTCTTCCTCGTTGTCCGCCTCTGGTTCGACGTTCTGGCGGCGCTCCCGACTCTCATCCCGGGCGCCATTCTCGCCTCGCTCGGCTCGGCCGCGATCATCTTCGGCAGCGCTCTCGCTCTGCGTCAGGAAAGGCTGAAGCTGCTCGTCGCCTATTCGACCGTGGCGCAGATCGGCTACCTGTTCCTGATGTTTCCGCTTGGCAACGGATCCTGGGCGGTGGATGCCTTCAGCGGCGGAATCATGCAGGCGCTCTCGCACGCCTTCGCCAAGGCGGCGATGTTCCTGTCCGCAGGGCTCATCGCCGAATCCCTCGGCCACGACAGGATCGCCGGTCTTGGCGGCGCGGGCAGGGCGATGCCGGTGACGTTCCTGGCTCTCGGTCTCGGCGGATTGTCGCTGATGGGTCTGCCGCCAAGTGGCGGCTTCACCGCCAAGTGGCTCTTGATGAAGGCCTCGGTCGCATCCGGTCAGTGGATATGGGCGATCGTCATGGCGGCCGGCGGATTGCTGGCCGGCGGTTATCTCTACCGGGTGCTGGCTCCGGCGCTTTCGGGCAAGAGCGCACAATTGAAGAAAACGCCTCAGCGCAGCCGCGAAAGCCTCGCTCTGGCTCTGGCGCTGGTCGCTCTTCTGCTCGCGTTTGCGCCGCCCTCGTTCTTCAGCTTTCTGCAGATCGGCCGTCCGGCTGCGGGCGTCGTGCTGCGATGAATGAGCTCGCCGCACAATTTGGTCCCAGCCTACTGGTCGCGGCGCTGGCTGCGCCACTCGTCGTTCTGGCCATCTTCCTTAGCTCCAGTCTGCGCGGTTTGGCGCGAGCCGTGACACCGCTCGCGGCGGCGCCCGCACTTGTCGCCGCGCTTCTCGCGATTGGCGGCGCGCCGTTCGGGGCCGAGCTGCCGGCGCTGCGCGTGAGCCTCTCACTCGATCGGCCCGGCGGCCTCTTGCTTCTCGCGGCGGCGCTCGTCTGGCTCGTCGTCAGCGTCTTCGCCCCGACGGAAGGGCAGGGGAAGCCGAACGCCGACCGTTTCGCGGTCTCCTGGCTGCTCACGATGGCCGGCAGTTTCGGGGTGTTCATCGCCGGCGACCTTCTGACCTTCTACCTCGTCTATGCGCTGGTCAGCATTCCCGCCTATTACCTCGTCGCGCATGACGAGGACGCGGGCTCAATCCGTGCCGGCGGCGTCTATATGGCGTTTGCGCTCATCGGCGAGGCGGTCCTCTTGCTTGCCTTCGTCATGCTGGCTGCGGGCGAGCCGAGCGGCAGCGTGCAAATTCGCGACGTCGTGGCGGCTCTGCCCTCGTCCCCCTGGCGCGATGCGGCGATCGCGCTCCTTATCGTCGCGTTCGGGATGAAGATCGGGCTCGCGCCGATGCATGGCTGGATGCCGCTCACCTATACGGCGGCGCGCATTCCGGCCGCGGCGGTGTTAAGCGGCGCCGCCGTCAAGGCGGGCGTCATTGGCCTCATCCGCTTTCTGCCCTTTAGCGCGGCCTTGTGGAGTTGGGGCGAGGCGCTTGCGTGGCTCGGGCTTATCTCCGCTTTCTACGGCGTCGCGATCGGCGTGACGCAGCGCGACCCGAAGACAATGCTGGCCTATTCGAGCATCGGCCAAATGGGCGTGATCGCCGCGGCGCTGGGCATGGGTCTCGCCAGCGAACAGCAAGGCGCCGCGACGGAAGTCGCGTTTTACGCCGCGAACCATGTGCTGGTGAAGGCCGCTTTGTTCCTGACCGTGGGCGCGGTCGCCACGCTCGACGGCCGCGCTCGAACGCCGGCGCTGATCGTGGCGACGTTGCTTGGCTTGAGCCTCGGCGGATTGCCGCTAACCGGGGGGGCGCTGGCCAAGCTTTCGGTCAAGGACCTGTTCGGCGACGGCTCGGTTGGCCTCGTCGCGCAGCTGTCAGCCGCCGCAAGCACGGCGCTCATGCTCGCTTTCGTCATGCGGCTCGCGCGTTTCCCCAGAGAGGCCGACGCGGCGTCGTCTGCGGGCTTAGGGTCGTGGGCGGCGCTTGCGGTGGCGTCCTTGCTCGTCCCCTGGCTCATGTTCCCTGCCGTCGGCAACCTCGCCGAGGCGTTCGAACCCACGAAGCTCGTCGGTGCGGTCTGGCCGATGCTGGTCGGCGCCATCTTGGCCGCTGGTCTATGGGCCGCGGACGATCGGCTTCCCCGCATTCCGGCTGGTGACATCGTCGTCGCCGAGGAGACCGCGTTCAACGCCTTAGCGCTTCTCGACGCCGCGTTCGATCAGGCCGACCGCGACATGCGTCAATGGCCGGCGGCGGGCCTCGCCCTCATCGTGATCGTCCTCGCCCTCGCCGCGGCGGGATATGCGAGCCGATAGAAGGCGGGAAGTTCCCTTCATCGACCGCTCCGTTCAGAGGCAGGATGACCGTACGGACGAAAGCATTTGCAAGGGGGGCTGACGCGGCTTCGTGACGAAACGCCGAACGCGAGCGTCAGCAATCTGCGGGCACGGGTCCCATCTTCTCGACCATCTGAACGATCGCCGAGCGAACCCCGGGGTCGGTGATCCGCAAGAATGCCCGGACGAGCCGCGCGCCCTCTTGCGGATCAGGGTTTTGCGAAAGACTCATGTCGAGCGCGGAAGGCGGCGCAAACCTGTGACGAGCTTTCCTGTCCGAGTCCTGCTCCAACATTGTGGACATCCTCCAGGGACCGCCAAAATCAACGCACGCCAGCGCCGTAGCGCTCGGCGAGATCCCATCGCCGAGCGCTCAAAGATTGTATCGTCGAGGTCTCGATCTTCAACATTCCAGTCGGTTAAATCGGGTACATCTTTCGGCCCGTCCGTGACGCCCGTCACAGCGCGCAAACAAAGAGTCCCTTTCGGCTCTGCCTGAAATAAGCGGAGCGGGACTGCGAGGCTGAGCTCGGCCGGCGGGGGTTGGTCTGGGAAAACAGAAAATCTTCTTCCGCTCGGGGCGCTTCAGCGGGTCGAGGGGATAAGAACGCTGGGCGTACGCTCGTCCCGCGGCTTGCCCTGGAAAAAGACGCCTGCGTCGAGCTTGGCGACTCCGTCCCAGCCGCCGAGCGCCAGCGTCCGGTCGATCTCGCGCCGGAAGAGCTCGAGCGCCCAAAACACGCCGTCCTCGCCCGCGCAGGCGACGCCCCAAAGATGCGGCCGGCCGATCAACACGGCGCGTGCGCCGAGGGCGAGGGCCTTGACCACATCCACGCCGCGGCGAAAGCCGCCGTCGACGAGGACAGGCGCTTTGTCGCCGACCGCCTTAACAATACCAGGCAGCGCGCGGATCGAGGCGACCGCGCCGTCGAGCTGGCGGCCACCGTGGTTGGAGACGATGATTCCGTCGGCGCCGCGGTCGATCGCCTCGCGCGCTTCGCCGGGATGCAGGACGCCCTTGAGGAGGAGTGGGCCGCGCCATTGGCCGCGCAGACGCTCGACATCGCTCCAGCCGACGTCGGGATCGAGCTGCTCGTTCATAAGCCGGCCGAAGGCGCCGATCGAGGTCCGTTCGCCGTAATTGACAAAGGTCGGCGACGGCGTCTCCCGCATGCGCAGGAGCCATCGCGGCCGGCTCAGAAAGTCGAAGACGCTGCGACGTCCCCAGCGCAACGGGAAGGTCATGCCGTTGCGCGCGTCGCGGTCGCGTCCGGCGACCACCTGATTGTCGACGGTGAGGATGAGGCCTTTGTAGCCGGCCGCTGCGGCGCGGGCGGCGAACTCCGCCGTGATGCCGCGATCCTTGTAGAGAAAGACCTGCATCCATTTCGGACCCGGCGTCGCCGCGCCGATCTGTTCGATCGTCGCGGTCGAGGCGTGGCTCGTGCAGTAGATCGTTCCGAACCGGGCCGCCGCGCGCGCCGTGGCAAGTTCGGCGTGCGGCCACAGGAGGCCCGCGAGGCCAGTCGGGGCTATGATCACGGGCGACGGCAGCTTGACGCCGAACAGTTCGACCGACTGATCGCGCGTCGGCGCTCCCGCGAGCAGGGTCGGGACGATCTCGAGCTCGGCCAGAGCGGCTTCGTTGTTGCGCATGGTGATTTCGTCGCCTGCGGCGCCATCCACCATGTCGAACAGCAGGCGCGGCAGCTCCTTGCGCGCGAGCGCGCGCAACGCCACGACGCTGTAGCCTTTGCGCTCGAGCGTCAGCCCTATCCATCAAACATGAAGCCGATAGGCCTTGATCGCATTGTCGCGGAAGAGCTTGCGCTTGTCGGTCGGCGAGAAGCCCGCCGTCGCCCAGTCGAGCGTGGTGAGCCATTGCAGATAGCTTCCGGCGAGCTCGGACACCGGCCAATCGCCTCCGAAGAGGATGCGGTCCGGGCCGAAGCATTCGATCACATGGTCGATATAGGGCCTGAGCTGCTCGCGGGTCCACGTCTTGTGCTCGGCCTCGGTGGTGACGCCGGACAGTTTGCACACGACATTGGGCAGCGCCTGCCATCTCGCGAATATGCGTCCGCCATGGGTCGATGAGCCCCGCCTTGATCCCGGGCTTGCCAATGTGATCCAGGATGAAGGAAACCTCCGGGCATTGGCGTACCATCTTGAGCGTGTTCGCCGCCTGGGGATGGAAGATGCAGGCGTCGAACGAAAGGTTGTGCTTCGGCAAGAGCCGCAGCGCTTCGATGAAGCCAGGCTTGAGCATGAACTCCGGGTCAGGCTGGTTCTGAATCAGGCGGCGCACGCCGCGCGTCGTCTTGAGCTTGGCGACGCGCGCGATCTCTGGTTCGATTCGCCGGCCCACGCTCGAGCGGGAGGCAGACGACTGCGCCGAGCACCCGGCGGTCATCGGCGGCGAGCCCGTCGATCCATTCGGCTTCGTCCAGATATTGCGGCATGTCGACATCGACTTCGACGAAAACGAGGCCTTCGATCTCGTAGGGTTTCGCGCGATTGGCGAGATCGTCCGCGGTCCAGTCGCGCTTGAGCGCCGGCGCATCTTTCGCCCAGGAATAGGCGAACCGTTGTTGATCGAGGAGATGGATGTGGGAATCGATGATGGGAAAATCGATCACGCCAAACGCCTCCCCCACTGAACCTTATCGCAGCGCTCGTCTCACCCTCTGCCGATCCGCTTGAGCGCGGGAACCTCGACCGGCAGTTCTTTCAACCCGGCTCGCACGCGCTCGAGGGTCGCCGCCTCCATAGCCTTGACGCGCTCGAGATTCTTGAGCGTCTCGTCGATGCGCGCGCGCGGGACAACCACCACGCCGTCGCGATCGCCGACCACCAGGTCGCCCGAAGCGACCGTCACGCCGCCGCAAACGATCGGCAGGCCGACAGAGCCGGGTCCGCGCCGCTGCGGCGAATTCGGGGTCACGCCCATGGCGAAGGTTGGCAGGCCGACGGTTTCGAGGTCGTCGAGGTCGCGCACAAGGCCATCGGTGACAAAGCCTGCGGCCCCGCGATTGCGGGCGACATACATCAGAAGATCGCCGGTTACCGCGGCTCCGACATAGCCGTTTGTCGCGACCACGAGCACATCGCCAGGTTTGCATTCAGCGAGCGCGGCCATGAAGGCCAGATTGTCGAGCGGCCCACAGTCGCAGGTCAGCGCGACGCCGACCATGGAGCGGCCGACAAGCGGCTTGATCCGCCAGTCGAGGGCCCCAACACCGTTCATGGCGTCGACGATGAAGCTGGTCGGCGCGCGAAAACGCTCGACGATATCGGCCGACGGGCGTTCGATTGACGAAGCGAAAACGATCGGCGGCGGTTCCTCGATCATGGGCAGACCTTGCGTCTCAATTGTTTCGCGGCGGAGGGATCGCGCCGCATAGGTTGGAGAGCGGATAGAAATGCACGTTCAACGCCTTCGGGGCAACCGCCGGCAGGATTGCCGGGAATTGCCGACGACTCCGACGCCCCCGCAAAGCCGATCGAAAGACGGGCGTCTCTCGACGCCCTATGCGGGGAGAGGGCAGAGTGAGGGAGAAGGGGCGGAAGCGCGTATTTGACACTCCGACAAGGCTCGTCAACATAGGCGCCGGCTGACGAACGAGCCGTTGGGCGCAAGGACTGGATGGCGTGAAACTTGCTGCTCTGAGCGTCGGGTTCAGACCGGTCAGGAGTGGGAGCTCTGCAATGACGCAATTTGACAAACTCGCCTTCACTCGGCGCGACGCGCTTAAAGTGGGCCTTTCTGGGGCCGTCGCCTCGAGCGCGCTGTTCGGCGCCACTCGCGCCGCCTTCGCCGACGATACGCTGGCGGAGATCAAGAAGCGCGGTGTGCTTTCGACCGCGACCGAGATGCAGTTCCCACCGTTCGATATCTCCGACAATGGAACCTACAAGGGGCTTGACCGCGATCTTATCGACGCCGTCGGCAAGGAGATGGGCCTCAAGGTCACATATCTCGATCTGCCCTGGACCAGCGTCCTGCCGGGCTTGGAGGCGAAGAAGTTCGATCTCTGCATCGCGCCGGTGACCATCACCAAGGAGCGTATGAAGCACTACGCCTTCACGGTGCCGATCGCCGACGCCACCGCGGCGCTCATGAAGCGCGCCGACGACAAGAGCATCATGAAGCCCGAGGATATCGCCGGCAAGACGGTCGGCGGACAGAAGGGGACCTCGCAGGTGGCGCAGCTCAAGGAGTTCGCCGCCAAGCTGCCCAAGCCAGTCGAAGTCAAGGAATATGTCGACAACAATCAGGCTTCCGCCGATCTCGCCGCCGGACGCATCGACGCGACGGTCAATTCGCTGCCGAACCTTGCCTACGCCGCCCAGCAGCGCTCCGATACATTCGCGGTCGTGACGCCGCCGTTCGGCCAGCCGACCTATTTCTCTTGGGTTGGCCGGCTCGACGACAAGACGCTGATCGACGCGATCAACGAGGCGATCCTCAAGGTCACGGCCGACGGGACGATGGCGAAGATCCAGAAGACCTGGTTCGGGCAGACGATGGATTTGCCGAAGACGGTGCCCGAGCCCAGCATCTGACCTAAACCTAGACGCGGGAGCGGCGCCGGCGGCTCCTCGCGCGCCGCCTCGATGAAACCTGAGGTCATCCTCCACTCCTTCGGCTATCTGACGCAAGCGGCGGCGACCACGGTCGCCGTGTCCCTGGCGGGAATCGTGTTCGGGTTTGTCATCGGCGCGCTGATCTGCGTCGCCCGCGTTTCGCGGCGTCTCTGGCTCAAGCGTTTGGGCACGGCCTATATCAGTGTGTTCCGCGGCGTTCCGCTGCTCGTGCAGCTCCTGTTTATTTACTACTTTCTCGCCAAATACGGGCTCGACGTGCCGGCGATCGTGGCGGCGGTCGGTGCTCTCGCGCTGTCGTCGGCGGCCTACCAGGCGGAGATCTTGCGCGGCGCGCTCAACGCCGTGCCGCGCGGGCAGGGCGACGCGGCGACGGCGTTGGGCTTTACCGGCCTCGACATCTGGCGGCGCATTCTTCTGCCGCAGGCGCTCAGGATTTCGACGCCGCCGCTCATCAACGAGTTCATCCTGCTGATCAAGGCCTCGTCGCTGGTCTCGGTGGTCGGCATCGCCGAATTGACCCGCGTCAGCATGAACATCGCGAGCCAGACTTATCGGCCGCTCGAGGCCTATGTCGGTGGCGGCCTCTTCTACCTTGCGATCAACCTCTGCCTGGCGGGCCTGGGCGCGCTCGCGGAGCGGCGCCTGGCGGAGGCGGGCGCACGATGAACCTGGATCTCCTCTGGCATTATGCGCCCTCGCTCCTGAGCGGCTTTGGTGTCACCATTCTCTGTTGGGCCGCGGGCAGCGCGCTCGGCCTCGTCCTGGGGTTCGTGATCACGCTTCTCACTCGGCTGCGGTTTTCGCCGCTCAACTGGCTCATCCGGGCGTTCATCGAGCTGTTTCGCGGCACGCCCTTTTTGGTTCAGCTATTTCTCCTCTACGCCGGCGGCCCGTCGATCGGGCTCAGGCTGAGCGCGACCGCGGCGGGCGTTCTTGGCCTTGGCCTCTACTCGTCGGCCTATTTCGCCGAGATCTTTCGCGCCGGCTTTGCCGCCGTGCCGGCCGGCCAGATCGAAGCGGCGATCAGCGTCGGCATGGCACCGTTCGATACGATGATGCGGATCATGCTGCCGGGCGCGCTGATCGCAGCCGTTCCGGCGATCGTCAACATGCTGATCATCCTGTCGAAGGAGACGGTGGTCTTGTCGATCATCACCGTGCCCGAGCTCATGTATCAAGTGCAGACCATGGCCGCGGAGACGTTTACGGCCTTCGACGCGATCTTCGCTATGGCAGTGTTCTACTGGCTTCTGGTGGAAGCAGTGTCCCGCCTGGGCGCCAGGTTCGAGGCTCGGGTGACGGCCTATCTCGCGCATGAGGCCAGCGCGTGAGCGCGCCAATGATCGAGCTTGCGCGCGTCAGCAAGAGCTTTGACGCCAATCAGGTGCTGCGGGGCGTCGACCTTTCGGTCGGACGCTCGGAGGTTGTGTGCCTGATCGGGCCGAGCGGGTCTGGCAAGAGCACGCTCTTGCGATGCGTGAACTTCCTCGAACCTTACGATTCTGGCGACCTGCGGATCGACGGCCGGCTGATCGGCTATGAGGACCGGCCCGACGGAACGCGCCTGCCAATGGCGGCGCGAAGCCTGCGCGAGATGCGGCGCGAGATTGGCATGGTGTTCCAGCACTTCAACCTTTGGCCGCACATGACCGCGCTCGGCAATGTCGCCGAGCCACTGCGGCGTGTGCGCGGACTTCAAGCGCGTGAAGCAGCAGATCGCGCAGCGGCGATGCTCACCCGCGTCGGGCTCGCCGCCAAAGCCGACGCCTATCCCTCGCGCCTCTCGGGCGGTCAGCAGCAGCGCGTCGCGATCGCGCGGGCGTTGGCGATGCAGCCGAGGCTCATGCTGTTCGACGAGCCGACGTCGGCGCTCGATCCCGAGCTGGTCGGTGAAGTGCTGGAGGTGATGAAGAGCCTCGCTGCCGAGGGCATGACGATGCTCGTCGTCACCCATGAGATGGGCTTCGCCGCTCATATCGCCGACCGCATCGCCTTCATCGACGAGGGGCGGATCATCGAGGACGGCCCGCCGCGCCGTGTCTTTCACGAAAGCCCCGAGCCGCGTGTGCGGCAATTCCTGCAGACCTATCACGATCGCAACAGCTTTTGAGGCGGGAGCTTCCTCACGCATGGAAGCGTCCATGGTTGGGAGCGCGCCGCCCTTATCTCAGCTCTGCGCCGCCCTCTCGTTGAGCATCGGGAAACCGCGCTGATGCCAGACCGGATAGGCCGGCTCGACCTCGCTCGCCGCGTCGAGTGTCACCACCTGCTCGGGGGTTAGTCTCCAGCCGACGGCGCCTATGTTTTCAATCAACTGCTGTTCATTGCGCGCGCCGATGATGAGACCGGCGATCGTCGGACGACGCAGCAGCCAATTGAGCGCGATCTGTGGAATGGTTTTGCCCGTCTCCTTGGCGAGCGCGTCAAGCGCGTCGACGATGGCGAACAGGCGCTCCTCCGGATAGCGCGGGCCGGTCTCCGGGATGGTATGCGCTCGGGTGCCAGGCTGCGCCGGCTGCCCGCGGCGGATTTTGCCGGTGAGCTTGCCCCACCCGAGCGGGCTCCAGACGATCGCGCCCACGCCCTGATCGCGGCCGAGCTGCATGAGCTCCCATTCGTAGTCGCGATTGAGCAGCGAATAGTACGCCTGGTGCGCGACATATCGTGGATAGCCGTAGCGGTCCGAGGTCGCGAGCGACTTCATAAATGCCAGCCGGAGAAGTTCGAGCAGCCGATGTAACGAACTTTGCCCGCGCGAACGAGCTGGTCGAGCGTGGATAGCGTCTCCTCGACTGGCGTGTTGTAGTCCTGGCCGTGCAATTGCAGGAGGTCGATCGTCTCGATTCCGAGCCGCTTGAGCGAGCCCTCGATCGTCTCCAAAAGATGCTGGCGCGAAGAGCCGTAGTCGTTCGGGCCGTCGCCCATCGGGAATGTCGCCTTGGTCGAAATGAGCACGCGGTTGCGCTTGCCTTTGATCGCCTCCCCCAGGATCTGTTCGGCGAGGCCGTGGGAATAGACGTCGGCGGTGTCGAACAGGTTCACCCCATGATCGAGACATACGTCGATCAGTCGAGCCGCGCCGGCGGCGTCGGTTGATCCCCATGCCTTGAAGAAGTCATTGCCGCCGCCAAAAGTGCCTGTGCCGAAGCTCAACGCCGGCACACGCAGGCCGGAATGGCCGAGACGATTGTAGTCCATGCGTTACCCCTATTGGCGACATAGTCCTTGGTCGCGGCGTCTCTCGCACGAGCGACGCTGGCGTCGGACGAGCGAACTCGTCCTGCGCTGTTGAACGTTGATTATCGTATTGGCGAATTGGCGCATGAAGGCGCGCGAGGTATCGATATATCACGTCCGTTATCGATTTCGAACACCGGACGCGGGGTGGGCGAAACGGCTCCCTGAGCGACGGCTTTTCAGCAACTTGGCGTCCTGGCGCGGTCTTCGAACCGCCGCCTCGCGGAACACAACGCGCACATCTTGCGTTCCGAGGAAAAGTCAGGCGCGCCCGATGCTCGATTCCGAGGTCCGTATTTCCGTCGATGTAGCAATGCCGGCGCCGCCTGGCTTGCGCTATGTGTGCGATGCCGGACCGGCGATCGCGCGCAGGCGCGCAGGCAAGGGCTTCGTCTATCTCGACGCGAAGGGGAGAAGGGTCGCGAACCCCGACACGTTGGAACGCATCCGTTCGCTTGTCATCCCGCCGGCATGGACGAACGTCTGGATCTGCGCAGCAGCGGACGGGCACATTCAGGCTACTGGCAGGGACGCGAAAGGCCGCAAGCAATACAAGTATCACGCCGAATATCGCGAGGCGCGCGAGCAGTCGAAATACGAGCACTTGTTCGAGTTCGCAGCGGCGCTGCCAACGATCCGGGCGAAGGTCGCCGAGCACATGAGCCTGCGCGGCCTGCCGCGCGAGAAGGTTCTGGCGACAGTCGTCCATCTCTTGGAGACGACCCTGATCCGCGTTGGCAACGATGAATATGCGCGAAACAATCAGAGCTATGGGTTGACCACTCTCAGGAGCGAACATGTCGCGGTTGAAGGCTCCGAGGTCCGTTTCCAGTTTACCGGCAAGAGTGGCAAGCAATGGTCGCTTGCGATGCGCGACCGGCGCGTGGCGCGGATCATTCGGGCCTGTCAGGAGCTGCCCGGACAGGACCTTCTGCAATATTTTGACGAGGACAAGGAGTTGCGGGCCGTCTCGTCAGGCGACGTCAATGCTTATCTCAGAGAGATCGCGGGCGGCGACGTCACCGCCAAGGATTTTCGCACCTGGGCCGGGACCGTGCTGATGGCGCGACTTCTCTCGACGTCCGACCCGTTCACGAGCCCGACGCAGGCCAAGCGGGTCATGAGCGCCGCGGTCAAGAAGGTCGCGGCCGCTTTGGGAAACACCGCGGCCGTCTGCCGCAAGTCCTACATCCATCACCGCCATTTCGGACGCCTATCTGAGCGGCGGGTTCGCGCTCGAGGTTTTGGGGGAGAGACGGCCGCCTCGCACTCGATCGGCTCTCAGGCCTGAGGAGATTGCGGTTCTCGGCGCTGCTCAAGAGCACGTGACCTCACCCAGACCCCTCTCTCCGCGAGAGGGGAGCCGCCCTTTACTGCCCCTTATCGCGTGATAGGCTGTCCAGCCGAAGGAGAAAGGCGCGATGGCGAGTTTCGACTCGAAGACAATCTCCCATATTCATCACGAGCTGCATTCGCACCTGCCGCCCGAGCCGGCCCTGCGCACGAAGGCGCTCGAAAGCCTGCTTGCTGAGAAGCAGCTCATCGATCCCGTCGGCCGTCGACGCCTGGATCGAGATGTATCGCGACGAGATTGGGCCGAAACGAGGGGCCGCGGTCGTCGCGCGCGCTTGGCGGGATCCGGCGTTCAAGGCGCGGCTCCTGGCAGACGGGACAGCGGCGATCGACGAATTCGGCTTCGCCGGTCATGCCACCGGCCACCTGCAGGCGGTCGAGAACACAGCCGACGTGCACAATCTCGTCGTCTGCACGCTCTGCTCCTGCTATCCGTTCTCGATTTTGGGCTTGTCGCCATCCTGGTACAAATCGAACGAATATCGCGCCCGCGCTGTGCGAGATCCGCGGGGCGTGCTCGAGGAGTTCGGCGTCAAGCTTGATGACAAGACGAAAGTGCGCGTCTGGGACTCGACCTCCGAGCGGCGCTATCTAGTCGTGCCCGAGCGGCCGAAAGGCGTTGAAGACTGGGACGAGGAGGCGCTCGCCAAGCTCGTCACGCGCAACTCGATGATCGGCACAGAGCGAGATCTCGCGCCCAAGCGGGTAACAGCCTGATGGACGGCGTTCACGATCTCGGCGGGCGCGAGGGTTTTGGCCCGATTGTGGGTAAGACGGACGACAAAGTCATCCACGCCGAGTGGGAGATCCGGGACTTTGCCATCAAGCAGTCGTCGGCCGCGGGCGCGAGCTGGACGATCGACTGGTTCCGCCATTGCCGCGAGCTCGCCGATCCGGTCGATTATCTGACGCGGCCCTACTATGATCAATGGCTGACGACGGTCGTCGCGCAATTGGTCGACGAGGGCTACCTGACGCTCGACGAGATCAGGCGCGGGGCTCCAGCCTTTGCGGCGAAGCCCGGTCTACCCCCGCAGACGGCCGAGGCCGCGCGCGCTGTCGTAAAGCGCGCTCGAAGCTTCGCGATTGGCGTTAATGCGCCGCCGCGCTTCGCGATAGGCGCGGCCGTGCGTTGCCGGCTTGACGGCGCGGCCGGCCATACGCGCTTGCCTCAATATGTTCGCGGCAGGGCCGGGATCATTCATTCCCAGCACGGCGGCCACGTGCTGCCCGATGCATCGGCGCGTGGTAAAGAGCGGGGCGAGCACCTCTATACGGTTAGCTTCGCCTCGTCGGACCTTTGGCCGGAAGCGAAGGGAAGCGGCGACCGCGTCTTTGTCGATCTCTGGGAGAGCTATCTTGAACTGGCCTGAGCTCGGCTTTCTCAAGGCCAAGGATGGCGAGCCAGTGTTTGGCGAGCCGTGGCATGCGCAGACGCTGGCGCTCGCTGACCTGGTTGTGAAACGCGGCGTGATCTCTCCGGCGCAATGGGCGGATACGCTTGGAGCCGAGATCAAAGCTCTCAAGGCCGAGCCCGACGACCGCGAGACTTACTATCGCGCTGCGCTTGCCGCGCTCGAGCGCGTGCTTACGGAGAGCGGCGCCATCACGCACGCGGAACTGGACGAGCGTGAGCACCAATGGGAACGCGCCTATCTGCGCACTCCGCACGGAAAACCGGTCGAACTCGCCGCAGGTATGGAGCCGGAGCAGCCGGCCCTTCCTTTCGCGCCGAAGTCCTAGCCGATCAAACGCCATCCCTCGAGGTCGCGCTCAAGCACCGTCGCGCGTAGCCCGAACGGCTCCGGGGTGACGCCCCGAATCCAGAGCTCCATGCGCTCGGCGTCTACCTCGACGAAGATCGCACTCGCTCGATCGGCGGCGCTGGGAAAGTAGGCGTCATAAGCCGGCTTCCAACGGTTGCGCGTCTCGGACGCGTCCTCATGCAGCGCTGCCTTGCCGATCAATGAGACGAAAGCGAGGTCGGGGTCGTGCTGAAACAGGATCGTGACCTTGCCGGCGCGCCGCATGTCGGCCGCCTTGCGCGATCGGCCATCAGTGAGGAACCGGATCTTCCACTCGTCCTCGCCTGGGTCGTTCAGCACCCGTCCCATCGGGCGAACCTGCGGCGCGCCACTTTCCGCCGCCGTCGCCAGCCAGCAATAGCGCGCGCTCCGTATTGTCTTCGCGGCGCCGGCTAACAGACCGCTCGCGGCGACGGTGGGCTTCGGCATCGTTTCCAACATTGTCTCCTCCGTTTTCTTCCCTGGCCGCCCACAAGTTTAAACAGATGTAGACGATAGAGTCTAGACCTGATAGTCGACAAATATGGGACGTGCACAATTCGATCAAGCTGGCTTCTTGGCCGCAGCCCGCGAGCTCATCGCCGAACGCGGACCCCAGGCCGTGACCGTCGATTCCATCGCGGAGCGGATGGGAGCGCCCAAGGGCTCGTTCTACTATCGCTTCGCATCGCGCGACGCGCTCATCGGCGAAGTGTGGCTCGAGACCGTGCTCGCCTATCAGGAGGGTTTTGTCGCCGCGATCGAGGCGGGCGACGGTTTACGCGCAGCTCTGCATACGCCCGCATGGGCGCGCCGCCATTTGGACGACGCGCGGCTGCTCATGCTCTACAGCCGCCACGACTTCGTTCAAGGCGACTGGCCGGCGGCGCTGCAAAGCGGCGTGGCCGATCAGGCCGAGCGCTTCAAGGGCTGCTTGCGGGCGTTCGCGCGCGGCGCCTTTGGCCGCGGCGGTCGTGCTGAAATGCGCCGGGCTACGTTTGTGCTGGCGGAAGTCCCGATCGCTGCGGTGAAGCCGCATCTTCAACGCCGCGAGCTGCCACCGCGGCTGGTCGACGAACTGATCAGCAAGACCTATCGCGCGATTGTCGGGGGCGGCCTGGGCGACAATATGGATGGCGGCATCCGAGCGCCCTGAAATGCCTGCTTGCCTGCGCGCCCTCTCCCCGCGAGCGGGGAGAGGGGACTCTTGCCCTTATGGCGCTTCCAGACTCGGCAGGTCGAGGCCCTTCTCGCGCGCGCATTGAATTGCGATGTCATAGCCCGCATCGGCGTGGCGCATGACGCCGCTCGCCGGATCGTTCCACAAGACGCGCTCAATGCGTCGGGCCGCTTCGGGCGTGCCGTTGCAAACCACGACCATCCCGGCGTGCTGCGAAAAGCCCATGCCGACGCCGCCTCCGTGATGGATCGACACCCAGGTCGCGCCCGAGGCGCAATTGAGAAGCGCGTTCAAGAGCGGCCAGTCCGAGACGGCGTCGGAACCGTCCCGCATTGATTCGGTTTCGCGGTTGGGGGACGCGACCGACCCGGAATCGAGATGGTCGCGGCCGATGACTATCGGCGCCTTGAGTTCGCCCGACGCGACCATTTCGTTGAATGCGAGGCCGAGACGGTGCCGGTCGCCGAGACCCACCCAGCAGATGCGCGCCGGCAAGCCTTGGAACTTGATGCGCGAACGCGCCATGTCGAGCCAATTGTGCAGATGCGGATTGCTCGGCATCAACTCCTTGACCTTGGCGTCGGTCCTGAAAATGTCCTCGGGATCTCCGGACAGCGCAGCCCAGCGGAACGGCCCGACGCCCCGGCAGAACAGCGGCCGGATATAGGCCGGCACGAAGCCGGGGAAGTCGAACGCGTCTTTGACGCCTTCCTCGAGCGCCATCTGGCGGATGTTGTTGCCGTAGTCGACGGTTGGTACGCCTGCTTTGTGAAATGCAAGCATCGCCCGCACATGCTCGCCCATCGAGGCTTTCGCGGCGCGCTCGACTCCCTTGGGATCGCTCGCGCGACGCTCCTCCCATTGCTGCAGGGTCCATCCCTTGGGCAGATAGCCGTTGATGGGATCATGCGCGGAAGTCTGGTCGGTGACGATGTCGGGTCTGACTCCGCGGCGCAGAAGTTCGGGCAAGATCTTCGCCCGCATTACCGAGCAGAGCGACCGAAACGGCTTTGCGCTCTGTGGTCGAGCGTTCGATGATCGTGAGCGCGTCGTCGAGGTCCTTGGCCTGGACGTCGACATAGCCGGTGCGCTGGCGGAATTCGATGCTGGACGGCCGGCACTCGACGGCGAGCAGCGAAGCGCCGGCCATTGACGCGGCGAGCGGCTGCGCGCCGCCCATGCCGCCGAGGCCAGCGGTGAGAATCGATCTTCCCTTGAGGTTGCCGCCGTAGTGCCTGCGCCCCATTTCGACAAAGGTCTCGTAGGTGCCCTGCACGATGCCCTGGGAGCCGATATAGATCCACGAGCCCGCGGTCATCTGGCCGTACATCATGAGCCCCTTGCGATCGAGCTCGTTGAAGCAGTCCCAGGTCGCCCAATGCGGCACGAGATTGGAGTTGGCGATCAGCACGCGCGGCGCGTCGGGGTGGGTGCGGAACACGCCGACCGGCTTCCCCGATTGCACGAGCAGCGTCTGGTCGCCTTCTAGGCGGCGCAAGGTTGTGACGATGCGGTCGAACGCCTGCCAGTCGCGCGCCGCCCGCCCGATGCCGCCATAGACGACGAGCTCGCCCGGCCGCTCGGCGACGTCGGGATCGAGATTGTTCATGAGCATCCTGAGGGGCGCTTCGGTCAGCCAGCTCTTGGCGCTGAGCTCGGTTCCGCGAGGGCTGCGGACGACGCGCATATTGTCGATGCGGGCTGGCGCGGTCATGAGATCAGTCCTTTAGTAACATGTCATCCTCGGCGGACCGAAGGTCCGACCGGGGATCCAAAGTTGCGACTGTCCGCGGCTTATAGGCTGGATTCCCGACAGGTCGCGCCGCTCCCGTCGGGAATGACAACGCGTGTTCATCTTCATGAGCCGCCTACCACCGAAAGAATCGCCTCCAGCACGCGCTTGATCGTCGCGCGCATCGGCGTTGCGCGCTTTTCGTCGATCGGCGCCGGCCAGTTGTCAGGCGTCGGGCGCTCGGGTTCATGCATATAAGCGCGGCAGGCAAGCTCGAGCTGCAGGGCCTCGACGCCTTCGCCGGGTTTGCCGTAGGCGCGCGTAATCCAGCCGCCCTTGAAGCGCCCGTCGACTACGGAACTTTGCCCGCTCGCAGCGAGCAACGCGCAACCGTCTCGCGCAGCCGGGCGGAGCAGCTCGCGCCGGAATTCGTGCCCAGATTGAACACCGGCAGTTCGCCGTCGAACAGGCGCGGGATCACCGAGCGAATGGAGTGGGCGTCGAACAGCGCCACCCGCTTATGCTTCTCGCGCAGGCGTGCGATCTCAGTGCTGAGCGTCGCGTGATAGGGATCGAAACAGAGACGCCGCCGCTCGGCGATTTCGGCCGCGTCCGGCGCAAGCCCCTGGCGATAGAGCGGCTCGCCGTCGAAACTCGTGGTCGGGACGAGTTCCGTGGTCGCCTGACCGGGATAAAGTGATGCGCCGCCCGGATCGCGGTTGACGTCGATGATCGAGCGCGAAAGCCGAGTTCGCAGAACAGTCACGCCGAGGGCCGCGAGAAAATCGTAGAGCTCGTCAAGCCGCCAATCTGTGTCCTTGCGCGCGAGCCACGGATCGACGAAGGCCGGCTCGAACTTGAACAAGTCTGTCCCCGCGTGGGGTATGCTGACGATGAGCGGCGCCTCGCGGCGCTCGAGGATGAGCCAGTCCCGACGGCCGGCGGTCATCCCGGCCTCTGAAGGGAGGGCAGCGCGACGTCGCCAACCGCGTCGATGACGGCCCCGTCGCTGACGAGCCTGGTCGCCGCTGCGATATCGGGGTGAAAGTAGCGGTCGTTCTCCAGGCGAGGGACTTCTCGGCGTAGCAGGGCTCGGAGAGCTTCGAGCGGTGCGCTTGAAGTAAGCGGGGCGTGAAAGTCGCAGGCCTGGGCGGCGGCGAGCAGTTCAATTCCTGCAATCGACATCGCGTTGTCGGCCATCCGCGCCAAACGCCTTGCGCCGTGCGCGGCCATTGAGACGTGATCCTCCTGGTTGGCGGAGGTCGGAATGGAATCGACGCTGGCTGGATGAACCAGGGTCCTATTTTCGGCGACGAGCGCCGCCGCGGTGACCTGTACGATCATGAACCCAGAGTTGAGGCCGGGTTTCGGCGTCAGGAACGCCGGCAGACCGGAGAGAGCCGGATCGATCAGAAGAGCGATTCTGCGCTCTGCCAGCGAGCCGATTTCGCAAATCGCGAGCGCAATCATGTCGGCGGCGAAGGCGACCGGTTCGGCGTGAAAGTTGCCCCCCGACAGCGCCTCGTCCGTTTCTGCAAAGATGAGCGGATTGTCGGAGACTCCGTTGGCCTCAGTGAGGAGGGTCGCGGCGGCTTGTCGCAAGAGATCGAGGCACGCGCCCATCACTTGCGGTTGGCAGCGCAGGCAATAGGGATCCTGGACCCGCTCGTCCCCGGTGAGATGCGAAGCGCGAATGGCGCTTCCCGCAAGCAGCGCGCGCAACGCGGCGGCGACGTCGATCTGGCCGGCATGGCGTCTGAGTGCATGGATGCGGGCGTCGAATGGCATATCCGATCCGCGCGCGCCGTCAGTCGACAAAGCGCCGGTCGCCAAGGCGGAGCCGAACAAGGTCTCGGTTTTGAACAGGCCGACGAGTGCATTGGCGGTCGAGAATTGCGTGCCGTTGAGCAGCGCGAGCCCTTCCTTTGGTCGAGGGGTGATGGGCTCGAGGCCGACTTCGGCGAGTGCGGCGGCCGCGGGCGCGATGCGATCACCCACTCGAGCCTCGCCGACGCCGATCATAGCCGCCGCCATATGGGCGAGCGGCGCGAGATCGCCCGACGCGCCCACGGATCCTTGAGACGGAACCACCGGCGTGACGCCGCGCGCGAGCATGGCCTCGATGAGCCGAAGCGTCTGCGGTCGAACGCCCGAGGCGCCCTGCGCGAGGCTGCCGAGCTTCAGCGCCATCATGAGCCGCGTTGTCGCGACCGACGCCGTTTCGCCGACGCCCGCAGCGTGCGACAGGACGATGTTGCGCTGAAGCTCAGCGAGGTCTGCGGCCTTGATGCGTACGCCCGCCAGTTTGCCGAAACCGGTGTTGATTCCATAGACCGGTTCGCCGCGGGCGAGGATGCGCTCGACTGCCGCAGCGCTCGAGGCGACGGCGGCACGACTGGACGGGTCAACTGTGATCGGCGCCCCGCGCCAGATCGCGCGCCAGTCGGCGAGCGTGGCTTCGCCCGGGCGGATGACGACGGTCATCGTCCTCTCCGGACGCGCGCGTGCAGCGGGTTGAAGCCGAGCCGATAGACGAGCTCGGCCGGTCGCTCGATGTCCCAGACCGCGAGATCCGCCCATTTACCGGCCTCGAGCGTGCCTGTCTCGCCGGCGACGCCAAGCGCGCGCGCGGCGTTGCGAGTCGCGCCTGCGAGGCATTCCTCGATAGTGAGGCCGAACAAAGTCGCCGCCATGTTGAGCGCGAGCAGGAGCGAGGTCATGGGCGACGTGCCCGGATTGGAGTTGGTGGCGACAGCGATGGGCAGACTGTGCTTGCGCATGAGGTCAACTGGCGGGGCTTGTCGTTCTCTGAGCACATAATATGCGCCCGGCAGCAGCACCGCGACGACACCCGCTTTCCCCATAGCGGCAAGGCCGTCCTCGTCCGCATATTCGAGATGATCGGCCGAGAGCGCAGCGAATTCGGCGGCCAGCGCCGCGCCGCTGGAATTCGACAACTGGTCGGCATGCAGCTTGACCGGCAGCCCCGCTTGTTGGGCGGCGGCGAACACGCGCGCGATCTCGTCGCGGGTGAACGCAATCTTCTCGCAGAAGCCGTCGACAGCGTCGATCAGCCCTTCGCGCGCAAGCGTTGGGATCATTGTGTCGGCGACATAACCGACATAAGCCCCGCGCCAGCTCTCGAATTCTGGTGGCAGCGCGTGGGCGCCGAGGAATGTCGTGCGGATTGCGACATTGCGCTGTTTGGCGAGCCGGCGCGCGACGGTGAGCGATTTGCGCTCGGCGTCAAGGTCGAGTCCATAGCCGGATTTGACTTCGATTGTGCCCACGCCTTCGGCGATGAGACGCGTCCAGCCGCTTGAGCGCCGATTGCATGAGCTCGTCTTCGCTGGCGGCGCGGGTCGCGCGGACGGTGGAAAGAATGCCGCCGCCTTCGCAGGCGATTTGTTCGTAAGTTGCGCCGGCGAGTCTCAGCTCGAATTCGTGCGCCCGATCGCCGCCGTATACCAGATGGGTGTGGCAATCGATCAGCGCGGGCGTGATCCAGCGCCCTTCGCAATCGATGAGCCGCTCAGCGGCGCGCGCCGCGGACGGAAGCTCATTCTCCGGCCCGGCGAAGACTATCCTTCCTTCGCGCGCGGCGATCGCGCCGGATTCGACGATTCCGATGCCCGGACGGCCTTCGACGAGGGTTGCAAGGCGGGCGTTGAGCCAAACCGCGTCGAGACGGTCGTCGTGGTTTGTTTGAACCATGGCGGCCAACGGCATAGACCTAACCGCCCGAAAGGCAAGCGGCGCTCGCCTGCTATGCCGCCGGATCGCGAGAAAGCGGAGCGACCGCGTGCTCAGTCTCTTCACGCCGCAAGGGCGCTAACCCCCGACGGTTGGAAGTCCGACGTCAGGGTGACGATCGACGACGGCGCGATCGCATCCGTGCAAACCGGCGCGTCAGCGCAGGAGGCGGACGAGCGTCACGCAATCATGGCGCCCGCAGCGGCGAACCTGCACAGCCACGCCTTCCAGCGGGCCATGGCCGGGTCTCGCCGAGGTCAGGGGCAAGCGACACCGACACCTTCTGGTCCTGGCGCGAGACGATGTATCGCTTCGCGTTGATGATGTCGCCGGAGGATATGGAGGCGGTCGCGGCGCAGCTCTATGTCGAGATGCTGGAGGCGGGGTTCGCCGCGGTCGCGGAGTTTCACTACCTCCACCACGCGCCCGATGGCTCGCCCTACGCCGAGCCTGCAGAGATGGCAGGCCGCATCCTGTCCGCTGCTCGACGGGTCGGCATTGGCATGACGCTGCTTCCCGTGTTCTACGCCCATTCCACGTTTGGCGGCGCGCCGCCAAGACCGGAGCAGAGACGCTTTATCAGCGACGTCAATTCATTCGCGCGTCTCCTCGAAGACTGTCGCGCGCTGATCAAAGCCGACGAAGGCGAGGCGATCGGCATAGCCCCGCACAGCCTCCGCGCCGTTACGCCAGGCGAACTGAGCGAGCTGCTAGCGCTCTCGGGCGAAGGTCCGGTACACATACACGCCGCCGAACAGACCAAGGAAGTCGAGGATTGCATCGCTTCGCTGGGAGCTCGCCCCGTGCGCTGGCTCTCGACCATGCCGGCGTCGACCAGCGTTGGTGCCTCGTCCATGCGACCCACATGGACGAAGGAGAGACGCAGGACCTTGCGCGATCGGGCGCGGTCGCCGGACTTTGTCCAGTGACTGAAGCCAATCTTGGCGACGGGATCGTCAACATGGCCGGTTACCTCCGCAACGGCGGGCTCTACGGGGTTGGCACGCGACTCCAATGTCTCGATTGGCGCGGCGGCGGAATTGCGCCAGCTCGAATATGCGCAAAGGCTGCGGGAGCGGGCGCGCAATGTTTGCGCTTCCCGGGGAGGGTCGTGCGGGCGGACGATGCTCGAGGCGATCTACGCCGGCGGCGCGCGGGCCTTGGGGCGGAACTCGGGCAAGCTTGCGCCCGGCGCGTCGGCGGACATTCTGACCTTTTTCGCCGACCACCCGACGCTCGCCGGCAAGACAGACGATCAGGTCCTCGACGCGTGGATTTTCTCGGTCGGCAATTCGCTTATCGATTGCGTCTGGAGCGGCGGACTGAAGGTCGTTGTCGGCGGTCGCCACATATTCAAGGACGAGATCGCCGCGCAATTCGTGAAGACGATGCGCGAGCTCGGCTAGACTCTAGGCGTCTTGCCGCAAGAAACGCCCGTCACCGGCGTCCGCCGAGTTCATCGATATGGACCAAGAGGTCGGCGGGGTCTTCGTACACGCGGAAGGCGGTCGCCTGCTGCAGTTCGCTCGCGCCATAGCCGCCGCATAAGAGGCCGACCCCGAGCGCACGGCAGCGCGCCGCCGCCAGCATGTCCCAGATGCTGTCCCCGACCACCAGGCTCTCTCGATCGGCGCGTTCAAGCGGGCGGCGGCGGCCAGGAACAGGTCGGGATCGGGCTTGGCGTGTTTGACCTGATCGCGCGTTACGACCGGGGTCCGATCGGGATCGACGCCCAGCGCCGCGAGGTTGACCGACGCCGTCTCCATTCGGCCGCTGGTGGCGATCGCCCATTGGAAGTCCGGCGTTGGTGAGAAAGGCCAGTAATTCGCGCGCGCCAGGCAGCGGGCGAATGTGGTCCGACATCCGGCAATAGGCTTCGACATGCAGATCGCGCAGCCGCTCGAGGCGGTCTTCGCCGAGATCGACTCCGGTCTCGCGACGAAGCTGGTTGGTGAAGAGGCCGCCGCTCATGCCGATCTTGCGATGGATGCGCCAGACGGAAAGGTCGACGCCCTCGCTGTCGAGAGCCTCCTTCCAGGCGAGCACATGCTGGTAGACGCTGTCGACGAGCGTTCCGTCGAGATCGAACAGAAACACGGGCTCGATGCGCATTGATCTGGCTCCTCGAGCAGGCGTCGCCGTCAGCGGCCAATGAAGCAGAGAGTGGCAGTCCGCCAGTCCGCGCCTCGATTGTCAATCGCAATTCGGGTCCGGGTCGGTCGAAAAACTTTAATCGCTTCATCGCCAGTTCTTCAATAGAGCGGTAAGTATAAACTCGGCGGTAAAGGTTAAACTTAAGATGTTGTGTGCTCAATCTTCCAATTCGTGGTACAGCATGTTGACGGCTCTTAAAGGGAGCAAATTGATGTACGGATTGGATCAGATCGTTTCGACCCTCGGCGACTTCGGTTACGCCGTGCTTCATCCTTCGGTCGCCAACCTCCCCGCGGGGTTCCTCGTCCTCGTCTTCGCGGTTCTGATGATAACCGCGCTGCCGGAGGGCGCGCGGGAGAAGATGCGTTTGGCCGGCTTGGCGGCGGCCGGACTGATCCTCAGCCTGTCCCTGACTTGGCCGGTGACCTCGGCGATCCTGCGCTAACTGGCCCTGCGGCCGCCTCAGGGCGGCCGCAGCTTTTATCGGCGAAGCATCGCGCGGCGCGTCTCACTGTCCGCTCAATAGCGTTGGCGGACGCGCGGCGCGACCACAGGGCCGACGCAGCGAACGCCGAGCCTCCGAAGAATGGCGTCGCTCTTGGGCGAGGGATCAGGCGCGCCAGCCAAATTGGTCCTCAGCGCGGCCATATCCCCGCAAGCCGAGTAGGGAAGGTCGACGTCAGCGAAAGGCGCCTGCGCCTGCGCGGCCGCGGACCCGACAAAGCAGATGAGAGCGATCGCCGGACGGATGATGCGCATCGGTTATGGTTCCCCCGATTCTCCCGCCGTGTTGCTCAATTCGGTTCTAACTGAGCAGGCTGGATCGAACCTGACGAAGCCCGCGGTCCGTAGCAGGAAAGCGAGCGCCAACTCGCACGCCTCCTCCGCTTTGAGCGCAAGCAGCGCATCCGCCCGGGTTCGGCCAAGGTTGACCGCGGCCACCGGCTTTCCGAGGCTCGCCGCGCGCTCGACGAAGCGGAAGCCCGAATAGACCATGAGCGAGGAGCCGACGACCAGTACAGCGTCGGCTTCGTCAGATGGCGGAAGGCTGCGTCGACCCGGTCGCGGGGAACATTCTCGCCGAAGAACACGACGTCGGGCTTGAGCACGCCGCCGCAGCGCCCGCAGGGGGCTACGACGAATGACGAAAAGTCAGCGCTGTCGAGGTCCGCATCGCCATCGGGCGCTTCCGCTGCGTCAAGATCGAGCCAGTCAGCATTGAGGCGGCTGAGTTCGTCCTGCAGCTCGACGCGCGGCGACCTTCGCTCGCAATCCATGCAGCGGACGAGATCGATCCGCCCATGCAGGTCAATCACCTGCATGCTGCCAGCCGCCTGGTGCAGCCGGTCCACGTTCTGGGTGAGCAGGAGCTCGCTTCCGCCTCCGGCCTCGAGCCGCGCCAAAGCGCGATGCGCGTCGTTTGGTTAGCCTGGCGAATGAGCCGCCAGCCGATGAGGCTGCGCGCCCAATAGCGCCGACGTGTCTTTTCCTCGCCCATGAAGGCCTGATAGGTCACGGGTCGCGCCCGCTTCCATTGGCCATCGGTGTCGCGATAGTCTGGAATGCCTGACCGCGTGCTGCAGCCCGCGCCGGTCAGGGTGAACAGGCGCCGATGCCGCTCGATGAACTCTTGCAGGCCGGAATATTCGGTCATGAGAAGCGTCGTTCCGACATGCTTCGAGGCTGTCAATCAGTCCCTAGAGCATGTCGCGTTTAGACGGCAACTTTGCCGTCATTGCGAGCGAAGCGACGCGATCCAGGGGAACGCAGGGCGCCTGACAATTCCTGGATTGCTTCGTCGCTCCGCTCCCCGCACTAACAATTCCGCCTGAACGCGACATGCTCTAGCCGAACTCATAGAGCGCGGCAGGATTGTCGACTAAGATGCGATTGCGGGTCGCTCCGTCCGGCGCCCAATCGGCGAGGAGATCGAACAGGATCGCGTCGTCGGGCTTCGAATCGGCTTTTTCGGTCGGGTGCGGCCAGTCGCTGCCCCAGACCATGCGCTCCGGGGCAGCCTTCACATAGGCGCGGGCGACCTTGCTGACGTCGGCGTACGCCGGCGGCCCGCTCTTGCCGTCCATATAGGCGCCGGAAAGCTTCACCCAGGTCCGGCCCTTGTCGAGGAGCTTGAGCACCAATGCGAAAGCCGGATGATCCACGCCAGCCGGTTCCGGAATGCGCGCCCTATGGTCGAACACGATCGGCGACGGCAGCCGTTGGAGGAGGTCCGCGCTCTCGACGATCTGATCGCCCAGCATATGGATTTGCACGTGCCAGCCGAGATCGTTGACCCGCTTCGACAATGGCTCGATCATCTCGACGGTCGTGGCGCCCGACTGGACGAGATTGAAGCGTATGCCGCGTATCCCGAGGTCATTGAGCCGCTTGAGTTCGGAATCGGCGACGCTTGTATCGACCACCGCGACGCCGCGGGCGCTCGCGCCGATCTTGGTCATCGCGTCGAGCGTGCAGGAATTGTCCGTGCCATAGGTTGACGGCGTGACGACGACGTTGCGCGTCGTTCCGATGCGCTTCTGAAGCCGGCGATAGTCGTCGACGGTGGCGTCGGGCGGCCGCAGCTTGGCGTTGGGCGCGACAGGAAAGCGGCTGTCGTAAATATGCATGTGACAGTCGCAGGCGTTCGGCGGCGCCTTTAGTTTTGGCGGTTCGGTTCCCGACGACCAGGGGACGGCCTGTTGCGTCTCACCGCTCGCATTGTTGAACCCGCCTGCGGCCATGACCGTCGCTCCCATTGCTTTGAGAAAGCCCCGGCGGGCGATGTCGCCATCCATGCTCGTATCCTCCCTGCGGTCGGGCGGGGACCCGCTTGCCGGCCGGGGTCAGAGTACGTCAGTCGCGGACGGCTTCAAAATCGCCGACACGGGAGCCGCTCGTCGAGGCCACGATCCGAGCCACGTCGGCGCGGAGAACCGGCAACAGCTCCGTCTCTAACCATGGATTGCGCTTGAGCCACGCATTGTTCCGCCAAGAGGGGTGGGGCAGGGGCATGAGGCGCAGCCGGTCGGTCGATTGATAGATGTCGCGCCACCTGGCGACCGTTTCGCTCAGATTTTTGCCGATAGCCTTCGGGCCAAGATGCCACTTGTGCGCGTACTGCCCGACGAGCAGAATGAGCTCGAGATTGGGCATGAGCGCAAACATTTGCTTGCGCCACAGTTCTGCGCATTCGCGACGCGGCGGGAGGTCGCCGCCATTGGCGTCGAGGCCAGGGAAGCAGAAGCCCATGGCTACGACGGCCACGATCCGCGGATCGTAGAAAATACTCTCTCCGATCCCGAGCCAGCAGCGTAGCCGCACGCCCGACGGATCGGTGTAGGGCCGCCCCGAAGCGTGCGCCCGGACGCCCGGCGCCTGTCCCACGATGCAGAGGCGCGCGGAGGTCGAGATTTGGAAGACCGGCCGCGGCTCGTGCGCCAGCGGCGCTCCGTATCGCGGCGCGTCACGACAGACGCGGCAAGCCTGGATGTCATGGGCCAGCGCGGCGAGCGAAGGGCAGGAGTCCATGACCCGTGGGACTATCCGAGCCTCGCCGCCTGATCAATGCGGAGCGAGTTCCTCAGGCTAGGCGCTCGCGCGGGTCTGGCTCCAGGCCGACCTCGGCCTCGAGGCTCGCAAGATCACGAAATACCGAGGCGACCGCGAGCGTCCGTCCCGCCCGCCGCATGCGCACGAGGCCGTCCTTGTTAGCGATATCGCCCTCGACGGCAAGGTCGTCCCACTTTTCGGCATGGCCGACATAGTTGATCGGCACGTCGTAGTGCTGGCTCCAGAAGAATGGAACCGCGTCGAATGGCTCGCGGCGCCCCAGCATGTTGAGGGCGGCCGTCTGTCCCTGCCGTTCCGCCACGACCCAATGCTCGACGCGAATGGCTTCACCGTTAAGCCGATCCGGCCAGCGCGCTATGTCGCCGGCGGCGAAGATTCCGGGCGCGCTCGTTTCCAGAAACGCGTCGACCGCGACGCCTCGGTCGATCTTCAGGCCAGCGGCTTCCGCAAGGCCGAGACGCGGACGCACGCCGAGGCCGGCGACAATGAGATCGGCCTCGAGGACGTTTCCATTGCTGAGCGTTATGCGCTTGCCCTCGACGCCGCTCGCGGTGTTCTGCAAATGGAAGACGACGCCGTGCTGCTCGTGGATTGCTTGGACGAGGCGGCTGAAATCCGGCCCAAGGATTTTCTCCATAGGCTGTTTCTCCGGCGCAACGACATGGACCTCGATGTTGCGCGTGCGCAATGAGGCCGCGACTTCGAGCCCGATGAAGCTTGCGCCGAGGACGACCGCCCGCCGCGCCGTCTTCGCTCGTTCGATGATCGCGCGGCAGTCCTTGAGTGTGCGGAGCACGAGCACGTCCGACGGCTTGGCGCCGGGGAGGGACGGGGTCACGGGCTCGGCGCCGGTGGCGAGAAGGAGGCGATCGAAGGGAATCGTCTCGCCGCTCGGCGAGCGCGACTTTGCGCGCAGGCACGTCGATCGCCGCGACGGTCGTATTGAGGCGAAGGTCGATCGAATTGTCGGAATAGAAGTTCTGATCGCGCAGCGGCAGCCATTCCTCCGGCGCGCCGCCAGCGAGATAGTCCTTCGACAAGTTGGGCCGGTCGACCGGAGGCGCGTCGTCGCTGCTCAGCATGACGATACCGCCCTCGTATTTTTGCCGCCGCAGCATCTCGGATGCGGCGAAGCCCGCCGCGCCACCACCGACGATCACAATCCGGTTGGGTTCGCCGTTCTTGGGGCGCCGCCTTACCTCAGCCTGAGCGCGCTTCTCGCCTATGAAGATCTTGCCGTCGCGCTGCTCGACCCGCCACGTGTCGATTGGACTGAGGGCCGGCGCGCGCAGGGCTTCGCCGGTGCGAAGATCGAAGCAGGCGTGGTGCCAAGGGCATCGCACCCCTCCGTCGACGACGAGGCCGTCCGCCAGCGGTCCGCTATAGTGGGTGCAGTGAGCGCCGATCGCGAACACGTCGGGCCCGCTGCGCACGAGCAGGACTGCCTCCTGTCCCGCATGACCGACCAGCTTGCCGCCGTCGGGCAGTTCGGCGAGGGCAATCCCTTGCGCTAGGTCAGGTCCGACCGGTTGGGCTTGATCTTCAGCCATCGCGTCCTCCCGCAGTCATTCTTGGCCGCGCTGATCCCAATAGTCGAGGGCGCCTGCGCGGCCTTTGGCGAGGCTTGACCAGCAAAGCGACGGACGTAAGGCAGGGCCCGCTAGGCTCTCGTTGACGGAAACCGGCGACCTCGGAGCTACGTGTCTTGCAGATCTCGGAGGCAAGACGTCCACGCTCTGTGGCTTTGTGAGCTTGATTCTGGGCCTCGGCCCATGTCATGCTCCTTTCACTACCGCAGAGCAGTTTGCGGTTCGGTCGGGGTGGTCTTGGGGCGGTTGGGCAACTCGACGTGAGTTTCGGCTCGTCCAAGAATCTCAACCGGAATTGCATGGGCGGAGCCGCCATGATCCGCAGGGTCGCTGTTTCACGAATTATTTTGAAGCTGGCGCCATTGGCCGTCGCGCTGCTTCTAAGCGGCTGCAACTGGGCGGTGCTCAATCCGAAAGGCCCGATCGGCGATGGCAACTCGATGCTCCTCGTCGATTCGGTGGCGATCATGCTGGTCATCGTGGTCCCGACCATCATCGCCACCCTCGGCATTGCCTGGTGGTTCCGGTCGTCCAACCGGAGGGCGTTCTATTTACCGGATTGGGAATATTCAGGCCAACTGGAATTGATCGTCTGGGCGATTCCGCTGCTCACCATCATGCTGCTCGGCGGGGTGACCTGGATCGGCGCGCATGACCTCGATCCGGCGAAGCCGCTCATATCGAAAGAACAGCCGCTCGACGTTCAGGTCGTGTCGCTCGACTGGAAGTGGCTGTTCATCTACCCCGACCAGCACGTCGCGAGCGTCAATCGTCTGGTGATTCCGGCTCGGACGCCGATCCGTTTTTCGCTGACCTCGGGCAGCGTAATGACCGCCTTCTTCGTCCCCCAGCTTGGCAGCATGATCTACACCATGAACCGGATGAGGACGCAGCTCTACCTCGCCGCGGATGAGCCAGGTGTTTTTCGCGGCCTTGCGACTCAGATAAGCGGCGACGGATTCGCGGACATGCATTTTGAAGTCGAGGCGAAGTCGCCGCAGGACTTCTATGACTGGCTCGGCAAAGCGCGCGCTGACGGACCAGAGCTCACGCCTGAAAGCTATATCGAGCTCTCCAAACAAAGCGTCGTGCCGGCGCCTTTCACTTTCCGCACCGTCTCTGACGGGCTGTTCGAGAAGATCCTCGACCAGACGCTGCCTCCTGGTCCCGGCCCTGTCGCCGAGACCGACGCGGGGTCGATCGCGACGGCTACGCCTCGGGTATGCGTAGGGACGAGGAATTAGCATGTTAGGGAAGCTGACCTGGGACGCCATTCCTTTAGACCAACCGATTCCGCTGTTCGCAGGCGCCGTCGTGGTGGTGGTGATCCTAGGCGTGCTCGCGTTCGTCGCCATCAAGGGCTGGATTCCCTATCTGTGGCGCGAATGGATCACCAGCGTCGATCACAAGCATATCGGGGTAATGTACGTCACGCTGGCGACGGTGATGCTGCTGCGCGGCTTCATCGACGCGATCATGATGCGCTCGCAGCAGGCGATCGCGTTCCAGTCCCAAGGCTACCTGCCGCCTGAGCATTACAACCAGATCTTCTCCGCCCATGGCACGATCATGATCTTCTTCGTCGCCATGCCGTTTGTGATTGGCCTCATGAACATCGTCGTGCCGCTGCAACTCGGCGTGCGCGACGTCGCCTTTCCCACCCTCAATTCGGTCAGCTTCTGGCTGACCGCGACCGGCGCGCTCCTCGTCAACCTCTCGCTGGTCGTCGGCGAGTTCTCACGCACGGGCTGGCTGCCTTTTCCGCCGCTCTCCGAACTAGCCTATTCCCCGGGGGTCGGGGTCGACTACTACTTGTGGGGAGTTCAGATCTCCGGCGTGGGCACGCTACTGACCGGCGTCAATTTCGTCACCACGATCCTCAAGCTGCACGCCCCCGGCATGACCTATATGCGCATGCCGGTGTTTTGCTGGACGGCGTTCGCCACCAATCTCATTATCGTCGCTGCATTCCCGGTTCTGACCGCGACGCTGGCGATGCTGACGCTCGACCGGTACCTCGGCTTCCATTTCTTCACCAACGAAGCCGGCGGCAACGTGATGATGTTCATGAACCTCATCTGGATCTGGGGTCACCCGGAGGTCTACATCCTCGTGCTGCCCGCGTTCGGCGTATTCTCCGAGGTGGTGTCGACGTTCTCTCGCAAACCGCTGTTCGGCTACCGCTCGATGGTCTTGGCGACCATGGCGATTGGGGTCATCTCGTACACGGTCTGGCTGCACCACTTCTTCACGATGGGCGCGGGGGCCAACGTCAACGCGGTCTTCGGCATCGCGTCGATGATCATCGCGGTGCCGACGGGGGTCAAAATATTCAACTGGATGTTTACCATGTACGGCGGCCGGGTCGTCTACGCGACGCCGATGTTATGGTCGGTCGGATTCATGGTGACCTTCGTCATCGGCGGCCTGACGGGCGTCCTGGTCGCGGTGGTGCCGGCGGATTTCATGCTGCACAACAGCCTTTTCCAGGTCGCCCATTTTCATAACGTCATCATCGGCGGCGTGCTGTTTGGGATGTTTGCCGGATACACCTTCTGGTTCCCCAAAGCGTTCGGCTTCCGGCTTCACGAGGGCTGGGGCAAAGCCGCGTTCTGGTGCTGGTTTATCGGCTTCTATCTGGCGTTCATGCCGCTCTATGTGGTGGGCTTGATGGGCATGACCCGGCGGATGCAGCACTACGACGTGCCCGAATGGCGCCCCTGGCTGTTCGTCGCGGCGGCAGGCGCCGCGGTCATTCTCGCCGGCATCCTGTGTCAGGTCGCCCAACTCGTCGTCAGCATCCGCAATCGCGAGCAGTTGCGTGATACGACCGGCGATCCATGGGACGGCCGGTCGCTCGAATGGTCGACGTCGTCCCCGCCGCCTGCGTTCAACTTCGCCGTCCTGCCTCATGTCGGCGGAAGAGAGGCGTATTGGTTGATGAAGCAGCGCGCAATCGAGCGCGGGACGCCGGAGCCCGAGCCCGCCTATCAGGACATCGAGATGCCGCGCAACAGCGCCACCGGCTTCGTCTGTGCGTTCTTCGCCACCATTCTTGGCTTCTCCCTCATCTGGCAGATCTGGTGGCTCGCGGCGCTTGCGTTCGTCGGCGCCTTCGCCACCTTCGTGGTCTTCGCCTGGCGCGACCGCACCGAGTATCGCATCCCGGCCGCGGAGGTGGCGCGCATCGACCGCGAGAACCGCGCCGCTCGCCGTTTGGCGCTCGCGCAGATGGAGCCGGCCGAATGAGCATCGCAGCGCGAACGACCGCCGTCGGCCTCGGCGGCGAGGGATCGGCGGGCGCGCCGTCGGTCCCGCACGCGCTCTCCGAGCTCGAGCAGAAGCGCATCATCGTCGGCTACGGCTTCTGGATCTTCCTGCTCAGCGACATCGTGATGTTCTCGGCGTTCTTCGCCACCTACGCCGTCTTGGTGAATGAGACGGCTGGGGGCCCGAGCGGCCGGGATCTGTTTCATCTCGACATCGTCGCATTCGAGACCGCCTTCCTCCTGCTGTCGAGCTTCGCCTGCGGCGTCGCCGCCATCGGCGCACGCGCGCATCGCAATGCGATGTACTATGGCGGGCTGGCGGTGACCGCCTTGTTCGGCGCGGGCTTCCTGTTCCTGGAAATCCGTGAGTTCGTCGGCATGATCGCCATAGGCGCAGGTCCGCAACGCAGCGCGTTCCTGTCGGCCTTCTTCACCCTCGTCGGCTGCCACGGCCTGCACGTGACCCTCGGGCTCATGTGGCTTTTGACGATGATGGCGCAGGTGTTCGCCAAGGGCTACCGCCCCGACATTTTGCGGCGCATTCTCTGCTTTGCCCTCTTCTGGCACACGCTCGACATCATCTGGGTCGCGATCTTCACGGTGGTTTATCTCTTAGGGGTGGCGGTATGAGCGACACCGACGCAAGGCTGCATCTGCACGACGACCACGATCACGCGCCCGGCGACGAGCCGGCGACGGGTCACGAGATCGCGGAGGGTCTGCTCGGCTATATCGTCGGGCTTTTCCTTGCCGCCCTGATCACGGCGGTCGCGTTCTTCCTTGTCAGCACGTCGCTCGTCTGGCGGCCGAGCATTCCGGTGGCGCTGTTGGTGCTGGCGGTCGCCCAGATGGGCGTCCATCTCGTGTTCTTCCTTCACATCACCACCGGACCGGACAACTCCAACAATGTCCTCGCGCTCGCGTTCGGCGTCTTGATCGTCGGGCTCATCCTCATTGGGTCGATGTGGATCATGACCAATATGAACGACAACATGGCGCCGATGCATATGTAGTCGGCGCCGGTTTAGGGAACGCCGCGCCGCGATGGGAACGCCCTAGGGAGCGGGCGATTTAACCCCCGCAGTTGGTGTCACATAAGGGTATGTATGTGTTTATGCTGCCCCTCGTGGGCGGCGATCTTTTCTAGGCGCTGCCGCGCTCCGCAAGGTTGTGCAGCCGCCAACAACCTCAGGCCGCTCAATCTCGAACTGATAAGTTCAGGACTTTCTGCGCCCTGCCCATTCTGGCTCGATTCAGCGGCATCGCGCTCCGTGTCGGTGAGTTCCGGCGAGTCCGCCGAATAGTGACCCGCGCCCGCTCGGGAATTTTTTTTGCGGCTCGCGGAACAATACCTTTCTCCCATGCGTTTTGGCGAAGCGCGGCGATGTATAGCGGAAAGGCGGGGACGTGCAGAGCGCCTGTCTTGGCGATGGTTGCGACAGCTCCACCGAACGGAGAGGCCTGCGCGCGTTTGTCCACTTCGCACGATCGCATTGCGGGGACTCGCGGACGTGAGCTGGCCCCCAATCCCAGATTTTGCCCAACAATACGCGACCGTGCTGCACGATTTGGCGCCCCCATGGGCGCCTGCGTCAGCGTGCGATGCTTTCAAGAAAGACCGCCCTTATGGATGAAAGTGAGCCTGGAATTTCGCCGCTGAGGTCGAAGAGAGCTGGAGGCGATGCAGGCGACCGGGAACCTAACAGCCAAAAATATCTGCGCAATCTATTGCAGGCTCTGCAGGCGGTGCGCGGCGGCGATTTTTCCGCCCGGCTGCCGACGGAAGAACTCGGGCTCGCGGGCAAGATTGCGGATGCCTTCAATGACATCGTCTCCGCAAACGAGCGGATGGCGCAGCAGCTGGAGCAGGTCGGCCAAACGGTGGGGCGGGAAGGAAGGACGCGCAAGCGTCTCCGACTCGGCGTCAGCGCCGGCGCTTGGGGCGAGATGGAAAGCTCCGTCAACGCGTTGATTGACGATCTCCTGTGGCCGACCGCTGCCGTCACCCACGCGATCACGGCGGTGGCGCAAGGCGATTTGCAACAGACCGTTCCGCTCGACGTGGACGGGCGTCCGCTGCAGGGAGAATTTCTGCGCTCCGCCAAAATCGTCAACGCGATGATCAAGCAGCTCAGCGTCTTTACTTCAGAGGTCACGCGTGTCGCTCGCGAAGTTGGCACCGACGGAAAACTGGGCGGTCAGGCGCAAGTTCGTGAAGTGACCGGGGTTTGGAAGGATCTCACCGAAAGCGTGAACTCGATGGCGAGCAACCTGACCGGCCAGGTTCGCAACATCGCCGAAGTCACGATCGCGGTTGCGAACGGCGACCTTTCGAAGAAAATCACAGTCGACGTCCGAGGCGAGATTCTTCAGCTCAAGGAAGCGATCAACACGATGGTTGATCAACTCCGCTCGTTCGCCTCCGAAGTGACCCGAGTGGCCCGCGAGGTCGGAACGGAGGGAAAGCTCGGCGGCCAGGCGCTTGTGCCGGGAGTCGCGGGGACGTGGAAGGATCTGACCGACAGCGTCAACGCGATGTGCGGCAATCTGACCGACCAGGTTCGCAATATCGCCCAGGTCACCACTGCTGTCGCGCGCGGCGATCTCTCCCGCAAGATCACCGTCGATGTGCGCGGCGAGATCCTTGAGCTCAAAGACACGATCAACACCATGGTCGACCAGCTCAACGGATTCGCTTCCGAAGTGACGCGGGTCGCACGCGAAGTCGGCACGGAAGGGCGCCTTGGTGGTCAGGCGCAAGTCCTGGGCGTAGCCGGGACGTGGAAGGATCTGACCGATAGCGTCAACTCGATGGCAGGCAATCTGACCGCGCAAGTGCGAAATATCGCTGAGGTGGCGACGGCGATCGCCGGCGGCGACCTGTCGAAGAAAATCACGGTCAACGTCAGCGGAGAGATTCTGCAGCTCAAGGAAACCATCAACACGATGGTTGACCAGCTCAACCGTTTTGCGGGCGAGGTGACGCGCGTCGCGCGCGAAGTCGGCACCGAAGGCCGGCTCGGCGGTCAGGCCAACGTCATGGGTGTCGCGGGAACGTGGAAGGACCTTACCGAAAGCGTCAACTCGATGGCCTCCAACCTGACCGCACAGGTTCGCAACATCGCCGAGGTTTCGACGGCTATTGCGGGAGGGGACCTGTCGAAAAAAATCACCGTCAATGTCAGCGGCGAGATTTTGCAACTCAAGGAGACCATCAACACGATGGTCGATCAGCTCAATGCCTTCGCGGGCGAAGTGACGCGCGTCGCGCGCGAAGTGGGAACGGACGGGCGACTGGGAGGTCAGGCGCAGGTGCCGGGGGTTGCTGGCACCTGGAAGGATCTGACCGACGGCGTCAACTCGATGGCGTCGAACCTGACCGGGCAGGTGCGGAATATTGCGCAGGTGGCGACTGCGGTCGCCCGTGGAGACCTTTCGCGCAAGATCACGGTCGACGTTCGCGGAGAGATCCTTGAACTCAAGGACACGATCAACACCATGGTCGATCAGCTGAACGCGTTCGCCGGAGAAGTAACGCGCGTTGCGCGCGAAGTCGGCACTGAGGGCCGCCTCGGCGGCCAGGCGCAGGTGCCGGGCGTCGCTGGCACCTGGAAGGACTTGACCGACAGTGTCAATTCGATGGCGGGCAATCTTACCGGTCAGGTGCGCAACATCGCCGAAGTCGCGACCGCGATCGCCAACGGCGACCTTTCGCGCAAGATCACGGTCGACGTGCGCGGCGAGATCCTTCAGCTCAAGGAAACACTCAATACGATGGTCGACCAGCTCAATCGCTTCGCCGGAGAGGTGACGCGGGTCGCGCGCGAGGTTGGCACTGAGGGGCGCCTCGGCGGCCAGGCGCAAGTCCCGGGGGTTGCGGGGACGTGGAAGGATTTGACCGACAACGTCAACTCGATGGCCGGAAACTTGACGGCTCAGGTCCGGAACATCGCCGAGGTGACGACCGCGGTCGCGCGCGGCGATCTCTCGCGCAAAATCACCGTCGACGTGAAAGGAGAAATTCTGGAACTCAAGAATACGATCAACACGATGGTTGACCAGCTGAACTCATTCGCTTCGGAGGTAACGCGCGTCGCGCGCGAAGTCGGAACCGAGGGCAAGCTCGGCGGCCAGGCGGCAGTGCCGGGCGTCGCCGGGACTTGGAAGGACCTCACCGACAACGTCAATTTCATGGCGTCCAATCTCACTGGGCAAGTGAGAAACATCGCCGAGGTTGCGACAGCCATCGCCAACGGCGACCTTTCGAAGAAGATCACGGTCGACGTGCGCGGCGAGATTCTGCTGCTCAAGGACACTCTGAACACGATGGTGGAGCAGCTTCGCTCGTTCGCCGCTGAAGTCACGAGAGTCGCACGCGAGGTCGGCACCGAGGGCAAGCTCGGCGGGCAGGCGCTTGTGCCGGGCGTCGGCGGCACGTGGAAGGATCTCACCGACAACGTCAATCTTCTGGCGGCTAACTTGACGACGCAGGTGCGAAATATCGCTGAAGTGACGACTGCGGTCGCTCGCGGCGACCTCTCGCGCAAGATCACCGTCGACGTCAAAGGTGAAATTCTGGAGCTGAAGAATACGATCAACACGATGGTCGACCAGCTGAACGCTTTTGCTTCGGAAGTGACCCGCGTCGCGCGCGAGGTTGGCACCGAGGGAAAATTGGGCGGTCAGGCCGCAGTGCCCGGCGTCGCTGGGACTTGGAAGGATTTGACCGACACCGTGAACGTCATGGCGGCCAATCTCACCGAGCAGGTTCGCGGCATCGTGAAGGTGGTGACGGCCGTCGCCGGCGGCGATCTCACGCAGGACCTGGCCGTCAAGTCGAAAGGCGAGGTCGCGGCGCTGGCCGAGACGATCAACTTTATGACGAACACCCTCGCGACCTTCGCGGACCAGGTCACGACCGTCGCGAGAGAGGTGGGCGTTGAAGGCCGGCTTGGCGGTCAAGCCAATGTGCCCGGCGCCGCCGGCACGTGGAAGGATCTCACGGGCAACGTTAACTTGCTAGCGGCCAACCTCACTACCCAGGTGCGGGCGATCGCCGAGGTTGCGACCGCGGTGACCAAAGGCGACCTTACCCGATCGATTCAAGTCAACGCGCGCGGCGAAGTGGCCGAGCTCAAAGACAACATCAACACGATGATCGACAATTTGCGTCTCACGACCGAGCGCAACACCGAACAGGATTGGCTGAAGACCAATCTCGCAAGGTTCACCAACATGTTGCAGGGGCAGCGTGACCTGACGGCCGTCGGCCGAATGCTGCTTTCGGAACTGGCGCCGCAGGTTGCCGCGCAGAACGGCGTCATTTACCTGGTCGACTCTGAAGGCCCGCCGGTGCTCAAGCTACTGGCCTCCTATGCTGACGCGGGCGCCGAGGGCCATCCCGAGAAGCTGCAGTTGGGCGAGGGGATCATCGGACAATGCGCGATCGATGCGCGAGCGACCCTCATTTCCGATGTGCCGTCCAACGTTGTTCCGATCCGCACTGGCATCTTCGCGATGAAGCCCTCCAATTTGATTGTCCTGCCCGTGCTTTTTGAAGGCGAGGTGAAGGCGGTCATCGAGCTTGCGTCCGTCTCTCCCTTCACCGGATTGCAAAAGACTTTCCTCGATCAGCTAACCGCGGGGATTGGCATCGTCCTCAACAGTATCGAAGCGACCATGCAGACCGAGGGCTTGCTTAAGCAGTCGCAACAGCTGGCGATCGAGCTGCAGTCCCAACAAAAAGAACTCCAGTTGACCAATGAACAGCTCGAGCAGAAGGCGCAGCAACTGGCCGAGCAGAACGCGGAGGTCGAACGCAAAAACGATGAAATCGAGCAGGCCCGCGGAGCGCTCGAAGACAAGGCGACCGAGCTCGCTCTGACCTCGAAGTACAAGTCAGAATTTCTAGCGAACATGTCGCATGAGCTGCGCACGCCGCTCAACAGCATCCTGATTCTCGGCCAACAGCTCGCGGATAACCCGGACACCAACCTGACGCCTCGCCAGGTTGAATTTGCGCGCACGATTCACGGCGCCGGCACCGATCTGTTGAATCTCATTAGCGATATCCTGGACCTCTCGAAGATCGAGTCCGGCACCGTCTCGGTGGAAGCCGAGGACATTACGCTGAATTTGCTCCAGGAATGGGTGACCCGTCCCTTCCGCCATGAGGCAGAGCGACGAGGCCTGTCATTCGATGTCGCAATCGCCCCAGAATTGCGCAGTATGACGACGGACTCGAAACGGCTCCAGCAGGTCCTCAAGAATTTGCTTTCGAACGCCCTCAAGTTCACCGAGCAGGGCGGAGTGCGGATGCGCGTCGCCAGGGCTACGTCAGGTTGGACGCCTACTCATCCGGTGCTTGCGACCGCCTCAACGGTCGTCGCGTTCGAGGTGAGCGACACCGGCATTGGCATTCCGCCAGAAAAGCAGCGCATCATTTTCGAGGCGTTCCAGCAAGCCGACGCGAGCACCAACCGGAGATATGGAGGAACCGGTCTCGGGCTCGCAATCAGTCGGGAACTCGCAAATCTTCTCGGGGGCGAAATCCATTTGCGAAGCAAAGCCGGTGAGGGCAGCACATTCACGCTCTACCTGCCCCAGTCCTACGTCGGTCCTGCTCGGGTTGTGGCTAGAGGAGCGAGCGGGACGCGCACGGAGGCGCGAGCGGACGGAAGCCCGGCGCAGCGGACCGAGGAGGCGCTGACGCGACCATCTGACGATCGAGCGCATCTCGCGCCAGGCGAGGGGGCGCTATTGATCGTGGAGGACGATCCTCATTACTCGCGGATCCTGGTCGATCTCGCGCGGGACATTGGGCTCAAGGTGCTGGTCGCCTCCCGCGGCGTCGACGCACTTGCTCTTGCCCGCGAGTTTTCGCCTCTCGCGGTTTCGCTCGATGTATTTCTGCCGGACATGCTCGGGTGGGCGGTGCTGAGCCAGTTGAAACAGGATCCCCGCACCCGGCACATCCCAGTGCAGATCGTCACGCTCGACGAGGATCGGCAGCATGGGCTGGCGGGCGGCGCTTTTGCGTATGTCAGCAAGCCGACAACTATGGACAACCTCAAGGCCTCGATCGCCCGTCTCTCCGAATACGCCCGCGATTCACGCAAGCGGCTGCTCATCGTCGAGGACAATCCGGCCGAGCTTCTGGGCATAACCGAGTTGCTCGGCTACCAAGACATCGAGGTCGTTACCGCCGACAATGGCCGCGAGGCTTTGGCGATGCTTCGGGAGCGGCCAACCGATTGCGTCGTTCTCGATCTCAAGCTGCCGGATATGTCTGGGTTCGAATTGCTTGAGCATATTCGGCAGGATGACACGCTGACGCAGGTTCCTGTGGTCGTGTTCACTGGACGCGAGTTGTCGCCCGAGGAAGACGCTCAATTGCATTCGATTGCTCGCAGCGTGATCGTGAAGGGGGTCGAGTCGCCCGAGCGGCTGCTCGACGAAACGGCGCTTTTCCTCCATCGCGTGGTTGCGGATCTCCCGCCGGACAAGCAGCGCATGCTTGAGCGCCTGCGCAATTCCGATGAAAATCTGCATGGCCGCAAGGCGCTTCTTGTAGATGATGACGCGAGAAATATCTTCGCGCTCAGCAGTGTGCTCGAGCGGCGAGGAATGCAGGTGCTGACGGCCACGACAGGCCGCGAAGCGATTTCGATTCTCGAGGCCGATCGAGGCATATCGATTGCGCTTATGGACATTATGATGCCGGAAATGGACGGCTATGAGACCATCCAGGCGATTCGAGCCGATCCCTCGTTGAGGCGGCTGCCGATCATTGCGCTAACCGCGAAAGCAATGAAGGGCGACCGAGAGAGGTGTCTCGAGGCGGGCGCCTCGGATTACTTGGCGAAACCTGTTAATACCGAGCAACTGCTTTCGGCGCTTCGCATCTGGCTACATCGGTAAGGCACGGGGACAAAAATGGAGCGCGATCGCGATCCAGTAAATATCCTGGTCGTCGACGATCAGCCAGCAAAGCTTCTCAGCTACGAAGTCATCCTCGAAGAGTTGGGTGAGAATCTCATCAAGGCGTCGTCGGGCCGGCAAGCGCTCGAGCAACTGCTCCGCAACGAAGTCGCCGTCATCCTTGTGGACGTTGCGATGCCGGAGCTCGACGGATTTGAGCTCGCGGCAATGATCCGCGACCATCCGCGGTTTGCACAGATCGCGCTCATCTTCGTCTCCGCTGTCCACATGTCCGAAATCGATAGTTTGCGCGGGTACCAAGCAGGCGCGGTCGACTATTTGCCGGTCCCTATCGTTCCGGCTCTTCTTCGCGCGAAGGTTCGCGTCTTCTGCGACCTCTTTAGGAAGACGCGCCAACTCGAGATCCTGAACGCAGAGTTGGAGAGAAGGGTTGAGGACCGCACTGCCGAGTTGGCCGCCGCCAATGTGGACCTGGAAAGGAGGGTCGAAGCGCGCACGCGAGAGAGGGAAGAGGCTCTGGCGCAAGTCGCGCAGATGCAGAAGCTGGAGAGCCTCGGACAGCTGACGGGCGGCTTGGCTCACGATTTCAACAATCTCCTCATGGTCGTGTTGTCGAACCTCGAGCTGGCGCGCAGTCGCGTCACAGGAGATGATCGACTGATCCGCTGGCTTGGACGAGCGACCGAAGCCGCGACCAGCGGCGCCTCGCTGACCAAGCGCATGTTGGCTTTCGCCCGCCGGCAGGATCTGAAGCCCGAGTCCGTTCCGCTATCGGATGTCGTCAGCGGGATGGTCGAGATGATGTCTCACTCGTTGGATCCCGAAGTGCGTATCGTCGCCGATCTGCCGAGCGATCTTCCCAACATTCGGATCGATCGCAACCAGCTTGAACTTTCGCTTCTCAATCTTGGCTTGAACGCGCGGGACGCGATGCCCACCGGCGGCCAGATTGTGATCAAGGCGAAAATCGGCGACGAGAAGCAACTTCCCGAGGAACTGACGCCGGGTTCCTATGTCAATCTTTCGCTCACGGATACAGGGGTGGGAATGGACGCCGACACGCTGAGGCGCGCCGCGGAGCCCTTTTTCTCGACCAAACGCGGAGGCAAGGGGTTGGGTCTGGGCCTTTCCATGGTTCACGGGCTTGCTCTACAGTCCGGCGGAGCGATGCAGATCGTGAGCCGATTGGGTGAAGGGACCACGGTTTCGCTCTGGCTTCCCGTGGCGCCGGTTGTCGGTGCGGTCGGACCGGATTCGACTGCTTCCGCCGTCGCTGCGGCGAACCGCCCTCGTCGCATCCTTCTGGTCGACGACGATGCGCTTGTTCTCATGGCGACCGCCGACATGTTGCGGGAGCTCGGGCACCATCCGATGGAGATGACGTCGGCGAAGAAAGCGCTGGAGGCGGTCCGTGGGGGCGAGCGGCCTGACTTGGCGATTCTCGACTACGCCATGCCCGAAATGTCGGGCGTCGCCTTAGCGGAACTGTTACGCGAGGCCTATCCGGAGCTGCCAATGATGCTGGCGACAGGCTATTCGGAGCGAGAAAAGGCAAGCGGCGCTCTGCCCAGGCTGAATAAGCCTTACACGCTTGCCGAGTTGAGCCGCCAGATCGGCTTGCTGGCGGCGGGCGCGAGATAAGGCGAAAGGCTCTAGGAAACCGCTTCGAACGGCGCCGTTCCGCGGGCCGACTTGGCCTTGTGTGTCCAAACTCGAACGGGGCTCGCCCGACCTCGCAAGCTATATTCGCCTCGATCCTCCAATTCGCTGATGCGCTCCGCCGCGATTTCGGAAGACAACGCGCGGATCGCCCGAACGACAGCGTCTCCAACGACCAATGGCGTCGCGAGCGAACGAGTGAGCGCCTGCAGTCGGGCCGAAGTGTTGACCGTGTCCCCGATCGCCGTGAACGTCATGCTGAGTTCGCCGCCGACGTCTCCAAGCACAACGGGTCCGTAGTTGAGACCGATGCCCATATCGAGACGGGGCTCTCCCTTCTCCGTGCGCTCGTCGTTCCAACATTCGAGCGCCTGAAGCATCATTTCGGCACAGTTGAGGGCGCTCGCGGCGTCGTTGGAGCTCGCAGCCGGGACGCCGAAGATCGAGAAAATCCCATCGCCCATATATTGGTCGACGATGCCGCCGCTTGCGAAGATCTGCGCTGTCATTCGCGTATGGAACTCGCGCAATAACGCGAGCACGTCTTCGGGCGCCATGACTTCCGCCATTCGCGTGAACCCAACCATGTCGGCGAAAAGCACGGCGACCGTCTCCCGGCGGCCGGCCCCGAGCGGTTCGTCCTGGGACGCCAGCAACTCGACAATGCTCGGCGAAAAATAGCGCGAAAGATTGTTCCGCGCTCGTTCAGCGGCCATACGCTGCCGATCCATCTCCCGCAGCTTCGCGACATTGGCCAACCCTTTGCGGACCGTAATCTCAAGGTCGCGCAGATCCACGGGCTTGGTGACGAAATCAAAGGCGCCGCGATTCATCGCGGTTCTTAGATTTCGTCATATCTCCGTATGCTGAGACCATAATGGCTTGCACCTCGAGCTGGCGCTCGCGGAGTTCATTGAGCAGGGTCAACCCATCCATTACGGGCATGTTGATGTCGAGCAACATGAGGTCGATGTCGGGTTCGGCGGATAGCGTCTTCAGCGCCTCCTCGCCATGGTGAGCGAAGCGGAACTCGAATTCCTCGTCGCGAATTTGGCTGCGGAAGCGCTGTCTGATGAGACGCTCGAAATCAGGCTCGTCATCTACGGCGAGGATCTTGGCTGAACTAACCAATGAGCTCCCCTTAAACCGATGATCCGTGCAACTGGCGCAGACGAACCTTCAGGAAATCGAAGTCGACAGGCTTCGTCACAAAATCGGCAGCGCCGGAGGCGGCGGCGCGACGGCGCCGTTCATCGTCATCGTAGGCCGTCAGCATCATCACCGGGAGCTTGGGCCGTCGTTTCTTGATCTCGCGCAAAAGCGCCAGACCGTCCATCCCAGGCATATTGATGTCCGACAGGATGACGACGAGCTCGGGCTCGATCTCGCTGGCGAGACGTTCCAGCGCTTCCGAGGCCGATTCGGCAAAATGCAGGACATAGACGTCCTCCCGCGTTTCACGTCGAAATTGCTGCCGAAACAAGACGGCGACATCGGGCTCGTCATCGACAATCAAAATGCTGACAGGCATGATTTCTCAACTCACGCTGAACGACCCGGAGAGCGGCCCCGCGGCAGACGGACGATAAATTCGGTGAACTCTCCGACGAGGCTTGAGACCTCGATCGTCCCGCGATGCTGGTTGGTGATGATTTCATAGCTGATCGACAGTCCGAGCCCTGTGCCCTCTCCGGTTGGCTTCGTGGTGAAGAAAGGCTGGAACAGCTTGTCCCTGACCTCGGCCGGAATCCCGCCGCCATTGTCGCGCACCCGCACTTCGACAGCATCCCCCAGATCGCGGGTGGTCACCGCCAAGGTTGGTCTGAAGTCGGCGCCATTCATCTCTCGCTGGCGCCTGTTCGTGGCGTAGAACGCATTACCGAACAGATTGAGGAACACTCGCGTCATATCCTGCGGCACGAGCGCGATCGGCGGGATATTCTCGCCATAGGCTCGTTCGATGGTGATGTTGAAGTCCCGATCCTGAGCGCGAGCCCCATGATAGGCGAGGTTAAGCGACTCCTCGATGAGCGCGTTGAGATTGACGCTTTCGACCTGACCGCTGCCGCCACGGGAATGCGCAAGCATGCTCTTGACGATATTGTCTGCGCGCTTGCCATGCTCGACGATCCGTTGAAGATTCCCGATCAAGAGATCGCTCGCCTCTGTGAATTCGCGACGCCCTTGATCGTCGAGCGCCGCAAGCGCGGGCTCAGCCGCCTGGGTCAGTTCCTCCATAAGACCGACGGAAAGGCTGGCGAAGTTGTTGACGAAGTTGAGCGGGTTCTTGATTTCGTGGGCGATGCCCGCGGTCAATTGACCGAGTGAGGCCATCTTCTCGGCCTGAATGAGGTTGGCTTGCGCGGCCTTCAGATCGTGCAAAGCGGCCTCGGCAGTGTCGCGCGCAGCCCGGGTTTCCATCTCCGCGCGTTGTCGTTCGCTTTCCAGTCGCTCGCGCTCAATCAAGCTGTCGCGCAACATGCCGAGCGTCTTGGTCATCGCTGTGATCTCGGGGACGCTTACGGGCGGCATGGCGACGTTCAGTTCGCCACGCGTGATGGAGGCAACGCTCCGATCCAGCTGCTTCAGGGGAGCGGTGATCGAGTGAACGGTCAGTGCCGTGAAGCCCAATGCGAGCGCAAGCGCTCCTATTCCCCCGGCTATCGCAAGCTTGACCGCGAATTCTGCCTGCCGCGTGGAGATGTCGCGGCGAGCCACGGCCTGTTGCTCGAGCGTGCCCACGATCTTGTCAATCTGGTCCTCGATGACAAGAATACGGCTCTTCGCCTGCGCCAGCAGAGCGTTGCCGGCGGCGCTGTCATCACTTGAATAGGCGACGCCGGCCTGCCGCGCCAACTCTGTCATGATGTGGACTTCGCCCCCGATCGCCGTGACCACGGCAGGATCGACTGCAGAAATGGCCTTCAGATCGGAGTCGAGCCCCGACCTGGCGCGTTCCGCCGCTTCCTGAGAGGGGGCAAGCTGCGTGACGGCAGAGTCGATCGCCCAATATTTCAAATCGCCAAAGTGCTTGCTCGCCGAATTGGCGTCCCGGACTACTGAAACAAGTTTGGCTTCCGCGGTGAGGCTTTGCGAGTCGCGGACCAGCTCTCGGATCAGAAGCGCGGAGGAGCCGGCGAGGATCGACAAAAGCAGGACTGACAGAAAGATCAGCCTTAGGCGAATCGAGAAGTTCGGCATCACTCAAGCTTCATAAAGCCAATGCACACTTGGATGAAGATGGATCATTAACAGTCTCGGCGCGTTGTTCTCGCTTTGACGCTGAGGGCGGGTCAAACGTCATGGATCATCTCGTTTTCGCCGTCCGTGAGCATCATCACACAGCTGGTGAGCCGCCAAAAGGATGTCTACAAGGGCGTGAAATTGTGCGATGAAACGAACTGCTCGATCCCTATGTCTGTAGAGACGGATTTGGTGTGAGCCGGATGGAGGAAAAGGTGAAAGTCTTGAAACGTCAGAGCGCTCTCATTTCTTGTATTATCCTTCTCGGGTTTGTGCATGCGGAGGCTGTCCTCGCCGACCCCACTTCGTTCAAGGTCCCATTGACTGGCGCACAATGTGTTCCGCCGGTGGACACGACAGGCTCGGGGACCGCCGAGCTGACGTACGATCCAGCGACACGGGTCGTCACCTGGAACATCTCTTATAGTGGGCTGTCGAGCCCAACGACGATGGCTCATTTTCACGGCCCGGCGACGGAAGGCAAAAACGCGCCGCCGGTGATCTGGCTCAGCACGCAGGGCACTCCGCCCGCAAATCCGATAAAGGGGAGCGCCACGCTCACGCCGGATCAGGCGAAGCAGTTTTCCGCCGGGCAGTGGTATGTCAACGTCCACAGTCAATCCCACCCGGCAGGGGAGATCCGCGGTCAGGTCGTTCCGCCCAAGAGCTGAGTTCGAAGGGCCGACGAAGCTCAAACGAGATTGACCAGCAAGGCTGTGGCCACGGCGCAGCCGAGGAACAGCAGGCCCGCTCGCGCCGGACTGCCGGCCCGCGGCGTGACGACGGTTGCGGGCAAGACCTTTGTTCCTGTGATCATCGGGCGCAACAGGTTCTGTCCCTTGATCGCCGCAAACCCCGCGATCGCCAGAACATGCAGAACGATGGCCGCCAGCAGCGCATCCCAGACGATCGCGTGAGAGGATGCGATGGCGTCGGCGGCCCACGCGGGCACAATCTCGGTCAACGGCCCCTCGTCGACAATGTCGTTGGCGACGTAGACTCCAGTCAATGTCTCAACGAGCAGCAGCGCAAGCAGGAGCACGACCATCCAGCCGCCCGCCGGGTTGTGCCCGACTTGGTGGTCCGGCTCTCGTCGAAACCAGTGTTTCGCGTGATGAAAAACTGTTCGCGGCGCGGAAAGCAAGCCGGAAAAGCGCGCCGTCTCGCCGCCAAAGAAGCCCCACGACAGCCGGAACAACAACAGGGTGAGGATCGCGTACCCGATCCATCCGTGCCAGACCATCCAGTTTAGTCGCCACGTCGCATAGGCCGCCGCGACAAGCGCCACGACGAGCCAGTGGAAGATGCGGACGGGAAAGTCCCACACAAGAACGACGCGCGGCGCAGTTCCCATCGCCTCACCGTGTCGGCAGATTTGCTAGGAAGATTATCGCAAGATCATTCGGGGTCGTCCATGCTGGCGACGATGTAGGCCATTGTATGAAAAAGCTTCGGTGCGGTTGCGTCGTGGGGCAGGGGATGATGAAGCCAGGCGACAGGCGTAAACGATGTGCGGGCATTGCTCGACCGTCGGCGCCTCCCGCCTATGCAGCTCATTCTCGCTCGCAGAAATGCGTTGGCTTAGGGCCGGCGCTTCAAGGAAGGTGATCAGGTCAGCGCGTGCGGCTCAGCGGCGGGAAGCCCAATCCTTGTACCGCATGAGGTTCTCCTCGTTCGGCGGATAAAGGCCCGGCAGCTTTGCTCCGTTCGAGACCTGATCCATGATCCACGCCTCCATGCGCTCCTGCTCCGGCGCGACGCGGACCACGTTATCGACCAGCGCGGCGGGGATCAGCACGGCGCCGTCGTCGTCAACCATGACAAGATCGTCTGGATAGACGCTCACTCCGCCGCAGCCGACTGGCTCCTGCCAATTTACGAAGGTGAGAGCCGCGACCGAGGGAGGGGCGGCCGCGCCCTGGCACCAAACAGAGAGGCCGGTTTTGAGAACGCCCGCCATGTCGCGCACAACCCCGTCGGTGACAAGGCCGGCGACGCCGCGCTGCATGATCCTCGCGCAGAGGATGTCGCCGAAGATGCCTGCATCCGTGACGCCCATTGCGTCGGCCACCGCGACGCAGCCGGGCGGCATCTCCTCGATCGCCGCTCTCGTCGAGCGTGGCGAGGACCACGAAGACGGCGTCGCGAGATCTTCCCGCGCCGGAATGAAACGCAAGGTGAAGGCGCGCCCAATCGTGCGCGGCTGCCCAGGACGAATTGGGCGGGTTCCCCGCATCCAGACGCGGCGCAACCCATGCTTGAGCAGGACGGTCGTGATCGTCGCGGTCGACACGGGTTTCAGGGCGTCGATGATGTCGCTGAGCTCACTCATGCTTCCTCCGTGCAGTTCGGCGCGCAGAGGCTAGAGTACGACGGACGGCTCGGCCAGTGTATGTGAGGTCAAACGCGAATCCTCCCCTCGGGACTGAGGCCATGTGCAACGCCTATCGCCTGGTGACCGATGCAGCCTCGCTCTTCGACGGCTTCTCTCAGACCCGAATCAACATCCGCTTTTCGGAGGGCACGCCCAACATCGAGGCGCGAGACGACGTCAAGATCACGGATATTGCGCCGATCGTCCGCGGGGTCGATGGCGAGCCGGGCGCCGGCGACCTCGTGCAACGGCGCTGGAGCTGGCCCGGACAGAACCGCAAGCCGGTCTACAATTTCCGTTCGGAGGGCCGCGAATTCGGCTCGGGCAGATGCCTCATTCCCGCCGACGGCTTCTACGAGTTCACCGAGCCTGCGGACACGAAGAAGAAGCGGAAGGACAAGTGGCTGTTTACCAAGTCCGGCGAGCCATGGTTTTGCGTCGCCGGAATCTGGCGGACCGATAAGCAAGTCGGCGAGGCCTTTACGATGTTGACGATGTCGCCCGGCCCCGACATCGCGCCTTACCACGACCGGCAGATCGCCATTCTCTCCCGCGCGGATTGGGCCGCGTGGCTCGATCACTCGGTTTCGGCCAAGGAACTCTTGAAGCCGCTGCCTGCGGGCAGCCTCGCCGTAGAACAGGTCGGTTAAAAGCGTCGGTCGCGCGCTTTGGCGTAAGCGCACATGAGCAGAAGAATGAGCCAGCCGGCGGCTCCTACAAAGACGATCGTCACTTGAGTATCCTCGTGAATTCGGTTGGGTGGCCAGTGTCAGAAGGGCTGATCCGCTCCTTCACATCCGTTCGGCGATTTTGAAGACGAGCCAGCCGAGAGCGGCTAGGCTCAAGCCCCAAAAAAGCATGACAGCGACCATCGCCTTGACCCTTTTTACAGGATGATTGCGACCTTACCGTTCGATTGCAAGTAACAAATTGTTAAAGGCAAATCGGCGGTTGAAGATCATCGTCCTGCTCTCGCAAAAGGTTGTAGACCTCGATCCGGCGTAGCGCCGTGACGTCGCTCACAGTTCGTTAACCATACGGAAGCCACGCAACCTTGGGCTCGACCGCCGCACGCGCATCGCGGGGCAGCTCGGCGCCGCCCGCGGGAAGAGGACGAGCGGGCAACTATTGCGCGGAGGAGTTCCGTCCTAACGGAAGATTAACCTTGAGACCCTAATGCGTTGATACCCATGGGGTCCCATGCTATCCCACGCTGTCCCGTCACCCGACTGCGCCCCCGCGCCGTCGCCTAACGCCAAAACAACGCGGCTCAAGCGGGTTTGCTCGCGCGCCGAAGGGCTGCCTGGTGGATCGATTTCTTTCGAATTTCACCCATCGTTTCGACGCCAAGGGGCGGATTTCGATACCCGCGCCGTTCCGTCAGGTGCTGGCGAAGGACGGCTTCGCCGGCATGTATGCCTATCCGTCTCTGGACGCGCCGGCGCTCGACTGCGGCGGCAACGCGCTGATCGCCGAAATCGATTTGTTGCTTCAAACGATGCCGCCCTATTCGCAGTCCCGCGACGCTTTCGCGACGGCGCTCTTGGGCATGAGCGAAGTCCTGCGTGTCGATGCGGAGGGGCGGGTGTTCTTCGAGGAGCGGCTCAAGGCGGCGCTGGGGCTCGGGCCCGAGGCGGTATTCGTCGGCCAAGGGCACAAGTTCCAGATCTGGGAGCCGACGCGCTTTCAGGCTCATCTCGAAGAGGCGCGGGAGCGCGTGAGGCGCTTGCGGGCGGAGCGCGACGCGCAGGCGCCGCCGGGTGCGCCGGGATGAGCCGCGCCGCGCCCGCTGGGCCCGGCCATGTTCCTGTTCTGCTTCACGAGGCGATGGATGCGCTCGATCCACGCCGAGGCGGCGTCTATATCGATGGCACGTTCGGCGGCGGGGGCTATGCGCGCGCGCTTCTCGACCGCGGCGCGCGTGTGATCGCGCTTGATCGAGACCCCTCGACGATCCGGGCCGGCGAAACGCTCAAGGCTTCGTCAGAGGGTCGGCTTGACCTTGTTGAGGCGCGCTTTGGCGAGCTCGACGAGGTCATGAGGCGCCTCAGTGTCGCCGCGGTCGACGGAGTTGTGTTCGACATCGGGGTTTCGTCGATGCAGCTCGATGAGGCTGCGCGCGGCTTCTCGCTCCGCTTCGACGCGCCCCTCGATATGCGCATGGGGCGCGGCGGCCGTTCGGCCGCCGAAATCCTGCTCGACGAGGACGAGGCGACGATCGCGGACATTCTCTTCCACTTCGGCGAGGAGCGCGCCGCGCGGCGAATTGCGCGCGCCATCGTCGCCGACCGCAAGACAAAGCCGTTCACTTCCACCCTCGAGCTCGCCGGCCTCGTCGCGCGGGTCGCGCCGGCGCGGCGTGGCGAACTGACCCATCCCGCGACGCGGACCTTCCAGGCGCTGCGCATCGCGGTCAACGACGAGCTCACCGAGCTCGTAAGCGGCCTTTGCGCAGCCGAGCGGCTGCTCAAGCCTGGCGGCCGCCTTGCCGTCGTGACGTTTCACTCGCTCGAGGATCGGATCGTCAAGCAGTTCTTCGCCGGCCGCTCAAGCCGCGGACGAGCCGCCTCGCGCCGCTTGCCTGGCGAGCCGGCTGAGGCCGAGCCGACATTTGACGTTCCACGCGGCCAGCCGATTGAGCCGAGCGAAGCGGAGGCGCGCGAAAACCCGCGATCGCGTTCGGCCAAACTGCGATTTGGAGTCCGCAGGGGCGCGCCGCCGCGGGGACGGGATGAGGGAATTGAGGCTCTGGCGCGACTGCCGGCGCGAAGGGGGAGATAAGAAAAGATGTGGCGTATTCTGCACGCTTTCGCCATCGCCGCGCTGATCGGGTCGGCGGCTTACGTCTATGGCGTCAAGTACCGCACGATCTACGCCTCCGAGCAATTGGTGAAGACGCGCCATCTCATCGCCAAGGAGAAGGACGCGATCAATCTCCTGCGCGCCGAATATGCGCATCTCGCGCGGCCCGACCGCGTGCAGGCGCTCGCCGATTTCGAAGCTCGGTCTGCAGCCGCTCGCTTTAAGCCAAATCGCGATCGTCAACGAGTTGCCTGACGCCCAGCCCAAGACCGATTCGATCGGCCGTACGCTCGAATTGCTCGGATTCACAGCCGACAATTCGACCCCGGCGGTCACCGCCTCCGTCTCCACTCCGCCGGTGAGGTGAGCGATGGTCGAGACGGTCTCAACAGCCAAGCCCAAGACGCGCGCGGGCCTTAAGCTCCTGGACGTCCTGGCCGACGCTGCGATCGCCTGGCTCAGGCGCTATCTGCCAAAGAATTTCGGCGTCGATCTGGAGCCGCCGGGCTCGCGACTGCCGCAGCCGGCGGGAGCGAACAAAGCAAAGCTCAAGGCCTTCGCGCGCGCCCTTCTTTCGACAAGGCTAGACCGTTCTGGCGCGCGCGTGCGGACCATCGCGCTGGGGCTGTTCGTGGCCTATGCCGGGCTTGGCGTGAAGCTGCTCGTGCTTGGCCTCTCGCATGATCCGCCGCAGACGCTGAAGACAGCGGCCGATGACGCAGTCTCAGGCGCGAGGCCGGATTTATTGGACCGGAACGGCGAGATCCTCGCGACCGACGTCAAGACGATGTCCGTGTTCGCCGAGCCGAACCGCATCATCGATGTGGATGAGGCGGTTGAGCTCATCACCGCCGTGCTTCCGGACGTCAATGCGAAGGAGCTGCGCGAGCGATTGAGCTCGAAGAAGGGCTTCATCTGGGTCAAGCGGCAAATCACGTCCAAGGAGCAGGCGGAAATCTTTCACCTCGGCCTGCCTGGCGTCGGCTTTCTGCCGGAGAACAAGCGCGTCTATCCCAATGGCCCGATCGGCGCTCACGTGATTGGGTTTGTCGATAAGGACAATGTCGGCATCGCGGGCATGGAGAAATATCTCGACGAGCAAAGCCTGACCGATCCGCATGTCGCTGGCTTCACGGTCGATCCCGACAGCCTGAAACCGGTCCGCCTGTCGCTCGATCTCAAGGCGACGCATGCGCTGCGCGACGAACTCACCGACGGGATGGATCGCTTCCACGCCAAGGCCGCGGCGGGCATGGTCGTCGATGTCAACACCGGCGAAGTGATCGCTCTCGAATCCTTGCCCGATTTCGATCCCAACGATCCGGGCGACGTGCGCGATCCGACGAAGATCAACCGCATCAATGTCGGCGTCTACGAGATGGGCTCGACCTTCAAGGCGCTCTCGCTCGCCATGGCGCTCGAATCCGGCAAGGTCAATCTCGGCTCGCATGTGGACGCGCGCGACAGCTTGCGCTACGGGCGGTTCACGATTCACGATTTTCACGCCACCCATCGCGTGCTGACGGTGCCTGAAGTGTTCACCCATTCCTCGAATATCGGCGCCGCGAGGCTGGCGCTGATGGTTGGCGTCGAAGGCCATAAGGCTTTCTTGAAAAAGATGGGCCAACTCGATCGCTTGCGCACTGAATTGCCGGAAAGCGCCGAGCCGCTGGTGCCCAAGCATTGGTCGCTTCTCAACACGATGACCATCGCCTTCGGCCAGGGCCTCAATGTCGCGCCCATTCAGGCAGTGATGGCGGTCTGCGCGCTGGTCAACGGCGGCGAGATGATGACGCCGACTTTTCTGCCGCGCACCGAAGAGGAGGCGGAGAAGGTCAGCCATCGGGTGATCAGCGCACAGACGTCCGAATCCATGCGATATCTGATGCGCTCCAACGCGACGCATGGTTCCGCAAGTTTCGCCAACATTCCCGGTTACTACGTGGGCGGAAAGACGGGAACCGCCGACAAGATCATTCACGGGCGCTATTCGCAGAACAAGGTTTTCACCACGTTTATGGCGATCACTCCGGCCGACAAGCCGAAATACCTATATCTGACCATCTACGACGATCCGCAGCCCGCGCCCGAGGACCATGGATATCACACCGCCGCCTATAACGCTGGACGGGTCGCCGGTGCGCTGATCCGCCGCGTCGAGCCGCTCGAGGGCGTGCCGCCCATGAAGGAGCCGCCAACTCAGCCGTTCCCCATCATCGCCCGGCTGGGGTATGGAGCCGACGCCGACAAGACCGGCAAGGAGTGACCTTCAGCGCGATGAGACGGCTTGGCGATATCCTCGAGCTCAAGGACGCCGATCGCGAGCTCGCGTCCCGCGCCATTGCGGGTTTGGCTTTCGACAGCCGAAAGACTGCGCCCGGCGACGTCTTCTTCGCGCTTGCCGGGGCCAAGGACGATGGCCTCAAGCACGTGGGCGAAGCGGTCGCGAAAGGCGCAGCCGCAATTGTCGCAGAACGTTGGGCGGAAACACCCAACGCCGCCTTCGTCAAGGTCGCCGACGCCCGCGCTGCGCTGGCTCACGCGGCTGCGCGCTTCTATCCGCGTCAGCCGGAGACGATCGTGGCGGTGACCGGCACGAGCGGAAAAACTTCGGTCGCCGCCTTCGTGCGCCAAATCTGGCAGACACTAGGGCGCGAGGCCGCTTCGATCGGAACGATCGGCGTCGTGTCGCGCCCGCTGACGGTTTACGGATCGCTGACGACGCCGGACCCGATCGCGCTGCACGAGCTTCTCGATCGGCTCGCCTCGAATGGCGTCACGAACCTCGCAATCGAAGCCTCCTCGCATGGTCTCGACCAGAAGCGGTTGGACGGCGTGCGCCTCGCCGCGGGCGCGTTCACCAATCTGACGCGCGATCACATGGACTATCATGCGACGGTCGAGGACTATCTCAAGGCCAAGCTCAGGCTGTTCCAGGATCTTTTGCAGGATGGGGCGCCTGCAATCATCGACGCCGACAGCGCGATCGCCTCGCGTGTGATCGTGGCGGCGCGGGCGCGTGGCCTCCAAGTCATCACTGTCGGCGCGAAAGGCGAAACAATCCGATTGAACGCCGTCGCGCGCGATCGCCTGTCTTCGGTGCTCGATCTTCAGTTTGGCGACCGCAGCTGGCGTGTGAAGTTTCCTTTAGCCGGGGAATTTCAGATCTCTAATGCACTGGTAGCCGCCGGGCTTTGCATCGCAACCGGAAGCCAAGCCGACGCGGTGTTCGAGGCGCTGCAGACGCTGCAAGGCGCGCCGGGGCGCCTCGAGCGCATCGGCGATATCCGGGGCGCCAGCGTCTTCGTCGACTATGCGCATAAACCCGACGCGCTGGAAAAGGCGATCGCCGCGCTGCGTCCGTTCGTGCGCGGGCGTCTTGTCCTGGTGTTCGGCTGCGGTGGCGACCGCGACCCTGGAAAACGGGCGATCATGGGCGAGATCGCCGCGCGCTGCGCCGATGTCGCGATTGTCACCGACGACAATCCTCGCTCCGAGAATCCCGCCGCGATTCGCGCCCAGATTCTTGCTGCCGCGCCTTCGGCGAACGAAATCGGTGACAGAGCGGCGGCCATTCGCGCAGGGGTCACGATTCTTCGCGAGGGTGATGCGCTCTTGATCGCCGGCAAGGGCCACGAGACCGGGCAGATCGTTGGCGACAAGACGCTGCCATTCTCCGACGCCGATGAGGTGCGCGCGGCGCTCAAGGACGCGTCATGACCGCGCTCTGGAGCCAAGCCGAACTCAGCGCAGCGCTCGGCGCCGCCCCCAGCGCGCCGCTCAGCGCGAGTGTCACCGGCGTCTCCATCGACAGCCGCAGCCTCGAGGCGGGCGACCTCTTCTTCGCGATCAAGGGCGAAGCGCATGACGGTCACGATCACGTCGCGCGCGCGATCGAAGCTGGCGCCGCGGCGGCCGTCGTGTCGCGCGAGCGCGCGGATGAGCTCGCCACCTTCGGTCCGGTCTTGGCGGTCGAGGACACGCTTCATGCGATGGAGCGGCTGGGCGTCGCAGCTCGCGGGCGTTCGAAGGCGAAGATCGTCGGCGTGACGGGTTCGGTCGGCAAGACGACCGCCAAAGAAATGCTGCGGGCGATGCTGACGGCCTGCGGCCTGACCCACGCTTCGGCCGCCTCCTACAACAATCATTGGGGCGTGCCGCTGACGCTCGCGCGCATGCCCGCAAACGCGCGCTACGGCGTGTTCGAGATGGGCATGAATCACGCGGGCGAAATTGCGCCGCTCACGCGCATGGCGCGGCCGCACGCAGCCCTTGTGACGATGATCGCGCCCGTTCACATTGAACATCTGGGCTCGATCGAGGCGATCGCCGATGCGAAGGCTGAGATCTTCCTCGGTCTCGAACCTCGTGGAACGGCGGTCTTGAATCGCAACGCTCCGCAGTTCGAGCGACTGTCGAAGGCGGCGACGTCGCTTGGCGCGCGAGTCTTGAGCTTTGGCCAGGGCGCCGAGTGCGATGCTCGGCTCCTCGAGGTCGAGGCGATCGACGGCGGCTCGCGCTTGAGGGCGCACATTCTCGGCCATGAGTTGACGTTCGAACTCGGCGCGCCCGGAACACATGTGGCGGAGAACGCGCTGGGCGCGCTCCTGGCGGCGGACGCGGTAGGCGCTGGCCTTAAAACCTGCGCCGCCGCGCTTCGCCGCTTCTCGCCGCAGAAGGGCAGGGGCGAGCGCTTCTCGATCGCCACCCCGGACGGAACGGCGACCATAATCGACGAAAGCTACAACGCAAATCCCGCCTCGATGCGGGCGGCGCTCGCGCTGCTCGCCGCAGCCAAGCCCGGACCTAAGGGGCGCCGCATCGCGGTCATCGGCGATATGCTCGAGCTCGGGTCGAAGGCTGCGGCGATTCACGCCGAACTCGCAGCCGACCTCAGAGCCAACAAGGTCGATCTCTTGTTTGGCGCCGGCCCGCTTACACGCGCTTTGTATGACGCGGCGCCGGCGTCGATGCGGGCCGCCTGGACCGAGCGGTCGAGCGAGCTGACGGACGAGGTCGCCCGCGCTTTACGCGGCGGCGACATCGCGATGGTCAAGGGGTCCAACGGCAGCCGCATGGGTCCGCTCGTCGCGGCTTTGCGCGATCGCTTCGCTGGCGCGGGAGGCTAGGGCATGCTCACATGGCTGTCCGAGCTTCCGGGCGTCTTCCACCTGTTTCGTTACCTCACGTTTCGCACGCTTGGCGCCGCGGGCACCGGTCTTTTTCTCGTCTTCTTCTTCGGTCCGACGATCATCTCAGCGTTGCGTCTGAAGCAGGGCGGCGGGCAGCCGATCCGCGTCGATGGGCCGGCCTCGCATCTTCTCACCAAGAAGGGCACGCCGACCATGGGCGGGCTCATGATCCTGTTCGGGCTCTTTGTCTCGGCATTGCTGTGGGCCAATCTCGCAAGCCCCTATGTGTGGATCGTGCTGTTCGTCACGGCGGGCTTCGCGGTGATTGGCTTCTACGACGACTATCTGAAAGTCACCAAGCAGTCGGACCGCGGCTTTTCGGGCCGGGCGCGCCTGTTCGGCGAATATGTGATCGCCGGGCTCGCCTGCTATGCGCTCATGCAGGTTGGCGCCAATGGCGCGACCGCCCTCGCCGTGCCGTTCGTCAATGGCTTTGTGTTCGATTTCGGCTGGGGATTTCTGCTGTTCGGCCCGTTCGTCATTGTCGCTTTCGGCAATGCGGTTAATCTGACCGACGGGCTTGATGGCCTGGCGATTGTGCCGGTGATGATCTGCGCAGCGACCCTCGGGCTCATCGCCTATATCGCAGGCAATGTGGTCTATTCGCACTATCTCCTGATCAATCATGTCCCGTTCTCCGGCGATCTCTTGGTCGTGTGCGGGGCGTTGATCGGCGCGGGCGTCGGGTTCCTTTGGTTCAATGCTCCCCCTGCTCAGATTTTCATGGGCGACACAGGATCGCTGGCGCTGGGCGGCCTGCTCGGCGCAACGGCCGTTGCGATCAAGCACGAGATCGTACTGGCCGTGGTCGGGGGGCTGTTCGTGATGGAGGCGGCGTCCGTCGTCGTGCAGGTGGTCTCGTTCAAGCTCACCGGCAGGCGCGTCTTCCGCATGGCGCCCATTCATCACCATTTCGAGCAGCTCGGCTGGTCCGAGCCGCAGATTGTCATGCGATTCTGGATTATCGCCTTCGTGCTCGCGATGGTCGGCCTCGCTTCCCTCAAGCTGAGGTGACGATGACGCCGGTCGAGACCCTGCGCGGACAGAGGGTCGCTCTCTTCGGCCTCGGCGGGTCGGGACTGTCGACAGCGCACGCGCTTGTGGTCGGCGGCGCTGAGGTTGCCGCGTGGGACGACAGCCCGACTGCGCGGGAGCGCGCGGAAGCCGCTGGCGTCGCCCTGGTCGATCTCGCTCAGGCCGACTGGCGCGGCTTTCGGGTGTTTGTGCTCGCGCCCGGCGTGCCGCTGACCCATCCGAAGCCGCATTGGACCGTGAACCTCGCGGATGATGCAGGGGTTCCAATCATCGGCGATGTCGAGCTCTTCGTGCGCGAGCGCGGCGCGAGGGCGCCGGGCGCGCCATTTGTCGCGATCACCGGCACGAACGGCAAATCCACGACCACGGCGCTGATCGCCCATGTGCTTAAGGAGGCCGGACGCGAGGTTGCGGTGGGCGGCAATATCGGCGTGCCGGTCCTCGATCTGCCGCCGCCCGCGGCTGGGCGCATCCATGTCGTTGAATGTTCATCCTACCAGATTGACCTAGCGCCCTCGCTCGCGCCAAGCGTCGGACTCCTTATCAACATCACGCCGGACCATCTCGACAGGCATGGCGATCTCGCCCGCTACGCTGCTATCAAGGAGCGCCTTGTCGCGCAGGCCGAGGTCGCGCTGGTCGGCGTGGACGACGAGCCATGTCGCGAAATCTATGTGCGGTTGAAAGCGCGCGCGGGCATGGCCCGCGTTATTGCGGTGTCGGGCGCCGAGTTCTCCGCTTGCAGATGTCTGGGTCAGCGAGCATCGCGTGATGGCGCGCGGAGAAGCCGCGCCGCAGGCCGATCTTGCGGGCGCTCGCGCGCTTCGCGGCGCCCATAACGGGCAGAACGCCGCCTTCGCCTACGCCGCTGCGAGGGCTCTTGGCGTCGAGCGCGATCGCATCGCGCGCGCGTTCGAGACCTTTCCTGGCCTTGCTCATCGCATGGAAGAAGTCGGCCGGCTTGGCCGCGTGCTGTTCATCAACGACTCGAAGGCAACCAACGCCGACGCCGCCGAGAAGGCGCTCATGTCGTTCCAAGATATTCATTGGATACTCGGCGGCAGGCCGAAGGTTCGCGGCATCGAGCCGCTGCGGCCGCTTTTTCCGCGCGTGGCCAAGGCCTACCTGATCGGCGAGGCTAGCGATGAATTCGCGCATACGCTCTCTCGCGCTGTTCCCTTCGAACGCTGTGGGACTTTAAGCGCAGCCATTGAGGCGGCGGCTGAGGACGCGGCGCAGTCGACAGCGGGCGAGCCAACCGTGCTGCTGTCGCCCGCCTGCGCCTCGTTCGATCAGTTCGCGAATTTCGAGGCGCGCGGCGACGCCTTTCGGGCGGAGGTCGCCAAATGGCTTCAACAGCGCGCGGCGGCCGGAACGCGCGTTGAGACGGGGAGATAGGGCTCATGGTTTCGAGGGTGGAACGCGGCCTCGTTGCGGATTGGATGCGCACTGCGGACCGGTGGCTGATCGGATCGTTCATCGCGCTGATGGTGATTGGCCTCGTGATGGCGCTGGCGGCCAGTCCGGCGGTGGCGGAACGGCTCAATCTTTCAACCTTCCACTTCGTCAACCGTCAGGCTCTGATGCTGATCCCGACGGCGGCGCTGATGATCGCCACCTCGTTTCTCTCGCCGCGGCATGTGCGGCGAGCGGCGCTGGTGACGTTCGCGGTGTCGTTCGCGCTCATCATTCTCGCCCTCATGTTCGGCGCGGAGGTCAAAGGGGCGCGGCGCTGGATCTTCGGCCTGCAACCGTCGGAATTCATCAAGCCGGCGTTCGTCGTTCTTGCGGCGTGGGCCTTCACGGAAGGCGGGCGGACCGGGCCGACCGCGATTCCGGCGAAGCTTCTCTCCTTTCTGCTCTTGCCCATCGCCATCGTGCCGCTCATCCTCGAGCCCGACTTCGGTCAGACGATGCTGGTCGCGGTCGTGTGGACGGCGCTCTTCTTTTTGGCAGGCCTGCATTGGTTCTGGGTCGTTGCAGTCGGCGGAATGGGCATGGCCGGCGGGTTCGCCGTGTTCAAACTGTCGCCACACGTGCACGAGCGAGTGCTGCGCTTTCTCGATCCGGACTCGACCGGCGGTCTGGTCGACACCTTTCAGGTCGATACCGCGCTGCAGAGCATTCTCTCGGGGGGTTGGCTCGGACGGGGGCCGGGCGAGGGCGTCTACAAGCAAATCCTGCCGGACGCGCACACCGACTTCGTTTTCGCTGTGACCGGCGAGGAATTCGGCATGATCGCGTGTATGGCGTTGATCGCCTTTTTCGCTTTCATCGTCCTGCGCGCGCTCGTCCTTGCGGCGCGCAACCCCGATCCGTTCTGCCAGCTCGCGGCCGCCGGATTGACCGTCATGTTCGCGGTGCAAAGCTGGATCAACATGGCGGTCAACTTGCGCGCCATGCCGGCGAAGGGAATGACCTTGCCGTTCATCTCCTACGGCGGCTCATCGTTGCTCGCGCTCGGCCTGGGCATGGGCTTCCTCATCGCGACGACGCGTAAGCGGCCGGCCGCCGATCTCGACCATCCCGCGGCGACGGTGGAATGAACTCCTCGCGTCCGATCCTGCTTGCGGCGGGCGGCACAGGCGGACATCTCTTTCCCGCGGCGGCGCTGGCCGCCGCCCTGGCAAAGCGGGGCGCCGAAGTGGAGCTCGCGACCGACACTCGCGCCCTCAGGTTCGGCGCCGATTTTCCGGCGCGCGCGATTTACGCCTTTCCCTCAGCGACGCCAACGGAAGCTGGCGCGCTCGCCAAGGCGCGCGCTTCGTTGACTTTGGGCGCGGGCCTTGCGGCGGCCGCCCTCAAGCTTGCGCGCATCAGGCCGCGCGCGGTGGTTGGGTTCGGAGGCTATCCGACCGTGCCGCCGCTTCTTGCCGCCTGGCTCCTCAGGATCCCATCCGTCCTGCATGAGCAGAACGCGGTGATGGGACGCGCGAATCGTTTCTTAAGTCCGCGGGTCAATCTTGTCGCTTGCGGCTTCCCTGGCTTGAAGGGCGTTGATCCGGCCAAAGCCCGCGTAACTGGCAATCCGGTTCGGCCGTCGGTCATCGCGGCCGCCGCCATTGCCTATCCCGAGCCCGTCATGCGGCGCCTGAACCTCCTGGTGACCGGCGGCTCGCAGGGCGCGCGCGTGATGGCCGACGTCACGCCTGCGGCGATCGCGCTACTCAATTCGGAGGAGCGGCAATGGATGCGCCTGACCCAGCAAGCGCGCGGCGAGGACAGCTCGCGCGTTGCAGCGGCTTGCGCGCGGATGAACTTTCCGGTCGAGATCGCGGAATTCTTTCCAGATTTGCCGACGCGGCTGGCCGCGGCCCATCTTGTCATCGGCCGCGCCGGCGCTTCGACCGTCTCCGAGCTCGCGGTGATCGGGCGAGCTTCGGTCCTTGTGCCGTTTCCCCATGCGCTCGATCAGGACCAGGCGGCGAATGCGGCGGCGCTCGCCAAGTCCGGTGGCGCGATCGTCGTGCCGCAAAATGAGTTCACGCCCGAACGATTGGCCGCGATCCTGCGCGACGCGCTCGCCGCGCCGGCGAAGCTTGAGGAGATGGCGAGGGCGGCGAAATCGGTCGGCGTTCCTGACGCCGCGGAGCGGCTTGCTGACCTCGTGCTTGAGGTTGCAAGGCCGGGTTAAGCGACGGTATCATCGCCGGATAACGCCTTCCCTCCTGCCACGCGTCCCTTGACGTAATCCTTAAGCTCTGAAGCCAGCCAGTCGAACAGAAGCCGCACCCGCGGCGCTGTCTTCAAATCGCGGTGCATGGCCAGCCACACTTCGAGTGTGAACTGGAAGGCGTTCGGCAGCACCGGGACGAGTTGGGGCGTGCGCCGCGCGATGGCGTCTTGGCAGCCGCCGACGCCGACGCCGGCGCGCAGCGCCGCAAGTTGGGCGACGTCGCTGTCGCAGCGAAAGCCGAAGTCCGCGCGTGTCAGCGTTTTCGCCAACGCGCCGGCGGACCGAAACGTCTGATTGTCGCGGTCGAAGCCAATCAGGCAATGATGCTTGAGGTCGGCGAACGAACGCGGTTCGCCGAACCGCGCGAGATAGTCGCGATGTGCGTAAAGCCGAATGCACGTCGAACCGATGCGGCGTGCGATGAGCCCGCTCTGGGTCGGGCGGACCATGCGCACGGCGATGTCGGCGTCGCCGCGCGCCAGATCCTGGTTGCGATTGGTGACCGCGAGCTCGACGGCGACCCCCGGATTGTGGACGCGAAAGCCGGCGAAAATCGGCGGCAGCGCCTCCGAGCCCATGATCTCGCTCGCAGTGACGCGAACGACGCCGCGATCGATCGCCGTCGCCGAAGAAGCGGAGCGCGCGAGCGCCGCGGCGGCTACGGCCATCGCTTCGGCGTGCGGGACGAGCGCGTTCGCGGCCGCGGTCGGGACGAGTCCGCGCGGCGAGCGGGTGAACAGCGTCGCCCCGAGCGCCTCTTCCAGCCTGTCAATGTGACGCCCGACCGTCGGCTGGGCGAGTCCCAGCCGACGCGCGGCGCCGCTGAGGCTCAAGTCGCGCGCGACTTCGAGGAAGGTGCGCAATTCATCCCAGTCGGGCTCGCGGCCGAACATACGAAAACGTATAGCTGATCAAGAGAAATATGCAATTCCGCAGATGTCAGCGAGAGCGTATCGAGAAGGCCAAAGCGGTTGCGCCACGGTGCGGCCGCTAAAGGAGACCTCGATGACGGCGATCCTCACGCGCCTCACCCATGCCAGCGCGCCGGCTCCCATGCGCGCCGCCAGCGGGTCGGCGTCAGGCGGGGTCAGGGCGGTTCTGCGCCTTGAGGGCGCAGCTGTCCTTGTTGCGGCGGTTGCGCTTCACGCCCACGCCGGCTTCTCATGGATCGCGCTTGTCGTTCTGTTCCTTGCCCCCGATCTTTCGATGCTCGCCTATCTTGTTGGGCCAAGGGCGGGGGCGCTCTTCTACAATCTCGTTCATACCTATGCGCTAGCGCTGCCACTCGCGCTTGCAGGCTTCGCGTTCGGCTCGCCTGTCGCCTCGGCGCTGGCGCTGATCTTGATCGCTCACATCGGCTTCGACCGCATGCTCGGCTACGGCTTGAAATATGCGAGCGGCTTCAGCGACACGCATCTCAGCCGTATCGGTCGCGCTTAGGGAGGCGACCGCAAATGCGCATCCACGTCATCGAAACCGGCCGGGTTCAAATCAAGGCAAGCCAGATCGTCGGCCGAGGCCATGGGCTCGCACGTCGCGTCGCTCCGCTCTTCGACGCCGAATGGTCGGACTGGCTGCCGGTCAACGCCTACGCCATCGAGCATCGCGACGGCGTGATCCTGGTCGATACCGGCGTGTCAGCCGGCGTCAAACGTCTGCCGCTCTGGCATCCCTACTTCCGCTTCTGCGTCCGCTTCGACATCGAGCCGGAGGAGGAAGCCGGCCCTCAGCTCAAGGCGCTTGGCATTGGCTCAGCCGACGTCAAGCGCGTCGTGCTGACCCACCTGCATATCGATCACGATGGCGGTCTCGGGCATTTCCCGATGACCGAGGTTCTGGTTTCTCCCGCCGAGTTGCAGCGCGCGACCGGAGCCGCTGGACAGTTGCGCGGCTATCTGCCGCAGCGTTGGCCCAAGGCGTTCGATCCGAAGCCTCTCGTTCTCGATGACGGCTCTTACGGACCGTTTCAGCGATCGAAGCGCCTGACCGCCGATGGTGCGGTCGTCGCCGTCGCCACGCCCGGCCACACCGACGATCACCTTTCGGTCGTGGTTGAGGACCACGACAAGACCGTCTTCATCGCCGGCGACGCGTCGTACAACGAGAAGACGCTGCTCAAGGGGACGATCGACGGCGTCAGCCACAACGAGGACCAAGCGGCGGCGACGCTTGCCGCCATCCGGGCGTTCGTTGAGGCGAGGCCGACGGTCTATCTGCCGGCCCACGATCCTCAGGCGAGCCAGCGGCTCGCTGAGCGTGTTCCTTCTCCCCGCGTGCGCGGAGAAGGTCAGGATGAGGGGCGGGGCAAGCTCGAACCGGGCGACCAGTTGCCGTGGCCCTCACCCCAGCCCTCTCCCCGCTGATGCGGGGCGAGGGGGCTAATCCATCACTGCGTGCGCGGCTGCCTCTTCGCGCGAAACCGGCGCCGCGGACTTTGGCGAGCGGATGAGCGCAAGCAGCGGGAAGGCGCAGAGCGCAACGAAGGTCATGAACAGGAAATCGTTCGAATAGGCCATCATCGCCGCTTGCTGGGTGATGATCCCTTCGAGCATCGCCATGCTCGGAAGCCCATGTCCCCAGACCAGCGAGGCGTTCGGCATTCTCAGCGCATCGTTGAACGGCGTCGCGTGCTCGACGAGCTGGCTGTGGAACATCGTCGTCATGCTGGTCAAGCGCGCGATGACGACTGAGATGCCGACCGACGAGCCGATGTTGCGGATGAGGGTCCAAAGCGCGGCGCCCTCGGTGCGCAACTCGCCCGGCAGGCTTGCGAAGGCGATCGTGTTGAGGGGCACGAAGATGAAGCCCAAGCCCAGGCCTTGAGCGATCGAGTTGATGACGATTGTGTTCGCCGGGACGTCGAGCGTCCAGCCGACCATGAGATAGAGCGACGTGGACGCGAGCACGAGGCCGATGAGGATCATGATCCGAGGATCAACCTTGCCGCTCATCCTGCCGACCGCGAACATGCCCACAAATGTGCCGATTCCGCGCGTGCCGAGCAGAAAGCCGCTCGACAGCACCGGATAATTGAGCAGGTTTTGAATGAACGGCGTCACCAGCGCCATGCTCGCAAGCAGCATGATGCCAACCAGGAACATGAAGACAAGCGCGATGGAAAAGTTCCAGTCCTTGAAGATGCGGACGCTGATGAATGGCCGCTCCGACGTCAGGCAGTCGGCGAGGAAGAAATAGAAGCCGACAATCGCGAGGATCGTCTCAATCCAGATTTCGGGCGAGTCGAACCAGCCGAGCTGCTCGCCACGGTCGAGCATCATTTGCAGCGACCCGATGCCGAGCGAAAGACTCAGGAAACCGAACCAGGAGAAGGGCACGTCGCGCCGCGTCGGGGTCTCGCTCATGAAGATCGCGAGCCCGGCGGTGGTGAGGATGCCGAACGGCAGATTGACGAAGAACACCCAGCGCCAGGAATAGGAGTTGGTGAGCCAGCCGCCGAGCGTCGGGCCCATGATCGGTCCGAGCATCACGCCCATGCCCCAGATCGCCATCGCCGAGCCGCGTTTGGCGGGCGGGAAGATGTCGAGCATCACCGCTTGGCTCAAGGGCACAAGCGCCGCGCCAAACACGCCCTGCAATAGCCGGTAGGCGACCATCTGCTCGATCGAGAGTGCGACGCCGCAGAGCATCGAGGCGACGGTGAACCCGGCTGTGCAGACGATGAACAGCTTCTTGCGGCCGAAGCGCGTCGCCATCCAGCCGAGCGGCGAGGTCATGATCGCCGCGGCGACGATGTAGGACGTCAGCACCCAGTTGATCTGATCCTGCGTCGTCGCCAGCGACCCCTGCATGTAGGGCAGGGCGACATTGGCAATCGTGGTGTCGAGCGCCTGCATGATGGTCGCCATCATGATGCAGACGGTGAGCAGCCACTTGAGCGTCGGCGAGATCGTCTCGTAGAGCGGCGCGGCGGGCGCTTGCGAGTTCATCGAATGACGGCGGTGCGCGCCCCCAGGAGCGTGTCGACATAGCCGACCACCCACTGCTTGAGCCCGTCAAGGGTCCCCGCAAGCGTGCGCACACGTCCCGTGTCTACGGTCAGATAGGTGCTCATGCCGGCTCTCAGCCCCGTCGTGTCTTCCTTCGCGCCAAAGCAGAAGCGAAGCGGCACGCGCTGGACGATCTTGACCCAGTTGCCGCTCGCGTTCTGCGGCGGAAGGATGGCGAATTGCGCTCCTGTGCCCGGCGCAATCGAGCAGATCTTCCCCTTCCATTCCCTACCGGGGAACGTGTCGACGCTCACCGTCGCGGGCAGGCCGACGTGGACGTAAGTCAAGTCCGATTCCTTCGGATTGGCGTCGACCCATAGGCCCGTATCGGCGACGATCGCGAACACCGGCTGGCCCGCGGCCGCCACGCGTCCGAGCTCGATCTCCGGCACCTGAGTTGCGACGCCGTCGATAGGCGCGAGCACCTTGGTGTTGCGCAGGTTGCGCTCTGCGTCATCGACCGCGGCTTTCGCCTGCATATAGTCGGGGAACTGGTCGATCGTCGTATTGGGGCCGCCGCCGAGCTTCACCGTCACCGTCCCCTGCTGCCATTTGACGAATTCGAGGATCTGCTTGGCCTGAATCAGGTTGGCCATCGAGGTGTCGCGATCTGCGGCCGTGCCCGAGCGCGAAATGGCGAGATCGTTCTTGCGGTCGAAGTCGGCCTGACGGACCTTCACCGCGTCCTGGCCCATTTTGATCTGGTCGATATTGCTCGCATACGTGGATTGCAGGTTGGCGAATTCGACCTTGGCCGCTTCCAGCTTGCCCTTGGCGAGAGCGAGGGCGATCTCATAGGGCTTGGGATCAATGTCGAACAGCGGATCGCCGACCTTGACCTTCTGCCCTTCAATCACGTGCACGGCGACAATCGCGCCCGTGACCTGCGGCGCGATCATCGACTTGTCGGCGCCGACATATGCGTTGTCGGTCGAGACGTAGCGGCCGCTGCTTAACCACCAGCTGAAACCGAGCGCGAGCGCGGCCAGAGGGATGACGACGAGCATGACGAATTGACTGACGCGGCGCTTCGGCTTGACGACGATCGGCGTCTGCGCGGCTGGCGGCGGCGCGAACGGCGGCGCTTGCGGACCCGGCGCCGGCGTTCGCGCCGGCGTGAACTGAATGGGCTGTGAAGGCTGCTGCCCCGATGGCGCCTGCGGCGCGGATTCGCGCGCGGCCGGCTGGTGGGCGGCTCCCTTCGATGGCGTGAAATGCAGGGGCTGCGCAGGCTGGGGCGCTGCGGATGGATCGTCCTCCTGCGCGGGATCGCGCCCGGAAGCTGGTTTGGCTTGGGTCACTTGGATTCGGCTCCGGCAATCAATTCGTTCTTGAGATTGGCTTTCATGGTCATGAGGCCGTTATGCATGGCGTCGATCGTGGATTGGTCGACACCCGCCAGCGCGCGGCCCATCAAGTCCTCCGCGAGCGCCCCCAGGTCCTTCAAAGCCGGGGCCGCTTTCTCAGTGAGATAAAGACGGTTGGCGCGCCGGTCGGTCGCATCGTCGCGTCGCTCGACGAGGCCGGCGGCGGTCAGTTTGTCGATCAGCCGTCCAAGCGTGATCGGCGCGAGGTCGAGCGCCTCGGCCAGTTCGCTCTGTTTGGCGCCCTCGCAGCGTTGCAGTCGCGACAGCACCGCCCATTGAGCGCGGGTCGTGCCGAGCTCGCGGGCGCGCTGATCGGAATAGGTCCTGAGCAGCCGGGCGACGTCGTGCAGGGCGAAACCCAGCTCGCGAGCGGGGGAGACTGTCCATTTGTGAGCAAGCGATAACATAAGCGAACTTATAATATAATGAGCAGGCTTATTCAAGGGTGCACTGCAAAAAGCGCTAGGGCGTGATCCAGAGCATTTAACAGTATGGGGGTGAAAATTATGTCAATCCGATCGGGGCAGGACGCCCGCCAATAAGCTTGGATAGCTCGCACCGCGAGACGATGAGGGGACCTCGACTCGGCCGCCCGCGATCCGCCCGCCCGACCCAAGCCGAGGAAGTCGCCGTGAGAAGGGCCTCCTTCAACTTCCCCGATAGGTCGAATAGCTCCACGGGGAGACAATAAGGGGAACGTGATAGTGCGCCCTCGCATCGGCGATCCCGAAGCGGATCGGAATTACGTCGAGGAACGGCGGGTCGGCTAGCTCCGTGCGCCGGGTGCGGAAATAGTCGCCGACATGGAAAATGAGCTCGAACCGCCCTGCGCGAGCCTGAGCGGCCGTTACAAGGGGCTTGTCGGTGCGGCCGTCCGTGTTGGTCACGACATCGGCGATCCGCTTGCGCTCGGAGCCGCCTTCCAGCTCGTAAAGCTCGATCCGGACGCTCTGGGCCGGCCGGCCGATGGTCACGTCCAGGATATGGGTCGTCACACCGGCCAATCGAGTTCCCTCGTGCGCTTCAACCGTCCGTCAATCGGACCCGAGAGGCCCTTCTATCGCGTCGCCGCTCGCCGGCCAATCGGCCGCCGCCCCCATGCAGAATCAGCATGGCAGCGACTCTCACTGTCGCGATTGCCAAGCGCGCTGGCGCGTGAGAAGAGTGCACGAAACTCGGTACGACTTTCGTATGAGTGAGAGGGAGGTCGGCTCCGATGGACGACCGGGTCAAGGACCAATCCGACGAAACCGACGAGTGGCTTGACGCGCTCGATTCCGTCGAGGCCTTCGAGGGAATCGGCAAGGTCGACGACATTCTCGACGCGGTTGTTTCATCGGCTCGTCGCAAGGGCGCGAAGCTGCCCTTCGCCGCCAACACCGCTTACGTCAACACCATTCCTCCCCAAGCCGAGCCGCCTCATCCGGGCGACCGCGAGATCGAGCAGCACATCCGCCGCTATGTCCGTTGGAACGCCGCCGCGATGGTCGTCAAGGCGAACAAGGAGTCCTCCGAGCTCGGCGGCCATATCGCGAGCTTCCAGTCGGCGGCGACCCTCTACGACACCGGGTTCATGCATTTCTGGCATGCCTGCAACGAGACGCATGGCGGCGACCTGATCTATTTCCAAGGCCATAGCTCGCCAGGCATTTACGCGCGCGCTTTCCTCGAGGGCCGCCTCAGCGAAGAGCAGCTCATAAACTTCCGCCAGGAAGTCGGCCGCAAGGGCCTTGCCTCCTATCCTCATCCCTGGCTGATGCCGGACTTCTGGCAGTTCCCGACGGTCTCGATGGGTCTTGGGCCCCTGATGGCGATCTATCAGGCCCGGTTTCTGCGCTATCTGCACGGGCGGGGCCTGGCCGATACGAGCCCACGCAAGGTCTGGGTTTTCTGCGGCGACGGCGAGATGGACGAGCCCGAATTGCTCGGCGCGATCTCGCTCGCGGGCCGCGAGAAGCTCGACAACCTGATCTTCGTCATCAACTGCAATCTCCAGCGGCTCGACGGGCCTGTGCGCGGCAACGGCAAGATCGTGCAGGAATTGGAGGCCGACTTCCGCGGCGCCGGGTGGAACGTCATCAAGTGCCTGTGGGGCTCCGGCTGGGACGCGCTGCTCGCCAAGGACACGGCCGGAAGGCTGCGTCAGCTGATGTTCGAATGCGTCGACGGCGAATATCAGGACTTCAAGTCGAAAGACGGCGCTTACATCCGAAAGAACTTCTTCGGCCGCTATCCCGAAACGGCCGCCATGGTCGAGGATTGGACGGACGCCGAGATATGGGCGCTGACCAGAGGCGGGCACGACCCGGTCAAGGTCTACGCGGCCTATACGGCGGCGGTTGACCACAAGGGCCAGCCGACCGCCATCCTCGCCAAAACCGTCAAAGGTTACGGGATGGGCTCAGCCGGCGAAGGGCAGATGATTGCGCACCAGGCCAAGAAGCTCGGCCATGAGGCGCTCATAGCCTTCCGCGATCGGTTTCAGATTCCCGTCTCAGACGAGAACCTCGATAAGATTCCGTTCCTGCGGTTCGCCGAGGGTAGCAAGGAGATGAGCTATCTGCGCGAGCGACGCGCGGCTCTCGGCGGCTATCTTCCGTCCCGCCGGCGCAAGAGCGAGCCCCTTCTCGTCCCGCCGCTTGCTGCCTTCGACGCTCTACTGAAAGCGACCGCAGAGGGACGTGAAATCTCGACAACGATGGCGTTCGTGCGGATTCTAACCGTGCTCTTGCGCGATAAGAACATCGGCCCGCATGTCGTTCCGATCGTCCCTGACGAGAGCCGCACCTTCGGCATGGAGGGTCTGTTCCGCCAAGTCGGCATATTCAGCCAGGTTGGCCAGCTTTACCGCCCCCAGGACGCCGATCAGCTCATGTATTACCGCGAGGATCCAAAAGGCCAGATCCTTCAGGAAGGCATCAACGAGCCGGGCGCAATGGCGTCGTTCATCGCCGCGGGCACGTCCTATTCGACCTCCAACGTGCCGATGATACCCTTCTACATCTACTACTCGATGTTCGGGTTTCAACGCGTCGGCGATCTCGCCTGGGCCGCGGGCGACATGCGGACGCGCGGCTTCCTGATCGGCGGCACCTCCGGCCGCACCACCCTCAATGGCGAAGGCCTTCAGCACGAGGATGGCCACAGCCATATCCTGGCCTCGACCATCCCGAATTGCGTGACCTACGATCCCACTTACGCTTACGAACTGGCGGTGATCGTCCATGCGGGCCTGAATCGCATGCTGGTCGATCAGGGCGACGTCTACTATTACATCACGACCCTGAACGAGAATTACCCCCATCCGCCGATGCCGGAAGGGGCGGAGGCGGGGATCCTCAAGGGCGCCTATAAGCTGCGCGAGGTCAAGGCCGACCAGCCGGGCCTAAGCGTGCGTCTGTTAGGCGCGGGCGCCATCCTGCGCGAGGTTGAAGCGGCGGCCGAGATGCTGGCAAATGAGCATGGCGTCAGCAGCGAGGTCTGGAGCGTCACCAGCTTCACCGAGCTGCGCCGCGAGGGCCTCGACATCGAGCGCTGGAATTTGCTGCACCCTGAAGCGGACCCCAAGGTCCCGTTCATCACCCGGGCCTTGTCGGGCGGGAGGGGGCCGGTCGTCGCGTCGACGGACTATATAAAGGCGTTGCCGGACGGCATTCGGCCCTACGTGCCGGCGCGGTACAAGACGCTTGGTACGGACGGCTTCGGACGTTCCGACTATCGCCGTCGGTTGCGCTCGTTCTTTGAAGTCGACCGCTACCATGTGACGGTCGCCAGTTTGAAGGCTCTGGCGGAAGATCAGTTGCTGCCCAACCGGCGCGTGGCCGAGGCGATCGCCAAATATGGCATCGATCCGGAAGGGCCGAATCCGGCGCGAAACTGACATCTCGGCAGTCCCTAGACAATCTGTTCGCTGAGGAGAGCGCCGGTGGCGAAGGTCGACGTGAAGGTTCCCGATATCGGCGACTTCCAGGACGTGCCGGTCATCGAGGTGCTGGTGAAGCCCGGCGACGTCGTCAAGGTCGATCAATCGCTGATCACGCTTGAATCCGACAAGGCGACGATGGACGTGCCCTCGCCGGTGGCGGGCCAAGTCGCCGAGGTCGTGGCAAAAGTCGGCGACAAAGTCTCGATGGGAACGCTCATCGCGCGGGTCGAGTCCGCCGAGGGGGAGACGGCGCAGGCTTCCGGCGCTGCCGCAACGGCGGCCACGCCCGCCGCCGCTCCGGTCGCCAAGGACGCCGCCGCCCCCAAGGACGCCGCCCCGAAAACCTCTCCGGCCAAGGCGCCCGCCCCTTCGTCCGCCAAAGCTGCGCCGATCGACGTCACAATCCCGGATATCGGCGACTTCACGGACGTGCCGATTATCGAGATTTTGGTGAAGGTCGGCGACACGGTCGAGGCGGAGCAGCCGATCATGACGCTCGAATCCGACAAGGCGACCATGGACGTGCCGTCGCCAGCGGCTGGCAAGATCACAGAGATTCTCGTCAAGGTCGGCGATAAAGTGTCGATGGGCTCGCTGATCGCGAAGCTCGATGCTGGCGGAGAGACCGCGCCGATCGCCCCTGACCAGGAGGACGAGGCCGACGCGAAGGAAGAGGAGGACGCTGCCGAAGCGCCCGAAACCTCGCCCGTTGCGCCCAGGGATCTGCCGCCCCGGCCGGCTGCCGCAAACCCAGCGCTAGCTGATTTCGCCGGCGTGTTCGCCGGCCCCGCCGTTCGGCGGCTGGCGCGCGAGCTTGGGCTTGATCTGAACCTGATCAAGGGGACCGGCGAAAAGGGCCGCATCACCCGCGAGGACGTGAAGGCGGCGATCGCCCGTGAAGGCGGGGAGGGCGTCGCAGGCGGCGCGGCGGGCGGCGCCGCGCTCCCTGCGATCCCGCAAGTCGACTTCGCGAAATTCGGACCGATCGAAATGGTTCCGCTGTCGCGCATCAAGCGCATCTCCGGGCCGCGGCTTCACGCTTCCTGGGTCAACGTGCCCCACGTCACCCATTGCGACGAAGCGGACATCACCGATCTCGACGCCTTCCGAAAGAGCCTCGACGAAGACGCGAAGAAAGACAAGTCAAAGCCTTATCGCGTCTCGTTGCTGCCGCTTCTCATGCGAGCCACGGTCGCGACGCTGAAGGCGTTCCCGACTTTCAACGCCGCTCTAAGCCCCGGCGGCGACTTTTTGATTCTGCGGCGCTATTGGCATATTGGCGTCGCCGTCGACACGCCCGATGGCCTCGTGGTCGCAGTCGTTAAGGACGTTGATCAGAAGGGCGTCATCGACCTCGCCCGTGAGCTCGGCGCTCTTTCGGAAAAAGCGCGCGCCGGCAAGCTTTCCCCGGCTGAAATGCAGGGCGCGACCTTTACCATCTCTTCGCTGGGCGGCATCGGGGGCACGGCCTTCACTCCAATCGTCAATGCCCCCGAGGTCGCCATTCTTGGCGTCGTGCGATCGAAAATGGTCCCTGTATGGAACGGATCGGCGTTTGAGCCTCGTCTCATCCTCCCGCTATGCCTATCTTACGATCACAGAGTGATCGACGGCGCTGCGGGCGCTCGTTTCATGCGCCATCTCGCGGGTCTCTTGGAGGACATGCGGCGCATAATCTTATGACCGCGGCCCGGTAGAGAGATGAGCGATGGCCAAAGAAATCCGGCTTCCCGACATCGGCGACTTCAAGGATGTGCCGATCATCGAAATCCTTGTGGCCCCTGGGCAGAGCGTCCGGAAGGACGAGCCGATCCTGACGCTCGAAAGCGACAAGGCGACGATGGAAGTGCCCGCGAACGAGGATGGCGTGATCGGCGAAGTCCGCGTCAAGGTCGGCGACAAGGTCTCCCAGGGCGACGTGCTGGCGACCTATTCGGGCGGCGAAGAGACAAAACAGGCCGCGGCGCCAAAGACTGCCGCGCCGTCCACTGCCCAAGGCGGCGGCCTGGAGATCCAGGAGCCCGCTCCAACGATCGCCCAGCCCGCAAGCCCGCCGCCGAAACCTGCGGCTGATCCTGGGGGGCAGGCCGATTTTGAGGCCGATATTCTGGTGTTGGGCGCCGGCCCCGGTGGCTACACCGCCGCCTTCCGCGCCGCCGATCTGGGGCAGAATGTCGTTCTGGTCGACTCTCGAGCAACGCTCGGCGGCGTGTGTCTCAACGTCGGATGCATCCCGTCCAAGGCGCTGCTGCACGTCGCCAAGGTCGTCGACGACGCGAAGGCCATGGGATCGCACGGCGTGACCTTTGGCGCGCCGACGTTCGACCCTGCGGCGATCCGCGGTTGGAAGGACGGCGTGGTCAAGCGGCTGACGGGCGGCCTCACTGGCCTCGCCAAGCAGCGCAAGGTCAAGGCGGTGACCGGCGTCGGCCAGTTCACTTCGCCCAAGACGCTACGAGTCGATACGGCGGAGGGCGCGCGGGTCGTCCGCTTCAATAAGGCGATCATTGCCGCCGGCTCCGAATCCGTTGCGCCTGGATTCATTCCCGCCGATCCGCGCATCTGGGATTCGACGGCTGCGCTCGAGATTAGTTTCATCCCCAAACGTATGCTGGTGCTTGGCGGAGGGATCATCGGGCTCGAAATGGCGACGGTCTATCATGCGCTCGGCGCCGGCATCACCGTAATCGAGATGATGGACCAACTGATGCCGGGGGCGGATCTGGACATCGTGACGCCGCTCGCGAAGCGAATTGGCCGGCTCTATGATAAGATCTTGCTCAAGACGAAGGTGACCGCCGTCCAGGCGGAGCCGGATGGGCTCAAGGTCAGTTACGAAGGCCCAGACGGCGCGAAGACCGAGACGTTCGACGCGATGCTGGTTTCGGTCGGACGACGCCCGAACGGCGCGGGCATCGGCGCGGCCGCGGCAGGCGTCGCGGTCGACGAGCGCGGCTATGTACCGGTCGACCGCCAGATGCGCACCAACGTGCCGCATATCTTCGCCATCGGCGACATCGTCGGCCAGCCGATGCTGGCGCATAAGGCGACGCACGAGGCAAAGGTCGCGGCGGAAGTGGCGAGCGGACACAAATCCTCGTTTGACGCCAAGGCGATCCCGTCGGTCGCTTACACCGATCCGGAGGTCGCCTGGGCGGGCGTGACGGAGACCGAAGCCAAGGCGAAGGGAATCAAATATGGTAAGGCTGTTTTTCCCTGGGCGGCGAGCGGACGCTCTTTGTCGCTTGGCCGCGATGAGGGCCTGACCAAGACGCTGTGGGACGAAGAGACCCGGCGCATGATCGGCTGCGGCATTGTCGGGCCCAACTCCGGCGATCTCATTTCCGAGGCGGCGCTGGCGATCGAAATGGGCGCCGAAGCTGAAGACGTCGGCCTCACCATCCATCCGCACCCGACGCTCTCGGAGACATTCGCCATGTCGGCCGAAGCTTTCGCCGGGACCCTGACCGACCTCTATATCCCGAAGAAGTAACAGGGTTTCCCTTCTCCCTGCGGGAGAAAGGTGGCCCGAAGGGCCGGATGAGGGGGCTTGGCCACGCGAGGCGCGGTTCACGTATGAAGGTATTCTTCTTCGGCCTCGGCTATTGCGCCCGACGGCTCATTCAGCGCGAGTCCTGGATCGAAGCGAGCGGGACCACACGAACGACCGACGCCGTAAACGCCCTGCGTCGCGAGAGCGTCGAGGCCTATCGGTTCGATGGCTCTGACGCTGAGCCCGGATTGAGGCAGGCGCTCGAGAAAGCCGAGGCGATCGTGGTCTCCATCCCCCCGCGCGACGGGGCGGAGGCGGCGCTCGAGCGCTTCGCCTCCACCATCGGCACGGCCCCGGCGCTGCGGCGCATGGTGTACTACTCGACCATCGGCGTTTACGGCGACCATTCTGGAGGTTGGGTCGACGAGACCAGCGCCACGCGGACGCGCACGGCCCGCGGGCTGGCGCGACTTAAGGACGAGGCTCGCTGGACGGCGGTCGCACGGATGCGCGGCGCCGAAGCGGACGTCCTGCGGCTCGCCGGCATCTATGGGCCGGGCCGCAACACGCTCGTCAATCTGCGCCGCGGCGAGGCGCGGCGCATCGCCAAGCCTGGTCAGGTGTTCAATCGCGCCCATGTCGATGACATCGCTGAAATTTCCCGCCTCGTGCTCACGGGCGGCCTTGAAGGCCAGGTCTGGAACGTCGCCGACGACGAGCCCGCTCCGCCGCAGGACGTGGTCGCCTATGCGGCGGCGCTGCTTGGCGTCGACCCGCCGCCCGAGGAGCCCTTCGATGGGGCGAAGCTTTCGCCGATGGCGCGGGAGTTCTACGCCGACAACAAGAGGGTCTCGATCGCCAAGGCAAAAGCGCTTCTGGGATTTAAACCAGCCTATCCGACCTATCGCGAGGGGCTCAAGGCTCTGGCGGAAGCCGGAGAGGGGCGGCCGCGCTCCTGACGCGGGCAGGCGGCGGGCGCGGCCGCTCGACGTACCGAGAAAAATCGACAATTCTTGCGGGGCTGACTGAGACGTGCTATTGTTTTTCAGAAGTTAGAACAAATACGGTATGCTTGTTCCTACGGAGGGCCGCGCGAAGAGGGCTCCGGCTTCAGGAAACGGAATGACTCGCAAATGGCGGCGCAAGGCTTTGGAATCGCTCAAAATGGGCTCGCTAATTTTGTTAGCTCGGAGGCTCCTTCCGCTGAAGCCCGCCTTGGCGTTGGTCACAATGCTGGCCGCCGTGGCGAGTGCGCATGGCGAGGAAACGCAAGTCGGCCGTTATCAAATGGTCGCCGTGCCGGCTTCCCAATCGCAGACTTTTCCCGAGGCGCTGCTCCTCGATACAGCGACCGGACAAACCTGGATGCTGTACCACGAAACCGGGCGGGCAATTCAGTGGTTTCCGCTTCCGTTTTCGTCCGCGAAGGATAGGCCGGCCTTTCTGCCGCCGCCGCCTGACGCTGCTGGCGTCCCGCGCTAAGTTAGCGTCCTTAACTCTTGAGCCAGCCAAGCGCGTCATCTTCCTGACGACTCTGAAAGAGTCTGACCTCCGGATGCAGGAACACCTTAATCGCGCTGACCAGCCAACGCTGCCACTCACGCGCCGCAATCACGGCGATGCGATCGACCTTCTCCTGATGCGACTTGACGAAAGCGGCGTGTTCTTCCAGGGCGGTCAGATCTTTCCAGCCCTCCAGAGGCGACGATCAAGAGCCTGAGTTGGCCTATCTGCCGAATGATGGGTGCGATTTGTCGAGCCAGCTCGGCGAAATCGCCCGACCGCAGCTTCGTCGGCGCCACCACCTTTAGAATGCCGTCGGCGACCCGTTGCGCTTTTATCATCGCGTCGCTGCCTCAGAGTTTCCCCGAAGAGTTTCCCCGACTTTTAGCACATGAAGCATAGCGACTAACAGACTGTTCCAACTTGCGGTCCGGCGCTTGCATCCAAGCACCCCGGACCGTTAGTGCGCCGTCGGCGCCGCGCCTCCCAGTTTCACCTTCCGCAGGCTCATCGCCAGGGGAACGGCGGCTAGCGAGAGCAGGGTCAGCACCCAAAACACGTCCATGTAGGCGAGGTAGGACGACTGCGCCTGCACCTGCTGGCCGATCCAGTTCAAGGCCTGGCCTTGCGCCTCGGGAAGCAAACTGCCCTGCGCGAGGAAGTAGTTCGTCATCTGGTGGAGCGTGTCCTGATATTGCTGGCTCGACGGAATCGCGTTCTCGATCAGCCGGCTTTGGTGGAACTGCTCGCGGTGATTGAGCACATTGGAGGCGAGCGAGACGCCGATCGAGCCGCCGGTGTTGCGCGCCGCATTGATAAGCGCCGACGCCATGTCCACCCGGTTTGCCGGAATCCCATCGTAAGACGCCGTAATGATCGGGATGAAGATGAGCGGCAGTCCGACGCCGAGCACCATGCGAGTTCGGGCAAAAAACCAGAAACCGAGATCGCCGTACACGTTGGTCATCTGATACATCGAGATCGCCACGAAGATTGCGCCGGTCATGATGAGGTATTTCGGCTGGATCCGGCTCGACAGATTGCCGACCGCGAACATCATCACCATGGTGACGACGCCTCCGGGTGAAAGGACTAGACCGGCCCAGGTTGCGGTGTAGCCGAAGTCCGTCTGCAACATGAGCGGCAGGAACTGGGTGGTCGCGTAGAGGATCGCGCCGGTCGCCCCCATCACCAGGAACGAGGCGCCGAACTGACGCGACCCCACCATCCTCATGTCGATCATCGGATCCTTCCGGCTCAACTCCCACGGGATCATGAGCACGAAAGCGACGGCGCAAATCGCTGTAAATGTTAGGATAAAGTTTGAGCCGAACCAGTCATCCTCAAGGCCGCGATCGAGCACGATCTCGAGCGCGCCGAGGAAAGTCGCGACCAATAGAAAGCCGATGAAATCGAACCTGGCGGCCTGCCCCGGATTGGGTTTGTCCGCGGGCAGGAGGATGGCTATCAGAGCGATCGTGGCGAGGCCGACCGGGCCGTTGATCAGGAAGCACCAGCGCCAGGACCAATTGTCGGCGAGCCAGCCGCCGAGCGTCGGGCCGACCACCGGCGCGACGACCACGGCCACGCCGAACAGCGCGAACGCCTGCCCGCGCTTCTCCGGCGGAAACGAAGCCGCCAGAATGGACTGCGACACAGGCACCATGCCGCCTCCAGCCAAGCCTTGGAGGATGCGGAACAAAAGGAGCGAGTTGAGATTCCAGGCTTGCGCGCACAGGATCGAGCTTATGCTGAAGAGCCCGAGGCAGATCAGGAAGAAAACCTTGCGGCCCAGGGCGCGAGCGAGGAACGGGCTCGCGGTCAGACTGACGGCGTTGGCGACCAGGTAGGTCGTCACCACCCACGAGGCTTCGTCATCACTGACCCCCATGCCGCCGGCGATATAGGGCAGGACCACGTTGGCGATCGTGGTGTCGAGCACCTCCATGAAGGTCGCAAGCGCGACCAGGACAGCGATCAGCCAGGGGCTGGTCGAGGCTGCGCTGCCAGCCGGCGGAGCGCCGGCTTGCGCGGTCGTGTCGCTCACACCCGCCCCCACCGGCGCTCTAGGGTGGCCTTCAGTCGCTCGTAGAGAGAAGGCGACGGATCGACTCGTACCGTCGGGACGACCGACATGCCAGGGCCGAGGGAGACGTCGGTTGGCGGATTCTCCAAGATGATCTTGACCGGCACGCGCTGGACGATCTTGACGTAGTTGCCGGTAGCGTTCTCCGCCGGCAGCAGCGAGAAGGCGGTGCCAGAACCGGGCTGGACGCTGGCGACATGGCCGTGGAAGTCGCGTTCCGGGTAGGCGTCGATCTCCATGTCGACGGGCTGCCCCGGCCGCATGCGGTCGAGCTGGGTCTCCTTGTAATTTGCGACGATCCAGATTTCGTCCGGCACGAACATAGAGAGGTTTGTGCCCGCCTGCGCATATTGCCCAACGGCCCCGGTGAGGTTGACGACGCGGCCCGGTTGGTCGGCGGTGACGGTCGTATAGCCGAGGTTGAGCTTGGCCTGGTCGAGTTGGGCCTGGGCTTGCGCGAGGCTCGCCTCTGCCGAGGCGCGCTGCGCCCTCAGCGTGTCGATTTGCCGCTGCGCCACCTTGAGCGCCGCTTGCGCGCTGTCCACGGCGGACTGCTGGGCCTTGAGAGTCTGGACGTCAGTCGTGCCCTGCTGAGCCGTCGCCCACCCTTGTTTGACGAGCGGCTGGTCGCGTCCCCAGGTGACCCGCGCGAGCTCCATGTTCGCCTGCGCCTGGGCCACTTGCGCCTGGTTCGCGCCAATCTGCGCGTCTTGCGTCGCGATCTGCGCATCGATGTTGTGGATACCGGCTTCCGCCCCGGCCACTTGAGCCTGGGCCTGCGCGAGTGCTGCACGGTAATCGCGCTGGTCGATCTGGGCAACCACGCCGCCCTTGTCGACATGCTGGTTGTCTGTAACCGGAACCGCCGTGACGTAGCCAGCGACCTGGGGCGCGATCGCGAACTGGCGCGCCGCGATGAAGGCGTCATCGGTCGATTCGAAATGTGAAGTATGATCCCAGTAGAGGTATCCGGCCACCGCCGCCAGCAAGAGCGCGATCAGACCGACAGGCGCCAGTACCGGATGGCGGCGGATGAAGCCTTTGCGCTTGCCTTGCTTTTCCGGTTCCGCGGGAGGCAGCGGGCCGGGTTTGACCTCCTGTTCGGCGGGCTCCGCCGGGCGCTTATTCTTTTCAGCGGGATCGGTCGGCCGCTCATTCGCCGGCGGGAGTCTCGCGCGCCGGAGCGCGCAACGCGATAATATCCCGCTTGGGGCTCGCCGAGCCCCCGGAACGGGATGACGAGACCTTGTCCCAATCGGGTTCGGACGTCGGCGCGTCCTTGTACATTTGCTGGCCTTGATCCTGATTCCTGCGCGCCATGGCGGGAACTCCCCGATGTAGCCCCCTCAACGTTTCCGAAACGAAACTGTTCCGTTTCGTTTACTTTGGTGAGGCGCCGCCCTAAATCAAGGGCGCAAATTCACACGGTCGCGGTTTAGTGAAGGACGCGGATGGGAGACAAAGGAGCTATGGAAGCGGAAGCGGCGTCGGAACAAGCCGAAATCGGCCGCGGGGCCGTGCGCTACGGCCGGCCGCCGCGCGAGCTCGCGGGTCAGGTCGAGGAGAAAATCCTCGATGCGGCGGGCCGCGTCTTTCTTGAGCGCGGCTTCCAGGGCGCGAGTGTCGACGAAATCGCAGAGGCGGCCTCCGCCGGAAAACCCACGATCTACGCCCGGTTTCCCAATAAGCAAGCGTTGTTCAGCGCCGTAGTCGAGCGCCTCGTGCGGCGGAATACGAGCCTCGACGCTTTTTCCTGCGCCGGCCGCTCCATCGAGGCGCGTCTCGACGCCCTCGCCGCGTTGATCCTGACCCGGGTCTTAACCCTGGAAACGATTGGGCTCATCCGGGTCGCGGTCGCCGAAGCGCGGCGATTCCCCGATCTCGCGACAAGCGTAAGCTGCATGGGGCGCGAGCGCCCTACGGAAGCCGTAGCCCGCATATTCGGCGAATTAGCCGCGTCCAGCGAGATTGGAGCCTCGCCGGCGTTCGGCCCGGAAAAACTCGGGGACACGGCGCGCCGGTTCCTCGACCTGGTGGTCTTGCCGATGCTGATGAGAGCGCTGTTCGGCGAGGATCTGGTCGCCTTGCGCGCCGAGATCGAGCCGCACGCCGCTCGGTCGGTCACGTTTTTTCTCGCCGCCTGCGGCCCTGGAGGGCCCCCGCCTTCCGGATCGGGGACGGCGTCAGAGGCAGAGCCCCCGGCTGACCATGGCGCCATCGCCGGGTAAAGCGCTCGCAGCAAAGGACCCTCGCGCGCCAAGGTCGTCAGGAGGACCTCTTTTCCTCCTCCGGCGGCGGCATAAAAAATCCCGAGTTCGGCTCGATCCAGGCCATGTGGTCGTGGACGGAGATGCAGCCCGGCGTGTTCTCGGCGATGACCTTGAGGCCCTCGCGAAGGCGTTCGTCGGTGATCGCGCCGTCGAAGGTGACGGCGCCGTTCTGAACTTCGACGCGCACGCTCGCGCGCGGCGCCCAGTCGAGCTTGTCGAGCTCAGCTTGGATGGCGGCCCTGATCTCGGTGTCAGAATGCGGCCCGGTCGCGCGCGGCGTCGCGGCCAGCAATCCCTTGAGCAGGTCGGAGCGCGCAATCACCCCAACCACCGTCTGACCACGCAGCACCGGCAGGCGCTTGATACGGCGGCGGATCATCCGGTCCACCGCCTCGCTGAGATCCAAGTCCTCCCCAATCGTCTCCACGTCGCGCGTCATGACTTCGCCGACCTTGCGGCCGTGCTCGTGTGCGTAGGATTCGGCGACTCGCCCGCTGCCAAGGAGAAAGTCGAGCCAGCGCGGGCGCTTGCGCTCACTTCCGAGCTCGCTGCGCCGAAGGAGGTCGCCTTCACTCAAGACCCCGCTCAGCGCATGGTCGGCGTCGAACACGAAGAGCGCGCTCACCCGCGAGCGCAACATCGTCTCGACCGCCTCGGCGATGCTCGCGCCCTCAGGCAAGCCGATCACGCCATAAGTCATTACGTCTCGAACCTTCATTTTCTCTCTGTCCTTGCGTCGGTTTCGATCCCTTCGTAAGGGAAGGGACGGACGCAGGGAAGGCGTCAGACGACCGGTCAGTCGGCCTTCGCGCTTGCCGATTCCCGATGCCTACTGCCTTATGCTTCGCCCTGTCTCCCTCTCGGAGATGGATCATGATGGACAATCCGGTGGTCGTCGAGGCGATGCGCGGCGCCCTCGTCGAATCCGCCCATCGCGGAGCCGGCGCGGTCGTCGATGCGGACGGCCGAGTGGCGATGGCCTTTGGCGACGCCGATCGACCGGTTTATCCCCGCTCCGCAGTCAAGGCGCTTCAGGCCTTGCCGCTCGTCGCCAGCGGCGCTGCGGCAAGGCTCGGTCTGAGCGACAAGGAGATTGCGCTCAGCTGCGCCTCCCATTCGGGCAGCGAAGACCATCTCGCGACCGCCCGCGCGATGCTCGCCAAAGCGGATCATGATGAACGTGCGCTCGAATGCGGCGCGCATTGGCCGCTTGGAGAGGACGAAGTGCGGGCGCTCGCGCGCGCTGGGGAGGACGCCGACCGCTCTGCACAACAATTGCTCGGGCAAACATGCGGGCTTCATCTGTCTCTCCTGCGCAATGGGCGTGGACCCGAGGGGCTATGTCGGCGCCGGATCATGCGGTGCAGCGCGAGGTCGCGGCGTCGATCGAAGCCATGACCGGCGCGCGCTTAAGCGAAGAGACGCGCGGCGTCGATGGCTGCGCCATCCCCACTTACGCCGTGCCGCTAGTCGCGCTTGCCCGAGGCTTCGCGCGGCTGGGGACCGGCCACGGGCTGTCGCAGGAACGCCACAACGCGGCGGCGCGCATTCGCGCCGCCGTCGCTGCGCATCCCGTGACGGTCGCCGGAAGAGACCGCTTCGATACGGAAGTGATGAGCCTGCTTGGGCCGCGCGTCTTCACCAAGTCGGGCGCCGAGGGCGTATTCTGCGCCGCGCTGCCCGAAGCCGGGCTCGGCCTCGCGGTCAAGGCCGACGATGGGGCTGGGCGCGCCGCGCAAGTGATGATCGCGGCGCTCATCCGCCGCTTCGGCGGTTTCGACGAGGAGACAAGCGCGCGCTTAATGCGTTTCGTCTCGCCGCGCCTCTCGAACTGGATCGGCGCCAAAGTCGGGCTTCTGCGTCCCACGGGTCCACTGGCGTGAAGCCGGTCCCGGTGAGAGAAGTACACATGCGTGATGCTTCGACGAGGCGACGGGTGCTCGCTGGCGCAGCGGCGCTGCTACATCCGGCCGCGCTGGGCGGCCTCGCCTTGATCTTGGCCGCAGGCTTGGCGCGCGGGAAGGACCGCTGCGCCGACATGGGCCAAGCCGTGCAGGCGCTGGATGAGGGCGATCAGTATCAGGCGACAACTTTATTGTTCGCGGCCGCGCGGCTCGGCTGCGAGGCTCAAGCGCGGGCGCTGCTCGATCGCGGCGCTGCGATCGACGCCAAGGATCGCGAAGGCAAAACCGCGCTCGCCAAGGCGGCGGAAGCGGACAAGTTGCCGCTGATCAGGCTGCTTCTCGAGCGCGGCGCTGGCGCCAATGCGCGCGCTGTCGATGGTTCGACGCCGCTCTTTTACGCCGCCGAGCAGGATCGAGGCGCGGCGATCGCTCTGCTGCTCGAGCAGGGCGCCGATCCCAACCTGCCTGGCCGGAAGGGTATTCGCCCGCTTGCCGCCGCAGCCTTTAACGGTTCGACGGAAAGCGTCGAGAAACTCCTCCAGTTTGGCGCGGACCCCAACGCGCTCGACGACGACGGCGAAGGCGCGATCGTTTACGCCGCCGGTCACGGCTACGCGCCAGTCGTTGCGATCTTGCTTCGGGCGGGGGTGGACGTGAACCGCCGTTACGCCCATGGGCTCACGGCCTTGATGTGGGCGGCAGGCTATGACGCGTCCACTGGCGTCGACGACGTCGACGCTGCGATCAAGACGCTCATCGAGTATGGCGCGGCGCTCGATCTCAAGGACGACCGCGGCAAGAACGCGGCCGACATCGCGCGAGGGCTCGGACACGAACGGGCGGCGAAGCTTTTGGAGCGATAGGGGGCGCTGCGGCTCGGATCGCCAGGGTCATGGCGAGCGCTTTGCCTTCTCCCTCCGGGAGGAGGTGGCGCCATAGGGCGTCGAAAGACGTCCGTCTTCCACGGTCTATGGCGCCGTATGAGGGAGCCGCCGCCCTGGCGGGCGCGCTTTGCGCGCGAACGCTCACCCTACCCCCTCCCGTAGGAGAGGGGAATCGCAGCGTTGCTTCCCTCGAATGCCAGCCTCAAAGCCCCGCGAGATAGGCCGCCATTGCGGTGATCTGCTCGGGCGTGACCGTGTTCATGAGATCCGCCATGCCGGGATTGTTGGCGCGCGTGCGGTTTCGGAAATCCGTCATCGTCTTGGCGAGATAATCATGGCTCTGCCCGGCGAGGCGCGGAATGGACGAATCCCCTTGGAACTGCTCCAGATGGCAGCTTGAGCAGACGACTGACTTGATCGCCGTCATCGCAGCCGCCTCGTCGGCCTTGGAGGCTCGAGGCGCGTTGGTGTTCGGCCATGGCTTGCTAGAGAAATACGCAGCGAGAGCCAGCATGTCTTCCTTGGAGAGGCTTTGAGCGATCGGCGTCATGCGATCGTCTTTGCGCGCGCCCTTCTGGAAGTCGCGGAGCTCTAGATAAAGATACCCCTCGTTTTGCCCCCAGATGATCGGGATCGATGGGTCCAAGGGCAGGCCCTTTTCGCCGTGGCACGCGCTGCAGACCGACGCCTTGTCGTCAATCGAATCCGCCCAAGCGGCGGTCGCGCCGGCCAGCAGCGCGGCCACAACAACGCTACGCAACATGCATGGAAATCCTTCGCGCCAACAGCGCGCCCATTTGCTGGCGCGGGCGGCTCGAGGTCAAACAAAAAACGCCGCCTCCCCTCGGACTTGATGTTCCGGGGGAGGCGGCCAACGAAGCGCCGAGGGGTCTACTCGACCGTGAAGGCGATGATGTTGTTGCCGCGCTTGGAGTTGATCTGAGCGTTACCGCCCGAACCGACGACGACATATTGCTTGCCGTCGACCATGTACGAAGAGGGGGGCGCATTGACGCCGGCGCCGGTCTGGAACTGCCAGAGCACTTTGCCGGTGGAATCGTCATACGCCTTGAACCAGCCGTCGGCTTCGCCAGTGAAGACGAGGCCGCCAGCGGTGGCGAGAATGCCGCCGATCATCGGTTGCGGCGTCTTGACCTGCCAGGCGATCTTCCCGGTATTGTAGTTGACCGCGCTGATGTTGCCAAAGCTCTCCTCGCCCGGGATGACCGTGAAGGCGCCGCCAAGCCACAGCTTGCCGTCCGGATAGGGCGCGTTGGCGACCGTGTAGGTCATCGGCTGATGCAGGTTGATCGCATAGGCGATGCCGTGGTTCGGGTCGGTCGCCATCGGCGACCATTCGACGCCGCCGTTGGCTCCCGGGAACATCCGCGCCGCGTTGGGATCGAGCGGCTTGGTCGGGGTCGGCAGCGTCCACCGGCCCTTCTGATCCACCATCGGCTCGGAGTAGCGGATGAGGCTGCAGTCCTTGCGGTCGTGCACGTAGACGTAGCCGGTCTTGCCGGCGTGGATCACGGCGGGAATCGTCTTGCCCGACTTGTCCACCGCGTTGACCAGAACGGTCGGGCTCACGGCGTCGAGGTCCCAGACGTCATGCGGGATATACTGGAAGTGGCAAACGTATTTGCCGGTGTCCAGGTCAAGCGAGACGAGCGAGTTGGTATAGAGATTGTCGCCCGGCCGCACCGAGCCGTCGAGATCTGGCGAGGGATTGCCGACGACAAAGTAGATGCGCTTCGTCGCGAGGTCGATTGACGGGTTCTGCCATACGCCGCCCCCAAGCGTCTTGTAGGGGTCGCCATCCTTCGCGAGCGCCGCCTTCTCCGCCGCGATGTCGCGGTGTTCGTCGCGGCCCGTGGCGTCCGTCGTCGCCCAAACGCCAACGGAGTTCTCCGGAATGGTGTCGAAGCTCCAGATGAGCTTGCCGTCCTTGGCGTCGTAAGCCTTGACGAAGCCGCGGATGCCGTACTCGCCGCCATTGGTGCCGATCAGGATTTTGCCGTCGACAGCTGTTGGCGCCATCGTCTCGCTGTAGCCCTTCTCGGGGTCGCCGACCTGTTGCTCCCAAACGACGGAGCCCGTCTTGGCGTCGAGCGCGACGAGCTTGGCGTCGAGGGTGCCGACATAGACCCTGTCCTCATAGACGGCGACGCCGCGATTGTTCGGTCCGCAGCAGAAGGTCGTGACCGGGCCGAGTTTGGGCTTGAAGTGCCAGATCTCCTGGCCGGTCTTCGCGTCGAGCGCGTAGACGTGGCTGTACGACGTCGTGACATACATGACGCCGTTCACGATGATCGGCGACGTCTCGAGCGACTCCTTGACCTCGGTGGAGAAGATCCAGGCCGGATGCAGATGCCGCACATTGCCGCGGTTTATTTGGGCGTTCGGATAAAAGCGCGTCTGCTCGTAGTTGCCGTTGGTGTGGAGGAAGTTCTCTCCGTCCTTGTGGGCGTTATTGAGCTGCTGCTGCGAGACCGGCGTGACCGCTGCGGTCGCCGTTGTCGCGTTCGACGCTCCTTTGACTTCCTGCGCTTGTGCTATTCCGGCCGCTACGAACGCTCCGATGCAAACCGAACCCAGCAACGTTGAAAGATTGATTATTTTGTTCATTGGCGTTCCCTCCTGACCTGCCCATCCTGCCCGGATGCGATCGGTTTGTCACCCATTTAGACGGTCAAAACTTCCTGGCCCCGACCGATCCTCCGATCGGTCGAAATAATAATCCATGCGAAAGCAGTTTTTTCGGTTCACGCAGCCAGACTTGCTGGCTGACGCTCATCGTCGATTCGAACCGGTCGGGTAACGGAGCCGCCATCGCGAGCGAAGCAACGAGGGTCCGGGGCCAGGATGCGGGGTGAGCCGTGGTGTTGTTCGCGCTTCTCGATCGACTATTTCATGGTCCGGCGTGGCTGACGTTCCTGGTCATGGGGATGGCCGCGGGCGGGCTCACGCTGTGCTCCTTCAATCTGCTGTTTCTGTTTCAAGCCAATTACCATTTGCTATTCACCTATGGCGCCATGGCCGTGTTCGATGGAGGCCTCCTGCAATTCATCGAACTCACCGCATGGGGCTATCTCGGGCTCGCGTGCTACATCGTTGTCGAGGGCTGCCTCGAGGGCCTCTTAACCCGGATCCGTCGCGCGCGGCTCTGACACCGGTCCGGACGGTACCCTAGCGCGCGACTCGGCCACGAACATTCGACTTTCGCGCAAGGCAGTCGAGCGTGGGCATGCGCCTAGAGAAAAAGTTCCTAATAGCTCGATTCTACTTCGGCGCGCCCGTCACCCTGCGCGCCGTCGCCGCGTCGGTCACCAAGGTGGTCGGCTTCAGCAGCTTGAGCGCGCCTCGAATCGCCGCAAGCTTATGCGCGCCGCCTGCGGCCAGCACGCGGACCGGGGCGGCGCGCACGACTTCGAGCGGGACTGACATCACGCAACTGTTGAGAGGGTGGTCGACGATCCGGCCCTGGTCGTCGTAGACGTTGCACAGCATCTCCCCGACAGCGCCGTATTCACCCAGAGTTTTTCTGTCCGCGTCGCCAATGACCGCATATCGCGCGATCGAGGATTTAGGTCCAAGAGAACCGACGCTAAGCACGACCGCATCGAGAGCCTGAGCGAAATCATAGACGGACTTAAGCCCGCACCGCTCGATCAAAGCCGTCTTGGTGGCTGGGCTGTCGACGAGAGCAGGGGAGGGAATGAGATAGCAATCAGCGTTGAACGCGCGCGCGAAACCGGAGGGAAACTCGGCCGGGTTGTCGGCCACGAAATGTGTGACCCCGCCGACCAGAGAAACGACGCTAAGGCCTTTGAGCGACCGCTCGCTCAAATATTCGAGCGAGGAGTTCAGCGTGCGTCCCCACCCAAGCCCGATCTTCATATCGTTGCGCAGCAGCGCCGAAACATGGTCGCCGAGCGCCGCCGCGATCGGCGCCGTCGGATCGGCGGAGTCGGAGGACAGCGGCGCGACAATCGCCTCGGACAATCCGTACAGCCTGCACAGCGCTGCTTCCAGACCGCCAAGCTCCGCGTCGCCGCGCGAAAGCGCAACGCGCACTTCCCCAAGCGCCTTCGCCTCCGCCAGCATTCGAACCACAGTCACCCGTCCGACGCCGAGCGCGTCAGCGATGGCGCTCTGGGTCATTTCCTCGACGAAATACATCCACGTGGCACGCTGCCTCAGGCGCTCGCTGCGCTTGGGGGTGCGCAAGACCCCGTTACTTAGTAAGTCCTCACTCATCGGTTTTCGGATTATTTCGTTTGTTAATTGTCGACGCCTGTCGAGCGTCGCCGCGACGTGAACCCGTCTCAGTCTTGTCCAACCGCCAAACTTTCCTCGAGTATCAAGCGGGCGCGGGCGCGCAGTTTCTCGCTTTCGCTCTTAAGCTGGCCGCAGGCGGCGAGAATGTCACGGCCGCGCGGCGTGCGCACCGGGCTCGCATAGCCGGCGTTGAAAACGATCTCCGAGAATTGCTCGATCGTCTCCCAGTCCGAGCATTCGAACGTGCTTCCGGGCCAGGGATTGAACGGAATGAGATTGATCTTGGCGGGCAGACCTTTAAGCAGCCGCACCAGCGCCTTAGCCTCCGCTACGGAATCATTGACGCCTTTCAGCATCACATATTCAAAGGTGATGCGTCGCGCGTTGGAAGCGCCTGGATATTCGCGGCAAGCGTTGATGAGCGCTTCGATCGGATATTTGCGATTTAAGGGCACGAGCTTGTCGCGCAGCGCATTGTTCGTTGCATGCAGCGAGACTGCGAGCATAGTTCCGCACTCGGCCCCGAGCCGCGTCATCTCGGGAACGACGCCGGAGGTCGAGACCGTAATACGGCGCTTCGACAACGACAGGCCGTCGCCATCGGTCAGAATGGCGATCGCGTCACGCACGGCCTCGAAATTATAGAGCGGCTCGCCCATGCCCATGAAGACAATGTTCGACACCGCGCGCACACCCTCGCCCTTGGGCGTGAGCCCGTCCGTCGGCGCGATCCCGCCGGGAAAATCGCCGAGCCGATCGCGGGTCACTAGCACTTGGTCGACGATCTCGGCTGCGGTCAGGTTGCGCAGCAGAGGCATCGTGCCGGTATGGCAGAACGAGCAGTTAAGGGTGCAGCCCACCTGACTCGATACGCAGAGCGTGCCCCGGTCGGACTCCGGGATGTAGACGCATTCGATCTCCGCGCCCTTGTCGAAGCGATGGGCTGGGGCCAAGCGCAACAGCCACTTCCGCGTGCCGTCGGCCGAAATCTGTTCGGCGGCGATTTCAGGTCGAGCGAGCGTGTAGCGCTCGGCGAGCTTCTCGAGCACAGGCCGGGCGACGTTGCGCATCGCGGAAAATTCGCGCGCGCCGCGATGATAGATCCAGTGCCAGAGCTGTGAGGAGCGCATTTTGACCTCGCGCTCGGGCGTCCCGATTTCGGTCAGGGCGCGCACGATTTCAGCGCGCGTCGCGCCGGCGAGGCGCACAGGCGCGCTGTCCTCAATTCTCAAGGCGGCGGCAGTCATGAGCGGTCTTTTAGCATACGCGCCCGCCGCCGACCAACGCCCGGTTGTCGTACGATTATCGAGCCGCACCTGAGGCTCATTCTCACCCCCCGAACACATCGTTGCTCTGCGCCGTGACTCGCACGAAGGTCGTCCGCTTCGATACCTCCTTGAGATGGGCCGCGCCGATGTAAGTCATCATTGAGCGGACGCCTCCCATGATCTCGCCCATCGTCCCGTCGACCGGGCCACGATAAGGAGTCTCAACCGTCTTGCCCTCAGCGGCGCGATAGTGGGCGACGCCGCCGGAGTGCTTCTTCATCGCGGTCTCCGACGACATGCCGTAGAAAGTCATGCCGACCGGCGCCCTCTCGCCACCGCGCTCCTCGTAACGGATCTCGCCGTCGCACTCGTCGTGGCCGGCGAACATGCCGCCCAGCATGACGAAATCGGCGCCAGCCCCGTAAGCCTTGGCGACGTCGCCAGGGACAGTGCAGCCGCCGTCGGCGCATACCTGGCCTTTTAGCCCGTGCGCCGCATCGGCGCACTCGATGATCGCCGAGAGCTGCGGGTAGCCGACGCCGGTCACCCGGCGCGTCGTGCAGACCGAGCCCGGACCGATGCCAATCTTGACGATGTCCGCGCCGGCAAGGATCAACGCCTCGGTCATGTCGCCGGTCACGACATTGCCGGCCATGACGACGGCGTGGGGATAGTCGTCGCGCACGCGTTTGACCGTTTCGAGGAATTTTTCCGCATAGCCATTGGCGACGTCGATGCAGATGAATCTGATCGGCGCCGCCTTCGCGACCGCGGCGAGCTTCTTGTCGTCGGCCGCTGTGGTGCCGAGCGAATAGAAGGCGTGAGCGCCATCGGGGCCGGCGAAAAATTCGGCGAGCTTCCGCTCCGGGTAGTGCTTGTGCAGGGCGGTGAGCGCCCCGTGCTTGCCGAGCGCATGCGCCATCGCCATTGTCCCGGTGACGTCCATGTTGGCGGCGATCAGCGGGAAGCCCTTCCATTCCGAGCCGGTGTGCAGGAAGCGGAAGGCGCGGTCGACGTCGACGGCGCTGCGGGTGTTGAGCGTCGAACGTTTTGGGCGAATGAGGACGTCCTTGAAATCGAGCTTGACGTCGGTTTCGATGCGCATGACTTATCCAGCTTATGTCAGGAAGGCAGAATTTCCTCGATAATCTAGTTATCGCGGAACGAAAGCTCAACGAACGCGCCTTTTGGGCGCGAAAGCGACGGGAGATCGACCAATGGCGGACGAACTTATTCTGTACACCAACCAGATGTCGCGCGGCCGGATCGCGCGATGGATGCTGGAGGAAATTGGCCAACCTTATACAGCCGAAATTCTCGAATACGCCGGATCGATGAAAGCGCCCGAATATCTGGCGATCAATCCAATGGGCAAGGTGCCGACGCTCCGACACGGCGAGACGATCGTCACCGAAGCGGCGGCGATTTGCGCCTATCTCGCCGACGTCTTTCCCGAAGCTGGTCTTGCGCCGCTGGCAGGATCGCGCCTGCGCGGGCCGTATTATCGCTGGCTGTTCTTCGCCGCAGGGCCGGTCGAGGCGGCCAACACAAACAAGGCTCTCAACGTCGTCGTCCCGCCGGAGCGGACAGGGATGGTCGGCTATGGTACCCAGGATCGGGCGCTCGCCGCGCTTGAAGATCAACTGAGGCGCTCCGACTACATCGCGGGCGACCGCTTGACCGCCGCGGACGTTTATGTCGGATCGCACATCGGCTTGGGAATGGTGTTTGGCGCGATCGACAAACGGCCTGCCTTTGAGCGCTATTGGGAGCTGGTGAGCGCCCGTCCTGCTGCTCGGCGGGCGCGCGAGATCGACGACAAGCTCATCGGCGAGCAGCGAAAGGCGGGCTGAGGCGGAGCGGACCAGTTGGGGTTCAGACATGCGGTTGAAGGGCAAGACGGCGCTGGTCACCGGCGCGGGGCAGGGGTTCGGCTACGGCATCGCCGACGCATTCATTCGCGAAGGCGCGCGGGTGGCATGCCTGGACGTTAAGGGCGAAGTCGCCGAGGCGGCCGCTGGCCGTCTCGGCCCTTCGGCATTGGCGCTAAAAGGCGATGTCTCGAACCGCGCCGATGTCGAACGCGCGGCTCATGCGGCGATCGACGCGCTGGGCCGCATCGACATTGTCGTCAACAACGCCGGCACCACCCATCGCAACAAGCCCATCATGGAGGTCGAAGAGGCCGAGTTCGATCGCATCTTCGCCGTCAATGTCAAATCGATCCTGCTCACCGCGCAGGCCTTCATTCCGTATATGCGCTCTCACGGCGGCGGCGTCTTCATCAATGTCGGCTCAACCGCGGCTTTGCGCCCGCGCCCGGGGCTCACCGTCTACAACGCCTCGAAGGGCGCGGTGCATGTGATGACAAAGTCGATGGCGGTTGAGCTTGCGCCAGACAAGATTCGCGTCTGCGCGATCGCTCCCGTCGCCGGCGAGACGCCGCTCCTCGCCATGTTCATGGGCGAGGACACGCCAGAGAAGCGCGCGGCCTTCAAGGCGACGGTGCCGCTCGGCCGGTTTTCGACGCCCCACGACATCGGTCAGGCGGCGCTCTTTCTGGCCAGCGACGAGGCGAACTTCCTGACCGGCGTCGTGCTCGAGGTCGACGGGGGACGGTGCATCTGACCCGGCCGCAGGGGCCGGGATTTGGCTTTTCGTGGACGAGCCGCGTTTGGGGTCTGGAAGCCTCCTCAAGAGGGGTTGGAAAAGCTTGGATTTCCTTGGATTCTCTCGTCCGAATTGAGCCTTTTCAATGGCTTACGCGGGAAGTTCGACAGAATTTATTTCGTGGGCGCCCGCCGCGGGCGCAGCGTCCGGCTCGCCGCGGGCGGCGCGAGATTGTCGGCGATCCGGTTGATCTTGTCGAGGAGACGCTGCCGCTCCTCCGGCCCGTACTCGTGTTTCGCCACGACCGTCTGCTCGTGCTTGTCGAGCCGATCGATCACCTTGATGAGCGGCGACCGCCTTGAGCTCGCCGCGCCCGATCGCCTCGCTCGTGACCCGCAAGGCTGGCATGAGGCGTTCAAGCTGCAGATGCGCTGCAGATGCGCGTGGTCGGCGCCGCGTTCGGTAACCCGGCGGCCGAGAACTTCGGAGACGATCTGGCGAATCCGCTCGGCGCTGACCCGCTCCTCGCGCGCGATCTCGTCATAGGCTCAGCCTTCGCGTAACCGCTCCAAGATACGCCGCCTCCGCTCGGCTTTGGTCAAAACGTTGAGCCGCCGACGGGGTGCTGGAGTTTGTTGCACGACATGCCTCGCTTCTCTGGAAAAGCGTGATGATAGCATATTATTCTGAAAACTGGAACAGCAAGTAGGCAAAAGTTTCGGCTCGGCATATCACGCGGCATACGGGCATACCCGTGACAGTTTAAGTCCCGATTTGCACGGCTATCAGAAAAGCTTTTCACCCAATATGCCTATGAAGGTTGAGTAAAGTCTCACCGTAACCCGCACCGTAACCCGGGCGTAATCCGGAAGTTACAATCAGTAATGTCAATGTGCTGAAAAAATCAACCGTTTTTGATTTCGATCAATTGGTCAATGACGCGCCTGCGCTATCCTGTCGACGCGAAAACGCACGAGCTTCTGATCGCGAATCGGATCGTGGAATGGTATCGCTATTCTTTGAGGTATACGCCGCGTTCTGTTTTTTCTCGCTGACCGCCTTCCTCGTTTGGGCTGCGGCGGCGAAATTGAGGCCGGACCTGGACGAGGAAGGGTTTGATCCCACCGAGCTTGAGAAGCTTAGAAAGCTCGCGAGCGCTGAGCAGTCTCGCGACGCTCTCTCGATCGAGCCTCCGATCATCGAAGAGCCATCCTGGTCCGAGCGCCGAATGCAGCCCGCCTCGCGGCTACCCCTTGAGTCAGGCTCTTAGCCAATAATCGTTCTGCCAATGCTTGTACCCGAGCGCGGACGGATGTAGTCCGCGCGACGCCCGGAACGTTGGGCGGGCGACCCCTACTGATTGGTAGTCTTACCAGGCGCAGTGACGTAGCGTTAATGTGCATCCCGGCGGAGGAAATCAGGTTGGGCCGTCTCCGCGGTCCATGTGACCGCAGCCGCCCGCAACCAGCGTCTTCAACCTCCTTTTTTGGGCTGGAGACGTGGGGGGTCGTGCGAGGATGGAGATTGGCGGGTCTATACCCCCGGGCTCGCGAGGAATCCGCGGCCGCACGACCCCCCGTTCGCGTGCCAAGGAAGGATGCCGGGTGCGGAAACGAAGGCGTCGAGGCGCGCCCCACTTGCTGGGTGAAGCGAAGGAAATCGAGCCCGCGTGTTAAGAACGTCAGCCTTCTTGGGCACCGCCGCGCGTCGGGCTTCCCGTGCTTTTCTCCGGCGCCTCGAGACGTGTGATTGTTTGGCGAAGGAGCCATCTCTCGATCTGTTCGCAAACGATGTCATCGAGCTTCACATCGCTTCGCGAGCAGATCGACGCGAGGTGATCGTGAAGGCGCGCCGGCATCTTGATCGTGACCTCGACGTGGTCTTTTGCACTAGCCGCCAATTCCACCTCCATCGCCGCGAATTTGGGCCTCGGAATCGTAAGCAGAGCGTGCCGTCGTTGTCGAAAACCGCAAAAATCCGCGATCATCGACTTTTGTTGCACGTGTGACAAAGCCGGGAGGCGCCGAATTCGCGCCGCCAGAGAGCGCATAGCGGCGCCGTCGTTCCAAGAGGTGAGCGGCTGGGCATCGACCATGCAAATCCGATTCTCGGGCGTTAGTGGGCTCGAAATGGCTCCAAGCGCCAGATAATGTTAACAGGGCGAACGCGCAGGAAGGATGCGCATATGCACGAACATCTGGAGATCATCTCAGCCATTGGGCTTGGGCTGGGATTGGCGATGGCGCTCGTTCCGGGCGCTGCCGCGCAACAAAATCCGGTGACCGCGATCGACATCGCGCTCGAACCCGACGCGACAATGGTTCAGCACGCGATGGCGGCCAATGCGCGTCTGCTCAAGTCTTTTCCGAAAGGCTTTTCGCTCGATGCAACGCATCACCCACATGTCTCTATGTTGCAACAGTTTGTCCGGACGGATGACCTCGACAAGATATATGCCGCGGCGCAGGCCGTCTTTAACAAAGAGAAGCCCAAGTCCTGGACGCTGAAGGCGTTCAAATATTACTATATCCCCTCTCCGCCGATCGGCCTCGCGGGGATCGTAGTCGAACCAACGGAAGACCTGCATCGGCTGCAAGACGAACTCATCAAAGCCGTCGAGCCCTACACTGTGAAGACCGGGACCCCGGCGGCGTTCTTCAGCGAAGACGGCGGACACGACATCCAAGCATTCCTGATCAGTTACGTCGAGAATTTCGTGCATGACGCAGCAGGCAAGCGCTTCAATCCGCATGTGACGATCGGCGTTGGAACCGAGAAATTCTTGAACGAAATGCTGGCCGAGCCATTTCCGTCGTTCACGTTCTCGCCGGCGGGCTCGTCGGTCTATCAGCTTGGCTCCTTTGGCGCCGCTCGGAAGGAGCTTAAGGCGCTAACGCTCTGGACGCGAGCTCAGCCGTCGTTCCGGGGCAAGACGCACCGCGCCTTCTGCGCGGCCTTGTCTTTCGCGAGTTGGACTCTGGCAACGGTCGCCGCACGCCGGGACGTGTTTCCACCATGCCTTGCTGTCACAAACGCGGCTCGCTCCGTGCTTCTCAAAGGATCGCTTTTGAAAGACCGAGCCTGGGCGCGGACGTAATGCGCGGCCTCCTTCAGGGCTTGTCGAGTTCAAGACCGACGCGGTCGATGCCGTCCGAAGAGACGCGAATGCCGCTGGAGTAGGGTTGCGACAGCTCTAGGATCAAAAACATAGCGCTCGCTACGCAAAAGGATCCAAGCGCCGCTACGGCGATGGTCCCGTAGCCGAATTTCGAATTCAGCCCGGTCAGAAAGAACGCAATGCAAGTCCATGCGGAAACGAAGTAGAGCGTCGGCCAAGACACTGCGTCGACGCCTTGCAACGCCATCAAAATGCGATTTTGCCAGATGGCGTCGTAGTTGTGCTTGGCGTCCGCGAGCAACGATTTCTGCGCTTCGGTCGTCGGCTCCAGATGGTCGAGGGTGACGCTCAAGCTATCCATGTTGCGAATGGAAGCCGCCATGGCCGCTGCTTTCGCCTGATCGTCGCCCCAGAGTTGCTTGTGCGCAAAGTCCAAGTCCGCGCGCATCAACGCCCGGGCATGAGCCGCTTCGGGTCCATATTCCCGGGTCTCCTGATTGAACTCGAGGGCATTGGCGGCCATCACCTGCAGCTCGGTCTTCTGCGTGGAAAAGACCCCGAACGCCGTCCAGATCAAGAGGCCGAAGACGAGCGCCACCAGCGTGATGACGAGGCCCGTCACGCCGCCGACCATGTCGCGCGCATGATCGAGCCGATCCCCCAAATGCGCGCGAACCGCGAGACCGATGAGGGTTGAGGCAAAGGATGCGGCGAAAAAGGCGAGCGCGAAACCGAGAGATGTGGTGGGCATGGCCCTGGCCTGATTGGAAACGAACGTTCCATGCCCGCCCCCCGCCAGCTTGGCAAGCGGGTGAACCGGTTGATGAAGCCCATTCCTATCAAATCACGGATGGCCAGCGCGTGACTCGCTTGGTAGCGCTGAGCGCTGCGGGCTGGCGCCGACTGCGCGGCGAATTTCGTCAGCCCGTGCGCCGCCCGCTCTGGCGCCATCATGACCGGCTGGCTGTCGCGCAGCTCCCGGCGGCCGTCGCGTCCCTCCGCCTAGAGGAGGAACGCGGCGACGTCCATTTCGTTTCTGGGTGGGCTCGACATGCGCGACCCTATCACCCGGTGCGCGACTGGCGAAAATCAACGCCGCCGGCGCCGCGCGGGCAAGAAAAGCCTGATCGTCTTCTCGCGCAAACTGGCGTTTTGCAGCGAAGCCATCCTGAGGCCATCGTATCGACTTGAGGTCGGCGCCGATATGGCGAGTTGTTCTTGCGGTTGAGCTTTACGTAATCAATAACGCTCACGATGACCATTGTCCGAGGCCTGACGGCCGTCATCGTATAGGCAAAGTTTCCCTTTATCAACTTTAGCGCGGGCAAACGAGAGGAGAGCGAAATGACTCAGCATGCGCTATACGTTCAACTCGAAGCCAAACCCGGCAAGGAGCAGGAGGTCGCGAATTTCCTGTCGAGCGCGAGGTCGATGATCAACGACGAGCCCGACACGATGGCTTGGTTCGCGCTCCGGATGGGGCCGAGGATGTTCGGCATATTCGACGCGTTCGCCAACGAGCGCGGCCGCGACGCCCATCTCCAAGGCAAGCTCGCGAAGCAAATCACCTCGAAGGCGGATCTATTCGTAAAGACGCCGGAAATGCAGCGCGTTGAAGTCCTCGCGGACAAACTGCCTCACTAGCGACGAACGCGGGCGCCCCTGAGCCGGGGCGCTGCTAAGATAGCGCGGCGGCAGTTTCCGCCGTGCTTTCGATCCGAGCAGGAACGCCGCCATTCGCACAGCGGGGACTTGCTAGGAACTTTCCGCCCACCATGTTAGGCAGCCCCGCCATATGGCGGATGACGCTTGATTCCATCCGCCCCCTCAATCCGGCGAGGAATGAAGGCTATGGCGGCGGACGAACCGAATTCTATTCCCGAAGGTCTTGCGTTCGACGACGTCCTGCTGCGTCCGGGATTAAGCGCGGTCATGCCGAGCGCGACCAATATCGGGACGCAACTCACCCGCACGATACGTCTCAACCTGCCGATCATCTCCGCGGCCATGGACACGGTCACCGAGGCGCGGCTCGCGATCGCCATGGCTCAGGCTGGCGGGATCGGCGTCATCCACCGCAATCTTCAGCCGGAGGACCAGGCGGACGAGGTGCGCAAGGTCAAGCGGTTCGAGAGCGGAATGGTCGTCGATCCGATCACCATCTTTCCCGACGCGACGCTCGCTGACGCGCTTGCCCTCATGCGTCGGGCCTCGATCTCGGGCATTCCGGTTGTCGAGCGTGGGCCAGACGGCAAGCCCGCGAAACTCATCGGCATTCTCACCAATCGCGACGTGCGCTTCGCCGACGATCCGCGCCAGCCGGTGACGGAACTCATGACGCGCAAGGTGGTGACGGTCGGCGAAGGGGTGAGCCATCACGAGGCGCGCCGGCTCCTGCATCTCAACCGCATCGAGAAGCTGGTCGTCGTCGACGAAGCGGGCCGTTGCGTCGGCCTCGTCACCGTCAAGGACATCGAAAAGGCGACGGCGCATCCGAACGCCGCCAAGGACGCCGACGGACGCTTGCGCGTGGCCGCCGCCACTTCGGTCGGCGACAAGGGGTTCGAGCGCGCCGAGATGCTGATGGCGGCAGGCGTCGACTGCCTTGTCGTCGACACCGCGCACGGCCATTCCGAACCGGTCCTGCAACAGGTGCGGCGCATCCAGCGCGCGACCAACAAGGTTTCGGTCATCGCCGGCAATGTGGCGACGCGCGAGGGCGCGCAGGCGCTGATCGACGCCGGCGCCGACGCGATCAAGGTCGGCATCGGCCCCGGCTCGATCTGCACCACCCGCATTGTCGCCGGCGTCGGCGTGCCGCAACTGACGGCGATCCTCGAAGGAGCTGAGGCGGCACGCGCGTCAGGCGTGCCGGTGATCGGCGATGGCGGCGTCAAATATTCGGGCGATCTCGCCAAGGCGATCGCGGGCGGCGCGACGAGCGTGATGATCGGCTCGCTGCTCGCGGGCACCGACGAGAGCCCGGGCGAGGCGTTCCTCTACCAGGGGCGCTCATACAAGAGCTACCGCGGCATGGGCTCGCTCGGCGCGATGGCGCAAGGTTCGGCCGACCGCTACTTCCAGCAGGACGTCAAGGATCAAGTGAAGCTCGTGCCTGAAGGCGTTGAAGGGCAGGTGCCCTATCGCGGCCCGGTCGGCGCGATCGTGCATCAGCTCGCCGGGGGCTTGCGCGCCGCCATGGGCTATGTCGGGGCGGAGACCATCCCCGAGTTCCAGGAGAAGGCGCGCTTCATGCGCATCACGAGCGCCGGGCTTCGCGAGAGCCACGTCCACGACGTCGCCATCACCCGCGAGAGCCCGAACTATCATCCGTCAGGGGCGTGAGGGGCGGGATCCATGCTGACTGTCCACCACCTCAACAATTCCCGCTCGCAGCGCGTTCTGTGGCTGCTCGAGGAGCTCGGGTTGCCGTATGAGATCGTCTACTACGAGCGCGATCCGGCGACTCGCCTCGCGCCGCCGGAATTGCGCAAGGTCCATCCGCTGGGCAAGTCGCCAGTGCTCGTCGATGGGGAGCACACCGTCGCGGAGACGGGCGCGATTGTCGAATACCTGGTTGACAAGACTGGCGGCCGGCTGCGCCCCGCCGATGGCGCGCCCGAGAGACGGCGCTGGACCTACTGGATGCATTTCGCGGAGGGCTCAATGATGCCGCCGCTCTTGCTCGACCTCGTCTTTATGACCGCGCCCGGACGGGCGCCGGAGACGTTGCGCCCGACGGCGCAGGCGATTTCAGATGCCACGCGCAAGGGCTATGTCGCGCCGCAGCTCAAGACCTTGTTCGATTTCATCGAAGCGGAATTGAGCAAGAGCGAATGGTTCGCTGGCGATGACTTCTCGACGGCCGACGTGATGATGAGCTTTCCGCTCGAGGCGGGTGGGTCTCGCGCCGGAGCGTTCGAGGGCCGTCCGAAGCTGAAAGCCTTTGTCGAGCGCATCCATGCCCGCCCCGCCTACCGCGCAGCGCTCGCCAGGGGCGGACGTTACGCCTACGCAGAATGAGGCGCCGCCGCCCGTTTCGTAAGGCGCGCCGGCGCCAGCCGCTCGAGCAGCGCCGTGGCAATCCGGCTGCGGAGGCGATTCCTCTGGCTGAGCACATGAAACTCTCGGTCGGGCAGCTTGAAACGGACCTGCCGAAGCAAGCCCGCCTCCAGGCTCGAAGCGGCGACTGAGGCAGAGGTGGCAGTCGCGCCCAGGCCCGCCTCAACCGCCACGCGCACGGCCTCGTTCGAGGGGAGCTCCATCGCGATCCTGAGCTTTTCGGGCCGGACGCCGAGCCGCTTCAGCGCCTGTTCGAACACCGACCGCGTGCCCGATCCGACCTCCCGCAGCACCCATTCCCCTTGCAGAAGGTCGGCGGGCTTGAGCGATCGGGCGTCGCCCCAAGGATGCTCCGGGCCGACGACGAGGACCAGCTGATCTCTGGCAACGACGAGGCTTTCCAGGCCTTCGCTTTTAACTGTGCCTTCGACAAAGCCGAGTTCCGCTGTGGCGCTCTCGACTGCCTCGGCGACCTCAGCGGTGTTGCCGATCGTCAGCCTGATCTCGATGCGCGGGTAGGCGCGCCGGAAGGCGACGAGGCGCGGCGGGAGCCAGTAACCGGCGATCGTCTGGCTCGCATGCAAGCTCAGCACGCCGCGTTCGAGCGCCCCGAATTCGGCAAGCGTCTGCTCCGCGTGCTCAACCTCAGCGAGGATGCGGCGCGCTTGGGCAAGCAGCGCCGTCCCCGCCTCGGTCAGCGCGATGCCCCGGCCGACGCGGTCGAACAGCCGTATGTCATGGCGGGCCTCGAGCGAGGCGATCGCGTGGCTCGCGGCCGATTGCGCGAGGTTTAGCGCCCGCGCCCCTTCCGTCACGTGCCCGCGCTCCGCGACACTTACGAAAACGCGCAACTGCTCCAGCGTCACGGCCTTCCTCATTTAATCTACAAACTAGATCATAATAAGTAAAACAATCTATTGGAGTGATTGATTTACGCAAGCTATTTTTCCTCCGTGCAGGAGAAGACCGATGAGCTTGCTCGATATCCAGTTTCAGACGCTCGCGCGCAGGGACGCCAAGCCGCTCCTAGAGATCGTCCGCAACTTCACCCCGAACTGGTTCACTGTGACTATGGGGACCGGGGCGCTGGCGCTGACCTTGAATTAGTTTCCGCTTCCCCTTCCGGACCTGCGCGCGGTCGCGGCGGCTTTGTGGCTCGCGAATATTGGGCTCTTCGCCCTGTTCAGCCTTCTCTACGCCGCGCGCTGGCTTGTCTTCCCCCGCGAGGCGGTGCTGATCTTCAGGCATCCGGTGATGTCGATGTTTTTTGGCGCGATCCCGATGGGGCTCGCGACCATCGTCAATGGCTTTCTCGCCTTTGGCCCTGATTTCCTCGGCAGCGGCTTGGCCGTCAGCGTCGCGCGCGCGCTCTGGCAGGCGGACGCCGCGATGTCGGTCGTTTGCGGCCTCGCCACCCCCTATTTCATGTTTACTCGCCAGGAGCACTCGATGGAGAAGCTGACGGCGGTCTGGCTGCTTCCCATCGTGGCGTCGGAGGTCGCCGCTGCAAGCGGCGGACTGCTGGCGCCGCATCTCGCGGCCCCCGAGGCCTTCCTGGTCTTGATCCTGAGCTACATCCTTTGGGCGTGCTCGGTCCCGCTGGCCATGAGCGTCCTCGTGCTGTTGTTCCTGAGGCTTGCGCTGCACAAGCTGCCCGAACGCGACATGGGCGTCTCCGCCTGGCTCGCGCTCGGGCCGATCGGGACAGGCGCGCTAGGCCTTGTCGCGCTCGGCGCCGCAGCGCCCAAGATTTTCGCCGCCAATGGTCTCGCCTCCGTGGGCGAGGTCGCCTTCGGCCTTGGCGTGATCGGGGGCCTCATCCTGTGGGGTTATGGCGTCTGGTGGCTGAGCCTCGCCATCCTGAAGACTGTGCGCTATCTGCGCGGAGGTCTGCCGTTCAACCTCGGCTGGTGGGGCTTCACCTTCCCGCTCGCAGTCTACACTCTCGCGACGCTGGCCCTTGCGCGCGTCACGGGGCTCGGCCTGTTCAGCTTCGCCGGCGGAGGACTCGCATTGTGTTCGGCGATCCTCTGGGTCATCGTGGCGAGCCGCACGGTGGGAGGGGCGTGGAGCAGGACGCTCTTCGTCGCCCCTTGTCTCAAGGGCGCGCCGGCGCGGTTCGAAGCGGACGTCGTGTGAGATGTAGCGTCCGTCCTGCAGGCGGGGGTGATCTCAGGCGTTGCCCGCGACCTGAACTGCGCGGAAATCGGGGCGATGGCGCCTCATTGCGAGCGCGAGCGACGTTTGCGGCGCTTCGAGGTCGGGGGCGCTGCGCGGCCCCCAGCCGCAAGGGCAGGGGTTGTCTCCGCGATGCGCGTCCGCCACCTCGAGATAGAGAAGACCGACTGCGGTCGCCGCGAGACTCAACGCGGCCATCGGCGGCAGCCGCGTCGATTGCATGACGCCGCAAAAAGGCCATTCGCACCGACCTTTTCATCTGGTCCAGCGCTGCGATCGTCTCATCATCGGTTGAAGCGGCGATCTGCATGATGAATAACCCTCTCGGCGGTTTGGCGTGCTCGAGTGCGCCGCTCGGTCGACGGCCGAATTAGAGGTAGAGAAAGGCCTACTAAGCCGCAAGCCTCTGTGATCACTTCGGAATTAGAACAATTTCAAACGAAGCTATCCTCAGGCGGAGGTCATCAGGCATAGAGCAACCGCCGCGGTCCCTCCATGCGCGCGACACACCAGCGTTCGGTGATAGATTGAGGTCTAAGTGGCGGAAACGGAGGGCTTCAGATGTTGTTCACGGCCGAGCACGAAGAGCCGCGTCGCAGCTTACAGAAGTTCATCGCCGCTGAGATCAATCCGCATGTCGACGAATGGGAGGCGGCCGGTCAGCTCCCGACGCATGAGCTGTTCAAGAAGCTCGGCGACCTCGGCTTTCTCGGATTGAACAAGCCGGTCGAATTCGGCGGCTTAGGCCTCGACTATTCCTACGCCTTGATGATGGCGGAAGAACTCGGAGGTGTTCGCAGCGGCTCTGTTCCGATGGCGATCGGCGTCCATACGGACATGGCCACGCCAGCGCTCGCGCGCTTTGGCTCGGACTCGTTGCGCCGGGAATTTCTTGCGCCCGCGATTTCGGGCGACGTCGTCGCCTGTGTCGGCGTGTCCGAACCCGGAGCCGGCTCGGATGTCGCTGAGATCAAAACGAATGCGCGGTCGGATGGCGACGATTACGTCATCGATGGCGGCAAGATGTGGATCACCAATGGCGCCCAAGCCGATTGGATGTGCCTGCTCGCCAACACGGGCGACGGTCCCAAACATCGCAACAAGTCGCTGATCTGCGTGCCGATGAAAGCGAAGGGGGTCACGGTCGCGCGCAAGCTCGACAAGCTCGGCATGCGCGCGTCCGACACCGCGCAGATTTTCTTCGAGGGCGTGAGGGTTCCGAAGCAGCAACCGCATCGGCGAAGAAGGAAAGGGCTTCGTCTACCAGATGATGCAGTTCCAGGAAGAGCGGCTGTGGGCGGCGGCGTCCTGCCTCAAAGCGCACGAGCGCACGATCGCCGAGACAATCGCCTATACCCGCCAGCGCAAGGCCTTCGGGCGCTCGATCCTCGACAATCAGACGGTGCACTTCAGGCTCGCCGAATTGCAGATGGAGATCGAGCTCCTTCGCTCGCTGATCTATCGCGCGGCGGAGGCGATGATCGAGGGCGCCGACGTGACGCAACTGGCGTCGATGGCGAAGCTCAACGCGGGCCAGTTGGGACGCGAATTGCCGAGCGCCTGCCTGCAATATTGGGGCGGCATGGGATACATGAACGAGACGCCCGTGAGCCGCGCCTTTCGCGACAGCCGCCTTGCGTCTATCGCTGGCGGCGCCGATGAGGTGATGCTGACGATCCTGTGCAAAGGCATGGGAACCTTGCCGGGAATGGGGCAGTAGCGCGGCTCTTTGGCGCTGTTCGACGGCGCGGACGCCTGAAGCGCGCGCGAGCGCGGCTCAGCGCCGCGTCGCGGCGGCGGAGCTCCGCCTCCACCCGCTCCAGCGCCTCGCGCAAAGCCTGCGCCTTGGCGACGGTGCCCGCATTGTCCTGCGCCGGCCTTGCGCCGTGCGGCTCAGCCTTGCCGCGCATCTCGCGCGCCTGGCGCGTTCCGATACCCTTGGCGCGGTCGTGCGCCTCCCGCAGGCGACGAGCGGCGGTCTTCAGCTCATCGACGGACTGGCGCTCGATCTCCGGCGGCCTGGTGACAGCGACCAGGCCGATCTCGGCGGCGGTCAGGAGCCGAGCTTCCAATTTTGCCGTGTCATTCATCCGAAGCTCCTGATCGGGCGGCTCCGCCCCGGTGACGGCGCGGAACCTATTTTAGTTTATTCTTAAATTCACCGCCATCGCGGTCGCGCACTCAGCTTCGCTCGACATTGCCCGCACAGCAGGGGCGAGATAGGATCGGCCTCCAACAAGGGAGGTTGGTCATGGCGACGTTGCTTTCTTGGACCAGCGTTGGAATTGGCGATCTCGACATCTTTGTCCCATCGCCGCCGTGCTTGGTCGTCTATACCTCCTACGCCGATGATGAGCCCGAGAGTTCGGTGACCTATTTCTGGCAGGACGAGAACACCGGCCAGCTGCATCACGAGCTGGTCTACCAGCAACCGGTTTCGTTCGACACTGCGGTGGCGTGGGCGCAGGAGCATGCGCCGACGCGCAGCGTCGAGCGGATCCACGTCAAGCACGCGCGGGCGAAGAAGGCCGTCGAGCCAAAGGCGAGGGCAAAGCCTGTCGCGAGAAGGGCGGCGGCGAAGAAGGCGCCGGCCAAGAAGACAGCGGCCAAGAAGACAGTGGCAAGGAAGGCGACGCCCGCGAAGAGGGGGCGAAGCAGGAAGGCTTAAGGAGCCGGAGCGGCGCGGCGGCGCTGTCGCCCGCGAAGGGCGGCGAAGCCGCAACCGGCAAAGCCAACGATCATTATCGCCCAAACCGGCGGTTCCGGCGCAGCAACTCGCGAAGCAATCTCTATGGAAGGAAACACTCCATCCTGAGGCTCGCTGACCGTCGAGAAAATTCCCTCCGCTGACGAATTCTCCTCCCAGCTGATATGCGAGATCGGAAATGGTTGTGGCGGGGAGTGAAAAATATTGTCGATGTTGAGTCCCGCGGTGTTGAAGCAATCCGATCCGTTGTCCGATATGTCGCTGCAGAACGCGAAAAACCCTCCGATGGTCGGGTTAGCGACCGTCGAGATCCCAGTTGGCGTCGCTTGGAGAATCACTCCTGAAGCGTTTATCCCGGCGGTGGGGCCAGACGAACTGCCGCTCGTGCCGTCGCTTGCCGTGAACGACCATGACAGGACATCGCTCGCGGTCAGAACGCAGGAGTTGCACGACAGAACGATGGCCCCCGTGACTTGGCCCGGAGTCGTCGTGAAGGTGTAATCGACGTTGTACGTGTACGTCGCTGCATAAGCCGGGAAGCAGACGAGCCAGCCGGCAACCAACAACAGGCTCAAGAGCGCCTTTTTCATGGGATCCCCCTCAAATTCTTTGCCGAGCAATAAGACGAGATGGAAAAGGTTAACCGACCGCCGACCGAGCGTAAAGGCGCTCAGCAGCCGAATCGAGGCCGAATCGCCAAGTTTTTCGCGACTTGAGAGGTGATCATCTGTTATCGGTCGCGTGAAGCGCGGCATCCGAGAGACGCCGGTTAGTTCCCAATAGGCCTCCTCGACCCCCATGATTCCCGCCGCCCGCGCCGCCGCCGCGATCGAAGTTTTGACGGACATCGAAGCCCGTCGACGGCCGGCCGCCGACGCGATGAAAGACTGGGGCTTGTCGCACCGCTTTGCGGGCTCCGGCGACCGGGCGGCGATATCGGCCCTCGTCTATGACGCGCTGCGCCGGAAAAGCTCGTCGGCTTGGATGATGGGAGAAGCAGGGCCCCGCGCCGAAGTTCTGGGCGCGTTGAGACAAACACGCGATCTGAGCGTCGAGGCGATCGCCGCTTTGTTCACCGGCGAGGGTCACGCATCCGCGAAACTCACGGAGGGCGAAGTTGCGCGGCTCACAGAAGCGGACCTGGCGGCCGCGCCCTCGCATGTGAGCGGAGATTTCCCCGAATGGCTTGCGCCTCAGTTCGAGGCGAGCTTCGGCGCCGCCGCTGCGGAGGAGGGCAGGGCGCTCGCTGAGCGCGCGCCCGTCGATCTGCGGGTGAACACGCTCAAGACCACTCGCGACAAGGCGCTCCGCGCGCTCGCCCACCTCAAGCCCGAGCCGACACCGTTCTCTCCCGTGGGCTTGCGCATCGCCATGCGCCCGGACGGCCGCGCGCCGCCGCTCGCCTCCGACCCGGCTTATGTCAAGGGCCTCATCGAGCTGCAGGATGAGGGCTCGCAGCTTGCTGCGCTCCTCGCCGAGGCCAAGCCCGGCATGCAAGTTCTCGACCTTTGTGCGGGCGCGGGCGGCAAGACGCTGGCGCTCGCCGCCGCGATGGAGAGCCAGGGACAGATCTACGCCGCCGACCCTCGACTCGCATCGCCTCGCGCCGATCTTCGCCAGGACTTGCCCGCTCAGGCGCGCGCAATGTCCAGGTGCGCGCGCCGAAAGGCCAGGCGGACGTGCTCGCCGACCTCGACGGGCGATGCGATCTCGTGCTCATCGACGCGCCATGCACAGGCTCCGGCGCTTGGCGACGCAATCCCGACGCCAAATGGCGCATTCGCCCTGGCGCGCTCGAGCAGCGCATCAAGGATCAGGACGAGACGCTCGAAAGCGCGTTGCGCTTCGTCAAACCGGGCGGGCGCATCGTCTATGTCACCTGCTCGGTCCTGCGCGCCGAGAACGAGGACCGGATCGCCGCGTTCATGGCCCGTCACGACGATCTCCTGCCGATCGACGCCGCCGCGCAAGCGCGGTCCGTGGCCTGCCGGCGCTAGCGGAGCATCGATCGACTCTCGGCCCCGGTTTTCGTCTGAGCCCGAGAACGACCGGCACGGATGGATTTTATATCGCGACTTTGACGCGGGTTTGAGGTGGTCGGGTGCTAGAGCGCTGTAAGCGAGTTGCGCCGCCTCCCGGCGGTCGACAGCGGAGCCGAACATGCCAAGCTGCAATTGGACCATCTTGCTCCCGCGATTCAACTCGCGGCTGAAGCCATTGCCGCCGGCGACATTTCGGCGATCATCCCTTATCTCAATGCGCTCGCCAGTCTGTGCTCGATCACAGGCTTGTGTAGGCGAGGCGCTCCGTTATACTGGCATGTCAGCGAGCAGACTGCGGTTCGCCGCTCCAGGTGATTCCAGGAGGGCGCAACGCGCGTCCGCTTGACTGAACATGGAAATCGCACTCGACGGCGAGGGGCCTCGATGGGGCCGACCGATCGAGATGCAAAGGGAGGAAGAGCATGAAACATATCCGCGATATCGCTCTAGCCGCTGTCGGCGGCGCCATGTTGACCGCCGCATGCGCGTTCTCAGCGCCCGCGTTCGCGGCCGGGCCCGAAGTCGTGGCTGGTCCGGCTTCCGATCCGGGCTGCTTTGTCCCGTGGACCGACAAGACCAAATTCTTCAAGTGGCCGGCCAAGAAAGGGCCTTTCCGGATCGCGCTCGCCAACGGCTTCATCGCCAACACCTGGCGCATTCAGATGATCCAAACCGCCAAGGCCTTCGCCGCGCAGCCCGACATTGCGGCCCAGCTTAAGGAGTTCAAGGTCGTCTCGACCGGCGAAGACGTCGCTGCGCAGATCGCCGCGGTCAACAATTTCATCGATTCCGGCTTCGATGCGATCGTCGTCAACGCCCAGAACCCCTCGGCGTTCAAGCCTGTCATCAAGCGCGCCAATGACGCGGGCGTCGTGCTCGTGGCGTTCGACAACATCCTCGACTCTGAGGATGCGATCAACGTCGACGTCGACCAGAAGGGCCTCGGCGTCTATTGGGCCGAATGGCTCGACAAGCATCTCCCGAACGGCGGCAAGATCCTCGAAGTACGGGGCGTCTCCGGCACCTCGGTCGACCGCGACCGTCACGACGGCATCCACGAGACGCTGGATAAGACCGGCAAGAAATGGGACATCGTCGAAGTGTACGGCAAGTGGGACGACCCGACTGCGCAGAAGGTCACCGCCGACGCAATTGCGGTGCAGAAGCATTTCGACGGCTTCACCGCGCAAGGCGGCGACACCGGGGTGGTGCAGGCGATGATGGACGCCAAGCAGCCGTTCGCACCGTTCGGCGGAGAGACGGAGAACGGTTTCCGAAAGTTCTGCGCCAAGTTCGCCGACCAGGGCCTGAAATGCTCGTCAGGCGGCACGGGGCCGGCGCAGGTGGCGGTCGCGATCAAGGTCGCGCTTGCTGCGCTCAAGGGTCAGGTGGTGCCGCAGTCGGTGAAGCTGCCGCTGGCGACGGCTGAAGACCCTAATTTCAAAGACGGCGAGAACTATTATTCCAAGCTCGGCGACAATTTCTTCGTCGGCAACTCCTTCCCGACCTGCAACATCAATTTCAGCGCTGCTGAAATCATGGGGCAGTCGAAGGAGAACAAGTAGTCGTCGACCAACTCGGCCGCCGGGGAGCGACATTCCTCGGCGGCCGCGGCGAGGCCGGCGCGTCGCGGCCCCATGGGCGTCTTGAGGGGCGAGGGTAAGCGGCGTGAATCGAGCAGAATTGACGGCCTCGCCGATCCTGCGCATGGAGGGCGTTTCCAAGCGCTATGGCGGCGTGCGCGCGCTGGCCAACGCCGACCTTACGGTGTTCGCCGGTCGCATTCACGCCATTCTCGGAGAGAACGGCGCGGGTAAGTCGACGCTGATCAAGATTTCTGGCCGGCGTTGTAACCCCGGACGCAGGGCGTATCGTGCTCGACGGAGCGGAGGTTGCCTTCGATTTGCCGGCCGCCGCCAATCGCGCCGGCATCGTCTGTATCTTCCAGGAGCTTTCGCTCGTTCCCGAGCTTTCGGTCGCCGACAACATCGCAATCTCCAATCCGCCGCGCCGTTTCGGACTGATTGACCGGCGCGCGCAGCGGCGTCTCGCCGAGGAGGCCCTCGAACGCGCAGGCGCGCCTGACATCCATCCGATGGCGCTCGTCAAGGACCTGCCGCTGTCGCGCCGGCAGATGGTGGAGATCGCTAAGGCGCTGGCTCGCCAGCCCCGCGTCCTCATACTTGACGAGGCGACTTCGGCGCTCACCGCCGCTGACGTGGCCAAAGTGTTCGTCGTCCTCAAGCGCCTGCGGGAAGAGGGGCTCGCTCTCTTGTACATTTCCCATCGCATGCATGAGATCGCCGAGCTTGCCGACGAGAGCACGGTATTCAGGAACGGCGCCAATGTCGCAACCTATGCGGCCGGGACGAGGACCGACAACGAGGTTGTCGAAATGATGATTGGGCGTGAGTACAGCCACATCTTTCCGCCTAAGCCTGCGGCGCGCCCGAAGGCGGAGACGCCGCTGTTCGAAGTGAGAAATCTCAATTGGGGGGACCGGCTGCGGGACATCTCATTCAGCGCCGATGCCGGCGAAGTCGTCGGCCTCGGCGGGCTCGACGGGCAGGGCCAGCGGGAATTGCTGCTGGCGTTGTTTGGCGTCCTGCGCGGCGTTTCCGGCGAGATCCGTGTGGCCGGCGCGCCCGCTTCGCCTTCGAGCCCGCACGCCGCGAAGGAGAAGGGCATCGGCATGGCGCTGATCCCCGAGGACCGCAAGACGGAAGGTTTGATGCTGCCGATGTCGGTGCGCGAGAATCTCTCGTTCGCTGCGCTTCGGCGCGTCTCCAAGGGCGGGGTGATCGATCGCGCGCGCGAATTGAAGCTCGTTGGCGAGCTCATGAATCTCCTCGAAATCCATGCGGCCGGGACCGACATTCCAGCCGGCGCGCTCTCGGGCGGCAATCAGCAGAAGGTGGTGATCGCCAAGTGGCTCATGGCCGAGCCGCGCATCATCCTGCTCAACGATCCGACGCGAGGAATCGACGTCGGCACCAAGCAGGAAATCTATGCGCTCTTGCGACGGCTCGCAGACGAGGGCGCAGCGATCGTCTTCTACACCACCGACTATGACGAATTGATTGGCTGCTGTGACCGCGCGCTCGTGCTCTACAATGGGGCGATCAGGCGCGAGCTTGCCGGCGCTGAGATAACCGAGCGGGCGCTGATCGCGAGCGCGCTCAACATTTCGCCGGAAGAGGCTGCAGCTGGAGCGCCGGCGCAATGAGCGACTGGCGCTATGTCCTCGCCCAAAACCGCGCGACCCTTCTCGCGATCGTCTTCTTCGTCGTGATGTTCGCGATCTACACGAGCAACCATCCGGCGGGGTTCAGCGCCAACGTCGTGCAGACCGCCGCCAACAAGGGCGTGCTGCTCGCGCTTGTGGCGATGGCCCAGACTTTTGTCGTCATCACCGCCGGCATCGATCTTTCGGTCGGCGCGGTGCTTGTTCTCACCAATTGCCTCGCCTCGTGGATCGTCGTTGGAACAGCGGCAAGCGCCACGCTCGGCGTCCTCGGCGTTCTTCTGACCGGCCTCGCCTGCGGGGCGATCAACGGACTCATCGTCATCTATGGACGCCTGCAGCCGATTGTCGCAACCATCGCGAGCGGAGCGGTGTTCTTTGGCCTCGCCCTTCTTTTGCGCCCTGTTCCGGGCGGCGACGTGTACGCGCCGGTTGCCGATGCGTTGACCGGGCGAATTTTCAGCGTTGTGCCCGCGAGTTTGGTTGCGCTCGCCGTCGTCGTACTGCTCATTTGGGTTCCCTACAGCCGCTCGACGATCGGCCGGGCGGCCTATGCCGTCGGCTCGTCCGAGAGCGCGGCCTATATGTCGGGCGTCCCGGTCGGCGCCGCAAAATTTTGCGCCTATGTGCTGTCGGGTCTTACCGCCGCGCTCGGCGGGCTTTTTCTCACGTTCGTCACCTATTCCGGCGAAGCGTCCGCCGCCAACGGCAACACGTACACGCTCTTCTCCATCGCCGCGGTGGTGCTCGGCGGCGTCTCGCTATTCGGCGGCTCGGGAAGCGCGATTGGCGCGATCTTCGGCGCGCTGATGTTTCGCACCATTGGGGATCTCCTGTTCGTATTCAATCTCGACCCGCTCTGGCAGCCTCTCTTCCAGGGTCTCGTGCTGCTCGCCGCCGTCTGCATCGGCTCGGCGAGGGTGTTCCAGGTGCGTAACCGGCTGGAGCTTTTCCCGTGAGCGAGAACGCCGAGACGGGATTTACGGACGCGCTCAAGCGGCGGATCGATCCGCCGGTGGCGATCGCTTTTGCCTGCGTGATTGTCATGCTGCTTTTGGGCTCGCTCTATTCGCGCAGCTTTTTGTCGCCCGAATATCTTTTGCAGCAATTGAAGGTCGCCTCGTTCCTTGGCGTCATTGCTACTGGGACAATGATCGTCATTCTGCTCGGGCAGATCGATCTCTCCATTCCCTGGGTCGTCGCCGTCGGGGGCATGATGTCGACGGCCGCGACCGGATGGGGGCCGGTCGGCGAGGCGCTGGCCATTCCATTCGGCGTGGCCTGCGGAGTGGCGCTCGGTCTCGTCAACGGCTTCGGCGTCGCCTACCTGCGCATCCCCTCCATGATCATCACGCTCGCGGTCAACGCAGTGGCGCAGGGGCTGATGGTGGCCCACACCGGCGGCTTCTCGCCGCAAGACGCCTCGTCTCCCGCGATGCGCACGCTCGCCACCGGCGAATTGCTGTTCGGCCTGCCGAATGCGCTCCTTGTCTGGGCCGTTGTTGGCGCCGCGGCGATCTTCCTGCTGAACCGCACCACCTTCGGCCGCGCCGTGTACGGCATCGGCAATCGTGAGCGCGCCGCCTATCTTTCGGGCATCGACACCCAGCGCGTGGTGCTGATCGCATTTGCGCTAGCCGGCGGTCTCTCTGCGTTCGGCGGCGTGTTGCTCGCCGGATACGCGAGCAAGGCGGCCCAAGCGATGGGCGATGCCTACCTGTTGCCGGCGATCGCCGCCGTCGTGCTTGGCGGCGCGTCGATTCTCGGGGGCCGCGGCTCTTATCTTGGCACCGTCGCCGGCGTTATTCTCATCACGCTTCTGCAGTCGATTTTGTCCGTAGTGCAGATGCCGGACGCCGGCCGGCAGATCATCTACGGAATTGTCATTGTCGCGATGCTATTGCTTTATGGACGTGAGAGCCGGGCGCGGTAGGCAGCGTCGACCGGCTGCTTGGCGCGGTTGCGTCTGATCTCGGACCCGACAATTATCACACCGAATTCGCCGTCCTTGAGGTCGGGTGTCGCGGCATGAGTTTTCTGGACGAGCTGGCGTTCGGACCGCACGGAAATCGAAGGACCTGGACGAGGGTCCTCTTGATTGCGCTCGTGGTCCTAGCGCTCGCCGGAGGGCTTTTCTACTACCTCGTGTCGGGCGATTACGCGTTCCTAAGAGCTGACGTCCTGACGGGGGAGCCGGGCGGCGCCTATCATACCTTAGGTGATCGGCTAGCTGCGCGGGCGCATAAGAAGAATGGCCATTTAAGGGTGGTTGCTACGGCCGGGTCGGTCGAGAATATTGCGCGTCTCGTCGGCGAAAACGCGAAGTGCGTCCCGGCGTTCGCCTTCGTCCAGGATGGCGTGCCGGCGCCGGCGAACGCGGGCCTGCAGACCCTGGGCCGGCTCCCGCAGCCGGAATCGTTGTTCCTGTTTGCGCGGCGTGGACGCGCAATCAATTCGTTCGATGACCTCAAAGGCGCTTCGGTTGGGGTCGGTCCGAAAGGATCGGGCACAGCCTACCTGATGCAGCAGTTGATGGAGAACTCGGACCTCAACGGTCTAGGTCTCAAGCCCTCGAACCATGACCTCGAAGCGCAAGCGGAGTTGGTCCGAGACGGTCAGCTCGACCTCGCGGCTTCCGTCATGAACGAAAGCGCAGAAATGGTGCGTACGCTCGTGAACAAGTACGACCTCGAGATCGTGGCTCCCGCAGACATCGAAGGCCTGGTGGCCCGAGACAGATGGCTGCGTCTGGGTCGTATTCCTGCAGGCTACTATGACATCGCCAAACCGATCCCTGCGTCCGACAAGCTCGTCGCGCAGGTCGATACGCTCGTCATGACCAACTCGTGTGTGCATCGGGCGCAGCGGGTCGCTTTCCTTATGCTGCTCAGCGAGGAGTTCCCTAATTTCGTTCGTGTGAACCCGCCCCCCTCGGCGAAGTCGCAGGACAGCGCACCGTTAGCTGACGAGGCGCGCGAGTTTTTCGCGAGCGGCGAACCCGAGATCGCGGACAAATATTTCCCTTGGCTCGTGAACCTGATGTCGCCCGCCTATTGGATCTATCTGGTGATGGGGATCACGGTTCTTCTCAACGCGTCGGACGCCTATAGCCGCTTCAGGCTTTGGCGCATCGACGTCAACCGGGCGGAGTTGGAGTCCCGGCTGAAGACGCTCGCGTATCCCGGTCTGACCGAGGAGCAAATCAAGGCGCGGGCGCATTCCGGCATCACGAGAGAGCAGATCAAGGCGCTCCCCCCCGAGACGGTCATCCACACGCCGATGGACCGAGAGGCCGCCGAAGCGCTCAAGAAGGAGTTCGATGCGCTTCGACGGCGTTGTGAGGATCAGCTGGGCTCTTTCGTCACGCCGATGGGCTCGGAGATGTACTACCGATATCAGGAATGGCTGATTGACGAAGCAAGAGTCGCGCTCGCAAGCCTGCTCCGCTTGCCGAAGCCATGACGGGCCTCAGCGCAGCAGAATTCCTACCGCATGTTACGAATCGAACGCTCGTGCGTTGCAAATGTGGGCGTCGCCGTGACGCGCATCACAGGGCTTTCACGCGCGGTTTGATCTTGATGTGTCCACTGGATGAAGTCGCGTTCAGATGACGGCTTCTCTCATCTCGATGGAGCACACAATGAAACTGTCGACGATCCCTCTTGCGCTTTGCTTCGCTCTGGCGCCTTTCGCGGCGCAGGCGAGAATGGGTCAGGTTCCGCGCCACCATACTCTTCATCAGATGCAGCGACATGCGATCCCGATGACCGCGACCGGCGGTCAAGGTCGACGATGATTCCAACGGATTGTCGCGCAATCACGAGGCCTGCAATCGCGGCTGCATCGACAGCGACTGATCAGCTCTCACTACCGCGCTCGGGCTCGACCCGAAGCGCGCCGCAGCGGTTCTCAAGCGGCGGCGGCTTCGGCCGCCATTTGCTTTTGTTCGGTGGGATGATGTGCGCCGGGGCATGTCTTCATGCGCTCGCGGAGGTCCGCGATCAGCCACCGTCCGGCCTTGCCAGGCAGGCGGCCGCGCTCATGCACGACGGAGAGCGGCAGCGCGAATTCCTCCTGGTTGGCGATCTCGAGCCGCTTCAGGCGGCCGGCTTCGACGTGCTCGGAGACCATGTGGCTTGGCATGTTGCACCATCCAAAGCCGGCAAGCAGGAAATCGAGCCGAGTGGTCAGGTCCGCGAACCGCCAGATGTGACGGCTGATAACGCCGCCTGAAAGGTTCTGGGTGATCGGCGTACGGTCTGTGAGCACAAGCTGCACATGGGGCTCAAGCGCTTCGCGCGCGAGCGGTTGGGGCAGGGCGGCAAGCGGATGATTGGCCGCCACCACCGGCCACATGGCTACGCGCGTCATGAACTCGCTCACGAGGTCGCACGGACTTGTGGGCGGAATTGTGTAGATCGCGAGCCTGGCGGCGCCATCGCGCAGCCGCTGCTCGGCGCCCCCGAGAGCCTCGGTGAAAACCGAGGCGGGCAGAAGCGGAAAAGCGACGCGCAGAGCCTTCAGGCTCTCCATGAGAAGCGGGATAGGCAACATCGAGTTCGACCGCAAGGGTGAGCTCCGGCTCCACGTCCTCGGCCATGCTTTGCGCGCGGGCGCGGATGGCTCTCGCGCCCGCGATCAGCGCTCGCGCGTCGCCGACGAGCGCCCGTCCCGCATCGGTCAGCCGCGGCGTCTTGCCGGAGCGATCGAACAACGTCAGCCCAAGAGTGGCCTCCAGCGTCTGGATCGATTGACTGATCGCCGATTGGACCCGGCCGAGCGTTCGCGCCGCGGCCGAGAAGCTGCCCGCGTCGGCGACCGCGACGAGAACGCGCATTTGGTCAAGCGTCAGCGAGTCGATCATCCATCACCTCCGGAGATGGATCCTAGCATAATTTTGCCAATTGCAATGATTGAGGCGAGCGCCGACATTCTGCCGCAATGCAACAACTCTAGGGCACCCCGCATGACCGTTCATGTTCCTGAGCCTAAAACAATCGAAGCCCAGTCGCTCGCGCAGATTTTTACCGAAGCGCGTACGCACAATGGTTTCCTCAAGAAACCTGTCTCGGACGAATTGCTCCGCAGGGCGATCGAGCTCGCCAAGATGGGGCCGACCAGCGTCAACCAGTCGCCGCTCCGCGCCCTTTTCCTGCGGTCGCCTGCGGCAAAGGAACGGCTTCGCCCGGCGCTCTCTCCTGGCAATCTAGACAAGACGATGAGCGCGCCGATCGTCGCCGTCACGGCCTATGACGAACTTTTCTATGAGCATCTGCCGTTCCTGTTTCCGCACGCGGACGCCAAGCCCTGGTTCTCCGGCGATCCAGTAAAGGCCGCCCGCAGCGCGTTCCAGAACGGCACGTTGCAAGTCGCCTATCTCATCATCGCGCTGCGCGCCGTGGGCCTCGACACCGGACCGATGACCGGATTCGACAATGCGAAGGTCGACGCCGAGTTCTTCCCGGAGGGGCATGTCAAGTCGAACGTCTTGATCAATATCGGCTACGGAGACCACGAAAAGCTGTTCCCCCGCAGCCCAAGGTTTTCCTTCGACCAAATCGCGAAGATTCTCTGACCCTTTCGCTCTGTCGCACGAGAGCCCTCGGCGGTCCCGGTCGGATCGAGAGGGCTCTGGATCTATTTGTTTTGGCGCACGCAAGAGAGGGTTCTCATTTTTTTGAGAGCGCTCCAAAGGCTGACGAGGCTTGAATGACCAAGGTGCTCGTTCTCTACTATTCCAGTTACGGCCATATCGAGCAGATGGCCTATGCCGAGGCCGAGGGCGCGCGTTCGGCGGGTGCGACGGTCGACGTGAAACGTGTGCCGGAGACCGTTCCGGAGGAGATCGCCAAGGCCTCGTACTTCAAGCTCGATCAGGCTGCCCCGATCGCGAAGGTCGAGGAGCTGTCGAATTATGACGCGATCATCGTGGGCGCGCCGACCCGGTTCGGCCGCATGCCCTCCGCGATGGGCAGTTTCTGGGAGCAGGGCGGCCAATTGTGGCTGAGCGGCGCTTTGATTGGAAAGGTGGGCGGCGCGTTCACTTCATCCGCGACGCAACATGGCGGCAATGAGAACACCCTTTTCTCCATCATCTCGAATCTGATGCACTTCGGCTTGATCATCGTTGGCCTGCCCTACAGCCACCCGGGACAAGGCACGCTGGACGAAATCGTCGGCGGCGCGCCTTACGGCGCAACCACCGTCGCAGGCGGACAGGGCCAGCGCCAGCCGTCGAATATTGAACTGGACGGCGCGCGCCATCAGGGCGAACTCATCGCCAAGGTCGCGGCCAAGCTCTCCGCGTAGTCGGGGCCCAGACACCGGACTCTACTCACCATCCAGTCAACAAAAGGCGACAACAATGAGTAATGCTATTCCTCGCTCCTCCGTCGTCCCGGCGGTGATCCCGGCGCGGTTCGCGCCATACCTGCTGTCAGTGCTGCGCATTGCGGCGGGCCTCGCGTTTCTCGAGCACGGGACCGGGAAACTGCTCGGGTTCCCTGCAGGCCTGCCGTTCATCGACAAGATGCCGACCGGATTGCTCTACTTCACCGGAACGATGGAGCTCGTAGGCGGCGCGCTGATCGTGCTCGGCCTGTTCACCCGTCCCGTGGCCTTCATCTTATCGGGCTTCATGGCCGCCGCCTATTTCATGGCGCACTTCCCCATGAGCTTCTTCCCCGCGATCAACATGGGTGAGGCGGCGGTGCTCTACTGCTTCGTTTTCCTTTACATCGCGGCGGCTGGCCCCGGCCCTTGGGCGATCGACCGGGACTAACGAAAAGCTCGGGCGGCGACGTCAGGCGGCCAGCAGTTGGCCGACTGGCTGGCGCCGCCGGCGGCGCCAGAAGAGCCAGGAGACGATGGCGAAATTGAACGCGTTCCATAGGACGCCGTTCAAAAACGCCATGCGGTAGGAGCCCGTGAGATCGAAGATGACCCCGGAGAAATAGCCGCCGAACGCCATGCCGAGGATGGTCGCCGAAACCACGAGGCCGATCGCCGCGCCAGCCCTCCGAGGCGGCAAGAGCTCGCGGCAGATGACCGCGTACATTGGCACGATGCCGCCCTGAAACAGGCCGAAGACCCCGGAGACGATGAACAAGGACTCGAGCCCGTTGAAATAAAGATAAAGCAGAAGCGCGACGCCTTGCATGAAGGAGCCGATGAGCAGTGTCGCCGTGCCGCCGATTAAGTCGGCGACAAAGCCGGAGCTTACGCGCGAGACGATGCCGAGAGCCATCATCAGCGACAGCATCTGAGCTCCCCGCGCCACTCCATAGCCAAGATCGCCACAATAGGCGACGAGATGGACCTGTGGCATCGACATCGCCACGCAGCAAGAAAAGCCGGCGGCGATCAATAGAACCAACAAAACTCGCGGCGATATGCCGATATCGGCGCGCGCCGCCTCGGTCAGCGCCTCCGCTTGTTCGTAGACCACAGCTGTGGGCCTGCGGCGCATCATGAGGGCGAGCGGCAGGACACTTGCAGCGACGATGACGCCTATGCCGGCATAGGTGGCGCGCCAGCCGATCAGCGGAATCGTGAGACTCATCAGGAGGGGCCAGATTGTTCCGGCGAAGTAATTGCCGGACGCGACAATGACGACCGCCAGCCCTCGCCGCTTGACGAACCAATGGGAAATGTCGGCCATCATCGGCCCGAAGCCCGTTCCGGCGCCAAGTCCGATCAGCACGTGGGCGGCCGTGAACACGGCTAAGTTCTGCGCGTAGCCGGCGAGAACAAACCCCAGGCCCAAAGTCACAGCGGAGATGACCAGAGGCAGGACAATGCCGAAATGGTCGGTCATCCGCCCAAGCGCGATTGTCGAGAAGGCGAGCGAACACATCATTAGCGTGTAGGGAAGCGCGGCGGCCGAGCGGTCGACGGCGAAATCGAGCTGGGCCGGCGGCAGGACCACGATCACCGCCCACATGCCGACCCCGATCAGGGTCGCGATCAGCACCGATAAGGCAAGCCGGGTGAAGGCGTAGGCGCCGTCGGGGGCGTACCGGTCCGCCTGCTGGGACATGCTCGAAAATTGGTTCATTGCACAAATTTGCGCCATACGGGCGCCGATAGCAAATTCCATCGCGCCGGAACGCTTTATGGCCGCGTCGCGTTTCACGATTGTGCTAAACCAAGTTGAAACGGGTTACTTTACGGCGCCATCATGGCGAAAGCGCGTAATTGCGGTGAACGTCGGACTTGGTGTACGTGTAGGTCTTGTTACGCGGCGGCCAGTAAGCGCTGCGATTGGGGAAAAGAGTGACCAAGCCTTCAACGCCGCTTCTGGATCAAATCGAATCACCGGCCGATCTGCGCAAGCTGAGAGAGAGTGATCTCCCTCAGCTTGCCGATGAGTTGCGCGCCGAAACGATCAGCGCGGTCTCGGTGACTGGCGGCCATCTCGGCGCTGGGCTCGGCGTCGTCGAACTGACGGTCGCTCTGCACTACGTTTTCGACACGCCGACCGATCGCGTCGTCTGGGACGTCGGCCACCAGGCCTACCCGCACAAAATCCTGACGGGCCGGCGCGATCGGATCCGAACTTTACGGCAGGGCGGCGGCTTGAGCGGTTTCACCAAACGCTCGGAAAGCGAATACGATCCGTTCGGAGCGGCCCACTCCTCGACGTCGGTTTCGGCGAGCCTGGGCATGGCGGTGGCGCGCGATCTGTCGAATGGCGCCAACCACGTGGTCGCGGTCATCGGCGACGGCGCGATGTCGGCGGGAATGGCCTACGAGGCGATGAACAACGCCGGCGCCATGCGCTCGCGAACTCATCGTCATCCTCAATGATAACGACATGTCGATCGCGCCGCCGACAGGCGCGATGTCGGCTTATCTCGCCCGCCTCGTTTCGGGCCGAGCCTATCGTTCACTGCGCGGCGTGGCCAGGCAGCTCGCGCGGCGGCTTCCGAAGTTCATGTACGACAAGGCTCGACTTACCGAGGAGTACGGCCGCAACTTCTGGACTGGCGGCACCCTGTTCGAGGAGCTCGGTTTCTATTACGTCGGGCCAATAGATGGCCACAATCTCGACCATCTTCTGCCGATCTTGAAGAACGTGCGTGATGTGCAGGACGGGCCGGTGCTCGTGCACGTGGTGACGAAGAAGGGCAAGGGCTACCCGCCGGCCGAGGCCGCCGACGACAAGTATCATGGGGTGACCGCCTTTGACGTGATCACCGGCGCACAATCCAAGCCCAAGACCAACGCGCCCACCTATACCCGCGTGTTCGCCAACGCGCTGGTCGAGGAAGCGCGGCGCGACGAGAAGATCATCGGGGTCACCGCCGCCATGCCGGACGGCACGGGGCTCGACCGAATGAAGACGGTTTTCCCCGATCGCGTGTTCGATGTCGGCATCGCCGAACAGCACGCCGTCACTTTTGCCGCCGGCTTGGCGACGGAAGGATTCAGGCCCTTTTGCGCGATCTATTCGACATTCCTGCAGCGCGGCTACGACCAGCTCGTGCATGACGTGGCGATCCAGAACCTGCCGGTTCGCTTCGCTCTTGATCGCGCTGGGCTCGTCGGCGCGGACGGCGCGACGCACGCGGGCGCCTTCGACATCGCCTATCTTGCCTGTCTGCCGAATATGACGGTGATGGCGGCTTCCGACGAGGCCGAACTCGTCCATATGGTTGCGACCGCCGCGGCCCACGATTCGGGGCCGATTGCGCTTCGCTATCCCCGCGGCGAGGGCGTCGGCGTTGAGCTGCCGCAGCAGGGCGAGCTCTTGCCAATCGGCAAGGGCCGCGTCGTGCGCGAGGGCGCGCGGATCGCGATCTTGTCGCTCGGCGCTAGGCTCGGCGAAGCGCTCAAGGCCGCCGACGAACTGGCGGCGCGCGGCCTGTCGACCACGGTCGCCGACGCGCGCTTCGCCAAGCCGCTCGACCGCGAGCTCATTCTCAAGTTGGCGGCGACGCACAAGCTCCTCATCACTATCGAGGAAGGCGCGGCCGGCGGCTTCGGCGCGCATGTGCTGACCTTGCTCAGCGACGCCGGCGCGCTCGAGAACGGGCTTAAGGTCCGCACAATGACGCTGCCCGACAAATTCCAGGATCACGACAAGCCGGAGCGCATGTACGCCGCGGCAGGACTCGACGCGAAGGGCATTGTCGCCAAGGCGATCGCGGCGCTCGGGGATGTCGAGCGCCTCGCCTCGAGCCGCTCCGCGTGAGCCAATCCTCGTCCGAAGGGGACGGGGACGAACCGCAGGCAAGCGGGCGCGGCAATATCGCCGCCATTATCGTCGTCGTCGTCCTTGCGGCGCTCGGTTATTGGGCTTTCCATTACATCGACCAGCAGCGCAAATTGCAGAACTGCCTCAATTCGGGGCACCGCGACTGCGCGCACTAGGTGCAGTAGAGTCCCGTAGCAGTTGCGATTGACTTGGCCGCGCCGGCGCGGCATAAGCCCGCTCCTTGCAGCGGCGCGTCAGGCGCCGCATTCATTTTTCCGGCCTGCCGCTTGGTCTCTGACGTAGCGGCGGCGTCGGCGTTTGCGCGTTTAAGATCGGGCGCCGCTCGATTTTCCGCCGACGGTTGGAATTCGGAGACTAGCCCGTGAAGCGGACCTATCAACCCAGCAAGATCGTGCGCAAGCGCCGCCACGGCTTTCGCGCCCGCATGGCGACGGTCGGCGGCCGCAAGGTGATCGCCGCTCGCCGCGCGCGCGGCCGCAAGAAGCTCAGCGCCTGAATCGCCGCGCCTTCGGCCTCGCTCCCCGTCTTGGCCATTCGCGTGTCGGCGAAGATGGCGGGGAAGGGAGCTTTGACGCCTTGCATGAGGATGGCGGATCTGGCTGCGCAGGCCAACTTCCAGGTCGCCTGACCAAGCGGGCCGAATTTCAGCGCGTCTCGCGCGGACGGCGCGCGCCGGTCGAGACTTTCACATTGCAATTCCGCCGTCGCGACGAAGCCAGGAAAGCGGCAGACTCGGCCGCGCGCGTCGGACTGACGGTGACCAAAAGCGTCGGCGGCGCGGTCGAGCGCAATCGCGTCCGACGGCGGCTAAAAGAGGCCCTGCGCGCTGCCGCGCCTCTTGAGGCGGAGAGCGATCACGACTACGTGCTGATGGCCCGGCGCGAGGCGCTGGGCCGCCGTTTCGCCGCGCTCGTCGACGATGTCCGCACCGCCTTCCGCGCCGCCCGGCGCCGCGGCGGGGACGATCGTGGGCGTGGATCGACCGCGGGAGCGCCGAAAGGCAAAGATAGGCCGAGATGAGCACCGAGGACATCAGGAACCTTTTTCTCGCGGCCGCGCTGTCGGTCCTGGTGATGGTCGCCTGGCAATATTTCTACGCCGGTCCTTTGTATCAGCGCCAGCACCAGGCGCAAACGCAGGCCAATGTCTCCTCCCCGGCGAGCGAGGCGCAGCCGGGCGCTACGCCCGCGGCGCCACGCGCCGCGCTCCCTGGGGCCCCTGTTCCGCCGGGCGCTCCGGCCACGACCGCGGCGGAGACAGTCAGCCAGGCCCTGGCGGCGAGCCCCCGCGTGGTCATCGACACGCCGAGCATCGGCGGCTCGATCAACCTCAAGGGCGGCAGGATCGACGATATTGTCCTCAGGGGCTATCGCGAGACGGTCGACCCGAAGAGTCCGAACGTTAGACTGTTCACACCGCCGGGCGCGCCCGACGCTTATTGGGCCGAGACCGGATTTGTAAGCCCGGCCGGGAGCAAGACCCCCAATCTCGACACCGTCTGGACCGCCGATCGCCAGACGCTGACCCCCTCGCAGCCGGTTACGCTGACCTGGGACAACGGCGAGGGCCTTGTCTTCAAGCGCAAGATCGCGGTCGACGACAAATACATGTTCACGGTCACGGATTCGGTCGTGAACTCGGGCTCGGCGCCAGCGACGGTGCAGCCCTACGGGCTCGTGCTGCGCCATGGCAGGCCGAACGTCGCCGGCTACTCGGTGCTGCACGAGGGATTCGAAGGCGTGATCGGCGGCCAGGAGCATGCGCCGACCTACGCCGCCATCGACAAGGCGACCGGCAAGGTCGAGGCCTACAAGGGCGATGGCGGCTGGCTTGGCTTCACCGACAAATATTGGGGCTCGGCGATCATCCCTGACCAGACTGCCCCGATCGAGGCCCGCTATTCGGCCACCGGGACCGCAGAGCCGGTCGACTATCAGGCCGATTTCCTCGGCAAGGAGCAGACGGTCGCGCCTGGGGCGACGTTCGAGACCACAACACGCCTCTTCGCCGGCGCCAAGGAAGTCTCGACGATCGACGATTACGCCGCCAAGCTCGGCATCAAGAAATTCAATCTGATGATCGACTGGGGCTGGTTCTACTTCATTACCCAGCCGATGTACTGGTTGATTGACACCATCTACAAATTTGTTGGCAATTTCGGCCTCGCGATCATGATCGTGACGGTACTGGTCAAGGTCGCCTTCTTCCCGCTCGCCAATCGCTCGTATAATTCGATGGCGAAGATGAAGAAGATCCAGCCGCAGATCGCGGCGCTAAAGGACCTCTATCCCGACGACAAGGTCAAGCAGCAGCAAGAGCAGATGGCGCTGTTCAAGCGCGAGGGCGTCAACCCGGTCGCCGGCTGCTTGCCGATGGTGATCCAGATTCCGGTGTTCTTCGCGCTCTACAAAGTCATTTTCATCACCATCGAGATGCGGCATGCGCCGTTCTTCGGCTGGATCCGGGACCTCTCCGCGCCCGATCCGACCAACGTGTTCACCCTGTTCGGGTTGATCCCGTGGGAGCCGACCGCGCTGCCGGTGTTTGGCCATTTCCTCGCGCTCGGCATCTGGCCGCTCATCATGGGCGTGTCGATGTTCTTCCAGATGAAGATGAAATCCCGAGCCGGCCGATCCGGTTCAAAAGCAGATGTTTTCCTGGATGCCGGTCATCTTCACCTTCATGCTCGGCACGTTTCCGGCGGGCCTCGTTATCTACTGGACCTGGAACAACACGCTGACGGTGCTCCAGCAGTACTACATCATGACCAAGGCCGGGGTGAAGGTTGAACTCTGGGACAACCTCTTCAAGCTGTTCCCGAAGAAGACCAGCCCGGCCAAGACGCCGAGCGTATGAGCGAAGCGACAGTCGCTCCCGACTGGACCGAGGCCGGACGCAAACTGTTCGCGGGCCCGTGCGAATTTATCTTCGCGGCGGCGCGCGCCGACGGCCTGCCGCCGATTGGCGCGCCCGAAATCGCGTTTGCCGGGCGATCGAACGTCGGCAAGTCGTCGCTCATCAATGCGCTCACCGGCCGAACGACGCTCGCACGCACGTCGCGCACGCCCGGCCGCACGCAGGAGTTGATCTTCTTTGACCTCGGGGGCAAGGCTCGTCTGGTCGACATGCCGGGCTACGGCTATGCGGCAGTGGCGAAATCGAAGTCCGCGTCCTGGAGCGAGCTCGCGCGCGACTATCTGCGCGGCCGTCCGTCGCTCGTCCGAGTCTTTGTGCTGGTGGATGGCCGGCATGGCTTGAAAGAGAGCGATCACGAGACGATGCGCGCGCTCGACGCCGCGGCGGTGTCGTATGCTGTCATCTTGACCAAGGGCGACGAAGTGAAGGCCGCCGACCGCGACACCCGCATCGCGGCGACGCTCGAGGGCTTGCGCAAGCATGTCGCCGCTTATCCGGAAGTGCTGCTGACCTCGGCGCGTATCGGCGATGGCGTCGCCGACTTGCGCGCGCATATCGCCAGGCTGCTTGCCGAGCGCGGCGGGTAGGCTCAGCTTCGCAACGAACGATAGAAGGCGCGCACATCCCCAGCGAGGGCGTCGGGCTGCTCCATGGCGGCGAAATGGCCGCCCTTCTTCATGACCGTCCAGCGGCGGATGTTCGTAAACATTGGCTCGGCGAGCGAGCGCGGCGGATGCAGGATCTCGCGCGGGAATTCGGCGTAACCCGTTGGCGCCGTGACGGCCGCGCCTTCAGGGATCATCCAGGGCCGATGCATGCGGAAGTAATAGGTGTAGAACGACGATCCGATCGCGCCGGTGAACCAGTAGAAGCTGATGTTGCCGAGCATGTGGTCACGCGTGAAGACGCTCTCGACATCGCCATTGCAGTCGGACCAGGCGCGGAATTTCTCGACGATCCACGCCGCAAGCCCCGCCGGAGAATCGGTCAGGCCAAAGCTCAGGGTCTGCGGGCGGGTGCCTTGAATCGCCGCATATGCGGCATCCTCCTTGAGCCAATGGTTGAGCTCATTGAGAAAAACTTGCTGCTCGGGGGTCGGATTTTTGATCCTGTCGGGCTCGCGGCGGACGGCTAGAAAATTGACATGAACGCCGATCAGCTTATCCGCATGCGCGTAGCCCATCCGCGCGGCGGTAATGCCGCCCCAGTCGCCGCCCTGGACGGCGAAGCGCTTGTAGCCGAGCGTATCGGTCATGAGCTCGGCGAAACAATCCGCGATCTCCTCGACGCCGAAGCGCCTCTGCCCAGGGCGGAACGAGAGCCCATAGCCCGGCAGCGACGGCGCGACGACTGTGAAAGCGTCGGCCGGATCGCCGCCAAAACTCGCCGGATCGGTGAGGCGGGGAATGAAATCCAGGAACTCGAACACGGACCCCGGCCACCCGTGCATCAACAAGATCGGCGTCGAGTTGGGGCCCTTTCCAGGCACATGCAGAAAGTGCAGGTCATAGTCGGGCCGCGTCATCTTGAATTGCGGGAAGGCGTTGAGGCGCGCCTCCTGCGCGCGCCAGTCGAAGGGACCGCGCCAATAGTCGACGAGGCTGCGAAGATAGTCGACGCTCGACCCGTAAGCCCAGGGCTCGCCCGGCGCTGAATCGGGAAAACGGGTGCGTGCAAGCCGTTCCCGCAGGTCCGCAATATCGCTATCGGGCACGAGCAACGTGAATGGCTGCGGCATCGGCTGCTCCTTCACCAATCCTCTCGCCTTGCGCTCGCGATCCTCGAATGGACGCGGTTCACAGTCAAACGCGGACCTGACAACGCGATGCACGGATTGACCCACCTCAGCCTGCAGGCGATGGTCGCGCCATGCAGACCCACTACAATATTTTAGCCGGTGGCGAAGTGGGGCGGATCGCGGCGCTCAGCGACGGCCTGTTCGCCATCGCGGCGACCATATTGGTGCTCGACTTTCATACACCCGAGCCGATCGACATCCACTCGGAGGCCGAACTCCTGCGCGCGCTTGCCGCTTCGGCGCCGAGGCTCCTGCCATGGCTCTTGAGCCTTTTGACGCTCGGCATTTTCTGGCTCGGCCAGCAGACGCAACTCAACCAGCTCGAACGTTCCAACCGCGATCTCACCTGGCTGCATTTCCTTTTCCTCGCCGTCGTCACCGTGCTGCCGTTCTCGACCAGGCTGCTCGCCGATTTCCTGACGTTCCGCACCGCGTTTCTCGTCTACTGGGTCAATATCGGCCTCCTCGGCGCGTGCCTCTACGCCACATGGTCGTGCGCCGACAGCGCGAAACTTATCCGGGAGGAAGCGCACGACGATGTCTCGCGCGCCGTCAAGCGGCGCATCGCTGTGGCGCAGTCGCTCTACGCGATCGGCGCGCTTGCGGGCCTGCTTAACGTGACGCTCGGAATCACGCTGATCCTGCTTATCCAGCTCAATTGCGCGATTGGGCCGAGGCTGCCAATCCTGTCGCGCCTTTGACGGCGCTCAATCCTCGAACGGCAGTCCGGCATATTGTTCGGCGACCACGGCTGCGGCGTGCTTCGATCGCAGGAGATGATCGAATTCGCTGAGCTTGATCCGGGTTTCGAAGGCGTCATCGTCGGGAAACACGTGCAGCAAATTGGTCAGCCACCAGGAGAAACGCTCTGACGCCCACACCCGTCGCAGCGCCATATCCGAGTAACTCTCGAGATAGCGGTCGTCGCTCGTTGAGAAATGCGCCGCGAAAGCGCGCGCGAGGTAGAAGACGTCGGAGATCGCGAGATTGAGGCCTTTCGCCCCGGTCGGCGGCACGATATGCGCTGCGTCCCCGGCGAGAAACAGCCGCCCGTAACGCATTGGCTCGGCGACGAAACTGCGCAAGGGCGCGATCGACTTTTCGATCGAGGGCCCGGTTATGATCTTGCGGGCGATGTCGTCCGGAAACCGTCGTTTCAATTCGTCCCAGAACCGCTCATCCGGCCAATCCTCGATCCGCGTGTCGAGGGCGCACTGGATGTAATAGCGGCTCAGCATCGGATTGCGCAGCGAGGCAAGCGCGAAGCCTCGCTCGTGCCGCGCGTAGATGACCTCGCCGACCGGCGGCGTTTCGGACATGATTCCGAGCCAGCCGAACGGATAGGCGCGCTCGAAGATTCTGAGCACAGATTGCGGAATGCTCTGCCGCGACACGCCGTGGAACCCGTCGCAGCCGGCGATGAAGTCGCATTCGAGAAGTCTCGGCCACGCCGCCCTTTCGGAAGGTCACCTTGGGCGCGGCGCTGGCTATGTCGTGGAGGTGGACGTTCTCCGCCTCTTCAACGATCCGTCCGCCGTCGCGTTTCCGGATCCGGTACAGTTCCTCGGTGATCGCGGTTTGGCCATGTGACCACATCGGTCTGCCGGCGTGTGTCTTGGTGTCGATGAGAAATGGCTCGCGGTCCTGCCAGACGATGAAGCTTCCGTCATGCGCATGGCCTTCGCGGTCCATCCGCTCGCCGGCGCCCGAATTCCGCAGCACCTGAACGGAGCCGAATTCGAGCACGCCGGCGCGAATGCGTTTCAGCACATAGGCTTTCGTCTGCCGCTCGAGCACGACGCTGTCGATTCCATGGCCGTGCAGCAAATGCGAGAGGAGCAGGCCAGCCGGACCGCCGCCGATAATCGCGACCTGAGTGCGGCGCATGCTTATCCCTCCCTCACCGCGACTATATGCGGCCGCGCCGTCCGGGAGGACCCCCGTCCCCCGACGGGCTATGGGGAGAGGGTGGGAGCCCCACAGCCTCAAGCGCTCCGGCCTGCCGGCGCGCGAGCGCGTCCTCGTCGAAGCCGACGATTGCGTCCTCATACAGGCGATGAAAGTTGAGCCGCGCGCCAAGGCGTAGGAAGGCGCTGCCGATACCGATCGTCGCCCGCTCGAGAAACACGAATTCTCGCGGCACTGGCAGGCCGCCTCCCTCGGCCTTCAAGGCGCGCATCACCTGGCCGATCTCACGGCGGCCGTATTCTGACGGTTTTACGCCATCCGCCGCCGTGCGCACGCGATCGTCGAGGATCGGCCCGCAGAGAAACCGAGCCCAGATATTCATGGCTTCAAGCGCGCCGCGGCTGAGGCCGGAGAAGCCCCACATCTCGTAAGCTTGCGCGATGCGCGCCTCGTCGCCGGTTTTGAACCCCCGGTAAAGCTCGACGACGCCAAGCACGAACCGCGGCGGAAAGATGCGCACGCAGCCGTAGTCGAAGAGATTGACACCATCGACGTGGCGCTCAAGGCGCGAGCGCACGACCGTGTAATTGCCGAGATGCGGATCGCCGTGAATGACGCCGTAGCGCAGGAACGGACGCCACCACGCGTCGAACAGGCCGACGGCGATGGCGTCGCGCGCTTCCTGCGCCGCGGCCTCGAAGGCGCCGAGCGGCTCGCCGTCGAGCCAGTGCATCGTCAAGAGGCGCCGCGTCGACAGGCTTTCCTCGACCCGCGGCACGCGTACGAAAGGGCGGTCGGCGAGCATGACCCGATAGAGCCGGGCGATTTTCGCCTCGCGCTGGTAGTCCAGTTCTTCGCGCACCCGCTCCCGGATCTCGCGCGCGATCTCGCGCGTGTCGATCGCGGCGCTCGCGCGCCGATGCAGCGAGAACAAGAGGTCGAGGTTCGAGAGATCCGTCTCCACCGCCGAAGCCATCTCCGGATATTGCAGCTTGCAGGCGAGCCGATCGCCGGTCAGGCTCATAGCGCGATGCACCTGGCCGAGCGACGCGGCAGCCGCGGGCTTGAAGTCGAATTCGGCGAAGCGCTCGCGCCAATTTGGCCCAAGCTCGGCCTGCATGCGGCGGCGCACGAACGAGGCTCCCATCGGCGGCGCCTGCGATTGGAGCTTCGTCAATTCGGCGGCGAAATCCGCCGGTACGGCGTCGGGGATGGTCGTCAGCATCTGCGCGACCTTCATCAGCGGGCCCTTCATCGAGCCCAAGGCGGAAGCGAGCGCCCTGGCGTCTGTCTCGCGCCCGCCCCCGCGCAGCCGATTGACGCCGACGCGCGCCGCGAGCGCGCCGGCGTTGACCCCGAGGCGCGCGTATCGCGTGGCCCTCGCGCTCAGGCGATTGGCTTCGTTGTCGTGATCCAAGCAGGATTCCCTTTGCGGCAATGGAGGACATATAGGCCGCGGGGCCTGCTTGTGCAGCCCCGGAGACGTCGCGCTCCCGGTCACACGCGCCGAACTGGGCCGGGATAGCGCGCCACCGACGCGTCGGACGTCACGAGCGTGATCCCCTCGACCAGCGCCTGCGCGACCAGCATGCGGTCGAACGGGTCTTTGTGGGTGGCGGGCAGGCCGGCGAGTCCTGCCACATGGGCGCTCGTGACCGGCAGCTCCTCGTAGCCGTTCTCGACGAGATTGCGGCGCATGACGGAAACATCCACGCGGAAGTCGGGCCTACCCTGAGCCGTCTTGAGGGCCACCTCCCAGAGGCTGGCGACGCTGAAAACGAGCTCGTTCTCCTTTCGGGCGAGGAGTTCGCGGGTTGGACCGGAGAGCCTTCGACTTTCCGATATGGACCAGAGAAGGACATGCGTATCCAGCAGCAGCCTCATTCCCCGACGCCGAACATCTCCTCGATCTCGTCCTGAAACATCGTGTCGAAATCATCCGGGACCGTAAACTGGCCGGCCATGAAATCGAAGCGCTTCTTGGCTTGAGGCGTATCGACCGGGACAACCTTGACGAGCGGCTTTCCGGCCCTGGCGATGATGAAGGGTTCGCCCTTGGCGGCGGCGTCGACCAGTCGCGACAGGTTGGTTTTGGCCTCGTGGATATTGACGGTGCGCATGGACTAACTCCACTGGACTAAGTTCATGCCTAGGATCACGAATCCGTCCGGTCAAGTCCTCCTTGGATGAAGGCTAACGCTGTCCGCGAGGTGCGGCAAAAATGGCAATTTTTCCCAAGACCCGAGCGAGCCGTCCCGCTATGCAACTCGCTCGCGCCATGTCCTTCGAGGGAACGGCGGCGCGGCACGGAGGGAATGATGATCTTACGCGTATGGCGGGGCTGGACGGATGCGGAGAACGCGGACCGCTACGATGAGCTCATCAGGGCGACGATCTTCCCCGGCATTCTCGGAAAGGCAATCGCGGGATTGGAGGGACTCGAGCTGTTCCGGCGCCCGCTCGAGGCCGAGGTCGAGTTCATGACGCTGATGCGATTCGCGTCACGGGACGCGGTGAAAGCCTTCGCTGGTCAGAACTGGGAAGTCTCCGTCGTGCCGCCGGCCGCGCGCGCCGTGCTTGCGCGCTTTGATGAAAGGGCGGCGCACTACGAGCGGCGCGTCGGGCCAACAATTGACCTTACCCCATCGTCTCCAGTTCGCTGATCATGCGCTCGATCACCGAAAGGCCGATCTTCCAGAAGCCGGGGTCCTTCGCGTCGAGGCCAAACGGCGCGAGCAGTTCGGAATAGGACTTGGAGCCGCCGGCGGCGAGCATCGCGAGATACCGTTCGGCGAATCCGTCGCTTGAGCGCTCGTAAACCCCGTACAGCGAATTCACCAGGCAATCGCCGAACGCATAGGCATAGACGTAGAACGGGGAATGAATGAAATGCCCGATATAGGCCCAATAGGTCTCATAGCCGGGTCTGAGCGCAATCGCCGGGCCGAGGCTCTCGGACTGCGTGTTCATCCAAAACTGGCTGATTTGCTCGGTGGTCAATTCGCCGTTGCGCCGTTCAACGTGAACAAGCCGCTCGAACTTATAAAACGCGATCTGGCGGACCACCGTATTGAGCATGTCCTCGACCTTGCTCGCCAGCATTGCCTTGCGCTCGACGGGATCGGGAGTTGTGACGAGCATCGAGCGGAAGGTCAGCATCTCACCGAAGACGGAAGCCGTTTCGGCGAGCGTCAGCGGCGTCGGCGCCATCAGGGGGCCGTTGACGCCGGCCAGCACCTGATGAACGCCGTGCCCAAGCTCATGCGCAAGCGTCGTCACGTCACGCGCCTTGCCGAGGAAGTTGACGAGAATATAGGGATGAGCGGACGGCGTCGTCGGATGCGCGAAAGCGCCGGGCGCCTTGCCGGGCCTGACCGGCGCGTCGATCCAGCCTTCGTCGAAGAAGCGTCGCGCGATATCGGCCATGCGCGGGGAAAATGCGCTATAGGCGCCAAGCACCATGTCGCGCGCCGCCTCCCACTTGTAGACACGGCGCGGCGCGTTCGGCAGCGGGGCGTTGCGGTCCCAATGGTCAAGCCGCGCCTTGCCGAACCAGCGAGCCTTGAGCGCATAATAGCGATGCGATAGTTGCGGATAGCCGTCAGTGACCGCCGCGACGAGCGCCTCGACAACTTCGGGCTCGACGCGATTGGCGAGGTGGCGCGAGTCGGCGACGTCCTTGAACTTGCGCCAGCGATCCGAGATCTCCTTGTCCTTCGCCAGCGTGTTGGTGATGAGAGCGAAGAGACGCAGATTGGCGCCGAGCGTGGCGGCGAGCGCATTGGCCGCCGTCTCCCTGATCTTCGCGTCCGGATCCATGAGTTTCGCGAGCAGCGGCTCGAGCGTCAGGCTCTCGCCTTCGAAATCGAACCTGAGCGCCGCCATAGTCTCGTCGAACAGCCGGTTCCATGCCGCGGCTGAGCTTACGGATTTGTCGAGAAACAATCGTTCGAGGTCGTCGGCGAGCTGATGCGGCTTCTCCTTGCGGATGTCCTCGAGCCAGGGCCGGTAATGGCCAAGGGCCGGCGCCGCCATCGCGGCGTTTAGCTTTGCGTCGTCGACGCGATTAAGTTCGAGCTCGAAGAACAAGACGTCGCCCGCGAGCGCGGTCACCCGCTCCTGCGCGTCGCCGTAAAACTTCGCAATCGCTGGATTGCTGGTGTCGGAAGCGTAAAGGAGCGACGCATACGCCATAATGCGCCCGGTCAAATCCTGCAGCGCCTCGTAGGCCTTAACTGCCGCGGCCAAGGTCTCGCCCGCATCGGGCCGGTCGGCCAGCTCATCGAGCTTGCCGCGATAAGCCTCCGCGAAGACCTTGGCTTCCCGCTCCGCGCGCTTAAGATCCACGGCGAAATGGCTCGAGTCCATGCCATCATACAAGTCCTGAAGGCGCCATTTCGGCAGCGCGCCAAGATCCGCGTGGGCAGGCGAGGGCGACAAAGCGACATCGGAAGAATGGGACTTGGAACTGGAAGAATGGGACTTGGAACTCATCAATCAAGCCTCGGTATTAGGCTGCCGCTAACGCTTCACGATGGTTTGGCGCCCACAAAGCGGCGCTTTTGCGGACACGGGTGGGTCGGAACGGGACGGCGTTAACATCGCATTTACCGTGATGCCACAATGTGCCGCAATGCGCGGCGCCAACGCCGGCGACGGGGGACGATGACCGCTCTCATACTCATTGTCGATGACGATCCTATTCAGCGACGCTTGCTCGAGGCGATGGCCAGGCGATTTGGCTACGACGCCGAATGCGTGGAATTGGGCGAAGCGGCGCTTACGCGTCTCGAGGCGAGCGACCGGCCGCCGATCAATCTCTTGATCCTTGACCTGGTCATGCCCGATCTCGACGGCATGGGGGTGCTGGCGCGGATGCGCCAGCGCGATCTCGCCATCCCCGCGATCGTTCAGACGGGGCATGGCTCGATCGAGGTCGTCATCTCCGCCATGCGCGCCGGCGCGACGGATTTCGTGGTCAAGCCGGTCGGCGCCGAACGACTTCAAGTGTCGATCCGCAACGCGCTGCGCGTCGATGCGCTCGAGGACGAACTGAGGCGCGCCACGCGGCGCAACGCGGGCGAACTCAGTTTCCGCGACATCGTCACTCGCTCGGATTCGATGGCGCGCACCATCCGGCTCGCCGAGCGCGCCGCCAAGTCGAACATACCGGTGCTCATCGAAGGCGAATCGGGTGTCGGCAAGGAATTGATGGCGCGCGCCATCCAGGGCGGCTCGGAGCGACGAGGCAAACCCTTCGTCACCGTCAATTGCGGCGCGCTGCCCGAGACGCTGGTCGAATCCATCCTCTTCGGGCATGAGAAAGGCTCCTTCACGGGGGCTGTCGACAGGCACGTGGGCAAGTTCGCCGAGGCCAATGGCGGCACGCTGTTCCTGGACGAGATCGGCGAACTGCCGCCTGAGGCTCAAGTCAAAGTCTTGCGCGCGCTACAGGAGGGCGAGATCGATCCGGTCGGCGCGCGGCGCCCGGTCAAGGTCGATTTCCGCCTCGTCTCGGCGACCAACAAGAACCTGATCGAACTCGTCAAGGCGGGCCGCTTCCGCGAGGATCTTTTCTATCGCCTCAACGTGTTCCCGATCTCCATTCCCCCCTTAAGAGCCCGCCTCTGCGACGTGCAGGATCTGGCCATGCGTTTTCTCGCCCGCTTCTGCGTCGAGGAGGGCAAGCGTATCCGTGGGCTAGCCAATGACGCGCTCGCGATGCTGACCGCCTATGATTGGCCGGGAAACGTTCGCCAGCTCGAGAACGCAATGTTTCGCGCTGTCGTATTGGCCGATGGCGATGAATTGACGACCGCGGAATTTCCCCAGATCGCCGCGCAGGTCGAGGGCTACGATGTGCGCATCCCGCCGGCCCCGACCCCGATCGCCGCCGATCCAGCGGTTTCTGTCGGCTTCCGGCCGGTCGCTCATGATCCGCGCGATCCGCATTCGCTTAGATTGATCAACGACAGCGGCGACGTGCGTATGCTGGAGGAGATCGAGACAGAGGTCGTCCGCTTCGCGCTCTCCCATTATCGCGGACAAATGTCGCAAATGGCGCGCAAGCTCGGCATAGGACGCTCCACGCTCTACCGCAAGATGAAGGACATCGGGATCGCCGATGATGACATGCTTGGCGACGCTGCGGCATAATGCAGGCGAAGCGGCGATGGTCGGAGCGGAGGATGAGCGCGTTCGGGCGCGGAAGCGTGCGCACGTTTCTGCTGACGGGCTTGACCGCCGTGGCGATCACCTGCGCCGCAAGCCTCGCCTTCGCCGAACCTTCGCTGGTCCTCTCTCCTGAGCCGCCGCTTAAGTTCGGCGACGTCGCCGACACAAGCCCTTTGGTCGCCGTCTTCAACGCACGCAGCGCTCGAGACCCGGCGCCGGACGTCGCCTCGTCAGCCGAGCCGAGGTTCGACCCCGCACCGGAGCGAGCGCCTGCTGCATTCGTATGGAATCGTCATCGCGAGGAGCGAAGCGACGCGGCGATCCAGAGCGGCCGCTTCGGCCCTTCATCCCTGGATCGCTACGCTTCCGCTCGCGATGACGGTGGTCGCTCGACCGAAACTGCGAAGGCGGTGGATGCAGCCCCTCCGGATAACCCGCTGTCGGTCATCTACGATCCCACCGCCGGGCCTGGGCTCTCGCCACTCCAAAGCGCGCTGCGAGCGGCCATGGGACGGCTCGTCGCGCGCGGCGATAAGCGCAACCCGCTGGGCAGCGGCGACTGGCGCGCCGCGCGCGGGGCGATCGCCGCCTTCTACGCCGGGCGCTCTTACGCGCCGGTATGGGCTAGCGAAAATGGCCTGACCGACATAGGGCGGGCGGCGCTAACCCAACTTCGACGCGCCTCCGACGATGGCCTCAACCTGTCCGCTTTCGCTCTGCCGCGCGATCTCGGGTCCGGCCTCGACCCGGATGCGATCGCGGAAGCCGAAACGGTCATTGCTTCGGCGGTAGTCGCCTATGCCGAGCAGGCGACCGGGTCGCGGGTCGTTCCTTCCCGTGTCTCGCCGCTCATCTTCGCGAGGCCGAGCGTCGTCGATCCTGGCGTAGCTCTGGCGGAAACCGCCTTGGCCCCAGATCCAGCCCAACGGCTCGCCGATTTCAACCCGCCGCAGCGGGGCTACCGCGCGCTGCGGGACGAGCTCATGCGCCTCGATGCTCCCGGCGTCGCTGGGCGGCTCCCGCGCGCGCTCAGCGCCGATCTTGATCCCGATCCGCTGCTTGATCTTCAGGACGAGGGCGCTCCACGGCGGATCAAGCGGGCCCTCAGCCCCCACATCTTACCCGCCTCCGTGAGCTCCACATTCGCCGCCGCAACCGCGCGCCAGCGGGCGGCGATCCTTGCGAACATGGAGGTGTGGCGCTGGGAGCCGCGCGACATGGGCGAACGGCGGATCGAGGTCAATCTCGCCGACTTCTCGCTCGCGGTGCTTGACGGCGACAGGGTCATTCATCAGGCGCGCGTCATCGTCGGCAAACCGGAGACGCCGACGCCGATCTTCTCCAACGTCATGCGCTACGTGCTGATCAATCCGTCCTGGCAGGTGCCCGACTCCATCATCAAGAAGGAAATGATGTCGAAGCTGGGCGCCTTGAGCCGGCGCGGCTACGAGGTGAAGAGCGTGGGCGGCCGGCTGACCGTCCGCCAGTTACCCGGCGACGACAACGCGCTCGGGCGTTTCGCCTTCATGTTTCCGAACGACCACGCGATCTATCTGCACGACACGCCGTCGAAGGAGCTGTTCGACGAGGAAACCCGCGCCTTTAGCCACGGCTGCATTCGCGTCGAAGACCCGCAGAGCCTGGCCGTGCTCGTCCTTGGCGGCGAATCAACCGGCTGGACGGATGAGCGAATTGAAGCGGCGATCGGAGGAAAAAAGCGCACCGTCTTCCTGCCTCGCCCGCTGCCCATTCACATCGAGTACTTTACTGATTTCGTTGACGAATTCGGCGATCTCAAGGAGCGTCCAGACGTTTATGGGCTGATTCGCAAGGTCGAGGGCATGCTCGCCAGATGAAGTCAGATTGAAAGGAAGACGGCATCGGGCTATACGCCAAATAGATCGCTTTTTGCCTTAACTGTGACGCGAGCGTCACAATGCGAACAAGGAGCGCCAGGACGGGCGCTCGGGAGGTCGCGTAAGGTCGGCGGGAGAGGCCGGCAAAAGCGTAAGCGTAGGACATGGGACTAGGCACAGTCCGCCGGCTTCGCCGCCGGTCGTGACGTGTTGGGGAAGGATGGGTTATTGGCGGGTTTTAACCTGAGCAAGTGCGTCGGCCGCGGCGGAGCGGCGGCGCAACTGGCGGTGGCGGCGGCGTTCACGGTCGGCTGGCTGGTTCCGAACTCGACAGAGTTGGCGGTCGCCAACGGCGACACGCGTACTATCATTCTTTCGGACCAGCACACCAACGAATCCGGCTCGTTCACCTTCATGGTCAACGGCCTCTATGACCAGGCGGTGCTCGATAAGCTGAACTGGTTCTGCCGGGATTGGCGGCTGAACGAGCCGACCAAGATGGACCCGCATCTGTTCGACATCATCTGGGAGGTCTATCGCGAGTCCGGCTCGACGCAGCCAGTCGACGTCCTGTCCGGCTACCGGTCGCCGCAGACCAATGCGATGCTGCGTAGGCGCTCGCGACAGGTGGCCGAGCATTCGATGCATATGCAAGGCAAGGCGATCGACGCGCATTTTCTCGACGTCGGCACCGGGCGCATCCGCGACATCGCCATGCGCATGCAGGCCGGGGGCGTCGGCTTCTATCCGACCGGCATGACTCCCTGGGTGCATATCGACAGCGGCTCGGTCCGGTATTGGCCGCGCATGAGCCGCGATGCGCTGACCCGGCTATTCCCTGACGGAAAGACCGTGTTCATCCCCGCCGACGGCCAGCCGATGCCTGGCTATGAGCAGGCGCGCGCCGAGATCGAGGCGCGCGGCGGCGAGGTGCAAGTGGCGCGTGGCGGCGGAATTGGTGGGCTCTTCTCCTGGCTGTTCGGCGGCGGCGGCGCCGACGATGCGGAAGAGTTGGGCGGCCAGGAAGCGACGACCACTGTGGCGACGAGCGGCAACGCGCGCGGCGGCCGAAGCGGCGGCCCGCAGCCGCAGCAGCCGCCAGTCGAGGTCGCCGACGTTGGGCCCGAGGCGGTCGCCAAGGCCAAGCGCGATTTGCCGACCGGTCAGGCTTACGCCAGCGCGCCCGAACCGGCGCCGGCCGCCAAGCCGCAGGCGCCCGCTTCCGGGCCGGAGGCGGTGGCGAAGGCCAAGCGTAACCTGCCGACCGGCCCGACGTACGCCAGCGCAGTCGAATCGGCGCCGACGCCGCCCGCCAAGCCGCAGGCCGTTGCGGAGCTAGAGCAGCCCAACGTGGCCAGCGATGCGGCGCCAGACGAGCCGCCTAGCAGCGCCGGGCTGAAGATTCTGGCGCCCTTGCCGCCGCGAAGGCCGGCCGATCTCGCTGCCCTTGCCTTCGCCGACGCCCCCCTGCCTCCAGTTCGTCCGGCTGATATCGTCCTCGCCTCGGCCTCAGGGCAGCCGGCTTTTATCCCCCCGTCGAACAAGGGATTCGGCCCAGCCCCGCAGCACGGACTCCTGCCGCAGATCATCACCTCCGGCGTCGACCGCGCGCCGACCGGCGCGCTCGCGCTGGCGGAGGGGCTATCGCCGATATACGACGACAGCGAACTTCTGGCGCGAGCGGCCGCCCTTACGGCGCCCTTGCCGCCAATGCCGATCCCCGACATCGCCATAGCCAGTCCCGCGGCGCCGGGCCCGACAGGGGCCGCCGCCGAGAGTCCCCCGCAGGCGGAGCACGGATGGGTTGCGCGTACGGCCGCCGCGGCCGCCGAGGACCTTGCGCAATTGTTCGGCGGCGTCTTCAAGGGCGCCGCGCCCGCTCAGACAAGCCCCGGCGAGCTCCGCGCGTCGCAGCAATAGGCTGACCCCGCCCTCGGCCGAGTTGTCGACCACCCCGGTCGCTCAGCGGGTCCATCGCAGGGGCGCAGGGCCTTCAACTCCTACCAAGTTGATTTGAGACGAGCGTCGGCGGTCGCTATATGACAACTTTGCGACAGGGCAGGGCGGGGCTCAATGAACGTGTCTTTGGATCAGGCCATCGAAATTCACGCGAGGGCGCTCAAGCACCGGTTCGGCAATCGGGCGGCGCTGGTGGCTGAGGAGAAGGCTGATCATTGCGCGGCGCGCGGGGACGATGACGGTCGCGCAGTCTGGCAACGGGTCGCCGCCGCCTCCGCAATGCTGCGCGAGGAGTCAACGTCGGTCCGTAGGAAACACGCTAGGGCTGAGCCACGCGATTAGCTTTGTGAATCCAATCATTTACGGTCTTCATATAATGATCCAGTCGAAGTGAATGGCGACAGAGCGAGCAGGACCGACAGCCGTAACCGCGCTCCTCGACGGAGCGACTAGTCCCGCAGCAAGAACTGTCGGCGGCAGGCCGAGCGACGCTGATTAAGCGAAAGGCGGTTCCTCCGCCCCTGATGCAGAAAGCGATTAAGGCCTTCGAGGCGGCCGTTCATTGAGTAGCGCTATTGTGGCGAGCGCGGCGTCACGCGCGGATCGTTAGGGCATGATGCGAGCCGCGCTTTAGCCCAGCCCATCCGCAGATCCCGCCGATTGCGCGCGCGCCGGGTTCACACCAAACTGCGTCACTCTTAATGAGCATCGGGGTTTGAACCGCCCAGGTGTGGAACGAGAGCGCCCGGCAAATGCACTAGGTAGCCGAATGCGTGCGTCACTCCATCAGCGACCCGCTGCTGAACCGACGGCGCCTTGGCAGGCGCCAGCCGCAGTCGGATTGCCGGCGCCTTGCGGGGGCTCAGGCGTTGGCTCCGCTTCTTTCGGCGGCGCGGGCTGGGTCGATTGTCGCTCAGCCGGACGAACAGATTTTGCCGAGGCTTTGGTGCTCTTTGCAGGCTTTTGCACTGATCGGTTCTCGGGCGGCTTCTTCATTGAATTGATCTTGGGCGTCGATCGCTCGGCCGATTCGCTCGGCACGGATGCTGTCCGCGTTGCGTTCGGCTTCGGCCTCTGAGCCGGAGGGGGCACCGAATCGGTCGAAGCCCGAGCGGGCGGCGCTGTCGCAATTGACGCGTTATCCGGCTTGACCATCTGCGGGGCTGCCGAGGGGGCCGCCGGCTTCGGCATCCGAGCCAGAGGCGGCGCTGAAATGGTCGAAGCGGGAGTGGGCGGCGCTGTCGCAATTGACGCCTTGTCCGGCTTGACCATCTGCGGGGCTGCCGAGGGCGCCGCCGGCTTCGGCGTCTGAGCCAGAGGCGGCGCTGAAATGGTCGAAGCGGAAGTGCGCGGCGCTGTCGCGATTGACGCCTTGTCCGGCTTGACCGTTTGCCGGGCTGCCGACGGGGCCTCTGTCTTCGGCGTCTGAGCCAGAGGCGGCGCTGAAACGGTCGAAGCGGGTGTGGACGGCGCTGTTGCGATCGGTGTGCCGTCCAACCTGATCACTTGCGAGGGCGCCAGGATGGCCGGTGTGCTCGGCGGAATCGGGGTGAATGCGGGCGCCGTCGTCTCTAAGCCCGAAGACGCAAGATTCGGCGTGTCGACTTCCGCTTTCCCGTGAGCTGAAATCGAGCCGTTGATTGCTGGAGCTGTGCTGGCGTCGGGCAGCGTTTCCAAGTTGCCGGTTTGCAAAGGCGCAGCCTGCCGGCTGCCCTCGATCAGCGAGCGGGAATCGTTCGAGGGCTTAAGAAGCCGCTCGTTTTGCGACCTGACCGGCGCCTCTGTCGCAGCCACGGAGGGTTCGCGCTCCGGCAGGTCGGAAGCCTTGTTCATAAGGGCAAAGCTCGTGCCAACCACGGCTGCGCTCGCCAGCGCGATCGCTCCCGCTGTCAGTGTCCAGCGTCGGGAGCTGGGCCTAGTCGACTTTTCAAGGTCCGGCGGCTGTCCGTTCGAGCGGTCGGCCTTCGCCTTAACGGTGTGGTCGCTTTCCCTGTCAATTTGCGATTGGCGATTGTCCCGGGCCGGGGAGGTGGACCTGGCTGCCGTCGACGCGGAGGGGGGCGGAGCGTTAGGCGCAGGCGTTGACGATTTCAGCGCCCGCTTCAATTCCGCGAGCATTTCTTCAGCTTTCACTTGCCGCTTTGCCGTGCCTTCCATGGGCTCGAAGTCCTTGCATCCGATGTCTCTCTCTCCCCCGAGAGATGTCCTAGTCCCCCGTCCTTCACGCCGATGGTTAATAATTCTAGTACGAACCGCTCATATCAGCGCGAGCTGCTTGTCCACAAGCTCCTGCTAAATATGTCGAATTGAGGGTTGTCCGCCCTGCGTGGCGACGATGGACGATTGTCGCCGCATCGCGGAACTGCTCTTGAGCGCGGGCGCCGAGCGAGACGCTCTGCTCACCATCGCCATTCTGACCATCGTCCGCCAGTTCGGGCAGTTCGTCTCCGTCGTCTCCGCGGCGAACGGCTCAGCGGGACGGCGTCAGCATCGGACGTCGAATACCTTTCGTCGCGGGTCCTGCGACTTTGCCGTCTAACCTCCTCGGCCGCTCGGCACGCTGTGAAACGCGCTCAATTTCGCTGTTATCGCGGGATGGCGGGCGCGCTGGCGGCCTAGGCGGGGGTCAATACCAAATCCCGTTTGACCGGGTCTCAGTCCTATCCGGTCGTCGCTCAGGGGCGACAAAGCGGGGGGCTGTGCGCAAAAGCGGCCATTCGATGACCGCCTGGTGAACGGGCAAACCGACCCAACCCGCTATCCGGCCACCGGCTGCCTCGGGATGCCAAAGGTCTAAGAAGCTACATGAACGTCGGCGCGAGACGGTCCTTCCGGCCCCGGCGGTAGGCCGCGAAGCCGACGCCAGCTAGCCCCATCAGCATCATCGCCCAGGTCGAAGGCTCCGGAACTGGGGCCGGATCCATGCTTCCTCCGTCTATAGCGACCGGATAGTCGCCAGCGGCGGTCGACTCTGTAAAGTGAATAGTCGCCCGGCGCGCCGCTCCAGAGGTTCCAGTAACCGCCTGGGTTCCCAGCAGTGGTGAACACGACGCCATACTGGTCCACAAGCGAGGCCTGGCCGGGATAGAACACATTGTCATAGATGAAAGCCCCGTCTGCGAGAGAGACGGGATTGGGGAAGGACGGATCGGTGATGATCCCGCTGATCGTGTCGTTGACGGTCCCGGAAAGCGTCCCGGTTATATTCGTCACTTCGTTATCGGATGTGTCGACGGTCAACTGTCCGATCACAGATTCCGAGAGCGACGTAAACTTGAAGTTATAGACCGTTGCATTTGCGGCCGACCAAGTCGCAAGTATGACCGCGGTCATGGAGGCAATCATGGTCACGAGATTACGTTTAGACACTGCGAATCATCCTCCAGGGATTTTTAAGGAGCCTCGCTTCCCGCATTCACCGACCGAGAAGCTGTGAGGCGAGGCCTAGCGTCTGTCGAGCGAGGGTCTCGCTAAGCCGGCTCTGAGAGCCGCGAAAGGTTGAGTCCCTGTTCCTCCAAGCGGTCGCGAACCACGTCAGCCTGATTTCGGAGATCGATCCAAGGCGAGAGAGCGCTTAGGAATCTCGACTTTAGTTCGTCCCGTCCGCCAACAGGAATGAGCGGAGCGCAGCGAGCTCCCTCCGTCGTCGGCGTTCCATATTGACGAAGATAGTCGGCGAAATTCACCGCTGATTTGTCCACGGTGAATAGGGTCTCCGCCGGAGCCCCTTCGGCGTAAATTACGTCGTGAGTTTCTAGCTTGATATGGAAGTACTCCAGTTCATCGTATTCGCGCGCCGCGTAGCGGGTGATGGTCACGCCGTTGATCAGCGTCTCGGCAGGCGCCAATACGCCGTCAATCAATAGGCTATGGGAACCCGTCACGTAGAGGTCGGCCTTCGGAACCTCGGGAGCGAGAGCGGACCGCGCGATGTGAACTGGCAGCGCGTCCTTCATCCACGGCTTCGACGGATAGCTCTTCTTGAACGAATAGCGCCCGATCCATTGGACAGGACGCAGTCCGCCGAACATCGTCAGCAGCAAATCGCCGATTTTGAGCTCTTCGATCTTGCGCTCGCCCTCGGCGGTTTCAATCTTCGTGCCTTTTAGGAAGCAGTTGGTCTTACACAGAGCGGGCGGGCAGGCTAACGCAGCGGTCTTGGCTAGGACCACGGTCCCAGCAATAGCGCCCATCGCCATCATATTGCGGCGGGTGCGACGCGAGGTCAGGTCGGCGTCTTCTCCATGAGGTCTCAAGATCGTCCCCTTTATTTCCACTTAAATTTATGGGAGACTATTTTTGCGTCGTTGTCAACTCTTTTTCCAAAAATGAAATGGACCTACGCCCAGGCCTACGCCCAGGCCTACGCCCAGGCCTACGCCCAGGCCTACGCCCCAGGCCTAGGCCTAGGCCTGGGCAGGCGATGGTCGGAATCGGCGGTCGCGACTTGGAGAGGCGCTGCGCAACTGACAGGGTCAATCCGGCGCCCGCCGCGCGAAGGGGCGCGTCAGCGCTCAAACCGTGTGGGGACACGCAGGGTGAAACCTTACGCGGGCCTTTCCGCCTTGCAGCCAGTCCGTTTCAGGCTTTTCGCGTGAAGTCATTGGCAAGCTTAATACTTACCCCGCATCCCGGTCGGACAAATCCTTGGCAAAAACAACAATCTATCGTATTATTTGATCGGAACCCTTAGGTCCCGGCAGCGCGAGCGGCGACAGGAGAGTACATGAAGGAGAGAGCGGAACGCATGAGACGTTTCGCGCACAACCTGATACGCCACTTGGCGGCGGAGGAATTTTTTGTTTTTTCGCCCGTAGCCCTTTGAAAAGTCCAGATTCCGAAAAATAGAAAATAAAAAAAAGCAAATGAAACCCATTTTGCTTTTTTATTTGCTTGCGGGAAACTCATTCTCTGGTTGTATCCGCAGCCTCAAGGTCCTGGCCGCCAGCCGTTCCGGGGGCTGAGTGAGCCGGCGGGCCTATTCCTCCAGCTCGCTGTCCCAGTAAAGATAATCCATCCAGCTTTCGTGCAAATAGTTCGGCGGGAAGAGGCGCCCATTCTGATGCAGGTCGTGGACGGTCGGCTGATAGGGCTTCTTCGCGGGCCACATGCGCGCCGTCGCCGGCAGCATGTCGGCCTTCTTGAGGTTGCACTCCGAGCAGGCGGCGACCACGTTCTCCCAGGTCGTGATCCCGCCTTTCGAGCGCGGAACGACATGGTCAAAGGTGAGGTCGTCGCGGTCGCCGCAATATTGGCAGGTGAAGCGGTCGCGCAGGAACACGTTGAACCGGGTGAAGGCGGGAAAGCGGGTCGGCTTGACGTAGCTCTTGAGCGACACCACCGAGGGCAGGCGCATCTCGAAGCTCGGAGAGCGCACCAGCGTGTCGTATTCCGACAGGATGTTGACCCGGTCGAGGAACACCGCCTTGATCGCGTCCTGCCAGCACCAGATCGACAACGGGTAATAGCTGAGCGGACGATAGTCCGCGTTCAAGACGAGCGCCGGACAATTCCCCGGCGAGACTGACCGAACATGAACCGTCAAACCCGACGCTCCGTCCTCCGCACGTTGCCGCGGCCGTCTCCGAATCCGGCCGCGTCCTTATTCTACAGCTTGCGTGACGCCCTTGTGAAGGCGCCGAAATCTGGCTCGTTTCGGCCCTTTCACTCCCTCCAAGATCGCTCCCGGGGCGAATTGATCAGCGCGCCGACTGTTCGATCGCCTCCATGTCGGCGTCCGAGAGCCCGAAGTGATGGCCGATCTCGTGGACGAGAACATGGGTCACGACCTCGTCCAGCGTATCCTCGCCCTCGCACCAGAAGTCGAGCAGCGGCCGCCGATAGAGCCAGATCATGTTGGGCAATTCGCCCGTCTCCTCCGTCGCGCCGCGCTGAGCGAGCCCGCGGCCGCGAAAAAGGCCCAAGAGGTCAAACTCGCTCTCGGCGCCCATCTCGTTGAGCGTATCGTCGTCCGGAAAATCGGTGACCTGGATGACCAGACCGTCGCTGAGACGCCGGAATGAGGCCGGCAGTCGTTCGAATGCGGCCCGGGCTAGCGCATCGATGTCTTCCGATGTTGGAGCGCGTAGCGAGGAGAGGCCACTCAGCGCTTCGGCGGTCACTGCGCGGCCCGGGGTCTCGACGCGAGGGGGCCCTCGAACGACTTCACTCGAGTTGCTTCCAGGCCGTCGACTAGGCGGCGCATTCGCGCGGCGAGGGCGGCGCGAATTTTCTCGGCGCCAGCCGGGAACTCCGCCAGAACACGCCGGAACGTCTCCTGCGGGATCCGCATCACGACCGCGTCCTCCGCCGCCCGCGCGCTGACGCGGCGCGTGGTCGGGGCGTAAAGCGCGCTCTCCCCGACGAGGGCGCCTGGCCCGACGCGCCGCTCGGCTTTCGGCTCCGCTCCGTCCTTGAGCAAGATGATGGCGCCCGAATGGACGAAATACCCGGAATTGGCGGTTTCGCCGGCGAAGAACAAGGCTTCGCCCGCTCTCAAGCGCCGTTTTTCACATGAAAACGCGATCAATTGCACCGCTTCGCGCGGCAGGAGGTCGAAAGGACGTGTCCGCCCGAGCCGCAGGACCTCGTCATCGAGCCTCACTCCGTTTGCCCCCCCGGCGCCCCAGTCGCCACGAGCTTGTAGCCGCCGCCTTCCGTGACGAGAAGCTGCGCTTCGGCCGGATTGTTCTCGATCTTCTGACGCAGACGATAGATGTGCGTCTCGAGCGTGTGAGTCGTCACATTGGCGTTGTAGCCCCAGACATTCTTGAGCAGCGTCTCGCGCGCCACCGGCTGTTGTTCGGCGCGATGGAGATAACGCAGGATCGCCGCTTCCTTCTCGGTCAGGCGCAATTTGACCCCCTGCGGGTCGACGAGGTTCTTCGAAGTCGGCCGAAACGTATAGGGGCCGACCTGGAACTCCGCATCTTCGCTCGCTTCATATTGCCTGAGCTGCGAGCGGATACGGGCGAGCAGAACGACGAACCGGAACGGCTTGCCCACGTAATCGTTGGCGCCGGAATCAAGGCCAGATACTGCGTCCGCGTCCGAATCATGGGCTGTCAGCATGATAACTGGCCGACGATACCCGTCTCGGCGCATTCGCTTGACGGCCTCGCGCCCGTCAAGATCAGGCAGGCCGACATCCATGATGATGAGATCGGGGGTGCTGGTCGCGACGGCCTCGAGCGCGGCTTCCGCCGTCTCGACCGCCTGGACCTGAAACTCGGGATGCAGAGCCAACTGTTCGACCAGCGCCTGACGCAGGTCGGTGTCGTCATCCACGATCAGCAATTGCCGCGTTTGGCTCATCGAATTGACTTTACTCGCTGGATAGCCCGCCGGCTACCGCAGGATTACGGCAAGCATGCGGCTGAGACCACATGGAGATTAGTTGACGGCGCCACTTCTCGTCCTCGATTTCGGATATGCGCGTCATCATCAAGGCGTGAGCGTCAGCTCTTGGGCGCCAGCCTTTTTGAGTTCGTCTTCCGAGCCCGCGAGCGTGAACGATTCCACATCATTCCAGGCGGGAGTTAGGTCGCCGTAGTGGCGCGAAAAGATATGGCCAGATTCCCCGGTCGCGATCATGAAGCGGGACTTGTCAGGGTCCCCCAAGTCGTAAAGCCCGCGAAAACCGCCCGCGTGGGTGCGGGCGAACGGCAGATCCGGGACAATTTCGGAGCCGCCACCCCGATCGAGCGTGTAGAAGCCGCCGCTTGAGGAAACGCTGAGATCGCTCAGCCGGTCAAGCAGCGGAACATGGCTGAAGACCTGGTGCTGCAGCACCGCTCTGTGCTCCGAGCCCCAGCTCCAATGGCTCATATCCGCGCCGTCGCGCTTGACGAGCAAGGCCAACCCGTCGTCGAGGGCGCGCCCGAGCGCCTTACGGCAATCTGGATCGGCCCCGTCCGGAGAGTTGCACCACTCAGGATGCTCGCGCATCAGCGAAACGAGAGTCGTTACGGCGAACGGTCCTTTCTCCTTCATCGGCAACCCGGTCTTGTCCTCGATCAGGATCTTATGGAGAGATCTCACGAATGCGGTGTAAATCAGCGGCTCGGCGCGGTCCTTGTCCATCACTGCGTTCCAGCTGAGTAACATCGCCTGCGCCTTCCGCGCCTGCTCGTCCGATGGCGCAATCATCGCAATGAACGGCTGCATATCCCGGACGTCCAGGGACAGGTGGTCGGCCTGCATCGCGGCCGACGTCTCCAGGCTGTGCTTGTCGATCGCGTCGAAGAATTGCTGGATCCGGCGGGCCCGGAAAGTCTCCTCGTAGTCCTGCCCGAAACTCGGCTTGTGATCGTCAGGGAAATTGGCGTTGTTGGCGTTAAAGGCGAAGCCGGATTCCGGGTTGTGCAACTGGGGCCATTCATCGAACGGGATCACGCCAGTCCAGTCGAAGTCAGCGGATGCGCCGTCGACCGGGACGAGGCCTAGTCCGGAGTTTCGCAAGGGGACCAAGCCGGGGTTCAGGAAGCCGATATCGCCGCCGACATCGGCAAAGACAAAGTTCTGGGTCGGCGTCTGATAAAGGCGGAGCGAAGCGAGAAATTCGGCCCAGTTTCGCGCGGAATTGACGCGCATCACAGCTTCGGCCGTCGTGTCGCGATCGCCAAGCCCGGTGAAGGCAAGCGCGACCGCCTTTTGGGGCCCGGCGAAATTCGCCAGATCGGCGTTGACGTCGGAGAGAACCGGACCATGCCGGGTCGCGCGGATCCTGAGTTTAACGTCGGCGCCGCCTTTCACATGAATTGTCTCTTGCCGCGTCTCGAATGGCTTCGGTCCCTCGGGGCTGAGATATTTCGACGGGTCGGCCGGATCGATCGTTTCGATGAAGAGGTCCTGAACGTTCGAATCCGCAGTCGTTAGCCCCCAGGCGATCGAATTGTTCTGGCCGAGCACGAAGACCGGAGCACCGGGCAAAGTTGCGCCCTTCACGGACCCTTCGGACGTGACGACGCGCGCCAAATACCAGAGGATGGGGGCGCTAAGTTCGAGATGCGGGTCATTGGCGAGGATCGGCTTTCCGGTCAGCGTCCGCGACCCTGCGACCACCCATTCGTTCGACGCGCCTTTTCCCATCCCGGTCAAGGCGCCAAGCTCATCACCGATGCTGTCGTTGCTCGCATGAGTATCGCTTATCGCCGGCAGCGTTGTGATCGGATCGCCAGGTCGCGCACCTGGAAAGAGCCAGTTCGCCCGCTCCTCTCCGAGCTTGGCGATGAGACGGGCGCGAAGAAGCTTCAGCCTGAAGTTCTGCGAGAGCTGGTAGGCCTCGATCTTCCCGATCACCAGACTATCAGCTGGCTTCCACGGCTCGGGCGTATCGCTCGCGAGGAGGAACTCGGGCGGCAGCGCGTGGCTTGCAAGAAAGGCGTTGACCCCCTCGGCATAAGCCTCAAGCCTCTTCTGCGCCCAGGGCGAAAGCGCAGATAGGCTCGTCTCGGCCTCGCGGTAGAAGCCGAGAGTGCGAATGAATTTGTCGACAGGGAGAAGATCGGGCCCACGAATTTCGGCCATGCGCCCCTGGCCGACCCGCCGCAGGATGTCCATTTGGAACATCCGTTCGCTCGCATGCATGTATCCGAGCGCGCGTGCCGCGTCGTCCATCGAGCTCGCAAAGATGTGTGGGACGCCATAGGCGTCGCGCCACACCCGCGCTTCGGTCGAGAGGCCCGGCAGCCGTTCGGTCCCCGAATAGACGGGCATGGCGCGATAGAACAGATAGACGCAGGCGAGCGCCGCGAAGACGACAAGCGTGAGGGCCGAACTCGCCGCCCATTTGATCAAACGTCGGGTCGTTACGGCTCGCTGGTTTTTGCTTCCGCTGCTGCAAGGCGAGGACAGCTACAACTCCAATCTTATCATGACCGGAACGTGATCGGACGGGCGCTCCCATCCGCGAGCGTCGCGCAGAACACGCATCCATTTGACTGTGTCGGAGAGCTCGGGGCTCACCCAAATGTGGTCGAGGCGCCGTCCCTTATTGACCTTCGACCAATCGGGCGAGCGATAGCTCCACCAAGTGTAGAGCTTTTCGTTGTCGGGCACGAATTTGCGCAATGCGTCGACCCAGGGGCCGGCGGCTTGCGCCCGCTTCAATTTGTCGACCTCGATCGGCGTATGGCTCACGACGCTGAGGAGAGACTTGTGGCTCCAGACGTCGTGCTCAAGCGGCGCGATGTTGAGATCGCCGACCAGGATCGAGCGTTGCGCCGCGGGCTTCTCATGCGTGGCCCAATCCACCATTTCGTCGACGAAGGCGAGCTTGTGGGCGAACTTGACGTTGATCTCGGGGTCCGGCTCGTCGCCGCCCGCGGGGACATAAAAATTGTGAAGTTCGAGCCCCTGCGCCTCACCGCCGAGGACGACATGCAGATGACGCGCGTCGCCTTTGGCGCAAAAGTCTCGCTTGGAGAAGGTCGCGAGCGGCAGGCGCGAAACAACCGCCACGCCGTGGTAGCCCTTCTGCCCATTGATCGCGATATGGGGAAAACCCGCGTCTCGAAAAGCGCCAGAAGGGAAATTGGCGTCAGGGCATTTCGTCTCCTGCAGACATAGAACGTCGGGCTGGTGCTCGAGGAGATACCGCACCACGAGATCGATGCGCAGGCGCACCGAATTGATGTTCCACGTGGCGATGGAAAATGTCATGCGCGGCTCCGGGGGAGGCAGAGAGCCACTTGCCCGGCCGAAGGGGGAAGCGCAAGCATCATCGGGTCATTGCCCACAGGCCCGACATCAGTGCCTGCGGTTGCCAAGCTGGTTCGCCGGCTGGTTTTCGTCGATGTGAAAGAGCGCAGGGTCCGGCTCGGTCTTCAGGTCGACATTGAACAGAGTGACCACCGTCTGGAAGCCCTGGGCGTCGATGACCGTCCATTGCTTCAGCGCAAAGGTCGAAGCGTCGAAGACGAGCGAAAGATGCGCCGTCCCCCCGAGCGCGGCCCGATCCTCGAGCTCGATGGTGATCGTATTGCCCTCTTGGGAGACGTTCAGGAGGTGCGTGTCGCGGGCCAAGTCGATGTGGTCCGAAAGCAGAAACTTGAGCGGCGTCTGGCCGATGAAATACTCGTCCTGCGTGTTGAGCTTCTTGTCGACGATGGCGACGCTGCGGCCGTCCGCTACGATCTCGAACCGGGGCGGGTCGGTATACTCGAATCGCATGTGGCCCGGGCGAGACACGCTCAGCTCTCCCTCGGAGCGCCGTCCGTTCGGTCCGATCTGAACAAAGTCGGCCGTCATGACGCGGGCCGAATCGAGCCAGGCGTTGGCCCGCTGCACCGCTTCGTCCGCCGGAATCGGGGCAGGAGCGGCCTTTGACGATTTGGCCGACTTTTGCGCCGCCTCGGCTGGCGCGGTCAGATCGAGCGGTTCTTGCTGCGCGAAGGCGGCCGCGGCGAAAATTGCGGGCAAAAACAGAAGCAAAGGCCGTCGGAAGCGTATCGCCACGAAATCAGATCCTCTCGATCGGCCATTGCAGCGCCGAATTGGCGGTCGAAGGCCGGATATTTGGAAAGCCTCGCCTTTCCGCAAGCACTGCGCTCTTTGTATGGCGCCCTCGGGACCATTGCGGGACTATTGGACATCGGCGAGCGCCGCCTCGAGCGAGGCGCCGAGGCGTTCGACAATCGCGTCCACTTGGCTCCCCTCGACAATGAATGGAGGCGCCAACAGGACATGGTCGCCGTTCACGCCGTCGATTGTCCCGCCCATCGGATAGACCATCAAGCCGCGCGCCATCGCCTCACGCTTGACGCGCGCATGGAGTTTCGCCGCGGGATCGAACGGCCGGTTGCTGGCGCGATCGCCGACCAGCTCAAGCGCCCAAAAGAGGCCGCGTCCGCGAATGTCGCCGACAAACGGGTGCTGACCGAAGCGTTCCTTGAGACCCCGCTCAAGTCTTGCGCCCATCCCGACCACGTTCAAGAGCAGCCCATCGCGACGGATGACATCCTGCACCGCCAGCGCCGCCGCAGCGGCTACAGGATGGCCCATATAGGTATGGCCGTGCTGAAAGGCCCCTGAGCCCTTCGCGAACGCTTCGGTGATCCGCTCCGTCAGCATGACCGCGCCGATCGGCTGATAGCCGCCGCCGAGGCCTTTGGCGACGGCCATCAGGTCGGGCGCGATCCCCTCCTGTTCGCAGGCGTGCAGCGTGCCGGTGCGGCCCATGCCGCACATCACCTCGTCGAGAATGAGCAAAACGCCGTAACGATCGCAAATCGCCCGGATGCGCTTGAAATAATCGCCGACCGGCGGGACAGCGCCCGCGGTCGCGCCGACGACGGTCTCGGCGACAAACGCGATGACGCGATCCGAGCCGATCTCGACGATCTTATCCTCCAACGCCTGCGCGGCTCTCGCCGCGTAATCCGCGTCGCTCTCGCCCTTCCGCTGCATCCGATAGGCGTAGCAGGGGTCGATGTGATGCGTTTCAATCAGCAGGGGCTGGAACTGGGCGCGCCGCCAGGCGTTGCCGCCGACCGCAAGGGCGCCGAGCGTATTGCCGTGATAGCTCTGGCGCCGCGCGATGACATGGGCCCGCTGGGGCTGACCGATCTCGACGAAATACTGGCGCGCCATCTTGAGCGCCGCCTCGATCGCCTCCGAGCCGCCGCTGACCAGATAGACATGGCTGAGTCCGGGCGGTGCCTCCTCGATCAGACGGTCGGCGAGACGCTCCGCGATCTCGGTCGTGAAAAAGCCAGTATGCGCATAGGCCAGGGCGTCGAGCTGCCGCCGCATGGCGGCGATCACGTCAGGATGCCCATGGCCGAGGCATGAGACAGCCGCGCCTCCCGATGCATCGAGATACCGCCGGCCCTCCGCGTCGATGATCTCTACGCCCGAGCCGGAAACCGCGACGGGCATCACGGCGTTTGGGGAGCGATGCAGGATATGCGTCATGACCGACAACAATGGCGAGTTGTGTAAAGGACGGGTTCGGCCCACTCTACGCGCCGAAGGAGAGGGGCGGAAAGGCGGAATGCCGTGAGCGTGAACGATACGCGCGGACGGGTCGTGTTGGCGGTTGCGCCCAATGGCGGGCGCAAGACCAAAGCCGACCACCCGGCGCTGCCGCTGACGCCAAGCGAACTTGCCCGCACGGCCGCCGAATGCCTCGAGCGCGGCGCGTCGATGATCCACCTGCACGTACGTGACGCGGAGGGCCAGCACTGCCTCGACCCCGAGGCCTACCGCATGACCATGGCCCAGATTTGCGAGGCCGTCGGGGACCGGCTGGTGGTGCAGATCACCAGCGAATCGCTTGGCCGCTATTCGCCGGCCGAGCAAAGGGCAGCCGTGCTCAAGACCAACCCCGAAGCCGTGTCGCTGGCGCTGAGGGAGCTCGCTCCCGAGGCGTCCGACGAGAAGGACTTCTGCGTCTTCCTCGGCAAGCTCAAGCGGATGCGCGTCCACCCGCAGATCATCCTGTACGCGCCGAGCGACGTGGAGCGTCTCGGGGCGATGGTGAAACTGGGGCTGGTCCCATTCGACAAGCTCTCCGTCCTCTATGTGCTCGGCCGCTTTGCGCTCACTCGCACTGCCTTGCCGCGCGACCTCCTGCCGTTTCTCGCCGCCGACATGCCGCGGTTCCACTCGTGGAGCGTGTGCGCCTTCGGCCGCCGGGAGACCGCTTGCGTCACCGCCGCGGCGCTGCTGGGGGGCCATGCGCGGGTCGGCTTCGAGAACAATTTCACCCTGCCCAACGGAGAGCGCGCCGCCTCGAACGCAGAGCTGGTCGAGGCAGCCGCTCACGCGCTCGGAGCCGTCGGGCTTGCGCCTCAGACCGCGGACGTCCTTCGGGAGGAGATCGCGGCAGCGATGGGCCCGTAGGCCAGCGTCCCGGCACCAGCGCGCGCTCCGCGAGTGATGCATAGGTCGATTTCAAACAGCAGGAAATAAACGAGCCTAAATGAGCGTAAACGCTAGTAAGCGCCAGTCAAAGTGCTGGCGTTTGTTTGACGACATTACACTTGCCATAGTATGTCAAGTGTAATGTCGCCGTTTGTTTTTCCGTATCGAGACTTTTCAATTGGTTACAGGCGAGAGAAAAAAACCCGTTCCTCCGTTTCGGCCTCATGAGAGATGCATAAAACGCATGACTCTGCGACCCGACTGCGGCGCCGGTTCGATTTTGCAATCGAAAGCCTTATAGCATTAATTCTGTTTTTCGTAAAGTGAGAGCGCAAATTCTTTTCCGGAGAGGGCGCGGGTCTTCCCATCGGCGAGGGCGGCCATCGCCGATTGATCGATCACATCAATCGTGACGATGACGCCCTCGTTCGCCTGCCCGATCGAAGCGTCATAAGACGGCCGAAGGGCGCGCGAGACCAGCGGCCTCGCCCGTAACATGGGAGAAACGACCGAGCGAGGCCACGCTCCCAGAAGGTCGGTGAGAGCAACTCTTCCGTACGCGACTAACATATCGGCCTCGTGACAGCTTCTGCGGAAATGTTCGGCACGAAAGCAACCGCACAATCAGACCATCTGTCAAACCATTCGACCGAGAGGCACCGTGCGTATTTCGGTCATTATATCGTGACCCTTGGAAAGGATTCGCTGCCTCCACGAATAGGTGGTAAAGACACCGTATTCGGTTTTACGTAGTGTAGGTGGGTAGAGGTCGGGAGTTTCGGCCGACTACGTTAGACTGGGGCGTGCACTTTTTCGGTGATCTGGCTGAAATCGTGAGCGCGACGGCGGGCCCCGCCGCGCTTAAGGCCGACACGATATCAACGGAAATGCAAACGAATTACGTTAGAACCGACGCTCAAAGCGCTCGCAGCTTGCGACAGCAGCGCTGGATCCGAGTGCTGCCATCGCTGATCATCGGGTTGATTGCGCTTGTGGCCATTGGCTCAGTCGTCGATACGAGTTTTGATCGTATTATGGGGCCGCGTCTGGATAATTACCGGTCTCAGTTGGCAAAGCTGCATCATGTCCAGATGGTTCTTTCCGATGCGCAGGAAGCTTTGCTGGGCTATGCCATCAGCGGTCGACTAGAGCGGTTGGAGCAATTTCTATCTGATAAAGAGGTGGTCGCGGGAGAGATTCGGCCCTTTCTTCCGCAATTCGATAAGCTGGTCTCCACCCGCTCGAGGACGAATGGGGACTCGGTACTCGCCTCGCACGATTTTGACGAGCTGCAGGCTGACTGGGAAAAACTTGTCCGTCTTGGCGGCGGCCTTAAGCCGACTCAGGCCGACATCGCTCCGCTGACGACTGCTACCTTGGAATTGTTAGATCGGCTGAAGAGCGACATAGGCAGCTCTGTCGACCAGCTGGCCACGGTGACGGCTCAGAACGAGGAGTTCAGTGATACGGAGCAGAGACTTCTTGCCATCATCAACATTGGATGCGCGGTATTTGCCGTCATTGCGATGATATATGCTTTTCGTAGCATTTTGAGTGCGCTCGACTCGGGTCTCGTAGCCAAGCAACAGGTTGACCAGCTGTTTTTGATGACCGACATGTTGCAGAGCGCCGCAGGACAAGACGACACCAACGAAGTCCTCCGTAGCAACTCGGCGACACTCATGCCGGGGTTCGGCGGGGCGCTTTATGTGTTCAATAGCTCTCGCGACCGCCTGGACCTTTCTACGAACTGGGGTGAATTTGTCGAGGGGAGCGCCGACCGCATCAATCCAACCTGCTGCTGGGCACTTAAGCGTGGGAAGCCGCACCTCAATCAAACGGAGGAATGGGCGCTGCGCTGCAATCACGTTGCGCCGGGGCAGGCAACTCTCGAAATTCCGATGGCCGCTCGGGGCCAACTTTACGGACTGCTAATAATCGCCACTGGTAGCAGGGACGCGGCGGCGCGACTGGACCAAATCAGACCGGTCGCCACGGCCATCGGCGATGCGATGTCGCTCGCCCTGTCCAGCATCGAACTGCGTGAGCGTTTGCGGAATCTAGCGCTGAGGGACGGGCTGACCAACTTGTACAATCGCCGTTTCCTCGAAGAGATGTTGGAGCGCCTCTGCGCAGACGCGGAGCGGCGTAAAGCGTCGGTGTCGGCGATCATGCTGGATCTCGATCATTTCAAGATGGTCAATGACCAACATGGGCATGCCGCCGGGGACGCAGTGCTGCGGGAAGTTGCCGCGGAAATCGCGTCGTGCCTCCGGACCGTCGATGTAGCCTGCCGATACGGGGGGGAGGAGTTTGCTATCATTCTGCCGGATTGCTCGGTGGCCAATGCAACAGCAAAGGCGGAGCAAATTCGTGGTCGGATCCATGAGCGAACGACTGCTTCGGGGTTGGCGGTTACTGTTTCGCTCGGCGTCTCCTCGATCCCGGAGACGTGCGGCGGGCAGGTGGAACTTATCCCCGATGCGGACGCCGCACTTTACGCGGCAAAGCAGCAGGGGCGCGATCGGGTGGTCACGGCTCCGATCCGGACGCCGGTGCGCCCGCTGAGTTTGGTCGAAACAACACCCGCCCTGCAGAGCGACCGGAGCTAGACAATTCAGTCGACTTGGCACGCCCGACCGCGTGCACGCGGGTGATGACGCTGCCAGCGGTGATCAGTCTGAGGCATCGTATACGCAGGTCTTGGTGGACGTTGCGGCTCGGAGGGAAACTCCCTGACGATTTAAGCATGGTTGCGCCACTGGCCCGGCGCTGCGCCTTTCGCCCACGTTTCTAACGCATCCCAGCCGGCTTCGGCCTAGTGGTGCCCTGGCGCTCTTGATTGCGAGCGCGCGGAAATGCTTTGCTATGGACAACGCCCATCATCCCTTTGTGGTGCGCGGTCCTTTCCACGCCGGCTTGACGCAGGCCCCGACCCGACAGAAGCGACTCCGCCTGCGCCACCGGACGAGATTCCTCGAGAGTTGCGGGCACGAATGACCAACTCTCGCCCCCCACAGAAGACGATGTCTCGCGCCTCGATCGCCGTCGCGGCGTTCTCGACGGTCGTCGAGTGGTATGACTTCACCCTCTACCTTTATCTCGCCACGGTGCTTTCGCGGGTGTTCTTTGGCCCCGGCGGGACGGCGCTCAACACGACTCTGGCCGCATTCGCAATCGCCTATCTGTTGCGGCCGCTCGGCGGCGTCTTCTTTGGCCATATCGGGGATCGTTTCGGGCGGCGGCGAACGATGCTCTTATCCGTCGGGCTCATGACCGTGACGATGTTCGGCACGGCGTTGCTGCCGACCTACGCGGAAGCCGGCGCGGCGGCCGGCTGGCTTCTCTTCGCGCTTCGGTGCGTCATGGGGTTTTCAGTCGGGGGCGAGTACAACGCGGTCGTCGCCTATTTGCTTGAAAGCGCGCCTCGCACGCGGCGCGGCCTGGTTGCGTCGATGGCTTCCGCGTCCAGCGAGATCGGGGGGCTGTTCGCGGTTGGCGTCTGCCTAGTGACCGTGAGTTCGATCAGCTCCGCAAGTTTGGAATCGTGGGGATGGCGCATCCCTTTTCTCGTCGGCGCCGCTCTCGCGGGAAGCGTGGGGATCGCCCGCACGACGATGCAAGAATCGCCCGACTTCGAACGGCAGCAGGCCAGCGGGACCGTGCCCACGCATCCGGTGCTTGACGCACTCACAAAATTTCGTCTTGGCATTCTCAGAGCCTTCGCCATCTCCGGCTTAGGCTCGATCACCTATTATGTCGGGATCACCTATGTGCCCGCATTCCTGGTGTCCGTCGGAAAGCTCAATGAGAGCGAGTTGCTTCGGCTCTCCACGGCCGCTGCGATCGCCGTCATCGTCGTCACGCCATTTGCAGGAACGTTGTCAGACCGGCTTGGCCGGAAACCTGTTCTGATTTCTCTCTGCGCATTGAGCGTGATCCTGCCTGTCGCACTCTTTTATTGGATGGCTCGGGGCTCGCCTTCCTACGCGCTTCTCGGGGCTCTGATCCTCGCAGGCGTCGCAGGCGCGATCAGCGCCGTCGGCGCGATCACGACCGCCGAACAATTCCCGGGCGAGGGCCGCATCAGCGGTCTGGCCCTTGGGGCGACGTCGGCCACCGCCATCTTCGGCGGTCTAACCCCCTATGTCGCCCAGGTGCTCACGGAACGAACCGGTTCGACAATGGTCCCAGGCGCCATGATCGCGGTCGTGGCCATCTTGGTCCTGCCGATCCTGGCGACTTTGCCGGAGACGGCGCCCGCGAAATAGCGATCCGCGGGCCCGCGTTGGGCGCGCGTCAACTTTATGCCGTGGCGCGGCGGTTGTTCGCGTGATAGCGCGTCTCTTGGGGGCAGGAGGAACGCGATGAAGCGAGAGGGCGTTCTGGACCCGAGTGATGTCTTCAAGAGCGCGGCGCATTGGCGCATGCGGGGCGAAGAAATGCGGACGCTGGCCGACGACTGTCTGGATCCGACTGCGAGAGCGATGATGCTCAGAATCGCGTCCGATTATGACCGTCTCGCTAGGCATGCGGACGACAGGGCTTCGCAGGACTCGATGATGCTGAGAACCGTTGCGGACTACGATGGTCTGGTCAAGCACGCAGAAGCGTTCCGAACCGAAATTCGCCCTGGCGAAAAGAAGGTTTGACACGCTGGCGGCTGCAGCGCCGTGGGCGCTTACGGGATCAGCACGCCTGGGTTCATGATCCCAGCGGGGTCCAGCGCGCTCTTCGCCGCGGCGAACGCTTTGCCGAACAAGTCGGGCCGCTGCGCGCGATACCAGGGCATATGGTCGCGGCCCACCGCGTGATGGTGGGTGATCGTACCGCCGGCCGCGATCAGCGCGTCGGAGGCGCGCGTCTTGATGTGCCGCCATTGCTCGATGAGCCGCCCCGGATCGCCAAGCACGTTGAACGTGTAATAGACTGCTGGCCCATCCGGGTAGACGTGGGTGAAGCGGGTCGAGACGGATCCCTTGCGGCCCGTCGCCTCGACAAGCGCGTCTTCCGTCGCCTTGCGCACGGCGTCGTGGAACGGCTCGAATTTATTCCAGGTGATGGCGGTCTCGAACGTGTCGTTGATGACACCCATCGGGACGGTCAGCTCGCGCCCATAAGGCATGCGGATGAAGGCGGTGCGCCAACGCGAGCCCGCCGCCTCATCGGCGTGGCGGCGCCCGCCGTTATCGGCCATGAGCTCGACCGCACGCGCCATCCAGGCTTCCACCGGATGGTCGGCGGATTCGAAGGCGAGCACGAGGACGCTCTCCTCATAGGCATTGACGCCGTAGGTTCCCGCTTCGTGGTTGTCGATGACGCGCAGGTTCGACGGATAGAGCCCCGCCTGGGACGCGGCGCGGACGGCTCGCGCCGCGGCGAAGAAATCGGGGAAGCCGAATACGGCGTCGGCGCGGAAGCGCGGCCGCCCTTGCAGCCGCATCCACGCCTCGGTGATGACGCCAAGCGCTCCCTCCGAGCCGATCATCATGCGGTCGGGGCTGGGGCCCGCACCCGAGCCCGGCAGGCGGCGCGACTCCATGATTCCCGCCGGCGTCACGGTCCGCAGGCTTTCAACGAGATCGTCGATATGCGTGTAAAGCGTGGCAAAATGGCCGCCGGAGCGCGTGGCGATCCACCCGCCGAGCGTCGAGAACTCGAAGCTCTGCGGATAGTGGCGCAAAGCGAAGCCATGGACTTTAAGCGCCGCCTCGATCGCGGGGCCTAAGATGCCGGCCTGAATGCGCGCGGCGCGGCTCACTGTGTCCACTTCGAGCACGCGGTTCAAGCGCCGCATGTCGAGGCTGACCGCGGCTTTGTACGTGTCGCCGACGATCGGCTCGACGCCGCCGACCACCGACGAGCCGCCGCCGAACGGAACAGCCGCGACCTTTGCTCCGCTTGCCCAGTCGAACACGGCGACGATGTCGGCTTCGGTCTCCGGCAGCGCGACGAAGTCGGGCGCGTTGGCGAAATCGAGGGCGAAGGCGCGCACGGTTTCGGGGTAGGACTTGCCGTAAGTGTGCAGCAGCCGTTCGTGCGGATCTTGCGTGAGCACGTTCGCGAGCGCGGCGGGGGCTGAGATGCGCGGCGCCCGAAGCGTGATGTCGGAGGCTTGCGGCCGCGCGGCGGGGGCGCGCGGCTCGGCGCCGAGCTTCTCTGCGACGAAACGGAACACGCGCGCCTGCTCGGCCTCATCGAGGCCCTCGCCCTCGCGCCCCCAGCCGTAGAATTTGAGCCTGCGCTCCATCCCTGGTTCCTCTATTGCATCTGAGCCCGCCCTTAAGGCCGTTGAGTCGAGTTATAAGATAACGAGCAGAGGCGTCTACGATCTTAGCGCCGGTCACGCGCGGCTCGCACCATGGCTGCCGGGTTAGCCGGCGTGCGGAGACCGAGCCCGCGCGTCGCCGCCAGCAATTCGGAAGAGCTTAGCGTCTGCATAGCTTGCCCTCCGCCGCCTGCCTCATCGTCGCCCAGACCGCGACGACGTCTGCTTCCTCCGTCGCCAGCGCGCCGATCGACACGCGCGCCATCCAGCGGCCGTCCAGGACCGCTGGCGTCAGATAGGCCGCGCCCGAGCGATTGACCGCCTCGACCCAGGCGGTCGTGCGGGCGTCAAGCGCCTCGCCGGCGAGGCCAGCCGGTTCGTGGCGCACGCACACGGTCTGCAAGGGAACTGGAGCGAGCACCCGCCAGCCCGGCGTCGCTGCGACCTCATCCGCGAGCCAGCGCGCATTGGCCATGTCGCGCCTCAACCGCTTCTGCAAGCCGCTCACGCCCTGTTCGCGGATGACGAACCAGAGTTTCAGCGCCCGGAAGCGGCGCCCGAGCGGGATGCCCCAGTCGCGCAGGTTCTTGACCTCGCCGTCGACGGAGGATTGCAGGAAGCTCGGGTTGGTCGACATCACCCGCATCAGATGCTCGGGATCGCGCACATAGTAGACCGAGCAGTCGAATGGCGCGCCGAGCCACTTATGCGCATTGATCACCAGCGAGTCCGCGCCTTCGACGCCCTCCCACATCCAGCGGCATTCGGGCAGGATCATCGCGCTGCCCGCCATTGCGGCGTCGACATGTAGCCAAATTCCGTGGTGTCGCGCGACCTCCGCTATCGCCGCGATCGGGTCGATCGCGGTCGTCGCCGTCGTGCCGACGGTGGCGACGATCGCTGAGGCCAGGTCGCCGTTGGCGAGATCCTCTTTGACCATTTCGGCGAGAGCGTCGGCGCGCATCGCATATTTCGCGTCGAACGGAACGAAACGCAGATTGTCGCGGCCGAAGCCGGCGAGCAGCGCGCCCTTGTCGACCGAGCTATGCGCATGGGCCGACACATAGACGCGCGGCGTGCGCGCTTCTCCCTGCAGGCCGCCGCGCGCCAGCGCATAGTTGGTCGCCCGTTCGCGGGCGCAAATGAGCGCGACCAGGGTGCTGGTCGAGGCCGTGTCCTGGATCACGCCGCTCCAGGCGGGCGAGAGGCCAAGCATCTGCCGGAGCCAATCGGTGACGACTTCCTCGATCTCCGTCACCGCCGGGCTCGATTGCCACGAGAGCCCGATCACGCCGAGTCCGGTGCTGACAAGATCGCCGAGGATTCCGGCGTGCAGCGCGTTGGCGGGGAAATAGCCGAAGAAGCGCCGATGCTGCCAAAGCGAAAGGCCCGGAACGACGAGTCGATTGAGGTCCGCGATCGCCGCGCGGAAGTCTTCCGGCTCGTCGGGCGGCGCGCAGGGCAGGGCGTCGCGGATCTCGCCGGGCCTGGTCTTTGCCATCACTGGCCGTTCGGCCAAGCTTTCGTGATAGTCGGCGAGCCAGTCGATGAGTTCATGGCCATAGCGGCGGAATTCTTCAGGCGACACGAGGCGTCCTTGTGAGCGCGCGCGGGTACGACGTGGGGCTGCATCATGGCTTGGCGGATTGAAGTCAACCAGCGCGATGCGAAGCCCCGTCACCGAAGAGGCCGTGGCTCTTGCACGAGGCGATGGATGCCTAACCATTAATTCAACGATCAAAAGTTAGAACAAACGCGACCATACTGTTTAATTCCTGCAGGAGGCTCGGCTGTGCGAGTCCGCTCATCCGCGGCGCAACCTCCTGGTTGCAAATGAAGAGCAAAGGCCCGATAGTTGACGTGCAATGGAACAATAAAGCCGTGGCCGAGGTTTCGGGATACGTGCTAGTCGCGCGTCCGGCCGCATAAAGGACGCGCACTTCACCCCGCGCATAGCCCCAATGCGCGGGGCTTTTCGCAGGCCGATCCATGGCGTCCTTCCCTACAAACCGAGCGCGCCGGCCAAGTTTGAAAGCCGAAGACGGCGCAGAGTTCTGTGGCGCGGTCGAGAGCATTGAGGGCGGCCGACTCTTCCGGGCGAGCTGCCATGCCAGACGGGATCACAAGGACAAGGTCGAGACGGAAATGCGAGAATTTCGCATATGCCCGAACGCGGCCGATGCTGAGAAATGGATCGCGCAAAGAGCGGCGCAGCGCGGGTTTTCTGCTTACAAGTTGCTATGACGATCGCGAACTCGGGACGCTTAGTCCGGCCCCTTCTCAACTTTCGTGAACGCGATGTTGCGGCGGCGCGCACGCATAGCTTCCCTGAAGCCAGAATGACTCTGCGGTTTGACAAACAGAGCGATCACCTCCGGGTGCTTTGCGCGGATCCGCGCTTCCAGCGACCGCACCGCCTCCTCGATCTCAGGCGTGCGCAATTCGTCGGAGAATTCGAGGCTGAGCGTGACGACGACCTGGTCGGGCGCAAGATGCGTGGTGACGACGCCATTCGCGCCCTCGACGCCATCTTGGCTCTCGGCCAAGGCAAGGATGGATTGGGACAACTCGCTGCTTGCTTGTTCGCCAATCAAGAGGCCCTTGCTCTCCCGCACCAGAACCCAGCCTACAAATGCGAGGACCAGCCCAACCACGACCGAGGCGACGCCATCCGCGACCGGAAGATTGAGGCTGGTGGCGAGGAGCGTGCCCGCCGCCGCCGCCGCGATCCCCGCGAGGCCTGCGGTATCTTCAGCGAGGACGATGAAACTTGGAGCGTCTTTGCTCTTCGTTATCGCCTCCCAGTATCCGAGGTCGCCTTTGGCTGCGCGGAATGCGCCTAAAGCGAGCACAAACGAGACGCCGTCGAACAGGGCTTCCGCCGCCAGCACGACATAAATCACGAGCTGCGAGCGAATATCGGCCGGGCTCAATATGCGCCGTACGCCCTCGAAAATCGAATAGCCCGCGCCGAGCGTGAAGAACAACAGGGCGACCACAAAGCTCCAGAAATAGAGCTCCCGACCGTGGCCGAGCGGATGGCGGCTATCCGGGCCGAGCTGCGAGCGCCGATAGCCGTAAAGCATCAACCCGCCGCTTCCGACATCGACGACCGAGTGGACCCCTTCGGCGGCCATCGCGGCGCTGCCGGTGAAGAATGCAGCGACCAATTTGGCGATAGCCACGAGCACGTCGGCGATGAGCTCGACCCAGACGATGGTTTTGGACGACAACGTTTTGTCCATGCGGCATGGTCTCGCGACGCTAAGGCTCGCCGGTAAGCGGCGACCGCGCGGCTGGTTCCTCACGCGCCAACGAAGTGCCCTCAAGATGAAATCAGGCTGGCGCGCCGACGCGTCGCGCCTCCAAAAGCGCTTGCAGCGCTTCCGGCGTTGTGACCGGGAGCGAGCAGGTCTGGCCCTGGCACAGCATCGCGATCGGCTGGCCGGCGCGCGGCAGGTCGGCTCGCGGAGGGCCGTCCGGCCATAAGGTGCGGTCCAGGCGCAGCACGGCTAGCGACGGGTCGGGCGCGCGAAGCGCGACCTCAGCGAGCGCTTGCGCGCGCGGATCGTCGAGCGGCCCGTCGATAACCACCGAGCCGCCCCGCGCGAGCATGTCGGCACTCATGAGCGTGAGCGGGCTGCCGCCGAGGCCCTCCGGCGCGCCCGAGACGGCGCGGACAAGGCCTTCGGTCGCCTCGCGCCAGCGCGCCTCGTCGGTCAGATGCCAGAGCCGGACGAAGGTCTCGGCGAGAAGCCCGATTCCGGACGGCGTCGCGCCATCATGCGCCTGGCGCGGGCGCGCGCCGGGCACGTCGGCGGCGTCGCTCGCGGTGAGGAAGAACCCGCCCGCGCCGTCGCCGAACAGATCGATGGCTTCGCCCGCAAGCCTGCGCGCGGCTTCGAGGTCCGCGGGCTTGCCGCTCGCCTCGAACAAGCCAAGCGCGGCTTGGGCCATCGACGCATAGTCGTCGATGAGCGCGCGGGCTCCGGGATGGCCCTCGCGCCAGGCATGCAGGAGCCGGCCGTCGGGTCCGCGCAGCTTCGCCAAAATGAAATCGAAGGCCGCGCGCGCCGTCTCGAGCCACGCTGGCTCGTCGAATGTCGCGCTGGCGCGGGCGAGCACGGCGATGATGAGGCCGTTCCAGTCCGCCAGCACCTTGTCGTCGCGTCCAGGCTTTGGACGCGCCTCGCGCCGGGCGAACAGTCTCGCGCGGGCCGTCACAAGCTCGGCCTCCGCTTCAGGCGAGCCGCGCGGAGTGATCCGGCGCAACACCGTTCGGCCTTCCCAGTTGCCTTCAGGAGTAACGTCGTAGGCGGCCTTGAAGCGCGTCGACGCTTCGCCCAAGGCCGCGTCGACCTCCTCTTCGTTCCAGACATAGAACAGGCCTTCCTCGCCGTCCTGATCGGCATCGAGGGAGGCGGCAAAGGCGTCGCCGACCCGCATTTCGCGCATCAGCCACCCGACCGTCTCTTGCGCCCGTTCGGCGAAGGTCGGATCGGGCTGCAAAGATTGAGCGAGCGCCAGCAATTCGAGGATCTGCGCGTTGTCGTAAAGCATCTTCTCGAAATGGGGCACGAGCCACACCTCGTCAGTCGAATAGCGCGCGTAGCCGCCGCCGAGATGGTCGTAGATGCCGCCGGCGTTCATCGCCTCGAGCATCGCACGCACCGCCTCGCCAAAGCGCGGATCGCGACGGCGGAACATCTCGTTCCAGAAGAAGCGGAAGATCGGCGCATTGGGGAATTTCGGCGCGCCCCTCAAGCCCCCGTGCACAGGATCGACCGCGCTCAAGAGCGCATCGCTGACGCGCGTGAGGTCCGCGGGCGTCACGCCAGGCCCGGCGTTCAACTCGGAGAGTTTCGCCAAATGCTCGGCGAGGGTAAGGCCGCGGCTTTCCATCTGATCGCGCTGCGTGCGCCACGCAGCATCGATCGACTGGAGGACCTGACGGAACGAGGGCCGGCCGTAACGCGGCTCGGGCGGCCAGTAGGTTCCGCCGATCATCGGCTTGCCGTCAGGCGACAAGAACATGGTGAGCGGCCAGCCGCCCTGCTGGCCCAGCGCATGGAGCGCGGTCATGTAGATATGGTCGATGTCCGGCCGCTCCTCGCGGTCGACTTTGATGTTGACGAAGAGGTCGTTCATGAGGCGCGCCGTTTCCGGATCCTCGAACGATTCATGTGCCATGACGTGGCACCAGTGGCAGGCGGCGTAGCCGATCGAGAGCACGATCGGGCAGTCGCGCCGCTTAGCCTCGGCGAGAGCGTCAGCGCTCCACGGGCGCCAATGCACCGGATTCCCGGCGTGCTGCAGAAGATAGGGCGAGGTCTCCTCACCAAGGAGATTGCGGCCGGACTCCATTTGAGATCCCTCGCCTTGCCTTCAAGCCGCCAGCGCAGCCCTCAGCATAGCCTTGAACCGGCGCGAGTCGAGGGTCCACAGGATGTCGGCGCCCTCGTGCTCGCCGGCCGCCTCGCGCCAGACATTGGCGTTGTTCTCGTCGTGGTGCACGTTGAGGCGGTCGACGACCGTCATGCCACGGGTGAGTCTGCTCCCGGTCTCGATCGCGACCCGATGACGCGACCATGAAAGGCCGATCGAGCGGTCGAGCGCCACCGCCATGGCGGTCGGATCGGCGAGCGAGAGGCCGATCTCGCCGGTCTGGGTCCGATAGGCCTCGCGGGCGGTCGATGTTCGATTCGATGGCGAATTTCGCCTTCGGCGTGCCGAGCGCCTCGATCGCCGCGATCTCGTCGTCCCTCAACACGGATGGGCCGCGCGAGACATGCCAGCCGACCATTTCGATATTGAGCTTCGAGCGGAAGACGGCGCGCGCCGCTTCCGGATCGACCCAGATGTTGTATTCCGCCGCCGGCGTGACATTGCCCTCGCAGCAAGGCGCGCCGCCCATCACCACGCAGCGGCCAATTCGGCCCGCGAGCTCGGGCTCGCGCTTGAGCGCCAACGCGATGTTGGTGAGCGGCCCGAGCGTCACCAGAGTAAGGCCGGGCTCCTCCCACGCGAGGCGAATGATGGCGTCCACCGCATGCTCGCGCTCGGGCTTCCGCTTTGGCGCGGGATAGCCGCGATCGCCGAGTCCGTCATGCCCATGGAACCAATGCGCGTGGTCATGGGCGCGGTTGAGCGGCTTTTCGGCGCCGACGAAGACAGGCACGTCGGCATTGCAGATCTCAGCGGTCAAGAGCGCGTTTTGGGTCGCCTGTTCGAGGCCTACATTCCCGGCGACCGTCGTCAGGCCGAGGACGCGAACGCTCGGCGCGGCGAGCGCCATCATGATCGCGACCGCGTCGTCGGACGCGGTGTCGGTGTCGATGAGAAAGTTGCGCATGGCTCCAAGGTTTCTCGTGTTCGTTCAGGCGGCGCGTTTCCATCCGAAGACTCCGGCAAGAAGCGACCGAGCGACATGAGCCTCACTCGCCCAATAGCCGCTGACCTTCGGAACGGTGTCGGCGATGTCGGCGACGCGCCGATCATAGAAGATGTGGGCCTCCGGCGCGGGCAGTTCCGCTGCTTCCGGGAAATTCTGCGACGGGACGAACGCGAGCGCCAGACGCCGAGGAAAGCCCAGGAGACTGACGACAGGATTGCCGCATTTCGCGCATGTCCCTCGCCTCATCGCGGGCGGCGGCCGATGGCGGCGAAACTCAATCGCGCGACTGTCCGGCAGCGTAACGGACTCGGCCCAGAAATATGTGACGTCGGCGAACGGCTTGGCGTACGCGTTCCGGCAGATCGTGCAATGGCAGAAAAAGCGGCCGATCGGGCCTCCCGCTACGGTGAAACGCGAAGCGCCGCAAAGGCAGGCACAATCCTGGTTCACCATGCCTTTCCGCCTCGCGCCGTCATGATCGCGACTGCGTCGTTGGAGGCGGTGTCAGTGTCGATGAGGAAGTTGCGCAAGTGTCCTGCGATGTGTGCGACGTGTGATCTGCGTCACAGCGGCCGGAGGAAAAATGTGCCTAGGGCGCCGGGTGTAAACTTTACTCGGAGCCGACTTTAGCAAGCCGACACCTACCAACAAACGATTGTCGGGAGGGATGCTATGATTACGCGTCGTTTCCTGTTGCAATCGGCCGCAGCCGCATATACCGCCCAAGGCTTCCGATCCGCGTGGGCCGAAAACGCGCCCGGCGTCACCGATACGGAAATCAAGATCGGCCAGACCCTGCCCTACAGCGGGCCCGCATCCGCCTATGGCGTGATCGGCCGCACCGAGGCCGCCTATTTCAAAATGATCAACGAACAGGGCGGAATCAACGGCCGCAAGATCAATTTCATCAGCCTCGACGACGCCTATAGTCCCCCGAAAACGGTCGAGCAGGTACGGCGCCTCGTCGAGCAGGAAAGGGTTGCGTTCCTGTTCCAGACGCTGGGCACCGCGTGCAATTTGGCGGTGCGCCAATATCTCAATGACAACAAGATCCCGCAACTGTTCCTCTTGACTGGCGCCAGCGTGTTTGCCGACCCCCAGCATTTTCCTTGGACCATGGGCTTCATTCCGAAATACCAGACCGAGGCGCACATCTTCGCCAAGCACATCCTGGCGACAAAGCCCGACGCGAAGATCGCCGTGCTCTATCAGAACGACGGCTTCGGCAAGGATTATCTCATCGGGCTCAAGGACGTTCTCGGCTCGGACCACGCGGGTATGATCGTCAAGGAGGCTTCCTACGAGGTTTCGGAGCCGACGGTCGATTTACAGGTGGTGACGCTGCAAGGCTCGGGCGCCGACGTGTTCGTCATCGTCGCAGTATCCAAATTCGCCGCCCAGGCCATCCGCAAGTCTTCTGACGCCAGCTGGAACGCGACGCGCTACCTGTTCTACGGCTCGTCGTCGCTCTTCGGGACCCTCAAGCCGGCGGGCCTCGACAAGTCGAAGGGCCTCATCACCGGCGCCTTTGCGAAAGATGTGAACGATCCCCGCTGGAAGGACGATCCGGACGTGAAGGCGTGGAAGGCGTTCACGGACAGATACCTGTCGGCGACCGAATTTGCCGACGGTAACGCCGGAGAAGGCTTTCAGGCGGCGGCCACGATCGTCCAGGTGCTCAAGCAGTGCGGTGATGATCTGTCGCGCGACAACATCATGAGGCAGGCCGCCAATCTCAAGGACCTTGAACTGCCGCTCCTGCTGCCGGGCATGAAGGTCAACACCTCGCCCACCAACTACAGCCCGATCCGCCAGATGCAGCTCGCGACGTTCAACGGCGAAAGCTGGCAGCTGTTCGGAGATGTTTTGAGCGATTGAGGGGTAGCTCTTCTCCGCCAAAATGGACGAGGGGCACTGCCGCAAAGGCGGGCGGTAAGTCTTCTGCGGTCAGCCCGCTACCCCACTCGAGGTCGGCCCTGAGGTACTCTACATCCTCAAGGTCGAGACCTTAGGTCATTTGTGAGAATGTTCGTGAGCCGTCGCCGTGTGCTGATGGGCGAGTTCGCTATGCTCTTTGGCCGACTCGGCGTGATCCTGCGCCTCTTCGTGTTCGCCGAGTTCGTGAAGATGAGCCGCTTGATGGTGGTGATGCGCGGCGGCGTGGTGGTGCGCGGCGGCGGTGTGGTGATGTTGGCTCGACGGATGCTTGGGCGATTTCGCCATGATTCTGTTCTCCTCCCTGAGAGCGACGACAAACCGACTAAGCGATCGTGATGACCCTTGAATGACAAGAGGTTGTGGCGCAGTTCCACGCACCCTCAGGGCAGCCGGGCTATAGCGTCGCGCTAAGCCGCTTGAAGCCCCGGTCGAGGTCAGCCTTGAGGTCCTCGATATCCTCGAGGCCGATGCTAAAGCGCACGGTTGGGCCGCCGGCATCAAAACGCGTCGCGGTGCGGGCGGGCGTGCAGTCGAAAGGGATGGCGAGGCTTTCATAGCCGCCCCAGGAATAGCCGAGGCCGAAAAGCTCGAGGCCGTCGAGGAACGCGGCGACCGCCGCCTCCGACGCCGGCTTCAGCACGATCGAAAATAGGCCCGACGAGCCGGAATAGTCGCGCTTCCAAAGCGCGTAGCCTGGATGATCGGGCATGGCGGGGTGGATGACGCGCAAGACCTCGGGTCGCTCGCTTAGCCATTGCGCCAGCGCCAAGCCCTGACGCTCCGCTTCTCTCAGCCGCAGATCCATGCTGCGCAGGCCGCGAAGCGCAAGAAACACGTCCTCGGGGCTGGCGGGAATGGCCATCAGATGGACGCATTGATGAAGCCGCTCAAACCAGACCGCATTGGCCGAGACGAGGCCGAGCAGAAGGTCTGCGTGGCCTGAGAGATATTTCGTGCCGGCTTCGACCGCCATGTCGACGCCATGCGCGTGGGGCGAGAAGAAGAGGGGCGTCGCCCAGGTGTTGTCCATGATGACGCAGGCGCCGTGAGCGTGCGCGGCCGCGGCGATCGCGGGAATGTCCTGGACCTCTAGCGTCTCCGAACCCGGCGACTCGGTGAACACGACCTTGGTGTTGGGCCGCATCAGCGCGGCGATGTCGGCGCCGATCGTCGGATCGTAATAGGTGGTCTCGATCCCCATCCGCTTCAGAGTCATGTTGGCGAATGCGCGCGCCGGCCTGTAAACCGAATTGGTCATGAGCATGTGATCGCCGGCGCTGAGCGCCGTCATCAGCGCGACAACGATCGCCGCAAGCCCCGAGGGCACAAGCACCGTTCCCGCCCCGCCCGAAAGGTCGGTCCAGGCGGAGCATAAGGCCTCGGTCGTAGGCGTGCCGCGGGTGCCGTAGGTGAAGCGCTGCGTCCGGCTCTTGAGCGCAGCGACGTCGGGATAGAGCACGGTCGAGCCGCGAAATGGCGGCACATTGATGAACCCCTGCGAGAATTCGGAGTCGCGGCCCAGATTCACGAGGCGCGAGCGGCGCCTCAGGGATGCGCGCGTTTCGTCGGTCAGCTTGGCCATTGGGGTCCTAGGAGCACGCGCTCGTTGCGAACTCAGGCCGCATGATGAATCCGATAGGGACGGACAAGCAGATCAGCCGGAATTTTCCACGCTTTGCCAATCTTACGAATCATGTCGAACATAAGCGCCCGCCGTCCTGACAGGATTTCCGAGGCGCGCGAGTGCGAGCCCAAGAGCTCGGCAAGGTCTGCCTGGTATGTCCCATCTCTTCGATCGCGTGGTTCAGGACGTCAATGGGATCAAAGTTCTTGCCGATATCGCTAGGCGAGCGCTTGTCCTCGCAGGCATCGCGAGGGCGAGGAGCACATCCAGCCGGTCGCCTTCCTCTGTGCCCTCGGCGGCGCCCCAGCAAGCCTTGAGCGCGGCTCGATGATCCTCTTCGGCCCGAATCGGTCGAATGTGGATCGAGAAATCCGCTAGAAAAGGATGCAATCGGTTTGGGTCGCCGTCATCGCGAGGAGCGCAGCGACGCGGCGATCCAGGGCCGCAAAGCGCCCGACGTTCACCTGGATTGCTTCGCTTCGCTCGCAATGACGCCTCTGGCTCGACGGAATAACATACCCGTGACGCGGTCGAGAACGTCAGCCGTCGATGCGGTCGTACAATCCAGGAACAAGCAGCGCAAGGATCGGATCCAGCTCTTCCGGGGTCCTCCCGGGGAATGGTCGGATTGACTAGCGACTGGTGCTCCCCACAATGCGGGAGGGTCCGGTCCCTGCAGGAGGGCCACAAGGTTGGTTTCGCGTCACTGAGGAGGTTGTCATGCGATCGCACATTGGTTGGCTTGCCGGCGTGGCGGTCAGCGTCTCGCCGCCTTTTCCGCCAGCGCGGGCACGCTCGATCAAGTCAAAGCGCGCGGCCAATTGATCTGCGGCGCCAATCCAGGCCTTGCGGGCTTCGGCCTCCCGGACGATCAGGGGGTGTACAAGGGCCTCGACGTTGACGAATGCCGGGCGATCGCCGCAGCGATCTTCAACGATCCGAACAAGGTCAAGTACATCCCGATCAACGCGAAAGACCGGCCCACAGTCCTCGCCTCAGGCGAGATCGATGTTCTGATCCGCAACACCACCTGGACGCTCTCGCGCCAGACCGGGGGCATGTTCTTCACTGGGATCAACTTCTATGACGGACAGGGTTTCATGGTGCGCAAGAAGCTCGGCGTCAATTCGGCGCTGAAGCTCGACGGCGCGTCGATTTGCGTGCAGCAGGGAACGACGACCGAGCTCAATCTTGCCGACTATTTCCGCGCCAACAACATGAAGCTTGAGGCGGTGGTTTTCGCGACCGACGAGGAGGCGACCAAGGCCTACGACTCCGGCCGTTGCGACGCCTACACCACCGACGCCTCGGGTCTTTATTCCGAGCGGCTCAAGATGTCGAACCCCGACGATCATATTGTGCTGCCGGAAATCATCTCAAAGGAGCCGCTCGGCCCCTCGGTGCGCAAGGATGACATCCAGTGGTTCCAGATCGTGCAATGGGCCCATTATGCGCTGCTCACCGCTGAGGAGCTGGGCGTGACGAAAGCCAACGTCGACGAGAAGCTGAAATCGGATAATCCGGCGATCCGCCGCCTGCTCGGCGTCGAGGGCAGTTACGGCCAGGGCCTCGGCCTCACGAACGACTGGGCCTATCGCATCATCAAGGCCGTCGGCAATTACGGGGAGATTTTCGAGCGCAATGTGGGGCAGGGCTCGCCGATCAAGATCAGCCGGGGCTTGAACGCGCTCTGGAACAAGGGCGGCCTGCAATACGCCCCGCCGATAAGGTAGTCCAGGCCGGACCATTTTTCCGAAGAACTCAGGAAGGCGGTAATTCCGAACAGCCTTGTTGATGAGGACGCTGTGGCGAAGCCGGTAATTTTCGTGGTATCCGCGGTCTGGGACGGGGAAGCGAATGTATGGAGCGGCTACTGCGAGGAAATTCCGGCGGCGGCGGACGCATCGACGCTCGACGAATTGCTCGAAAAAATATCCGAGATGGCGCTCGATCCCGCGCCCGACGACGACGCCGACGTCGACCTAAACTCGATCTTCATCCAGATCACGGCGCTTCGCGAACGGTTCCGGCCGCGGCGTGAATGGCGTCACAGTTCGATCGGCCCTTGCACAATTTGCTTACCCAGGCGGGCTACGTGCTCGTCAGGCAGGGCGTGGCAGTCATGACGTCTGGCGCAGTCCGATCACCGATCGCAATTTTCCTGTGCCCGTTGGCATAGCGAGCCGAGACACCGCCAACGCCGCGTCCTTCGCTAGGCCGGCTGCCCAAAGCGTTCTGAGGGCCCCAACGTTGCGTGCGCCCCCTCACGCCTGCGCGCCCAAATCCAGCGCGAAGATCTCCTTCCGCTCCTTGACGCCGCGCAAAGCGTGGCGGCCGAGTGATCTAAGCCGGGCGTCGGAGGCCTTCATTCCGTCCACGAACTCGGCGGAGACCAGCACCGCCCGGCCAAGCGGCTCGCAAAGAGCCTCGATGCGCGCCGCCTCGTTGATCGCCGGACCGATGACTGTGAAATCGAGCCGGTCGATCGCGCCGACGTTGCCGTACAGCGCGTCGCCGAGATGCAGCGCGAGATCGACCGATGCAAGTGGCGCGCCTCGCGCCTCGCGCGCCGCGTTGAGCGCCTCGATGTTGCGCATCGCCTCGATCGCGGCGTCGAGCGCTCGGCGGCAGGTCTCCGCCCGATCCGCCTCTTCGAACGGGAAGGTGGCGAGCATGCCGTCGCCGATGAACTTCAGCACCTGACCGCCGCGCTCGCGGAGCGAGGCCGTTAAAATCTCGAATACGTCATTGAGCAGTTCGACGACGACAGGGCCGGACGCCGAGTTGCTGATCGACGTAAAGCCTCGGATGTCGGCGTACCACAGAACGGCGCGAAGATTATCGAGCGAACCTCGCATGATCGAGCCGGCATGGACCCGCCGCCCCGCGTCCTCGCCAAGATAAGTCGCGAGCAACCCCGAGGCGATGACGTGGCCCGCGAGCGCCTTCATCGCGAGAGACAAAGCCGGCAGGGTCGCTTGCACGAGCGTCGTATCGTCATCGCTAAAGCCGCCTTCCCGATCGGTCGCGAAGGAATAGACGACGCCCGTGCCCTGCGAGCGATCGCCGTCCTTGCCGAAGGGAAAGATATGAGCGATGTAGTCCGTCCCGCCATCAGCGAAAAATTCCTCAAGAATGGGGAAATCGCGCTGGTCCGGGCCCTGTTCCAGACGCCTGCGCATCGACGGACTCTCCTCGCCGCCCTCAACCCTAACGATGAGATGATTAAAGGGGCTGACGAGCCAGTCCGCCTCTTCGAGGCTGCCGTGGGCGTATTGCTCGGGCGCGATCGCGTTGAGGTCGCGCCGCCACGTCATACCGTAGCCGCTCCATTGCGGGTGCAGCGTCTCCATTGCGGTGTGGGCCCGCCACAGCGGCGTCCCATGGATCACCAGGCGCTGGCAATAGCCGTCGAATAACTCGTAAGCATCCGCCCCGCGCAACCCTTCGTGCACCGCCCAGATGTGCGTATCGACAATGCGACGGCCGACCGCGTCGTCAAACGTCCTGAGCCGAAGCTGGGAAAGCGTATCGCCGGAGTCGTCGGAAGGCATCGCGCCGACTATGGTTTCGTGTCCGACTTGGGGACGACGAACACCTGGCCGGGATAGATGACATTCGGGTTGCGGATCTGCGCCCGATTGGCATCGTAAATCACCGGGTAGTGCGTTGGATCCCCGTAGTAGGTCTTGCTCAGCGCCCATAGCGTATGGCCGGTGGCGACCCGCTTGGTTTGAACCGATTCGACGACCGCGTCAGCGGGCGAGGGCGCGGACGACTGGGCGGGGCTTGCGGACGTCGTGGCGGCGACCTGCGCAGGCGGGGCGGCTGGCATGTCAGGGTACTCGAACGGGGTGTTGGCGCTCGCGACGACAGTCGCGCCGCTCGGATTTATCTCGTCGGCCTGCATGACATAGCCGCCGGGAGTCATGCCGTTTTTGATCGTCAAAGACCATCGGCCGTCGGCTTGCGTCTTGGCCTCGGCGATGTCCGCCTGATTGAGATAGAGACGGAGGGCGGTGTTTGGCTCCGCCGACCCTTTGGCCACAAGACCGCCGGGGGCCTCGGCCTCAACCGATTGGATCGCGACGCGAGCACCGCTGGCAGGCGCTGGCGTCGCCAGGGTCCGCATCCCCAATGCAGACGGTTCAGCGTTGGGGTTCGTCGGCGCGGCGGCGGCCATGGCGGTCTTCGCTTCAGGCGGGCCCGGCGGGGCCCCCGCCTTGGCTTCCTGCGCGGGAACCGAGACCGCAACCGGGCTGGATATCGCCGTCGGCCCCTTGTCGGCGTTCGCGGCCAAGGAGAGGCTATGGTCGCCCGGCGAGAGCGCCGGCGGGATGATGACAAACTGGCCCTCGGCGTCGGCGGTCGCCTGGGCGACAGTCTTGCCGCCGTCACGCAGCTCGACCTTCTCGTTCGGCGCCGCCCGGCCGGCGATGACCGCCTCGCCGGAAGGATCGACGTTCACCACGTCGAAGGCGGGCTCGAGGGCTGCGGTCTGGGTCGGGGGCTTGTCAGCAGGAGCCGGAGCGCTTGCCGGCGGCGTCGGCGGGTGCAGCCGGCAGAGCCGGAGAAACAATCGGAGGCTTAGGCTCGACAGGAGCCCGAGCCGCAATTGGAATATCAGCCGGATTCTGCTCAAGAAAATCCGGATGGGTCCAAACGACGGCTCCGGCGCCTGCGGCCACGACCACAAAGCGGCTGCTCCGATCCAAATCAGCATGTTCCGCGACGGCATGATCGCTCGCTCTCCCCTCAAATATAGCGCCGAGCGGCGATTGCGACAAATCTCTAACGCCATGGCGTCCATTAATTCTCGCCGAATCCCTTGAAAACATGGGTCACGACAACTCGGCCGACCTTTCCTCCCGAGCCATCTTGGCGCCTCGAGCGCCGGAGTGGCCCGCTCGCAGCGGCGCCTTCGTCAGCGCATAGAGCGCAAGATCGGCCCCCTTGCCGCGCAGCCTAAGATCGCCAAGCGAGCGTTTGGCGATTCCCGCCGGCAGCCCGAGCCGATCGACCAACTCCGCCGAGGCGATCACGCGGTCGCCTGTCTGACGGCAAAGCTCCTGGATGCGCGCCGCGGTATTGACAGTGTCGCCGAGAAAAACGATCTCCCTCTTCACCGAGCCCATCTCGCCGGTCACCACCGGACCGCAATGAAGCCCGGCCCTCACCGTGACGGCAGCGCCGAACTCTCGCCGGTAGTCGAACGCGCGTCTGGCCAGCCGGTCGATAGCGCCGAAGCAGGCCGCAATGCAGCGGCCATCAGTGACTCCCTCCTCGAGCTTCCAGGTCGCGATCAGCTCATCGCCGACGTAGCGATGGATTTCGCCCCGCGCCGCGACGATCGGCTGTGTAAGGTCGTCGACGAACCGGTTGACGAAGCGATGGAAGCCGAGAGGACCAAGCCGCTCGGCCAATCCCGTCGAGCCCTTCATGTCGATGAGCAGGAACACACGCGATTCCACGCGCGGCGCATAATAGCGGCCGGTGATGAAGTTGATGAGGACGTTCTGGCCAAGCAGACTGTTCAAGTCGAGAATGAAGACGAACACGAAGGCGGCGGCGAGCGAGAACAGCACGTCTCCGCTCTCAATGGCGCTCTCGCCGGGGGCCGGAAAGAGAGAGGCTGCCAAATTTGAGGCCGAACAGGATGACGCCGAGGTAAATGACGGTCTTGATCGCGACATGCACCGCAAATGGCGTCCGGCGAAGCGGCGCGCCTATTGGTCCGCTCATGACGAACGCATCGAACGACGTCAGAACGCCTGCAATCATCGCGCCAGTCAGGACGCCGCGCGCAAAGCTATAGATTGTCGAACGCCTGACCGCCTCCCTGCAAGACGCGTCCCTCAGAATAAGCTGCGCCAAACGTCGCAGCGAGCGCGGTCGACCAGAGAATGTGCCGGAATGGGTACGGCAAACGAGGGAACATCATCGTCGTGCGATCGCGATACGGCGTTATGGCCCCAGTCTAACGGACAATCGCCCGGACAGCTGCCGCTTTCGAACCATCACGCCCGAAACAGATCGCGCTCTATCCCCGCCGCTGCGAAAACATAGTCGCGGCTTGCGTCCAATTCCGCTCGAAGCTTTGGGATATCGTAGCCGATGATCGCGCCGCGCCATTTCTTGATCTGCCCGGCGCACATGACCGTCGAGACGTTGGAGCGGTCCATCAGCGTGACGACCGCGCCCGGCGCGTGATTGAGCGGCGTGACATTGAGCGCTGTCGCGTCGAGGAGGATGACGTCGGCGTCCTTGCCGGGGGTCAGTGAGCCGGTCTTGCTGTCGATCTTGAGACCTTTTGCTCCACCCATCGTCGCGAGGCTCAGCGCGTCCCAGACCGACATGAGCTTCGGGAACTCCTTGCCCTGCAACGCAAGCTCGTTGGCGAACATGCGCTGCAGGGTGAGAACGCCGCGCATCTGGGTGAACATGTCGGCGGTCATCGTGCACTCGACATCGGTCGAAAGCGACAAGGTCATCCCGAGGTCGAGCGCCTTCTGGATCGGCGGCGTTCCGTGCCGCATGTGCATTTCGATCGGCACAGCGAGCGTGACATGCGCGCCGGCGTCGGCCGCCGCCTTCCAGCCGATTTCGCTCATGCCGGTCATGTGAATGAAAAAGCAATCGGGTCCGAATTTCCCGGCTTTTGCGAGTTCGTCGAAGGTCGGCTGCATTCCGAAAGTGCCGACGACATGCAGGGCGATCGGCAGGTTGAGGTCGCGGCCGACTTTCCACGCCTCCTCATAGCCCGGCAAGTAGATCTCGCCGCCCATGAACATGCTGAGCAATTGGTCGGACGAAGAGAAATGCTGCTTGCGAATGCGCGCGGCGTCGCCGGGATATTTCGTCTTCTCTCCCCAGCCCTCGAAATAAGCCGAAAACGGCGCGGCGGCCGGCAGCACGGAGCCCTTCGATCGCAGCATCTGAATGTTCGGGCGAATGATGCATCTGGCTGATGTCCATCACCGCCGTCACGCCGGCGTCGATCTGCGCGATGCCGGCGAAAAGCTCGTTGATGTAGACATCCTGCGGCCGGTAGCCCATCGATAGTTTCTGCAGGATCGAACTCATAATAATTGTGCGCGCTTTCGGGCCGCCCGTCGTTGATCAGAATGCCGTCGGCGAGAAAACTGCGCAGCGCCGTCTCGAACTGATGGCTATGCGCGTCGACGAAGCCCGGCATGACGATATGCCCGGACGCGTCGATGATTGCGGCGTCGGGCGCATGAATCGAGGCGGCGATCTCCGCGATTTTGGATCCATCCAGGAGCACGTCGCCGACGGCGTGATTGCCGCCGCGCTCGTCCATCGACAAGATTGTCCCGCCCTTAATCAGCGTACGGCGACCTTGAGCGCCGACACCCTCGGGCATGGCGGCCGCCGCCGCGCCATGCACGGATTCAAGGTTGATGGGGGCGGCCCGCCGCCGATCCGGTTCGATTGCGAATCCAGGGAGGCGCAGGGCGAACGGCCCGCCCTCCGACGCGGCGACCTCACAAATCTGGCACACGGGGCGCCCCTCCTGATTGCTCGTTCGCCTCGCCGCTTAGGCTGGCGGCGTCGGCGAAACCGTACGGAGCCTGGCTCGGGACGTCAATTCCCGGGGCTATTCGCTGGCGGTCTTTTGCAAGCTCAGTCTTTGAAGCTCGACAAGCTTCGCCCTCTCGCCGGCATCGACCACCAGGGCCGTCGCCCCGCCGCCGCAGGTGAAGTTGAGCGAGTGGCCCTCATCGCTGTCGAGGCCTGCCGTCTGCCCGGGATTGAGCGCCAGGCGAACGCGCGTCGCCTTGCTTGAAGGGGCCGCGTCCGCATCGGTCTTTTCGTAGACCATCAGCATCACGACGCATCATCCAGCCAGTGCGAAATAGCCGCTCATCGACTTCGAGCCGAAATCGTAGCTGATGCTCTTAATCGGCGCGTATTTGGCTTCACTGCTGAGCAGCGCCTGGGACTGGCTTGAAACGGCCGGCGCCGACAGGGCGATCCCGACGGTACCGACAAATGCGGATGCCTGAGCAATATTCCGGATAAACATTGACCACTCCTCAGTGACCGGGGCGGCGACGAACCGAGCCGATCAGACGGATAAAGAAAAAATCCGCCGGGATACGGGACGCCGTCCCACTGCGGTCACACGGGGAGGGCGGTGGCGGCCGGGGGTCGTGACCGAAGCCCTACTGCCCGCGTTTTCCCCGCACGGCGAACCTTACCGCCTCTTCCGCCGAGCGAAACAAGGCGCGCGCCTTGTGCACGCATTCGTTCTGCTCGGCGTCGGGGGAGGAATCGTAGACGATGCCGGCGCCGGCCTGGACATGCATGAGTCCGTCCTTCACCACCGAGGCGCGCAGCACGATGCAGGTGTCCATCTCGCCACCGGCGCCGAAATAGCCGATGCACCCGGCGTAGATGCCGCGCTTGTCCTTCTCCAGTTCGTCGATGATCTGCATCGCGCGGACTTTCGGCGCGCCGGAGACGGTGCCGGCGGGAAAGCCCGCGGCAAGCGCGCTGACCGCATCGACGTCGTCCCGCAACTCGCCCACGACATTGGAGACGATGTGCATCACGTGGCTGTAACGCTCGATGAAGAAACTGTCAGTGACCTTCACCGAGCCGATCTTCGCGACGCGGCCGACGTCGTTGCGGCCGAGGTCGAGCAGCATGAGATGCTCGGCGCGCTCCTTCGGATCGGCCAGGAGTTCGGCCGCCAGCGCTTCGTCCTCGGTCGGGCTTTTTCCCCGCGGGCGGGTGCCCGCGATCGGGCGGATGACGACCTTGCCGTCGCGCACGCGCACCAGGATTTCCGGGCTCGAGCAGACGATCTGAAAGTCGCCGAAGTCGAGAAAGCAGAGATAGGGCGAAGGATTGACGCGCCTCAGCGCGCGATAGAGGGCGAAGGCCGGCAGGTCGAAGCGGCTCGTGAACCGCTGCGACAGCACGATCTGGAAGGCGTCGCCGGCGGCGATATAGTCCTTCGCCCGGGCGACCATCGCCTTGTACTCGTCCTCGGTCGTATTCGACCGCGCCTTGCCCGCTTTCACGAGCGGATCGCCGGCCATGGTGGCTGTGTGGTCGAGCGGCGATTCGAGTGCGTCGACCACCGCGTCCAGCCGCGCCATCGCGCTCTCATAAGCGGCGCGGGCCGAAACCCCAGGCGCCGGACGGACCGGCGTCACGACCGACATCTCGTCGCGCGCGCCGTCGAACACGACCATGACGGTCGGGCGGATCAGAAGCGCTTCGGGCACGCCGATCGGGTCGGGCTTGGCCGGCGCAAGGCGCTCCATGCGCCGCACCATGTCGTAGCCGAGATAGCCGAATATTCCCGCCGACATCGGCGGCAGCCCTGGCGGCAATCGCAATGCGCAATTCGACGAGCAAGGCTCTTAGCGCATCGAGCGGATCGCCGGGACATGGGACAAAAGCATCCGGGTCCGTGAGCGCCCACCGGTTGATCTCGGCGTGATCGCCGGTCGAGCGGAAGATCAAGTCGGGATCGAGGCCGACCATCGAATAGCGGCCCCGCTGCGCTCCGCCCTCGACCGATTCGAGCAGGAACATATTGCCCGCTCGGCTGCGCGCGAGCTTGAGATAAGCCGACACGGGGGTCTCGAGATCGGCGACCAAGGTGGTGACCGCGACCTCGGCCTCGCCGGCGATATAGGCGCGCGCGAAGGCTTCGTAGTCGGGCAGGGTGCTCATCGGCCTGTTAGCTGCCCTCGGCGGATTGGAGGACGTCCTGGTGGATGGAGACGCCGAGCGTCCGGCGTAGCGCCGCGACATATTGATCGAGCAGGCTTTCGCGGGTCGCCGTGTCGAGTTCCGAGGCCATCGCCTTGACGCGGGCGTCGGCGAAGTCGACTGGCGGCGTCCGGTCGGCGGTGATCTTGAACACCACGCGTCCGTCGGGCGTCGCGGCGGAGCCCGCGCCGTCGGCTGGCTGACGGAAGATCGCGGCGACCACCAATTCGGGCAGAGCGGTCTGCTCGGCGCGATGGACGTCGGTCGCCGTCTTCACCTCTACGCCCGCGCCCTTCGCGACATCGGCGATGCTTCCGCCGGCGCTGATCTGCTTGACGAGATCGTCCGCCTTGCCGGCGAGCGCCTTGTCGACCTGCTCGGCGCGCCATTGCTTCTCGACCTCGGGCTTCGCCTCTTCGAAAGTGAGGTCGTGGGCCGGATCGATCTTGGTCACCTCAAACCAGATGTATCCGCCGTCCTTGGTGTTGAGCGCCGCCTCGTCCAGCCCGACGTCGGAAGCAAAGGCCGCGCGTAACAGTTCGGGCGCGTCCGGCAGCTTGACCGGCGCTCCCTTGGGGTCATGGCCCGCGGCGTCGACCGCGGCGATGGTTTGCCCGGTCAAGCCCACTGCCTTCGCGGCTTCGAGGATGGTTTTGCCGGACACCCGCGCGTCCTCGATCTTGTCGTGCAGAGCCTGGATCTTGTCGCCGGCGCGGGAAGCGGAGACCTGCTTCTTCACTTCGTCGGCGACCTCCGCGTAAGGCTTGACGGTCGAGGGGGTAATGCCTTTGACGCGAACGATGACCGGACCGAACTGGCTCTTCAACACGCCGCTCACCCCCCCTTGCGGCAAGGCGAAGACGGCGTTGGCCTCGTCCTTATCGAGCATGGCGTCCTTGGTGGTCTCGCCGATATCGGTGTCCTCGGCTTTGAGGCCTTTCTCTTTGACGAGATCGTCGAAGCTCGCTCCGGCTTTCAGCTTGGCCTCGGCCGCAGCGGCGTCGGCGTCATTGGGATAGAGGATCTGCTGCAGATCGCGCTTCTCGGGCGAGCCGAACTGGGGGTTCTTTCCGGCGATCTTCTCGTAAGCCGCCTGGGCGTCGGCGTCGGTTACTTCGGCCGGATTGGCGATCGTGTCCGGCTCGAGCGCGAGAAAATTCATCTCCCGGTATTCGGGCGCTCGATAGCTCGATTTGCGATCGTTGTAGAAGGTCTTGAGCGCCTCCTCGGAGGGTGCGGGAATCTCGCCCGCCGCCGACGCGGGCAGGAGAAAATAGTCCGCCGAGCGCGTCTGGCCCTGGTAGTCGGCTTCCGCCGTCACTTCTGCCTTGGGCGCGGTGATCCCCGTCGCCAGCGCGCCGACGATGAACTGCCTTAAGACCTGCTTGCGCAATTCCGAGACGAAACCACGCTCGTTCATATCCATGTCGCGCAAAGCGGCTTCGAGGCGGGACGGATCGAACGCGCCGGACTTGTCGCGGAAGCTCGGGTTCGAGGTGATCACCTCGCGCAAGGCTTCATCGGAAATGCCAAGCCCGAGCTTGCCCGCCTCGTCATCGACCGCCGCTTCGCTCAGCAATTGCTGGAGCACGCTCCGATCGAGGCCGATCTGGCGCGCCTCCTCATTGGTGAACGGGCGCCTGAGCCGGCGCTGATATTGCTGGATCGCTCGATCGTACGCGACGTGATAGTCCTGGGCGGAGATTTTCGTTCCGCCAACCGACGCGACTGTGGAGGGGCTAAAACCGCGCAGCATGTCGCCCACGCCCCAGATGACGAAGCTGACGATGATGAGCCCCATGACGATGGTCATGATCGCCTTGCCGACGAGACCCTGGGAGGCATTGCGTATCGATTCGAGCATTTCGCCGTAACAGCCTTTATTATCTCCGGCCATCGCAAGCGCCTATCTAGCGACGAGCGCGCGTTTTGCATAGGCGGAGGGGGGGTGTTAACAACCGCCGCCCAAAGATGCGGAGAAGCCTGAATGACCCCCGGCGTGCGGCCCTTGGTCGCCGGCAATTGGAAAATGCACGGCCTTTCCGGATCCTTGGCCGAGATTAACGCCATTCGGCAGGCGGTGGATGCGGGAGAATCCGGCGCTGCCGAGCTGCTGGTCTGCCCGCCGGCGACGCTGATCGCGCAAGCCGCACTGAGGATTGGGAGCTCCGACGTCAGCCTGGGCGCCCAAGACTGCCATCCGCTGCCGAGCGGGGCTTTCACCGGCGATATCTCCGCCCCGATGATCAAGGACGCGGGCGCGGCTTACGTCATCGTCGGCCATTCCGAGCGGCGCTTGCTGCATCACGAGACCGACGCCCTCGTGCGGCTCAAAGTTGAAGCGGCCCTCAGGGCGGGACTGATTCCCATTCTCTGCGTCGGCGAGACGAAGACGGAACGCGAGGGGGGGAGGCGATGAACGTCGTCCCGCGGCAAATCATCGGCTCGCTGCCGCCGGGCGGCGTGACGGAAACTTTGGTCGTCGCCTATGAGCCCATCTGGGCGATCGGAACCGGGCTTACCCCGACGCCTGCGGACGTCGCGGAAATGCACCTGGCGATGCGGACGCTGCTCGCTGAAATGTATGGCGCGCATGGGTTCCGGATGCGCCTTCTCTATGGAGGCTCGGTCAAGCCGAACAATTGCGGCGAGCTCTTGACCATCGACAATGTCGACGGCGCGCTGGTCGGCGGCGCGAGCCTGAAGGCGACGGAATTTCTGGCCATCGCCGCCGCCTATCGCTGAGAGGTCCGAAGTCCTCCCCTCAAAGAGCGGGCGGCCCGCGCAGCTCCGGTTCGACAAGCTGGCGATATCTCTTTTCTTCCGCCCGCTCGATTGCCGCGATATCCGGGGCCTCGCCCGCTCGCCAGTCTCGATAGGCGTCGCTGGCGTCTATCCCCATCGATTCAGCGACGAGATGCACCCAGTTGCGGACACGAATGTTGTCCTTGCCGTCGAGCGGCGCGAGTTCGCGATGGCAGGGATGAAAGATCGTGCAGACCGTGTCGCAGCCGTGCGCAGCGGCGGCGCTCCAGGTCCCCTGAGCGGCGGCGGCTAGCGCTCCGGGGATCGCAACCAGCGAACTGCACATGTGGCCGGGGTGGGCCGGTCCTTCGACGAGCTCGAGCCCCGGAATTCGGGAGAGGACGTCGGCAACGCGGCTATTGACGTCGACATGCGTCGCGAAGCCCGTGTGCCGATGCAGGAGAACCCGCCGTCTCACGGGTGCGGTCATGACCGTCGCGAGCTGCGCGGCGCGGTCCGACAGGATCTCGCTTATGTGGGCGATGTCGAAATGCGTAGTGTTGCCCGGCGCCATGATGTCGGACATGTGCATGTGGCACGATGGGCACCAGATGATCACCTTCTCGCGCCCGTCCGTCGCCGCGGCCTCGTTGAACCGGCCGACGGTGCGGGCCGCCATGGTGCTTGAGGCCCGGGGCTCGTGATCGTGGGCGGTGCCGCAACAATAGGCCGGACCGCCAACTGCGTTCACGTCGCAGCCGGCGCGTTCCAGGAGCATGATCGAAAGCCGGATCATCTCGGCGTGCCTGAGCATGTTGCAGCCGAACCAGAACGTCACCCGGTCATCGCTTACAGCCATTTGGAGAGCTCCTCGTCGGTGAGCTGCAGGCGCGCAAAGGTCTTGATGCGGGGGTAATAGGTTGGGTCGTGCTTGACCGACAGCTGGTGGGTGGCGTTGAGCGCATGCTGCTTGGCGATCCTGACAAGCAGCATCGCATCGAGCCCCGCGGATCGCTCGGGGCACGCTGCGACACAAAGACCGCTCTTGCCGCAAGCGCGCACCCAGGCCACTGTCTCCGCGCTCGCCGGCTCTCCCTTCGCCAATCGACGCAGCCCATCGGTCACAGCCCTGGCGTCGGACCCCCGAAGACCGATGGCGTCCGCCATGGGACAGGCGTCAAAGCAGGCGCCGCAGGCGGTGCAAAGCGCTGCGAGTTCCAGACCGGCCTCTGCCAAAAAAGCTTCCGAGGTCTCTGAGCGCGCAGGCTGCAACTTGCTCATTGGGCGAGGCTGGGCGCTTTCCGAGGTGACGTCAAGTCGCTGTGTTCGGGCCAATGTTTGAGGTGCGGAGACCTTGCGCTTTGGTTCCGCGGGCTGAAATTCCAAAACCAAACCGCGACTCGCAATGGACGCCCCACTTGCGCCATGTTAGGAGCGCGCCATCTTTCGAGGACGCTGGCCCCTCGGCCGGGCGCGCCCACCATCGAGACCTTCATGCAATCCGTTCTGATCGTTATCCATATCCTCATTGTCGTAGCGCTCATCGCGGTTGTCCTTTTGCAGCGCTCCGAAGGCGGCGCGCTTGGGACAGGCGGGGGGACGGGGAGTTTCATGACCGGGCGCGGCCAGGCGAACGCGCTCTCGCGGGCGACCGCCATCCTGGGGGCATTGTTCTTCGCCACCGCGCTCCTGATGTCGATCCTCTCGAGCTGGAGCCGCGCGCCACACTCGATCCTTGAAAGGGGTCCAGCGCCGGCAGGCCAGACGGCGCCCACGCCGATTTCGCCCGGCAATATTCTCGATCAGCTCAAACAGATGGAAGGCGGGTCAAGCGCGCCCTCAACGCCCGCGCCTGCTCCCGCTGCGCCGGCGCCGAAGCCGTAACGACCGACCCGAAGCGGAGCGCCGGAGGTCCCTGACCTTGCCCTTGTTCCGCGTCGAGCGCCGCGTTCGCCACACTGCCGCCGAGATGTTCGATCTCGTGGCCGACGTCGAGCGCTATCCGGAATTCGTCCCCCTATGCAAGGCGCTCAAGGTGCGCAGCCGCAGCTCGGAAGGGGACGGTTGCGAAACGCTCCTGGCCGGCATGACGGTCGGCTATAAGCTCATTCGCGAGACGTTCACCAGTCGGGTCACGCTGGATAAGCGCAATCTCAAGGTGATGGTCGAATATATCGACGGACCCTTCAGCCGGCTCGAAAACGTCTGGACCTTCAAGGACGAGCCCGACGGGGAGGGCTCCCGCGTCAGCTTCTTCATCGATTATGAATTCAAAAGCCGGACCCTCGGCGCGCTCATGGGCTCGATGTTCGACGCGGCGTTTCGCAAATTCGCCAGCGCTTTCGAGCGGCGCGCCGACGTGGTCTACGGGCGCGCGTAAGCCCCACCCCACCTCGTCCTGAGGAGCGCGGAGGCGCGTCTCGAAGGACGTTGCTCTTTAAAGCTTTCTGGCCGGGCTTGTCCCGGCCATCCACGTGTTTCGGCGCAGACGACCGCAAGAGAGTTCCGAGGTCAAAAAGCTTTACTCCTGAAGCCCTTGCGACCATTCGCGGCGCTGCCTGGACTCGTCTCTGAGGCGGCTTTCCGTAGATGGCCGGTTCAAGCCCGGCCATGACCGACAGCCGATCGGCGCCAGACGTCTATCAACACCCAACGCGAGTTGACTTGACAAAATCAGAAATTTGCAGTACGTATTGCGGCTGCCGGAATCTATTTCCCGCTCGCCGATAGGCGGACGGGAAGCCGGAAGCTGTTTGAAACATTGGCCCACAACCGCAGCGCGAGCCGCGACGAGGGAGCGATTTTCTTACTTACATCGTTCGCAACCCATTGAAAAGGCTAAATTCGCAAAAATAAACGCAGTAAACGCTAGCCAATTTACAAGCGTTTATTTGCATTTGCTGGCGTTTGGGAGCGGTCATTTGGAAGGAATTCCCGCTTTGGTTGTATCCGCAGACTTAGATTAACGCTTCGGGGGCGGCGAGGGAATCGGACTGTTCGGCTCGCCTTTGATTGCCCCCGCGAGCGGCGGTTCCTTAGGCTTGGCCGCTGTCCCCTGCGTGTGTTCGGCCACATCCGTCAGTGAGTCCGGGTTGATCACCATCATGATTGAATTGCCTTGCGCGTCCTTGGCGCGAACAATCAAGGACGCGGGCATGATTGTAATATCCGTGAATCCGGCCTTGGCGAGATCATCGTGCAGCTTCTGGCTCATATGCGCCGGGACTTGCGCGTCCGGCGTGGTCTGAGCCAAATCCATCGCGGCAAGCGCGGAGCCGGCGAATCCAGAGCCAAGAAGGAGAACAAACAGAGTCCTGGCGGTCGCATTCATCGGTTGCATCTCCAAAGTCGCTTGCCCAACCCTTTAGGGAACGGTTTGGAGACGTCGACCGTTCCATTTGACGAGATAAACTTGGGTTAATCGCCCACGCAGCTCGGCGTTGGCTAATAACCGCGCCTTCGATGGACGCACCAGGTCGTTGCCAATATGGCGGAGGTGGATAGGCTGGCCGAACGCATTCGCCAAGGGGGACTCGCGGTGCCTGAGATCGGACTGTTCGACGCCATCTACTCGGCACGAGGTTTGCGCCGGCTCAAACCTGATCCAGTGCCTGAGGAGATCATCACCCGCATCTTGGACACCGCCATTCGAGCGCCCTCGGCGGGCAATGCGCAGAACTGGGCGTTCATCGTGGTGCGCGATAGCGAGCAGCGGCGCCAGCTGGGGATGATCTACCGCAAGGCCTCCGACATCGCGAGCGCAATGTACAAGGCGCGCGCTCGGCCGGCGCATCTGACGGACGAGCAATATAGGCGCATGCTGACTTCCGGCGCGTATTTGTGGGACCACATGGGCGAAGCGCCCCTGCTGCTGGTCCCCTGCTTGCAAGAGCGAGCCATGCCGGCGCGTGAGACGCTTCCGCCGTCCCTAGACGCGACTTATGAGCGAGAGCTCGCTTATGAACGGCGGATTCGCGGCGCGAGCATCTATCCGGCTGTGCAGAACATCATCTTGGCGTGCCGTGCGTTCGGATTGGGCACGCTGATCACCACCAACCACATCCGCTGCGAAGATGAAGTCAAGGCGCTGCTCGACTTGCCAGCCGACGTGTCGACCTATGCCTTGATGCCGATCGGCTATCCGCAGGGGAAATTCGGTCCGCTCGCACGTAAGCCGGTGAGCCAGGTGGCCTATGCGGATCGTTGGGGCGTCGCCTGGCCGAATTGATCGGCGGTGGGCTTTGCCGGATTTCAGCGGCCGTCTCGGGAGAGCGGGCGTCACGGCGCGCCGGCCTTAGTTCCGTTTTAGTTCCGCGCCCCTAATGTATTCAGTTCCTTACGACCCCGTTTAGTTCCGCGCTCGCGGCCGGGCGCGTTGATGCTGTGGCGCGACGGACGCAGCAACAACATATGGATTCTGTTGTACGCGGCTCAAGCGCCGCAGGCCGCCTCGAGCAAATCGAGGCCGACCTTGACCGAGGCGAGCCTCACGGCCTCGCGCCCGATGTCGCCGAACCGCTCCTCGCGCGCGACCGTTGGCACCCCGCGCCGGGCGCAGGCGAAATGGACGAGGCCAACCGGCTTCGCCGCGCTTCCGCCGTCCGGCCCGGCGATCCCGGTGATGCTGACCGCGATCTCGGCGCGGGACGCGCGAAGCGCGCCCTCCGCCATCGCGACCGCCGTCTCACGGCTCACCGCGCCCTGGCTCGCGAGCGTCTCGGCCGGAACGCCGAGCAGCTCCTGCTTGGCCGCGTTGGAATAGACGACGAAGCCGCGCTCCAGCACGGTCGAAGAGCCAGGAATCTCCGTGAGCAGCGCGGCAATGAGGCCGCCGGTGCACGATTCCGCCGTTGCGGCCATCAGCCCGGCCGCCCGGTAGCGGGCGATCAGGTCAGTGGCGCGAGCGATAAGGTCGGAGGCAAACATGGGGCGCTGGGGAAGGTACGCGATTTGGAGCGAACCCGAAACTACGCGCTGAAGTCGAGGCCCAGCCCGCCGGCGACGCGACACGCGCACGCCGCAGGATCGCCGCTGGCGTCCAGCGTCCTATGCGGTCCATTCCAGGTGCACGAAGGGAGGGGATTCCTCGGCCCTCACAAACCCGACGCGTTCGCAGAGCCTCAGCGAGGCAACGTTGTGCATCAGCACGCTGACACGGGCGGGCAGGCCGAGGAACCGAGGCTCCTCGAGCGCCTTGAGCATAACCCGCCGCGCCAGCCCGCGTCCCTGCACATACGGCAGGATCGCGATGTCGACGTAGGTGACGCAAGCGCTACCGATGTCCGTGATGAGCAGGCCGGCCGGCTCGCCTTCGATCTCGACGACCTCCCAGCGGGCGTTAGGATATTCGCGCCGATAAGTTTCCGTCATGGAGCGGTATTGAGCGCGCAGCAAGAAGTCCTTGGCTTTGGCGTCGATTGGCATCACCTCCATCTCGGGCGATCTTGTCGCAGCGAAGAGCGCAAAGAGAAACGCCGCGTCGTCCGCGTTGTCCCGCGCAAGCCGAAGCGTGAACAGGCTTTCCGTCGGCTCGATCATGGCCGCGCATCCGCGACCTCGCTTCGCGCTCGACAACGCAGCAAGCATCGCACAGTGTCGCTCGCGCGACGCGAGGATGACGGGACATGAGCGACACGATCAACGCCGAGACATTCGCGCCCCATGTCGGGAGGCCGGCTTCGCTTGCGAACGGACAGGCGCTCACCCTGGTCGCGGTTGATTTGCACCGTTCGCCGCGGCCGAACACTGCGCTGGGAACCTCGTTCAGCCTGCTTTTGCGCGGCGCCACAGCCCCCATTGTGTCCGAAGGACTGCATCAGCTGACGTTCGAGGACAGCGCGAGCTTCGAGGTCTATCTGATCCCCATCCATACGGCTTCGCGTAACCATCAAGACTATCAGGTCGTCTTCAATTGACCGCGGAAACCCGCCGTGCGCTCAGTTCCGTGATGGAAAGACGCCCTGGAGCGCGATGCAATAGTTGAGCGCCAGGTACGGCATAAGGTTGCCGTGCGGCTGTCCTCCCGTGGGTCCAAGCGAGCCCATCGGGATTGTCGGGGCAGCGGAACTGTAGATGTTCACCGCAGGCGATCCGGCTTCGCCCGAGTAGCCTTCGCCCAAGGTGACCCCGCCGCCCGGCGTGCTGGTCCCGCCGGTCGTCCCGTTCTTCACCGCGTTGACCAGGTGACTATGGGACGGCGTCTCCGCCGTCGTGAGGGTGTGCGTCTCTTCGCCGCCCCGCTGGCCAAGGGCGTAGTTCGCCAGGCCCTGTCCCTGGCCAAAGCCGTTGGCGAGCCGTCCGCGCAGGTCGGGCAGCGCAAAAGTTCTCACGCCGTCACCGCCGAAAGTCGTGCCGAGGAGCGAGAAGAGCGTCTGATTCTGATTGATGGGAATAAGCTGCCCGGCGCAGAACGCCCACCCTTTCGGCGCGAAATTGAAGGGGAAGGCTTCGATCTGACTGATGAACGGCTCGGCCATGGGATGAAGTCTCTCTTGCGGAAAGCGGCTTACGAGCGGGGCGGAAAGATTCCCTGCAGCGCGATGCACCAGTTCAGCGTCAGATACGGCTGCAAGTTATTGTGCGCGTGACCGCCTCCCGCCAAAGCGACTTGACCTGAAGCGAGCGGGACCGCCGTTTGCGGCGGGGCGTAGGTATTGACGGCAGGCGCGCCACGCCCCGAGCTGTGCCCCTCGGCTGGCAAGGCCCCGTTCGGCGCATTGGTCGTCGCCTGGGCGGCCACGGCCTGAAAGGGATGCGAGTGCGACGGGGATTGCGAGGCGAGGAGGGCGACCGTCTCCGCGCCTTCTTCCTCGCCGATGAAATATTCGGACAGTCCCGGCCCCTGGCCCTGGCCCACCGGAACGCGGCCGCGGAGGTCCGGCAGCGCAAAAGTGGACCTGCCATCGCCGCCGAAATTCGTGCCGAGGAGCGAGAAGAGCGCCGTATTCTGCGAGATCGGCAGCAACTGGCCTTGGCAGAAAGCCCACCCCTGCGGGGCGAAATTAAATGGGAACAGCGTGATCTGACCGAGAAAAGGTTCCATGCCTTCGCCTCTCGCCTCGACGCAGCCGGTTCAGTTCTGTGATGGGAACAGCCCGAAGAGGCTGATGATGTAATTTATAGCCAGGCTCGGCTGTCGGTTTTCGTGCGGCTGTCCCCCGCCCGCGGTCGCGGACACCGCCCCCGGCGTCAGTGTCGCGGCGAGCCCACCCGTCGCGTAGATTGGCGTCGACGCCGCGGGCGTGCCCAGAACGACGGACGACGAAGGGGTCGAGGTTGTCGCCGTGGCCGCCGCCGACAGCCCATGGGTGTGGCTTCCGATCTGGGCGCCTGTGAGCGTGGTCGACTCGGCGCCGGCCGCTTGTCCGATGACATATTGAGCCAGCCCTGCTCCCTGGCCCATGCCGAGCGCGGCGCGTCCGCGAAGGTCCGGCAAACCGAAGGTCGACTGGCCGTCGCCGCCGAATGTGGTGCCGATGATATTGAAAAGCACTTCGTTCTGACTGATCGGCAGCAACTGGCCTTGGCAGAGCGCCCAGCCCACGGGCGCGAAATTGAATCCGACGGCGATGATCTGGCCCACAAAAGGCTGACTCATTTGCCCCTCCCCCTCTTGGCGCCGAAGTGCCGGTAAAAGACGAGCGTCACGTCGCTTGCGTCGCGATCCGACGCCATCCCGCGAACCCGAGCCCCGCGAAGCCCAGCACCATCAGCGCCCAGGTCGAGGGTTCGGGGACAGGGGGAGGGCCTCCTCCGGTCGTTACGTCGAGGATAAGCTGATCGCCGACGGCCAGATTATCCCCGTTCACATTTACGCTTATCGTGGTCGCTGTGAAAGTAAGACCGCCGGGGAGAACCGGTTGAAAGTCGGGGGAGCTGGCGGAGTCCACGGTGACCTTCGTGATATCGGGCGCACCGGTGAACGTGAAAACGTAGCCGCTGAACTCCCCCGCCGTGCATCCCCCACCGGGACAAAACAGGCCGGCGAGATTGTTAGTGATCGTGATCTTTGTGTCGCCCACGGAGACAGTTGTCTCGGTAAGACTATCCAAAAGGTAGTCCACCGGAACGGTCGGGAGCGGGGAATTGGTTGGACCGCTCGGCCCCTGATAGTCGAGAATCATGCAGTCTATGATCGTGCATTCTATTGGCGAGGCTACGGGGGGAGGGTTAGAGACGCCCAAATAAGACGCTGACTGGACGGTGGCGCCGACCAGACTGGCGTATGCAGGCGCCGAAGTGGTCGCGAACAGCGCCGCCGCGGCGGCGATCAAAGTGCTAAAGCGCATGTTTCCCCCCAGCATGTCGGCCTCAGCCGGATCAAGCTCAATTCTCGAAAATGCTATAGCAACGAAAGCCCACCCGAGCAAATGTGTCCCGGGGGAAGCGGGCGCATCTTATGTGTGGAGCTGGGCTCACAAGCGTACGATGGCGCTATCGAAAGATTGCCCTTGATCGGCGGGCGCCGTCCGGACATGACAGCGTCGGCGGGGAGATGAATGGCCGACACGACCTCACAGCCTGACGCTGTCGTTGCACAGCCCGTATCGGCGCCACTCACGCGCGCCGCGATTTTCCTAGTCGTGACAATCAATCCGGGCGAGGACAATCGTCGGCGCCGTGCGGTCGTTTTGCGCGGACTTTGCGGGCCTGGTGCGCGCTGTCGAATTTCGCGATCTCGAGGCCGGGCTATCCTGCGTGCTGGGCATCGGGTCCGACGCCTGGGACCGGCTGTTCGGCGATCCGCGTCCGGCGGAGCTTCATCCGTTCCGCGAGTTCCGAGCCGGATCGCGCCACGCGATCGCAACGCCTGGCGACCTCCTGTTCCATATCCGCGCCAAGCGGATGGACCTGTGCTTCGAAATGGCGACGCAGATCATGGGGCGACTTGGCGATGCGGTGACCGCGGTCGACGAGGTGCACGGCTTTCGCTATTTCGACGACCGCGACCTTCTGGGCTTCGTCGACGGCACGGAAAATCCGCGCGGGCAAGCGGTGATCGACGCCGCGCTCATCGGCGAGGAGGATCCCGCATTCGCCGGCGGCAGCTATGTGATCACCCAGAAATACCTTCATGATCTTGCCGGATGGAACGCGCTGCCGACCGAAACGCAGGAGCGCATCATCGGCCGCACCAAGCTCGCCGATATCGAACTGGACGACGCGGTCAAGCCGACATCGGCGCATAATGCGCTGACGACAATCTCCGAGAACGGGAAAGAATTTCAGATCGTCCGCGACAATATGCCCTTCGGCCAGGTCGGCGCCGGCGAATATGGCACCTATTTCATCGGCTATTGCCGAACCCCACGGGTGACCGAGCAGATGATCGAGAACATGTTCGTGGGCCGGCCTCCCGGCAATTATGATCGGATCCTCGACTTCAGCCGCGCGGTCACGGGAACCCTGTTTTTCGTACCGTCCACGACATTCCTCGACTCGGGAGGCGAAGTCGCTCCCGCGGCGCCGGCGCCTGCCGCCAAACCAATTGCCGCGCCGTCGCCACCGGTGGTCGCGGCGTCTGAGGGGTCGCTCGGAATCGGCTCGCTCAAAGGAGAAAAGGGGCCATGAATAATCTTCACCGCGAGCTTGCCCCCATCTCCGATGCGGCATGGGCCCAAATCGAAGAGGAGGCGAAGCGCACCCTCAAACGCTACCTGGCCGGACGGCGCGTGGTCGATGTCGAAGGGCCTGGCGGCGTCAGCCTTTCCGCGGTCGGCACCGGCCACCTCAAGACGATCGATGCGCCTGGCGAGGGTGTGCTGGCGCGGCAGCGCGACGTCAAGCCTCTGGTCGAAATCCGGGTCCCCTTCGAGCTCGATCGTCATGAGATCGACGATGTCGAGCGCGGCGCGAACGACGCCGACTGGCAACCGGCGAAGGACGCCGCGCAGAAGATCGCCTATGCAGAGGATCGCGCGATCTTCGAAGGCTACGCAGCCGCTCAGATTGAAGGCATCCGCCAGGGGACGAGCAATCCGATCATGACGTTGCCGGCCGACGTGCGGCAATATCCGGACGCAATCGCCCAGGCGTTGAGCCAGCTCAGGCTCGTTGGCGTCAACGGGCCCTATTCGGTCGTGCTCGGCGCCGACGCCTACACCGCCCTGGCGGAGACTGCCGACAACGGCTACCCGGTGCTGGAGCACGTCAAGAAGCTCGTCAAAGACGAGATCATCTGGGCCCCAGCCATCGATGGGGCCTTCGTGCTCACCACCCGCGGCGGCGACTTCGACCTGCATATCGGCCAGGATGTCTCGATCGGCTATCTGAGCCACACCGACAGCGTCGTGCGCCTCTATCTTCAGGAGTCGCTGACGTTCCTGATGCTCACCTCCGAGGCTTCGGTCGCGCTCGCGCCGCCGGTGGCGAAGCCATCCGCCTGAGGCGTCTGATCAAGCGGTCCAATGGAGCCAGCCTACATATCGGCCTTCGCAGCGCTGGCCGGAACCGCCATCGGCGGCCTTGCCTCGTTCGCGACCTCATGGGTGACGCAGCAGGCGCAAACCCGGGCGCAGAGGATTGCGGCGGAGAAGGACGCTCGCGCCGCGCTGTTCGGCCGGTTTCTCGACGAGGCGGCGAAGCTCTATGCGGATGCTCTGCAAAATCGGCGCGACGACGTCACCGCGCTTATGGGAATTTATGGGCTGACGAACCGGATCCGGCTTCTATCCTCGCCAGAAGTCGTAGACGCCGCCGATACTCTGGTGCGGATCATCGTCGACACGTATCTCTCGCCGAACATGACGATGGCGAAATGCGCGAGAATTGGATCGGCCGTCATGTTGATCCGTTACGAGATTTCGCCGAGGCGTGCCGGAAGGAGCTACAGGACGTTCTGACGTCGTCCATCGCGGCGTCGCCGAGAGGCTGTTCTCGGGGGCCGCACGCGCAAGCCGCCGTTCACCGTTCATGACCAACGGGGCATAGGCGTCATTCGCACGATCATTTATGAGGGAGAGGGGCCTCTGCCTTCGCCCGTAGTTTCAGGATCGCTGGATGAACGACACCGTCAAAGCGCGTCCGTTCACGATCGACCAATTGCATGCCTATCTCGTCGAGATCTTCCCAGAGTTTTGGAAGAGCGGCGATCTTCGCATCGAGGACCTCGGGCCGATGACCGCCACTCTGCGCCTGACTTATCATCCCGAGGCAATTGCGGCCTGGCGGCACGATCGCGGGCCCCACGATGTTCGGTCTTTGCGACAGCGCGCTTTACGTCGCGATCTTGAGCGAGATCGGTCGCGTGGCGCTCGCGGTCACTACCAGCGCTACGATCAATTTCCTCCGCAAACCGGCGCCCGCCGATCTCGTTGGCAAGGCGAGGCTGATCAAGCTCGGCAAAAGGCTCGCGGTCGGCGAAGTGGCGCTCTATTCCGACGGAGAGAGGGAAATGGTCGCCCATGCGACCGGGACCTATTCTATTCCCGCGCGCCGCGACGCCGTTGCGCCGTGAGCGGCAGCCGAGCAAGGTCGCGGTATCATGATACCGCATAGCTGACATTGGCGGTTTTCTTACCGATTCCGGCGTTTGGCGGTTGACATTCCTTATTCCGCGCGGATAGAAGCGCGCCTCCTGAATTCGAACGGACTTATCCATGTTCGGCAAAACCCATTCGACCAAGACGGCGGAGGTCGAGAAGAAGTGGCTGGTTGATCGACGCCAAGGACCTGGTGGTCGGACGGCTTGCTTCGATCGTCGCCATGCGGCTGCGCGGCAAGCACAAACCCAGCTTCACCCCTCACATCGATGACGGCGACAACGTCATAGTGGTCAACGCCGACAAGGTGGTGTTCACCGGCCGGAAGCGCGACCAGAAAGTTTATCACCACTATACGGGCTATATCGGCGGCATCAAGGAGCGCTCGGCCAAGTCGATCCTTGATGGCCGTTTTCCCGAGCGGATTGTCGAGAAGGCGGTCGAGCGGATGCTTCCGCGCGGGCCCCTGGGCAAGAAGCAACTCGGCAACCTTCGCGTCTACAAGGGTCCGGACCACCCGCACGCCGCCCAATCGCCGACCGTGCTTGACGTCGCCAAACTCAATCCCAAGAACAGCCGGAGCGCTGAAAACAATGGCTGAGACTCTTTCCTCTCTTGCCGACCTTGCGGGTACGTCGGCTGCACCGGCCACTCAAGAAGCGCCGGTCCATGTACAGAAGCTCGACAAGTACGGACGCGCCTACGCGACCGGTAAACGCAAGAACGCGGTTGCGCGCGTCTGGATCAAGCCGGGCAGGGGGCTTGCGACCGTCAACGGGAAACCGCTCGACCAGTATTTCGCCCGGCCAGTTTTGCGCATGGTGCTGAGCCAACCGCTCGTGGTCGTGAACCGCATCACCCAGTACGACCTCACGGTGACGGTGAGCGGCGGGGGCCTCTCCGGCCAAGCAGGCGCGGTGCGCCACGGTCTCGCCAAGGCCTTGACCTATTACGAGCCGGACCTCAGGCCCGCGCTGAAGAAGGAAGGCTTTCTCACTCGCGATTCCCGTGTGGTCGAGCGCAAGAAGTACGGCCACCGCAAGGCGCGCGCTAGCTTCCAGTTCTCGAAGCGCTGAGGCGTTTATTCGTCTGTAATCGGAAAGGGCGGCGCGAAGCCGCCCTTTTTCTTGGGCGAGACGAAGCTTCCGTCTCAGCGTCCTTCGTCCAAGGTGGATGCTCATCTCAGCGGGGCTCGACGACCTCGAGAAAGGCGAAACGCCGGAAGTCCGCGTCCCGCGTACAAATTCTGGCGACGCCATGCTCGCGCATCAGGACCGCCGTATGCGTGTCGTGAATGAGATTGCCCGCAAGCCAGGGAACCTCGGCGATGACATGCGTGGCGACCGATGCATGACGTTCAGTCGGAAGAGGATCCCCGAGCCCCGGCGTGGCGAGCAGGGTCGAGACGAAGGCCCAGGCGCCGGCGACGCTCCACGGGTTGCGCATGACACGGGGATGTGTGGTGAGGCGCATGAATTCGTAAACGATCGGCCACGTCACCTACCAGGCGTCCGGCCGGCTGCGTCGCTCTTCGATCCAGTCACGCGACTTCACATGCCATTGAAAATCCGGCCCGCCGCGTAAACGAGGATGTTCGTGTCGACGACGACCACGAGGGTCATCGCTCTTCCATAGCTTGATGGAGAGCGTCTCGGTCCCCAATCTCACAAAAGAGTTGCCGCCCATGAAGGTCGGAAGGGGAGAGACCTCGCTGGGTGTCTGCTGGCGGTGGAACAGATTGCGCAAAGCAGTCTCAACCAGGTCGGACATCGTCCGTTTCTGGCGCGCCGCCTCGCGTTTGAGCTGAGCCATGACAGTGTCATCGATATTGAGCGTGGTCTTGATACGGAGATCCATACAGGCCGTATGGCTATGCGTCGACAGCTCGGCAGTCTCACCTTCCCGGTCGACGCAAGGGTGATGAGCGCCGTAACCTACCGTCCCATGCTGCATGCCGTCTCGTTGGTGGAGGCATAAGGCAAGGCGGGGATCGTCGAGACGATATGCGTGAGCGATTGGTGGGGGTCGTGGGGATCCGGCTGCGAATAAGCGGAGACGCCCCGGCTGTTCGTCAAGCTGCAGCACCATGCCTTGCTCGACTGCTGGAACGGCGGAGTTGTCAGGTTCTTGCTGCAGTCGATGACGCTCGTGGTGTTGTCCGTTGAACCGTTATTCCATTTGGCGTCCCCGTTCGCGACCTGAGCTATCGTGAATATCGTGAATGGCGGCGGCTTGGCGACCGTGAAAGTGTAGGTTTGCGGCGTAGGCTTATTGTCTGTGAGATAGACCGGGCAGTTCTGCGGGGCGTTGGCATTGATGATAAAGGCAGGATTGAGCGGATTGACGGCTTTGGTTCGCGCCGGATCGTTCGAGCACACGCCATAGCTAACGAACCTGACCGCGTCGGTCGGCGAATAGCCGAGGGAAATGTTGATGGGCGGCGCAGCCGGCAATTGATTTTCGAGGTGCTCCAGACTTCCGATATCGATGATGAACCCCTGGGCCTCGACTTGGATGTTGCCTACCGCGTCGTCGACAGAATAGGCGTAGACACCCGGTATGTTCAGATATGTCGCTCCGTGAAGGAACTGCACCCAAGGGTTGAAGGCGTAAGCCGCGTCTGAATAAACGCCATATTGCAGGTTGTCGAACTCCAGTTTGACCTTCGCATATTTCTCGTAACCATTGTCGGCATAGCCAGGCGTGTTTTCGAGCAGATTTGCGGCCGGCCCGCAGCCATCGCCCGACTCGGCCTCCGTCCACGGAGTCCAGCCGTAGGCATGCAGCAAGATGCGATCGAGGGTGGCGTCGACCGGCGTTCCCTTGCAAGGGCCGGTGCTGGTGAACAGGCTCTGGTAATTCGCATAATTGTCCATGATGATTTGTTTGACGTTGAGGAGCGCGTCGCAAAAGGTCGTGTAACCGGCTGCGCTATGCGTGCAGGAATTGGTGTACGTGATCCAGTTGTCGCGGAGCGCCTGTATAGGCGGCCACACCTTAGTCGGCCATTGCGGCACGGGGTCCAGATCCGTAGGCGGATTGGCGCCGCTCAATCTCGCCAACAATTCAAGCGGCGACGGCAGCTTGGGGATCTGTTCGATCTTGCCGTCCGAATAAGTGACCACGAAGCGCGGCCAATTCGTGTCCTGTTGGAATTGCTTGAGAATGGCGCGAAAGCTCCTGAGCGGCGTGACGGGTTGCATCGGCGAACCGACATAGCCGACCTGGTCGTTCTGATAGGGTCCCATCGCGCCTGTCATGTAGGCGACGTTGACGTAGCTCACGTCGAAATCGGCGTTGGCGACGTCGAGGCTGTTCGGCGGGGAGTTGTTGACCACGGGCTGCGCCTGGCGGGCGCCGAGCGTGGCCTCGAACAGCTGGCTCGGGCCATTCTTCGGCAGCGTGCCCTTGGCGTCGGAGAAGAATTGCAATTGACAGGGGTTTCCGGCGCAGCTCGGAAAAGTCGGATTGGCCGCCTGAGACGTCAGCGGAGTTTGCGCGGTCCTCGATATCGAATTGTAGTCTTCCGCGTACGCCCTCGGCGGCGTCGATGTTGGGCTCGAAAAAATCTGGATGTTTTCGCCCTGCCACCATTCCGCATATTGGTTCATCTGCGTTGGATCGACGGTCGGAACCAGTTGCGTGAAGAGGGGGATCGTGATCGAGACGCTCTGCCCCGGCGCGATGCCTCCTTGCGGGCTCACGTAGAATCGGAAGGTCGTATTCCTCCCATAAGTCAGAGTTCCGGTTTTGCTGTTTGGAACCTTGCAGATCGCTTGCATCCAGACATCCGGCGCGCCGAGGCCCGTTTCAAGCTCTGGAAAGAGATATTGGTCCGAATCGTTGAAGATCTTGAGGGTCTGCGTCGGCGGCGTGTCGGGGCAGGTTTGCGCTTTGGCGGGATGACTGGCGGCAGCGATCGCCAATAGACAAAAAGTCGTACTCGGTAGCGTTGATCCGAGTCTGCCTACTCGAGTCCAATGCATTGTCCTGCCCCCATTCGGCCTGTGGCGTCTCTTGAGACCGCCCCACGTCCCCGCTGGACACGCAACGGAAATGTCTTCCGCGCCGCGATCTCAAGAGAAGCCTTTTTCTAGGGCCTCGAAAGCCTTTGATCCATCCGGCAGAAAGGAGGGGCTTGCGATCGTCCGACGGCAGACGCAATCCGGCGACGACGGTGGCGTTTGAGTGTCTTCCGCAGCGCGCAGACCTTTGAGTGCGCTGCGGCTGGATGGAATTGTCATCGCCCTCAGCTATCAACGCGCCGCGCTCGACAGCGGCGACCTTGCTGGCTTTCACAAACTCGACACGCGTCATGCATCTTGACCGGTTCGCCGAACTCTGCTCCCCGCGCCGGGGCGGATCGCGGGGACCTACGCCGAGCATCGAGCGATCTTCGAAGCGATTGCCGGACGCGGCCCGGAATGTGCGGCCGAGGCAACGCGGGCGCATCTGGGGTCAGTGCTGGGGAACTCGAGGATTTCGTGTCGCGGCATCCTGGTTTCTTCGAAGGCTGATTGGCGGCGCGCGCCCCGCCGGGCCTACATCCGCCCCTTGGCCAGCGCCGCGAGGCTCGCCTGCGCCCGATGGCTGGCGAAGGCGGCGGCGATGTCCGGGCCGACTTTGAGGCGCCAGTTGGGGCGCTCGCGGTCGGTTCCGGGCAGGTTGGTCGCAACCTTTTCGCCGACGAGGTCGTCGAACTGAGCGTGAGCGAACATCGACGCTGACCCCCCGATCAGCGCGTGAACGGCGGCGGCCGTCGCGTCGGGAAGCGGCCCGTCCTCCGTCTGTGAGACTGTGAAGCCCGCCTGGCCAAGCGCACGCAGAAGGGCGCGCGTCTCCTCGCGTCGCGCGGCGATCGCCTCGCCCGCTTTGGCCAGGCTCAAAAGACCGAGCGACAGCCGTTCGGCGATGTCGGCCCCTTGCCACCAGCCAGCGAGCGTCGGCAGATCATGCGTTGCGACACAGGCGACCGACGTCGGCGGATACGACGCAGGAGACACGAACTCAACGCCCTTGCGCTCGAACCACAGCACCCTCATGCCGGTGATATTGGCGCGCGTCAGCCGATCGCGGAACCCATCGGCGACAGTGCCGAGGTCTTCGCCGACCACCATGCACTGCGCGCGTTCGCTTTCGAGCGCGATATGGCCGATGAGGTCCTCAAGCGGATAGGCGAGATAGGCGCCTTCTGCCGGGCGCGCGCCATCGGGAATAAGGAACAGACGCTGCAGGCCCATCGCGTGATCGATGCGCAGCATCCCCGCGTGGCGCATGTTGGCGCGGTAGACAGCGCTGAGCGAGGCCCAGCCCTCGCGCGCGCCGGCGAGCGGATTGGGCGCCGGCAGGCACCAGTTCTGCCCCTGGACGGAAAAAGGATCGGGCGGAGCGCCGATCGTGACCCCGTGCGCGAGCGCTTGGGCGTGCGCCCAGGATTCGGAGCCGTCCGGCGCGGCCCCGACGGCAAGGTCGCGGTAGAGGCCAATTTCCAGGCCGCAGTTCCGCGCGCGCTCGGCGGCTTCTCCAAGCTGGCGGTCGGCGAGCCATTGGCAGAAGAGGGCAAATTCGAAGCCTTGGCGGTTGCGTTCGATTGCATGGTCGATCGCCTTGGCGTCGCCGTCGCGCAGATCCTGCGTCCAGAGACGCCAATTCTCTCCGGCTTCTCCGTCAGCGGCAGCCTGGAAGGCGGCAAAACGCCGCAACTTCTCGCCGCCCGACCTTGCGAAGGCATGGTAGCTGGCGACGATTGGATCGCTTGGCTGCGCCGCGCGAAGACGGGCGAAGGCCGCGCTTCGGGCTTCGAGCGCCGCGCGCTTGGCGAGCCACACCTCCTCGTACTCGACATACTCGGTCTCCGAAGCGGCGGCGAACTGGGGAGCCAACGCCGCGAGCGCGGCGTTCAGCGCCTCGTCCCGCGGCAGGCCTGCATCGTCGAGCGCATCGATGAAGATCGGATCGATGAACCGGCGGTCCGAGGGGTAATAAGGGCTTGCCCGCTCCCGGTCCCGCGGGAACAGCATATGAAGCGGACTGACGCCGAGATAGGCCGCGCCGGCTTGGCCCAACTTCTCTCCTGCGACGGCGAGCGCCGAAAAGTCGCCGATCCCTTGGTCGCTATCGTCCTTGCCCCCGCGACGCAGGGCGTAGAGCTGGGCCGCGACGCCAAAGCGCTTGCGCGCGGCCGCTTTGGGACTGTAGGCCTGCGCCGGCGCGATGGTGAGCGAGCATTCGACGCCGCCGACAATGAGACGGTGGCGCCCGATTGGCAGTGGCGGCAGCGCGATTGCGCGCTCGGAAACAGAGCGTCCATCGTGGAGGTCGCGCACGACGCCGTCAGCGGCTTCGATCGACCATTCGGCGGCTGCGCCGTCTTCCCGCTCGATCCGAGCATCGGTCTTGCCGGGCGCATCGCGCAAGGGCGCGACGAGCGGCTCGCCGTGGCGCAGGACAAGCGAGAAGGGCAGGCGTCGGCGCTGTGTCTCGTCGATGAGGCGAGTGAGGCTTTCGCGCGCCTGAGCTTCGCTCGCGACTTCGAGGCCCAGCGCCTTGAGAAGCGCGATCTTGCTCTCCGGCGAAACGATCATGCGCTTGCCGGCGATGTCTGTCCATTCCGCAGCGATCCAGGCAACGCTCGCGAGCTTGCCGATCGTCTCGACGCCGGGCGCTCCGGAATTAACGCCGCCCGCCGTCGGCGCCTCCGCGAGAATGAGCGACGAGCGCGCTCGAATCCGGACGAGGTCGGCAAGCGCGAGCCAGCGCTCAGGCGTATCGGGATCATGCGTGTCGATAAGCGCCCGCCACGCCATGCCGGGGCGCAGTGTGGGCAAGCGAACCTCAGTGTCCGCATTTGAGCGGTTCATCGCCACGGCCGCTCGATCGAGGCCGTCGCCCTGAGGCGTGGCGAAGACCGCAACGAAAACGCCGCCCTCGGCGTCGTTCCATCCGCTCTCGGTCATCGGCCCATTGGCGTCACGCCATTCGACATCGGCGAGCTGGCTTGCGTCGAACGGCGACCCGGTCAGGAAAGCGTCGCGCGACAGCCCCTCGTTGGCGCGGCGAAGCGCGATAAGTCGCGCCGTGAAAGCGATCAACGAGGCGTCGGCGGTGCGCCAGTCGATCGCGCTCGTCGCGTTGTCCTGGGCGTAAGCATTGTTGTTGCCGCCCTGGGTGAAGCCGAGCTCCAAGCCCATGGCTAGCATCGGCGTCCCACGCGAGGCGAGCAGAAGTAGGAGCAGATTGCGCTCGTCCCGGGAACGCGATTCGACAATCGCCGGATCCTCGCTCGGCCCCTCGACGCCGTGGTTCCAACTGTCGTTATTCTCCGTTCCGTCGCGATTGTTCTCGCCGTTGGCTTCGTTGTGCTTACGGTCGTAGGAGACGAGGTCGCGAAGCGTGAAACCATCGTGGGCGACGACGAAATTGACGCTCTTGGATGGCGCTTGAGCGCGCGCGAACACGTCGCGCGAGCCCGCCATCCGGGTGGCGATCTCACCGCGCAGTCCTGGATCGCCGCGCCAAAATCGCCGCGCGGCGTCACGAAAGCGGTCGTTCCATTCACCGAACGCGGGGCCGAACTGGCCGAGGCGATAGCCGCCCGGGCCGACATCCCAGGGCTCCGCGATGAGGCGCGCTTTGCCGAGTATGGGATCGGCGGCGAGCGCCTGGAAGAACGGCGCCTCCGGATCGAAGCCCGTGTCTCGACGGCCAAGCGACGTGCCGAGATCGAAGCGAAAGCCGTCGACGCCGCCCTGGACCATCCAGCGCCTGAGCGCCCCGATCGCCATCTCGATGACCAGCGGGCGGTCGAGCGCCAGACAATTGCCGGTGCCCGCATCGTTGACGTAGAGCTCCAAATTGTTCGGGTCGAGACGGAACCAGGCCGCATTGTCGAGCCCGCGGAACGACAGCGTCGGCCCCAACTGGTCGCTCTCGCCGTTGTGGTTGAAGACGACGTCGAGAATCGCCTCCATGCCCGCCGCGTGCAGCGCGTCGGTCGCCGCCCGCACCTCCTCCCAGCCGCCGGGAGCGAGGCGCGGATCGGGCGAACCGAACACGACTGAGTTGTAACCCCATGCGTTGGACAAGCCGAGCGGCGGTAGGTGCCGCTCGTCGACGAATGTGTCGGCGGGCATGATCTCGACGGCGGTGACCCCGAGCCCGGAGAGATGCGCGATCGACGCGGGATGCGTGAGTGCGGCGAATGTGCCGCGGATGGCTTCGGGGATCGCCAGGTTAAGCCGCGAGAAGCCGCGCAGGTTGAGCTCGTAGATGATCAGCGCCTCTGGCGCGATGCGCTTATGTCCCGGCTCGCCAGCAGGCGCAGCTCCCGCGATCGCCTTCGACGCATAGCGGCTCGTGTCCTCGCCAAACGCAAACATCGAAGGGTGGAGGCGGAATGGCCGGTCGAAACGCCAGGCGTAAGGATCGGCCAGCAATTTGGACGGATCAAAACGGAATCCCCGCTTAGGATCGTAGGGACCCTGAACGCGGAAGCCGTAGCGCGCGCCGGCGCCGAACCCCGGCGCGAGGCCGCGCAAGACGCCGTCGGCGTCGCGCGCCATCGGCGCTCGAACGATCTCCCGATCGCCGTCATAGATGCAGAGTGACGCGCCCTCGGCGTTGGGCAGAACGAGCGCCGCTTCGAGGCCGCGCGCAGAGACGGTGACGCCACGAGCCGCCTTCGGGTCGTTCATTCAGGCGAGCCTGCGAGATCGCGATAAAGCGCGGCGTATCGCTTCGCTGGGCCGCGCCACGACACGTCCGCCCGCATGCCGTTGAGCCTGAGCCGCCGTAACATCGCTGGATCACGAGCGATATCGAGCGCGCGATTGAGCGCATAGGTGAACGATTCAACGGAGGGCGGATAGAACTGGACCCCGGTCGCAACGCCCGCGGCTGTCGCCGCCTCGTTGGCGTCGATGACGGTGTCGGCGAGACCGCCGACGCGAGCGACGATCGGGGGGGCGCCGTATCGGAGCGCGCAGAGCTGGGTGAGGCCGCAGGGCTCGAAACGCGACGGTACGAGAATGAAGTCCGAGCCAGCCTGGATGAGATGGGCCAGCCACTCATCATAGCCGAGAACGCAGCGGACGGAGTCCGGCTGCGTAGCAGCGGCGGCGGCAAAGCCGCCCTCGAGCGACGGCTCGCCCGAGCCGAGCAACGCGAGCTGGCCGCCCCTGGCGATAAGGCCCGGCAGCGCCTGCAACAGCAAGTCGAGACCCTTCTGATCCGAAAGGCGTGAGATGACGCCGAACAAGGGCCGGTCGACCCGCGGCGCTAGTCCCATCTTGGTCTGCAACGCCGTCTTGTTGCGCACGCGCATGTCGATGCGCAGCGAGCTAAAGGTTTGCGCCAGCGCGGCGTCGGTGGCCGGGTTCCAGACCGTGTCGTCGATGCCGTTCACGATTCCCTGGACGACGGCGGCGCGCGTGCGCAGCAGCCCGTCGAGCCCCATGCCGAACTCCGGCGTCAGGATCTCTCGCGCATAAGTCGGCGAAACCGTGGTGATGCGGTCGGAAAGCCTTAAGCCCGCCTTGAGATAGCCGACGCCGCCGTAATATTCGACCCCGTCGATCGTGAGCGCGCGCGCCGGCAAGCCGAGCTCTCCGAAGGTCCAGATCGGAAACTGGCCCTGGAAGGCCATGTTGTGGACCGTGATCGCGGTTCCTGGACGGGGCCTGTCGGCGTAGTGCATATAGGCGGGCGCGAGCGCAGCCTGCCAGTCATGCGCGTGAACGACTTGGGGCTGGAACGCATCGATCGCCCCAAGGCCAATGTCTGCAGCGACCCGCGCCAGCGCCGCGAATCGGCGCGAATTGTCGGGCCAATTGAGCCCGTCTGGGCCGAGGTAGGGATTGCCGGGCCGGTCGTAGAGATGGGGCGCATCGATCGCGAACAGGTTGAGCCCGGCCGCGGCACCGCCGAGAATTTGGGCGGGTCCGCCGAACAGGTCGTCATACGTGTGCGTCGGCTGCGCTTCGGCGAACTTGGCCATTACCCCCGGATAGCCGGGGACGAGTGTTCTGATTTCGACGTTTTCGCGGGCGAGCGCAGCAGGCAATGCGCCGACGACGTCGGCTAGACCCCCAGTCTTGATAAGCGGGAACACCTCCGAGGCGACGGAGAGAACCTTCAACTCGCTCATTGCGCGAGTTTGTCGATCATGGGCTGAGTGATCAAGGTGACGCCATTTTCGGTGCGGCGGAACCGCTTGGCGTCAAGCTCTGGGTCCTCGCCGACGACCAACCCGTCGGGAATACGCACTTCGCTGTCGATGATGGCTTTGGCGAGCCTTACGTTGCGCCCGATAGTCACATAAGGGAGAACAACCGTCTCGTGCACCGTGGTGTACGAATGGACTCGCACGCCGGTAAAGATGAGCGAGCGGCTGAGGGAAGCGCCCGAGATGATGCAACCGCCCGACAAAAGCGACGATACCGCAAGGCCGCGGCGACCGTCCACGTCGTGGACGAACTTCGCTGGCGGGGTGATCTCTCCGTAGGTCCAGATCGGCCAGCCGCGATCGTAAAGGTCGAGATCGGGAACGACGTCCGTCAAGTCAACGTTGGCGCCCCAATAGGCGTCGACCGTTCCGACGTCGCGCCAGTAGGGCTTGGCCTCCTCGCTCGAAGTTACGCAGGATTGCGAGAAGTGATGCGCCACCGCTTTGCCGTTCTTGACCAGGTAGGGGATGATGTCCTTGCCAAAATCATGACTAGAATTCGGATCCGCCGCGTCGCGCTTGAGAATATCGATCAGGAATGACGTCTCGAAGACATAGATGCCCATGCTGGCAAGCGCGACGTCAGGTTTACCGGGCATGGGAGGCGGGTTCTTTGGCTTCTCCAAGAAAGGCAATGATGTTGTTCTTGGCGTCGATATGCATCACGCCGAAAGCCGTTGCGTCCTCGAGCGACGCCTCGAGACAGCCAACGGTCACGTCGGCCCCCGAGTCGACGTGTTGCTGGAGCATCTTCTCATAGTCCATCTTGTAGACATGATCCCCAGCCAGCAACACGATGAACTGAGGGCCATAACTCTCGATGATGTCTATGTTCTGGTAGACCGCGTCCGCGGTGCCGAGGTACCACATCGTCTCGGATACGCGCTGAGACGCGGGCAGGACGTCGAAGCTCTCGTTGCGCTCGGGCCGCAGGAAGTTCCAGCCGCGCGCGAGGTGACGGATGAGACTGTGGGCCTTGTACTGCGTGGCGACCGCGATGCGGCGTATGCCGGAGTTGAGCGCGTTCGACAATGCGAAGTCGATGATGCGCGACTTGCCGCCGAAATAGACCGCCGGCTTGGCGCGTCGGTCGGTGAGTTCGAGCAGGCGGCTGCCTCGCCCGCCCGCGAGCACATAGGCCATGGCGTGACGGGCAAAGGGGGCCGAAACGCCCAGTTCCTTCGCCGTTTTCAGTTTGGGCATCGCGAACTCCGTCGTCAGGCGGGCGGGCTGAAAACGAGGAACAAGGTTGCAAGAGGCGGCAACGTCAGCGTGGCCGAAGCGGGGAAGCCGTGCGACGGTTCAGCCTGCGCGGTGACGCCGCCGAAATTGCCCATATTGGATCCGCCATAGGAGGCGGCGTCGCTGTTCAGGGCCTCACGCCAGAAGCCCTGATAAGGAAGGCCGAGAAGATAGCCCACGCGCGGCTCAGGGGTGAAGTTACAGACGACCGCGACCGGCGGGTCGCTCCGCGCCCCGGAGCGTAGAAAGGCGAACACGGACTGCGTGTCGTCGGTGACGACGATCCAGCGGAAGCCGTCAGGCTCGCAATCGCGCGCGTGGAGGGCGGGCGTCTCGCGATAGAGCCGGTTGAGATCGCGGATCCAGGCCTGGACGCCCTGATGCGGCCAATATTCGAGCAGCCACCAGGGAAGAGATTCGTTAGAGTTCCACTCGCTTGTCTGCCCGAACTCCTGCCCCATAAATAAGAGTTTCTTGCCAGGGTGGCCCCACATGAAGCCGTAGAAGGCGCGCGCATTGGCGAAGCGCCGCCATTCATCGCCCGGCATCTTGCCAACGACCGAGCGTTTGCCATGCACGACTTCATCGTGCGAGATCGGCAGCACGAAATTCTCGCTGAACGCATAAAGAAGGCCGAAGGTCATTTTGTTGTGATGCCAGCGGCGATAGATTGGATCTTCCGACACGTAGTCGAGCGTGTCGTGCATCCAGCCCATGTTCCACTTGAAGCCGAAGCCCAGGCCGCCCTGATCCGTCGGCCGCGAAACGCCAGGAAAAGCCGTTGATTCCTCGGCGATGGTGACGCTCCCTGGAAAGGCGCCGTAGACGAGCTCGTTAGCGCGGCGCAGGAAGGCTATGGCTTCGCGGTTTTCCCGGCTGCCGTCCGGGTTCGGCAGCCATTCCCCCTCGCGGCGCGAATAGTCGAGGTAGAGCATCGAGGCGACCGCGTCGACGCGCAGCCCATCGATATGAAACCGATCGACCCAGTAAAGCGCGTTGCAATAAAGGAAGTTGGCGACCTCGGTGCGGCCGAAATTGTAAATCGCGGTGTTCCAGTCCGGGTGGAAGCCCTTGCGTGGGTCGGCGTGTTCGTAGAGCGCGGTGCCGTCGAAATGCGCTAGTCCCTGCGCATCGGTAGGAAAATGCGCTGGAACCCAGTCGACAATGACGCCAAGTCCTGCAGCATGCGCTCGATCGACGAAGCGGGCGAACCCCGCTGGCTCACCAAATCGGCGGGTCGGCGCAAACAGGCCGATCGGCTGGTAGCCCCAGGATTCGTCGAGCGGATGCTCACTGATCGGCAGAAGCTCGATATGGGTGTAGCCCAGGTCGGCGACGTAAGGGATGAGTTGATCGCCGAGCTCTTCATAGGTGAGAAACCGTCCGCCCTCGCCGCGCCTCCAAGAGCCGAGATGGGCTTCATAAATCGACATCGGCTTGCGCCGAGGCTCGCCTTCTCGGCGCTTGGCCATGTATTCCGCGTCGGTCCAGGTGAAGTCGGCGCTGTCGGCGACGACCGAAGCGGTCGAGGGCCTAAGCTCAGCCTCGAAGCCGAAAGGGTCCGCTTTCAGCGGCAACAGGGCGCCGCTCGGATCCAAAAGCTCGAACTTGTAGACCGCTCCGACCGTCAATTCAGGGACGAAGATCTCCCACAGGCCGCTGTCGAACCGCCGGCGCATCTGGCAGCGCCGGCCGTCCCAGCGGTTGAAGTCGCCGACGATGGAAACACGCGTCGCGTTCGGCGCCCAGACGGCGAACAGGACGCCGTCGACACCCTCGTGGCGAATGAGTTGGGCGCCGAGCCGCCGGTAGAGCTGGCGATGCGTTCCTTCCCGCACCAGATAGTCGTCGAGCGGGCCCAAAGCCGGGCCAAACGCGTAAGAGTCTATATACGAATGGGACCCTTGCGCGGCTGTGACCTCGACCCGATAAGTGGGCCGCTCCTTGAGCGACGGGATGAGCGCCTCGAAAATGTCATCCTTGCGCCGCGGCAGCTTAGCAATGACCCGGCCATCGCGAGTGAGCGCGCGCACCGAAACCGCTTCGGGCGCAAAGACCCGGATCACCCATCCGTCAGGGGTCCGGTGTGGCCCGAGCACCGCGAAAGGATCGGAACTGCGTCCAGCCGCAATTGCGTCGAGGTCTTGCTCTCGCGCTCTCCAGTCCTCCCCCACCACCGTCTCCTTAACTGGGCTCAGCTTATCGGCGCGAAGGGCGCACTCCAGATTTCCTCTGCGTACTCGGCAATTGTTCGATCGGAGGAGAACCAGCCGACATTGGCCGTATTGAGAACGCTCGAACGCAGCCAGCGGTTCCGGTCGCGCCAAGCTTCATCGATCTTCACCTGCGTCCGCCAGTAGGCGTCGAAGTCGGCGCAGATCATGAAATAATCGTGATGGGTAAGCGTGTCGACAAGGCCGCGATAACGTCCGACGTCGTCGGTCGAGAACACGCCCGATGCGATTTCGTCGAGCGCTTCGCTCAGGATCGGTGAGGCGGAGATGTGTTCGGTCGAAATCGATGCCGCGGGAGCGTGCGGTCTCGACGTCCGCCGCGGTCATGCCGAAGATGAAGATATTGTCGTCGCCGACCATATCGTGCATCTCGACATTGGCGCCGTCGAGAGTGCCGACGGTGAGGGCGCCGTTGAGCGCCATCTTCATGTTGCCGGTGCCGGAGGCCTCCATGCCGGCGGTCGAGATCTGCTCGGAGAGGTCCGCCGCGGGCATGATGATCTCCGCCAGCGAAACATTGTAGTTCGGCAGGAACACGACTTTCAAAAGGCCGCGCACGGTCGGGTCCGAATTGACGACCTTCGCGATGTCGATGGCGAGCTTGATGATCAACTTGGCCTGGGCGTAGCTCGCGGCCGCCTTGCCGGAGAAGATCTTCACCCGAGGGGCGAAGTCGGTTGTGGGGTTCGCGCGGATCGCATTGTAGCGCGCGACCGTTTCGATGAGGTTGAGGAGTTGACGCTTGTATTCGTGGATCCGCTTGACCTGCACGTCGAACATCGCCTCCGGATCGACGCGCTGGCCCACCTGATCGGCGATGACGCGCGCAAGGGCGATTTTACGGTTGCGCCGAGCCTGCGCGACGCGCTGCTGCAGCGCGGAATCATCCGCGTGTGCGGCAAGGGCCTTGAGCGTCCGCCAGTCGTCGAGAGCGCGCTCGCCGAGAGTTGAGCGAATGATCTCGGCTAGGTCCGGATTGCACTCGATGAGCCAGCGGCGAAACGTGATGCCGTTGGTCTTGTTTGTGATGCGGCCGGAATAAACCGAATTGAGAGCATGGAACACCGTCTTGCGCATCAAGTCGGTGTGCAGCGCCGAAACGCCGTTGATCTTGTGCGAGCCGATAAAGGCGAGGTTCCCCATTCTCACCCGGCGTCCAGCGTGTTCGTCGATGAGCGAAATGGACGCGAGCAAGCCCGCGTCGACAAATCCGCGCCGTCGCGCGCTGTCGAGATGCGCCGCATTGATGAGGTAGATGATCTGCATGTGACGGGGGAGCACGCGCTCCATCAATGGCACCGGCCAGGTTTCAAGCGCTTCCGGCAGCAGAGTGTGGTTGGTGTAGGAGAATGTCGCTTGCGTGATCGCCCAGGCCTCGTCCCACTCCACCTTGTTGAGGTCGACGAGGATGCGCATCAGTTCCGCGATGCCGATCGCCGGATGGGTGTCGTTGAGCTGGACGGCGGCGTGTTCGCCGAGGGTGCGCACATCGCCCCATTGCTTGATGTGGCGGCGAATGAGATCGAGCAGTGAAGCGGATGCGAAGAAATATTCCTGCCTCAGCCGCAATTCCTGGCCGGCCGGAGTCGCGTCGCTGGGGTAGAGAACCTTGGAGATCGCCTGAGCGCGCACGGCTTCAGAAAAGGCGCCGACATAGTCGCCGGCGTTGAAAGCTTCGAGCTTCAACGGGTCGGTCGCCCGCGCCGACCATAGGCGCAGTGTGTTCACGTGCCGGCCGCGCCAGCCGACGATCGGCGTATCGTAGGCGACCGCTTCCACCGTCTCGGACGGATGCCATATGTGGCGGGCGCGGTCGTCCTCGCCCTGGACCATTTCGACCCATCCGCCGAAGCCGATCGCGTAATTGTATTCGGGGCGGACGAATTCCCACGGATTGCCGTTGACCAGCCAGTCCTCCGGCGTTTCCTGTTGCCAGCCGCCCCGGATAATCTGGCGAAACAGACCATTGTCGTAGCGGATCCCGTAGCCGTGCGCGGCGATCGACAACGTCGCCATGCTGTCCATGAAACACGCGGCAAGGCGGCCGAGGCCGCCATTGCCGAGCGCCGCGTCGGGCTCGATCCGGCGCAGGTCGGTCAGATTGACGCCGAGCTCGTCGAGCGCTTCCGCCATCGGCTGCGCGACGCCGAGATTGGTCAAGGCGTCGAACAAAAGGCGCCCGATCAGAAACTCGAGCGAGAGATAGTAGACGCGCTTGCGCCGGTCGCCGTAGACAGCGTTCAGGGACTCAAGCCAACGGCCGACGATAATGTCGCGCGTCGCGAACGTGACCGCGAGAAACCAATCGCGCGGGGTGGCGACCTCCGGTGCCTTGCCGACGGCGTAGGTCAAGTTTCGCCAGCACCGCCGCCGTGAGCTCCGCGGCGGAATAGGGCCGCAGCTCGGCGGCCTGAAACGGAGGTTTGTCTTTCGTTACCAGTTCGTCCATGAAGCCCCCCGGCTGCGTCAGTCCTGGCGCGGCGTTCAATCTGGCGGATCCGATTGCTGTTTAAACACGGTGCGGGGGGCGGTACAATCTCCGATGAGCCTTGCTAACGTCACGGTCCCGATTAGCCTGTCACGGATTTGGGTTCGAGCCCGTCGCCGGCTTCGCTGCCCGAATTTGCGCTTGAATAGCGTTGAGCTCGGCCGTCGCGGAGTTGATCTGGCCTTGCAAGGCCTCAAGTTGCTTCTGCGTGGACGCCGTCTGCGCCTGAGCATCGGCGAGAGCCTTGCGCGCAGCATCGACATCGCCCTGCAAACGCGTTTGCTCGGCCGAGAGGGTCTGGTCCTGGCTTTGCAGAGCCGCCACGCGGTCGCTTTCGTCCTTGAGACGGCTGTCGACCGCTTGCAAATCGCGCGTCTTGGCGCTCGCCTCTTCCTGGGCGCCCGAGATGACGAGTCTGGCGTCGCTGATCTGCCTGGTCAGATCGGCGAGTTCGTTCTGCGCTGATGCCCTTGCGGTAGAGGCGTCCGCAAGCGCCTTCTCGGCGTCCGCCGCCTGCTTTTTCAGCTCGGCCGCGGCGCCGGCTGTCTTTTCAAGGTTCTGCAAGTCCGAGGCCAGCGATTCGCGCGCCCGTTCGGCGGCGGCCAGCTGCTCAGTCAAATTAGACTGCGTCCGCCAGCCTTGCCACCAAATGAAGCCAGCGGCCAACCAGCCGACGACAGCCAAGGCCGCCAACGCCACCAAAATTGTTCGCCACGACTGTTCGTCGCTCTCATCCGCCATCGCGCGTATCCTTAAGGGGTCGCGTGACGCGCGACGCCTCGGCCCCGGAGGCATATGGCATATTGCGGGCGCGGGGGCGCTCCGCCAAGCACAAAATGTCGCATTTGCCGAACACACACACACGAGTTGATGGGCCTCGGTAAAGGCAAAATGAGAGATCAAGGATCGCCGTATCGTCACAGGTCGGCTTTGCGCCGAAGCGGACGAAGAGAATTTTTTATTTGTCAACGAGTCGCCGCGCCGTCTATTGTCGCGCCGCGCGCCGCGCCGGAATCGGGGGCGTGGCGCATTGCGGTCGTTTGCGCTAACGACACGGGTCAAAGTGAAGGAGACAGGTCGTTATGCGCGTACGCTCAAACGCGATCAGGACCGGCCTTGTGGCGGCGTTGGCGGCGCTCGCCGCGTCGCAGGCCGCGGCGCAGGTTGTCGGGGCTCCCAGCCAGGGCGGAATTGGCTTTTTGCCGCCAACGGCCGAAAACGCCGAGGACATGTTCTGGTTTCACAACTGGATCCTGCTTCCGGTGATAATCGGCATTTCGCTGCTGGTGCTGGCGCTTATCGTGTATATCGTCTGGCGTTTCAACGAGACCGCGAACCCCGTGCCGTCGCGGCGGACGCATCACGCGGGGATCGAAATCATCGTGGACGGTCTTGCCCGCGCTCCTGCTCGTCTTCATTGCGGTGCCGTCGTTCCGGCTGCTCGCGGAGCAACTCATCATTCCCGCGCCCGACCTGACGCTGAAGGTCACTGCCTCGCAATGGCATTGGAACTACGGCTACCCGAAATCCGAGGGTGGCTTTTCGTTCGATTCGCTCTATGTCGAGGAAAAGGACCTCAAGCCTGGCCAGCCGCGCGTCATCACCGCCGATAACCCGATGGTCGTCCCGGTCGGCAAGGTGATCGAAGTCGACGTGACCTCGCAGGACGTCATTCACTCGTTTTCGGTGCCGTCGTTCGGCGTGAAGATCGACGCGATTCCGGGCCGGCTCAACAAGTCCTGGTTCAAGGCCGAACACGAGGGCATGTTCTACGGGCAATGCTCGAACATCTGCGGCATCGACCACGCATTCATGCCGATCAACGTCCGCGTCCTGAGCCAGTCGGATTACGAGGCTTGGCTTGCCCAGGCCAAGAAACAATTCGCGGTCTTGGACCGCGTCGACGTCGCGGCGGCGCCGCGCGTCCATCCCTAGTCGGCGCGGTCAATGAGCCTGCCGATCATGCATCACCGGAGTCGTTAAACCATGGCGTCCGTCACCGACCTCTCCCATCACGACGTCGAGGCTCATCACGAGCACGCGCACGCGATCCCGACGGGATGGCGGCGGTATCTCTATTCCACCAACCATAAGGACATCGGGACGCTCTATCTCATTTTCGCGATCTGCGCCGGCCTCATCGGCACGCTGCTCTCGATTCTGATCCGCGCCGAGCTGATGGAGCCGGGACTCCATGTCTTCCCGCTGATTTCGGCGATCATGACCGGCGATGGCTCGCTCGACGCCGCCAAGAACATGTACAACGTGTTCTTCAGCAGTCACGCCATCATCATGATCTTTTTCATGGTGATGCCGGCGATGATGGGCGGATTCGGCAATTGGATGGTGCCGCTCATGATCGGCGCGCCGGACATGGCGTTTCCCAGACTCAACAACCTGTCGTTCTGGCTTCTGGTGTCGTCGTTCTCGCTTCTCATGTGCTCCCTATTCGCCGAAGGCTCGCCCGGCATGCATGGTTTCGGCGGCGGCTGGGTGCTCTATCCGCCGATGTCCAGCGAGGTCGGGAACGCCGGGTCCGGCTGCCGATTTCGTCATCTTGTCGATGCATCTGGCCGGCGCGTCTTCGATCCTCGGCTCGATCAATTTCATCGCCACGATCATCAATATGCGCGCGCCGGGCATGACGATGTTCCGCATGCCGCTGTTCGCGTGGTCGGTGCTGATCACCGCCTTCCTGCTGCTGCTGGCGCTGCCGGTGCTGGCCGGGGCGCTGACCATGCTGCTGACGGACCGCAACTTCCACACCACGTTCTTCGAACCGGCCGGCGGCGGCGACCCGATCCTGTTTCAGCACCTGTTCTGGTTCTTCGGCCATCCGGAGGTCTATATCCTCATCATTCCCGGGCTTCGGCATCATCAGCCAGGTCGTGGCGACGTTCTCGAAAAAGCCGATCTTCGGTTATGTCGGCATGGTCTACGCCATGCTGGCGATCGCCTTCCTCGGCTTCGCCGTCTGGGCCCATCACATGTTCACAACCGGCATGTCGCTCAACGCCCAGCGCTATTTCGTCTTCGCCACGATGGTGATCGCGGTGCCGACTGGGGTGAAGGTGTTCTCGTGGCTGGCGACGATGTGGGGCGGCTCGATCTCGCTCAGGCCGCCGATGCTGTGGGCGATCGGCTTCGTCTTCGTCTTCACCGTCGGCGGCGTCACCGGCGTCGTGCTCGCCAACGCGGCGATCGACCGCTATCTGCACGACACCTACTATGTCGTTGCGCATTTTCATTACGTGATGTCGCTCGGGGCGGTGTTTTCGATCTTCGCCGGCTTCTACTACTGGTTCCCGAAGATGACCGGGTATCTCTATGACGAGAGGCTGGCGAAATGGCACTTCTGGGTGTCCTTCGTCGGCATCAACCTCACCTTTTTTCCCCAGCATTTCCTTGGCTTCCAGGGAATGCCGCGGCGGGTCGTCGACTACACGGAGGCCTACGCGTTCTGGAATTTCGTGTCGTCGATCGGCGCCTTCATTGGCGGCGCCGGCACCCTCATTTTCGTCTATCTCCTCTATGACGCTTTCAAGGCCAAGCGTCCCGCCGCCGCCAATCCCTGGGGGCCCGGGGGCCACGACGCTCGAATGGACGCTGCCGTCCCCGCCGCCGTTCCATACGTGGGAGACGCCGCCGCATATTCTTGGCGACGAAGACCACCATGCGCCGGCAATCGTGGGGCATGGGAGCGCAGCGTGACGGTTCCCAGCGATCACGACGGTCGCACGGTCTCTGTCGGTGGTCGTACCGGACGCAACAATCGCCTGATTGGCGTCGGCGGCTTGGCGTTGGCGGTGGGCATGATCGCGCCTCACCTACGCCGCAGCGCCGTTCTACTCCGCCTTCTGCCGCGCGACGGGCTATGAAGGCACGCCGCAACAGGTGAACGCAAATTCGGACGCAGAGGGCCGCCGGATCCTGCGGGTCGGATTCGACGCCAATGTCGCGCCGGGCCTCGATTGGAGCTTGGAGCCGGAGGACGAGTCGATCCGGATCCGCACCGGGCAAAACTGTTACCGTCTTTTTCCGCGCGCGTAACCTCAGCGACATGCCGGCAGAAGGCCGTGCGACCTTTAACGTGATGCCGGAAGTCTCCGGGGAATATTTCGACAAGATCTCCTGCTTCTGCTTCTCGACCCAGCATCTCGGCCCGCACGAAACCGCCGAATGGCCGGTGGTGTTCTTCCTCGATCCAGCTCTCGAGAAGGACCCTTCGATGGCGAGGGTCAATTCGATTACGCTGTCCTATACGATGTTCGCACCGCCGGCCGAGAAGCCGTTGGCTGGTCGCTTCAGCCTATCGCGCGGGGCCCGCGGGATGATCATGAACGGGAGAAGACAATGACCGACGCGGCGGTTCCGGACCGGCCGGGATTTCATCTCGTCGAGCCAAGCCCTTGGCCGCTTGTCGGCGCGGCGTTCGCGTTTCTCTCGGCGTTTGGCCTCATATTGTCGATGCACGGGTCGAGCGTAGGGCCGGCTCTTCTGACCGTTGGCGTCGCCGGCATCCTGTTCACCATGGCGGGCTGGTGGAGCGACGTCGTCTCCGAGGCTCAGGGCGGCAACCACAATATTATTGTCCGTCATGGCCTCACGATCGGCATGATCCTGTTCATCGCCTCGGAGGTCATGTTCTTCGTCGCCTGGTTCTGGGCGTTCTTCTGGAACGCGCTCGATCCCGCTAATCCGCAGACCTATGGGCTTCTCGATTTCAGCGGTGGAATCTGGCCGCCCAAGGGCACGGAGGTGATCAACCCGCTCGCGTTGCCGCTGATGAACACATTCGTGCTGCTTGACGTCGAGCGCCGCGGTCAATGTCGCCCATGACAATCTGCGCGAGAACAACCGTCCGCAATTCAAGATCTTCCTTGCGCTCGGCATCGCCCTTGGCGTGTTGTTCGTGTTCACTCAAGGATACGAGTACATCCACGCGCCCTTCCCCTTTAAGAACTCTATCTATGGCGCGACTTTTTTCATGGCGACTGGCTTTCATGGCGCCCACGTCATCATCGGCGTGATTTTCCTGTTTGTCTGTCTCATGCGCGCCTTTAGAGGCCAGTTCACGCCCCGGCACCACGTCGGGTTCCAGTTCGCCGCGTGGTACTGGCATTTCGTCGACGTGGTCTGGCTGTTCCTGTTCAGCTGCATCTACATCTGGGGATCCTGGGGCGCGACGTTCGATTAAGCCATAGGGTTACGTTCGAGGTCCGATGGCCGAGCCGCTCGAACACGTTCGGGTCGGCATGACCGGTCGGCATGAAGTCGTCGTGACCCGCGAACTTACGGTTGGCGCGCATGTGGACTGCGCACGCCGATGATGATCCTGGCGATGGAGATGGCTTCGGCGGCGGCCGCGGCGCCGCATTTGCCCGCGGGCCGGGTGACCGTCGGCAGCGAAGTCAATATGCGCCATCTTGCGCCAGCTCCAGTCGGGCGCACGGTTGTCGCCACCGCTCTGGTCGTTGAAGTCTCCTGCCGCACTATGCTGCTCGCGGTAGAAGCGCATGACGGCGTCCGTAAGATCGGCGATGGGACGCATCGCTGCGGCGCGGTCAACCTTGAGAGCTTCGCCAAGCACCTCGCCGTGTAGGCGCCGTCGATAGCCCGTCGAGAGACGGACGTCCTCGCAGACGCCCTTCGGACCGTGGCCGACGCGACCAGCGGTGCGCGTCGACAGGCATGGGCCGCCCGACGCGGTTGCGTTGGCCGGCTGTGGGGGCCATGTTTGCTCGCAACAGCGGGCGGCAATCTGCTAAGGGGGCTTCTGAGGGAATCTGATCGCCGCAACGAGCGCCGCGAGGAGGGAGCCGCCCATGTTGGAGCGCATGCATGAGGGGCCGGCGCAGACGCTAGCGTTGCGCGCAAGCGGCGCGGTCGCAGCTCAGGATGTCGAGGCGGCGATCAGCGCGGCTATGGGCGGAGCCGCGACCGGCCTCGTCGTGATTATAGCCCCGGATTTTGGCGGCGATTTCGCCGAATTGGCGCGCGGGCTTGCAAGCTCAGCGCTTGCTCACAAGTCGTTGGTCAAGCTCGCTGTCGTCGTCGACGCAGAACAGATGGATGGGGCCACCCTCAACAGCTTCAAGGCTTCGCCCGTGCGCATTCGCCAGTTCGCGCGCGCCGATGAGAACGCCGCGCTTGAATGGGCGGCTGCCGCTCGGCGAGGCGAGTAACGTCGCGCCCGCGTTGGGTTAGACGGCCAACCCAGGGCGCTTTGCATTGGGTGGAGTTGGTTCGGCTCCGACTCGGCAGCGGCCCGCGACATCGGTCCGGTCGCTCCGCTTGGGTTTTCTTGGCTCCTGGCCGTTTCGCCGCAAAGACCCCCGATTCTGAAGGTTGGATTTTCTTGGATTCTCTCGTCAACTCCAAGACGAAACTTAAGAGATTGATAACGCTTCCATTTCTGCCCTCGTTCCCTCACCCAAAACCGCGGTGAGGGAATAGACGTTCTCGGTTTCGGCTCTGACGAGGCCGCCGATCGCCTCGGCCGCCATGAGCTTCTTGCTCGCCTCGCGGGTGTATTTGATCGCCATATCCGGCCGGGTCCAGCCGAAGATCGCCATCAACTGATTGACCGTCGCGCCGGCTTCGGCATGCCGGCGAGCGGCGGCCTTGCGAATGCCGTGCGCCGTGCAACCGACGAGGCCGGCTCGCTCGGCGACTTCGCTGAACCACGCCCCCAAATACTCTTTACCGACGTTCGCGCCGCGCCTGAGGGTGATGAAGGCCAATTGCTCGGGTCGCCCCTTGGGGCCGGCGGCCAGCGCTTGGCGCAGTGATGCCAGGATGGGCAGATAAACGACCGCGCCCGTCTTCTCATTTCGAAGTTGGATCGTGCCATCCTTCTGAATGTGCTGGCGGCCGAGCCGCGCCACGTCCCCGATCCTGAGCCCCGTGTAGAGCAGGATCGAATAGACAAGCCGCTCGTGCGAGCCGAGCGGATAGGCCCGCTCGAATTGCGCGAGTTCTTGCTCGCTCCATGTCTTGTGGCCGTCCTCTTCGTCGATGCCGGCCTTCTTGGGCTTGAGGCCCTTGATCCCCTCACAAGGATTGCGGTCGACGTGGCCGGCGCTGACCGCCCAAGCGAAGAGGTTCTTGAGCGCCGTCAGGATCGAGTTGGCTTGCTCGGGGGTTTCCTTCCGCGCCTCGAGGGCTTCGATGATGACAGATCTGGTTATGTCTTCCGTGTCGTAACCGAGCGCCGCCCATTTTTCGTAAATATGGCCGCGCGTTTTGCGCGTCATCGGCTTGTAGGCCTGCCATTCAGAGCTCTTGAGATAGAGATCGATCAGGCCCTTGAACTTGGTCTTCGGCGCCTGCCGTTGGTTTCGGATGACCATCGGCTGGCCGGCGAGACAGGAGCGATAAGTTGCCGTGAATTCATCCGAGCCATAGAGATCGGGCAGGCGGACGCGGGGCTCGCTGCGATTGCGGCGGAAGTACCAGACTTTGCGACCGTGCCGGGTGACCTGGCGCTGAACGAAGGGCAAGCGGGGGCGAGGCATTAGAGGACGACTTTCTTCTTTGGCTGGTCCCGAATCCTGACCGGTCCCAGCGGCTCGTCATGGCGCCCGTTGGGCAGGGCGGCGGCTTGCTCTTCTGTTTCGAGAACAATGTCAATCGATCCATCCGGGCCGATCCTGACCCGCGTCGCGCCGACCTTCCGGGCCTCATGCAAGGCGCGCCGGAGGTCGGCTTGCTTTACTCGCGCTGGGACGGTCATGGCGCGCCAGTGTACGCTCGAGGCGTGAGGCGGCCAAAAGGGCTGAAACTTCGACCGTTGGGCGGCGAAGCACGTGACTAGATGTGACGGGAGCCGCCACTACGCGATATAATGACTGCAGGATTTTCAGCGCCCACACCGATCTGGTGTTGGGCGCGCAGGAAAAACCGAGGCATCGCAATGGCTTGCGCACAAAGGGCTTCGGCCGGCGCGGGTTTAAGCGGCTCGACCTGGCAGGAAGCCGCGAGCATCGTTGGCATCAGCCGCTGGCGCCACTGGCTCAAGGAAAGGCTACGGGCCTTTAACGCGCGGGGGGCGCATGGCGCCGAAATCGTCGAGGGGCGCGAGGCGCAAAGTAACGCGACGCCAATGTGGGCGCGCGCCGGTGCAAAGGCGGGAAACTTAGGCGGGCTTTCGCCATGAAGAAGGCTGCCGCCGGCAAGAGCGACATACTGCGCGCGATCGAGAAAGACCTTGAGTTGCGACCAATGGTCGAGCAGTATTTCCGGCCGAAGCTGAGCGAGCGCGAGCCGTTCGAGGCTTTCATCCCCGACTTCAACGCGAGAGCCTCCGCGCTCTACCCGAACTGGCAAGACGTGTGGGAAGCCGCAAAGAGCGACGGCCGCATCGTGCGTTGGTTGGCGATGCATTGCGTGCTGCGTATAAGGGAGCGGTCCGACCTCACTGAACGCGAGCGATACGAGGCGAAAACAGCGGAGGCCGATTTCGTCACCTCCTACGACGAGATCATCAGGGCGCCCAGCGCGGCCGCCGCGTTCCGAATGGCGTTGGCCTTCCACAACTTGATGAGCATAGCCAAGCTTGACCCCGACGAGATGGAGGAGCTTCGGCGACGGGCGGTGAGCGAGAACGCCGCGAGCATTGGTAAAAACCCCAAGAAAGAAAAGCCGCGGACTACGTATGCAAATAAGCTAATCCGCGACATCGCAAAGGATCGCCCAGAGTTTACAGACGCGGAAATCGTGGATGAGATTCCGAACCGCTGGACGCTCAAGCGCTTCAACTGTTTCAAGGCTCGCTGGCTCGAGGAGCTTGTTCGTCGATGGCGACGCGGAGACGACGATTCGCCGCGACCGACGTCTACCCGGCGCCGAACTTATCCGTTGCGGCGGTATCATAAGTTCTGAAAATTTTTTCGATTTTTATCCGCAGCAAGCGTGCTTCATGCGTGGCTAATTTGTGCGGACAAGCGCGGAAACTAGGCGACACCAACGGAAGGGAGTCGCCAACTGAAGAGAATCATCTCCACACAGCAGCTCGCCACTAGGATCGGGCGTTCAACTCGCCATGTGCAAAGGCTTTGCGCCGCTGGCAAGGGGCCGCCCAAAACCAAGCTTGGCGAACGGGCCGTCGGGTTCGACGAGGGCGACGTCGACGTCTGGTTGATGTCTATGCGGGAGGTTCCGCCCGGCTGGAACGACGTTGTCGAACGCCTCGCCGCCGTGGTCGGACCGTCCTCCGCTCGCCTGCTGAAACCGATTTGCGCCTCCCCTCTGACAAACCCTCGCCGGCACCGGCGTCAGAACCGCAATCGCAATCGCGAATAAGAGGAGTCTGAGTATGGGAGCCGATATTTTTTGCGTCGTGTGCGGCGCGCGCGCCTATCCAGCACTAGGTCCGACGGGCACGCGCGACGACTTCGATTTGATGAAGCTCGATCGCAAAGGTCGCCCGGCTGAGAACCCAAAAGGGAAATGGTTCTGCTCGCGGCATTTCAAACGGAGGGGCCGTGATTACGAGGTCACGGCCGAATGGGTATGGGCGAACGAGGAGTCCGCGCCCAGTGAGGCCGCATTATGATTGGCCCCTCGAATCGCGTTCCCGGCGCACATGTGCCGGAGATTGAAACGGCGCTCGCTTTCACCGCGCCTGGCCAGGCCACTTGGGCCGACCCGACCATTCCAAATACGTGCGGCGATTGCGCCCATTTTGCGAAGCTTATGGCCCGGGGCAAGAGCATGGGTCGCTGTGGGGAATACTCGGCGCGCATGCAAGGTCTGCACGGGCCGCCGATTGATTGCCGACAGCAGGCGTGCGGCGCGTTCAAGCTCGCTGAAAAGGCGGCGGCGCGATGAGCGAGCACGACAGAGAAGCGCAGCTCAAGCGAGCGAAGTCCACTCTCAAATTCTGCAACGAGTTGCGCTGGCAATCGTTCGCGCCACGCCGAACGATGTGCCCTCGGCTGGAGACACACCGAAATCTGAAGTCTCAAATCCATGATGAAAGGATATCGGACCATGAATAAACCAATCTCTCCCGAGCTCCTTGCAAAACTGAAGGATGTCGAGGGCGAGGGTCTCTCTCACGGCCCGAAGAACAACCCGCGAAAGATAATCCGACTGCTGCAAGAGAAGGACGAGGGAAGCAAATGGTTTCCGTCCGGCGCCAAGCCAGGTCAGTATCTGATCGACGAGCTTCTTTGCGACCACTTCGTTTGGACGCCAATAAAATTCTTGGACACCTTTGTTGAGTGGGGAGTCAAAAGCGCGGGATTCGTTGGAACATATTACGCGTTGCCGGACGACGCGAAATGGGATTCGAAGGCGCGCTGCTATTTCCGTACTAACGGCAATTCAGTCGAGGAGGCGGCCGAGATCGTCGGCTTGATCGGCCGCGAAGTGTATTGGCAGAGCTTCATCAAAAGCGCCCTTAATGTTGCTCGCAACGTCAACGCGCAAGCGCTCACCCTGGCGATCGAAACGGACGACGGGCCGGTGCAGCTTCCGTTCTACGGAGCCAATTGGGAAGTAGGCTCATTCGGAAAGCAAGGCTCGAACGGGACCTATTTTCAGCCGACTTACAAACTCCTTGGCACGGTCGGTGAGCCGGACGGGCCGAGTGGGGACGGGTTCGATCTATGTCACCGGGTTTGTCAGCTTGTAACGAGATCGATCACGCCCACAAAGCCGCGGATTGAATCGGCGGGCGTCAATAACGAGGCGCCCGACGTGGAAGGACCGCCAGAGTCGGAAGCGCCGCCGCCGACCGGCGACGATACACCGCGCTCGCTGGCCGATCTCGAAGAGATTCCATTCTGAGGCCCAAACGACTCAATGATCCCGTCGGCTCGCCGACGCAATTTCAAAGCGGGAAACAAAACGAGCGGGCCTGAGGCCCGCCCGTCCTGAATCATCGTCGCGGGCCGCCACGCACGCGAAGTCATGAAGCGAGGAAGGCTTCAATGGCCAACAACTATTATAGCCGATTAGCGCGCAAACGACCAACTCCCACCGCGTCGTGCTACCCGACCGCTGCCGAGGTCGCGGCCGTCTTGCGCGGCAAGAGACAGGCCAACGGCAGTTATTTGTGCATCTGCCCTTGTGGTCTGCATCGCCGGGGTGACCTCAACCCGAGTCTGAGCGTCATGAACGGTCGATGTGGTCGGCCGGTTTTTCATTGCTTTGGCGGCGGCGACTTTCGCGACATCATCGACGCGTTGACCGCGCGCGGCGTGTGGCCGCGACTGCGATGATCGAACCCCAGACCAACGCCGAACCGGCGCGCAAGATTTGGGTCCCGGCGGAACCGATCACCAACCCGCTGGTCAAAGCGTATTTCAGATCGCGCGGCGTCACTCTTCCTGAACCGAGCCCGGGATGTCTCCGATTCTCGCCCAGGCTCCGGCACCCGAATGAGCAGTTTTTCCCGGCGATGATCGCGCTGCCGACTCACCCAAAGACTGGCGCCCCGGTCGGAGGAATCCATCGCACGTATCTCTCGTGGAGCGGAGACGGCAAGGCGCAGGTTGAGAGGAGGGAGCAGAAGTTGTCGCTCGGTCCGTGCAAAGGTGGTGTCATCCGCCTTGCTGACCCGATCCACGGCAAACCGCTCTTGATCGGCGAGGGGATTGAGACGGTGTTGACCGTAATGGAAGCCACAGGCTTGCCCGGCTGGGCGACGTTGGGAACGAGCGGGCTTGTCAATCTCGAATTGCCCGACAACGTCACCGAGGTCATCCTGCTCGCCGAGAATGATGGGGGAGCGAACGAAAAGGCGCTGAGTGAGATTGCTTCGGTGTTGGCGGCGCGCGGAGTCAGGGCGCGGATCGCGCGGCCGCCTCCGGGTTCAAAGGACTTCAACGATCTCGTTAACGGCAAAAGCGGGCATTCCCCCGAGGTTGGCCGCATCGTGGTGAGGGAGGCGATCGAGGCTGCCACCAATGTCGAAGCCGAAGCTGAATCTGCCGAGAACAAATCCGAAAACGAAGATGGCCAATTCCAGCTGACCGAGACAGGCCTGTCATGGCGCAAAGATGACCGCAGTAATTGGAAATGGATCGCTCAACCATTCGAAATTCTTGGATGGGCTCGCGACTTGGCGGACGCCACCGGGCAATCGGGGGATTGGGGCAAACTAATTAGGTTCGAGAACTCCGATGGATTCGAAATTGAGCGGGTGGTCACCCTCGCCTCGCTGCATAGTGACCCGGGCGCCTTGATCGGTTCGCTCGGCTATTGGGGCATGGACATCAAATGCACGCCGACCGCACGCCGGCTGTTCGTCGAATACCTCGCCTCCGTCGAGGTTAAAGAGCGCGTGACGGTCGTGCATCGCAACGGTTGGCATGACGTTGAGGGCGCCCGGGCGTTCGCGCTGCCGGGCGAGGTTATTAACGCGGTAGGCAAAGAACGGGTGATCCTCGCAAAAGAGGCGGTCGGCCCATATCGCCAATGCGGAACGCTTCAAGATTGGACAGCGACTGTCGGAGTCCTTGCCGCAGGTCACAGACTTCTGCGCTTCTCCATCGCGACCGCGCTCGCGGGTACGCTCCTTGACCTTGGGGGCTTCGAGAGCGGCTGCTTTCATTTCTTCGGCAAGTCGAGCGAAGGAAAAACAACCTGCTTGCGCGTGGCCGCGAGCGTATGGGGCTCGGGCGCCGACGGCGGCTATGTTCGCACTTGGCGGGCGACAGCGAACGGTCTCGAAGCGGCTTTTGCCGGGGCTAGCGACACGTGTCTCCCGCTGGACGAACTCGGGCAGGTCGAAGGGCGCGAACTCGGCCAAGCGCTGTATATGGCGACCGGGGGCGTTGGGAAACAGCGCATGCGGCGCGACGCGACCCTTAAACCGTCGCACAGCTGGCGAGTAGTGGTGCTGTCGAGCGGCGAGTTCCCGATTGAGACGAAGCTTAACGAGGACCCAAAACACGGCGCCCGAGCGCATGCGGGACAACTGGTGCGGGCAGTCGATATTCCGGTGTGCGGGGTCCACGGGGTTTTCGACGCCTTTGAGCCTGATGATGTCGACCCGAGCGCCTTCGCTGAAAAATGCAGGAACGCCACGTCAACGTTCTATGGGATGGCGGGCCCCGAATTTGTCCGCCAGCTAATCGCGCAGAACATCTCGGCGAAGCATGTGCGCGAGCATGTAGACGCCTTTGTTCAAAGCGCGCTGAGGGACGTCAAAGACCGCCACGGGCAGGCGGCGCGAGTTCGTAAGGCGTCGACCCGCCCCGCTCGTCGAGCCAAACCTTAAAAAGCTCGCTCGCGTCATTTAGCGGGTCGCTTTGCTCCCATGGTACAATTCCAAATTGAACGCCAAGCTCGCCTGCCGCACAGACCAGGCCGAATCCCTGTGCGACTCGCCAAGCGATCGCTCAGGTCCGTCATTTTATCGAGGCGCACGGCGATAGCCGCTTCGACGACATCACAACTCCCGATCCCGACAGGAAGCCCGTCGTCAATCGAGCGGGCTTCCGCCGGGATCATGGCGAAGCCCGACGCTGGCTCATTCCACCGGAGGTATGGCGCAATGAAGTCTGCGCCGGTCTGAATGCTCGAGAGGTCGCCAAAACCCTGGCGCCGGTCTGCACGTGCTCGAACCCGACAGCGAAGGCAAATTTTCGCGGTCTGAAACGGTAGGCGGAAGGAAACAACGCTTTTACGTGCTCAAGCCTGCAATCTTCGAGGGTTGGGACGAAGCAGCCGAAACGCCGTCGGAGCACCTGGAACACCGAACACACCTTAAAATGAACGTGTCCCAAAATCGCGGTTCGCAAGAATGACGGTTTTCAGGGAACCTATTTTCAAGGTGTCGCACGTGTTCCGAGGTGTTCTGCGGATCGCCGTTTCGCATTATCGGGGTCGCAAAGAAGGCGCAGTCGATCCCGCTCGACCTTTCTCGTCCAACATCAAAGAGGACACGAGACTATGACTGTGGTCCTCAGGCAAGCGCCGCAGCATGGCTATCGGCTCAGCGCGTTCGAGCGGAAAGATCACGATTTTTATCCGACGCCTGCGGACTTGGTGGCGAGCCTCCCGCTCGGGTTGTCGCGGCTAGGCCTCGGTTTGCCGCGAGTCGCCCTCGATCCGTGCGGGGGCGACGGCGCGCTGCGCCGCGGGCTGGCGCCCGTTGGTGTCGATGTCAGATTGAGCGATCTTTACCCGGATAAGTACTCGGGCGCGGATGGCTATGTCACCAGCCAACCGCTCGACGCCTCCGAACCCGAACATCTGGGATGTGCGTTAGAGTTGGCTGGCGCGGATTGCACCGCGATCATCACAAACACGCCGCACAACACGGTTGAGGCGCGCGCCATCGTGACAAATCTAATTGCTCTTGTAGAGGGGCGACAGGTTGAATTTGTCGGGGCGCTTTTTAAGTCAATCTGGGGCGCAGAGCCTGGGCGGTTGCCGCTTTTCAACCGGCCATCCTTCTTCGGCGAAATCCTTTGTTGTTGGCGCCCTCGATGGATCGCAGGGAGTCAGGGAAGCCCAATGCATGCTTACGCTTGGTATGTGTGGCGGAAAGAGCTACGGAGCGGCCCCTCGTTGAAGGTTCGGGTGGGCAGGCGCGAGGCCATCGGGACCCCGGCCAAGTGAACCTGCTAAGGCGGGGAGATCGCGAAGATGAAGTCTTCGCAATCTGGTCACCAAGAGGCGCGTCGTTGCCATCGTGTCTCGGGCGCTCATCTGCGGCTCACTCCCGAGAAGTCCGCCCGAGATGGAATTTTCGGTCGCTCGGGCCATTCGTAGTGGTCCGGGGAGGCCATCGCGGGTGCGAGCATTCCGGCAAACTGGCCTAGGCGCACCGCATAGGCGGCGCACCAGTGGAACTCGATAAGAAGGTTTTTTCCCTCAAGGTTTTTGGCGTGGCGGTTACCAGCATTCGCCGATCGAACCGCCGCCATTACCTCGGATGAGCCGTCTCCCCGAAGATAGAGTGAGCATGGCGTGTGGATGGCGTTATTGCGGTCGCTAGCGAGCCTGTCGGCACGATCGAGCAGCCATTTTAGATCGTCGGGCACCCGCGATGACGTTTTCCATCGGCCGGATGTCGTCTCGGTAATGGCGCATCTGAGCATTTCGCGCTGCCTCGTGTCGCTCCGACCCGCGTACCACGCTGTAAGGGCTTCACGTGTGTCTCCCCCGCGGACGAGAGCGAATAGGCGCGCTAGCTTCTCATGCAGATCGTTCCACTCATAAACGACTACACCAACTGCAACACAATAAGCTTCGATAGCTTCGCGCGTATCCCCAATCATTGCTCGACGCGCCCTGCTCGCACCGAAGAACGACGCGGAAGCGAGCGCGGGTGCGATGCTGCTCGCCTTTCGACTGGCCGGTCTATCCGCGCCGGCAGCAAATATGGCTACTGCGTGGCAGGGCAGCAAAATCGTTTGCGGCCCTGCCATCGTAGTCTTTGCCTCCGTTGGACTGGATTGACGTTTGAACTCGTCATAGCTTAATGAGCCGGGCCTTAGCGTAAAGACGTTCAAGCGATCAATCTCCCCTTTCCCATTAATGCGATGCTCGTTAGGGCCGCAATCTGTCGTCGGCGACATAGGCTCGCCAAGCGCCATTCCGGGCGGCTGACGAAGGATCTCGGTAGAGCATGGCCTTCCGTCACGACGGTCTTTAGCCGAAGATCGAATAGCGCTTGGGTCGTTCGATCGCTCTTTACTTCTGTACGGCACGATGTTCGCGGCCTTCGGGGTCGCTCGCCATTCCTGCCCGCGCTTCTTCATGAGCGCGGGCTCGAGCCTTCGGAGATCGGCGCGGTGCTGGCCGCGGGAACCGCCGTCCGACTGATCACCGGGCCGGTCATTTCGCGCCTCGCTGATCGGCTCGGCCAGCACAGGCGGATCCTTACCGTGTTCCTCGCCATGGCCGCTGTCATCGCGTTCGGCTATTATCTTCCTGCCGCGTTTGCGGTCTTCCTGCTTGTCAGTGTCGCCCACGCTTCGGCGCTTGCGCCCCGTGCCGATTGTCGATGCGATGACACTCGCTGCAGCGCCAGGCCGGTTCCAATACGGGCGAGTCCGCGGTGGGGCATCGGCTGCGTTTGTCGTGGGCGCCGTGGGCGCCGGTCACGTCGTCGCGGCGACGAGCCTAGGCGGCATAGTCTGGATGAACGGGACGCTGCTCGCGCTAGCGGCCGTGGCGGCGCTTTGGCTACCTCGAAATGCGCTGGATCGGCCCTTGCCGCCACGGCAGGCCAATGTCCGCGCCTTGATTGCGGCGCCTGGCTTCTTGCCTCTGATCGCGCTGGCGGCCTTGGTTATGAGCAGCCAGGCGCTGCACGATGGCTTCGAAGTCTTGCGCTGGGAGGACGGAGGCATCGGACCGGGCGCGGCAGGGCTATTGTGGTCGGAGGGGGTCCTGGCCGAGGTGGTCGTTTTCGTAGTAGTAGGCCCGACGCTGCTGAGGCGGCTCGGGCCAGCCGGCGCGGCCGCGTTGGCGGCCAGCGCGGGAATAGTCCGCTGGAGCGTCACCGCCGTCACCGCTTGGCTCCCGGCAATGGCGCTCATGGAACCGCTGCATGGCCTCACATTCGCCCTGTTGCATCTCGCCTGCATGCAGATGCTTTCTGTGTTTGTCCCGCCGGCCCTGGCTGCGACAGCTCAGGTGATATACGGCGGCGTCGCGGTCGGTACGATGACCGCCATAATTACACTGGTGTGCGGTCCACTCTACGGTGCCCTCGGCCCGCGCGCGTTCTGGGTGATGGCGCTTATTTGTGCCGCTGCGTTGCCGATCGCATTCGCGATGCGCGGGATTTCGATCAATGCATCCGGGTCGAAACCGATCCAGCCGGCGCCTCGGTAGTTGCGTGGGCGCATAGCGAGCGGACGGCTGCTGTCGACGTATGTTGGACATTCCCAATCGCGCCTGTGGGCGCCAC
>CAVSSS010000023.1:0-113219 GCA_963730555.1 uncultured Alphaproteobacteria bacterium | reverse complement strand
AGCGCCGAGTCGCGCGCCAAGCGCAATGTCGATCTCGTCCTCCTCGGACGCCGTGCTCGCGCCAATAGGCCCCACTGGCGCCAGAAGGCGCGGAGCGACTTCATGCGCGCCGACCACACGGACGCCCTCGCGCTCAAAGATCGCGGCGACGCCGGCAAGCAGCCCATTGTCGCCGCGGCGAAAGAGTTGCGCCAGCCCCGCCGCTCGTTTGACGGCGCCCAGTCGAGCCTGAGATCCGCAAGCTCGGGTCTCGTCATTGCGCCGATGATCACCATCTCGGCGATCGCGCGCCCTTTCAATGCTGCAAAGAGCTTGCCGACCTCGCCCATTCGAACCCATACGTGCGGATAGGCTTCGATCGCAAATCGGTCGCGCCGACCACTCCGACCAGAAACGGGTCCCGGCCGGCGCGGCGAGCCTCGCCAGCGACCTCAAGCGGAAAGGCGCCGGCGCCGCATAATATTGCCAGCGGTCCCGGCGCGGGAGCGCCCGGCCCGCCGTTCGCCTGGCTCACCCCTCCTCTTCCTTTTCCGGTGCGCGGGACGCAGATCGCGCGGTCGCCCCCTGGCGCAGAAAGGCGACAATCTGCTGCACTTCGTCCTGGGCGGCGAACGCCTCGGCGACCTCGTCAATGCGCTCCTTCAGGGTGCTGCCGAGGGCGCCGCCGCCATTGAACAGCATTTTGTATGCGCGCCTGAGCTCGTGGACCGTCTCATGGGAAAAACCCCGGCGCTTCAGGCCGACGACATTGAGGCCGGCAAGCCCCGCGCGGTTGCCGAGCGCAAGGCCGAAAGGGATCAGGTCATGCTCGACGCCGGCGAGACCGCCGACGAACGCGTGGGCGCCGATGCGAACGAATTGGTGAGCGGCGGCGCCCCCGCTCAAAATGGCGAAATCACCGATGTGGCAATGGCCGGCCAGCATCACGTTGTTGGACAGAATAACGCCCTCGCCAATGCGGCAATCGTGCGCGACATGGGCATTGGCCAGAAACACCGAGCGCGGGCCAACGATTGTTTCCGACCCGCCGCCCGCGGTGCCGGGATTCATCGTCACGCCTTCGCGAATGAGACAGTCCTCGCCGATTGTGAGGCGGACCGCCTCCCCGCGATATTTGAGGTCCTGGGGCGGATGCCCGATCGAGGCGAACGGATAAATGACCGTGCGGGCCCCGACCGTGGTGTCGCCAGCCAGGCTCACATGGGAGATGAGCCGGACGCCGTCGCCAAGCTTGGCCCGTGGTCCAATATGGCAAAACGGCCCGATCTCGACGCCCGCCCCGAGCCGAGCGCCATCTTCCACGAAGGCGCTCGGATGAATCGCGTCCCTCATTCACGCACCAGCATTGCGGACACTTCGGCTTCGCAGACCAGCACGCCTTCGACTTTCGCCTCACCCCGAAACCACCACATGTTCCGCTTCTTGGCGACGCGGGTCATGTGAAAGCGCACCTGATCGCCGGGAACGACCGGCTTGCGGAACTTGGCCTTGTCGATCGTCATCATGTAGACGACGCTTGGCGCCGTATTGTCCATTTGCGAAGCAACGCAAAGCGCGCCCGCAGTTTGGGCCATCGCTTCGATCAACAGGACGCCGGGCATAACCGGTCGCCCTGGAAAATGACCCTGGAAATGAGGCTCGTTGGCCGTCACGTTCTTGACCCCAACGCCATATTCGTCGCCGCGGGCTTCGACAATTCGGTCGACCAGGAGAAACGGATAGCGGTGCGGCAATAAGGCAAGCAGCTTCTGGATGTCGTAGGTGTCCAGCGTCCGGGCGGCCAGTTCGTTCATTCGGTTTCCTTTCTCACCGCCCCGCTCGGCAGCGTTATTCGGCATTGGCTTCGCCGTCCGCCAGCCGCTTGATCGCGGCGACCTCGCGAAAAAACTTCCGGACGGGCTTCGCCGGCGCCCCGGCCCATCGCTCGCCGGCCGGAATATCGGTCATCACGCCAGCCGCCGCGGCGACCTGGGCTCCCGCGCCAATCGTCAGATGCCCGGCGATACCCGCCTGGCCGCCGAGGGCGGCGAAATCGCCGATGGCGCTCGATCCCGAGACGCCGGACTGCGCGACCAGCACCGCGTGGCGGCCGATGACGACGTTGTGGCCGATCTGCACCAGATTGTCGATCTTCGCCCCCTCGCCGATAACCGTGTCGCGGTTTGCGCCGCGGTCGATGGTCACGCCGGCGCCGATCTCGACGTCGTTTTGAATGATCACGCGGCCGATCTGGGGTACTTTAAGATGCCCTCGCGCCCCAAGGGCGAACCCGAAGCCGTCCTGTCCGATATGCGCGCCGGGATGAATAATCACGCGGTCGCCGATGAGGGCGGCTAAGATCGTCGTCGAGGCGCCCACCGAGCCATCGCGACCGATGCGCACCTCCGGCCCGATCACCGCATTGGGCCCGATGATCGTCCCGGCTCCAACCTCGGCGCCGCGCCCGATCACCGCGCCAGGGTCAACGACCACACCGGGTTCGAGCCGCGCCGTAGGGTGAATCGACGCCTTGGGCGAAATTCCGGTCTCGCCAAAAACGGAGCCCGGCTTGACCGCGAAGGGGTAAAGATTGGTTATCACCAGAGCCATGGCGCGGTAAGGTTCGGCGGCGAGGAGGACGGCGCAAGTCGCGGGAGCCGCGCCAGCATAGCGCGGCGCAACGAGCGCCGCCGCTGCCCGCGTCCGCTGGAGCGCCTCGAGGTATCGCGGATTGTCGAGGAAGGTGAGATCGCCCGGGCCGGCTTGATCGAGAGCGGCGACGTCCCGGATCACACGATTGGAATCGGCCTCGGAGGCGAGCGTCGCGCCGCACCAGCCGGCAACATCGGCCAACGACGGCGATAAACTTGGAGGAAAGAAGCGAATCCTGGCCAATAAGGAGCTCCGTCAGAAGCAACTGCGGGCGCGCCAGCCCTGGCGCGCCCGCTTCTTGGGGACAGCGGATGGTGGATCTTAGAACGTCGTGCCGCCCGAGAAGTTGAAGAGCTGGAGCTGGTCGTACTGCCCTTTATGGATCGGAACCGCCAAGTCAAAGCGGATCGGGCCCATCGGCGAATCCCAGATCAAACTTACCCCCACCGAGGCGCGGACTAGGTTCGGATCCCAGACCTGGGCGCAACTCAATTGGGTGATGGGAAGCACCCTGCTGATAGATCCCGGAGGCGGACAATAGGTATAGCCCAGGAAATTCGAGAAGTTGCTCGGCCCGGAAAATCCGATGAGGTTGCCGGCGTCGGCGAAGACCGCCCCTTTCAACCCAACTTCCTTCGGCAAGCCGAAGATTGGAAAGTCAACCTCGGCGGAGGCGCCATAATAGGTCGTCCCGCCTAGAGCGTTGGCTTGGACGTTGAACGGGTCCGAGATGTCCCGCGGCCCTATGCCGCCTGGAGCGAAGCCGCGCACCAGCGACGGACCCTCCATGAAATTGTTGATGATGAGCGCGTCTCTTGAGCCGAAGGAGTTGATCTGGCCCGCCTGCAGATGAATCAAGCCGATGAAATCTTCCGTGATCGGATGGTACCAGCGCGCGTCAAACGTCTCGCGGAAGAACTGCGATTGGCCGCCAAGGCCGGCGACATCCTGCTTAAAATTAATGGCGTAGCCCGTCGTGGGGTTCTTCCGATCGTCAATATTGTTGAACAGGATCGAGTATCCGGCCATCGAAGTGACAATAGTGCCTTCGGCCGCCGCCTGCTTGATCTCGACCGGCGCCTCGCCATTGGTCAAGCAGTTGATAAACGGCGTGGGAACTGTCGGGAGCAAGATTCCGGTTCCACCCGGAAACCAGGTCTGATTGGGTCCCACGCAATCGTCGTAGGGCTGACCCTCTGTATTCGGAATGGTGATCTTCGACTCATAGAGCGAATAGTTAGGCTGGAGCGTCAGGTCATCGGTAATTGGAATGCCGAGCCGAAGAGTCGCGCCTGTCGTCCAATTTTCATACAGTGCGAACTGGTTGTTGCTATTGACCTGATGGTAAAGGTCGAAACCAGCGGCCAGGCGCTGGCCGAGGAAGTAAGGTTCGGTGAACGATGCCTTCCAGCCTTGCGTGTATTGGCCGTCGGAAACACTCAAGCGCACATATTGGCCTCGGCCAAGAAAGTTCGTTTCGGTATAGGCAAGCTCAGCCAAAAAGCCTTGGGTCGTCGAGTAGCCGCCGCTCAAGCTGATCGAGCCGGTCGGCTGGTCCTCTACATCGACTACGACGATGACCCGATCCGGCGAGGATCCCGGCCGGTTCGAAATATGAACTTTCTTGAAGTAGCCGAGACTGTTGAGACGCCGCTCCGCCCGCTCAATCAAGACGTGATTGTAGGGGTCGCCCTCGCCGATATCGAATTCGCGGCGAATGACATAGTCGCGGGTGCGGGTGTTTCCTGTAATGTCGATCCGCTCGATGTACACTTTCGGACCGTTATCGACCGAGAATGAAAGCGCGATCGTATGATTGGGGGCATCACGTTCGCCATGCGGCCGGGCCTCCGAGAAAGCATAACCTTGCCGGGCGACGTCGCGGGTGATCGCCTCCACTGACTTGTCGACGCTGCCTGCGTCATAGACGTCGCCAGGCCGGAGAGCGACGAATCGATTGAGCGCCGGGCCGTCCACCTTCGGAATATTGGAGACCACCGATACCGACGAGACGTGATATTGCGGGCCCTCATCCACCGTGATCGTAATGACATAGCCAGGTGGATTGGCCTGGTAGGTGACATCGGTATTGGTGATTTGGAAATCCGCGTAGCCGTTCTTCATGTAATAGCGGCGGATCGCCTCCTCATCTGAGGCCAACCGGTCGGGATCATAAACGTCGGTGCTCTTGAACCATGACAACCAATTCATTGTGCTGGTCTGCATCAGGCCGCGCAGACGATAGTTTGAAACAGCATGATTGCCGACAAACCGGATATCGCGGATGCCGGTCTTGCCGCCTTCATTGATGGTGAAAACGAGGTCCACGCGCCCATTCGGCAACTGAACCAACCGTTTGGTCACCGCAGCTTCGTTGCGGCCGTATTTCTTATAAGCGTCTTTGATTCTGCCGACGTCGGCCTCGGCGGTCGCCTCGTTGTACTCGGTATGAGGCTTCGATTGCACCTCGACTTCGAGCTGCTTCGTCTCGATCTGACGGTTGCCTTCGAATGCAACCCTATTGATGAGCTGCGCGCCTCCGGCGAGGCTGACGATGATCTTGCCATTCTCCACTCTCGCGCTGACATTTGAATAAACGCCAGTGGCTCTCAGATCCTCAACGCCGCGCTGGACGGAGGCTGGATCGGTTCCAGTGAAATACGGCTTCAGGGTCGATGGATCGACGTTCGCGCCTTGGACGACGATCTGCTGCGCGCTCGCGGGCGTCGTCCAACTCAACCCATACAAACAAAGGGCCACCGCTAAAAGGACGCCAATACAACCGCGAATCCAATCCATATGGACCAAAGCCCCTGTTCGCGCCGATTTGGCCCGCCACTGCGGCGCCGCTTCGGTGCGATCCTCGCTTGCGCCTCCCGCACGTCCGCCTTGCGGCGCCGATCACGGGCGGCGCCGCACACGCCGCGGCGCTCTATCCCGCTCGCCAAGTGACGATCGGGAAGATTAATTCCGTTTTACAATCTTTGCTCGCCCCTGCAAACCGTTATTGCCGAAGGCTACACCATTTCCGGCGACCGTTGCGTCGGGGACACGCAAACATGGTCGACCGTTGGTTAATTCCCGCCCGCAACCAAACGGAAAAGGTCGTGAGACGTAGTGAAAACCACTAACAACCCCACCAGCGCGATTCCAATTCTCAGGCCAATCTCCTGCGCCCGCTCGCTGAGCGGGCGTCCGCGCAGGGCCTCAAAGGCGTAGAACGCAAGATGGCCGCCGTCGAGCAGCGGTATCGGCAGCAAATTCATCAAACCAACCGACACCGAGAACCACGCGGCGAGGCTGAACAACTCCCAAAGGCTGATTTTGGCCATTTCGCCCGCCATTTGGGCAGCGCCGATCAGCCCCGACATCTGATCGGTTGATTCGCGCCCGGCGAAAATTCCGACGATATAGGTCCCGGTCGCCTTGACGATGAACCACTCCTGACCCGCGCCCCAAGCGGCGCAAGTCGCGAGCCCGCACCGTTCGACCTTCGCGTCATTCGGATCCGCTGACGAGGCGAGCCCGAGACGACCCATACGGCGCTTGCCAAAGACTCCCTGGTCGACGACCGTTATCTGGGGAGTGGCCGCGAGGTCGACGTCGTGGCCTTGACGCTCGACAACGAAGTTCATCGGCAGACCGGTGCTCATCAGGGTCAATTCCTGAAGCGCTTCAAAGCTGTCGATCCGATTCCCGTTAATCGACTTGATCACGTCGCCGGCCTGAAACCCGGCGGCCGCGGCCGGGCTGCCCGCCTCGACCCGCCCTATGCGCGGGACATGCTCAACCCGGCCGAAGCCCATGAACATGCCGGTGAAAATGACGAAAGCGAGGATGAAATTAGCGACCGGCCCTGCGAGCACGATCGCGGCTCGGTTTCGCAACGGCTGACCAGCCAGCGTCAACGAGCGATCGACCGATGGGTCATGGTTCGCGCCTTCACCGACACCGACGCTGGCAGCGTTGGCGTCGCCGTGAAACTTCACGTAGCCGCCAAGCGGCAATGCGCCAATCCGCCAACGTGTGCCGCGGGAATCCACTCGTGCGAAAAGCTCAGGGCCGAAGCCGAGGGAGAATGCGTCGATTTTGACGCCGCACCATCGCCCGACCAGATAGTGCCCGAGTTCGTGGACGGCGACGATCAGGCTCAGAATCACGATGAAAGGGACGACGTACCATCCGAGCCAAGCCAGGAGGTCGGCGATCGCGTGCACTCCCGCCATCTGCGGCGCCTCCGAGTTGAACTGCCGCGCCGGCCAGCCGCCGGCGGACGATGGTTACTGAACAGTTAGCAGAGTGACGCAAGTCCGCACTCACGCCAATAGGCTTGCGGCCCTATCTGTCGCGATATGGTGAATTGTCAGCGCTTCCGCAATGTCAGCCGGCGGCCTCAATTCGCTGGCCGCGGTCATGGCGGCAAGCGTCTTCGCCACAAGACGCGCGATGTCGCCGAAGCCGATTCGGTGATCGAGGAACGCCGAAACGGCGACCTCATTGGCCGCGTTGAGGGCGGTGGGCGCGCCTCCGCCGGAGCGCAAAGCATCGATCGCGAGGCCAAGCGCTGGAAAACGCTCAAGGTCGGCGCGCTCGAAGGTCAATCGGCCAAGCGCGGCGAGGTCGGGCGCCCGCACCCCGGACGCGATCCGGTCCGGATAGGCCAGGCAATGGGCAATCGGGGTGCGCATATCCGGCGACGCCATCCCGGCGATCAGAGACCCGTCAGCGAAGGCGATCAGCCCGTGCACGATCGATTGCGGGTGCACGACGACATCCAGCCGGTCGGCTGGCAAGCCGAAAAGATGATGCGCCTCAATTAGTTCGAGACCTTTGTTCATGAGGCCCGCCGAGTCGATCGTCACCTTCGGCCCCATCACCCAGTTGGGATGGGCGAGCGCCTCCTCGCGCGTGGCGGCGGAAATGCGCTCGGCGCTCCATTCACGGAACGGTCCGCCGGAAGCGGTGATGGTCATCGTCTCAATGGCGTCCGGATCGCGTCCCCCGATCGCCTGGAACAAGGCGTTGTGCTCGGAGTCCATTGGCAACATCATCGAGCCCGAGCGCCGCGCCTTCTCCATCACCACGTTGCCGGCGCAAACCAATGTCTCCTTATTGGCGAGAGCGATCGCGCGCCCCGCGGCAACGGCGGCGAAAGTCGGCCGCAACCCCGCCGCGCCGACGATGGCCGAGACGACTAGATCGGCCTCACGCAAAGCGGCTTCCTCGACCGCTTCCGGGCCGGCGGCGGTTTCGATCGCGTAGCCCGCCAAACCTGCCTTCAAGTCCGGGTAGCCCGCAGGATCGGCGAGCGCGGCGAATTCGGCGCCGAGTTCGATTGCGCATTTCGCCAGCGCCGCCCCGTCGCGCCCGCCGGCAAGCGAAACAATGGAGAACCGTCCTGGCACGGCTGCGATGACCTGCGCGCAGGAGCGCCCGATCGAGCCAGTCGCGCCCAAAATCGACACGCGTTTGGGCGGAGAAAGGATCCCCCTGGAACGCGAGGGCGAAGCGCGAACGCCAGCAGCAGAAATACTCACCATTGAAACAATCCGCCGGCGATGAACGAACCCCGAGAGTTGACGCCTGCTACCACGGCCGCGAAAAGGCAAGCCGCCACGAACGCGTCAAGTCGATCCATCAATCCTCCGTGGCCCGGGATCAGGCCGCTCGAATCCTTCACTCCGCAACGCCGCTTGAGCGCGGATTCGAACAAGTCCCCAAGCTCAGACACGATCGCCGTCGCAAGCCCAAGCCAGAACAAGGCAAAAGGGCGGCTCGTCCAACGCGCAAGGGTGAGGCCGAGCAGCCCGCCAATCAGCGCGCCGACGATCGCGCCGGCCCAAGTCTTGCCGGGCGAGACGCTAGGCCAAAGCCTCGGCCCCCCAATCATCCGTCCGGCAAAATAGGCCGCAATATCGGCTCCCCAGACGACGGCGAAGAGCCATAAAATCGCGGGCAAGCCGTAGCTCGGACTGAGTCTCAACAGCGAGACACTCGCGACCAGCGCGCCGGCGTAGGAGACGCCGGCGCCGGCCCAGGGCCCGACCCTCGGTCCGGCTAGCCAACCCACGGCGCCCGCGCCAATGACGAGCCCCGCGATGACGCCCAGAATGGAATTGTGCAGCGCGAACAGTGCAACCAGCAAAATGACAAGGGCGCCGAGCGTCACCCGCTCGGCGAGGCGCTCGCCGCCGACCAGCCGCTGCCACTCCCACAGAACGACAACGGACGCGAGCAACCAGAAAGCGGCAAAGATGAAGCCCCCGATCCATGCTGTCGCCAGCGCGATGATTCCCATCACCACGGCTGCGGCCACGCGCGGCTTCAGATCCGGCCCGAAGCGGGCGCGCGGCGCCCCTCGGACCGCCGGTCCCCTTCCATTCAACGCCACGCGCGTATTCTCACGAAGCCGACTTGACGGCGGCGGGTTCGATAACAGCGCCAAAACGCCTTTCCCGCGCTGCGTATTGGTCGAGGGCGGAGACGAAAGCCGCGTCGTCAAAATCGGGCCAAAGGACGGGCAGGAATACGAGTTCGGCGTAGGCCGCCTGCCAGAGCAAGAAGTTCGAGAGCCGCATTTCTCCGGAAGTGCGAATGATGAGATCGGGATCGGGCAGGCCGGCCGTGTCGAGGCGCTCGGCCAATTCGTCCGGACCGATCGACCGGGCGTCGAGGCGTCCATCGCAAATGTCGAGCGCCAGACGACGCGCCGCGTCGAAGATCTCTTGCCGCCCCCCGTAATTGAAAGCCACCGTCAGGGTGAGCCCGCGATTGCTTTCGGTCAGCGTTTCGGCCTCGACGATGAGGGCGATAATGTCGGGCTTGAGGTTCTCGCGTTGGCCAATAACCTTGACCCTAACCCCGTTGGCGTTGAGCTCCGCCAAATCCTCGCGTATGAAGCGCTTGAGGAGGCCCATCAGCATGGCCACCTCCTCCGGCGGGCGGCTCCAGTTCTCTGACGAGAAGCTATAGACCGTCAGGAACTGCACCCCGCGCTCGAGCGCCGAACGCACGACCCGGCGCACCGCCTCGACGCCGCGACGATGACCCTCGAAGCGCGGCAAGCCGCGCGACTGCGCCCAGCGGCCGTTTCCATCCATGATGATGCCGACATGGGCTGGCGTCCGAGCCGAACAGGGAGTGGAGCGATGATGATGCATATGGCCTCGGACAGAAGAAGGCGATCGCCTAGACCTGCATGATCTCCTTTTCCTTCGCCCCGAGAGAGGCGTCGATCTCCTGAATGGCTTGGTCGGTCGCCTTTTGCACGTCCGCCTCGTGGCGCTTTTCGTCGTCCTCGCTGATGGCGTGCTCCTTCAAAAGCTTCTTGAGGATATCGATTCCGTCCCGGCGCACATGCCGGACCGCCACGCGCGCGTCCTCGCTGTATTTGTGCGCGATCTTGACCATTTCCTTGCGCCGCTGCTCGTTCAATTCGGGAATGCGGATGCGGAGAACAGAACCCTCGACGGTCGGACTGAGACCAAGGTTGGCGTCCCGGATCGCCTTGTCGACCGCCTGCACCATGCTCTTGTCCCAGATCGAGACCGAGAGAGCGCGCGGCTCGGGAACACTGATCGTGGCGACCTGATTGAGCGGCATCCGCTGGCCGTAGGCCTCGACGTGCACGGGCTCAAGCAAGCTCGCGCTGGCCCGGCCGGTGCGCAGGCCGCCGAGTTCGTGTTTCAGCAACGCGTGCGCGGCCTGCATGCGGCGTTTGAGTTCGGCAAGGTCGAATTGAGGCAGTTGCGCCATGGGTGTCACACGAATCAAAGACTAGGCCACGCTTGGAGAGCGGGGCAGCCAAAAGCGAGTTTACGGCAAGAGTCACGCCCCCGAATCATAGCATAGCTTTAACCCACTAACAGCGTCCAAAGAAGGGCGGCCATATCGTCGGTCCGAGAGAGTTCACAGGCGAAATCCGCGCCGGCGCGGACCCCGCTTTCAAAGCCCGGCGCCGGACGGCTGCGTCTTCTTGATCGGTCTAGCGAGCTTCGCCGCTTCCGCCATTGCGGCGAGCGCCGCTTGGCCTTGCGGCTGGATCAGCCCCGCGGACATGACGAGTTTCGCAGCCTCGTCGGCGGAAATCGGCAATTCGATGACCTTGTCGGCGGGGACATAGAAAAAGAATCCGGTTGTCGGGTTGGGCGTGCAGGGCATGAAGGCGGAGATCATCGGCTTCCTGTCCGGCAAGGCGCTCGCGATAATCTCGGCTGGGGCCGAAGAGATGAACACGATCGACCAGCTGCCTGCGACGGGAAACTCGACCAGCCCAACCTTGCGGAATTGGCTGCCGGACTGACTGAAGATGGTCTCGAACACCTGCTTCAGGCCCTTGTGGACGCCGCGGACGAGTGGGGTGCGATCGAGCAACGCTTCGCCGAATCTGACCAGCGAACGGCCGATGAAATTGGCGGTCAGGAACCCGAGAAGGGTGAGCCCGGCAATCGCGATGACGACGCCAAAGCCGGGAACGTGGAACGGCAGATAGGCGTCGGGCGACAGCGTGTTCGGCAGCCAGGGCCTCACCCAGTTGTCGATCGTGTCGATAACCCACCAGGCGATATAGGCGGTTCCCGCGATCGGACCGAACACGATGAGCCCGGTGAAGAACCAGGAGCGAAGCCGCTGGCTGAAGGAACGGTGGAAGGGCGGAGGAAAAGGATCGGACATGAAGATCTGAAGTCCTTGCGCCCGCGCAGGATGGCGGCTTGCGTCAGGCCGTGCAAGGCCAATGCCAAGCGCTTCGCACTCGGCCTCGCCTGTGAGCAAACGCCGATAAGCACCAGTAAACGCTAGTAAATCAAGTTGCGTCTACTGACGTTTATTTTTGCCAATCGTGAATTTCTCAATGGGTTACGCACGAAAAGAAATTCCTCTCCGCTCGCGCCGCGGGCGGCTGCCACCCGATCCGGCCAGAAAGAAACACATAATAACATTGTGTTTTTGCCAAGCAATTGCCAAGGCCGTCATGCGGTCGCGTTCCGCGAAACATCGCCTTTTCGTCCACAACATCGGGGCGAGGGCGCTGCCGGCGCTGCTGCGGCGGTGCCGCTGGAAATATCGAATCCGTAATACAGAGCCAAGTCGGCATCGTCATACGGCACATCGTGGAAGGTGCTGGCGAAATATGAACTTTGGGGGTCGCGCCACCATTCGCCGGGAAAGAGGGAAATGTCCTTAGCTTGGATGGGCGGCCTGCAAGCGGCGCGACCCGACAAGGCCTGGAACAAAGCTGCCTCTAAGTCACGCCCGGGCCCCAAGTTCAAATGGCCGATCTGGGTCGCGCGCGGATTGATCTCGATGAGTTTGGTGGCCCCGCTCCCCTCCTCGATGATGAAATCAAAGCCGTGCAGCCCCGACAGCATGTAGTGACTACAAATGGCGCGAGCAGCCGTCGCCATCGCCTCTCCATCGACGACCCGCACGACTGTCGCCATGCCAAAGGGACTCGCCAACTCGACCACCTCAACCGCGACCTGCGCGAGCACTTTGCCGCGCCAGCACGCAACCGTGGCGTTCGCCGGCTTTCCACGCACAAAGGACTGGACGCTGATTGCCGACCTCCGGCGGCTCAGAGCTTCAACGTCCCGCTTGGTTACGTAGCGCCTGAGACCCCGAAAGACGCTTCGGCGTAATCTCATCTCCCAGAAGGCACTGAGAATCTCCGATTCGTGGCGCACAACCACGACATCGTTGCCGCCCCAACGGCCGTCGAGTTTCAAGATCGCCGGCAAGCCGAATTTGCGCACCCAGTCTCGCAGATCCGAGGCGGTGGTGACGTTATCGGTGCGCGGGACATCTACGTTGGGCAATCGGCCGATCTCGCCCAGCGTGGCTCGCTTGGCGATTACGCCGCTGGCGCCGGCGCGGCCGAGGGACGTTTCGATCAAAGTCGAAAGTTTCTCATCTCCGACCGATCGCAGGGCGCACAAGTGGGCGACGATCCGGTCGTCACACGGAACAATGATATCCGGCCTTCGCTCGGCGATGGCCTCTCGCAAACTTTCGAGCGGCGCCTTCGGACGATACTCGAAGGTGCGCAATGGCGCGCTCGAACGGTGAACCGGGTGTTCGGGAAGCGCTATCGCGCCGACTTCGAAGCCAACCTCGCGGAATGCGCGGCAAAGACGCACAGCGTTCGGCCAAAGCAAGGCGGTTGCCACAAGGACCGTCGGCATTAGACGGGAGTCCCCGCCTGCCTGTCGAGCGTCGTCCCCGCAAAGGTCGTTGCAGAGGCGCGCTGACACCTGACAAGAGCGCGCGTCAGTCGGTGCGCGGCATAGCGCGCCCCAAAGGTGAAGCGCATCAGGGGGCCGAAACTTGCCGCCGCCGCCAAACCAATGAAATAGAGACCGGGCGCAGACGATTCGAAGTTCCGTGTAAGGATTGGCGCGCCTCTGTACTCGGTAATCTCCCTTCGCAATGAAGGGCTCAAAAGGGTTAGACGTCTCAAGTCGACACGAAACCCGGTCGCCGCAATGACGTGATCAACATGGAGGATGTCGTGAGCGCCGTCCTTTCTGCTTAGGGTCAGCGTCACGTGGGAGTCGTCGACCGCCACTGCGTCGACTTCGCGCTCGAGCAACAAAGGAACACGGCCAACGACCTTATCTTTCATCATCTTTGAGGCGGCCGGGCCCAAATGCCGACGGACGAATTCAAATCGGAGCCCCTTTGGCAACGCGTGGATCAACAGCGGCGCATCGGTGCTGAAACGGGATCGCAATCCCGGCCCCAAGCCTGATGGCGGATGACGCATCCTGCGCCACAGTGAAGCGGACCCGCTTTGCTGCGAGCCTGAACCACCCGTAAATCTCAGCTCCGCGCGACGGCTGACCAGAGCGACGTCGCTTCCGCGCTCGTGCAGGAGACCGGCAAGATCAATGGCCGAGGCGCCGCCGCCAACGACGGCGACGCGGGTCCCAAAGAAACCCGAGAGGTCATGGTGGTCGAAACTGTGCGATACAACGCGGTCTGGAAGCGTGCTTAGGATCTCAGGCACGTATCGGAAAGGACCAACGCCGATCGCGATGACCACACGGCGGGCGCTCACCTTGTCGCCGTTATCAAGGGCGATGTTAAACTCGTCACTGCTCCGTTCTATCTTGGTGACGTGGGCCTCCGTCAGCCGAGGCGCCCAACGCTTTTGAAAATTCAGACCGTAATTGCAAAAAGTATCGAGTTTAACTGGCTCCGATTCGCTGTACGGAATCGACTGCTCTTCCGAAAAGCGGGCTAGCGTATAGAAGTCTCTCGGGTCCGACAAATTCGAGGCGAACGGATCCGATTTGAGCAGCATGCCCTCGGGCATATGGCTACGCCAACTGTCCATTGGCCGACCCAACACGCGGGTCTGAATTCCAGCGGCGTTCAGATGTGCTGCAAGCGAAAGACCATACGGACCCGCGCCAACAATAGCGACTTCTACTGGCGCGCTCACTGATCCCCGCTTATCCCCGTACAAATGGGCGAAGTGCTTCATCATAATTATCCGGACATGTAAAGTGGTAAAAGTAAACCGCGGCCTAAGGCAGCGCTAACAATTGCTCGCGTTGGACACCCGAGCGCGCGCACGCGGTCCATTCAAACCGTTCGCCGCGCCGTCTCCGGAACGGACGCTGCTTGCGCAACCTACGGCTTCAGCCGAAGACCGTTTTCTCGCGCATGCCGTCCGTTCACGGGGCCGATCTTGAAGGGCAGAAAAGGGGTCGAAACCGGTCCAAATGATTGGGGTTTGACTCTAGGGCCCGACCGGAATGAGCTTGCCGACAAAGACGGGCGCGCCGGATGGCTGCCCGGTCGGCGAGCCGCCCGGCGGCTCGACCGTCACCGCAAAGGTCGCATTCTGAACCACCGCGGGATCATAGGCGGAAAGGCTTGCGGCGCGCGACGTGTCGCCAACCACGCCGAGCGAGCGTGCGCCGAGCTTCGCGTCGATGATCCAAAGTTCATAAGCCTTGCCGGGCGGGGCTTGCGCGGCGACCGGACGGACGGTGAGTTCCCGCTTGTCGATATTGACCGTTACCTCGAAGGCCGGCGAAGCCGCGTCCTTCTGCAGGATCGCCACATATTCGCGTGGGGCTGACCCCCTGCTCGCCTCGAGCGCCACAAATCCAATCGCCAACAGCGCAGCGACAAGCGACGCCGCGATCGCCGCGGCGCGCCAGCGCCTGACACTGCGCTCAAGCACCACAATCGCCCCGCCTCCCGGCGCTTCGTGCGCCGCGCCTCGAATGCGCGCCTCGATCTGAGGCAGAAGGTCGCCCGGCGGCTCGATCTCCGGCGCGGCTTCCGCGAGCGGCGCCAGCCGCGCCTCCCAGCCGCGGATCGCCTCGTCGAGCTCGGGCTCGCGCAACCGGCGCGCCGCGAGCGTCGCCCGCTCGCTCGCGTCAAGCGTGCCGAGCGCATATTCGGCCGCGGCGAAGTCGTCATCGGGCGAGATCGTCATGACTGGAGGCAGTCCCTGAGCTGCGCGAGACTGCGGTGGAGCCAGGTCTTGATCGTTGGGACCGGTCGTCCGAAGCGCTTGGCGAGCGCCTCGCGGCTTAGGCCGCGGTAATAGGCGAGCAGCACGATCGCGCGCTTCTCTTCATCCAAGCCTTGAAGGCAGTCGATGAGCCTCGCAAGCCCTTCGGAGCGTTCGCGCGCGCCGAGCGGATCCACTGCCTCGGCCGCCGGTTCGAAGCCCTCCGGCTGATCCTCGAGCGAAACGGGGCGCACACGCCGCACCTCGTCAAGCGCGCGATTGCGGGCGATGGTCGCCATCCAGGCCAGCGCCGAGCCCTTGGCGGAATCGAATTCGCCGGCCTTTTCCCAGACGCGCACATAAACCTCCTGAAGCACGTCAGCCGCGACGTCGCTTCGCTTGAGGATACGAGCGGCGACTCCATAGAGTTTCGCGCTTGTCTGCTTATAGAGCGCCGCAAACGCGATCGTGTCGCGCGCGGCGATGCGGGCCAAAAGCTGAGTGAGATCGTCTCCGGCTCCAGCCGCCGCTCGCCGGCCTGGCGCCCCTCCCCGGATCGTCATTCCGGCATCCTAAATAGCGGATGGCGCGGGCGCAAACCGCCGTGCGAAAAAGGGCGGACGCTAATGGCGCCCGCCCGCTGCTACCCCATGAGCCCGTAGGAGGAGGGCTCAGCTCGGGAGCAGAACCTTGTTGATCACCTGGATGACCCCATTCGACTGCATCACGTTCGGGATCGTGACTTCGGCCTTGTCGCCCTTGGCGTCGATGACCCAGAGATGGCCCGCGCCGCGCGCAAAGGTGAGGTCTTCGCCCTGAACGGTCTTCAGCATCGCTTTGCCGCCGCCTTGCCTAATCTTGGCGTCGATGTCGGCCTCCGTGAGGCGGCCAGGAACAACGTGGTAGGTGAGGACCGTGGTCAACATTTGTTTGTTTTCGGGCTTCAATAGGGTGTCGACCGTGCCGGCCGGCAGACGGGCGAAAGCCTCGTTGGTCGGCGCAAAGACCGTGAATGGCCCGGCGCCTTCAAGCGTGTCGACGAGGCCTGCCGCCTTGACCGCGGCGACAAGCGTGGTGTGATCCTTCGAGTTGACTGCGTTTTCGATGATGTTCTTTGATGGATACATCCGCGCCCCGCCGACCATCTTGGTCATTTCGGCCAGCGCAGGCATAACGAAAGCGGGAGCGGCGAGCCCGATTCCAGCGGCGAGCGCCGCGGCGCAATACAAGATCTTGGCGTTCATGTTCGTCTCCGTTGATCGTTCCAACCGATCGTTCGTTCCTCTGCCTCGATCGGCATGGATGGGTTACGGAGCGCTCCTGGCGAGGTTTCAGGGCGCGTATGAAAAAAGGCGCCAAACAAAAATCACGATTGCGGCACGAAACGCCGGGCCCGGCGGCAGCGTATGGGATGTCAGGACCTTAACCCGCCTATGGAGACCGGATTGACGTCACTCTCTTCCGCCCTGCCCGCGCGTGCCGCACGGCAAGGCCGGCTCGTCGTCAGACATTCCGCGCTGGTGCGCGTCTGTCACTGGGTCAATGCGGTCTGCTTTGTCGTGCTGCTGATGAGCGGGTTGCAAATCTTCAATGCGAGCCCACTCTTGACCTGGGGGCAGACGACCAATTTCGAGCGGCCCTTCTTTTCTCTATCGGCGCGCCACAATGACAATGGAGATCCGACTGCGGGCGTGACCACGATCTTCGGACACGCCTTCGACACCACCGGCGTGCTCGGCGCCTCGCGCGGGGACGACGGCTCGCTGGAAGAGCACGGCTTTCCCTCTTGGGCTACTCTGCCGCCCTATCAGGATCTGGCGATGGGGCGGCGCTGGCATTTTTTCTTCGCCTGGATCCTGGTCCTCAACGGGCTCGTCTATTTCGCGAACCTCCTATTCAGCCGCCACATTCGCGACCTCTGGCCGAGTCTCAAGGATTTGCGAGCTATCCCGCATGCGATACTCGAGCACCTGAGGCTCCGGTTTCCTTCGGGCGACGAGGCGCTCCAGTATAACGTGCTACAGAAGCTCGCGTATTTGAGCGTCGTGATCGCCTTTCCGGTCCTCATCCTCGCGGGCCTGACCATGTCGCCGGCGGTCGACGCGGCCTTCCCCTGGCTTCTGACCTTGTTCCATGGGCGGCAGGCGGCGCGCGCCGTGCATTTCCTGCTCGCGGCCTATCTTGTTCTGTTCCTCATCGTGCATCTCGTGATGGTGGTCCTCTCGGGCCCGATCAACAACATGCGCTCCATGATCACTGGCCGCTACCGAATCAAGGAGGCTCCGCGATGAGCGGCGAACTGATCCGGCCGGCGCCAATGCGCCTTAGCCGCCGCAAGCTTCTGACGGGCCTCGGCGTGACCGCCGCGGCTTTGCCTCTTTCAGCCTGCAGCTTCGATACGGGTTCGGCTCAGGCGCTCAACATTCTCGAGAAAGCCGAGGCGGTGACCAAGGCCGTTCAGCGCGCTCTGCTCGGGCCTGAAACGGCGATGGCGCGAGAATTTTCGCCTGGCGAGATCTCGGTCTATTTCAAGCCGAACGGCTCGATCGATCCCGAGGATCCGGAATATGTCGCGCTGCGGCAGGGCGGCTTCAAGGATTGGAAACTGGAAGTCGGCGGCCTTGTCGGGCGGCCGATGAAGCTCTCGCTTGCCGATCTCCGCGCCCTGCCCGCGCGCTCGCAGATCACGCGGCATGATTGCGTCGAGGGCTGGAGCTGCATCGGCCAGTGGAAGGGCGCGCAATTGTCGTCGGTGCTTAACGCCGCGGGCTTGAAGCCGCAGGCGCGTTACATCGCCTTCTTCTGCGCCGACACGCTCGAAGAAACGATGGACAACACCGGCCGCTATTACGAGACGATCGGCCTCATCGACGCCTTTCATCCACAAACCATCCTGGCTTACGAGATGAATTACGCGCCGCTCAAGGTCGAGCACGGCGCCCCCTTAAGGCTCCGGGTCGAGCGGCAGCTCGGCTACAAGATGGCCAAATACATCATGCGCATCGAGGCGATCGACGATTTCGCCAAGATCTCGCGCGGCCGCGGCGGCTTCTGGGAAGACCGCGGCTACGAATGGTATGCGGGGATTTGAAGCGGGGTTCACTCGCCCACGAAAGCGGCATCCGGAAATGCCGATGGTGGCTCCAGATTCCCGCTCTTCCTCGGGAATGACATGCCTGCCGCCGGCTAGCGCAGGGCGCCATCAATCCCGCCGTCGCCAGCGCCGTGGCCGTCCGGCGTCAACTCATCCAATCGAATGCGGGCAAGCGCGCTGAACTCACCGTCGGGATATTTTTCCAGGTACGCCTGGACCAGCTTGGGATTGTCGCTCTCGCGGACAGACTCCCAAAACGACAATTCAATTTCCCGGTCATGCGGATCGCGCATGCTGACGGCGTCTTGCTTGATCGCTTCGAGACGAACTCGGGCAAGAGCGCCGAAGCTGCCCTCCGGATATTGCTCGAGATAGGCTTCGTATTCGGTCCCAAGGGTGCTGTTTTTGATGGAGTCCCAGAACTCGATCTCCACCGCCTGTGGATCGGAGGTCGACGCCGCAGGCGCGTCTTCGGCCAGCGACGGAATCTCCTCCTCGGCCTCCGGCGCCGGCACGGCTTGGCTCGCTCGCCAGCCCGATCCTTGCCCGTCGAGAAGGAGCCGGAACACCCGGACGGGCTGGGCGATGTTCTTGACGCTTTGCTCCCCAAGGTCTTCAAATTCGAACGGCAACTTTTTCATGACGTGATCGTGGATGCCGCGGGAGATGCAAATACCACCGGGATCCGCCAGCCCTTCCAGACGCGCGGCGATGTTCACGCCGTCGCCGAAAATGTCTCCGTCCTTCAACATGACGTCGCCAACATTGATCCCGATGCGAAACTGCATCCGGCGGTCTTTTTCGAGTTCGTCGTTCGACTTGGAGAGCTCGTTCTGGATGTCGACGGCGCATTGAACGGCCGCCAGGGCGCTCCCGAACGCCGCCAGAATGCTGTCGCCGGCGGTCCCGCAAATTCTTCCCTCGTGCAGAGAGATAAGGCGATCGGTGACCAGGCGAAAAGCCGATAAGGTCGCCAGCGTTCCCTCCTCGTCTACCTCCATCATCCGGCTATAGCTCGCGACGTCGGCGGCAAGAATGGCGACGAGTTTGCGCTCGAGCGGAGGCGCTTCCATTGGGTTCTCCTCGGCCCGCCTCGAGACAACGAAAATCGCCGCCTTCGTTCGGGCCTGGAGGGAAACGCGTTGACGGCGAAAAAGTGACGAACGCGTGCGACCCTTATCGACGCCGGCGCCGACCTCGCCTTTATCCGGCGCGGCCCCAATCGTATCGGCCATAAAGCGCCCGCGCCCAGCGGCTTTGCGGCCATCCCTAGCGATAGTTCTTCCTTGCCAAAATTAGAACATGGTAGGCTCTTATAGCGTTGGCTGTTGTTTCACGGCAAAGGAAGCAACGTCATGGCCGGGCTTGTCCCGGCCATCCACGAAGCGCCGCTGCAAAAAGAGCTGCGCAGATCGATCCTCTGCATGTAAAGCTATGAAATAGCTGCCATTGTCTGAAATTGAGGCGGCCTTAGCGGCGGCTCACGTGGATGGCCGGGACAAGCCCGGCCATGACGGCAAGGGTGATTTGTCGCGCCAATCAGCCGTCCAACAGCTAACGCTATAAGAGCCATGTGGTACGAATATTGTTTCTGAACCCGTTCGAGGGTCTGGCGATCTGCGAGCGTTCGGATTGATGCGCTGGTCGATCTCTTGGACCGCAACCCAAGATGCGAGTTGGGACGGAGAGGATTTTCGAACATTTCGCGTCTAGGTTGTATCGAAGCCCTGACCGGGTCGGGACGCAGCCCGCGTCAGCGCTCGGCGACCCGCCTCGGGCTCGAACGGAGGGGCGCCCGCCCAATGGCGAAGCGCCGCTTCAGCCGCTCGATCTGGTCAGGGGGAACGCGCACCGTCAGGTGGAGCCCGTCCTCTTCGTCTCGACGGCTCATGACCTCGGCATGTTCATAGAGCCAATGCAGGCCCTTCCCGTCGCTCAAGTCGAGCCGGAGTTCGAGTTCAGGCCGGCCGCGCGCCAGGCGATCCTCGATCGCGGCCAGAAGATGATCGATCCCCTCCCCGGTCGTCGCGGAAATGGCGAGCGGCGCGCTGTCCCTGGCGCCGTGCTCTCGAGCGAGCGCCGCGCGCGCGTCGGCGTCAAGCAGGTCCACCTTGTTCCAGACCTCGATGACGCGATCGGCGTGGTCGGCGACGCCGATCTCGTCCAGGACCGCCTCGACGTCATGGGCTTGCGCTTCGCTGTCAACGTGGGAAATGTCGCGCACGTGCACGATGACATCGGCTGCGCGCACTTCCTCCAGCGTGGCGCGAAAGGCGGAAATGAGCGTCGTCGGCAAGTCCGATATGAAGCCGACCGTGTCGGAAAGGATCGCCGAGCCGCCATGGGGCAATTTGATGAGGCGCATGGTGGGATCGAGCGTCGCGAACAGCATGTCGACCGCCATCACTTCGGCGCGCGTCAGCCGATTGAACAGGGTCGACTTGCCGGCGTTGGTGTAGCCGACCAGCGCGACGATTGGATAAGGGACGGCGCTGCGGCTTGCGCGTTGCAGGGCGCGCCGGCGCTTGACGGCCTCGAGCTCCCGTTCGATGCGAACGATGCGCTCGCCGATCAAGCGGCGGTCGGTCTCGATCTGGGTTTCGCCCGGCCCGCCGAGGAAGCCGAAGCCGCCGCGCTGCCGCTCAAGGTGGGTCCACGACCGGACCAAGCGTGAGCGCTGATATTTCAAGTGCGCAAGCTCCACCTGGAGCGCGCCCTCGGCGGTGTGCGCCCTTTGGCCGAAGATCTCGAGGATGAGCCCGGTGCGGTCGATGACCTTGCAGCCGAAGGCCCGCTCTAGATTTCGCTGCTGCGCCGGAGACAAAGCGCAATCCATGACGACAAGGTCGATCTCCTCGGCCTTCACCTGCGCCGCAAGCGACTCGACTTTGCCCTTGCCGATAAAGATGGCCGGACGGATGGCGTCCAGCGCGACGCTTTCCGCGCCCACGACCGCAAGATCGATGGCCCGAGCCAAGCCGACCGCCTCTTCACGCCGCGCTTCGGGACTGCGCAACGCGTCGTTCGTTTCTCGCGCAAGGCTCGGACAAACGACCAGCGCGCGGGTGGTCAAGCCCGCTCGCTCACGTTCGTCCGTCGCTTCGCGAGGCCAAGCAAGGTCAGCGCGCCTCTTCGTCGACCGCCTCGAACATGGTGATTGGGCTTGCCGGCATGATGGTGGAGATTGCGTGCTTATAGACCAGTTGCGAGTGTCCGTCCCGCCGAAGCAGGACGCAGAAATTATCGAACCAAGTCACAAACCCCTGCAATTTCACCCCGTTAACGAGAAAAATCGTGACCGACGTCTTCGACTTTCGCACGTGATTGAGGAACGTGTCCTGGAGGTTTTGCGCCTTCTCGGGTGCCATTCGTGTTTCCGTTCGTTGGGCCATTTTCGGCCAGCGTTATTCGTCGTCACCCGCGCCGTTGCGGACGCGCGGTTCCTTAACATTATAGCATAGAAAGTGAGGCGGGCGAACTCATAGACCCCAACCACAATGTTAAAGAGGCTTTCATGAGCGGAAGCGATAACACCGAGCGTCCAGTGCAATTCGAATGCCAGAGCAGTGCTATTCGACGCCGAGAGACTTCAGCTTTCGGTGCAGCGCCGAGCGCTCCATACCGATGAACTCGGCGGTTCGCGATATGTTGCCGCCGAAGCGACTGATTTGAGCCACGAGATAGTCGCGCTCGAAGGCCTCCCGCGCCTCGCGAAGCGGGAGGCTCAGCAATTTCTCGCCGCCAATGCCGCTCGGCACCGCCGGCACAAGCGCGCCAACCTCGGCCGGAAGCATCGAGGCCGAAATTTCGGCATTGGGATCGCCGAGCGCGAGGATCATCAACCGTTCGATGTTGTTTCTGAGCTGCCGGATGTTTCCCGGCCAGTCGTGGGATTCAAGCACCGCCATAGCGTCCGAGCCGACCCGGCGAGGCGTAACTCCCATATTGGCTGCGACGCTCTTCAAAAAGTATTGAACGAGTTCGGGAATGTCCTCCCGCCGCTCAGCCAGCGACGGAACGCGAATCGGCACCACGGACAGCCGATGAAAAAGGTCTTCGCGAAAACGCCCCTCGGTGATGGCCTCCGCCAGATCGCGGCTTGTTGACGAAATGACGCGCACATCGACGATAACGCGCGAGGCGCCGCCGACGCGCTGGAAGTTCTGATCGACCAGAACGCGGAGGATCTTGGCCTGCGTCTCGCGCGGCATGTCGGCGATTTCGTCCAGGTAAAGCGTGCCGCCATGCGCCTCTTCAAGCGCGCCGACCCTCGCCTGCCCTTCCACCCCGGATTCGACTCCAAACAGTTCCGCTTCCATTCTCTCGGGCGACATCGTCGGCGCGTTGATGACGACAAAGGGCCCGTTGGCGCGGTTCGAATTTTCATGGATAAGCCGAGCGGCCAGTTCCTTACCCGATCCGGCGGCGCCCGAGATAAGAACGCGCGAGTTGGCGGGCCCGACTTTTTCGATGATCCGCTTGAGGTTGAGGATCGCCGACGAAGACCCGACCATCCGGTCGGCGGAGCCGCCACGAGCGCGCAGATCGCTGACTTCCCGCTTCAGACGCGAAGTCTCCAACGCCCGCTCAGCGATCAGAATCAAACGATCCGCCTTGAACGGCTTCTCAATGAAGTCGTAGGCGCCGAGTTTGATCGCCCTCACCGCCGTCTCGACGTTGCCGTGCCCCGAGATCATCACCACGGGCACATTCGGATGCTGGCGCTTGATCGTTTCGAGCAGTTGCAGCCCGTCAAGCTTCGAACCTTGCAGCCATATGTCGAGGAGGATCAGTTGTGGACGGCGCGCTTCAACCGCCGCGATAGCTTCGTCCGAGTCGCGCGCGAGACGCGCCCCGTAGCCCTCATCCTCCAAAATTCCGGCGACGAGTCCGCGGATGTCGTCTTCGTCATCAACGATCAGAATGTCAGCAGCCATCAGGACGAAGCAACCCTCTCACTCTCCGGGCGCGTTGCATTCTGTTCGGCGCGATGCAACGGCAGCCTCATCAAGACTTTGGCGCCCCGGCCGCCATCGAGACGCGCGGGCCCATCGAGAAGCTCTACGCTTCCGCCGTGGTCCTCGAATATCTTGACGACAATCGGCAAGCCGAGGCCGGTTCCCTCGGTTCGAGTCGTGACATAGGGCTCGGTCAAACGATGCCGGTCCTCGAGCGGGAAGCCTTTGCCATTGTCGCTGACGGCAATCTCGGCAAAGCCCGCGCCATCCACCGACACCGTCGTTGTGACGACGCCTGTCCCCTGCTCCCCGTTCAGAGCATCGATGCCTTCCGTCGCATTTTTCAAAACATTCATGAGCGCTTGCGACACTAGCCGCCGATCGAAATCGGCGAAAATCGGTTCATCCGGCAATTGCTCCTCAAAGGTGACGTCCGCGCGACCGACCCTCATCAGGAAGATCGCCTGGCGCACACAATCGGTGAGGTCGTCCCGGGCCGGGCGCGCCTTTGGCGTTCGCGCAAAGGACGAGAATTCGTCGACCATGCGTTTGATGTCATCGACCTGCCGGATAATGGTGTCCGTGCACTGGTCGAACACATCCCGGCCTTCGACGATGTGTCGGCCATAGCGCCGCTTCAGCCGCTCGGCCGAGAGCTGGATCGGCGTCAGGGGATTCCTGATCTCATGCGCGATGCGGCGAGCGACGTCGGCCCAGGCGGCGGTGCGTTGCGCGGTCACAAGATCGCTGATGTCGTCGAGGGTGATGACGCTGGCGCGATCATCGCGTCCAGGATTTCCGGTGACGCGCACGTTGAGAACGCGCTCGCGGCCGTCCCTGAGCACGGTCGCCTGCCCTTGATGAAGCCTGAGCCTGAGCGAGCGGGCCTGTTCCCAAATGGCCGCAATGCTCGGCTGGACGGCGTCGAGCGGCCGGCCGATAAGGCCGAGGTCGCCGCCCAGCAGCCGATCGGCGGCGGCGTTCGAAATCGTGATGATTCCATCGTGGTCGACGCCGAGAACGCCTGCAGGCACCCCCGACAGCACCGCCTCAATGAAAGCGCGCCGCTCATCGTTGAGCGCGTTCGCTTCGATCAGGCCGGTCTGCTGACGCAGGATCTCGGAGGTCATCTTGTTGAACGTGTCCCCGAGATGGCCGAGGTCTCCATCAGAACGGCGCGTCGGCACTTGAATATGGAGGTTGCCGGAAGCGACCTCGTCCGCGGCGCGGATCAAGCCGCGGATCGGCCTGACCAGCCGATTGGCGAAGGCGAGGCCCAGCCAGATGGCGGAAAACAGCATCGTCAGCGCCAGGAGAACGAAGACAGTGGCGAAACCCAGTTCAAGGCTGTGCCGATGGGCCTCGAAGCGTCCCCACATGTTGGATACGAGCGCGGCGTCTTCGGCCACCTTGGCCGCCAAAGGGTCAATCCCTCGCGCAGCGTACAGGAATTGCCCGTCGGCGCCGGGGATGGGCCGAATGCCGACGAAAATGTTGCCGACGCCGAGGAAGCCGCAGAGCGCCTCGCCGTTCATGGCGTCCTGGAAGTCGGACGGCTCGGGTCTGGCGATCAGCTTCGCGTCCGACCCTTGCGCGACAACGATCGGAGCGCCGTCATTCTTCATGACCGCGGCGGCGGTAAAGCCTAAAGTCTTCGAGCGCGAGCTGAAGTATTCCGCGAACTGAGTGGGGTTCGATTGGAGCAAAAGGGTGCTGCGGCCGATATCGCCGGCGGTCAGTTCGACATCGCGCAACAGCGCCCGACACTGGGATTCGCGGTAGAGCTGGGTCGCCTGGTTGGCTTCGTTGATAAAGGCTGCGACGTCGCTCATGAACCGCGGATTGATCGCCCATTCGACGGAAACCGCAGCCACGATCGCGGTGATGATCGCCGGAATGGCGGCGACCAGCGAAAACAGGGCGACGAACCTGCTGTGCAGGCGGGCGCCCGCCCGCGCCGCCCGACGCGCGGCTCGAAGGCGCGCCAACTCCATCGAGATGAGGACGATGAGGATGACGACGACCAGGCCGTCGCCCACCATCAAGGTCAGGACGACGGTCGCGGTTGGTATGATCGGCGTGAAGCCGGCGAAAACAAGAAAAGTCGCCAGAGCGAGGACGAAAGCCGCGCCGACGACGACAATTCCAAATCGGCCTGTCGGCGGGCTGTCGTCCAGAAGCGGCGACCCTCGCGCGTTGATAGTCGTCGTTCCCGTCAATTCAATGAACCGAAGGCCCCGAATCCCTTGTAGCGATGGCGCCCATCTTTAGCGCTTCCGTGGCAAACTGGCAACGATGTTGCTCAACTGCAACTCTTCCACTGTCATCGCACGCGAAAGCGGCAAAGGGCGACCCCAATACCCGAAAGCAAGTCTTCCTGTGGTTGCCGAAAATGGCGGCCTCACGAACGAACATCCGGAGCGACTGCGCCTCAACGTCGCTCCGAGCTTTCGCAGAATTGTCGCAGGGGATCTCTCAGGTGAGAGACCCGATGACGCCCTCGATCAGGTAATTCGTGCCCCAGAGGCTTCCGTCGTAGAGGTCGAGGGTCTTGGCGGAAATGACGTTGCCTTTGTTGTCCTTGACGCCGCCGATGAAGATCGGCTTGTCCGCCTTCATGTCGTCGATCGCCGCCTGCACAGCTTTCCGCGTCGCATCGTTGGCGCCGGCGCCGAATGGAGTGCTGAGGACCAGATCCTTGTCGTATCCGCCTTCGTCAAGGTTCGGCAGCTTCTCGCCCTTGGCGATCAGTTTGGCGTAGGCGTCGTAGACCGTGCTCCACTTCATCTGCGCCCCCGTGATGAAGCCCTTTGGCGCAAGCGTGCTTTGATCGGCGTTGTGGCCTAGCGTCTTCGCTCCCCGAGACTCGGCGGTCTCGATCACCACTTTAGGGCTGTCGACATGACAGGCGATCACGTCGCACCCTGTGTCGACCAGCGCCTGCGCCAATTCCGCCTCGCGGACGGGAAGGGACCAGTCGCCGGTGATGATGAGATGGACCTCGGCCGCCGGATTGACCTTCTTCGCGCCGACCGTGAAGGAATTCACGTTGCGCAAGACGAGGCCAATCGGCTTCGCAGCGATATAGCCAATTTTATTGGTCTTTGTCGAAAACCCGGCGGCGATCCCGTTCACGTAGTGGCCCTGGTCCATGTAGGAATAGTAGCCGCCGGCGTTGTCCGGATCCTTGCCCTTCTTCCACAGGCTGGTCGGGTGGCGAAACTCGACGTTGGGATATTTCCTCGCCTCGTCCAACATGAAGGGATTGAAGTAGCCGAAGGACGTGGGGAAGATCAGCGTGGCGCCGTCGAGATTGATCATCAACTCCATGGTCTTCGCGACCGCGTCAGTCTCCGGGACGTTCTCCTCCTCGACGACCGTGATGCCTGGCATGCTTTTTAGCCCCGCTGCGGCGACGGCGTGGGATTGATTCCAGCCAAAGTCATCTTTGGAGCCGACATAGATGAAACCCACGGTCGTATTGGCCGCGGCGTAAGCCCGAGAGGCTCCGGCAAGCGCCAAAGCCGCGCCGCCGACGCCTCCGAGAAAACCGCGCCGGGTCACTTGCATCGCGTCGTTCCTTTCAAACCAAAGCCCATAAGGCGCGCCGAAAGCTGCCCTGGATCAAGCAAGTCCTGCGCCAGTGGCGTCCGAGCGCGTCAATCCTCGCCCGTCGCTTCCGCATAACAGCGGCTCAAGCTATTCTCACGAGCCTGGGATCGAGATTTTACAACATGGCGAAGCTCGTCTTCGGATTGAACCAGTCCCTGGACGGCTACGTCGACCACGAGGCGTTTGCGCCAGGCCCCGCGCTTTTCCAGCACTTTATTGAGCAAGTGCGCGGCCTGACCGGCAGCGTGTACGGCCGCCGCATATACGAGGTAATGCGGTATTGGGACGAAGACCGCCCTGAGTGGGACGCGGAGGAACGCGACTTCGCAGTGGCTTGGCGGCGCCAACCGAAGTGGGTCGTGTCGCGCTCGTTGAAGTCGGTCGGCCCCAACGCCATACTTGTCGAGAATGACGTCGAGGCGGTGATACGGGGGCTGAAGGCTCAGTTCGTTGGGGAGATTCAAGTCGGCGGACCAGACCTGGCGCGAAGCCTAACCGACCTTGATCTTATCGATGAGTATCGACTCTACTTCCGGCCCTTCGTGCTTGGTCGCGGCAAGTCATTCTTCGCTGGCCCCCGGCCCCCGCTCCGCCTTGTGGCCAGCGATTTGATCGCGAGGACGCCGTCAGGTTGACCTACGTTCCTGCCTAACCAAGCGAATAAGCTCCGCGAAGCGCGCTGGGTTGCAGAAGAATTGGCCAGCCCAGCCTATAATTTCGCCTTTTCTGGCGGCTGTTTTCTCGACATAAACACGGGCCCGCGGGATCGAATGGGCAAGCGAGGGACGGGAATGGGGGCAAGAACGGTCGTTGTGCGCCTCAACCAGCAACAGATCGAACTCATCGATCGGACGATCCGGCGTGGCGAGGCGCCCGACCGCGCTTCGCTGATCCGCAAGGCGCTGCGCGAACAGGCGCGGAAGCAACGCGACGGCGGCGCCCAATGACGGCTCGCAAGATCCTGCTCGAAATGGTCTTGGAGCCGGGAACCGGCAAGGCGCTTGAAGTGAGCGCCGGGCAGATCCTTCGCATCGAGCAGGTCGAAGGCCTGCAATGCGTCGACTTCAATTGCTTCAATCTGCACGACTACAAGGAATTCATGCATTGCGGCCGCACCCGTACGGTGCATGGCTTCAATCCCACCAAGGGCGCCTTCCTATGGTCCGCGCCGCCGCGCGAGCGAGCGCTCATGTACATTCTCGAGGACACGGTCGGGCGCAACGACGTGCTTTTTCCGCGCTGCAGCGCCTACCTCTACGAGAGCGCCTACGGATTCGACGCGCATACCAATTGCCACGACATTCAGGCGGAGGCGCAACGCGAGTACGGTCTCACGCCAGACGATGTGCACGACAGCTTCAACCTCTTCATGTACACCGAGGTCAGCCGCGATGGCCGCGCCACCATCACGCGCCAGGACACAAAGCCCGGCGACCATGTCGACCTTTTGGCGCTGGTCGACGTTCTCGCGGTGCCGAACGTTTGCGGCGCCGACGTCATGCGCACGAGCAATTTCGCGCTGAAGCCGGTCAAGCTCACTGTGTTCGAGGCGACGGAAGCGGATATGGCAGCGGCGCCGAAGACGCCGACCCTGAAAAGCCAGCGGACGCCGAAGGACTTTCGCAACGCGACGATCAAAACGGATCGCAGGCTGAGCCGCAATTCCTCCTATGTCGCCGAGTTCGTCAATACGCCGATCAGGCTCGAGGACGTCGCGGTCGAGCTTTCGGACGAGGAGGCCGCGATGCTCGACAGTCTTCGCTTGCCAGTCTACGGAGCGGACGACGGCGCTGCGCTGCGCGACATCCTCTTCACATGGTGGGAGTGTAAATTCCTCGGCGCCGCCGAGAGCGGAGCGCCGGCGATCGGCGACAGGAAGGCGTAAGGCGCCGCGCAAGGGTCAAAATTCAATCGCTTGTGCGGAGACGACCGCTTTGGCGAAAGCGGACGGAGCTGACGCTTAGAACGCCCGCTATCACTCGGGTTGTGGGCGCTGGCGCCCTTCGCAGAAAAAATCCGCCAACGCCTTCAGCGCGGGACGGATCTGCCGTCGGCTCGGATAGTAGAGAAACATCCCGTCGAGCGGCGGCGGCGCCCAGACGTCGAGAACCGTAACCAGCCGCCCTGCGGCAAGGTCCGCCTTCACATAGTCGAGCGGCGCCTGAAGCAGGCCCACCCCTTCGATCGCCGCCTGGACAGCGAACTTGCCATTATTGACGGCCAGCCGTACCTGCCCATGAACCTCCACAATCCGGCGTTTAATGCGAAAACGCCACGGAACGAAAGCGCCGCTCGGCAGGCGAATGCGGACGCAATCATGCGCGGCCAAATCCTGCGGCGCCTTGGGCTCGCCCCGCCGCACGAGATAACCTGGCGCGGCGACCAGGACAAAATGCATCTCCTTGCCGATTCGCAGGGCGATCATATCGTGGGCGAGATGCTCGCCAGCGCGGACTCCGGCGTCGAAACGTTCCGCAACGATGTCGATCGGCGAGGCGTCGATTGAGATCTCGACGTTGATCTCGGGATAAAGGGCGAGGAAGCGCGGGATCGCCTCTTCCAGGACCAGATCCGCCGCGGGAGGCGGGACGCTGAGGCGCAGGGTTCCGGCCGGATTGTTTCGAAATTCGTTCGTGGATTCCAGCGCCGCCCGGTACTCGTCCAGTGCTGGCCGCAGCCGCTCGAGCAGGCGTTCGCCCGCCGCGGTCGGCGCGACCGAGCGCGTGGTGCGCTCGACGAGCCGCACGCCCAGGCGCTCCTCGAGGCTGCGCACCATGTCGCTCACGCGCGGCGTAGACAGGCCCAATAGCTTGGCCGCCTTGGTGAAGCTCCTTCTGTTCAAGCACCGCGACCAAGGCGCTGCTTTCGGCAAGGCTGGCTCCGCGCATGGGTTGTCTTATTATTCGTTTAGGTGGAAAAGCCCATTCAGACTATTCCATCTTACTGCAAGCTCCTGCCGGGTCCATCTTGCTTGCGCCTCGTTTTTCGCGAGGAGGAGCAAGCAGGCTAAATGAATACCGAGATCACCGTCCATCCGAAGCTGCTGCACTACGGCCTGATCACGGGCAATCTCAACGCCATGCTCGACTGGTACCGCAAGGTGCTCGGCATGACGGTCAACCATCGTTCTGCCCTGCCGGCGGAAGCTCGGAACCGGGCGCCTTTTTCCGCGATGGCGTTCATCAGCAACGACGAAACCGACCATCGCATCGTGCTCTTCGAAGTGCCGGGAGTCGGCGTGGACCCAGACAACGGCCGCCACGCACGGATGCAGCATGTCGCTTTTGCCTTTCGCACGCTCGATGATCTCCTGGGAACCTTTGTTCGGCTCAAGCGGCTGGGCATCCTGCCGCTGCGCGCCGCCGACCACGGCTTAGGGACGGCGTTCTATTGCGCCGATCCCGACCAGAACATCGTTGAGATCAGCGTCAACAACTACGGCGACGATTGGACGGCGACCGAGCATCTGAGGACCGCGCCACCCGGAATGGTCATTCTCGACCCCGACAAGATGGTGGCGGCGCGCAAAGCGGGCGGGTCCCCGTGGGAAGTGCACGAGCAGGCCGCCGCCGGCGAGTTCGCTCCTGCACGAGCAGCAGGATCCGCGCGCATTCTTCTGAGGCAGACGCCAAATCGAAGAGGAAGAAGACATGATCGCAGTCACGGCAGCGTCTGGAAAGCTTGGCGCCCTCGTGCTTGAGGGCCTTCTGAAGGTGGTTCCCGCGAGCGAGATCGTCGCGATCGCTCGCAGCCCGGAAAAGCTTGCGCAGTTCCAAGAGCGCTGCGTCAAGGATCGGCGTGGAGACTATTCCGAGTTCAGCACGCTTGGTCCATCGCTCGCCGGAATCAAACGGCTCTTGCTGATATCGGGAATGGATCTCGGCCAGCGCGTCGTGCAGCACCGTGCGGCGAGGCCGCGGAGGCCGCTGGGGTCGAGCTCATCGCCTATACGAGCCTGCTGCGCGCCGACGTGAGCACATTGCCTATCGCCGAGGAGCACCGGGCGACGGAGACGCTGCTGCGCGCTTCAAAGGTTCCGTCCGTCTTCCTTCGCAACGGTTGGTACATCGAGAACTACACCGAGAGGTTAGCGGTGAACTTGGCGCACGGCGCCTTGTTCGGCGCGGCGCGGGACGGGCGGATCGCCGCCGCAGCCCGCGCCGACTTCGCGGCAGCGGCCGTCGCGGTCCTTACGACAGAGGGACACGCAGGCGAAACCTACGAACTCGCCGGCGACCAGCCCTTCACGATGACCGACCTCGCCAAGGCGGTGTCGGAATGGGCGGATCGGACGATTCCTTACAGGGACCTTCCGCCCGCCGAGTACCGGAAGGCGCTGGAGAACGCCGGCGTCCCGAAGGCGTTCGTCGACATCGCCGTCGAGACCGACCTGGCCATCGCCCGCGGCGACCTCAACAGCGCGGGCCGCGACCTGCACCTCCTGATCGGCTGCAACACGACGACGCTGCGCGAGGTCCTTGCGAAGACCCCGAAGCCGCCCGCGAATTGGGCGGCGTGACGTCATGGCGAACCTGACAGGGAAGGCCGCGGTGGTCACCGGAGCTTCCAAGGGCATCGGCGCTGCAATCGCCAAGGCTTTGGCGTCGGCCGGCGCAGCCGTGGTCGTCAACTATTCCAACAGCGAGCAAGCGGCGGCGCGCGTTGTCGAAGAAATCAGGGAGAAAGGCGGCCAGGCGCTCGCTGTCCAAGGCGACGTTTCCAAAGCCGCGGATGTCAGCCGGCTGTTCGCCGGGGCTAAAGCGGCGTTTGGGGCGATCGACATCCTGGTGAACAACGCCGGCGTCGCCCGAATGAGTCCGCTCGAGACAGTGACCGAGGATCTCTACCCCGACCGTTCGACGCCAACGTGCTGGGCCCGATCCTGACCATCAAGGAGGCGCTCGCGCATTTCAGCGCGAATGGAGGCAGCGTAATCAATATCGGCTCTGTGGTCAGCGTGAGCCCGACGCCGGGTTCGACGATCTACGCAGCCGCCAAGGGCGCCGTTGAGACAATCAGCCGCGCGCTTGCCGGTGAACTCGGCGGACGGCGCATCCGCGTCAACACTCTCGCGCCGGGCACGGTCGAGACCGACGCCACGCGCGCCGACGGGCTCATCGGGAGGGAACTCGGGAAGGAGCTCGTCGCCCGCACCCCGCTCGGCCGGCTCGGCCAGCCGGAGGACATTGCTCGCGTTGCGGTCTTCCTCGCCTCCGACCAGGCCAGCTGGGTAACCGGCGCCTTCATTCCGGTCTCGGGCGGGTTGAGGTAGGCCGTCTCGCGGCCGCCTCAGAAACCGTGAAGACCCAAACCGCGGAGGAAAGCATGAACACCGAAATCATTGCCCATCCGACCCTGCAGCACGTGGGGATCACTACGCCCAATCTCGACGCCATGCTCGAATGGTACCGAAAGGTGCTCGGCATGACGGTGAACAAGCGCGTGACGGCGCCGGCCGACCGCGCGCCATTTACCGCCGTGGCATTCACGAGCAACGACGAGATCAATCATCGCATCTCGTTCTTCGAGGTTCCCCAGGCCACGATTGATTCCGAAAGGTCCCTCCATGCGCGGGTGCAGCACATCGCATTCGCCTACGGGACGCTTGATGATCTCTTGGGCGCCTATGTCCGGCTGGGAAAACTTGGCATGACGCCGATGTGGGCCGCGGACCAGTGGTTTCAGACGGCGATTTACTATGAGGATCCGGACAAGAACATCATCGAGCTCAACGTCGACAATTTCACCAACCTCTGGGCCGTCACCGAAGGATTGAAGGAACTGCCCCCGCAGCTGCACGTGTTCATCGACCCCGAAAAGCTGATCGCGGCGCGCAAGGCGGGGGCGTCGCCATGGGACGTTCACGTGCGCGCCTTCGCAGGAGAATTCGTCCCCATAAAACCGTACGACTTAGGCCGAAGCTACTGAGTTGCTTCGCAAAAAGTACCGACACAAGGGAGCGCCGGTTGTCCCCCCGACCGCCTCGTCCGGAATTGACCAAGCGAATAAAATGATCGGCAGCAAGCCCTACGCGAAGCTGCAACTCCGCGAAGTCAACGGCGTGCGAATGGCCTCTGTCGACGAGGGCGAGGGTGACGCCATCGTCTTCCAGCACGGCCAGCCGGCATCCTCCTACGTCTGGCGCAACGTCATGCCGCATCTGGAGCGGCTTGGCCGGCTCGTCGCCTGCGACCTCGTCGGCATGGGCGCGTCGGACAAGCTCACGAACACCGGGCCGGATAGCTACAGTCTGGCCGAGCACGCCAAATATCTTTTCGCGCTGTGGGATGCTCTGGACCTGGGCGACCGGATCGTCCTCGTGCTCGACGATTGGGGCGCAGCACTCGGCTTTTGGTGGGCGCGCCTGAACCCGGAGCGGGTCAGGGCGATCGTTCATATGGAGGCGGTCGCCGTGCCCATGAGCCTCTCGGACCTTCCTGAGGGGGCGCGCGCTTTCTTCAAGGCGCTCCGCTCACCGGCCGGCGAGGAGATGGTGCTCAAGCAGAACATCTTCATCGAGCAGGTGCTGAAGCGCGCGACGATCCGCGCCCTTACGCCCGAGGAGGACGAACGCTATCGGCGGCCGTTCCTGGAGCCGGGCGAAGGGCGACGGCCAACGCTCTCCTTTCCACGCAACCTGCCGCTCGACGGCGAACCGCCGGATACAGTTCAGACGATCGCCGAGTCCGCGAGCTGGATGGCGCGCGTCGATCTTGCCAAGCTATTCATTCAGGGCGTGCCCGGCACGCTCATGCGTGGCCGCGTGCTCAAGGCGGTGCGAGCATGGCCAAACCAGACCGAGGTCGCCGTCAGGGGCGTCAAGCTCCTTCAGGAAGACAGCCCGGACGAGATCGGGAGTGCGGTCGCCGACTTCGTCAGGCGTCTCAGCCGAACTGGATAACTCTGCAATGGAGACGCGGCGGCGCGTGCATGAGGACTTGCGAGACTGGTTCACTCGACGGCCGGACGCACGCGCTCCGCATATCGTCACGCGGAGGCGATCGCTCCGGTGTGAGCATTAAGCAGCGCCACGCCTGTCCGGGGGAATGTCCGCTATTTGCGCGAAGCCGACTTCCGCGACAACGCCCCATTTGTCCGCTTGGGGACTGGTCTCGAAACTTTTGCAGGCAAAAGGCTCTTATAGCGTTGGCTGTTGTTTCACGGCGAAGGAAGCAACGTCATGGCCGGGCTTGTCCCGGCCATCCACGAAGCGCGGCTGCAAAAAGACCCTGCGCAGATTGGTCCTCTGCACGTAAAGCTATGAAATAGCGGCCATTGTCTGAAATTGAGGCGGCCTTGGCGGCGGCTCGCGTGGATGGCCGGGACAAGCCCGGCCATGACGGCAAGGGTGATTTGTCGCGCCAATCAGCCGTCCAACAGCTAACGCTATAAGAGCCGGAAAAATAATTCCCATTTTCAGAAATTGTGCTATCATTCCGCTTTTCCATCAGAAGCGAGGCATGAGCCATGGAACAAGCACCAACACTCGGGCGGCGGCTTAACGTGCTGGGCAAGGCCGCGCGGAGAAAGCGGATTTTCGCGCGGCTGCGCGAAGGCTGGGCCTATGACGCGATCGCCAGCGAGGAGCGTGTCAGCGCGGAGCGGGTTCGCCAGATCGTCGCGGAAGTTCTCGGCAAGCGGGTCATCGACCGCGGCGTCGACCACGCTCACCTGCAGCTCGAACGCCTGATGCCCGCCTTGCGGATCGTCGGGGAGGCGATCGGACGTGGGGAGCTCAAGGCGGTCGGCCCGCTGATCAAGGTGATCGACCGGCTCGACAAGCACCAGGACACGGTCGTGGCGAAACATTCCTATGGGCCGGAGGAGCGGCAGCGCCTCCTCGACAAAATCAACCGCCTCATCGACAATATGGCGGACGCCAGGGAAGCCGAGCCGGCGGGGGACCACGAAAATAATTTCGCGGAACTTCCCTCGTAACCCATTGATAAGGCTAGATTTGGACGAGAGAATCCAAGGAAATCCAACCCTCGTTGACGGGGGCTTTCGGAGCGAAACAGCGCCCGGCCAAGACAATCCAAACGGAGGGGTCGGATCGGCGCCCGCAGCCGGGGCCAAGACCTCGCTAACTAACTCAATTAAAGTGTAATTTAAGCTGCCTTAACGGAAGCTCGCAACCCCGCGAAGGTTCAGGTCGCGGATCTTCTTGCGCAAAGTGTTGCGGTTCAGCCCGAGGATCTCAGCCGCCTTGATCTGGTTGCCGCGCGTCCAGGTCAGCGTCGCGGCGATCAAGGGCGCTTCGAGGTCGTGCAGCACCCGGTGATAAAGCCCGACCTGAGGGCTCGCGCCGCCGAATGAGTGAAAAAGGTCGGCGACTGCGCGCTCCATCGCGGCGTCAAAGCCATCTCCGGAGATCTGAGCGGCGGTCGCCGCGGCGCGTTTCCTTCCGTCCTCTCCCGCCGCCGGCGGAAACATGGGCAAGGCTCCCGCGTTGAGCTCGGTTTCGATCAACCCTTCCCCGATCACATCCTGGGGGTAAAGCGCGGCAAGGCGACGGGTCAGATTTTCAAGCTCGCGCACGTTTCCGGGCCAGGGATAGCGACGAAGCCGATCCATGGCCGCAGGCTCGAACGTCTTGACCGGAAGCCCCTCCGACGAGTTGCGCTGGAAGAACGCGCGCACGAGGTCGGGAATGTCCTCCGGGCGTTCGCGCAACGGTGGAAGACGGATCGGCACGACATTGAGGCGGAAGAACAAATCCTCGCGGAAAGTCCCTTGCTGAATTGCGAAGCGCAGGTCCTTGTTCGTCGCGGCGACGATCCTCACGTTCGTCTTGATCGGCGTGCGGCCGCCGACGGTCGTATATTCGCCCTGCTGCAGCACGCGAAGCAGGCGGGTCTGGGCCTCCATCGGCATGTCGCCAATTTCGTCGAGGAACAGCGTTCCGTTTTCCGCCTGTTCAAAGCGGCCGACGGAGCGTGCGGCGGCCCCGGTGAACGCGCCCTTCTCATGGCCGAACAATTCGCTCTCAATCAGATCTCGCGGAATAGCGGCCATGTTGATGGCGACGAAGGGTCCGCCCTTGCGCTTGCCGTAGTCGTGGAGCGCCTTCGCGACGAGTTCCTTGCCGGTGCCGGATTCCCCGGAGATCATCACCGTGAGATCGGTCTGCATCAGGCGGGCGAGAACGCGAAAAATGTCCTGCATCGCCGGCGACCGGCCGACGATCGGCATCACCTCGGCCGGCGGCTCCGGCTCCTCGCGCCGTCGCTTGGGTTCGGCGAGCGCGCGGCCGACGATCGCCACCAGTTCACGCAGATCGAAGGGCTTAGGCAAATATTCGTAGGCGCCGCGCTCGGACGCTTTGATCGCAGTGATGAAGGTGTTCTGCGCGCTCATCACGATGATCGGCAGATCAGGCCGCATCCGCTTGATGCGCGGCAAGAGATCAAAGGCGTTGTCGTCGGGCATGACGACGTCGGTGATGACGAGGTCGCCCTCGCCCGCCGCGACCCACCGCCAAAGCCCCGCAACCGTTCCCGTCGCCCGGACCTCATAACCCGCGCGGGTCAAGGCCTGATTGAGAACGGTTCGAATCCCCGCGTCGTCGTCGGCGACAAGAATATGCCCTGACGGCATCACCATTAGCTCCTTCGGCCCGACGCTCGTCCGATCATCTCGCCGCCGCGCGCGGCGACCTCAACGGCATCAGCACGCGAAACGTGGTCCTGCGCGGATGCGACTCGCACTCGATAATGCCTCCATGGTCGCCAATCAGTTTGGCCACCAGTGCAAGACCCAGACCAGAGCCCTGCGCTTTCGTGGTCACGAACGGATCGAACAGATTGGCGAGAATCTCGGGCGCAATGCCTGGGCCGTTGTCCCGAATACAGATCTCCAGCGGCAAGGCGACCGGTTCGGCGTTTGGCGTCGTGCGCAGGCGCACCCCTGGGCGATACGCGGTTGTGAGCAATATTTCGCCATCGACGCTATCGTTTCCAATCGCTTCGGCGGCGTTCTTCACCAGATTGAGGAACACTTGGATGAGCTGATCGCGAGATCCAAGCAATTCCGGCAGCGAGGGGTCGTAGGCCTCGACAAAGCGAATGTGACGCGCGAACCCGGCTTGAGCCAAACGCTTGACGTGGTCCAAGACGGCATGAATATTGAGGCTTTCCCATTGAGACGGCGTGGAAACCGCGAACGATTGCATCCGATCGACGAGCTTGACGATCCGATCGGTTTCCTCGCAGATCAACCGCGTCAGCGCCCGATCCTCGTCGCTTGCGCCCGCCTCCAGCAATTGGGCTGCGCCGCGAATGCCGGACAACGGGTTCTTGATCTCATGCGCAAGCATGAGCCCAAGCGCGCTAATTGAGCGCGCGGCGCTGCGATGCGTCAGTTGTCTGTCTATTTTTTCGGCAATCGCACGTTCCTGCAGCATGATCGCGACGGCATCATCCGTCTGCGACAGCGGCGCGACGAAGACATCGACATCGTTTCGATTGCCGATCCGAGGCGTGGAAATGTCGATTTTGTAACCGTTGACGGTCGCGCGATTGCTCAGCGCGTCGGCGACGAGATTGAGAACCGGGGAGTCGGACGGAATGAGATCGGTCAGCCGCGAACGCAAGAGGGCGCCGCGGCCCATGTCGAAAAAGGTCTCGGCCGCCGCGTTGACGTCGATCACCATCCCTTGCACGTCGACTGTGAGCAACGGCTGGGCGAGCGCGTTCAAAACCTTTGCGGCGTCGAGGCGGCGTTGAGCTGCAAGCGCGGTCATGCCGCCTGCCTGACCCACTCGCCATCGAAGGCGCGAGCAAGCAGCCGCCGAGCTTCGATCACATCCTCGCTGGTCACCAGCGCACGCCGAAGCCCCGCCTCAGCTCCGGCCTGATCGGCATAGGCCGCCAAGTGTTTGCGCGCATGGCGAAGCCCTGCGCGCGGCCCGAGCTTGCCGACTAGCCAATCGAGGTGCTCGAGCGCGACGTCGCGGCGCTCTTCTTGTGAAGGCTCCCGCGCCGGGCCGCCCTCGTCGAGCGCGCGCGACAGGGCCCCGACCAGCCAGGGCGCGCCAACCGCTGCGCGCCCGATCATCACGCCCGCAGCGCCGGAGAGGGCGAGCATCGTCCGCGCGTCCTCCGCGGTCGCGCAATCGCCGTTGACGACAATGGGGATTGCGACAGCGCTGACCACCGCCCGGACGGCGGCCCAATCCGCCCGGCCCTCGTAGAACTGAGAGCGCGTCCGGCCATGGACGGTCGCCATCTGGGCGCCGGCGCGTTCGGCCCGCTGTGCGAGTTCCGGCGCATTCATGGACGTTTCGTCCCAGCCGAGGCGCATCTTGACCGTTACAGGAACCGGCGCCGCCTCGACCACGGTCGCGATCAGACGTTCGGCGTCATCGAGATTCCGCATGAGCGCGGCGCCGGCCAGAGCCCCCGACACCCGCCGCGACGGACAGCCCATGTTGATGTCGATGAGGACTGCGCCCGCGTCGACCACCCGGCGAGCCGTTTCCGCCAAAGCCTTGGCGTTGCATCCGACGACCTGAACCGCATGGGGCGCCAAGCCCTCGCCCTCGGCGCGGACCGAAGCTTCGGTGTCCCCTTGGAGAAAGGTCTCGGCCGCGACCATCTCGGAAAATACGAGCGCAGCCCCGAAACGGCGGGCGATCCGCCGCATGGCCAGATCGCTGATGCCGGACATCGGGGCGAGCAGCGCCTGTCCCTCGAGACGGATAGGTCCTATCGTGATCGCGGGGGAGACGCCTAAAGATTGGGCATCACTCATTCTGCCTACACTCTAGTCAGTTGTACGATGAAGGCAAGTCCGAAGCCGTTCTTCAGCATAGGCATTAGGCGCTGTCCTGAGGTCCGGGAAAAAGATGCTCGATGCGGCCGCTCGCCCAGTAGGCTGCAAGCCCGACCCACTCATGTGTGGCGATCTCGAAGGTCCGTAGGCTTCGAACCGGATCGAACTTCAATCTGAGATCGTCGGACCACTGGCCCCGGGTGCGAAAAGCTACCGGATAGGCGATCGGGTGAAATCCGGCTTTCTCGAAGAGGCCCATCGCGCGCGGCATATGAAAGGCGGAGGTGACGACGATCCAGCGCTGCGAAGGCTGAGGATGGACGATCGCGGCGGTGAAGCGGGCGTTCTCGTCGGTGTTGCGGGACTTGTCCTCGATCGTCACCCGTTCCGGCGCGATCCCCATTTGCGACATGAATTTGCGCGCTTGCAGAGCCTCCGTGGACGTCGCCCCGGCAAAGGACGAACTGCCGCTGGTATAGACGACCCGCGCCTGCGGAAAGCGCTTGGCCAAGACCACGGCCTCCGTCAGCCGCTCGCCGCCCTCGTCGAACACAGTCTCCTGCCGGGCTTGGCTCGTTCCGTCGTCGATTGCCCCACCGAGGATGATAATGCCCTCTGGTGGGGGCAAATCCGATGGCGGCAGAGGGAAGCGGTCCTCCAACGGCGAGATCAGAAGCACGCCCAAAGGCAAGGTCGCAGCCGCAAGCAGAATGAGGACTGCGGTCAGTGCCAGTCCACGTCCGAAACGCGCGTGGCGGCCATAGCAAAGCAGAACTCCAATGAGCGCGGCGAACAACAGAAGGTTGATCGGCGAGGCGATCATCCAGAATATTTTCGAGGCGAAGAAAAACACGAGCGCCGACCCCCTTGAGCGCGCTGCTTGTGGCAAGAGCGGAGGCTTGTCGCAAGACGCGCCCTCGCCTACCCTTCCTGCTTTCAACCCCAAAGGATCGCGATGAAGCCTGTACGCGATGTTGTCGCAGCGATTGGCCGCACGCCCCTCATCAAGCTTCGCGCCGCCTCCGAAGCCACGGGATGCACGATCCTCGGCAAGGCCGAGTTCATGAACCCGGGCGGGTCCGTCAAGGACCGCGCGGCGATGGCGATCATCAATGACGCGGTCGCCCGCGGCGAGCTGCGTCCGGGAGGCGTCATCGTCGAGGGCACTGCCGGCAATACGGGCATCGGCATTGCGATGGTGGCGAGCGCGCTCGGCTATCGCGCCGTGATCGTCATCCCCGACACCCAGGCGCAGGAAAAGAAGGACATGCTGCGTCTTGCCGGAGCGGAATTGATCGAGGTTCCGGCCGTCCCCTATTCCAACCCCAACAATTACGTGCGCTATTCGGGGCGTCTCGCCGAAGCGCTCGCCAAGACCGAGCCCAACGGCGCCGTCTGGGCCAACCAGTTCGACAATGTCGCCAATCGGCGGGGTCATTATGAAACGACCGGCCCGGAGATCTACGATGATCTCAACGGCCACCTTGACGGCTTCGCCAGCGCAGTCGGCACGGGCGGAACGCTGGCCGGCGTCGGCATGGCGCTGAAAGAGCGCAACCCGAACATCAAGATCGCGATCGCCGACCCGTTGGGAGCCTCTCTCTACTCGTTTTATACGACCGGGGAACTCAAGAGCTCGGGCTCCTCGATCACCGAGGGCATCGGCCAGGCCCGGATCACCGCCAATCTGGAAGGCGCGCCGGTCGACTTCCCCTATCAAATTCCTGACGAGGAGGCGCTCCCGATCATCTTCGATCTCGTCGTGCAGGAAGGTCTGCTGCTCGGCGGCTCTTCTGGGGTCAACATCGCGGGCGCGCTTCATCTCGCTCGCGAGCTTGGCCCCGGCCACACGATCGTGACGCTCTTGTGCGATTCCGGCGCCCGCTACGCGTCCAAGCTGTTCAACCCGGCCTTCTTGCGCTCGAAGAACCTCCCCGTCCCGGATTGGCTCGAAGCGAAAGGGGCCACGCCTCAAGTGTTCGTTCAATGACTGAAGCCCTCTTTCGCGGAGACGCGTACCGGGCCGAGACGGAAGCGGCCGTGCTCGCCTCGGAACCGCGCGGCATTGCGCTCGATCGCACGGTCTTCTACTCCCAGGGCGGAGGACAGAGCGGCGATCGAGGAACGCTTGTTCTCGAAGACGGGACGTCGGTTCCGATCGTCAACACGGTCTATGACGCGGATCGCTCGACCATTCTGCACGTCCCCGCCGAAGGGGCCGCCCTGCCCCGCCCGGGCGCCCGCGTGATCGCCCGCATCGACTGGGACCTGCGTTACAAGCGCATGCGCGCCCATACCGCGCTGCATCTGCTCTCGGTCGTCGCGCCCTATCCGGTGACGGGAGGATCGGTCGGCGACGCGGAGGGGCGGCTCGATTTCGATTCGGGCGAGGCCGTCCTCGACAAGGCGGAGGTGGAGCGCCAGCTCAACGAATTGATCGCGCTTGACGCGGCGGTGAGCCATCGCTGGATCGCCGACGCCGAGCTCGAGGCCAACCCCAGCTTGATCAAGACCATGTCGGTCAAGCCGCCGATGGGGACGGGCCGGGTCCGTCTCGTCGCGATCGAGGGCCTCGACCTTCAGCCCTGCGGCGGAACGCATGTCGCGCGCACCGGCGAAATCGGCCCCGCCTCGGTGACTGGGATAGAGAAAAAGGGCAAGATCAACCGCCGCGTGCGCATTGCGCTCGGGCCAGTCTAAGCGGATCGAAGTCCATGCCTTCCCACAACTTCATCACCACCGCCGAACTCGCAGCCGAGCTCGGCGATCCCGATCTCGGCGTGATCGACGCCTCCTGGCACCTGCCCAACACCGGGCGGATCGGCGCGGCCGAGTTCCGCCTGAAACACATTCCCCGCGCCGTGTTCTTCGACATCGACCTGATCGCCGACACCGAGCAGGGCCTGCCGCACATGCTGCCGACGCCCGAGGCGCTCGCCAAAGCGATGACCACGCTCGGCCTCGGCGACGGCATGCGCTTCGTCGTCTACGATGCGCTCGGTCTCTACGCCGGGGCTCGGGTGTGGTGGACGCTGCGCGCCTATCGCGTCGAGGACGTGCGCATCCTCGATGGCGGCCTGCCGCGATGGATCAAGGAAGGCCGCCCGCTGGAAACGGGCGACGCTCATCCCAACCCCCGCGTCTTCACACCCCGGGAGGCGGACGGCTTCGTCGCCTCGCTCGAGGAGGTGCGCGCGGCGCTCGCGACCGGCTCGGCCCAGGTGGTGGACGCTCGCGCCGCCGAGCGCTTCCGCGGCGCCGTGCCGGAGCCACGCCCCGGCGTCCGAAGCGGCCGTATTCCGGGCAGCCTCAACCTGCCCTTCGTCGACATCATCGAGCATGGCTCGCTCAAAGCCACGGACGCGCTCAGAGCCGCCTTCGCCGACCATGGGATCGATCTCCAGAAACCCATCATCACTACCTGCGGATCGGGCGTGACCGCCGCCATCCTGGCGCTCGCGGTCGAGGAGGCCGGCGGCCAGGTCGCGGGCCTCTATGACGGCGCGTGGGCCGAATGGGGTTCGCGCGCCGACTGCCCAGTCGTCACCGGCCCGGAGTGAGAGGCAGCGCTGCGCGGCCGCGAGCGGAAGAGTGCAACCCCATGCGCGAACTCCTCGCATGTAAACGCCCATAAACGCCAGTAAACGAGCGTATGCGCTAGTAAATTTGTAGCGTTTACTAACGTTTATTTTTCCGAATCGGGACTTTTCAATGGGTTACGGCCGATTCAAATAAGAAAATTTGGGCTCCGTTACCTCAGGTTGTATTCGCGACGTCTCCAGCGCGACCGTGGCTTAGATGCAATCCTCCTCTCGCGCCGTCGGCTGGCAGCGAGCCACCGGAATCCGGCGAATGGAAGTTATAGCACGAGTTCTGCTTTTCCAGAAGGATTTGTCGGGCTCTTATAGAGTTAGCCGTGAGTCGGGTGGAGAGGGAACTGTGGCCCGGCTCTGAAGCGTCGCCCTTCGCCTCGGCGCCTGTCGCCTGAGCGCCACACTTGTTCGAGAGATTGGCGCACAGACAAGCAAACCAAGGAAGAAGCCTATGCGCCAGATGCTGATCGCCGCCGCCTGCCTGGCGGCCGCTCTCCCTCTCGCCTCGATCGCCGCCAACACGGTCAGTTCGCCAGCCAGAGGCAAGGAGCCCAGGTTTTCTCAATTGACCTTGGAAGAGCTCAACGACCAGCAGCGCCCGGTCGGCGAAAAGATCGTGAAGATCTCAAGCGTGGGGCTTGGCGGCCCATACAATGCCATGTTGCGCAGCCCGGTCTATGCGCAGCGCATGTACGACCTCTTGGACTACCTGCGTTGGCATACGTCCGTGCCGACCAAGCTCAACGAGATGGCAATCCTCGTCGTCTCCCGCCAATGGCGCTCGCAAGTGGAATGGTACGCCCATGCCCCACTGGCGAAGAAGGCGGGCCTCGCCAATTCGATCATCGCCGACTTGAAAGCCAACAAACGGCCCGCCGGCATGAGGCCGGAGGAAGAGGTGGTCTATGACTTCGTCAGCGATCTCACGACCAAACATGCCGTGTCGGACGAATTGTTCGATCGCGCCAAGAAGCTTCTCGGCGAACAGCAGGTCGTCGATCTGACTGGAGTTGCCGGAACCTATGTCGGCGTCGCCATGCTGCTCGCGATGGCCGAACAGGGCGTGCCCGCCGACAAAGAGCCGCCATTCAAAGACGGAGAGCCGTGACCGGCGCCTGACTGCTCGCGCTCGTTGGGCCGAACTCAAGCGACGGCGCTACCTCCCGGCAGGCATTGAAGCCGGGTCTTCAGTCCTCGAAAAAGCGCTCCAGGTCCGGACGGCGTTCGATGATCGCGCGCGCCCGCTCTTGCAGCTTGCCGTTGACCCGCTCAAGGAATGGCGTACCGACCTCAACGTGCTTGCTCTGCTCGAGCGCAATTTCGTCTGAAAGATCGCGCAGCTCCGGATGCCTGTCCGAGATCGCCTTGATCTTGTCCCTGAGACGCGCGTTCTTCTGTCGCAGGTCGTCGTCCGTCATGGCCGCTTCCTCATCGCCTCGCTTCGCCGGGAAAGCCCCGCGCAGGAGGTATGAGCGCGGGGCCAACGAGCGCCTTCTTCGGCGGGAGGGCGCCCGTCCGAACTACAACCGGACGCTGGTCGCCTTGTTCCTTGGCGCGCCCGCGCACATTGGCGGGCAGCGGTCACGGTGGTAGGTCTGGCGAGCCACGGCGACGCCGCGCGCTAACACTCACACCGCTATCCAAGGACCTGAATGAGCACGAAGAGGACGCTCAACATCGGTCTTATCGGCTGCGGGTTCATGGGCCGCACGCATTCGAACGCCTTCGGCAAGGTCAATCAATTTTTCGACCTGGATAGGCACCCCGTTCTCAAAGCGGTTTGCGCCCGCAATCCGGTGGCCGCCAAAGCGTTTGCCGCCAACTGGGGCTATGAACGTTTCGAGACGGACTGGCGCGAGCTCATTCGCCGGGAGGACATCGACCTCGTCGACATCGCGAGCCCCAACGACACGCATGCGGAAATCGCGATCGCCGCTGCGGAAGCTGGGAAAATGGTGATGTGCGAAAAGCCGCTCGGCCGAAACGCCGCGGAGGCTCAAAGCATGGTCGCGGCGGTCGAGGCGGCGGGCCGTCCGAACATGGTCTGGTACAATTATCGCCGCGTCCCCGCCGTCACGCTCGCCAAGCAGCTGATCGATGAAGGTCGGTTGGGGCGGGTCTTCCACTACCGCGCGAAATTCCTGCAGGACTGGACCCTTTCCGCCGACCTGCCGCAGGGCGGCGCGGCGCTGTGGCGGCTTGACGCGAGCGTCGCGGGCAGCGGCGTCACCGGAGACCTGCTCGCCCACTGCATCGACACGGCCATGTGGCTGAACGGGCCGATCGAGACGGTCACGGCCATGACCGAGACGTTCGTCAAGGAGCGAACGCACACCCTCACTGGCGCCAAGCAGGAGGTGACGATCGACGACGCCGCTGCGTTCCTGGCCCGGTTCGCCAACGGCTCGCTCGCGACCTTCGAAGCGACGCGATACGCGCGCGGCCACAAGGCGCAATACACGTTCGAGATCAATGGCGAGAACGCATCAATCTCATGGGATCTGCACGATTTGCACCGCCTGCACTATTTCGACCACACCGACGAGGGGCGCCTGCGCGGCTGGCGCTCGCTGCATGTCACGGACAGCGACCATCCTTATATGAAGCGCTGGTGGGTGCCGGGGCTGCAGATTGGCTACGAGCACACGTTCGTTCACCAGGTCGCCGACTTCGTTGAGGGCCTCGTGGAGGCCAAGCCCGCGAGTCCGACGTTCCGCGAAGCGATGGCGACCGATTTCGTGACTGACGCGGTGCTTCGATCGGCGAAGTCCGGCGGATGGGAAGAGGCTCGGGCGTACTGAGGGACTCGTCATCGCGAGGAGGCCTAAAGGCCGACGCGGCGATCAAGAGATGACGTGCGACGCCCATGTTCTCTGGATTGCTTCGTCGCTTTCACCCCTCGCACTGACGATTCCAACGATACGCCGCAGAAAAAAGAGGCCAGCCTCGAAGACTGGCCTCCTGCTCTTTCGCGACGCTGGTCTGTCAGCTCACTTCCCGCCGCCGATGCAGGTATCGACGTTCTTCGGCGTGCAGATGTCGAGCCCGGTATAGGTCGGATCGGGCGGCGGAGCCTTGCCGTCCTTGACGTCCTTGAGCGCATACATGACCTTGTAGCCCATATCGAACGGCCGCTGCCCGACATTGCCGGTCGCGAGCCCCGCCCTCAAGTCGTCGAGTTGCATCGGCAGCGTGTCCGCCACCGCTACGGCGATCTCGCCCTTCGCGATCCTGTCCTTGAATTGGGCCATCGAGTTCTTGTAGGCGTCGACGAGGAACTCGCCGAAACCTCCGGTCGCGACGAAGGCGTCGAGCTTTGGGTCCTTGTTGAGCAGGTCCTGCTCCATCTGCATGGCGAGCGGGAAGTCGTCGTTGGTGTATTGCGGACAGCCGGCGACTTCGGTCCAGCCATTCTGGCCGGTGAGCTTCTCGCCGGGCGTCTCCGCGCTCTTCTTGCCGGCCAACGTGTCGCGCACGCCCTGCATGCGTTCGTTATGGTTCGCGGCCGCGGCGCCGCCCGACTGGATGCAAATCGTGCCCCCCTTCGGTTTCACCTGCATCACGAGCTTCGCGAGATTGACGCCGATGTCATAATTGTGCGTGCCGATGTAAGTGAGGCGCAGGCCCTTGTCCTTGTCGAGAAGGTCCGAGTCCCAGGTGATGATTGGAATGTTGGCGGCCTTGGCGCCTTGCAGCGCTGCGGCGATCGCGGCCGCATTGGCCGGCGATACGGCGATCCCGTCGACCTTCTTGGTGATGAGATCGCCCACGATCTGCGCCTGCTCATCGCCGCCGCCATGCTCATTCGGGCCGATGTAGAGGCACTTGATCGCCCCCTTCAGCTCGGCTTCGGCTTTTTTGCAGCCCGCCAAGGCCTGGTCGTAAAATGGATTGTTGGTGCTCTTGGGCACGAGCGCGAAAGTATAAGGGTCGGCCGCCCGCGCTGCGGCCGAAGCTGCAAGCAGCGCGCCAGCAGCGGCGGCGCAGCACAAAGACACTCTCAACATCGTCGTTCCTCCCGTGAATTGGGCGCCGGCGCCCTCATTCAGCGCGAACAAGCCTCGCGCCCGCCCGCTCTCGCGCGGACGCTCCGTCGCTCTCCCGCTAACATGTTAGCATCGAACAGAACGAAGCCGCGCGCAAGGCGCGATCGCGTCTGCCGAGCGCAAGCCCACTCTCGACGCGGGCTCGGAAGGTCTTGCCTATAAGACCGGCGCAGCGTCGCCAGAATCGAGGAAACGGCCGATCCAGCGGCCGACCTGGGCGCAATCGTCCGGCTGCAAATGAGATTGGACTGCCGAGGCGGCAAGGTCCGGGTAGCGCTCGCGCTTGGCTTCGATCAGCGCAGCCGCAAAGGCGCGCGAGAATTCCGGATGGAATTGAAAGGATATCGCGTCTCCGTAGTCCAGTCCGGCATAAGGAGTGAACGCGCTGCTTGCGATCACCCGAGCATCGGAAGGCAATGCGACGACCTGATCCTGGTGAGACGCGGGGACCGCTACGGCGACGGCGTCATCCATCCAGTATGGCCGCACAGGCAATTCGTAGCGACGAAGGCCTACTCCCCACCCCTTCGGCGATTTGATGACCGTGCCGCCGAAAGCCTGAGCCATTGCCTGGTGGCCGAAACAAATGCCGATCAGTTTGGAGCCGCCACGCGCCTTCCGAAGAAACGCGATTAGGTCCTTGATCCAAGGCAGGTCGTCATAAACTCCGGCGCTGGAGCCGGTGATCACATAAGCCTCGCAAGCCGATATTGATCTCGGCAGTTGACGCTCGCGAACATCGAAGACCGTAGCGGAACGGGGGGCGAGCAGCTTACGGACCATACTGCTGTATGACCCGAATTGCGCCTCAAGCGTCGCAGGAAAGCTGCCGCAGAGCAGGATGCCGATGGTCATGGATGGCGGGAGAATCGTTGTTGGAGAGGTCCAGAACTACGCAAGAATCAAGATTCGGCGCCAAACTCTTTCACACTCCGCCTCAGAAGATGTCCAGAGCCCACTTTTGTCCCCCGGCCGGGCGCTGGCGTCGCGCCGAGAAGTCACTCCCAACCCACCTCGTGCCTCAAGGCGGCGCGAAGCGGTCTCGAAGGACGCTCCCGGAGGCGCAAACGAGGCGCACGAACTGGACCATCCTTCGAGACGCGATGCTCCGCATCGCTCCTCAGGATGAGGCCATGGGGTTCCGAGCGCGCCATCACCGGTGATCGACCCACCTCGCCAGCCGGTCGCCGCAGGCCTGAATGAGCGCGACAAGCGCGATCAGGACGACGATCACCGCAATCATCGCCGACGTCTCGAAGCGCAGGTAGCGGTAGCGGATCGCGAGATCGTCGAGCCCCTAGCCCGACCGCGCCGGCTATGGCGGTCAAGGCGACGCGGGCCAACAAATCGAGTCCGAACGGGTGCTTTTTGGCGGAACCAAGGTGCATTCGGATGGACCCGTCGTCGCGTGGAGCGAAGCGACGTGGCGATCCACGACCCGCGGGGCGCCGACAACTCCTGGATGGCTTCGCTTACGCTCGCGATGACGACGCCGGTTCCACCCAGTACTCTTGCGCTGGCGGATAAGTCCCTACCGCACTTCTGAACCGGTAAGCGACCGGCTTGCCTCTCTCACCCCAGTCCCAGCTTTTGCGCGAGCCCGATGCGCTGGAGCTTGCCGGTCGCGCCCTTCGGGATCTCGGCGAGGAAAAGGATTTTCCGGGGCGTCTTGAACGCCGCAAGGCGTTGGGAGAGGAACGCGCCAAGCTCCTGTTCGGTGGCCGCCAGGCCCTCGCGCAAAACGACCGCCGCGCCGACGTCCTCGCCGAGCATCGGGTGCGGAACGGCGAACGCAACCGCCTGCAGGACGGCGGGATGGTCCATCAAAGCTTCGTCGACCTCGCGCGGCGAGATTTTCTCGCCGCCGCGGTTGATGATCTCCTTCAGCCGTCCGGTGAGCGTGAGATACCCGTCGGCGTCGATGACGCCCTGATCGCCGGTGCGGAACCAGCCCTCGACAAAAGCCTCGCCGTTCGCCTTCGGGTTGCTCTCATAGCCGGCGGTGACGTTCTCGCCGCGGATGACGACCTCGCCGATTTCGCCGTGATCGAGCAACCGCCCCTTCTCGTCCATGATTGCGACCTCGGGACCGGCCGCGAGCCCGACCGATCCGGGCTTGCGGATTCCGTTGAGCGGATTGGACGCCATCTGATGCGTCGCTTCCGTCATCCCATAAGCTTCGATAACCGGGCATTTGAAGGCCGCCTCCAATTCGCCGATGACGGTGGGCGGCAGCGATGCCGACGAGGAGCGCACGAAGCGCAGCGGATGTCGGGCGATGATCTCCTTGTGGCGCCCGGCGCGCGTGAGAACCGTCTGATGCATGGTCGGCACCGCCGTGTACCAGGTAGGCTTGGCCTCCTCCATCTCGGCGAAGAATTTCAGCGTGTTGAAGCCAGGAGCGCAAAAGACCGAGCCGCCGCGCGAGAGCGGCGCGGAGAGACCGGCGATCAGCCCGTGAATGTGGAACAACGGCATCACGTTGAGCGCGCGGTCGTTGGCCGAAAGCTCGAGCGAAGCCGCGATGTTGCGGGCCGAGGTCCAGATGTTGGCATGGCTTAGCGGCACGATTTTCGGCCGCGAGGTGGTGCCGGAAGTATGCAGGATAAGCGCGACGTCCTCCGGTTCGGCGTGACCGGGTCTGGCTGCCGCGCCCCTCGCCGAGCCCGACAGCCGAAAGGCGCCGGCTCCAGCTTGCGGCTCGGAAGCAAGCGTAATGACAGCGACGCCGAGCTTCTCCGCGGCGCGAAGCGCGGGCGTTTCGCTTCCCGCTTCGACGATCAGCGCCTTTGCTTTGAGATCCTCGAGGTAGAACTCGAACTCGTCCTGCTTATAGGCGGGATTGAGCGGCGCCGAGGCCGCCGCGGAGGCCACACAGAGAAACGCCGTCGCCATTTCGGGTCCGTTCGGCAAGACGATACCGACCCGATCGCCGCGCCCGACGCCGAGCTCGTTCAGCGAACGAACCGAGCGATCGATGAGCGCGCGCAACGCCCCGTAGGTCAGCGGCGGGGCGCCGTGCGCGGCGATGGCGACCGCGTCGTCATGGCCGCCTGCGATGAGCCCTCTCAAGGTGCGATCCGCTCCCATGTCCTTCTCAACTCCGAATGCGCTTAAAGCGGCGAAAGCGACAGTCCGCTCCCGCTGCGAGCGACCGTCTCGCTCAAGAGCTTCGTCACCGCATAGACCGCGTCAAGATGCGGGGTCGGGATATTGACGAGCCGACCGAGTTCGATGACCGAGCCCAAGAGCGCGTCGATCTCGGTCGCGCGGCCGTGCTCAATGTCCTGCAGCATCGAGGTCTTGTGCGCGCCGATGTTCTCCGCGCCGGCTATGCGCTTTTCGATGCTGAGTCGGAAACGAATGCCGAACGCTTCGCCAACGGCTTGCGCTTCGCCCATCATCGCCACGGCGAGCGCGCGGGTCGGCGCGAAGCGGCAAAGATCTTCGAGCGTTGCATGAGTCAGTGCGCTCACCGGATTGAAGGTCAGATTGCCCCAGAGCTTCGTCCAGATTTCCGCGCGCACGTCGCTTAGCGCCGGCGACTTGAAGCCTGCCTTCGTAAAAAGCTCGGACAGCGCCGCGATGCGCTCGGTCTTCCGGCCGTCGATTTCGGCGACCGGCAAGCGGTGCCCCTCGATATGCCGAATGATTCCGGGGCTTTCGATCTCCGCCGCCTGGTAGCTGATGGCGGCGACGACGGCGTCGATTGGCAGATGGCGAGCGATCACGCCGCCCGGATCGACGCTCTCCAGCGAAACGCCTTCGTGAGGGCCGCCGCGCTTGAAGAAATACCACCAGGGTAAGCCGTTTTGCGTCGTCATGAGCGTGGTCGAAGGCGTCACGATCGAGGCGACCTCGGCTGCGATCGGCGCGAGCTGGTGGGCCTTGACCCCGAGCACAATCAGGTCCGCGCCGCCGGCCTCGGCGATGCGATCCGTCGCCTCGACGCGCGCAACGACCTCTTCGCCATTTTCCTTCAGCTTAAGCCCGCGCTCGCGGATCGCCTTCAGATGCTCCCCGCGCGCCACGACCTTCACGCTCTCGCCCGCCGCGGCGAGCTTGGCCGCGATGTGGCCGCCGATCGCGCCGGCTCCGATGACGGTGATGTTCATAACGCGATCCGTACCCAGCCTGTGGGCGCCAAGGTTGATCTGATCGTCATTTTTCCATCACAATAGACCTCGCCGTCGATTCGACACCGGCGTGAGGAGGCTCGAACGCTTGGACTACCGCAAGCCGTTCCGGGTGAAACCGGGCCAGAAGCTCAAGCTGACAAAGCTTGATCCGGCCTACAAGGCCAAGCCAGCATCCGAGGCCGATGCGAAGGAGGAGGCGGAGCGCTGTCTCAAGGAGATCGCTCGCCAACAGACCCTGCTCTACGCGGAGCACAAACATTCGGTCCTCATCGTGTTGCAGGCGATGGACGCCGGCGGCAAGGATGGCACGATCAAGCACGTGTTCAGCGGCGTCAACCCGCAGGGCGTCGACGTCGCCAGCTTCAAGCAGCCGACGCCGCTCGAACTTACGCATGACTTTCTCTGGCGCGTCCACGCCCAGGCGCCGGGAGCCGGCAAGATCGTCATTTTCAACCGCTCGCACTACGAGGGCGTGCTGGTCGAGCGGGTCCACAAGCTCGTCGATAAGAAGACCTGCGGCCGCCGTTACAAGCATATTTGCGATTTCGAGGCCCTGCTCGTCCAATCGGGAACGACGGTCCTCAAATTCTTCCTCCATATCAGCAAGGAAGAGCAGCTCGCGCGTTTCGCCCAACGCCTGGATGACCCACAGCGCAATTGGAAGATCAGCGAATCTGACTATTCAGAGCGTGAATTGTGGGATGACTACGTCGACGCCTATGAGGACGCGATCCGCGTGACCAGCACGAATCAGGCGCCCTGGTACATAATCCCCTCAAACCACAAGTGGTTTCGTAATCTGGCGGTGTCGCAGATCATCGCGGATTCCATGGCTGATCTTAAGCTCGCCTTCCCGCCGCCGTCGGTCAACCTTGCCGACATAAGGCGCAAGTACCATGTCGCCGTCGAGGAAAGTCAGGACGGCCGAAAACGAAACGGTCGCAATTAAGGCCTAATCCGGCCAAGAGCGTCCGAGACAAAATGATGGCGATTTTGAATCCATTTCTAGACCGCTCGATCAAAACAGATAGTATGCTCCGGCTCCCAAGAAGAGGGAGCCGTCTTTTAAGGCGCGCATGGGGCCGTAGGGATCGGCGCCGTCTGCGCAGGGGATCTCAAAGAGCGCGCCATGGGGAACCGGACGTTTAGGATTGTTCTGATCAAGCCGTCGCACTACGACGACGACGGCTACGTGATCCAATGGCGCCTATCGACCATTCCGTCGAACAGCCTTGCCAGCGTCTACGGGCTCCTGGCCGCTTGCGCCGAGGAAAAGGCTCTCGGCCCTGACGTCGATATCGAAATCGAAGCCTGCGACGAGTGCAACACGGTCATCAAGGCCAAGGCGGTGGCCCAACGGATAAAGGCAGCGGGCAGCGGATTTGTCGGGCTGGTCGGCGTTCAGTCGAATCAGTTCCCCCGCGCGCTTGATCTCGCGCGCGAGTTCCGGGCGGAAGGCTTAACCGTGGTGATCGGCGGATTCCATGTCTCGGGCTGCCTATCGATGCTTCCGGAACTCCCGGCGGACTTGAAAGAGGCGCAGGCGCTGGGCGTCATCCTATACGCCGGCGAGGGCGAGGGGCGGATGGCCGACTTCATCCGCGACATCGATGCCGGCCGGGCGAAGCCGATCTACAATTACCTGAACGATATGCCCGGCATGGAGGCGGCCGCGATCCCAGTCCTGCCCAAAGAAGTGGTCGGGCGGATCGTCGGCCATCACGCGTGCTTCGACGCCGGTCGCGGCTGCCCGTTCCAGTGCAGCTTCTGCACCATCATCAATGTTCAGGGACGCAAGTCGCGCTATCGCAGCGCCGACGACGTCGAAGCGATCGTACGTGCCAATTACGCCCAGGGCATCAACCACTATTTCGTCACCGACGACAATTTCGCCCGCAACCGCAACTGGGAGGCGATCCTAGATCGGCTGATCGATCTGAGAACCAACCAGGGCATTCCGATCAAGCTGATCCTTCAGGTCGACACGCTCTGCCACAAGATCCCGGGCTTCATCGAGAAGGCGGCGCGGGCCGGCTGCAACCAGGTGTTCATCGGGCTCGAGAGCATCAATCCGCAATCGCTCCAGGGGGCGAAGAAGCGGCAGAACAAGATCTGGGAATACCGGGTCATGCTGCAGGCGTGGCGAAAGCACAAGGTGATGACCTGGGCTGGCTTCATCATCGGATTTCCGACCGACACCCCCAAATCGGTCATGCGCGACATCGACATCATCAAGAAAGAACTGCCGCTCGATATCCTTGAATTCTTTTGCCTGACCCCCCTTCCCGGCTCCGAGGATCACAAGAACCTTTACCTCAAAGGGGTTCCAATGGACCCGGACATGAACAAATACGACGTCGAGCATGTCTGCACCGGACATCCTCTCATGTCGGGCGAGCAGTGGAACAAAACCTATCGCGACGCCTGGAAGCGGTACTACACCGACGAGCATGTCGAGACGGTGCTCAGGCGCGCCGCCGCAACGGGCTTGAGGATGAACAAGATTGCCGACGTGATGACGGCCTTCTCCTCCGCCGCGCGGATCGAGGGCGTCCACCCGCTGCAATGCGGCATCGTCCGCCGAAAAGTGAGGACGACCCGACGGCACGGGATGCCGATCGTCAATCCGCTGATTTTCTATCCCGTCCGGGCGGTCGAGTTCGTGTCCGTGGTCGCGCGATGGCTAACCGTCGGGTGGCGCTATCACAGGATCAAAAAGCGGGTCGTCGAGGGCCCCGCCAGCAAGGCCTATGTCGACGACGCGACGCGCCCGGTCTCGATCGAGGAGGCGGAGAACGATGAATTGGTCATGTTCTTCGCCGACAAGATCCCGGACACCTACGGCGCGCCGAAGAGGCAACCCGCCATCGCTTCGTGAGGCGCGAGCGCGCGGCGCTCGGGCGCTTTATTTCCAAGCGGAACGACTTAGGCCTACCATTTTGGTTTCCCGAAGACAGACGAACCCGAAGCAGCTAACGATTTCCTTAATTTCGCCGCCGATGATATGGAAACGCCGCTCGGGCGGGATTCGCCGGCGGCGATTTATCAATGCGAGTCGGCGGCTGGCCGGGGCGAGGGACTGAAGCAATTGTCGGTTTGGCGTCAAGCCCGTGAGCGAGCGCTCTCTCTCCTCAACTCGCCCTCGAACGCGATCCTGCGCCGGCTGCTGACCGATGAGGGCGCGAAGCATTGGAAAGGTTATCTTTTCGGCTTCGCAATGATGGGCCTGATCGCGCTCACCACGTCGCTATCTGCCTGGATCATTGGCAAGATCATCAACGAGGTCTTTGTCGGGCGCCGCCTCGCGGCGGTGTGGGAAATCACAGCGGCGATCGTGGTCATTTACACGGTCAAGGGCCTCGCCACCTACGGACAGCAAGTGGTCCTTTCGCAGGTCGGCAATAGCATTGTCGCCGACGTCCAGAAGCGGATGTTCGACCAGATGCTGCGGATGAAGGTCAGTTATTACGGCCAGTCGCATTCGTCGATATTCATCGCCCGTCAGGCCTTCATCGCCCAATCCGCGACCACCGTGCTCAATCTTCTTATCACGACATTCTCTCGCGACGCCCTGACGATCGTCGGGCTCGTCGTCGTCATGGTGTCGCAGGATCCTCTGCTTTCGGTCCTCGCGTTGATGTTGGTTCCGCTCGCCGTGTTCGGAGTCCGCAGGATCGGCGTCCGGGTGCGCAAGATCATGGCGAGCGAGTTCCACGGCGCCGCACAGATGATGGAATCGATGCAAGAGACCGCACAGGGCATCCGCATCGTCAAGGCGTTCACGCTCGAGAATTTCATGCGCGACCGGCAGGCCGCTGCGATCGAAGGCTTCCGAAAGGCGGCCAACAAGCTCGCCCGCGTGAGCTCCCGCACGAGCCCCATCATGGAGAGCCTGGGCGGCTTCGCTATCGCCGCCGTGGTGCTGTACTCAGGATACACCGTGATCGTCCGTGGCAATCCACCCGGGAGCCTGTTTTCGTTCATCACTTCCGTGATCATGCTCTATGAGCCGATGAAGCGGGTCGCGCGGTTGCATGTCGACCTGTCGGCGTCGCTATTCGGCGTCGCCATGCTCTACAGCTTCCTCGACGAGCGCGACTATGAGGAGGACGCGCCTCACGCGCCTGAGCTTAAGGTCACGAACGGCAGAATCGAATTTCGCGACGTGGTGTTCGGCTACCGGCCCGGGGAGCCAGTCCTGCACTCGATCAGCTTCGTTGCTGAAGCGGGCAAGACGACGGCGTTGGTCGGCCGCTCGGGCGGCGGCAAATCGACGGTGATGAACCTCATCCTGCGCCTCTATGGAGTCGGGTCGGGTGAGATCCTATGCGATGGCCAGGACATCGCGACGGTCAGCCTCACATCGCTGCGCCAGCAGATCGGCTATGTCGCGCAGGAGAATTTCCTGTTCAAAGGTTCAGTGCGCGACAATATCGCGATGGGCCGGCCCGGCGCGAGCGAGGGCGATATCGTCGCCGCCGCGAAGGCGGCCTATGCGCACGATTTCATCATGAGCTTCGAGCAAGGCTATGACTCGCCCTGCGGCGAGCACGGCATGCAGCTCTCCGGCGGACAGCGCCAGCGCATCGCTATCGCCCGCGCCTTCCTTAAAGACGCGCCGATCATCCTTCTGGACGAAGCGACTTCCGCGCTCGATTCCGAATCGGAGCAGGCGATCCAGAAGGCGCTGCGCACCTTATGCGAAGGCCGCACGACAATCGTCATCGCCCACCGGCTGTCGACCGTGGTCCAAGCCGACGAGATCTGCGTCCTCGACCGCGGCCGCATCGTCGAGCGCGGGCGGCATGGCGAGCTCCTAGCGGGAGGCCACACCTACAGCCACATCGCGCAGACGCAGTTCCCCCGTGATGCGGCCTGACCCTTTCGGACTCCGGTTCCCGAAAGAGCCCGGGGCGCGCGCTCCAACGCGAGCTTGCCGCCTTCGCGCGGACCGCGAATGGCCCATTCACACGACCCGCGTCGTGTGGCCCTTCCAGTAGCGCTCGCGCAAAGGCGCCTTGTAGAGCTTGCCGGTCGGCAGGCGTGGGAGCTCTTCCTCGAAATCGATTGAGCGCGGGCATTTGTGATGGGCGAGATGGTCGCGACAGAATGCGATCAGCTCGGCCTCCATCTCGGCCCCTGGCGCGAAGTCCGGCATGAGCTGCACGACCGCCTTCACTTCCTCACCCATCTCCTCGTTAGGGACGCCGAATACTGCGGCGTCGGCGACCCTGGGATGGGTGATGAGCAGGTTCTCGCATTCCTGCGGATAGATGTTGACGCCGCCGGAGATGATCATGAACGCCGCGCGGTCGGTCAGATAGACGTAGCCCTCCCCGTCCACATAACCGACGTCGCCGACCGTGCTCATCGTGCGGTCGGGCGAGTTGGCCTCGGCGGTCTTGACCGGATCGTTGAAATATTCGAACGGCGAGGCGGTCTTGAACCAGAGCTTGCCGATCGCACCGGTGGGGACGTCCCGCATTTCTGCGTCGAGCACGTTGAGCTCGCCGAAAACCGCCTTTCCAATGGTGCCCGGATGCGCGAGCCATTCGGCGCTGTCGCATAAGGTAAAACCGAGCCCTTCGGTCGCCCCGTAATATTCGAGGATGATCGGGCCCCACCAGTCGATCATCGCCCGCTTGACCGGCACGGGACAAGGCGCGGCGGCGTGGATGGCGACCTCGAGCGAGGAGAGATCGTGAGCGCGGCGTGCGTCTTCGGGCAGCTTCAGCATGCGCGAGAACATGGTCGGCACAAGTTGCGTATGGGTGACGCGATGCCGCTCGACGAGCTGAAGGAAATGCTCCGCGTCGAAATGCTCCATGACGATGACCGTGCCCCCGTGCCTGATCGTCCCGCTGACGGCGGCCAATGGCGCGGAATGGTAGAGCGGCGCGGGCGAGAGGTAGACTTGGCCCTCGCGAAACCGCAACATCTCCGAAAAGGCGACAAGGACGTTCAACATCTGCGCCGGCGGCTGATCGGGCAGCGGCCGCAGCACCCCCTTCGGGCGGCCGGTCGTGCCCGACGAATAGAGCATCGCCGCCCCGAGCGACTCGTCGGCGATCGGGGTTAAAGGAAATTCAGCCGTCGCCTCATCCAGATTGCGAACTCGCGTCCCCTGACCCGGACCGTCGACGACGAGACAGAGCTCGACATTGGGACATTCGCGCAGCGCCGCGAGCGCGATCTCGCGCTTGGCCTGCGACGTGAGCACTTTAGACAGGCTGTTGTTGATGATGAAGGCGGTTTCGCCCGCGGTCAGGAATGAGTTGACGTTGGTGAAATAGAGTCCTGCCCGGTAGCCGGCCGCGTTGCATTCGATGAAGCGCGGATGGTTCTCCATGAAGATGGCATAGTGGTCGAGGCGCTTGAGCCCGATGGCGCGCAGAAGGTGCGCGAGCCGGTTGCTGCGCGCCTCGAGCTCTCTATAGGTGATCGTCTCGCCCGAGCCCGCCATGATGACCGCCGGCTGGTCGGCGCGGTGAAGGGCGTGCGGCCCTGGATACATGCCTGCCCTCCCCTCGCGCGGCGCCGGTCTTCGCCGGCCTCGCGCCTCGGCCCACACTTACGCTGGCGACGCCACGCCTTCAACGGCCGAGCGCCGAGATCAAACTGTCAACCCCGACGGGCGAGATGCGGAACAGGCCCGAATAAGGTTGGCTGAATTCGAGAATCAGAAAAACCGCACTCGCGACCGCGGCCGAGCCCAGCGCCGCGATGGCGACGCTGAGCACGTTGAACGTGCCCAGCAATCCCAAGCTCATGAACAAAAGGGCCGACCATCCGATGACGACGTAAAGGAGAAGTTTTGGCACAGGATTGGCCAATTGCCGGGTCATCAGTAAAGTCTTCTCCACCACCTGCATGAAATTGGGCATGGCAGTCATGATGAGCTGCTTCTGTTGCTCGGTCACGGGCTCAAGGCTGGCGAAAAAACTCATTATATCATGCAGATCCGCCCGCAGCTGGGCATAAGGCGACACGCCGTTGGCGAGACCGCCCCAGAAACGGTCGCGCGCGCGCACGACCGCCGCTCGCAATAAATCGCGTCCGGGAGCAGCTTCCGGACCATATTGCTCAAGGGTGAAGTCGAGCCTCAGGATCAGCGGCCCGAGCGACTGCGACTCCGTGTTCTGGTTGGTGTAGACGCCATAGCTCGTCCACACCAGCAGGCCAAGAACCAAAGCCAAGAGCAGAGTGACGAGCCCGATGATCGAGCCAATCATGCCTTTGGCGTCGACGACATCCTGAACCGGCAACAGCCATTGGAGGACGAAGCCGAGAAGTCCGCTCACAAAGGTCAGCACGGCTACAATCAGGGTTCTTGGAAGGGAGCTCACACGTCGCCTCCCGACGCGCAGACCAAAATACCACCGCGACGATGCAACGCTCCTGAACCTCCCCTCGCCATTAGGCCCGCCGAGCCGGGCTTGCGAGCCTATTACCATTTTAGAAATGATAAATCAACAATCGCGACATTTTTCCAAGAGATGCGTGGGCGTAAGGCTGTCTCGCCGGAACGCCCCGGCCCTCCGCTGAAGTGCGGCGGGCGTGATCGCAATTTCTCTGATCAAAGGCGCGGATCGAGGCCAGAGCATGACCTTGATGGCGAGCGAAGCGGTTGCCTGAGAACCGCCCGAAGCGGATCCAGGCTCACGCTTGGCTCTGCGCGCGCGCCTGCTCGACCTGGACGGCAGTTTCAACCTTCTCATCCCCGCCACGGTGGGCCGAGCGGATCATCGCGGCGTCCTGTCCGTCGAAGCCGATGGCGACGCGAATATAGCGGTCGTCGGGACAGATGGGGGCGCTCGCATCGAAGGCGACCCAGCCGAGTTCCGGCATGTGTGCTTCCGCCCACTCATGAGCCCCGGCCTGCCCCCACTCATCGCCGACACGATACCCCGTGACGAAGCGCGCCGGGATCCCGCGCAAGCGCGCGCAAGCAATGAAGATATGGGCGAAGTCGCGCGCGTGTCCCCGCCTCAGCGCGAAGGCCTCGATCGCGGAGCCCGCCGCGTCCGTCTCGTCTCCCTGGCGAGCGATGGCGTCGTGCAGGGCGGCCATCAGCCGATGCATCGAATCGAGCGGGTCGGCGGCGTCTTGCATCGCCTCAGCAGCGAAGCCGCGCAGCGCCGCATTGGCGTGAGCGAGTGGGCTCTCGCGCAAGTACATCTCCGCCGGCAGTCTCTCCGCCGCGCCCCTGACCACGCCCGCTGCGTCGCTCGTCTCGACCTCGCCAGAGGCCGAGATCGTCACCCGCTCGACAGGCCCGTAATGGGAGTAGGAGGTAAGGGCGTTTCCGTGCGCGTCCTCGGTTTCACGCAGCGCGCCGTCGGCGTCGACGTCGAGGCGCCAACGCAGCACATACTGGCTGTCGAACGAGAGCGGCGTCAGCCTCAGGATCTGATTGACCGTGCGGGCCGGCGGGGAGAAGCGGTGGACGATCTGGTGCGAAACCCTGATCCGCATGATTGGATCCGCGCCGCCTTGTCTTAGTTGAAGAGATATTGGTCGGAGATCGTGTTCGAGAGGCGCGCGTTGTCCTCGATGAACTCGGTGATGAACTCGTGCAATCCGCCCTGGAAAATCTCCGTCATGCTCGAACGCTCGAGCTTGGCGTACATCGCCCGCGCGAGGCGCTGGGCGAGGCCGCTGCGCCCATCGTCGCGGGCGAGCGCGTCGAGCGCGCGGTCGATGCTCTCGTAGCAGGAGATGAGCGAGCGGGGCATCGCCAGCTTCAAGATCAGGAGGTCGGCGATCAGCCACGGCTTTACCCGATCGCGATAGACCCAGTGGTAGGCGGTCGCGGCCGAAACGGCGCGCAGGATGGCGACCCACTGGAAGTAGTCGAGCGGGCCGCCGACCGTTTCCGTCGAGGGCAGAAGCAAATGATATTTCACGTCGAGCAGGCGCGCCGTATTGTCGGCCCGCTCGACGAAGACGCCGAGGCGGTTGAACCAATAGGCTTCGTTGCGCAACATCGTGCGGTAGCAGGAACCGTCGAAATCGAGCGAGGCCTTCTTCACGTAGTCGAGAAAGCGCATCAGCTCCTCGCGGCCAAGCGTGCGATTGACGCGCCGGCTGGTCTCGAACCGCTTGAGCTCGAGCCACGCGTCGTTGATCGCCGTCCAGGTTTCAGCGGTCAGGGCAGTGCGCACGGCGCGCCCGGCGGCGCGCGCGTTCTCCAGGCAGTTGCGGATCGAGGAGGGGTTGGCGAGGTCAAAGGTCAGGAATTCCAGCGCGGCCTCTTCGCTCAGTTCGCCGTGCTTCTCCACGAAGCTCTCATGGGCGCCTGCGGCGTTGAGCGCGCCCTCCCACTCGCCCACCTGCTCGCTGTCGGTCTTCGGGAGATATTCGAGCCTCAGCGTCGCCTCGATGGTGCGGGCGATAAAATCAGCCCGTTCCATCGAGCGGGCGAGCCAGAACAGATTGTCGGCAGTGCGCGCGAGCATGACGTCAGGCCGAGCTTTCCGGACCGTCGACGATCCAGGTGTCCTTGGTTCCGCCGCCCTGGCTCGAATTGACGACCAGCGACCCCTCCTTCAGCGCGACGCGGGTGAGGCCGCCGGGCACGATGCGCACGCCGTCCGCCCCCGAGAGGACGAACGGCCGCAAGTCCACGTGGCGCGACGATACGCCGCTCTCGAACGAGGCAGGACAGGTGGACAAAGCCAGAGTCGGCTGGGCGATGTAGTTGCTGGGATCGGCCAGGATCTTGGCGCCGAACTGCTCGCGTTGCGTGGCGGTTGCGTGCGGGCCAACCAGCATGCCATAGCCTCCCGACCCGTTGACCTCCTTGACCACCAGCTGATCGAGCCGCTCCATCACATATTTGAGCGAGCTCGGCTCTCGGCAGCGGTAAGTCGGCACGTTCTTGAGCAGCGGCTCCTCGGACAGATAGAAGCGGATCAGGTCCGGTATATAGCAGTAAATCGCCTTATCGTCGGCGATTCCGGTCCCGATTGCATTGGCGATCGTCACATTGCCAGCCAAATAGGCGCCGACCAGTCCCGGCACGCCCAAGACAGAAGCGGGATTGAAGACCAAGGGATCGAGGAAATCATCGTCGACCCGCCGATAAATGACATCGACCCGGCGCGGCCCGAGCGTGGTGCGCATGAAAACCTGGTCATCCTCGACAAACAGGTCGCGGCCCTCAACCAGCTCCACCCCGAGCTTGTCGGCGAGGAACGAGTGCTCGTAATAGGCGGAATTGAACGCCCCCGGGGTCAGGATCACGATCGTCGCCTCGCCGCCTGTGGGCCGCGGCGCGACCGAGCGCAGGCAGGCGAGCAACTGGTCGGGATAGTCGTCAACTGGAGCTACGCTGTGGCGCGCGAACAGGTCCGGCAGGAGCCGCATCGTCACTTCGCGGTTCTCCAGCATATACGAAACGCCCGACGGCGTGCGCGCGTTGTCTTCGAGGACGTAAAATTCCTCCTTATCCACCCGCACGATGTCGATTCCGGCAACGTGCACCCAGATGTCGTGGGGCGCGCGCTGGCCGATCATTTCCGGCCGATAGAATGGATTGCGCACAATCAATTCGGGCGGAATGATCGATTCCTTGAGAATGGCGCGCTTTCCGTAGACATCCTTGAGGAACAGGTTGAGGGCCCGGGCGCGTTGCGTGAGGCCGGCTTCGAGCTTGCGCCATTCCACCCGCGAGATCAGGCGCGGAACGATGTCGAACGGGATCAGCCGCTCGGCGGCGTCCTTGTCGCCGTAGACGCCGAAGGTGATGCCGATGCGCCGGAACATGTATTCGGCCTGCGCACGGCGAGAGGCGAGCAGTTCAGGCGGAGTTTCATCGAGCCAGCGAGCAACTTGGCGATAGAGCGGCCTCGTCTCGCCGGAGGCGATCCCCATCTCGTCAAACGCCGCCATGCCGCCTGCCTAAACCTCGTCGCTGGCGTCGTCAGGCTCGAACGACGCTCCGCCTTGGTGCATCCCCTGTCGCAACTTCCGTGCCGTCGCCGCGCGCCCGACGGAGGGCCTCGGCGCCGCTCAGGGCAAGTTCAGGGCGCCAAGCCCCGAAATTCGCCTGAATATCTAGTGCTTCCGCGAGCCGGAGCCTGAATGTGTTGCGTGGAATCTCGATCGCGCCGAGGCTCGCCAAATGCTCGGTCGAGAATTGCGCGTCGAGCAATCGGAACCCGCCGGTCCGAAGGCGCGCGAACAGATGCACGAGCGCGACCTTCGAGGCGTCGCGGACGCGGTGAAACATGCTTTCGCCGAAGAAGGCGCCGCGCAGGCTCACCCCGTAAAGACCGCCGACCAGCGCGTCGCCCTCGTAGGCCTCGAGCGAATGCGCATGGCCGGCGGCGAACAATTCGCCGTAGAGCCGCACGATCTCGTCGTTGATCCAGGTCTTCTCGCGCTCGGCGCAGGCGCGCACGACTGTTTCGAACGCGCGGTCGGCGACCACCCGGAATCGGTCCGACCGCACCGTCTTAGCAAGGCTGCGCGAGACGACGAGCTCGTCGAGGGGGAAGATTCCACGCTCCTGCGGCTCGACCCAAAACAGGTCCTTGGCGTCGCGACTCTCGGCCATAGGAAAGACGCCGATCGAATAGGCCCGGAGAAGGATGTCCGCCGTCAGCTCGAATTTTCGCGGGGCGGTTTTCATGTTCGCAATCGTGGAACTGTCCGCGCAGGCAGTCAAGCCGCCGAGCCGGCTCGCGTTGCAGCGCTTGCTCGCGCCTCAGGAGGCTCGATCCGTTTGCTCATATGGACGGTCATTCCGCCTCGAAATGACTCGGCGCGGTCTACGCCGTAGCCGCGCTTCGCGTAGAGTTCGAGATTGGCCGCGAACGCCTCATTGGTCAGCAAGCGAATTTGCGTCCGTCCCGACTGAACGGCGCGGCGCTCGGCATGGTCGAGCAAGAGGCGACCAAAGCCCCTGCCCTGTTGCTGCGGCGCGACCGCGACATTCTCGATCCATAGATGATCTGGCCGCAGGATCGTCTCGACGAGGCCGGCAAGCGCGCCGTCAACGATCAGAAGGTCGATCGTGTGCTCAGCGGCCGCGCGCTCATAGTCGGCCTGCATCGGGAGTGGCTCTCGCCCGATCAGCGCGACCCATTTGGCGTAAGCTGCGCGCGTCAGCGCGCGAATTCTGGCGGCGTCCTTAAGGACCGCGGGCCGGATTTCGATGTTGGGCGCGGGGACTTTCATAGGCTTGTTTATTTATTGTCAGGGGTCAGGGGTCCGCAAGATCGCGCGAGGCCCTGAGACGCGGTTTCACGCCTATGCTAAACTGAGCGCACGAGAGCGCACTTCGCGGTCTGTGAAAAAGGAGCGTTGGAACCATGGGATCGGCCGTCCGGGTCACGTCCGCCGCCGAGGGTTTGCCACGTCGACGGTTCACGGTCGCCGAAGTGGAGGCGATGGTCGCCGCTGGGGTGATGGATGAGGACGAGCGCGCCGAACTGATCGGGGGGGAACTCGTTCCGATGTCGCCCAAGGGAAACCACCACGAAGTCGTCAAGACGGCTCTCCTCGCCCGATGGTATCGGGCGAGTCCCGACGACGTTCTTCTAACCCCTGAGACGACGTTCCGCCTCAGCGAGGACACCTATCTCGAGCCGGACGTCGTGGTTTATCCGAGCGGGTTGGAGCCGAAGGACCTCAGGGGTCAGAATGTTCTGCTCGTCGTCGAGATCGCGGATTCGTCCAAACGCTACGACATAGGCCGCAACGCCAAACTTTATGCCAGCTTCTGGCTGCGCGAACTCTGGGTCGTCGACGCGGTCAGGCTGACTGCACGGGTCTTCCGTCAACCCTCCGCCGATGGCTACCGCGAGACGCTCGATTGCTCCGCGGCGGAACGAATCGTCCCGCTATTTACCCCGGACGCCTTCGCGTTGCGCATGGCTGACCTTAAGCGGAAGTAGCGCTTGTAGGAGGCAAAAACATGCGTCCCGCCGCACAACTCACCACGTCCGCAGCCGAAGGCTTGCCGCGCCGCCGCTTCACGGTCGCCGAAGTGGAGGCGATGGTCGCCGCAGGAGTGATGGAGGAGGACGAGCGCGTCGAGCTGATCGGGGGGGAACTGGTTCCGATGTCGCCGAAGGGAAACCACCACGAAGTCGTGAAGGCCGCGCTTCTTCAACGATGGTACCGCGCCGCCCCAGAAGAGTTTCGCCTAGTCCCCGAGACGACTTTTCGCTTGAGCAAAGACACCTATCTCGAGCCCGACGTCGTCATTTATCCCCGCGCGACTGCCATACGTGGCCTTGCCGCAGATAACGTGCTGCTCGTCGTCGAGATCGCGGATTCGTCGCTGCGCTACGATGCCGGCCGCAAGGCGGCGCTCTGCGCCAGCTTCGGCATCCGCGAGCTTTGGGTCATCGACGCGGTTCGATTGACGACCCGAGTCTTCAGTGAACCGGCAGCGGACGACTATCGCAACGCGCAGGACTTCGGCCCTGCCGACAAGGTTGCGCCCCTGATTGCGCCGGAGGCGTTCGCGCTGCGGCTCGACGAGTTGGAGCTGAGCTGAGCGCCTTTCCCGGCGCTCAACGCTTCTTATACCAAAGGTCATAGCGACTGACCGACGTGGGCCCAGTCCCGCATCCCTATGGATGTGATCCTGTCTGGGTCTGCGGTGAGCTTTCGCCAAGCGTCGCAGGCGGCGTCGATGATGGCGTCGTAGTTTTCGAAGACGGTGTTTGCGAGCCAGTTCTGGCGAAGATACTGCCAGACGTTCTCGACCGGGTTCAGTTCCGGCGCGCGGGAGGGCAGGAAGATCGGCGTGATGTTTTCGGGCACGTCGAGCTTTCCCGTGATGTGCCATCCGGCGCGGTCGAGCAGCAGCACGGCATGGGCGCCGTCGGCGACATTGCGCGAGATTTCGTCGAGATGAAGCTGCATCATGTGGGTGTCGGCATGAGGAAGCGCCAAAGCCGCTCCGACGCCGCGGGCCGGACAGATCGCGCCGAACAGATAGGCGTTGTCATAGCGCTGATCGGCGGGCTGTGTTGGCCGCGTTCCACGCCGTGCCCATTGGCGGACGAGGCCGTTCTTCTGGCCGATCCGGGCTTCATCCTGGAACCAGATTTCGACCGGCGTCGTCTCCGGCAGCCCTTCGAGATGGGCCTTCAGCGCGCGCGGGAAGTTTTTTTAAATCCTTCGACGATCCGCTCGTCCTGGGCCGGATGACGCGGCCGGGCGCTGATGTGCGAGAAGCCAAGCTTCTTCAGAAGCTTTCCGACATAGCGCGGATGAAAATCGACGCCGAACCTTTCGGCGATGACGCCCTTGAGGTCGATCCGCCGCCAGCGCACGACGCCGTCCCTCTCACGATTCGGACCCGCCTCGACGATCTGCGCCAACTGAGCCAGTTGCTCCGCCGACAGGCGCGGCTTTGGACCTTCGGTCAAGTTGTCGATGAGGCCCTTCGGACCAGCCGCGTTGAAGCGATGGACCCAGTCGCGCAGCGTCTGCCGGTCCATGCCGCCGATCTTCGCCGCCGAGCCGCGATCCATCCCGTCGCGAACCGCCGCCAGCGACAGAAGCCGCCGGCTCTGGTTGACGTCCTTGGAGCACCGCGCAAGCGTCCGAAGCTCCTTAGCCGAATAGTCCTCTCGCAATCTGACCGCTGATGGCATGGCGCGAATCTCCCCGCGCCAAAAGAGTCAGAAAATTCCCGCCTTGGGAATCCCCACGTGAGTCAGCCCACGGGGCCTTTGGTATTACGAAGCGCTTCCATCGGCACGACCTCACCGCCGGCCCGAGCAACCTCGCTACGGCGGCTCAACTCTTCAAGCAATTCCAGTTTCAGGCAGGAATTGTCGGGCGCCCTGCGTTCGCCTGGATCGCGTCGCCGTAGTCCGTCCGGAAGGACGGGCGTCTCTCGACGCCCTATGGCTCGCGATGACGGCAACGTCGCCGCGCCGCTTCCGGCGTGAAAACGATCGTCCTCACGCCTGCTTCTTGAGCTTCACCACATTATGCAGCGTCGCGTCGGCGGTCTCGAAGAAGCGCCGGACGCCGCGGGCGGCCTGGCGGATGCGCTGCTCATTTTCGACCAGAGCGAGGCGCACGTAATCGTCGCCGTGCTCGCCGAAGCCGACCCCCGGCGCGACAGCAACGTCGGCCTTCTCGATCAAAAGCTTCGAGAACTCGAGGGAGCCCAGATGGCGGAAGCGCTCGGGCACCGGCGTCCAGGCGAACATCGAGGCGCTCGGCTTGTCGATCGCCCAGCCGGCCGCGGCGAAGCTCTCGATCATCACGTCGCGCCTGCGCTTATAGGTCGCCCGCATCTCCCGCACGCAATCGTCGGGACCGTTGAGCGCCGCGGCGGCGGCGACCTGGATTGGGGTATAGGCGCCGTAGTCGAGATAGGATTTCACGCGCGCAAGCGCGGCCAGGAGCCGCTCGTTCCCGACGGCGAAGCCCATCCGCCAGCCCGCCATCGAAAAGGTCTTCGACATCGAAGTGAATTCGACCGCGACCTCGAAGGCGCCGGGCGCCTGCAGGATCGACGGCGGCGGTTCGTCGTCGAAATAGACCTCGGCGTAGGCGATGTCGGACAGCACGAAGATCTCGTGCTTCTTCGCGAACAGCACCAGGTCCTTATAAAAGTCGAGCGAGGCGACCATCGCCGTCGGGTTCGAGGGATAGCAGACCACGACGGCGATCGGCTTCGGAATCGAATGCGCGATCGCGCGCTCGAGGGCGACGAAGAATTCCGGGCCCGGCTCGGCCGGCACCGAGCGGATGACGCCGCCGGCCATCAGGAAGCCAAAGGCGTGGATCGGATAGGAGGGGTTCGGGACCAGGACGACATCGCCCGGCGCGGTGATCGCCTGAGCCATGTTGGCGAAGCCTTCCTTCGAGCCAAGCGTTGCGACCACCTGCGTTTCGGGATCGAGCTTGACCCCGAACCGGCGCGCGTAATAGCCGGCCTGGGCGCGGCGGAGGCCGGCGATGCCTTTCGAGGCCGAATAGCGGTCGGTGCGCGGCTTGCCGACCGTTTCGACGAGCTTGTCGATCACATGCTTAGGCGCGGGCAGGTCCGGGTTGCCCATGCCGAGATCGACGATGTCGGCGCCGGCGGCGCGGGCCTTGGCCTTGAGCTTGTTGACCTGCTCGAAGACGTAAGGCGGCAGACGCCGCACCCGGTGAAAATCGCTCATCGCAGCTACTGACCTTGGGTCAAATCCCGATTCGTCGGTTCATCCGCCGACACGGGCCCATGTAGCACCGGAAGCCTGAAGGCGGCAAACGGGCTGGCGGCTATTGCTGGGCGCCGGGGGCGTTCGAACTCGGCTTTTTTTTCGCCGCCTGCTGCTCGGCCAACGCCTTGGCGGCCGGCGCAAAGCCTTGTCGCAGCGTGTCGTGCTGCTTCTCAACCCCGTCAAGGTCACCCTTGAGCGCCTTGAGCTGGTCACTCTTCAAACTCGGTCGCGCCGGCTCAGGCGGCGGCTGGAACACCGGAATATAGTTAAGATCGCCGCTCGGTCGCGTCTTGGCGACAAAATCGGGTGGCGGCGCAACGTCGGTGGCGAATCCAAGGACCTTGAAGGCCTGCTTCAGGATGCTGTCCTGCTGCTGCGCACAAACGCTCGACCCGGAGGCGAAGAGCGCGGCAAGGGCGAGAAGCCCGGCTAGAGCGATCCTCCTCGGGCCGCGTGCCGCGCTTTCGGCACAAATCGTGCAAACCATCTTTCCGTCCGAAAAGTCGTGTTGGCTTCGCGGACGGGTACTGACCTATTATGACCAAAACGGGACCGGGCCTCATGGCCCGGATTCGACAGGAAACGCTGATCATGGCCAAGACCAGTCCGAGCAAGGCGAGGGCGCGCCAGAAGTCGAAGCCAATCAAGGCCGCGGCCGGAAGCCCTGTCGCGAGCCGCGGCAAGAGGGGGGCGCAAGGCGAAGCGCCGCCCCCGGATCCCAAAGCGCCTCGCACGAAAAGCCCTCAGCGGCGAACCGAACCGCCGGCGCCCAAGGCGGCGGCCCCCAAAGCGCGAATCTCGGCGCCCCCGTTGAAGGTAAAGCGATCGGCTCCTCAGCGGCGCCCGGCTGAGCGGCGTCAGCCAGCGGAAATCCAGACTGCTCCCGTTCCGCCCGAGCCCATTCGATCCGCGGCGCGCGCTCAGCCGCCAGAGCCAGCGCGGGATGCTCCGCCGCCGGCTCTTCCCACGCAAGCGGCCAACGAGGGCGCCCAACACTCGGCGCCCGATGTGGAGACGCTTGCGCACAACATCGCGCAGGCGATCGAGCAGGGCGGCAAGGTGCTTGCCGCCTACATGCAGCCGCGGGCGAGCGGCGAGATCAAGGCCACGCTCGCCGACGACATCGGCGAGATGGTGCGTTCCATCGGCCGGGTGGCCGAATATTACATGGCCGATCCCCAGCGGGCGTTCATGGCGCAAACGGCGTTGACCAAGCAGTTCGTCGACCTTTGGGCCGTAACCTTGCAGCGCCTGCAGGGCGAACAGACGCCGCCGGTCGTCGCACCTGACTTAAGCGACAAGCGCTTCGCCGACGCCGCGTGGCGCGACAATCCCTATTTCGACTTCATCAAGCAGGCTTACGTGCTGACTGCGCGCTGGGCCGATGATCTGGTCAAGCGCGCTGACGAACTCGATCCCCACGACCGCGAGAAAGCGCAATTCTATTTGCGGCAGGTCACGGCGGCGCTGTCGCCGTCGAACTTCCTCGCCACCAATCCGGAGCTTCTGCGCACGACGCTCGAGGAGAGCGGCGAGAACCTGGTTCGGGGTCTGAAGATGCTGGCCGAGGACATTCAGGCCGGGCACGGCAACTTGCGCATCCGTCAGTCGGACGCGCGCGCGTTCAAGCTCGGCGTCAACCTAGCGGCGACTCCCGGCAAGGTCATTTTCCGTAACGAGCTGATGGAGCTCATCCAATACGAGCCGAGCACGCCCGAAGTTTATAAGCGCCCGCTGCTCATCGTGCCGCCCTGGATCAATAAGTTCTACATCCTCGACCTCAATCCCGAGAAGTCGTTCATCCGCTGGGCGGTCGCGCAGGGCGTGACGGCGTTCGTCATCTCCTGGGTCAATCCCGACGAACGCCAAGCCGACAAGGACTTCGACAGCTATATGTGCGAGGGCATCCTCACCGCCGTCGACTGCGTCGAGCAGGCGACGGGCGAGCGCGAGCTTGCTGCCGTCGGCTATTGCGTCGGGGGCACGCTGCTCGCGGGGACGCTCGGGTATATGGCCGCCGGCGGCGACAGGCGCATCACCAGCGCGACCTTTTTCGCCACCCAGATCGACTTCGCCGATCCCGGCGATCTCAAGGTGTTCGTCGACGCTGAACAATTGAAGGCGCTCGAGGAGCGGATGGCCGAACACGGCTATCTGGAGGGCTCGGCCATGGCCAACGCCTTCAACATGCTGAGGCCGAACGACCTCATCTGGTCCTATTACGTCAATAATTATCTCAAGGGCAAAGAGCCGATGCCGTTCGACTTGCTTGTCTGGAATTCGGACTCGACCCGCATGCCCGCCGCCAACCACAAGTTCTATTTGCGCCACTGCTATTTGCAGAACGATCTGTCGAACGGACGGTTGGAGCTGGGCGGCAGGACGATCGACCTCAGACAAGTGACGATCCCGGTCTATGAATTGGCCACGAAGGAAGACCACATCGCCCCTGCCCGCTCGGCGTTCACTGGCGCCAAATGCTTCGGCGGCCCGGTCCGCTACGTGATGGCGGGGTCTGGCCATATCGCCGGCGTCGTCAATCCGCCGACCAAACCGAAATACCAGTACTGGTCGAACGGGCCTCCTCAAGGCAAGTTCGAGGATTGGGTGGCGAAGGCCAAGGAGACGCCTGGCTCATGGTGGCCCGACTGGCTCGCCTGGCTGACGGCGCAGGCGCCGGAGAAGGTCCCCGCCCGCAAGCCAGGCGACGGCAAGCTCAAACCCCTCTGCGACGCGCCGGGGGAATACGTGCGTGTGAAGTCGTAGCGGTTCCCCACAGGCGCGCGATATACATCGCTTGCCAGCCCCGCGGGACGGTGCCGGCAAGGCGCTAGGGGAGAACCAAACGATGCTGTACGTACTCGCGCTCTTGGCCGGTATTGTCGCCGGTTCGCGCGTTTTCACGGCGATCGCCGCCGTGAGCTGGGCGGCGAGGCTGGGCTACCTCGATCTTTATAAGCTCCTGGCTGGCGTTCATGGGCTATGCCTGGACGCCCTGGATCTTCACTCTTCTGGCAATCGTCGAACTCGTCACTGACCAGCTCCCGTCGACGCCGAGCCGCAAGGTCCCCATGCAGTTCGGCGCCCGGATCATAAGCGGCGCCTTGTCGGGCGCGACGATCGGCGTTGCGGGCGGCTCGTGGATCGGCGGCCTTATAGCCGGCGTCGTCGGCGCGGGAATCGGAACCCTCGGCGGCGCCGAAATTCGCGGTTCCATGGCGAAGGCTTTTGGACGTGATGCGCCCGCCGCGTTCATCGAGGATGCCGGCGCAATCATTCTTGGCCTGATCATCATCTGGGCGCTCCGATGAGCCGCCGTTTTGACACCATCGTGATCGGCGCGGGGCAAGCCGGCCCGCCGATGGTGGGCCGGCTCGCGGCGGCCGGGCAGAAGGTCGCGCTGATCGAGCGCGATCTGATCGGCGGGACTTGCGTCAACACCGGCTGCACGCCGACCAAGACGCTGGTCGCCAGCGCCTATGCGGCGCATCTCGCGCGACGCGGGGCCGAATTCGGCGTCAAGGCCGGACCGGTCGGTGTCGATTTCGCCGCGGTCATGGCGCGCAAGAACACGGTCGTCGGCAATTCTCGCTCGCACCTTACGGCCTGGCTGCAGGGCATGGCGAATTGCACTGTCGTCCAGGGGCACGCCCGCTTCCTTTCCCCGACGACGGTCGCCGTTGGCGACGACGTGCTCGAGGCGGAACGCTTCTTCATCAACGCTCGGCGCCCGCGCGATCATTCCCGACTTTCCTGGCCGCGATCAGGTGAGGACGCTGACCAACACGACCTTGCTTGAACTCGACGCTCTGCCTCGCCGTCTTGTCGTCATTGGCGGAAGCTATGTCGGCCTCGAGTTCGCTCAAGCCTTTCGGCGCTTCGGAGCCGAGGTCACGGTGGTGGAAATGGCGAAGCGGCTCGTGTCGCGAGAGGACGAAGAGGTCTCGGATGCGATCCGCGAAATCCTCGAGGCGGAGGGCATAGAGATCCGCCTCGAATCCGAATGCATCCGGTTCGAACCGCAGGGCGCGGAGATTGCCGTCGGCGTCAATTGCATGGCCGGGGAGCCCGAGGTCTTGGGCTCACACGTGCTGCTTGCGGTCGGACGCCGCCCCAATACCGACGACCTCGGGCTCGAGGCAGCGGGCGTGAAGGTCGACGCGCACGGCTATATCGTCGTCGACGAATCGTTGAAGACCAGCGTGCCCCACATCTGGGCGCTTGGCGACTGCAACGGCCGCGGCGCCTTCACGCACACTTCGTACAATGATTTCGAGATCGCCGCGGCGAACCTGCTCGACGGCGCCGCGCGCAAGGTGAGCGACCGCATTCCTGTATACGCGCTCTATGTCGACCCGCCGCTTGGCCGCGTCGGTCTGACCGAAGCGGAAGCCCGGGCCCAGGGACACGCGGTCCGGAGCGGCCGCCGGCCAATGACCCGCGTCGGACGTGCGGTCGAGAAAGGCGAAACGAAAGGCTTCATGAAAGTCGTGGTCGACCGCGACACCGACGCGATCCTCGGCGCGGCAATTCTTGGCGTCGGCGGCGACGAGGCCATCCATGGCGTGATCGAGGCGATGGGCGCAGGCGTGACGGCTTCCGCCTACACGCGCGTGATGGCGATCCACCCCACAGTCTCCGAGCTTGTGCCCACAACATTCGGCGAACTTGTTTGAAGCTGTCCAGGAGCGCGGCCGGGGGCGAGGTTATGCCCGTTGGCCGCCCTGCCTCGTCCCTACCCGCGCGTTGCTGGGTGGTTCAAAGACGACCGCCGCGCGTCGATTTCCGCAAGCGGGACAGGCGTTTGAAGCCAGTCAACGACAAGTGAGAGGAGAATGCCATGACCACGGAGGGACTTCACGAACAACTCAGGGGGATTCAGGGATGCTGGGATCGGGCATTGGCCGAACTTCAAGAGGTTTCTAGTGGATTGGAGGCAATCATTAAGACGCCAGGCGAAAATGATCTTGTGGCGATTGCCAAGCACTATGGCCGCGATCCAAAGGTATTTGCGATTGGCATGTTTGACGCGGTAATAATGCTCAAGGCCTTAACGACTGTGCTGGTGATGACCGAACCGATGCTCAAAAAGATCCTGCCACTCACGGTGGAAGAGCATCTGGAGGCACAAGATGAGGTGTTGCATCGCCTCCTCGACCACGTCGAGGCTCGAGGATCGGCATAATAAGGGTTCGTTGGTGAACTCTCGCCCTGAATATGCGCTGTCGTAGCCGAGACGGAGCGGGCCGCGGATTGCAGCTTCTGTGTCGTTTTTGTGCTAGACTTGCACGAAATTGTCAGAGGGAGAACGGACATTGCCCGAAGCGTCCCAGCCGCCTCCGCGCAATGCTGTTGGATCGCTCGCATCATCGCCGTCGTGGTCGCCGTCGCCGCCGCAGCCTTCGCCTACACCGCCGGATGGTTTTCGCCCGGGCGCCTGACGCCGCAGAAGCTTGTTGACGGCTTCGATCTGCGAATGCCCCCTCCGCTCGGCCATCGGCGCAATCACGCCAAGGGCATCTGCTTCACAGGCGTCTTCGAGGCGAACGGCGCAGGGTCGGAGCTCTCGAAAGCCGCCGTCTTCGCCAAGGGCTCCTATCCCGTGGTCGGCCGCTTCAATCTAGGCACGCCGAACCCGAACGCCGAAGACGCCAAGGAGCGCGTGCGGGGCTTAGGGCTTATGATCTCGACGCCGGACGGCCAGGAATGGCGCATGGCGATGATCGACCCGCCGTTCTTCCCCGTCGCGACGGTCGAGGCTTTCCACGAGCTCCAAATCGCATCCGTCAGCAAGGAGCCTGACGCGATGGCGAAGTTCGCCGGCGCCCATCCCGAAATCGCGGCCTTCGGCGGCTGGGCGAAGAGCGCACCCTGGACGGGCAGTTACGCCGAAGAGCCTTACAACGGACTTAACAGCTTCATCTTCACCGATAGTTCCGGAAATGATCACGCGGTGCGTTGGTCGCTCGTCCCGGCGGCGCAGCCTGTCCCGGTCCCGCCCGAGGAGCTCGCGAAGCGCGGGCCGAACTTCCTCGAAACCGAGATTGTAGACCGGATCAAGAGCGGCCCGGCGCGTTGGACGATGCGGGTCACAGTCGCGAACGCTGGCGATCAGACCGCAGACCCCAGCAAGGCGTGGGCGCAAGACCGTCGCACCGTCGAAGTGGGCACGCTCAGCGTGCAGCAGATCGAAGCCGAGGCGGATGGCCCATGCCGCGACATCAATTTTGATCCGACCGTCCTGCCGAACGGCATACGAACGTCGGACGATCCGTTCCCCGCAGCCCGCTCGTCGGCCTACAGGGTCTCCTACGACCGCCGCACGGCCGAGGAGAAAGACTATCCGCGAACCGCCACGGGGTCCGGCCAATGACGAACATCACGCGGGTCCGCCCGGTCACGATCATTCACCGCTTCAACCCCCTTCAGCGAACGCTGCACTGGGTCATGGCCGTCTGCATCCTGACGATGCTGTTCATCGGCGTCGGCATGGCGTCCACGGTCGCGCCGGAATATCTGACGCTCGTCAATATTCACAAGCCGCTTGGGATCTTGATCCTGATCCTCGCCTTGATCCGCCTCATTGTGCGTCTGTGCTACGGCGCCCCGCCCCTGCCCGTCGACCTGCCCGAACCCATGAAGCTCGCCGCCTATCTTTCGCATTACGCGCTCTACGCGCTTATGATCGCGATGCCGCTGATCGGCTGGGCGATGCTGTCAGCGGCCGAATATCCGGTGGCGCTATGGCCGGGAATATGGCTGCCGCAGATCCTGCCGCGAAGCCCCGGCCTGCACACGCTCTTGTGGAACGCGCATTTCTATCTGGCCTTTCTCTTTTTCGCGCTGATCCTGATGCATCTCGCCGCGGCTTTGTTCCATGCGCTGATCCGGCGGGACGGCGTCTTCGATTCGATGGGTCCCGTATTGCCGCGTGACGAGGTCGCGCCGGGGGAGTAATTCAAGGCCGCTCAGTTTCCGTACGCGAAACTAGAGCACGCCGCGTGCGGATTGAATCGTCATCGCGAGGACCCCCGGGCTTTACGGACCCCGGGGGACGTGGCGATCCAGGAGCCGTGCCGACAACTCCAGGATTGCTTCGCCATAGCCCGTCCGGAAGAACGGGCGTCTTTCGACGCCCTATTGTTCGCAATGTCGACCGCAGTTCGACCCGATTGCATCTTGTCGTACACCGCATTCCCACGAATTGCTTTGGCGCGTCACTGTTGCCCTCCGCCGCCTCCATGCTTCACCTGCAACGGCCCTTGACACAAATACCGACCAGTTGGTACGGAGCGGGATGACCGAATCTCCGTACCGATGGGTGATCGTCGCGGCGGGCGGCCTTTTGGGCTGCGTCGCGATCGGATCGATGTTCTCTCTCCCCGTTCTGCTGCAGCCCATTGCTCGGGACACCGGCTGGTCGGTGACTGGCGTGTCGAGCGCTATGACCGTCGGCTTTCTCGCCATGGCGTTCGGCAGCATGGCCTGGGGCGGGCTTTCCGATCGGTTCGGTCCGCGCGCGGTGGTCATGACCGGCGCGGTCGTCCTTGCCGCAAGCTTGGCTCTGGCGGCCCAAGCGCCGTCGCTTCTCGCGTTCCAACTGATCTTCGGCCTTCTCGTGGGCGCGAGCGCGGCGGCCATCATCGTGCCGATGATGGCCTGCGTCACCGGCTGGTTCGACACCCATCGCAGCCTTGCCGTGTCGCTCGTCTCGGCGGGCATGGGCATGGCGCCCATGACCATGGCGCCCTTGGCCGCGTGGCTCGTTTCGACTGTGAGCTGGCGAACCACGCTTGAGATCCTTGCCGCGGTCGCCGCTCTCCTCATGATCCCGGCGGCGCTTCTGGTGCGCCGGCCGCAGGCGCTTCTTAACGTCACCGCCGCGGCAGGCGGCGGTCAGCAGTCGGGCATGTCCGTCGGCGACGCGTTGCGATCGCCGCAATTTGTCGTCCTGGTCATGACCAACTTCTTCTGCTGCGCCACCCATTCCGGCCCGATCTTTCACACGGTGAGCTATGCGCAGACATGCGGGATTCCGCTTGTCGCCGCGGTTTCGATCTACAGCGTCGAGGGCCTCGCCGGCATGGGCGGCCGGATCGGTTTCGGCCTTCTTGGCGATCGGTTCGGCGCCAAGCGCGTTCTGGTCCTCGGCCTGCTTGCGCAGGCGTTCGGCGCGCTGGCTTACGTCTTCGCGCGAGGCTTGGGCGAGTTCTATACCGTCGCGGCTTTATTCGGCTTCATCTATGCGGGCGTCATGCCGCTCTACGCGGTCCTGGCGCGCGAGAACTTTCCCCTTCGCATGATGGGGACCGTCATCGGCGGCACGGCGATGGCCGGCAGCCTCGGCATGGCTCTCGGACCGCTGGCCGGAGGAACTCATCTACGACGCGCTCGCCAGCTACACGTGGCTGTATGTCGGCTCCTGGGCGATGGGCATCGGCGCCTTCCTGATCGCCATGACGTTCAAGCCCTTGCCGCAGGACGAGCCGGCGTTGGCGCCGGCGCCCGCGTAAGCACACGCTGGCGTTGGAAGCGGCGCGGGACAGCCGAGCCTTTGCCCCTTCCGGCTCAACAAACGAAAACGCCGCCGATGGAGAGCGGCGTTCTGCAGAGGTTTGAAGAGACCCAGCTGCTACGCTGCGAGAGTAGCACGATTGCGCGACGCGCGATAACGCGCGAAGCCCAGGCCAGTGAAGCCAAGCAGCATCATCCCCCAAGTCGCGGGTTCCGGGATCGCCGTCGGGATGGCGAGCAGCCCGTCGGTGTTGCCGTTGGCGTCGACATAGAAGCCGACGATCCGCCCCTCGTCGTTGATGCCGTTAAGCGTCGTGCCGAGAACGCCGTTCGGATCGTTCAACGAAATAAAAGTGTCGAGGATGGTGTTCTCTAATGGGTCAAGGCCGGGAAGCTCTTCCGGTGGTCGACGCTTTCGGGATGCCTGCGTTCTCTGCGCGCTCGCTCGGCGCTTGATGGGGTAAGCTGGGTGCAGGGCGGCTAGGTTGAAAACGCAGTCGGCCAGCGAGTTGACCGCATGCGACACAATCCGCGCCGTCGTCTGCTCCCTCCCTCGGGCGTCGCTCCTTGCGGGAGCTCGATGCGGTCTCCTGTCTCCGTGATTGCTGGTCTTAAGCCGGCGCGAACTCAGTTTCGTCCCGCAACATCGCATGCATGATGATGGCGAGGCGACGCGCCAGAGCGACGCGCGCCTTTCGCATCGTCGATCGCCTGGCGATCGCGAAGGCCCAGTCCTTCAGCTTGAGTTGGCCCTTGTAGCGGGTCAGCATGACGTTGGCGGCCTCGTACAGCAGCGTCCGCACCCGCCGGTCCCCGCATTTCGAGATGCCGCCGACGTAGTCGACCTCGCCCGACTGATACCGTCTTGGAACGAGGCCCAGATAGGCGCCGACGTCGCGCGATCGGCGGATGCGCGACGGATCGTCGATTGCTGCTACAAAAGCGAGCGCAGTCAGCTGGCCGACCCCGGGGATTGTCATGAGCCGGCGGCAGGCTTCCGAAGCTCTCGTCATGCGCCTCATGTCGGCGTCGATCGCCGCGACCGCGCTCATGACCGCAGTGCGCGCCGCGATCAGTCCGCGCATTGCCGCCGAGAGCCCTGCCACCCCCTCGCTGGCCTTGAGAGCCCGATCGATGAACGCGGCGGTGAGCGCGCGAGGCAGCCGGACCCCGAACACGACGGCGAGGCCACGGATCTGATTTTCCAAGGTCACTCGCTGGCCGACCAGCTTCTTGCGCGCGATGATCAACGACCGGACGGCGTGGGCCGGCAAGCGACTTCACGTGCACCGGCTTGAAGAAGCCTGTGCGGGCCAGATGCGCCAGACCTCGCGCGTCGTTGCGATCCGTCTTGTGGGTCGCCAGCGACTTGAGCGCCTGATAGGCCTGCCGGCTCTCCACGCACACCACCGGCAGACCCAGTTCGCTCAGCCCGTGGAACAGGATCGGCGCCATGCGCCCCGTCTCGAATACGATCCGACGACAACTCGGCGCTTTCGCCAGCTCGTCGGCGACCGCCTCCGCCGTCGACTCCGCCTTACTCTCGCGAACCAACAGCGCCTTCGCGGTCGAGAACGCAAACATGCGTCTCATCCATCGAGATATCGAGGCCAGCAAAATAGTCCATCGAACAATCTCCTCTTCCGAACCGACGCCGATTCTATCGGCCTATCCAGAAGAGCTCCCGCCCATTACCCGATGTTGAATATGAGGCCAAGCGTTTCGCCGGAGCCATTGACATAGTCGCCGACGGCGATGCCTTCGTCATTCAGCCCAAAGAAGGACGTCGACATCGCGCCCGGCACGATGAATTGCGTAACGGTTCCGCTCTTGTCGATGAAAGCCTCGGTCACGCCGCCTATGACGTCCGTTCCGGCGATCCAGCCCAAGTTGTTGATCGCCGTCGTCGTGGTGCTCGTCGCCCCCGGCGCGTTGATGTCGGCGGAAAACGTCAGCGTGTTGATGTTTAGTGTGTAACCGTGGCTGTTACCCGCCGCATCATTATAAAAGCCGACCGCGATGTCAGAGTTGTTGACGCCGAGCAACTGGTTGATCGGGACACCACCGGCAGGGGTACTGGGATTGACCACTGCTGTGAAAGAACCCCCTTGCTTAAAGAAGCCAATGTTGTTGTCATTCGGCGGGCCAATGTTCGTGCTTGAATAGAACCCAACGGTGGTCCCATTGTCGTTCAGACCGGTGACCTGGGTCTGAGCCGAACCTGGGAAGTTCTCGTTATTGTAATCCACCTGTCCATAAGGGGGGGCAAGCAGGTAGCCCTTGTTGGGATGGCCGCCCGCTCCGCTGCCGAAATACCCGGAGATCAGGCCGCTGCTGTTTATGCCCAGCAACTGGTTGAACGTTGGGTCGGCGGCATTGTCCAGGGTTACAAACGCGTATGTCGTTGCTTCCGCGCTTCCGGAGAGGAACCCCAAGCCGCAGGCCGCAGCGAAGGTTGCTGCCGCGAGCCCTCGCACATATAACCGCATTTTCGATGGAAATAACGCAGACGTACTCATCATCTCGCCTCCGGTCAAGTTAAGCCAGATGCCGTCAACCGAACGGGCTGTTATGTTTTGTGCAAAAAATACAACTACTCGTTTGTGCCGAAATCCTACTCGGCCGGTACTAGATTAAGCCTCAATTAACGCCCATTGTTGACAAAAATGTGACGACGCTGTCTGCACTTTGCCGCGAAACCCAAGGCTAGATCTTGGACAACGGTTTAATACGAAAAGTCGGCATTATGCTGCGTAAATCAGAATTGCTAAAATGTTCTCTCTCATTCACTATCCAGCGATGGGACCGTCATGATCGAGATCGAGAAGCGCAATCCGGACCCACCCGCGAACGGGAGGCGGCGAAGGCGCGAAAAAAAGGGGCGAAGCTCGCCTGGAGCCAGAGCTCGTTCGAGCTCCTCGCGTCCGGCTACAGTCCTGAGGAGATCGCGGAAACCCGAAAGGTCAGCATTCGAACGATCCAGCGTGAGATCGATTCCGCCATCGCCCGGCGCCCGCTCGACGCGCCCGAGCAATATGTCCACCTGCAGCTCGCGAGGCTGACCAAGGCGCTGCGCTTCGCGGACGCCGCGCTCGAGCGCGGCGAGTTGAAAGCCGTGCGAGCGCTCGTTGACGTTGTCGCGGCGATGGACTGCTATCATGGGTTGAGCCATGCATCCAGGGATCGCGCGAGCCCCAATCTAGCTCACCCATTCGAATTCCAAGCCACGGCGGCGCCTGAGCCGCCTCTCAAGCTTTTCCACGCCGTCTCGCCTCCCGATGAGGCCCAGGCGCAATCGGATGCCGTGACGCCGTGACAGTTTTAAGCGCCTAAGCGATTGAAAACAATCGATCCTGACCAAAAGTGCTGGGCGATGCGGCGCTCGCCCGCTCGCTAGCCCTCGAACCGATTGTTCTTCGGAAAGCCCTTCGGCGGCAGGCGGCCGGCTTCGGCGCGATTGCCGATCCAGTCCTTTAGCTCGGGCTTAGCGACAGTGAACGTGCGCCCGGCCGAGTCGCGCCAAGTAAGCCCCTCGGCGATGGCGAAGACCTTGGCGTCGGAAATGCCGCCGTCCTTGTAGCGCTGAAGCCGGGTGCCTTTGCCGCGCGCCATTTCGTTGAGCTGCGCAAACGGGAACACCAGAAGCTTGCGGTTCTGCCCGATGATTGCGACATGGTCGCCCGCGGCGGGAACGATCAACGCGGCTGTCGCCGGCGCGGTGACATTGAGCACCGCCCTGCCCTTGCGGGTCGAGGACAGAAGCTCGTCGTCGCCGACGATGAAGCCGTTGCCGTCGCTCGACGCGATGAGCCGCTTCGCCCCCGCGGAATAAGCCCAGACGGCGACGATCGAAGCGCTCTCGTCGATGTCGGCCATGAGACGGATCGGCTCGCCCTGCCCGCGCCCGCCGGGCAATTTGGAGGCGTCGAGAGTGAACACCTTGCCGTCGCTCGCCAGCACCAGAATCTTCGAGGTCGTTTCGGCAAAGAATGAGGTCTTCAAGCCGTCGTCGCCTTTGAACGTGGCGGCGCTGAGATCGGCGACCTGGCCTTTCATCGCCCGGATCCAGCCCTTCTGCGACACGACGACGGTTAAGGGTTCGCGCTCGATCATCGCCTCGGCGAGATCGGCGACCACGACGTCGGGCGCGGCCTCGAAACTGGTGCGCCGCCGGCCGAGCGCGGTGTCAGGCCCGAACTTCTTTTTGACGTCGCGGATCTCGACCGCAATCATCTGCCACTGTTTCTTTTCGCTGGCGAGCAGCGCCTCGATGGTCGATTTCTCTTTAGTCAGGTCGTCCTGCTCTTTGCGCAGCGCCATTTCCTCGAGTCGGCGCAGGCTTCTCAAGCGCGTGTCGAGAACGTAGACGACCTGCGGCTCGGTCAGGCTGAAGCGGGCTTTGAGCCGCTCTTTCGGGTCATCATCCTCGCGAACGATGCGGATGACCTCGTCGAGATTGAGAAAGACGATGATCATGCCGACAAGCAGCTCGAGCCGCTTGTCGATCGCCGCCAAACGGTGACGCGAGCGGCGCACCAGAACGTTGCGGCGATGATCGAGCCATTGCCTGAGCGCCTCGCCGAGCGAGACGACCCTTGGCGTCACGCCGTCGACCAGCACGTTCATGTTGACCGAGACCCGAGCCTCGAGCTCGGTCAGCCGGAACAACGATTCCATCAGCGTCTCGGGCTCGACCGCGCGGGTGCGCGGCTCGAGCACGATGCGCACATCCTCGGTCGATTCGTCGCGGATGTCGGCGAGCAACGGAATCTTCCGCTCGTTGAGAAGATTGGCGATCTGCTCGATCAGGCGAGACTTCTGGACGCCGTAGGGAATCTGCGTGACGACCGCGACCCAACCGCCGCGGCCAGTATCCTCCTTCGCCCAGCGCGCTCTCACCCGAAAGGCGCCCCGGCCGGTCCGGTAGGTTTCGACGATCGCGGACTTGTCGTCGATGACGACGCCGCCGGTCGGGAAATCGGGACCTGGCACGAAAGTCGCGAGCGCTTGGGCGTCGGCCTCGGGATGGGCGATGAGGTAAAGGGCGGCGTCGCAAAGCTCGGCGATGTTGTGCGGCGGAATCGACGTCGCCATGCCGACCGCGATGCCCTGGGCGCCGTTGGCGAGCAGGTTCGGGACCGCCGAGGGCATGACGATCGGTTCTTTGGTGTCGCCGGAATAGTTGTCGCGCCAGTCGACCGAATCTTCCTCGACGCCCTCCATGATGAGGCGCGCGACATCGGTCATGCGCGCTTCGGTATAGCGGTAGGCGGCGGCGTTATCGCCGTCGATGTTGCCGAAATTGCCTTGGCCCTCGATCAGCGGATAGCGCGAGACGAAGTCCTGCGCGAGGCGCACGAGCGCCTCGTAGATCGCCTGGTCGCCGTGCGGATGGAACGAGCCCATCACGTCGCCGACGATCTTCGCGCATTTCTTGAACGCCGAGCCGGGATCGAGCCTCAGGATGTGCATGCCGTAGAGAATGCGGCGGTGCACGGGCTTCAGTCCGTCGCGGGCGTCGGGGAGCGCCCGTCCCATGATGGTGGAAAGGGCATAGGCGAGATAGCGCTCCTCGAGCGCGTCGCGCAGTTTGACCTCTATCGGCTCCGAGGGCGGAGGAGGCGGGGGCGGCGGAACATGTTTGGCCATCGGTTCTCGGGTTACCCCGAGGCTTGAGTCGCGGCAAGGGAGGCGGGACCCGGTCGAAGCGCGCTAAAGCAGCCGCGGCGCAAATTGGAAAGGCGCTGCCGGGTTACGTTCCGCGGGATCTCACACTTAAGCATTATACGGTCAAACCATTCGCTGCGAAGGCTAACCTTGAAGCTGATGGAGCAGCCTGCGCGCTGCCGGCAATGTAAAGCCAGTGGCGAGTGGCCTCACATCCTGTCGCCAACGCCCAGCAAAGCAAGATCGCAGAGAAACGTCGGGCTCATCTGCGTCTACGAAAGCAGCGTGGAAGAGAATGCGACTGAGAAGGACCTACAGTGGAGAAGGATAACTTGATCGCTCTGGGCGCCGCGCGCCGCTCCGGAGACGCCGCGAAGGTGGGCAGATCAAAAGCCGGGCTTCAGCTGCCGATGACTCTGGCCCCCGCAAGCAGTGCCCAGATGCGCCTCACTAGCTGCGTCGCAGACTTTCCCTTCAATGAGCCCAACCCGGTTGCAGCCGCACCTGATCGGCGATTTCGCCTTTGATCGCCGCAACAACATACAGATTGAGTAACACAGGAGTAGGCTAGATGAATTGAATTCGGACTCTGGTTTCCGGCCTCGCGCTGCTGTTGCTAATGGCCGGCGAACCCGCCTCCGCGCAGACGAACGGCGCTGCAGAAGCGGCTTCGAACGCTGCTTCGGCCTTGAGTCCGGTGGACGCCAATTTCGTCGCCCAGGCCAATCTCGGCGCCCCCTTTCAGATCGCTTCGGGCCGCATTGCCGAGAAGAAAGCGGCCACCGCTGAAATCCGCGACTACGCGCATCTCATGGTGGTGTCCCATATACCAGTCGTTGATGGCCTCAACTCAATCCTGCAACGGAAGCGAATCGTGGCGCCTCCCGAGACGTTGTTGCGAGGCGCTTACGATTTAATGATTGCTTCCCTCAAGTCCAACGCAGGCGCGGCGTTCGACCGTGATTATGTGGACGGCCAAGTCGATTACCAGAAAGGCAATCAAGCGCTTTTCCAATACGAGATCCAGAATGGCGCCGATCCGAGCCTGAAGGAATTTGCCCAACGCACCCTCCCAAAGATCGAAGACCACCTGCAGCGGGCCCTGAATTTGGCAAAGAGCAGCGTAGCCTCCGGGAATACCTCGGAATAAGCGCCGATGTCGTCCGCGTCTTGGTTGTTTAGCCGCGCCGATGGCGCCTCTAGAGCCGTCTCGTCTGGCCGTTCCCGCGTCGATGAGCTCCAATGCCATTGGCTGAGCGATTACTTGCAAGTCAATCGCTTACCGCAGAAACATCGAGTTCTTGCATGATCGGACACGGCTGCGTGATCGGAAGCTCGGGAACATTCCCGAAACCGCGGAATTGAGGCCTGCGACGAGCCTGGAGGCGAGAAAGGAGCCGCACAAAATTGCGCCACGCTGATGCTGCTCAATTTTGCGCCACGCTGTGGCCGTCTTCCGCGACCGGGCGCCGGGCGAAGGCGAATTCGCTAAGCGGTCCGCGGCTGGACCTCAGCGCAGTCCGGATTCGTCGATCATCGTCGAAATCCTGGGTGAACCCCTCAAATTTGTCGTGAACTCGCGCTTGCCAATTGGACCCTTCCGGCAGCAGCATTACATCATTGAGTTGAGCCGGCGGCATGAGACTTGCTCTGGCGGAGTTCAGCGTCGACTTGAGTTGAAAGGAGGAAGACTCCCAGGGATTCGGCATCACTCCAACTTAGAAACCCGGATAAGGGGACTGAGATGATCGCTCGAATCGCTGCAATATTGTTTGCCTTGTCTGCTACAGGGGCGGAGGCCCATGACTATTGGTCGGACGGGAAACCTGTTCCCGATTGGGTGAAGGCGTCGTGCTGCGGACCGGCGGACGCGCATCATCTTCGCCCAGACCAGGTGCACCGGATTTCTGACGACTTTTACTCTGTCGATGGCTACGTCCGTCGTATTCCCGTCGGCCAGGCGCTGCCCAGTCAGGACGGGGACTACTGGATCTTCTATCGGGATGACGGGAGCGGAATCCAGTCCGGCGTTTACTGCTTCTTCGTGCCGATGGCCTTCTGATTTTCGTCAGGGACTGGTTAGACTTCTGATCCGGCGCCGGACGCTGTTCGGCGAGAAGCGCAGAAGACCGCTAATCGACGCGGGCGGGCTACGCTCTCAAGCGTGCTTTCCTGTGAGGTCTGCCCGCCAAGGGGATGACGCGCGGCGTTGATGCCCCTACATACCGGGCGCGGCCGGAACAAGGTTCGCGGCCCCGGCCCGCGCGGCGCCGTCGCTGCGCCCCTTAGCCGCGCCCTAGAAGCGCGTGCAGGGGAGGACCGGCGATGCCGCCGATGATATCGATCGCCGCTGTGACCAAACGTTACAAGTCGGGCCTCGTCGCGGTCGACGCGGTCGATCTGGAAATCGCCAGAGGCGAGATTTTTGCTCTGCTGGGCCCGAATGGGGCCGGCAAGACGACGCTGATCGGGGTCGTCTGCGGCTCCGTGTCGATGACTTCGGGCCAAGTCCGGATCGACGGCCACGACGTGGTTCGGGACTACCGAGCCGCCAGGTCCATAGTCGGGCTCGTGCCGCAAGAGATCGCGCTCGACATTTTCTCCACTGTTCGCCGGGCAGCGACATTCAGCCGGGGGCTGTTCGGGCGGCCGGCTAATCCCGCCTATATCGAACAATTGCTGCGCGATCTTTCGCTGTGGGACAAGCGCGATACGCGGATCGTCGAGTTGTCGGGCGGCATGAAACGGCGGGTCATGATCGCCAAGGCGCTGGCCCATGAGCCGGACGTCCTGTTCCTTGACGAGCCGACGGCTGGCGTCGACGTCAATCTCAGACGCGACATGTGGGCGCTCGTTCGGCGCCTCCGCGGCCAGGGCGTGACGGTCATTCTCACCACCCACTATATCGAGGAAGCCGAGGAGATGGCGGACCGGGTCGGCGTCATCAACCACGGCCGGATCGTGCTGGTGGACGAGAAGGCGGCGCTCATTCGCAAGCTTGGCAAGCGGCGCCTGACGCTCGCCCTGCAGAAGGCGCTCCCGGCGCTGCCCAAGGAACTGGAGGGGTGGCCGCTCGAACTCGAGGACGAGGGTCGTCGCCTCTCCTATCGCTTCGATGCGGCGGCCGAGGACACCGGCGTGCCGACGCTTTTGCGTCGCCTCAACGAGATCGGCGTCGATTTCAAGGATCTCGACACCAGCACAACGACGCTTGAAGACATTTTTGTCGATCTGGTGGGGCGCGCGGCGTGACGGTCTCGGCGATCAATCTCAATGGTGTTTGGTCGATTTACCGCGCGGAGATGCAACGCACGCAGCGCACAATTCTGCAGAGCGTGGCGACACCCGTAATCACGACAGCGCTCTATTTCATCGTCTTCGGCGCCGCGATCGGCGGGCGCATTCGCGAAGTGAGCGGGGTCAGCTACGGCGCCTTCATCGTGCCCGGCCTCATGATGCTTTCGCTTCTAACGCAGAGCATCTCCAACGCCTCGATCGGCATCTACTTCCCCAAATTCACAGGGCAGATCTACGAGCTTCTCTCGGCCCCGATATCCTCCACCGAGGCGGTCTGCGCCTATGTCGGCGCCGCGGCGACCAAGTCGATCGCGATCGGCCTCATCATTCTCATAACCGCTTCGCTGCTGGTGCCGGTGCAAATCGAGCATCCGTTCTGGATGATCGCCTTTCTCGCGCTGACCTCGATCGCCTTCAGCCTGTTCGGCTTCATCATCGGCATCTGGGCCAAGAACTTCGAGCAGCTCGCCGTCATCCCGTCCCTGGTGGTGACGCCGCTCACGTTCCTCGGCGGCGCCTTCTATTCGATCGACATGCTGCCGCCGTTCTGGCGGGCGGTGAGCCTGTTCAATCCGGTGGTTTACCTGATCAGCGGCTTTCGCTGGAGTTTTTATGGCCGGGGCGATGTCAGCGTCGGCGCGAGCCTCGGCTTCACCGCGCTGTTCATCGCCGTCTGCCTCGCGATCCTGGCATGGATCTTCCGCACTGGATGGCGCTTGAAGCCGTGAGGCGTCGCGCGCAGTTGAATTGACCGACGCGAGGCTCGCCTTCAGTATCCACCGAACATCTTGTGCGGAGCTACATCCTCGTCATGCCCTCAGGCCTCATCATCGTCACCGGAGGCTCGCGCGGCATCGGCGCGGCCATCTGCCGCCGCCTCGCCGCGGATGGATACGCAGTCGCCGTCAATTACGCCGCCGACGCCAAAGCCGCTGAGGCGACGGTCGCGGAAATCAAGAAGACGGGCGGGCGGGCGCAAGCTTTCCAGGCCGACGTAGCGGACGCAGGCCAGCTTCATCGTCTGTTTGAGCAGGCGACCAAAGCGCTGGGGCCGCTCGCCGGCCTCGTCAGCAACGCCGGCGCCACGGGGCGCTTCGCTACGACCGACCAGCGTGAGGCTGCGGAGCTGACGCAGCTCTTTCTTATTAATGTGATCGGAACCATCCTCGCCTGCAAGGAGGCCGTGCTTCGGCTCTCGACCAAGCACGGCGGGACCGGCGGGTCGATCGTCAACATTTCGTCGATCGCCGCGAGGCTTGGCGGGCTGCCCGGACTCTGCGTCTTATGCAGCGACGAAAGGGGCGGTGGAAAGCTTTACCAAGGGCCTCGCAACCGAGGTCGGGCCCGAAGGCGTCCGCGCCAACGTCGTCGCGCCCGGCTTCACCGCAACCGACATGACCCGCGACCAGATCGCCCAACCGGGCTTCCGCGAGCGCATCGAGGGGATGACCCCGCTGCGCCGCGTCGGCGCTCCGGAGGAAATCGCGGAGGCTGCAGCTTGGCTCATTTCGCCTGCCGCCGCCTTTGTCACCGGCAGCGTGGTGACCGTCTCCGGCGGACGCTAGACCGAGCTGCCTTTGGATTAAAGCGGCCGAAAGGGAACGGCTCTGACGCGCAATCTCTTGCAGACAATCAGAAACAGCGCTAAGCTTGCCCCATGAACAAACCTGCGCTTGCGCATGGCCCAAAAGCAGGAGGCGCCCATTCCGGCGGGTCTTCACGCCGCGAGAAGGGCGCGAGAAATATTTTTCTCGAAAAGCCCGCGTAACCCATTGATAAGTCACGATTCGGACGAGAATGTGCGAGATTTGTGCGATATCAACGACTTATTCGGAAGGTGAGGGAAAAGTCGCCCCTTTGATCCATAAAGGGTTTTGTCACGCCCCTCCCTCACCCTGAGCACACAACTGCGCCGGACTGGACCCGCTTCGGACATTTCTGAACCCCAGCATTGTAAACTGCAACCCAGTACCGGAGTGGGTTTGCGAAGTGGCCGGGTGGCGGCTTTCTCTTGAGTGTGGTTCGCCAAACCGGTCATTCGACGACCAAACTTCAGCGCCTCAATTCGACCCCGAGCTGCCCTTCAGAATTGGCCCGATGGACGGGCGGGAAGCGGGAGAAAGCGGACTTCGGCTGAAGGCGTCGATTGCGCAAAGAGGGCTTTTGTTCGTAGCCTTGACGGCCGTATTACACAGACGCGCCCCCGCCCTGCCATCGCGCTACGGAAGCTGCTCCCCACCCTTCAGCCCTGCCGTCGCGAGCAAGCGCAGGCCTCGGCTGGGATCATGCGCAGCGCTGTTCAACGTGAAGGAGACGCCGTTGAAATAGCGACCTCGTTGGGCGTGCCGTTAAGCGAGCCTTCGACGTCATACGGTTATCGTCGCAGACCCAGATGATCGCGCGCGGAGGAGCGGGAGAAAATTCTTTCGTAAGACTGCAACCCTCTGGTTGTGTGACAGCGATCACAGCAAACCTTTCGTGGACGTGTATTGAGTTTGGAACGTTGCGAATTGGGCGCGTTCGGACCGATCAATGGAGAATCTAGCGTCTCAATGAGAAACTAATTCGGGGAGGCGTCCGTGTCCTTCGTCGGTGGCTTATTCGAGCACGATATTTTTGTAAGCTACGCTCACGGGAAAGACCTGTCGGACGGGTATAGTGACCAGCGGCGAAACCCGGTTTATGAGTGGTCGCACATATTCGTCGACAAACTGCGCTCCCAACTGGATATGATCCTGGCGAGCAGCGTCCGCACGGACGAAGAGGCGGCGGATGTCTGGATGGATCCCAAGCTGAGCATGACCGGGTCGCTCGAGGGCAACCTGGAAAAAGAGGTCAAATGCTCGGCACTGCTTCTGACCCTAGTGTCGCCCTATTACCTTCGATCGTCCTGGTGCTGCGAGGAAGCAAGACTGTTTTCAGAGGCTGCGGGCGGATTTGCTCCAGTCTCGCGTCAGGACCGAACCTTTGTTGTCTCGATTGGCCCGACCGATCGGGATTCGTGGCCGGCGGCGCTGCGCGACGACAAGCAGAAATCGCTTCTAGGGATGGAATTCTTCGGCAAGGTCGGCCCGGAGGATTGGGCGCCGCTTGGCTTCCCGGCGCCAAATGCGGATTCTGACAAGGAATACTGGACGGGAGTTCGGCGCCTAGCAAGCGAGATCGCCACTCAGCTTCGGCGAATGAAGTATTCGCAGCAGAACAAGGCGCCCAACGGGAACGGAGCGGCCGTCCCCGTGTTCGTCGGTCGGAAGCTTCTTCTGGGCTATTGCTCCGACAGCCTGATCCGCCAGCGAAGCGAGGTGCGCAAGGCGCTGTCGGCGCTCGAAATGCAGACGCTGCCGGAAGCGGACGACGATATTTCTGACCAGCAATCGCTCAACACGTCCTTCGGCCGATATCTCCCCCACGCCGACGCGGTCATTGTGCTTGCAAACGAGTACTGCGGGGCCTGGCCAAAGGGGGATCCAGGAGGATTCGTCAGTTATCAGGTCCGCATGGCGCGGGAACAGAGGAAGCGCTGTTTTGTCTGGAAGAACATCCAGAAGCCCGACGAAATCCAGTCCGAGGCTTACGCCAGATATCTCGACACCCTGCCGACCGAATTGGCGGGGATCAAGGGAGGACTCTGCGATGACGCAAAGAGCGCGGAGGAGTTCTCGGCGTTTGTGAAGCAGAATTTGTCAAGCATGAGTTCAAAATGAGCTCGTCAGGCGGGCGATTGTCTGCTCCAATCTTTTGACCCGAACCGACGAATACAAGCAATTTCACGAACGCGTCTTGAAGGCCGTTTGCGAAACCGATCGCGTGTCGATCCTGCCCGCGTCTATGTCGCCGTCCGGTCAGATCCGCTTGTCCGCGTTGGCGGAAAATATCAAGCAGTCGGACACGATCATTGTGCTGTGCTTTGACCAGGAATGGGACTGGGCGTTCGACGTCCTGCGCGAGCTCAGGCAGGTCAGTTCCCCCGAGGAGCCAGCGAAGACGCGCCTCTTGATCGTTGGCCCCCAGTACCAGGCCGACAAGGGAGACGTCGACGTAAGTAACTTCAGCTTCCAGACTTTCAAGGACTTGGAGGTAGATGAGAACACCTTCAAGAAGCACCTTAAATCTAAGATTGATCCGAAGCTTCTTGGCGGAGCGCCGTCGATCATCGATTCTAGGGCCTTTATCGCAGCCGTGAATGCCGCTTCGCAGCGACCCGGCCAAAGCCTTGTCCAATGACCGACGCTCTGCTCACCGTTCCTCCGGACCCTCATTCCGCGCCAAGCCCTCCCACGCGCCCAGATCCACCACCAAGATACCCCTATCCCGGCCTAAGGCCGTTCAAAATGAACGAAGCCGGGATTTTCTACGGCCGCAATTCGCAGAAAGATGACGTTCTCGCAGGCCTCCTCAAGAGCCGAATGGTCTTCATTCTCGGCTCCTCCGGTTGCGGCAAGTCGTCGCTCATCAAGGCGGGAGTCATCCCCGCCCTGAAGGCGGGCCTTCTGACCAACGAGGGCCATAATTGGCGGGTCGTCACAATGCGGCCGGGCCGCAGGCCGGTGGAAAGCCTCGCGGCGGCATTTTCGAAAACACTCGAAAGGCAGCGGGCCGCTCCAGAGCGCTCTGAAGTCGTGGCGAGGGCGAGTTCGGCCGGGAACATGACTAAGCTAGGCGAGTCGGGGGGCGTGGCGGACGACGCTGGGCCTCAAGCATTCCTCTCCTGCTTCGAGGAGGAGGATGGAGGGCTCTGGTCCGCAACATCGTTTTTGCGCGACGCCTTACCGAGGGGCCCGGGGAAGAACACCGCTCGCTACCTGCTTCTTGTCGACCAGTTTGAAGAGATATTCGGCAACCAGATCGAAACGGCCGCGGAGGTCGATCGGTTCGTCAAGCTTCTCAGCGCCCAATACGCGAGGCCGCACCCGGCGCTGTTCGTCGTTTTCACGATGCGATCAGACTATCTGGGAAACTGCTCGAATTTTCCGACTCTGTCGGAAGCCGTCAACCACTGCAGCTATCTCACTCCCATCTTGACGGCGACCGAGCTTCGCGACGCGATTGAGCGCCCGGCTCAGGACTACGGCGCAAGCGTCGAGAAACGTCTCGTTGACGACATTCTCTCCGAAATGCATGCCGGTATGAACTACGATCCCGACAGTCTGCCGTTGATGCAGCACGCGCTTTTATGGCTTTGGCAACGGGCCGCGGACGAGGCGCCTGAAAAGCGCAGCGACGCGAACTCGCCAATCCTGCTCACCGCGAAGGACTACAAAGATTTCGGCGGCATGAAGGGAATCCTCAAAAAGCATGCCGATGAGATGCTTGAAGTCGCGGAGGGGGAAAAACGGGAATACCGGTCGATCGCCGAGGTGCTCTTTCGCCGGCTCGCGGAACAGGATGATCAGGGCCGAATCCGCCGCTGTCCGGCGACATTTGGAGAAGTCCGGGGGATCGCGGCCTGCCGTGACGACGAGCTCGAGCACGTGATCGCGCCCTTCGCGGATCAAAGAGCTTCATTCTTAGACATCCGTCCGGCTGAATCCTGTGACGAAAGGCTCTTGGACGTCAGCCATGAGGCGCTCATTCGCACCTGGAATCGAACAAGGGACTGGGTCGTTCTGGAGAGCCAGAAGGCCGAAAGGATTTGTGGTTATCTGGCCGCGGCTGCTCAATGGAAAAACGCCGGCCAGAATCCGAAATCGCTCGAAGGACAGCCCGGCCTCGATGAGTTCGAGCGCTGGTGGCAAAGCTCGAAGCCGAGCGGCACCTGGTATCATCGATATTTCTCGAGCGACAGCGATGCGAGACGGAACTATTCTTCCGCCGACGCCGCCATTGCCAGCGTTGACAGCTACCGGCGCGCCAGTCTGAAGGCCAACTTCATCCGCAGGATGCGGACGCTAGCGCTGGAAGCGACCGTGGTCTGTCTGGCCGTGGGCGTTCCGTGGTACCTGTTCTACACGGCGCACATGAACTCGTTGCGCGCGCACGCCCAGGCGATTGCGGATCGAGCGGAATATTCGCTCGGCAATGAGGGACCGGCAAAGGCTCTCCTGGTCGCGGCTCAGGCGGAACAGCTCGGGCTGCCGGACTTGCCCAAGACCGAGCGCGTGCTGATGGCGGGGCTTCGTCAGCTCCATGAACGGCGCGAGTTTTCCGGCCTCCAAAATCCGGTGTCCGGAATTGCCTTCTCCCCGGACGGAACTGTCATCGCAAGCCTCGACAACGCGTCGATCGTGTTCCGGGGCGCTGAGAAGGGCGAGACGATCGGCGAGGTTTCGCTGCCGGCGCCGGCCAAGTTCGGATTGACCTGGAGCGTCGCCGGCGACTGGCTCGGCGTTAATTATGACAGCAAGGCTCTCCTCTTGAGGCCATGCTCACATCCGGAGATCCGGCATCTGTTTCCGAGCTGTAAGTCTGGCGGGAAGGATGAGACGGTCACGCTTGGCGGTTCGCTAAACCTCGGCGGTCTGCCGCGATTCAGCAGCGACGGAAAATGGGCCGTCACCGCATCGCGATTCCAGCCGCCCGTCCTTTGGGATATCGCGAGTTAGACCCCCACGCCTCTGGCGACACAAATTCCGGCCCTGCCGTTTGACGTCGCAATCTCTCCCGACGGAAAATGGATTGCGGTCGGAGCCGCGAATTCAGAAATTGATCTCATGGACCCGAATAACAGCGGCATTGTGCAGCCACTCAAGCCGAAGACGGAGAAACCCGCCAACGTGCTCGCCGTGGAGTTCAACACCAAAGACCCGAATATGCTTGCCGCGTCGCTTCAGAACGGGGAGATCGTCGTCTGGAACATCCGCGATCGAAGCTTTGAGACTCTGGCTGGTTCGGGCGGAACCGCTTACAATCTGAGCTTCAGCCAGGACGGGCGGTACCTTGCTGCGTCGGGCGACGACCGGGTTATCCGGATCTGGCTGACGGACAGGATCGCAGCAAAAGAAAAACCGACGCAGCTCCGCGGACATGCAGGACCTGTTTATCTGATTGCCTACAGTCCGGCCAGCAACACGCTTGTCTCAGGCTCGCAGGACAAGACCATCCGAATATGGGACGAACGTTCGCCTGTCGCGCGATCCGAGGACGGGCGGTCGCAAGGGGACGTGGGGGCCAAACCTTCCGAACCGCCGTCCTGGATCTCGTCGGTCGATTTACCCCACGAATTCGGAGAGGTCACTGCTTACGCCAAGGACGGCGATCGCGCGATCGTGGCGTCGAAGGACGCCAAGCTGGCCTTGTTCATCATCGGGCTCGGTCGGCGTTCGATTGCGAACTGGTCCAGTCCCGAAGGCGTCGCGGCGCTCGCCATCGAACATAATCCCGATCGGATTGTCGCGACCTCGATTAGCGGAAAGCGATACACTTGGCCTTTCCTGCCGAGCATTCACGCGCTCGTTCAGTTTGCCGACGACCATATCCCCCTCGATGGAGACCATCGTCAGGCCCTGTCGGACGACGACAAGTGCGTCATTTCGTCGGATGAGGGATGCAAGTCTGACGACGCGCTTAGCGATCCGCCTTAGGGATCACAGACAAGCCACAGAAGGCCTGAATAGCTCGGAAAGTGAGCGCAATGGAAGGGCGGCTTTCGTGCGGACTCCGGTCGTTCTCGAGGCGACTGCTGTAGGCGCGCTTTCCGCCCGTTTGCGACATCCCCTGTCGAATTGAGAATGACTGTTTTTGAGTTTCCCTTGCCCGCTGGCACACCAACAGTGCCAAGCAGTGCCAGGAGGCACTAAGACAGCGCCATTGTCAGTGTCAGTGTCCGGTAGCCCCAGTCTCTAAGGGCCTGAAAAAGTTGTGCGGGCATCGGTCGGTCCGGCGCTTCCAAAACCCGAGGCCCGCTCGGAACCTGCTCGGTTGCGTCAATTCTCCCACGCGCCCTCACTCCGCCGCGAGACACCGTTTCCCGCCCGTCAGCTCGATGATATTCTGAGGTTATGGCTGCGCACAGGTTGTTGCTGGAGTCCCTTCCCGCGTCGGAGAGCGTTTCGCGGCTCCGGGCCGAGGGCGAGATAACCGCCGACATGACCAGCGTATGGATCGGCTTTGGCGCGATCGAGCTCACTCGCGAAGTGCGGCTCGAGCACCGCCGATTTCCGAACGGTGGGTCCTGGAGCTTTTTCCTGTGCCCGCGATGCGACAGGCGGGTTCGCCGTCTCAGGCTCAACGACGGCCGGCCGATGTGCTCGTATTGCTGCGGCAACTTCCACCGCATTTCCTATGGGTCACCAGAGCAGCGTTCGACGGCGCGCGAACAGCGGATCGAAAAATTGCGCAAGCTGATCGATGACGGCCCAGCGCGTCTCAATCCCCGACCTGGCCGGGTCCTGGACCGACGCTTGTGGCTGACGTTTTCACTGCGGCGCGCGAAAATTGTAAAACGTTGGGAGGTGCTGCGAGACTTGCGCGCCGGAAAGTTGCCTCGGTGATGGCGCCAACGATTTCCCCCGCGACCGTTAAGCAAGCACTGGTCGAAGCGGGCGGGAGTGTGACGAGTGCGGCGCGGACGCTCGGGATTGCGAGCGCGAGCTTGCGAAGATTGGTGCGTGCTCAGCCAATGTTGGCGGACGCCGTTTTCGAGCAGATTGAGCAGGAGATCGACGCCGCCCAGCAGGTGCTATGGGACGGTCTGAACAGCGACAGCGTGATGACGCGCATGCGAGCTGCAGCGTACGTCCTGCGCCATACTGAGGCCGGGCGGCGTCGCGGCTGGGGAAGGCGTAGGACGCCGTGTCGCGAAACCACAGAGTCTCAAGACATCACGATCAAATGGATCGACACGTAAAAGTCGGCCCCGGCGCTATATTTCTGGGCCAAAATTAAATTCAGCAGCCTGGCTGTGAAATCAGGTCTCGCATCGAGGTACTTTGCGCACCCGATGAGCCCCTCCAAGCAGCTCTAAAGTGACCGGCTTGGGCGGATTGACGACGGGCGCGTCGTCCTCAGGAGGAAGGGCTGTGCGCCCCTAGGACGCCCTTCACGCCCTCGTGGCTGATCTTGAAGCCTTTGGCCCGCATCGCCTCCGCTATGGCCCGGAGCGGCTTTCCGTGAGAACGCAAGGCGAGCATCTCGCGGATAGCCGCCTGCTCGGCCTCATGCGGCGCTAGTTCGCCGAGCTCGCCGCGCCGATAGCCGAAGGGCATGATGCCGCCGAGATAACGGCCCCGCGCCCTCTGATCAGCTTTAACCTGCCCGATCCGTTCCCGGATGCGGTCGCGCTCGGCCTCGGCGAAGGCGGCGGCGATTGTTAGAAACAACTTCGACAGCCCATTGCCAGAGATGTCGCCGCCGAGATCGAGCAGGTGCAGGCTAACGCCTCGTTTGCGTAGGTCCTCCACCACTTGCAGCGCATCGAGCGCGGAGCGGAACAACCGGTCGAGCTTCGCCGCAATGACGACGTCGCCTTTCCGAAGCTTGGCGAATAACGGACCACCTTTCGGCCGCTCCTGCACCGGCACGGACCCGGACACGCCTTCTTCGATTGCCACCTCTCGAAGCGTGAGCCCGTGCATATGGGCATAGCCTTCGATCTGTCGACGTTGCACATCCAGGCTCTCGCCCTCGCTCGCCTGTCGAGCCGTCGACACCCTGCAATACCCGTAATCCGTCATTTTCCTGGTCCGTAAGCTTGTCAGCTCGTACCAGGAGCGATGACGTGTGTCAACTAGCTGACGCAAGCTTACACCGAGTTGAGACTGCGGGCAGTACTAACACTGTGCTGGGCATGGTCGCTGAGATGGAGCTTGGCTTCATCCGTGATCGGCAACGCGCCGGCATCGAAGCTGCAAAGGCGAAGGGCGTTTACCAGGGCCGCCCTGTACCTTCGATCGCGCGCGCATTGTCGCCCTGCGCAAAGAAGGAATGGGCGCCACTGAGATCGCCAAGGTCGTCGGGTGCAAGCGGGGAAACGTCTATAAGAGGCTCAAGGCTGCTGGGCTGAACTAAGCGGGCAGGAGCGGCTGCCTCAAGGTCACATGGGTGATTTTGCGGCCAGACGCTGAGACGCAGCCAGGAGAGGTCTGAGTTGAAAGTTTTCCGGCTGGCGAACGAATGGCCCCCACCCCTCCCCATAACAAGTCCGGTGCCGGGGGGACCCCAGCAACCTCGCTGGGCTGGAAACTAAACGACATGTTTCATGCGTGAAGTGGCACTGAGTTCGCGCGAACTTGGCACTCTCGTGTGCAACAACGTCGTCCACCTGGCACCCGTGGGCACAGTGCCAGGGTGCCACGAATGTCGGGCGGAGAGTCCATCAGGTGCAGAATGGGGATTTGTGAGACTGTTTCAGTCCCAGGGGCCTGAGAGACGAGACTGAGACTGTCTCATGAGACCGGGGTTGACTGGCACGGGCGCGTGGCCGATTTGGCCTAGGGCTGGCTCCGGGCCATTTTAAAACCTGCTCAGCTTCTCTTGCGCTCCGCATCACCGCCAAACAGCGATGCGAGCGCACCGTAGGCGACCCGGCTTCTCGACTTTCGCCACCGTCCGGGCCGACTTTCAGATGCATCAATGCTTTAGTCGCCGCCTTTGCACTCGCATGCGCCAGGAAGAAGCGGATCATCTCCCGGCTGGCGTCGGGTCCGCGCCCATCCGTGTAGGAGCCGCTGGCAGTGCCGCCGGACCAAGCATGGCCCGCGCCGTGAAGGACCCACTGCTCAAGGACTTCCCCGCCGGCGTCGTCGAGTTGGACCGTGCGGGTATAAGCCATGCCCCCTGGCGTCTCGCCATGCGTCACCCATCTTGGTTAGCGCCGCATCCTGCCTTGCCTGGGCGATGACCTGGTCGCTGTTGCAAGGGTTGACGGTCCGGTCGGCATCGCCATGGAAGACGATGGTCGGCACCGTCGGTCCTTCACCTTCGGCCGAATCGTCCCGCCCGCGCCCATGGCGGCGAAGGCCGACGGCATGTCCCGGGCCGCGCCGCAGGCGAGCCCCGAATGGACGCCGACGGCTGCAAAAATATCAGGATAGGTGGCCGCCATGATCGCCGCCGCTGCGCCGCCAGCCGAGAGGCCCGCCACATAGACACGTGTCGGATCAGCGGAGAACTCCTCAACGACCTGCATGGCGATGCCAGCGATGAGTGATGGCTCGCCGCTCTCGCGCTGCTGGTCTCCAGCGTTGAACCAGTTCCAGCATTTTTGCATGTTTGCCGACTGGGGCTGATGCGGATAGGCGACCAGGAACGTCTGCTCCTCCGCGACTTCGTTCATCCGTGTGCCAGCGGCAAAGTCGTCGGGGTTCTGAGTGCAGCCGTGCAGCATGATCACGACCGGGAGGGACTGGCCCGTATAGCCGCTCGGCACGTACACCTTGTAGGTCCGACTTCCCGCGTCGTTCGAGAAGATCCGCTCCTCGAATCGAGCCCCTTCCGGCACGTGGACCGGCGCCACTCGCGCAGTTCCTAAGCCGTCACCGACAGTAGATAGCGCGCCCAATTTGGTAGCCCACGAAACCCCTGCATTATCTGCGCGAGGTCGGGCGGCCCCCCGGCTTTGAAGGGCGGTGAGGACTCGCCGGCAGCCCACTGTTTGAATTGAGTAGGAGCCGTCCAGGCGTCACCTGGAGCCGAGGGGGCGACCATGTCGATAGTGGGGAACGGTGGCGATCGGAGCTTGATCCCTAGGGTTAATCGAGGGACCTCCGAGCCGGGGCTATGCCGAGCAATGTCAGATGCTGTCTGACCCTGAAGCATCGCCATAGCCTCGGCGAGCTTGCCGGCCTGTGTGAGACGGGTGACCTCGCCCATGTCGATCTTCGAGAACGCGTTCATGATTGTGCTTTGCTGACCGGCGTCGATACAGGCGGGATGCCTGGCGGACGGGCGGCTTGTTGAGATGTTCAGGTGGTGCGGTCGGCCAGCGCCGCCTTCACGGCCGGGCTGGCCTGGAAGGCGCCGAGCACCTGCACGGATGCGATGGTGGCGCGGGCGAGTTCAGGCGTGACATCGCTGGCGATGGTGGCGAGGCCGAGAACCTGGATGTGGAGCGGTGTCCCGGCATCGCGGGCCGCCTCAAGATCCCGCCGCGTATAGTGCGACAGCCCGAGCTTGAGTTGTCTGCGCGCCACCGATTGACGGACTGCGTCGTCCTGCCGTTCGAGCTGGTTTCGAACGGCTGTGCGGATGAAGTCAGCACGATTAGCGTAGAAGCCGTCCCGAACCATGAGGTCCACGCGTCCGAGATCGATGAAGCCCAGGTTCACCGTAATTTTTTCGCTGTCGGGCGTCTTAGGTCGTAACTCATGAACCTCTGTCATCTCGCTGCTCGTCTGGCCGACGCAGGCACGATGGACCGGGATGTTCGCGCTGCACGCGGAAGGCGACGATGGCCTTACCGCCGTCGCAATGAAGCGGTTGGCGGCGCGCGTCCGACGCCAGCACGATCGAGGCGCAATCAACATTTGGCGACAGGGTGTCGACAGTCGCGGCCTCGTCGCGGGCAACGAGGATGGTATATTGTCGAAGAAGAGACCGGGATGGCGGACCTTGCCGCCGCCCTTGCGCGGCTGGTGGGGAAGTTCGGAGCTCGGCTCTTGCTTCTGGTGTGCCTCGCCATGCTCGCCGATGGATCGCCCGCGGTGAACGCCGCTTGCGCTCAGGCGATGTTAGAGGACGTTTGTGATCAGCCAGCCTGAACCTGCTCCTGGGTCACCACCTCAAAGCGGGCAAGCTTTGCGATCCCAAAGGCGGTCGACATCGCAACGTCCGCCGCGTCGCGACCCCGCCCCATGACAATGCGCCCGATGCGGGGATGGTTGTGGCGCGCATCCATTGTGTACCAACGTCCGTCCAGGAAGGCCTCAAACCAGGCGCTGAAATCCATGGGATTGGGATCAACCGGAACGCCGATGTCGCCGAGATAGCCAGTGCAATACCGCGCGGGAATGTTCATGCACCGGCAGAGCGCTATGGCGAGATGCGCGAAGTCGCGGCATACGCCAATCCCTTCATGCATGGAATCGCTGGCACTGCGGGTGGGGCGCGCATCAGGATAACTGAAGCGAATCTTCGCGTGCACGAAATCGCAAATCGCCTGCACGCGCTGGCGGCCGCCCAATATCATCCCGAAATTCGACCAGGCGAAATCAGCGAGCTTGTCGCTGTCGCAATACCTGCTTTGAAGTAGGAATAGCAGTACATCATCGGGAAGGTCGGCGATCGGGGTCATATCCACGTCGGGCGGCGTTTCTTCTGGCTGGCCCGAGTCCTGAATGACGAAGCGATTGGAGAATGCGACGAGGCCCGCGGGAACCTCAACCCGTGTGACGCGATTGCCAAAGTGATCGATATAGGAGCGGGTCGCTAGAATGGGATCACAGTTGATCTTGTCAGGCGTGAGCAAATCCGCATCACGCGAGGGGTGGACGCTGAGTTGAAGGAGCATCGGCGTCTGAGCGGGGCATTCAAATGCAATGTCGAACCCTGCTTCAATGAGCATCGCTGATATCCCAAATTGCGCGACCTTGGCTTGGAGCACGGGGCCACCGTTAGACCAGCTGGTTCGCGCCGGCTCCGACCGTGCAAGGAAGGGGCCACAGACTGTAGCTGATGAAATGCCTTTTGCTTTACCCATGCTCTAGGTAGCCTAGTTACGGATGCGGTCCGCAGCGCTCATCCCAACCACAAGCAAAAGGACGCTCGACCTGACCATGCTGCATATTCTTCCAACCCGGGGCGACCACAAGTGTTGATTTCCACTGAGAACTGACCCGGGCGCTACGGGTTTTTCCACCGAGAACTGACCCATGTTCGAACCTTTCCCCCTTGGCCTAGGCAGGGGACGACGGAGTGATCGACATGGAGTTATTGAGCGTCATCCGACGCTGGCATTATCGAGATCATTTCTCGATCCGAGAGATATCGCGGCGCACGGGGCTGTCGAGGAACACAGTCCGCAAATACCTGCGCTCGGACACCGTTGAACCGAAGTTCAACATCCCTGATCGCCCGAGCAAGCTGGACCCTTACGCCGACAAGCTATCGCAGATGCTGCGGCAGGAGGCCGGGAAGTCCCGCAAGCAGAAGCGGACGACCAAGCAATTGCACGCCGATCTGGCCACCCTCGGCTACGACGGCTCCTACAATCGCGTGGCGGCCTTCGCTCGCGACTGGAAGGCCGCTCGGCAACAGGAACAGAAGACGTGCGGCCGCGGCGTGTTCGTGCCGCTTGCGTTTCTGCCGGGCGAGGCGTTCCAGTTCGACTGGTCGGAAGATTGGGCGATCATCGCCGGCGAGCGGACCAAATTGCAGGTCGCTCACTTCAAGCTCTCCTATAGCCGCGCCTTCATTCTCCGCGCCTATCCTCAGCAGACCCACGAGATGCTGTTCGACGCCCACAACCACGCCTTCCGCGTCTTGGGGGGCGTGCCGCGGCGGGGCATCTACGACAATATGCGAACTGCCGTCGACAAGGTCGGCCGCGGAAAGGAGCGCCAAGTCAACGCGCGCTTCTCAGCCATGGTCAGCCACTTCCTGTTCGAGGCGGAGTTCTGCAATCCGGCTTCCGGCTGGGAGAAGGGGCAGATCGAGAAAAACGTCCAGGACGCGCGCCATCGGCTCTGGCAGCCCATGCCGCACTTCCCCTCTCTAGACGCGCTGAACGACTGGCTGGAGACGCGATGCCGAGAGCTGTGGGCATTGACGCCGCACGGCTCACAAGCTGGCACGGTCGCCGATGCCTGGGCGGAAGAAGCGCAGCACTTGATGCCGCTTTCCAGGACGTTCGACGGCTTCGTCGAATACGCCAAGCGCGTGTCGCCGACGTGCCTGATCCATCTGGACCGCAATCGCTACAGCGTGCCGGCCTCCTTCGCCAATCGTCCGGTCAGCGTACGAGTCTATCCCGAACGCATCGTTGTCGCCGCCGAGGGACAAGTCGTCTGCGAACATCGCCGCGTTTTTGCCCGCTCCCACCAACGCAAGAGTACGACCACCGTTTTCGACTGGCGGCACTATCTGGCGGTCATTCAGCGCAAGCCGGGAGCCCTGCGTAACGGCGCGCCCTTCGCCGAACTGCCGCCTGCCTTCCGGGCCTTACAACAGCGTATGCTCAAGACGCCGGGCGGCGACCGCGAGATGGTCGAGATCCTCGCCCTGGTTCTCCAGCACGACGAGCAAGCCGTGCTCGCCGCCGTCGAACTGGCGCTGGAGGCCGGCGCGCCAACGAAGACGCATATTCTGAACCTGCTGCACCGCTTGGTCGACGGAAAGCCGATGGACACGCCTCCGATAAAGGCGCCGCAGGCTCTGACTTTGACGAACGAACCGCAGGCTAACGTCGAGCGCTACGACGCGCTGCGCAAAGCCCGGGAGGCGCGTCATGCGTCATAACCCTGCCGCCGGCGCCGTCGTCATCATGCTGCGCACCCTCAAAATGCACGGCATGGCTCAGGCGGTCGGCGAGCTGACCGAGCAAGGCTCTCCGGCCTTTGAGGCGGCGCTGCCCATCCTATCGCAGCTCCTGAAGGCGGAGACAGCCGACAGGGAGGTGAGATCGACGGCCTATCAACTCAAGGCCGCTCGCTTTCCGAACTATCGCGATCTCGCCGGCTTCGACTTCGCCAGCAGTGAGGTCAACGAGGCGCTCGCGCGTCAACTCCATCGCTGCGAGTTCCTCGAAGACGCCCACAATGTCGTCCTGGTCGGCGGACCTGGTACAGGCAAGACGCATCTCGCCACTGCGATCGGCGTCCAGGCCATCGAACATCATCGTAAGCGCGTCCGCTTCTTCTCCACCGTCGAACTCGTCAACGCTCTCGAACAGGAGAAGCTTCAGGGCAAATCCGGCCAGATCGCGGCGCGACTTGCCCACTCCGATCTCGTCATCCTCGACGAGCTGGGCTACCTGCCGTTCAGCGCCTCCGGCGGAGCGTTGCTCTTCCATCTGCTGAGCAAGCTCTACGAGCGCGCCAGCGTCATCATCACGACTAATCTCAGCTTCGGCGAATGGGCAACCGTGTTCGGCGACCCAAAGATGACGACCGCGTTGCTCGACCGCCTCACTCATCGCTGTCACATTCTTGAAACCGGAAACGACAGCTTCCGCTTCAAGAACAGCTCCGCGAAAGCCGCCAAACCCGCAAAGGAGAAACCTCGAAACTTGACGAACGCCTGACCCCGAAACCATCATCAAGCCGGGTCAGTTCTCAATGGAAATTCCGGGTCAAATCTCAGCGGAAATCGACATCTAGTGCTCTTGAGCCTCCATCGCGTACCGGTTACCGACGGGAATGCGGACGAGTTAACCCGTTAGCGTTCGTTTCGCCGGACCAGCGACTTGGCCGGGGTCTGGGGTATGGCGAGGATCTCGTATTCCTTGACGCTGCGCTCGAACGGTTCGGCCTTGCTCTTGATGCGATACGCGCGCAACCGCGGATCATCCGCGGGCTGCACTCGTAACACTTCATACGGGCCGATTGGTTTAAACGCTGGCGTAGCGCCTTTATCAAACTCTACGAATTGCCCGACAGCGAATTTTTGCCCGGCCATTGTTTTTGCTTTCAGAAAACTAGATCGGAAAAATGGCTAGGGGCCAATTCCGGCTTTCCCCTTCGGCCGACGACTTTATCGTTAGATGCCGAAGCCTATGCCTCACGGTCATACGCAGGTCTTGTCAAACGGCCTGAAGTTTTTCCGCCGACAATTTGCCCGACCGCGTATCGGTGACCAACTCGAAGCTGATCTTCTGACCTTCGCTCAAATCGTTCATTCCGGCACGTTCAATCGCGCTGACATGAACGAAAGCGTCCTTGCTACCGTCATCAGGTTGAATGAAGCCGTAGCCTTTCGTTGAATTGTACCACTTCACTGTGCCTATAGCCATGACGATCCCTTTCGGATGTCAGCATAACGACGCGACTCCGCGAAGCGAAATCATCATCCAGCTTCGGGAACGCCTCGGCATCAGCGCTTGAGATCGCGCAAAGCAAAAGTAGTCCAGCCGAATTTCGAAGCTCTTACATGGAGATGCGACACCGCTTATCAAGAGGTCTGTACGAGATGGCGTTATGGCCAACGGCTTCAGATCGCGTCTAAGATTGCGCGTACCCATTGCGGCATGTTGACGGCAGGTTCATTGGCCGAGAAAACGCGCTTCGCGTTTAGAATGCCGCTGCAACAACCAGCGGCTTTAACGACAAACCGGACGGGGTCCGGAGTGACGCGCCCAATTAGGCTGCCATCATCTCTCTTATTTTGTGGGTTATCACTTCGAAGTCATACGGTTTTGGCAAGAAGAGTGCGCCAGAAGGCAAGCTTTCTTCGGACACTTTAACATGTCCCGAAGTGACTATAATCTTCACCGGTGGCCATCGTCCGCGAACATGGTGTGCGAGCTTAAGCCCGTCCATCGAGCCCGGCATGTCGACATCCGTGAAGATCAGACAGATTTCCTTATGCACTTCGAGCAGAGCAATGGCAGCGTCCGCGCTGCCCGCCTCATACACCTCAAAGCCGGCGTCCTCGATTTGGTAAACCGCCCCCATTCTGATCAGAGGCTCGTCCTCTACGATCAGAACCGCGGCGCTTGGCCTCCTCGGTTCTCGCATAAAGGGGAAACTCCCCTCCAGAGCAAAAGTTCAAGTAATCGCTCAGGTGCGTCCGTAAGGTGCCTGCCTCGCGGTTGCGACGCCCACCGGCGCGATCCACGTATGTCCGTTTCACGTGTGCGCCGTGAGAAGGCGGCGCGTTCCAGTGGGTGCAAGCCCCACCCGGCAAACGCTCCAGCCGGAAGCAACCGGAGCAGTCATGGAGGTGACGAAATGGCTGAAGCCTTCGGTGTAGCTGGTCACGTATAGGTGACCGCGCGAGTGTGCGGGCCGCAACGCGAGTGAACGCCGAGCAAACCTCGAAAAGGACGATGTGCAGGCCGACCCGACAACGTTATCGGGGAAGGCTGATACGGCTGGGTGAGATGAGCGACGACGACGCCCAGCCGCTGCACCGGGGTAGTGGCGGCAGCACGTACACAAGGAAAGCGTACGCAACACGGGAGGCCCCATGGCGTGGTCAAGGGTGATCAACCGGACGCCCGTGAGGGAGAGGCCGGGCGCTATGGGGTGGCGGAGAGGTTCGTAGTACCGCTGAAGCCGGGTAACGCCGGGGGAGGGAAGGGGCCTCAGTTCAAGGCAGACGCAAGACGCGGTGAAGGACCTGGAGATTGGGCAACCTATCAACTCCGGACAGCGTTCAGAAACTGCAGACGGCGTTGCACGCGAAAGCGAAGGCAGAACCCGGCTACCGCTTCTACGCCCTCTACGACAAGATCAGCCGCGAGGACATTCTGGCGCACGCCTATGCTCAGTGCCGCTCCAACAAGGGCGCGCCGGGCGTGGACCGTCAGGACTTCGAGGCCGTCGAGGCGTACGGGGTCGAGCGATGGCTGGGCGAACTGGCGCTTGCGCTCAGGCAGGAGACTTACCGACCGGACCCTATCAGACGCGTGTACATACCGAAGGCCAACGGCAAGTTCAGGCCGCTGGGCATCTCAACCTTGCGGGATCGGATCTGCATGACGGCAGCGATGCTGGTGCTGGAGCCGATCTTTGAAGCCGACCTTCCACCGGAACTTTACGCCTACCGTCCTGGGCGAAACGCCCAACAGGCGGTGGTCGCGGCGGGAGAGCTGCTGTTTCGCGGCCATCCGGAAGTGGTGGACGCCGACCTCGCGGACTACTTCGGGAGCATTCCCCATGCCGAGCTTTTGAAGTCGGTAGCGCGTCGGATCGTCGATCGACGCGTGCTGCATCTGATCAGGATGTGGCTGGACTGCCCCGTGGAAGAAACCGATGATCGGGGTGGGAAGACGCGCATGACTGAAGCGCGGGACAAGCGGCGCGGCATTCCGCAGGGCTCGCCGATCTCACCCTTGCTGGCGAACATTTACATGCGCCGGTTCGTGCTGGGATGGAAGATGTTCGGGCTCGAGCGAACGCTGGGCACGCGGCTCGTGACCTACGCCGACGACCTCGTGATCCTGTGCAGAAGGGGCAAGGCCGAAGCGGCCTGGCAAAGCCTGCGCGAGATCATGGGCAAGCTGAAGCTGACGGTGAACGAGGAGAAGACACGGATCTGCAAAGTGCCGGGAGGAGAGTTCGATTTCCTGGGATACACGTTCGGGCGAATGTTTTCGGCGAGGACCGGCGAGGCCCGCATCGGCTACCGGCCGTCAAAGAAAAGCATTGAGCGCGTGGTCGAGAAAGTCCACGCGCTGACCGACCGAGCGGGAACATGGCAAGAGACCACAACGCTGGTGGGCAAAGTGAACCGCACGTTGCGCGGATGGGCGAACTACTTCCAAGTAGGAACCATCAGCAAGGCGTATCGGGCGCTCGACGCTTACACAGCGGTGCGGTTGCGCCGGTGGTTGCGCTCCAAGCACAAAGTCAGGCGACGAGGGGGCGGGAGCTATCCACTCTCGCACCTCTACGGGCACTTCGGGCTCGTACGCCTGAGCCGGCTTGGACACGACGTGCCGTGGACGAAGGCGTGAGGTCTTGTCCGAGAGCCGGATGCGGGAAATCTGCACGTCCGGTTCGATGAGGGGGGTGTGGAAACGGAGCTACGGCTGAGCCACTAAGGCACCGCCAGACGAAAGGGGCGGCAAACAGACATGCTCAACCTAACGCCATCGCGCCACACTCCTACTCTACCGATTTTGTTGAAGAACCCTGTTGTCGCGGGCGAAGCTCATCCCTCATCCAGCGCCGATCTTCGCCACATGAGGCCAAGAGGCAAGCGGCCTTCAAGATTGGCGCTATGAACGGGCGGGAAGGGCGAGGAAGCGGACTTCCCAAGGCAGCAAATCGTTGCCTGCAACCCGGCCCAATACCAGCCCCGTGTCGATCGTCGCCAGGCATTGAACTCGGGCGAGCCCAAGGAGGCGCGCATGGTCATGGCGGACGCGATTTTCAACAAGCTGGCAGAAATGTATTCTCCTTTTTGGTCCTGGCCCAAATCACGCCAGAAGAGATTCACAGGAGGAAATGATGGCGGACATCAAATCCGGACAGGGCGAAGGAGGCGCCTTTTCGCGCCGCTGTGTCTTGCAACTCGGAGGAGGCATCGCCGGCGCCACCCTGCTTCCCGGCCTTCTCGGCCAGGTTGACAGCGCCTATGCGGAGGACAAGCCGCCGCTCGGCACCTGGCCGGCCGGTTCGCAGGGCGACACGGTCATGATCGGCGCCACCGTCCCCCGCACCGGCACCTACGCCACGCAGGGCGAGGACGAGCTCAAGGGCATGCAGCTGGCCGTCGAGCATCTCAACGAGGGTCATGACCTGATCAAGCAGATCGCGCCCAAGGTAACCAACGGCGTGCTCGGCAAGGAGGTCAAGCTCGTCGTCGCCGATTCGGCTGCAAAGCCGAACAATGCGGTGCAGGAGCAGCAGACCTTCATCAACGAAAACAAGATCATCCTGATGACCGGATCGATCTCGTCAGCGGTTGCGGTTGCGCTCAACAAGCTCGCCCAGCGCGAGAAGGTTCTTTACGTGACCGGGATCTCCGGCTCGAACGACACGACCGGCAAGGACTGCGTGCGCTATGGTTTCCGGCAGTGCTTCTATGGCGAGACCGCGGCCAATGCGATCGGCCCGGTGCTGGTGAAGGCCTACGGCAAGAACAGGAAAGCGGCGTTCATGACGCCGGACTACAACTACGGCCACACGGTGACGAAGTCGGTAAACGACTACCTCACCTCGCAAGGGGGCTGGATTCAGGTGACGGACCAGGTGTCACCGCTCGGCACACAAGACTTCAGCCACTACCTCACCAACATCGCCAATTCTGGCGCGGAAGTCATCATCAACGTAAATTGGGGCCGCGACGCCGTGCTGTCGGTGCAGCAGGCCAAGCAGTTCGCCCTGACCCCGAGGATGAAGATGGTGATCCCCTTCGAGGTTCCTTTCCTTGCCAAGGAAGTGGGTCCGGAACTCACCGAGGGCGTCTTCTCCGCCACCGACTTCTGGTGGACGCTCGAGGACAGGTTCCCACTCGCCAAGATGTTCGTCGACGCCTTCCAGAAGAAATACGACTACCGGCCCGAATGGGCGCCGAGAACGCCTACATGCAGTTCGCGATCTGGGCGCGCATGGTCTCCGAAGCTGGCACCTTTTACCCGCCGGACGTTATCAAACAGTACGAGAAGGGCAAGACGTTTCCATCGATGGTCGGCGACGTGCGCTTCCGCCCCGAGGATCACCAATTGATTCGCCCCGTCGTCATCGTCCGCGGCAAAGCGCCGAAGGACATGACGAACAGCGAGGACTATTGGGAGGTGCTCGAAGTCGTACCCGGCGAGCCGCTTATGCAAAAACCGGACGCCTTCGGCTGCAGTCTTGGCAGTTACACCTGATTAGACTCGCCATCCCTTCTCCAAGCTCCTCGGCGGGGAGAAGGTCCTTTAATCCAACGGCGGGCCGGGCCGCTAGACTCGCTCACCCCCCGACATACGTGAAAGCCGCGCCGCTTGCTCGTATCCAGAGGCGTCAAGGGGAACTTTGAAAACGTGGCCGTACTAAATACTCTCTACGAATAAAAAAGAGGTGCCAGGCGTCCGTGGCACGGATTAGCGACGCGGCCGAAACAGGCCCTGAAAACTGATGTCCTTGTCGTCGGCGGCGGCGCCGCAGGGCTTGCGGCGGCCTGTACGGCCGCCAATGCGGGCGCGCGCGTGCTGCTGCTGGAAAAGTACGGCTTCTGCGGTGGAGCCGCGGTCGCGGGTCTCTCGGGCCGGCCCTCCCGTTGAAAAAAGACCCGAGCCCGGAACGTAGCGTGTCGCGTGGGCGATCGTGCTTCGCCAATGAATGCTTTTGAGTGACTGACTCATCAAGGGAGGATTGATGTGGCTAAGGTTCTTTGTGTTCTCTACGATGATCCGGTCGACGGATATCCGAAATCCTACCCGCGCGACGATCTGCCGACGGTCGAACGTTATCCCGGGGCCAGACGTTGCCGACTCCGAAGGCGATCGACTTTAAGCCAGGAGCGCTGCTCGGCAGCGTGTCGGGTGAATTGGGGCTGAGGAAATATCTCGAGTCGCTTGGTCACACTTTTGTCGTCACCGCCGACAAGGAGGGGCCAAATTCTGTCTTCGAGCGCGAGCTACCCGACGCTGATATCGTAATCTCACAGCCTTTCTGGCCCGCCTATTTAACCGCCGAACGCATCGCCCGGGCGAAGAACCTCAAGCTTGCGATCACGGCCGGCATTGGCTCGGACCATGTCGACCTGCAAGCGGCGATTGATCACAAGATCACGGTCGCTGAGGTCACCTATAGCAACTCCATCAGTGTCTCTGAACACGTGGTGATGATGATTCTGAGCCTGGTGCGCAACTACATTCCTTCGTACCAATGGGTCATCAAGGGCGGATGGAACATCGCCGATTGCGCCGAGCGTTCCTATGATGTCGAGGGCATGCATGTCGGCACGGTCGCCGCTGGACGGATCGGCCTCGCGGTGCTGCGCCGCCTGAAGCCTTTCGACATGCATCTGCACTACACGGATCGTCACCGCCTTCCGGAAGCGGTCGAGAAGGAGCTCGGTCTCGCCTGGCACGCGAATGTCGAAGACATGGTCAAGGTTTGCGATGTCGTCACAATCAACGCGCCGCTTCACCCCGAGACCGAGAACTTGTTCAACGACAGGCTTCTCGCCAAGATGAAGCGCGGGGCCTATCTCGTGAACACCGCGCGCGGCAAGATCTGCGATCGCGACGCGATCGTGCGGGCGCTCGAAAGCGGACAGCTCGCGGGCTACGCCGGAGACGTCTGGTTCCCGCAGCCGGCGCCGAGGGACCACCCGTGGCGCACGATGCCCCACCACGGCATGACGCCGCACATTTCCGGGACCTCGCTGTCGGCGCAGGCGCGCTACGCCGCGGGCACGCGCGAGATTCTCGAATGCTGGTTCGAGAAGCGACCGATCCGGAACGAATATCTTATCGTCGACGGCGGCAAGCTCGCCGGCGCCGGCGCGCATTCGTATAGCGCCGGCGACGCGACCAAGGGATCGGAAGACGCGGCCAAGTTCAAGAGGGCCGACTGACTGTCCCCACTCACGATGCGCAATGTCCGATTTACGTCGATTTTGTTGAAGAACCCTGTTGTCGCGCCAGCACTTGGGATTTTGGGGCGCTGTCAGCGAGGCGGATTGCTGCCTCTTGGCCTCATGTGGCGAAGATCGGCGCTGGATGAGGGATGAGCTTCGCCAGTTTCCGGAGATTTTGGGCGGTGGCGGCTAGTAGGAACTCGTCCTTGGCTCCGCTTGGACCACGGAGGCGCAACCGACCTAGCCTAAGGATGCGCTTCAGATGAGCGAACAGCATCTCGACCTTCTTTCGTTCGCGACATGAGACGGCGTAGGCCTCGGTTTTGGCGATCGCACGGGCCTTGTCACGAGCGGCTTCATGAACGGATCGCCCGATCTTGCGTGCGGGCATATTCGGACAGCACTTGGGTTTGAGCATGCAGGCGTCGCAGTCGTGTTGAGCGGCGCGATAGCGGATCGCGCCGTCCTTTGCGACGCCCTCGCGCGGCATGGAGAACGCGCGGCGGTATTTTCGCAACTCCTTGCCTCCGGGACAGACATAGAGGTCGCGTTCGGTATCGAATGCGAAGTCGCTGCGGGAGAAAGTTCCGTCCGTGCGCTCGGATTTGTCGATTAGGTTCACGTGCGGCTCGATTCCGCGCTCGTCCACCAGCCACCCAATCATCTCGGCCGAGCCGTAACCCGCATCGGCAACCAGGCGCGACGGAGCGACTTCGAACTGTTCGGCCGTGCGGTCGAGCATCGTCTTGGCCGCGCTGACTTCGGCCTGGCGAATGGTCGTCGTCGCCTCGACATCCACAATCACGGCATGCTTCAGATCGACGAGATAGTTGTCGGAGTAGGCATAACCGGCGACAGAGTTGGCCGAAGCGGTGTAACGGGCCGCCGGATCGGTTGGCGAAATCACCTTTGGCTCGACCGGCGTTGCCCCGCTGAAGGCCGCATCATCGAGGACCGACAGATATTCTGCGACTGCGCGGCTCGAAGTCGGAACGAGATCTTCGACCTTGGCGACGCCTCGCCGTCGATGCGCGTCCGCCACGATGATACTGGCGTCAACCGCGAAGGCCTCGCCTCCCACGATCCTTTCTTTCATACAGCGCGCCACTACGGTCTCGAACAGCTTGCGCAAGAGATCGCTCTCGCGGAAGCGGCCGTGTCGGTTCTTGGAAAACGTCGAATGATCGGGGACGTCGCCGTCGAGCCCCAATCGACAGAACCAGCGATAGGCCAGATTAAGATGGACCTCCTCGCACAGCCGTCGCTCCGAGCGAATGCCGAAGCAGTAACCGACGATCAGCATCCGCATCATCAGCTCGGGATCGATCGAAGGACGACCCGTCTCGCTGTAATAAGGCTCCAGATGCCTCCGGACCTCCGAAAGGTCCACAAAACGGTCGATCTTGCGCAGCAGGTGATTGTCCGGGACGTGCCGCTCGAGGCTGAAGCCGTAGAACAGCGCCTCCTGCATCACCCGCCGCTCGCCCATCATCGTGTGAGCCCCAAATTCGTTGAGAAAAACTAAATCGGAGCCGAGTCGGCAACGCAAGCGAGTTTTTCAACGAAATCCGTCGAACTCCTGCCGTCCGGTGGGCGCAAGTAGCGGTCATTCCCCGAGGGCGTGGCGACCAAACGCGGACGTAGCCCTCGTGCAAATCCAGACCCGTCTTAGGGTCGGGCGCAGCGCAGGCCGACATAACAAGCGTCACGGGCATCGGAGCGCATACGGGGAGTCGCCAGACTGCCTCGCCGTCAACCTCGGGTGGGAGCGAAATGCCGGAACTCAGCTCGTACGGTTCTGAGCGGGGACGTGAGCGTCCCCCTAGCAATCCGTTGTGACAGAGTTCCTATTCCGATCGAGAGCGGCAGTACGCCAGCCGCGTGTCTCGCAGTTGGGACCGATCGCCGATTCTGATAACTTGAGACCACACGCTTTGGCAAAGAGATCGCCGCTATGAATGACGAGGAACTCGCAACGACTCTAGAGACTCTCGCCGACTCAATGAGATACGCTCATGCCGTGGGCTGCGTGAACGGTTTCTTGCTGGGAGAGATAGTCCATGACCTCGCCGACCGCGCGAGAAATCGACACGATTACCTCGCGGGTATGTTCGGGCGCATAAGCGCGCGTTTGGATAAACTACCAAACGAGAAAAATTTGCCACGCGTAAGCGACCTGGCCCGCGAGGAGCTTTCGAAGTTTTTCGCTTCGGTCGCAAAGAGTCAGTAGCGCTCGCCGTTACAAAGGAAACGAAGGAAAAAGGGAGCAGGCCGCATTACGCGGCCGCGCCTCCCGCGAGACACGCGCATTCGACGCAGCCGACTACTCGCCCTCCACTCCGATTGCATAGGCGGTCTCGCCGTGAACGGCGTCGTCGCCAACTTTCAACGTCGCGTCGTCCATGCGCAGCGGCACGATGAACGAGATCACCTTGAGGATGATGTAGGTTGCGATCACGTTATAGACGATGATGAAAGCGGCGCCGTAGATCTGCAGCAGCAGCTGGCCGGGGTTGCCGAAGAAGAGGCCCGTTACGTTGACGCCGGGCGCCTCCTTATCGGTGCCGATATATTGCAGCATGCCGGGATTGGCGAGGAGGCCGACGAGGAGCCCGCCGGTCAGGCCGGCGACGCCGTGCGTGGAGAACACACTCAGCGTGTCGTCCACGCGCATCATGAAGCTGGTCTTTTGCAACCAATTCATGGCCATCCACGGAATGATTCCGGCAACGATGCCGATGATGATCGCGCCAAAGCCATCGACATAGCCGGCGCCGGGAGTGATCGCCACCAGGCCGGCAATCATGCCGTTGACGGCGCCGAGGACCGAGGGCTTGCCGTAGGCCATCTTGTCCATGAGCGTCCACACCAGAAGGGCGACGGCGGTTGCGGTGTTGGTGTTGAGCACGGCAGCGCCGGCGTCAGCGTTGGCGAAGTAGGGGTCGCCGCCGTTGAAGCCGTTCCAGCCCAGCCAAAGAATGCCGGCGCCGACCAGCGTCACCAGCAAGCTGTTGGGCGGGAAATGGTCGCGATCGGCCTGAAGCCTTGGGCCCACGACCGCCGCGGCGACAAAGCCCGAGGTGCCGGCGGCAAGATGGATGACATATCCGCCCGAGAAGTCCGCGACGCCCAAGCCGGCGAGCCAGCCGCCGCCCCAGATGCTGAACGCGCCAACCGTATAGACCAGCGTCATCCACACCGGGCAGAAGATCATCCAGGCGGTGAAGTTCATGCGCCCGAGCACCGATCCAGCCAGGATGATGACCGTGATGGCGGCGAACACGAACTGGAAGAAGATGAGCGTCGCCATCGGAAAAGCAAGCGGCGGCATGCCGGACGCCGCCGCGGGAATTGTCGCCTGGCCGGTGGTGAAGACAGCCGAGGTCGCAAGACTGGGCGTGCCCAGGAACGGAAACAATTGCGGCCCGAAGGCCATATTGTAGTCGAACAGCACCCAGACGACGAGCACCGAAGCAAAGGCATACATCGACATGAAGGCGGAGTTGATCGCCCATTTCTTCTTGACGATGCCGCCATAAAGGACGGTCAGTCCCGGGATGCTTTGCAGGCCGACGAAGGTTGCAGCCGCCAGCTGCCACGCGTTATCGCCGGTGTCGAGCCATTGTGGTGATGCTACGAGGGCCATGGTTGTTTCCTCGCTAGTTGTCGATCGCCGACGTCCTCCTTTAAGGCCGAAAATCACCGTCCCACGCGCGGCGTCGGGCCAACTGAAAAAAGACGCCGGGAACGCGGAAGCAATAATCGTGCCGCAATCCGGCCTTATTTGTGTATATTCTCTTGGACGAAATGATTAGACATTAATCCTATTCTGCTGGTTATCGCGCCGATGTGCACGATAAAGAGGCTGATCACGAGAATAATTCGGCCTTCGCGCTACTTTGCTCCTTGAAGTTGCGCCGTGCCCAGGTTTTGATTGCTCCGCGGATTGCAATTGCGCGGCGTGGATAACCGATTTGAGCGATGCGGAAGCGAGAAACATTTTTATCCTGCGCCCGAGCCGCGGCAATTGCCGCCGTGGCAGGGGCAGCCGTTCCGGCAAGCAACGGCGCCGCGGAGGCCGAAGCGGTCTCCGTCACTTGCACCAATCCGTACAGCGGCGCGACTTGGCGAATTGCGATCGATTACGATCTCAAGACCGTCGATGCAAATCCCGCCAGCATCGATGAAACGCAGATCTGGTGGCGCGATGGCAAAGACGGCTGGCGTTATACGCTCGATCGCAAGTCGGGCGCGCTGACCGTCGTTCTCGCCTCGGCGACCGGGGGAAACTTTCTCTTCGATCAGTGCCGGATGCCGTAGTTCAGCGATCGGAGGTGGAGCGGCGCCGGCCGCCAGGAAAGGTGAAGGGAGCTGCATGCGATGGCGGAGAGCGACGCCGGCGTGCGGGCGAGTGTCGGATTTTGCTCCGAAAAAGGGCCGCGCAAGCGGAATGAGGACTTCGCCGCCGCGGTCATAGGCGCTGAGCTGACCGAGCCGCGCCGGGAGGTGGTCGCGGCGATCGCCGACGGGGTCGGCGGCGCCAAGGGCGGCCGCGTCGCCGCGGAACTCGCGGTGCGCGGTTTTCTCGACGGATTCTGGGATTTGCCGGAGACCATGGAGGTCAGCCGCGCCGGGGCCAGGGTCATCAGCTCGCTCAATACATGGATCAACGCGCTCGGTCGCCAGGATCCCGGGCTCAAAGGGATGGCCTGCACCTTCACCGCGCTCGTGCTGCGCGCCCGCGTCGCCCACCTGCTGCACGTCGGCGACACGCGCGCCTATCGGCTGAGACGCGACCGGCTGACCTGTCTCACCAAGGATCACGCTCGGGAAGGCGGACCGCGCCGCTCTCGCGTGCTCACGCGCGCGCTCGGCGCCGAAGCGGACGCGCGCCTCGACTATGGCGCCGAGCCGATGGCCCTGCACGACCGTTTCCTATTGTGTAGCGATGGCGTGCACGGGGTCTTGACCGACGACGCCATCGCCGAAGCTCTGCGCCAGCGCTCGGCACCGGACGACACTGCGCGCGCGTTGGTGGCGGCCGCGCTCGACGCCGGAAGCGCCGACAATTGCACCGCGTTGGTCATGGACGTGGTCGCGCTGCCGACGGCCGCCTCGGCCGATGTTGGGGGCGCGATCATGCAATTGCCGCTGATCACGACGCCAGTTGCCGGCGAGACGGTGGACGGGTTCGCGCTCAAGGCGCTCATCTCCGAGGGCCGGTACAGCCGCCTTTTCGGCGCCGTGGATGAGGTCGAGGGCGGCGAGGCGGCGCTCAAGTTCCCGAAGACTCAGGTCGCCGCCGTCGCGCTCCATCACGCGGCGTTCGTGCGCGAGGCCTGGGTCGGAGCGCATATGCATAGCCCCTGGGTGGCGCAGATCCTCCAACTACCGCGAGGGCGGCAGACCTGCCTCTACACCGTTATGCCGCTCTATCAGGGCGAGCTTCTGGAGACGCGCCTTGTACGCCGCCCGGCGATTGGCCTGGAGGAGGGGCGGGCGATCGGCGTCGGCCTCGCCAGAGGGGTCGCCGCCCTGCATCGCTTGGGTGTCATCCATCGCGACATCAAGCCGGACAATGTGATCCTCGAAGGCGGCGGCAAGCTTAAGCTCGTCGACCTCGGTGTCGTGCGCGTGCCTGGCTGGGAGGATTTACCGCCCGAGCATATTCCCGGCACGCCCGCCTATATGGCGCCGGAGATGTTCAAGGGTGAAGCCGGCAATGAAGCGACCGACATTTATGCGCTGGGCGTGACCATGTTCCGCGCATTCAGCGGCGAGTTCCCTTATGGCAATTCGGACGCGACAAGCCCGCCAAGGCGTGAGCGGCCGAAGGATCTCGCCGCCCTGCGCCCCGATCTGCCCGCCTGGCTGGGAGCGGTTCTCGGGCGGGCGATCGCCGCCAATTCTGCCGAACGCTTTCGTGATGCTATGGAGTTCGCCGCCGAGATGGAGGCCGGGCCGCCGCTTGCGCCAGCGCTGGCGCGCCGCCCGCAGACGCTTCTCGAGCGCGCGCCAGTACGCTTCTGGCAAGGTGTCGTCGCGCTGCTGGCGCTGGCGCTTCTTCTCTCGCTGTTGCGGCGCTAGGGTGAATCAGTACCCCCTCCTCGGCCGTCGCCCGCTCTGCGCGCATGGCTGCAGGCAGCGCGGACGCGAGCGCTTGAGCTTGACCGCCGGGGGATAGGGTC
>CAVSSS010000022.1:0-71452 GCA_963730555.1 uncultured Alphaproteobacteria bacterium | reverse complement strand
GGTGGCGACAATGCCGCATCCGATGGTCGCGTCGCTCGGCCGGCTCAACCTGATCTTCATTCTCGTCATTCTATCCCCCAGCAACCCGCAGTCTTACGATGCGAACTCGTTCCTGTTCGTCGTATTGTTCTTGTGCACTGGCATTGGCCTGCTGCTGGCGGCGCAGACCCTCATTCCGCCTGAATCGATCGAGCGTCGGCAACGCTGGATCATGGCGTCGGTGCGACGCGATTTCGAGCATGTGCTGTCTGGTCGGGATCGACGCCTCGCGCCGGAGGAGGCCATGTTCCGCGACGCCGCGCGGATCGGTCAGATCCCGGCCAGCGGGGCGAGCCATCAGGACAGCGCGGTTCTGGCGGAAGCCCTGTCGTATTTCGATCGCGCGGCTGCGATCCGGCTCGGTCGCGAGAGCGTGGCTCGGCTGGCCGAGACCTCCCTGTCCCATCTGGCGGCCGAGGCGGAGGAGGCGCTCGCGGCCGAGGACACGCAACGCCTGCGCGAAGTCGGTCTCAACTTGAAAGACGTAGGCGGCGCCGGGAGCGCGCTCGCCGAAGAAATCAGCGGTGAGCTCAGCGCTCGCGGCCATCGTCATCGACGCCGCGAGACGCGCGGCCCCGCCCGCCATGGAGACCGTGTCGTGACGCACTCGTTTTCCGAGTTGGTCATCGGCGACGTATTCGTCGCGCCCTTCGTCGTCTATGCGGTGGCGGCGCTCGCCATCTTCCTCGCTCTTCGTCCGATCCTGCGTTTGTCCGGGTTCGACAAGCTATTCAGCAATCCGGGTCTCGCTGAGCTCAGCCTCTATGTGGCGATCCTCGGCCTGCTGACGGTCGCTTTTTAGGAGTGACGGTCATGCATCATGCCAAAGTCATGGAGCAGACGGTGCGACAGGTCGAGCCCAGTCTACCTGCTCCAGAACCAGCAGCCGGCGGCGTTCGCGCCATGGGGCGTCAAACGCCTGCTGTTCAGACGTTCACAGTTGAGCCCCAGCCGCAGGAAACAGCGCGTGAGGGCGGGCCGCTCGACCGACGTCGCTCTTCGAGTGGACGACGGCTTGCGCTTCGATGGATCCTCGCTGGCCTCAAGCGGCTTGCAACCCTGGCGATCGCGCTCGTCGCCATCGTCATGGCCTTGGTGACATGGGACTACTATTTCACGGCGCCATGGACGCGAGACGGCCGCGTCCGCGTGCAGGTCGCAAGCATTGCGCCGCAGGTCTCCGGCCAGATCATAGAACTCCGGGTCGGCGACAATCAGTACGTTCACAAAGGCGACGTGCTCTACGTGATCGATCGTTCGACTTCGAGGTTGCGTTGCGGGTCGACAAGGCGCAGGCGCAGCAAAGGGCCGCCGATCTGCAGGTCAAGCAGGTGCAATCCGAGCGGCGACAGCGGCTCTCGGATCTCGCGACCACCCCTGAGGAACAGCAAACCTTCGCCGGCTCCGCGGTGCAAGCGAAAGCCGCGTTCGAAGCAGCGCAACAACAGGTGGCGCAGGCGGAGATCAATCTGCGTCGAACCCAGATTCGCAGCCCGGTCAACGGCTATGTCACGAACCTCTTGATGCGGGTCGGCGACTTTGCCCATGAGGGAACCGCCAATATCTCGATCGTCGACACCGACAGCTATCGGATCGACGCCTACTTCGAGGAGACCAAGCTGGCGCGGACCTGTATCGGCGATCGCGTCGAAGCGAAGCTGATGGGATACGCCGAGCCCCATCCTCGGACACGTGACCAGCGTGACGCGCGGCATCGGCGTGTCGGACGCCGCAGGCGGCACGCAGGGACTGCCCAACGTCAACCCCGTCTTCACCTGGGTCCGCCTAGCCGAACGCGTGCCGGTTCGCATCGCAATCGATCATGTTCCTGCGGGCGTGCCGCTTGTCTCCGGCTTGACCGCGACGGTGACGATCAAAGAGGGCGCCGTCGGCGCCCAAGGCCGACCCTGGCTCGACCGCGCCGTCGCGGAGGTTGTGACCCGGCTGTCGGATGTCCTGATGAGTCCACCTGCCCGGCCCGGATGTATTCCGGCGACAACCACCGATCGAGCAACCCCGGAGTTCCTTCCGGGGGACACGGCAAAGTCGGCGGCCACCCCGGAAGAGATCAATCCCGGCCTCGCGCCGGGCATAGACAAGTCTCCGAAGAACAGGAGCTGATCGCGCCCAACGATATCCCAGTCTACGACACCGCCGCGGCAAGGCGCGTCCACGACTGGCAACCCAGCCAACTGTTGGCCCCAACAAGGAGTGTCGTACATGAGCGCCCTGATTCACCCGAAGACAGTCACGGTTGACGGACTGTCGGTTCGCTACGCCGAAGGCGGCCAAGACGGTCCCGACGCGATCCTGATGAGCCCCTGGCCTGAAAGCGTATTCGCCTTCGAGCCGACCTGGCCGCACCTCGCGGCCGCCGCGCATCTAGTCGCCATCGATCCCCCCGGCTTCGGCGGGTCCGACTACCGCCAAACGCTGATGAACCCGAAGGCGATGGGGCATTTCATCCTCAAGGTCGCCGACTCCCTCGGCCTCGATAACCCCCACATCGTCGGCCCCGACATCGGGACCTCCTCAGTTCTGTTTGCCGCCGCCGCCGACCAGGACAGATTCCGCAGCATCGTCGTCGGCAGTGGCGGAGTCGCGGTCCCGCTGGATGTCACCGGCGTTCTCAAGGAGTGGATCGAAGCGACCGACCTCGCGCCCTACCGCCGGATCGGCGGGCGCAAGATCGTCGAGATCGCCCTGGGCACGATCGCGGGCTGCGCCCCGTCAGACGAGATCCGCGAAGACTACATGTCTTGCTACGAAGGCGATCGCTTCGCCGACACGATCCCGTACGCCCAGAGCTACCGCGAATACCTTCCCGAGCTCGCCAAGCTGCTGCCAGGCATCCAAACACCGGTCCGGATCGTTGCCGGAGCCAACGACCAGGTGGCGCCACCCGTGTCCAACGGCGAGTTCCTCCATAAGCGACTGCCCAACGCCCAGGTCGATCTCATTGCTGGCGCGGGCCATTTCTGCTGGGAAGAAAAACCCGCTGAATACGCCGCGCTGCTCACCAGCTGGTGGAACCGAGCCAACGCGGCATCGAAAAGCTAAATGAACCAACGAGAGAACAGGGAGTGCGAACATGACGACCCCGGACATCCTGACCGACATGGTGCTGGTCAAAACCGAGAAGACCGCGATGATCCACGCCCCGGTCGAGCGCGTCGACATCGCCGACTGGCTACTGCACCTGCCTGACGCGGAGTACCAGCGTTGCGCACCGCCGGATCATATCGCCGCTGGAACAACAACGACCGACGACGGCCGGCCGATGTCGATCAAACGTGGAGGTGATCGGCGGCACCCTCATGGTGCAGCATTACGTGGCCGAGGTACATGAACCCCACCACTGCCGGATGGTGTCGCTCAGCGACGTGCAGACACCGGCCGGTTGGACGAAGATCGAGGTAATTTGGGACCTCAGCGTCACCGCGCTGGACTCATCCAGCTGCCGATACACCAACCGGGTGCTCAGCTACCCGACTCCGGCGTTCCTAAAGACGCTAAAGGCCGCCGGAATCTCGTTCGAAGACGCCGTGGCCGACCGCCAAGCCGCCAGTGATGACCACAACCGCCGTGAGACAGCTCTCTATGCACAAAGTCTCGAACGGAAGGCCCTGGCCAGCAACTAGATCCCTGATTCTGTTCTGAAGCCGAACGAATTCCCGAATGAGCGGAATCCGCCCTTCTCGATGATCTGCTGGGGCGACGATGAATGTGTGCTTGGGCGCGGTGAAGCGTAACTTCGCGCTCGTCATTGAACGACGGCTTTGGCGCGGACTCCGGACCTTCCCTAGGCATCCCCTGTAGGCCCGCTTTCCGCCCAAATGAGGCGTCCACGGCTGCGATCCGCTATGTCCGCTCTACGTCGATTCTGTTCTCTAATGGGTCAAGGGCGGGAGGCTCTTCCGGGTGTCGATGCCTTCGGGTGCCTGCGTTCTCTACGTGCTCGTTCGGCACTTGATGGGGTAAGCTGGGTGCAGGGCGGCTAGGTTGAAATCGCAGTTGGCCGGGAGTTGGCCTCATGCAACAGAATCGGCGCCATCGTCTGCTCCCTCCCTCGGGCGACGCTCCTCTTGGAGCTGGATTTGGCCTCCTGGCTCGTGGCTGCGATTGTTTAGGCCGGTGCGAACTCGGTTCCGTCTCGCAGCATCGCGTGCATGATGATCCCAAGGCGGCGAGCCAGAGCGACTCGCGCTTTGCGCATTGTTGATCGCCTGGCGATCGCAAAGGCCCAGTCCTTGAGTTTGAGCTGGCCCTTATAGCGGGTCAGCATGACGTTGGCGGCTTCGTACAGGAGGGTCCGCACCCGCCGGTCGCCGCATTTCGATATGCTGCCGATGTAGTCCACCTCGCCAGACTGATACTGCCTGGGGACCAAGCCCAGATAGGCGCCGACATCTCGCGATCGGCGAATGCGGGAGGGATCGTCGATTGCGGCGACAAAAGCGAGGGCGGTCAGTTGGCCGACACCTGGAATTGTCATTAGCCGGCGGCAAGCTGCAGAGGCCCTTGTCATGCGCCTTATGTCGGCGTCGATCGCGGCGACCGCCGTCATTACCGCGGTCCGCGCCGCAATCAGACCACGCATGGCGGCGGAGAGACCGGCGATCCCCTCGCTTGCTTTAAGAGCCTGGTCGATGAAGGCGGCGGTGAGCGCGCGGGGCAGTCGGACCCCGAACACGACCGCGAGACCACGGATCTGATTTTCCAAGGTCACTCGCTGGCCGACCAGCTTCCTGCGCGCGATGATCAACGAGCGGAGCGGCATGCGCGGGAAGCGACTTCACATGCACGGGCTTGAAGAAGCCTGTGCGAGCCAGATGCGCCAGCCCTCGCGCGTCGTTGCGATCGGTCTTGTGGGTCGCCAGCGACTTGAGCGCCTGATAGGCCTGCCGGCTCTCCACGCAGACCACGGGCAGACCGAGTTGGCTCAGCCCGTGGAAAAGGATCGGCGCCATTCGTCCTGTCTCGAATACGATGCGACGAAACTCGGCGCTTTGGCCAGTTCGTTGGCGACCGCCTGCGCAGTCGACTCCGTCTTGCTCTCGCGAACCACCATGCCTTCGCGGTCGAGAACACAAACATGCGTCTCATCCATCGAGATATCGAGGCCAGCAAAATAGTCCATTGAACGTCTCCTCTTCCGAATCGTCGCCGATTTATCGGCCTATGTGGAAGAGCTCCCGACCATTACCCGATGTTGAAAAACCCCTGAATTGGCCGCTAGCAGAAAAATGGCTTCGCTTCGCGTTCGCGCTCTTTCGAAACTGAATGAGCCCATGCGCGGGTTACGAAGGTCGCTGGCTCGCGACCGCTGTTGTAGGCCGAGTCCCTAGCAAAAATTTCTCATAACGACTGCACGGTCTCGACAATTGTGATCGAGACGAAAATCCGAGTTTTTCAACATCGGGTAATGGGCGGGAGCTCTTCTATATAGGCCGATAGAATCGGGGACGATTTGGAAGAGGAGACCGTTCGATGGACTATTTTGCTGGCCTCGATATCTCGATGGATGAGACGCATGTTTGCGTTCTTGACCGCGAAGGGATGGTGGTTCGCGAGAGCAAGACGGAGTCGACAGCGCAGGCGATCGCCAACGAATTGGCCAAAGCGCCGAGTTGTCGTCGCATCGTATTCGAGACGGGGCGAATGGCGCCGATCCTGTTCCACGGGCTGAGCCAACTCGGTCTGCCCGTGGTCTGCGTGGAGAGCCGGCAGGCCTATCAGGCGCTCAAGTCGCTGGCGACTCACAAGACCGATCGCAACGACGCGCGAGGTCTGGCGCATCTGGCTCGCACAGGCTTCTTCAAGCCCGTGCATGTGAAGTCGCTTCCCGCGCACGCCGTCCGCTCGTTGATCAGCGCGCGCAGGAAGCTGGTCGGCCAGCGAGTGACCTTGGAAAATCAGATCCGTGGTCTCGCGGTTGTGTTCGGGGTCCGACTGCCTCGCGCGCTCACCGCTGCATTCATCGACCAGGCTCTCAAAGCCAGCGAAGGGGTCGCAGGTCTCTCCGCGGCCATGCGGGGTCTGATTGCTGCGCGCACTGCTGTCATGATCGCGGTCGCCGCAATCGACGCCGACATGAGGCGCATGACGAGAGCCTCGGAAGCCTGCCGCCGGCTGATGACAATCCCAGGCGTAGGCCAGCTGACCGCGCTTGCCTTTGTAGCCGCAATCGATGATCCCTCGCGCATTCGTCGATCGCGAGACATCGGCGCCTACTTGGGCCTCGTCCCAAGAGGTATCAGTCGGGCGAGGTCGACTACGTCGGCGGCATCTCGAAATGCGGGGACCGGCGGGTGCGGACGCTTCTGTACGAGGCCGCCAACGTCATGCTGACCCGCTACAAGGGCCAACTCAAACTGAAGGACTGGGCCTTTGCGATCGCCAGGCGATCAACGATGCGAAAGGCCCGCGTCGCTCTGGCGCGTCGCCTCGCAATCATCATGCATGCGATGTTGCGGAACGAAACTGAGTTCGCGCCGGCTTAAGACATCAATTCACCAGACAGGAGACCGCATCGAGCTCCCGCAAGGAGCGACGCCCGAGGGAGGGAGCAGACGACGGCGCGGATTGTGTTGCATGCGGTCAATCGCTGGCCGACTGCGTTTTCAACCTAGCCGCCCTGCACCCAGCTTACCCCATCAAGTGCCGAACGAGCACGCAGAGAACACAGGCACCCGAAAGCGTCGACCACCCCGAAGAGCTTCCCGGCCTTGACCCATTAGAGAACACAATACGTCGACTCCGGACTGTTGCTGGTTGATCAAGCCGGTGTCCGTCCCGCTTATTAAGCTCGCGCGGCTTCTCGCCGCACCTGATCGGCCGGCTTGTCCTCGCGCAGCCCAACATAGACTGTGTGGCGCAAGAGGCCGTCAGCCGTCCAGGTCAAAAACGTGATCTCGGCGACAAGCTTCGGGCCGACCCAATGGACGCGCGAGAGGACGAGCGGCGATCCGAAGCGAGTGGAGCGTGGCGGCGGGACGCTCAGGGGCGATTTGGCGCGGCTCAGCAGCTCAAGGCGGCGCCGCAGATCCGCGAGGACCTTGACGGGCATTCCCGTTCCCACCCGGCCGGCATAAATGAGCTTGCCGTCGTCGGTGTAGTAGCCGAGCAGCAGTGCGCCGAGATGTGGCCGCGAGCCCTCAGGGTCGGACCAGCCGACGACGACGAACTCTTGGCGGTTTAGCCATTTGGCCTTGCGCCAAAGGCCGCGGTTCCCCGGCGCATAAGAGGCGTCGATCGTCTCGGAGACCACACCCTCAATCCGAGCTTGCCGGCACGTTCTAGGATGAGCTCGCCATCGCCGGTCTCATGGCCGTTGAACTGAATGCCAGGCTTGCCAGCGACCAAGGGCTCGAGAAGCGCTTTGCGCTCGACGAGGTGCAGCCCCGAAACGTCCTGGCCATCAATATGCAAGAGATCGAAGGCGTAATAGACGAGCCGAACGTCGCGCTCGCCGTCGGTCGCAGCCTGGGTCTGGGCGAAGCTTGGCAATCCGGCGTCATCGACCCCACAGAGCTCGCCGTCAAAATAGGCGGTCTTTACGTTCAGCTTCGCGAGCGCGGCGACAGCGCTTGGATATTTCTCGGTCCAATCGAGCCCGGTGCGCGTCAAGAGCTGCACGCGGCCATTGTAGATCCGCGCGGCTATGCGAAAGCCGTCCAGCTTGATTTCGTGCAGCCATTGAGGTCCCCGCAGGCGGCTTCTCGACCGGCTGCGTAAGCTGCGGCGGAATGAAGGGTGGAACCCGGACGCCTCGACGCGACGGACCGGGCTTTATGGCCTGTGCGGCCGAACGCTTGACGCCACGCGACATGGTGGAGCCTCAACTCGGACGAAAACTGCCGCAGCCTAACGCGCTTATCCCGCAATAGGTCCCGCCCTCTCCTAACAGAAGGCTCAAGGCGCGGGCCTATTGGTTTTCGGGTCCTCCCCGAGGTTTCCCGCAGGAGCAGTTCGCAGCCGCTCGAACCAAGATCGCCCAGGCGATCACGCAAGGCCTCAACGAAGGCGGCGACCTGGTGCGCACCCGCGTGCAAATCGCGATGAAAAACCAGACGTCGCTGCTTAGGCTCAATTCGGTCACCTCACGCCAGCGTGAGATTCGCGCCTTCGCCGGCTCTCCGAGCTATACGATCGTCTATTCCGGCCGCCCGCCGACCAAGCCGCCCGACTTCTCGACCAGAGCCAGACGCGGGCCAGGCGGCGGCGTCACCATCACCATGTGGGGCTCGGAGCATAACTTCCAACGCTGTTCGTCACTTCGGTGCGCGGCCTATTGCGCGCCCGGCTCGGCGACGAACGCTTCCCCATCCGCGGCTTCGACGGGCCGAACCTCGCCGAAGAGGCGGTGAAGGACGAAGTCGCCCAGACCTTCCTCAACATGGCCGATCTCATGGTCGCGCCGATGATCGACAAGCGCCTGGCGCGGGTGCTCTGACGGTGGGAATTGGCCCCACGCAGGCGGGGGACTCGCCCCCTTGTTTTCAAGGTACTGTGCGCGCGCTTTCCTAACCTGCGCGGCCGATGCAGAGCGGAAAAACGGTAGCCGGCCATATCGAAAATAGGCTTAACACACTTAACAACTTAACAACTTAACACACTGTGAACGGCAGCTTTCCTCGAGGTTACAACTGCCGACAGCTTAGAGCCAAGAGCGATTGAATATGGGCGTAAAATCCCGGCGTCACGGCCCCATATCTGAACTCGTTGCCCAATAAGCTTTGAGGTGCGGTAGCTCCCGTTCGTCGCCCTCAAAATGTTAGCTGACAGCACTACCATGGCTAGCTCAGCGGGCGCGGAACCACGCAGCCCATTCGCCGACTCGCAACGGGCGTGGGAGAACCGCTGAAGGTCACACGTTTTTGAGGCAGCCGCGACGGGGTAAGCAATGCAACCGGGTACGGGGCCTGTTAAAGATTCCTTTGTCCGCTCAAGGGCGCAATATCGCCCGCACCTTGCGGCTTGCATTTGATATTGTTTGAAGGTTCTAAATCTACCTCCCCCACCAGCCGTTAAAATCAATGACTTAGATACAAAGGCCTCGAAAGAGGCCATTTTCATATCGCGGCCTGTTGCAAAAACGCCTAGACCCTCCGCTTCTTCCATGGACACCGTGGGATGCGCAAACATCGCCACCTTGGCACATTGCGATGCCATCAGGAGGAGGCATCCACTCCATCAAACGGTGCGACGGTGTCCGGCTTCGGCATGACTTCGATCAATGCTGGGCCGTCGCACTCGGCGGCCAACTGATCGCCCCCACCTGCGACCCTGAGGCCGGGCGCGCGTCAAGAAGTGAGAATCTCCGCTATTTGCGCTCAACCGACCGACCGGAGTCGAGACGAAGTGGTTGTAATCTTGGTCGGTCCTCGGCGTAAAATACGTGCGGTCGATGGGTGAGCCGACCTAGAGCGCTTTTCTTGGAGTGGCGACGAGGTGGCAATTTGCTGCCGCATTTAGGCTCCACGCGCGGGCATGGGGGCGGCGCGGTGTTGCGCGACGGCGTCAAGATCAGCGGCGGTGATCGGCTGATCGACGATGAAGAAGTACGACGCCGCCGAAGCGAGCCCGATCACCGCGCCCACAACCATCGCCGGAATGAACGAGCCGGTGTGCTGCACGATGAGCCCAGTGACCGTGGGCGCAAGCGCCCCGCCGAGATAGCCGCCGAAGTTCTGCATCGCCCCGATCGACGCGGTGCAGTTTGTCGGCGCGGCGACCGAGCTTAGCGCCCAGGCGCAGGTGCTGGTGACGTAGAGGAGAAAGAGCGAGGCCGAAATGAACGCGATCGCCAGCGCGTTGCTGGCGACGAAGGCGGCGGCGACGGTGCAGACTGCGGTGCCGCACAAGGCGATCGTTGCCGGATACCTTCGGCTGTTCACCGGGGACACTCCGCGGCGCACGAGAATGTCCGCGAGATAGCCGCCGAGCAGGCCGCCTACGACCCCCCAGACGAAGGGGATGGCGGCTGCAAAGCCGGTGAACTTGACGCTCATGTGCCGCTCGAGCTCCAGATAGCCGGGCAGCCAGGCGGTGTAGATCCACGTCAGATAGATGCAGCCGAAATAGCCCAGGATCATGCCCCAGGTGGTGCGGAAGCGGAACAATTGCTTCCATTCCCTAAGTGTCACGACAGTCCGCTGGCCAGGCGGATCACCTTGCGTGCGATAGGCGTTCTCTTCCGCGGTCAGGTCGACGTCGCTCGGATTCCGGTAGAAGGCGTACCAGACCGCCGCCATCGCGAGACCGGCGATTCCCATGATCATGAACATGACCCGCCAGCCGAAGCTGAGCATCAGGAAGGTGAGGAGCGGCACGGCGATCGCGGTGCCCAGCGACGAGGCGCAATTGAAGATTCCGGTCGCAAGGCCTCGGTCGCGCGGATGGAACCAGTCCCGGACCACGCGAGCCCCGGTCGGGAATTGCGGCGCCTCGCCGACGCCCAACAGCAGGCGAGCGGCGAAGAACTGGCCAAAGCTCTGGACAATGCCGCCGAGGAACTGGGCGAACGACCAAAGAGCGAGGCCGAAAGTCAACAGCCGGCGCGGCCAGAGCTTGTCGACCATTGCGCCTGTCGGCAATTGCGAAAACGCGTAAGCCCAGAGGAACGCGGACAAGAGGTAGCCCATATCCGCGATCGACAAATGCAGATCGTCGCGAATGAGCAGATTGGCGACCGCCAGGGTGGCGCGGTCCACATAGTTGATCGCGCCGGCCACGACCAGCATCGCGAGCGCAATCCGCTGAATCGATTTGACCCGCGGCGTCGCCGTCATCGCCTTCGATATCGCCATTTCCTCACCCTGAATTGTCCTATTGGCTCGTTCGCTCCCACTAAGAGCACGAAATCGGCGCCGAGGTCGATGCTCCCGCCAAATTCCCTTCATTTTTGCGCTAGTGGCTTCACGTTCGCGTCACAGGTCAATGCCCCGGCGGCAACACAATGCTGCTTTGGCGAATAATCCTCTGGCGCCGCAGCAAACTCGCCGCTAGATCTAGACGCCAAAGTCGGAAGGTGTTCATGGTTGCTCGCCCGCGTCGAAGCGTACTCTATATGCCCGGCTCCAACGCCAAGGCTTTGGCGAAAGCCAGGACGCTGCCCGCTGACACGCTGATCCTCGATCTCGAGGACTCGGTCGCGCCCGACCAGAAGATCTTCGCCCGCGAACAAGCCGCCGAAGCGGTGCGAGCCGGCGCCTTCGGCGGGCGTGAAGTCGTCATTCGAGTGAACGGACCACACACGCCGTGGGGAGAGGAGGATCTCGTGACCGCCTGCGGCGCCGGGCCGGACGCCATTCTCTTGCCAAAGGTCGATGGCCCAGGCGCAATCATGGCCGCGGCCCGAATTCTGCGCGAAGCCGGCGCCCCCGACCCGACCCGCATCTGGGCAATGATGGAGACGCCCAGCGCCATTTTGAACGCCGGCTCAATCGCCGCCGTCGCTGCCGACCCGGCCTCGCGCCTAGCGGCGCTGGTCATGGGTCTCAACGATCTCGCCAAGGAGACGCGGGCGCGGCTGACGCCCGGGCGGAGCGCTATGATCGTATGGCTCGCGCGCTGTGTCATCGCGGCGCGCGCGCACGGCGTCGACGTCATCGATGGCGTCTTCAACGATATGAAGGATCTCGAAGGCTTGCGCGCAGAATGCGTTCAGGGGCGCGACATGGGTTTCGACGGCAAAACTCTGATCCATCCCACCCAGATCGACATCTGCAACGAGGTCTTCGCGCCCACTTCCGCGGAGGTCGAAAGCGCCGCCGCCATCATAGCGGCATTTGCGCTGCCGGAGAACGCCGGCAAAGGCGTGATCCAGCTCGATGGCCGCATGGTGGAGCTGTTGCACGCCGACATGGCGCGTCGGACGCTCGCGATTGCCGACGCCATCGCGGAGCGGAGCATGGCCGCCGAGTGAGGGGTCGCAAGACCTAGGAGCCCTCGCGTTTGGAGTAGGTCCGGCTACTTTCGCGGCGGCGGACCCGCGACTTCGTCCGGTCGATCCGCTTGGGTTTTCTTGGGCCCCTCGGCGTTTCGCAGCAAAAGCCCCATTTATGGGCGTTGGAATTTCTTGGATTTCCTTGGATTCTCTCGTCCGAATCGAGACTTATCAACGGGTTACGCGGATTTTAGCGGAAAAAATTTTTCCTCGCGCTTTTCCCCGGTGTTGAAGGCGCCGGAACTGGAGCCCGCGGTCGAGGCTGGGCGGAAGTGCAGGATTGTCCATTTGGCGAGTTTACCATGGTTTCTGATTTTCTGCAAACTGTTTATGGTCCCACCCGTTCCCTTTCGGCCGCCTCAATCCAACCGCAACTCGCGCTAATCAGTTCGAGGAAGGTCGCCAGCCTTGGCGATCAGCTCGATTGAGCGCAGTCGCTCGGAATGCTCGTAGACGTCGGAAACGACGATGAGTTCGTCGGCTCTGGTTTCCTCAACCAGCGCGGCCATGCCTTCGCGGACGGTGTCGGGCGAGCCAATGATCGAGCGGGCCAGCATTCGCATCGCCTGCGCCTTCTCCATCGGCGTCCAATAGGTTTCGATGTCGTCGATTGGTGGCTGAGTCAAACCGCGCGCGCCACGAAAGATGTTGGTGAACGACATCTGCTGAGTCGTGGCGAGCCGTCGCGCCTTCTCATCGCTTTCGGCCGCGATGATGTTGACGCCGACGATCGAATAGGGCCGGTCGAGTTGCTCGGAAGGCTTGAACCGGCTGCGGTAAATCTCCAGCGCCGTGATCAGATGGTCGGGAGCAAAATGCGACGCGAACGCATAAGGCAACCCCAATTCGGCGGCCAGCATCGCGCCGAAATGGCTCGATCCGAGGATATAGAGCGGCACTTCCGTGCCAGCCGCCGGCACCGCCTGGATGCGCTGGCCAGCGGCCGCCGGCGCAAGGAACGCTTGCAGCTCCAGAACGTCCTGAGGGAAGGTGTCGGCGGCTTCCGGCGGGCGCCGCAACGCGCGCAGCGTAAGCTGATCGGTGCCGGGAGCGCGCCCGAGCCCGAGGTCGACGCGCCCCGGAAAAAGTCGCGCCAGCGTTCCGAATTGTTCTGCGATAACGTAGGGCGCATGGTTCGGAAGCATGATGCCTCCCGCCCCGATCCGGATGGTTTTCGTCCCTTCCGCGAGATGAGCAAGCACGATCGATGTCGCGGCGCTGGCGATTCCGGCCATGTTGTGATGCTCAGCCACCCAGATGCGCCGATAGCCCCATCTCTCGGCGTGACCGGCAAGATCGCGGGCGTTGTTGAGCGCGCCGCGCGCGTCGGTCGCTTGCGTGACGCGAACCAGTTCGAGAATGGAAAGAGGCGTCATAAGGCGCCTGAGGCCGGGCGCCGGATCGTCAGAGCTTCTTGAGCCTCACGATCACGTCGATCGCCGCAATGCTCATACCGTCGGGAGGGGGAATCTCGAACTCAGGCAACAGGTCCTCGGGGATATCGGACAGCTCTTCGGTGTCCTCGCGATAGAAGTGGTAGTGCGGGCCGGTCTTGGTGTCGTACCAGAGCTTGGCGTCGTAAATCGCGATCTCCCGCAGCAGGCCGCAGCGCGAAAACTCGTTGAGCGTGTTGTAAATGGTGCCAAGCGTCGGCGCGAACTGGATCGACCGCGTCTCATGATAGATCATCTCGGCGGTGAAGTGTCGGTTGCCGGCCCCGAAGATCGCGCGCGCGAGATCGAGCCTTTGCCGGGTTGGGCGCACGCCCGCGGAGCCGAGCTTCCGGACCAGCACGCCGTAGCAGACATCGGGATTCGAGGCGCTCTTCGTTTCCATGGATCGCACGCCGCTGGCGGACGGACGGCACCATCCTCGCCAGCGAGCTCCTGAACCTTGATTGAACCGGTATTCTAATCCGGCTCGGCCGCGTCCGCAACCCTCAACCTTGGGGCGGAGGCAAAGCCTCGACGCGGTCACGAGCTTGCTGGCGCCCGCTTTCAATTTCTCGTAATTGCCTTTTCGGAACTTCATTTCAGGGAAATAGACCCTTGGCGATTGCTGGCGGATGTCTGTGCAGAGCGGTGCGTTATGAGGTCAAGGCGGGAGCGCCGCTCGGCGCGCGCTATTGCTGGTGCCGAGTGTGCCAATATCTCGGCTGCGGAACCGGCGCGGTCGGCGCGCTTTTTCGTAAAGAGGATGTCACCGTTTCCGGCCCGCTGAGCGACTACGTTTGCCAGGCCGACAGCGGCGCGACCATGCACCGGCGCTTCTGCGCCCAATGCGGCACGCAGGTTTTCAGTGAAGCTGAAGAGCGGCCGACGGTCACCTTCATTCGCGCGGGAACGCTTGACGACCCCAATCTGGCGGCGCCGACGGCGATCATTTGGCCTCAGTCTGCGCCGAAATGGGCGTCCTTCGACCCCAATCTCCCTCAGATCGAAGGACAGCCGCCGCCGCTGAAAGTTTGACCACGGCTGCTCGCGCGCGACTGGTGCGATGGCGGCTGAGTGGAGGCGGCGATGCTGTTCATGGTCATCGAACATTTCCGCGACAACGACATGGTCCCGGTCTACCAGCGCCTGCGCAAAAGGGGCCGATCGTTGCCGGAGGGGCTCGAATATGTCGACAGCTGGGTCGCGGCCGACTTTTCGCGCTGCTTCCAGCTCATGCGGTGTGACGATCTAAGGTTCATCCAGGCCTGGATTCTTGAATTGCGCGGCTCAGGCGTAACTTTCGAGATCGTTCCCGTCGTCACCAGCGCGGAGACGCGGGCGGTCGTCGAACCGCATCTCGCGCCGCCGGAGGGCCGTCCTGAGAAACCGGCCGCGGGAAGTTGATAACGTCACATTTTGCGTGCATGCATCGCCCTCCCCGCCACGGGCGGCTTTTCGGGAGGAAATTAAAACCGATGTCTCTTTCGCTCTATCAGAGCAGCGTGCCGGTCTATGAGCGCGGGCTCAACGCGTTCCTCGCCATTCTCGACAAGGGGGAGGAGCACGCGGCGGCGCGCAAGTTCGATCCAAACAACTATCTCGCCATGCGGCTGAGCCCCGACATGTTTCCGCTTGTCCGCCAGGTCCAGTCGTTCTGCGACCACGCCAAGAACTCATCGTTCCGGCTGGCCGCCAAGGACCCGCCGGTCAAGGAGGACAAGGAGACGACCGTCGCCGAACTCCGCGCGCGTATCCACGCGACCCTCGACATGCTCAAATCGATCGACGCCAAGGCGATGGAGGGCGGGGAGACCCGCGAGATCGTCATTCCCGCTGGGGCCAACAAACTGAAGCTTCCGGGCGCCGACTATCTCTTACATTTCGCCTTACCCAACTTCTATTTTCATTTGACGACGGCTTACGACATCCTGCGCGCAAGCGGCGTCGAGATCGGCAAGCGAGATTTTATGGGCGCAGTCCCGAACCTTGTTCGCGCGTGAGAGAACATCAACCATGACCATAACCAGACTGCATGCCGGTCCGCGCATGTCGCAGGCCGTCATCCATGGCTCGACGATCTATCTTGCCGGCCAGGTCGCCGATCAGGCGAAAGGCAAGAGCGTCAGAGACCAGACAAGGGAGATCCTAGCTACGATCGACCGCCTGCTTGCGGAAGCCGGATCGGACAAGACCAAAGTTCTGTCGACAACCATTTATCTCGCCGATATAGCGACCTTCGCCGAAATGAACGCAGTATGGGACGCGTGGGTCGCCGCCGGGCATGCGCCGGCGCGCGCAACCGTCGAAGCCAAGCTCGCAGCGCCGGCCTATACCGTCGAGATCGCCTGCATCGCGGCCAGGTCCGAGCCCACGCTACTATAGCCCTTCGAGGAGGCCCTTTCGGTGCTTGTCCAATCGCTCGACAATGCCAGGGAACCATTCGAGCGGATGGCGTCGCCCGAGGAAGCGGTCGACCGGCTCATTCGCCTGTACAATGAAGCGACCGAAGCTTTGCGGGGCGCGGTCGAGCGCTTTCTCAAGGACGGCGACCCGCCGTCGTCGGCGACACGCGCCTTGTTCCACTATCCGGAACTGCGACTGATTTATGCGCCGAACGGCCCAGCTCTCTCCAGCCCGCGCGCATTCGCGAAATTCAGCGAACCTGGCGTCTACGCGACGACCGTCACGCAACCGGCGGAATTTCGCGCCTATCTGCTCGAGCAGCTCGAGCCGCTGGTCGCGGAATACGGCGCCACGATCGAGGTCGGCGTCGGCGCGCAGGAGATCCCCTACCCTTACGTGATCGAAAGTGGCGACGAGCTGACGCGAGGCGGAGGCGCCGACGCGGCGGAGCTCGCGCGGTTCTTTCCTGTGCCTTCGCTGGCGACGATTGGCGACGAGACCGCTGACGGTGAGTTCGACTTCGGCCCCGAGAGACCGCTCGCCCTGTTCGACGCGCCCCGCACCGATTATTCGCTCCGCCGCCTCGTGCACTACACCGGCTCGGACTGGCGGGCGATGCAGCCCTGGGTGCTCTTGACCAACTATCACCGCTATGTCGACCAGTTCGTGCAATGGGGCTTGAAGCAGCTCCATACAGGAACCGGCGTCGAGAAAGTCGTCCTGCCCGGCAACATCGTCATCGACGCGTCGATCTCGCCCGCAGATGCAGAAGCGCGGGTCAGCGCCGTCGCCTGGCATCGGTTCCAGATGCCCGCCTATCATTGCATGCGCGCGGACGGGCGCGGCATCAGTCTGGTCAACATCGGCGTCGGGCCCTCGAACGCGAAGACTATCACGGACCATATCGCGGTCTTGCGGCCGCATTGCTGGCTGATGGTCGGCCATTGCGCCGGCCTTCGGCAGTCGCAGGTGATCGGCGACTATGTGCTGGCGCACGCCTATCTCAGGCGCGACAACATCCTCGACGAGGCAGTGCCGCTAGAGACGCCGATTCCGGCGCTCGCCGAGGTGCAGGTCGCGCTTCAGGAGGCGGTGGCCAAGGTCACAGGCGATCGCGGCGAAGCGCTCAAGCGCCGTTTGCGCACCGGCACGGTCGTCACCGACGATGACCGCAATTGGGAATTGCGCTGGTCGAAGGAGCGCCGCATCATCAACATTTCGCGCGCTATCGCAGTCGACATGGAGTCGGCGACGGTGGCCACCCAAGGCTTCCGAATGCGCGTGCCCTATGGGACGCTGCTCTGCGTCTCGGACAAACCGCTGCACGGCGAGATCAAGTTGCCGGGCGCGGCCAACGCTTTTTACGAGCGAGCCATTGCTGAGCACCTGCAGATCGGCATTGCGGCGATCGGCCTCTTGCAGAGCCAGGACGACACCCTGCACTCACGCAAGCTCAGAAGCTTCGACGAGCCGCCGTTCCGGTGAGGGGCGCTAGCTGATCACCACCACTGGAGTGCCGACGTGCACTCGACCATAGAGGTCAATCGCATCCATGTCGCGCATGCGGATGCAGCCCGAGGACACGTGCCCGCCGATTTCCGACGGCTCGTTGGTGCCGTGGATGCGGATGAGCGTGTCACGATTGTTTCTAGAAGAGATAGAGGGCGCGCGCGCCAAGCGGGTTGTCCCACCGGCCTTCGAGCGGACCGTGCTGCTTGTAGACTTGGAACTGCGGCCAGCGCTCCATGATCGAAGCGGTCGGCATCCAGGTCGGCCATTCCTTCATCGCTCCAACCTCGGCGCGGCCGGTCCATCCCATATATTCAGCGCCGCTTGCGATGCGGTATTGGACCGCCTGGCCATGGGGCAGAATGTAATAGAGATAGTTGTTGGTGGTATCGACGATGATTGTGCCAGGCTTCTCGGGCGTTTGATACTGGACAATGCTGCGACGGGTGGGAATCGTCCACTCGTCCGGCTCCGCGAGCGCCATCATCTGCTTGTCGCGCGCCGAGAGCTGCGGGTCGGGAAGCCCAGATTGAATGACGGGCGTGCAGCCGCTCGCCAAAGCCCCCACGCCGAGAACCAGCCCCACAACGACCACATTCGTCTTCATCGCCGCCCCGTCGATCTCGCCGCTAATGATTTGCTTACCATAAAACTTAACGGTTTCAGGAAGGTTACCAAACGGAAACGCTGGCGTCCGTTCACGAAACCGCGAGCCCGCCTGGAGGTTCCCCCGTCCAGGTTTCGCCACAAAGGCTTCTAACGAAACCTGCCAGTCAAGTCCAACCGATTGTCGCGTGGTCGTTTGCTGAAAGCTACCTACTGAGGCAAAAATGCGACAGTCGAGCAAATGTTCCCGCCACACTCCTAACCCTAAACGGAAGTGACAATGACCCAATGGCCGGCGCGCCTCATCCTGGTCGGGGCCGGAAAGATGGGGGGAGCGATGGCGCAGGGCTGGCTTGGCGCCGGACTCTCGGCCTCCTCGCTGATTATTCTCGAGCCCAATCCGTCGCATGAGATCGCTTCGCTCTCGGCGGAGCAGGGCGTTGCGCTCAACCCCCGCGTTGCGCCCCTGCCCCCCGACATGCTGGTGCTGGCGGTCAAGCCGCAAAGCCTCGATCAGGTCGCCCCGCAGATCGCCGCGCTCGCCGCAGAGCGCACGCTGGTGCTCTCCATCATTGCCGGCAAGACCATCGCCAATCTGATGGCGCGACTTCCTCAGGCGCACGCGGTCGTGCGGGCAATGCCTAACACGCCAGCCGCGATTGGCCGCGGGGTCACCGCAGCTTTCGCTAACGCGTACGTTAATGAGGAGCAGCGGCGCTGGTGCGAGCGCCTGCTCAGCGCGGTCGGAGCGTTCTTTTGGCTTGATGATGAGGACGCGATCGACGCGGTGACCGCAATTTCCGGATCGGGGCCCGCTTATGTGTTTGCCCTGACCGAAGCCCTCGCCGCCGCCGGCGAGAAACTCGGGCTTTCGGCGGACTTGTCTGCGAAGCTGGCTCGAGGCACGGTCGAAGGCGCAGCGGAGCTCATGCGCCGCGAAGGCGCGACTTCGCCAGCGACCCTGCGCCGCAACGTCACCTCCCCGGGCGGCACCACCGCCGCCGCGCTCGCTGTGCTTGAGGACACCAAAGGGCTCAACGATCTTATGGCGCGGGCGACCGCCGCAGCTCGCGCCCGCGCGGCGGAGATGGCAGGTTAAGGGGCTTGCTTGGCGGCGGACGGCTGAGCGCCTACATTGGATTGAAAACCAGCACCAAGGAGCGCGCCATGGCGACGAGACCGAAAAGTGAGGGCAAGTCGGAGCCTACCGATACCCGCGGTAAAATCGTCGACGCCCTGATGGAGCTCGCGGCGGAGCGGCGCTTCGAGGACATCTCGGTACGCGACATTTCCAAGGCCGCAGGCGTTTCTTTAGCTGATTTCCGAGACGCCTTCCCTTCAAAGGGCGCGGTGCTCGCCGGTTTCACACGCCGCATCGATCGCATCGTTCTTGCGCAAGACGATGGGGAGGTCGCGGACGAAAATCCGCGTGAGCGGCTGTTCGACGTTCTCATGCGCCGTCTGGAAGCGATGGCGCCCTACCGCGAAGGCCTTCGCGAGGTCGCCGCGTGGCTGCGGCGCGAGCCTGCCGCGGCGTTGGCGATGAATCAGGTCGCGCTATCCTCGATGCGCTTCATGCTCGAAGCGGCCGGGATCGAAGCGGAAGGCGCGTCGGGCGCAATCAAGCTCCAGGGGCTGACGCTTGCGTGGGGGCGCGTCCTTCAGACTTGGCTCGACGATGACGATCCCGCTCTGTCCAAGACCATGGCGGAACTCGACCGCGTGCTGACACGTGGCGAGCGGGCGGTCGCTCGCCTCGACCGGGTGAGCGCGCTGGCGAGTCCGTTTAGCGCGCTCGCGAAAGCGGCCTTCGACGCCGGCCGCCGAGCGCGGCGAGGCGGGAGCCGGCGAGCGCGCAAGGACGACCCCAGCGACGAGGATGTGACGACGCTCTGATTGGCGAGCGCATTTCTTGGGCGGAGATCGCCGCTGAACATTCATCCTGAAATCCTTTGGGCGCTAGCCACGTTCGCCTTCGTCGCGGGAGTCACACCTGGACCGAACAACCTGATGTTGATGACATCAGGCGTAAGATACGGCTTGGGGCGCACCGTGCCTCATCTGGCTGGCGCGATCCTAGGCTTCGGCCTGATGATCGCGCTGGTCGGCCTCGGGCTCGACATCCTACTCCGGCGCTTTCCGCAAATCCTGCCGATCATGCGGGTCGCCGGCTCGCTTTATATGGTGTGGCTCGCGCTCAAAATCGCGCTCGCCAAGCCTATCGGAGAGGTCGAGGCCGGCGGACGGCCGATCGGGTTTTTCGCCGCGGCGGGTTTTCAGTGGGTCAATCCCAAGGCCTGGGTGATGGCGTTGAGCGCGCTCGCGGCTTATGCAGGCGTCGTCGACGGCTATATCAGCAGCGTCCTTTTCATCGCGGCGCTCTGCGCCTTGATCGCAATCCCGTGCAGTGGCGTCTGGTTGCTGTTCGGCGCCTCGCTCAGCCGCTTGCTCAAGGATCCGCGGGTGACCCGGCCGTTCAACTGGACGATGGCGGCGTTGCTGGTCGCCTCGATCGCGCCTGTTCGAATAGGGATTAGGCGAGCCCGCCTTCCCCGCCAAGCTTCACCATCACCACTTCCGGCGGGCGGAGGATGCGCACCGGAGCGAGCGACGTTCCCAGTCCGCCTGAAACAATCATCCGCTTCTCGCCCAACGCGTATGTATTTCGAGGAGCGGCGTTTGAGGAGGCCGACGGGCGGGCCAATAATCGGAACATTGACCTGTCCGCCATGCATATGGCCGGCAAGCGTCAGAGCGATCCGATCGGGAACCCACGGGAAGAAGTAAGGCTCGTGAACGAGCAGGATCGCAGGGGCGTCGTCGTAGATTTCACGCATCGCCGCTGGGAGATCGTCGGCGCCGCGGCCGCGGCGCGGATTGGGCACAGGCGCCAGCAGGTCGCCAAGGCCGATCAACCAGAAAGGCCGTCCGCGCTGCGACAATCGCACCGACTGATTTTCGAGCAGCGGAACGCCCACCTCCGCCAGCGCCCGGCAAACGCTCCGAGAATTATCCGCCGGCTCGGTTGGAATGGCCGCCCACCACCAGTCGTGATTGCCGAGAATGGCATAAGACGCCAAGCGGCGCCTCGATGCGGGCCAGCTGCTCGGCCCAGGCCCCGGGCGGCACGTAGCCGGAAACGAGCCGATGAGTGCACACATAATCGCCGAGCAGCACCGTGAGATCGGGTTTCTGGGCGTTGGCGAGGTCGACGATGTCGCCGACGCGCTCGTCCGACATCCAAGGATAGCAGGCGTGAATATCGGCGATGACCGCAATCGTGAGTTCGAGCTCCTCGGGCCAGTTGGGGAGCCGGGAGCATAGTTGGCAAGCGTCAGCGCGGAGCCGGTCTCATACGCCGTCGAGTAACCGGATAGCGACAGCGCCGCGGCGCCGACGGCGGCGCCAGCGACAACTTGGCGCCTCGTCACGTGAACCATCAGTTGGGCTCGCCTCGGGCGCTCGTTCGCGGAAAGAATTTTTACGCGTCGGTTCCGGCTGACACAAGCGCGCCAGCAGGCGGAAGCAGATAGAACTCGCCCCGCTCGAGCGATTCGACCATATCCGGCTCAGAGCCTTCCGCCGGCAACCTCAGGGCCTCGGCGACCGCGGCGAGGCCAATATCGCGATAGATGCGGGTGAGAACGCTGAGGGTCTTGCGTTCGTCGCCCGCGTCGGGGATGAACTGAAAACGATCGTCGCCCATGAACTGATTGTACTCCGCCACTCGCAAGCCTTGGCGCTAGCGCGCCTGACGCCAGGAGGCTGAGTGAAAGGGCTTAATAGCGAATTAATGGCGTGATCGAGGTTTTCGCTTTTGTCCGCCCGCGGGCCGCCGTGTTTCGACCACAAAGCGGTGGACCTCACCGATATGTGAATGCGGTTGCACCGACCGGGCGACGACTCGCCTGAAATAGCGAGACTACAAGCTGCCGCTGTTGTCGCGTTGACCGCCAGTACGGGCTATGACTCGGCGCGTTCGGTTAGATCCTGGGCTAGCAAGGAGATGGTTGGGAGCATGCGCCGGGCCGTGACGTGGGGCCTAGCCCTCGCGTTATTCGTTGCGCTGGCGGCGTGCGGTTTCATGCGCTGGCCATTGTCCGCCGCGAAGGTCGGAGACAGTCTCAACGCCGCATTCGGCGCTTCGCCGCGTCTCCATTGGAGCGCTCCCGAGACCGCCTCCTTTTCCGCCTTCCCCTGGCCCAGCGTGCAGATCGCGGAAGCCCGGCTCGACGACGCTTACGGCGTTAATCTTCTCTCGGCGCCGGCGGCGCGCCTGAACCTCTCGCTGATCGACCTTCTGCGCGGACGCCTCATTCCCACGGGCGCTATCCTTGTCAGCCCAACGGTGACCATCGACGTCGACCGACCTCCATTTGCCGGGGCGGGCGGGGAATCGGCTGGACCCGCGAGCGTTGCGAGAGCCCTGGCGCCTTTGGCCAGCTTAAGTCTATCGAACGGGGTTTTACGCCTCCTCAGCGCCAAGCGCGGCCTCGACACGCTGATCGACAATGTTCGGGGCCGCCTCGACGGACTGACGGTCGGCGACCAACTGCGCTTTAACCTGTCCGCCGTGTGGCGGAAGACGCCCGTCACGATCGCCGGCGAGCTCAACGATCCGGAGAGCGCCGCCAAGGGCTCACCGAGTCCGATCGTATTCGCGCTCGACTCGCCCTTGGCCAAGCTTGCGTTCGGCGGCTCGCTCGCGCTCGCAGACGAGCCCAGCGCTGATGGCGATCTGACTGTGTCCATCCCGTCAATCGCCGCCTTGGCGTCTTTCCTCGACGCTCACCCGCCATCGGTGCTTGCCGACGACATCGCGATCGCGGCGAAGGTCAATGGAACGGCCGATTCATTAACCTTGGGCGACGCGACGCTGACCAGCGCCGGGCAGACGCTCGAAGGCGCGCTTGCAATCAGCGACGCCGGCGGGCGCCCAGCCGTCTCCGGCACGCTCGCCGCCGAAACGCTGGCGCTTAAGCCGCTGCTCGGACCGCCGGAGCGCGTCTTGGGCCCATCGGGCAGGTGGAGCACGAAGCCCTTTGGATTTGCGCCTTTGCGCAGCTTCGACCTCGACCTGCGTTTGTCCGCGACCAATCTCGACGTCTACGGCCTCAAGCTCGCCGACGTCGCGGCATCCGCAATCGTGACGGAGGGCAAGCTCAGCGCGACCCTGTTGGAGGCTGCTGCTTATGGCGGCCGCCTCCAGGGCGAATTGGGCGCGGCCTACGCTGGGCGAGACCTCGAATTGAGCGCGCGTGGTGAGCTCATGGACGCCGATCTCGGGGCCGCGATCGCCGATTTCGCCCCCCCGATCGTTACAGGGACCGGCGGGGGCAGATTCGCGCTTGAGGCCTCCGGCGGTTCGCCCGCCGCCGCGATCGCAAGCCTGACCGGCACAGCCTCGCTCGAGGCGGCGAATGGCTCTATTCTCGGCGTCAATCTGGAGGAGGCGCTGCGCCGCAGCCGCCGCCGGCCCATCGACGTCGAGCGAGACATGCGCGTCGGCGGAACCGCGTTCGACCAGTTCAACATTTCGTTGGGGCTCGACGAGGGCCGCGCTCAGGTCCAACGCGGCGTAATGGCCAGCCCTGGCGTGAAGGCCGGCCTGAACGGGGTTATCGATCTTAGCGGCCAGAACTGGGCACTAGAGGTCAATGCGATGCAGACGGACGCCGCCGGCGAGGAATCCCAGGACGCCGCCCATCTGACCCTCGACATATCCGGTCCCTGGTCTCAGCCGACGATCCGCGCGACCGGCGACGCTCCAACCCAGCCTGTCGGGGATCCGGCGTCGCACTAAGCGCCCGCATGAGGGCGCCCGACCGAGCCCTGTGCCCCGCGCATAGAACATTGCAAGTTTGTCCAAAGCAAATCAAGTAAAAAAGCTTGTATTTCCTTGCATTTGCTTGGCCTTCTTTGCGGAATCGGGACTTTTCAAAGGGTTGCGGTGAATCCAAATAACTTTTTTCTTACCTGCCTGCGTCGCGCCCGATATGCGCTGCTGTCCTGGCAGGCGCGCGCTGCGGCTGATTGCGAAGGTGGATGGCCTCATTCATCTGAGAGCCATTCTACTCGCGATTTCGGCTTTCCGGAAGACTTTGTTCAAAAATCTGCCGCCGCGCCTCGCGCGGCCTATTCTTCGTCCTCGCCCTCAGGCCGATCGAAGCGCCCGTCCTTGGCTTTCTCCTCCCATTTGGGATCGCCAAGCTCAGCGGTGATGGGCATATTGAGGGATCGTCTTTCCTGCTCGATCCTCGCCTTCAGCTCGTTCGACTCTTCCTCCAATTCCTTCAGCGATTTGGAAAAGTCCTCGCCAGCTGGCTTGTCAGGGTCTGGTCCCGCCATGTTTCGACCTCCCGGTGAAAGGCGCGCTTCTTAAAGCGCGGAAGCTCGGAAGAAGTTCCGAGCCGGCTCACCACTCAGAAAACCTACACCGCCGGCGCCGGGACGCCGAGCGCCTCAGCGATATGAGCGACCGTGGCCTTTTCCGTTTCGCTCACCTGGGTCCCGCCGAAGCCGAGGAAGCCGCCTTCCGGCGCGGCCTCGGCGACAGACTTGGCGACCCCGGCAAGCCAGGTCTTGAACGGCGCGGCGTCCGCTCCGCCCTTCGCGTCGAGCACGCCCGACGCTGACTTCAAGGCGTCGAGAGCCTTCGCAACAATTTCGGCGGGGGTTTTGGCGCCGGTGATCGCCGTCTTCACCCCCTCCTGAGCGAGCCCGCGCCCTTCTGACGTCTCAAACTCGCTTGCGACCGCCTTGACGAGCGCATCGGCGTTCGGATCGGTTGTAGCTTGGATGAGTGCCCGCGCGCTCGCCATGCTCTCCCTCATCATTCCGATGAGGCCGCTCGGGTCGGCGGCGGAAACGGCGACGCCCGCGATCAGCGGGCTTTGCAGGAGGAGCTTCCATTCATCCGGGGTGAAATCGGCCTTTGTCGCCACGCGCGCCTCCCCTCGTTCGCAATGCTCCCGAGCATGTCCGAGAACCATGACGGTTTTGCGTCGCGCTCCGCCCCTTCCCAGGCCGGCCTTTAGGCCCTATATTCCATGTGCCGCTCGCAAGGGCGGCTATGGCGATAAATGGGCATCGGAATAAGTCTTTCGGACCCGGGGGCGGTACCCGGCGCCTCCACCCAAGCCCGCTTCAAGCGAAGCGGGTTTCGGCGGGGGCGAAATAGGTTCGACGGGGGACCCAAAGGGTGATCTTTTGCTCGGCATGATACCGCCGTTATCGGGTCAAACCTATAGTTGCGAATGACAACTATGCTCCGGTGGCCCTCGCTGCGTAATGCAGCGCTGGTACTGGGAATCAAGTCCTAGGGGTTTGCACTTCTAGGCGGGGTCCGGAGGCGCCTGGCAACAGAAGCCTCCACTTTCCCCTGCTTCCACTCGTCTTGTCCTCTAGGTTAAAGCTCAATCGGATGCTTGCGCGGGTGACCGCTTGGAGGATTGCTGCCGAGCAAAGCGGACGCAACGAACGACCGCAAAGCGCACCTAGCGGCCATTGCGCGACGGGATGTGATACGGAAATGAACGCAAAGTGGACCTGCCGACCGAGCGGATGGTCGGACGCGCGTAAGCGAGCCAATCTCATCCCCGTCGCAACGGGCTTTAACCGCTTGCGACTACTTGTCCATGAATTCGAACCTCTGCTCGAACACTTCCCCGCACCGCCACCCGCTACGGCCCGTCAACTTCCTCGCCGCCGTCTAGTCGCCGCAACCGTCTGCTATTGGTTATGAGTTTGAAGCCAATACGCCCCACTTCGCATGGTGTATGCCGGATGAGCGCACGTTGTCCGTTGCAGGCAACGCGGTCCGCCGCGATGATGAGCGAGATTGTGGATTGATGCGCGGAGCGATCTCCTGCAGCCAATCGATCAATTGAGGAGAACTCCATGCAAGCGCCTCAAGCTGACTACTTTGCCTCGTATCGCAATTTGAGACTGTCACGTGACGATAAGGGTGTGCTGGTTGCCGAGTTCCATAGCGACGGCGGCCAGTTCATCATGACCGCGCAATCACACACGGAGTTTGTCGATGCCTTTCATAGAATTGGACAAGACCGAGCGAACAAGATTGTCATCATTACAGGCGCGGGCGGGAATTTCATTGGGGACGTAGAATGGCCATCGTTCGGAGATGTCGCCGATCCGGGCGTCTGGAGCAGAATTCACGACGAAGGCGTCCAGGTTCTAGAGAACATTGCGAACATCCGCGTTCCGGTGATCGCGGCCGTCGAGGGACGCGCCCATATCCACTCGGACTACGCGCTCCTCGCTAGCGTCATCGTGGCGGCTGAAGGCGCCACATTCCAGGACGTCGGCCACTTTGCCGTGGGAGTTACGCCGGGTGACGGGATTTTTACGACATGGAGTTATCGGGCCGGACCGGGTCGAGCCGAGGCGTTCCTGCTCAATCCTCAGCCGCTGCCGGCGCGTACCGCATACGAATGGGGAGTTGTTGCAGAGGTCGTAGCGAACGGCAAGGCGGTGGCGCGAGCCCGGGAACTGGCCGATTTGTACCTGCGGGCTCCGGAAGTGACCCGCCGGAATACGCGCGTTCACTTCATTCAACCGTTGAAGGAGCGCATCGTCCGCGAAGTTGGTTACGGACTATCCCTCGAAGGCGCATCGTCGGCCGACCTAGTAAAATCAAAGCGATCGAAGGGTTAGGCTCAGGACCCTTTACGCGGCGCGGGCCTGTATGATTCTGAGGGCGTCGGAGGTGTCCGATGCCCGAGCATTTTTTTGTTCTCCGTGCTCAAATGCGGCGGATCGACCCGATCGTTAACTATGCGGTGCAAATGATCTGCGGGCCGAAGGGCCGCGCAACGCGGCGCGGGACTCGATGGCGAAGAACGGAACGGTTGAGTAAGGGTTAACACCTCGAAAAAGAGCAGACCTTTCTTGACAAAGGCGGCGCGCTCGCGGCGATGCCTGCGCCGCCCGTGCTGCCCGCGTTTTCGCCGCCAGCGGGCTGATGACGTGGCGCGCCGCCGCCGTTGTGGAACGACGGCCTGTCGTTGGGGCGCAACGGCAGCTTTACGTCGAAACCACTCAAGCTCATTGGGTTTTGACCTGTGCGGACTTAATCACCCTCCAACGGACGGTCCGGTCAGTCGCCCTTCCCAGAAGTTGACGCGCCGGGCGACGCGTCGACGCCCGCGAGCTGGTCGAGGTTGGCGATCAGGCGGGTCAGCAGGGCGATGAGCAGCCGGGCCTCCTCGTCCGTGAAGTCGCGGAGCGCCTCCCGATTGCCGCGAAGCAAGACGGCGACCGCGTCCGGCAGGCGCGCCTCTGCGACCTCCGTCAGCGTGATGCGGCTCATGCGCCCATCGGCCGGGTCGGGCGTGCGCCGAATGAGCCCGTCCCGCTCCATGCGGGCGAGCATCTGCGCCATCGGCGGCTGCTCGATCTTGGCGAAGCGGGCAAGATCCCGTTGCGTGCTCGCCTGGCCATCCTGAAGCGCGACCAACACCGGCAGATGTCCGACGCCGAAGCCAAGCGGCTTGAGCCGCGCTTCGCTGAGGCGGGCGAAGCCGCGCGCCGCGAGAGAGATCAGGTGCCCAGGCGTCGAGAGCACATCCAGGTCCATCGCGCCTCACCCCTTGCGCTTGCCGTCGGCGAGATATATACGTGCATATATAAACTGGAGCCTCTAGCGCAACACCCGCATAGTGCAAGGAGAGACCTAATGGATGGTGACGTCGAACTCCTCAAGCGCATCTACGATCGCTTTAATGCGCGGGACATAGACGGCGTCTTGACCGCGCTCGCCGATGATGTGACTTGGGCCAACGGCATGGATGGCGGCCACGTCGTTGGCCGCGAGGCCGTGCGCGCGTACTGGACGCGCCAATGGGCCATGGTCAGTCCGCACGTCGAGCCGGTGGCCTTTCACCGGACGAGTGATGGCGCGATCGTCGCCGAGGTCCAGCAGACCGTCCGAGATCTCGAAGGCAAACCGCTCGAGGGGCAGACGCACGGGCTTAGAGACAAAACGGTCGGACACATTTTCCATCTTCGAGAGGGCAAGGTGGCTCGCTTCGACATAGAGGACGCCGCCTAGCGTCTCGCAAGAGATCGCACGCGCCGCGGTCCCGCCCGTCGTCATCGTAGCTTAAGCCGTCAGCACCAGACGCGTCGCTCAGGTCCGACCCGACGTTGACGGCGGGCGTCGCCGTCGCAATTGTTCCCGTGCGCGAGTTGAGACGACCATCCTCCATTCGGCGCCTAACATACCAACCGGGAAACATGCGATGGGCTACAAAGCCATCTACGCCTATGCCTGGGACGTCGCAGAAATCGGCGTGAGCGCAGCGGTCGATCGGTTTCTCGCCCTCGGCCTCGATACAGTGACGATCGTCGGCAGCTATCATGCGGGCAAATTCCTGAGACCGCACGGCAAAAGCGGCAAGGTTTATTTTCCCGAGGATGGGACGATCTATTTCAAGCCGGATCTCAGCCGCTACGGCCCAATCAAGCCGGTTGAAAATTCGCTGCTTGCGTCAGGCAAGGACGTCATGCGCGAGCTTGTCGGGCAAAGCCGCATCGCGACCAACGTCTGGCTTGTGCTCCTGCACAACACGCGGCTCGGCCTGGCCCATCCCGATTCCGTCGTCGCCAACGCCTTCGGCGATCGCTTGATCTACAATCTCTGCCCCTCGGCGCCCGAGGCGCGCGCCTATGCGATCGGGCTCGCCCGGGACGTCACCGAATCTTATCCCGTGAGCGGCGTGTCGCTGGAGACCCCGGGCTTCCTCCCTTACGCGCATGGCTATCACCATGAGTTCGCGCTCAATCGGCCCAATCGCTGGCTCGACAGCCAGCTTGGCCTTTGCTTCTGCGCGCATTGCATGGCGGGCGCGAAACAGCGCGGGAATTCAGGTCGAAGCGCTGAAGCGGCAAGTGGCGGCCGACATCGAAGCCTATCTTGCGAGCGACGTCGATTTTCCGAGCGACATGGCCGAAGCTTTCTGGCTCGCGGACGTGCGCAGCGACGGAGACCTTAAGGCTTATCTCGATTGGCGGTGCTCGGTCGTGACTTCGCTCGTGCGCGAAATCCGCGACGCGGTGCGCAAGGATGCGACGGTTGCGGTGATTCCCTCGGTCGCCCGCCCAACCGCGGGCGCCTGGTATGAAGGGAGCGATCTCATGGGCCTCGCGGAGGCGGCGGGAATCGTCGAAGCCTGCTTCTACGAACATGGGGTGGAGCGGATCAAAGCCGACCTGTTCGACGTGAAGCGCCGCCTGCGCGGAAAAGGCCGTTTGCGCGGCATTCTCCGCCCGGCCTTTCCCGATCTCGAATCGAAAGGCGAATTTCTCGCCGCGATCCGCGCGCTCGCCGCCGGCGGCGTCAGCGAGATCGCGTTCTACAATTGGGGGCATGTGAGAGACACGAACCTCGACTGGATCGCAGAGGGACTAGGCGCTCTCAAGAGCGCGGCGTGATCCACCCTTTTTGACGCAAGCCCATCGATCCGATACGCCGCGAAGATCAGCGCAAGCGAGAGTATCGGCCATGTCCCTTGATCTCATCCTGCGCGGCGGACGCGTGATCGATCCGTCCCAGGGAATCGATTCCGTCATGGATGTCGGTTTCCGCGACGGTCGCGTGGCTGAGCTTGGAGCGGGGCTTGAGGGCACAACTTTTCGCGATGTCACGGGGCTGATCGTCACGCCGGGGCTGATCGATCTTCACACGCATGTCTATTGGGGCGGCACGTCGCTCGGCGTCGATCCGCTGATTCTCGCGCGCCGCGGCTGCACGACTCTCGTCGATACTGGTAGCGCCGGGCCCGGCAACTATCCGGGCTTTCTCGAGCATGTGATCAAGCCGTCGCCGGTTCGGATCATCGCGCTTCTCAACGTCTCCTTCGCCGGCATTTATGGTTTTTCCAGGCGGGTGATGGTGGGAGAAAGCGGCGATCTCAAACTCATGGCGCCGATCGACGCGGTCGAGGTCGCGCGGGCGAACCCTGACACGATCGGCGGGATCAAGGTCCGCGTCGGCTTCCATGCGTCGCAGAATTCGGGAACCGTGCCGCTCGATATCGCGCTTAAAGTGGCCGAGGAGGCGGGCCTGCCGCTCATGGCGCATATCGACGTGCCCCCTCCGACGCTGGAGGAGGTGCTCGAGCGCTTGCGGCCAGGCGATATTCTCACCCATTGCTTCCGCCCGTTTCCCAACAACCCGACGACGCCCGAGGGCGGGGTGCGCCCCGCGGTCCTCGAGGCGCGCAAGCGCGGCGTCATTTTCGACATCGGCCATGGCATGGGATCGTTCGCGTTCAAGACCGCGCGCACGATGCTCAAGAACGGCTTCGCCCCCGACTGCATATCGAGCGACGTGCATGCGCTCTGCATCGATGGGCCGGCGTTCGATCTCCTCACCACAATGTCGAAGTTTCTGTGCCTTGGCCTCCCGCTCGTTGACACCGTTCGGGCGGCGACGGAGGCGCCGGCAAAAGCTTTGCGCCGCGGCGATCTCGGAACGTTCAAGCCCGGCGCGGCGGGCGACGCTTCGCTGCTCCAACTCGAAACGGGCGACTTCGACTATGTCGACTTCGACCGGCGAACATATGGCTGGCCGGACGCGGCTCTCCGCGCGTGGGATTGTCATGAACGGGCGATTGGCGAAAAGTTGAGCCTGTCTTATTCTCCAACTGCATTTGAAGGATGACCCACGCCCATGACGACAAAGACGCCGGAAGAGCGACTTGCCGCGCTCGGCCTCACTCTTCCCGCCGTTCCCACGCCGATGGCCAATTACGTGCCCTATCGCCTGGCGGGCAGTCTCCTCTACCTTTCCGGGCAAGGGCCGAAGCATGCGGACGGCAGTTTCATGGTCGGACGTCTCGGCAAGGACGCCACGGTCGAGCAGGGCTATGAAGCAGCGCGGCTAACGGGCTTGCAATTGCTCGCGGTCGCCAAGGCCGCGCTCGGCGATCTTTCGCGCGTCGAGGCCGTGGTCAAGCTCCTCGGCATGGTCAACGCGGAGCCGGCCTTCGGGGACCATCCCAAGGTCATCAACGGCTGCTCCGACCTTCTGGTCGAGGTGTTCGGCGACGTCGGGCGCCATGCGCGTTCCGCTGTTGGCATGGGTTCGCTGCCAAACGGCATCATGGTCGAGATCGAGGCCATTCTGCTGATCGGCGCGAGGCGGGGAGAGAAGCCGTTCGATGTCGGGCCGGATTGACCAGGCCCGCAATCGGAAGAGCCCATGATCTACGAGATCTGCGCGGATTCCGTCGCCGGCATCCGCGCCGCGAGGGATGCGGGCGCCCGACGCGTAGAACTTATGAGCCAAGCGGGCGAGCGCATCGTGATCATGCCGGGGGTGGAATCACGGCGCGCAATGTCGAGCGGATTGTCGCTGCGGCGCGCCCACGTGAAATGCATTTCGCCGCGCTCGACGCGATAGAAAGCGGCATGCGGTTCCGCCGTCCGCATGTGTTCATGGGCGGGGAGCTCAGACCGCCGGAATATGATCGGCTCGACACTTCTCAAGCCTTGATCCGCTCCGTGATGGCGAACGGGTCAAGCTGATCGGCCAGGTCCAATGGGAGAGACGCGCCTGTCGGGCGGCTTTGGTCACCACAGCGTGTAACCGCCGTCGATCACGAAGGCGGCCCCGGTGACATAGCTTGAAGCCGGCGAAGCGAGATAAACGGCGAGTGGACCAATTTCCTCAGGGTCGCCGGCGCGACCCATCGGAATCGAGCGCACGAAGGTCTCGATCACCTGCGGATTTTTTTTAGCCCATTCCTGGTTGGGCTCGGTCATGAAGAGGCCGGGACAGATGGCGTTCACGGTCACGCCGCGCGGCGCCCAATCGGCGGCGGCGGCGCGAAATGGATCATCGCAGCCTTCGCCGTTTCATAGTGCCGTCCGCCAATGCCGCGATTGGCGATCAGGCCGCTGATCGAGGCGATATTGATGACCCGCCCCTGACCGCGCGCGAGCATCGCGCCCCCGATCATCTTCGTGCAAATGAAGCAGTGGGTGAGATTGAGATCGATGAATTGCCGCCAAGTCGCAAGGTCGGATTTCTCGATAGCAACGTCGACATTGCGGCCACCGACATTGTTGACGAGAATGTCGATGGGCCGTCCGTCGGAGAGCGCGCGCCGGCAAAGGTCCTCGCAGACTGCGGGGTCGGCAATATCCGCCGGGAACGTCCAGGCTTTTCGATTGCGTTCCCGCACCTCGTCAGCCGTTCGGGCGAGAGCGTCAGGATCGCGGGCCACAAGCATCACATCGGCGCCTGCTTCTGCGGCTGCTAGCGCAATCGCTCGGCCGAACCCCCGGCTTCCCCCCGTGACAAGGATGCATTTGCCGTCAAGCCGAAATCGGTCGATCACCGCCATGTCGAACACCCTTTCTCGTTGTCGTGGCGCCTGCCTTTAGCGGATGGCGCCTGCCCGCGAAGCGTCGAGGCCCGCCCAACTGAACACTTTGACTTATGCATCTTTTCGGCGCCAACCTACCCTCGTATCGGGGTCGCTAACGAACCGCCGGTCGAACCGCGGCATGGCGCGCTTTTTGCCTAAAGCGCTTAGGACCGGAGACATTGGGAGGTCAGTAATGAGCGGACGCAACGAACAGCAACACCTCTTTCAGGAGGCGGCGCGCCAAGAGCTGGCTCGAGGCCGCATCAATAGGCGCGAGTTCATCACGAGCAGCTTGCTCACCGGTCTTGGCCTGGCCGGAGTCGGAGCCGTGGCGAAATCAGGCGTTACGCCAGCGTTCGCAGCAGACCGTCCGTTGACCCCAACCTTCTATCAGTGGATTCAGGACCTGCATCCCGGCATTCCGGCGGTGAACGCCAAGTTCCCCGGCATCAACTACCAGATCGCTCCGGTCGAAGGCTTTGGGATCGAACGCTTCGTCGCCGAGGCCAAGGACAAGCAAAGCACGTGGGACGTCTATGTCGGCCAGACGCCGTTCGTCGAAATGTCGGCTTTCATCAAGGCTGGGGTCATCGAGCCGTGGGACAATTACATCCCGAAGGATGTGATCGATGACATCATTCCGTCGATCCGGGAGGAATGCACGGTCGACGGCAAGCTGTATAGCTGGCCCTTCTTCCTCGACGTCATCGGCACGGCTTGGCACTCTGGCATCACTAGTAAGGCCGGCGTAGCCGACGCTGCGCCCGCGACCTGGGACGAGTTCCTCGCAAGCTCCAAAAAGATCGTGGATTCGAAGGCGGCGCCCTGGGGCGCGACGTTCGACTTGCATGGCTGGCGTTCGCTCGTGCCCGTCACCCACAGCATGAGCACCAAGGTCTACACGCCGGAGGGTCTGTTCGACTTCACCAGCGAGCCCGCCATCGAGGCCTTGAAGCTGATGAAGCAGATCATGGCCTATTCGAATCCAGACATCCTGCTCGAGGGCTCCTCAGACGCCGGCGTGAACTCGACCACGGACGAAGTCGCCTTCGCGGCGCAGCGCGTCGGCCTCTACTTCAAGTACTTCAATGCGCCTCTGCGCATGGCCGCGAGCTGGGACGATCCAAAGCTCCTGCATCTCGGCCCCTTGCCGAAGTTCACCAATGGCGAGGGCTCAACCGTGTTCTGGACGACGGGCTGCGCACTCTTCAAATATGGTCAGAACAAAGAGAAGGCCGCCGAGTACATCAAGGCGCTGACCTATGATCAGCAGATCTGGAAGGATTCGATCGTTGGCACGCCGGGCGTCCACCCCGGCCAGCTTCCGCCTTACAAATCGATCTACGCGGGATGGGACTCGAGCAAGCCGGATTGGATGCCGCCGTTCGTCGGCCTCGTGCGCAGCCAGCTCGATCGCGCCAAGGCGATCGACAACAACATTTTTGGGCTGCAGCAGTTCGTCATCGGCAAGCCGATTTGGGAAACCTACCTCAAGGGCGACGAGCCCGATCCGAAGGTCGCGATGACAAAAGTGAAAGAGGCGGTGCAGGCCGAAATCAAGAAGGGCTGATCGCCTGGGGCGCGACGGCTTTGGCCGCCGCGCTCCGCATCCACATGGCATGGAGCGGTAGGCGTGTTGGATTGATGAATGGCGCAGGCGATCGTCAACAGCGAAACTGACCTCGGCGCGCGTGCGGCGAGCGACCCTCTCGAGCCCATGCGGAAGGGCATGACGGAGTGGCTCTTCCTTCTTCCAGCGCTCCTATTTTTCATCGGCTATCAGGTCTCGCCGATCGTCCGCGTTCTGTGGCTGAGCTTCACCAACTTCCAACTTCTCTCGGACAAGCCGACGCAATGGGTCGGGTTCGACAATTATGCGCAGGCGCTTCACGACCCGCTGATGTGGGCGAGCCTGGGCCGTGCGGCTCTGTTCACCATCATGTTCCTGCCCGGAACGATCATCCTCCCGCTGCTTCTCGCAATCCTCGTCGACAAGGTCGGAAACCAGCGGCTCGCCACGGTTTACCGCGTGATCCTGCTCATTCCGGCGGTCATTCCGAGCACGCTGATCTTCGTGCTGTGGAAGTGGATGTACAATTATCAGAGCGGGCCGATCAACCATCTCCTGGTCAATACGTTCGGGCTCTTCACCCTGCAAAATGCGCCGCAATGGCTCGGCGGCACCGCGCTCACGCTTCCGGCCATTGCAATTATGGAAGTCTGGTGGGGCCTCGGCTACCACACGATCTTCTTCATCGCCGGCCTCGCCGCCATTCCCAAGGAACTGTCGGACGCGGCTCGTATCGACGGCGCCAACGAGTGGCAGGTGTTTTGGCACGTGATAAGGCCGGGGCTCGCCCCGATCATGATGATTCTTGTCGTCTTGCGCTTCGGCTCGGCGATGGCGGTGATCGACGAATATCTTATCTTCGGCGGCTTCAATCGCGCTTCGCCGACCTACACCTGGACGATTTTCATGTATGACCAGGCCTTCAAGACCGGGCTCTGGCGTCAGGGTTACGGCGCCGCGATCGGCATGATCGGCGCAATCGCCATGATGTTCGTCATGGCGGGGCTCATCTGGATCTTCCGTCCGAAAGGTTGAGGATGACGCTCGAAGCCGATCACGCCGATATCAACAGACTCAGAGACGAGCCCGCCTCATCTGTCGGAACCGCGGCGCTTCGTCACCTGGTCATCAATCTGTTCAATCTCATCATCCTGCTGCCGCTCGCGTGGGTGCTCATCATGTCGGTCAAGTCGCTGCCCGACGCGATGCGTGGCGATTTCTGGCCGAAGCACTTCGATTTCACCCACTATAGCTTCGTCTTTCACCGCATCGCGACCCTGCCGGTGAATTTGTTCAACAGCATCTATGTCACGGCCGCGACAGTTCTGCTCACCACCGTCTGCGCCGTGCTAGCCGGCTATGCGCTCGTGCATATCAAGCCACTCGGTTCAGGCCTCGTTGTAACGGCGCTGCTCATCTCTCTCTATTTTCCTGTGCGCGTCGTCTCGATCATCAGCATTTATGAGACGCAGCATTGGCTGGGCCTCATCAACAACACAAGCGGCCTCATACTGCCCTATGTCACGCTGCAATTGGCGATCAGCATCCTGATCATGCGCAGCATGTTCCAACTCGTGCCGCACGAAATGTTCGAATCGGCGAGGATCGACGGCGCCGGCCATTGGCGGGCTTTGTGGGAAATCGGCTTGCCGATGGTGCGCAATGGCCTGGTCGTGATCTTCATCGTCAATTTTGTCGCGGCTTGGGGCGAATATCTGTTGTGCCTGACGCTTGTCGATGACGAGGCCAAACGCACGATGCCGGTGGTTCTCGCCGCCGCCCAAGGCGGACAAGGGCAGTGGGCCTGGCCGAACCTCGCCGCCGTCTATGTGATCGTCGTGACGCCGGGCATCATCGCGTTTACGCTGGCGCAAAGGCTGTTCTTCAAGGGTCTCATGGAAGGGGCGTTGAAAGGGTGACGATCGCGGGCGATGGCGCAACATTCAAGGACAAAGTGGTCGCCATCACCGGCGCCGCGGGCGGCGTCGGGCAGAGCCTCTGCCGTTATTTCATCGACGAGGGCGCCAAGGTCGCCGCCATCGATAAGAAGGCGAGTGTAGAGAGCCTTCTATCCGACCTTGAAGCGAGCCCCGCTACATTCGCCTCTGCTGTCGCCGATGTCAGCGAACCTCAGGAGGTCGAGCGCGCATTCGTGTTCCTGACCGGCGCGTTGGGGCCAGCCGACATTCTCGTCAACAACGCCGGCGGCTCGACCCATGGAACCTTGGCCCGCACCGATGCGGCCGGATGGCGCCACGAGATCAAGCTCAATCTGGACAGCGCCTATTTCTGCGCTCAGGCCGTAATCCGGGGCATGGTGGCCCGACATTCGGGCGTCATCATCAATATCGGTTCGGTCAACGGCTTAAGCGCGCTTGGCGATCCAGCGTATAGCGCCGGCAAGGCGGCGATGATCTCGCTCACTCGCTCATTGGCGCAGGAATATGGACCTTACGGCGTCCGCGCCAATATCGTGCTGCCGGGCACGATACGCACGCCAGTCTGGGAGAAGCGCGCGGCCAAGGATCCCAGGGTCCTGGAGACTCTCAGGCGCTGGTATCCCCTTGGGCGTATAGTCGAGCCGGTCGATATCGCGCGAGCCGTCGGCTTCCTGGCGTCCGACGCAGCCTCGGCGATCACCGGGGTGGCTCTGCCGGTGGACTGCGGATTGATGTCGGGCAATATCATTATGAGAAAGGAACTGACGCTCGAAGATCTCTGACGGCGCCGTCGTGGCCGATGGCGCCCGCCTTCAAGTTGTGGCGGAAGGAGTGAGATTTGAACTCACGGTGGACTTGCGCCCACGGCGGTTTTCAAGACCGCTGCCTTAAACCACTCGGCCATCCTTCCTTGAGATCGGTGCTTTGCCAGATCGTCCCGCGCTCGTCCAGGGTCACGCTCTCGTCGCAGAGGGACGGCACGCAGGTTGCTTAGCCAATGGACGCCATTTTTGCAGCGTCCGATCCTTCTCCGCTTGCCCGGAGCGTCCAATGGCTTCGCCTCCAACCGCCTCGCCGACGAGATGGATCCAGCTTCTGCTCGGTCTTGTGATCATGATGGCCATCTCGAGCCCGCAATACGTTTGGACCCTGTTCGTCAAGCCGTTTCAGGCCGCGACCGGCGCTGCGCTGCCGACCGTCCAGATCACGTTCTCGGTGCTCATCGTCCTGCAGACGCTGTTCTCGCCCGCCCAAGGTTGGCTCGTCGACAGGTTCGGGCCCAAGGCGCTGGTCGCCGTCGGCGCAGCCCTGACCGGGCTCGGGTGGATCATCTCGGCTCACGTCGGCAATGTCTGGATGCTGTTCCTGACCTATGGACTTTTCTGCGGAATTGGGACCGGCATAGTCTATGTCGGCGTCATCGGGCTGATGGCGAGATGGTTCCCAGACCGGCGTGGATTCGCGATCGGAATTGTCGCGGCAGGCTACGGAATGGGCGCCATGCTGACGACATTTCCCATCTCCTCCATGCTCGCTTCCTCCGGCGCGCCGATGACGCTCATCGTATTCGGCGTCATCCTCGGCGCCGTCGGCGTTCTCGCTGCGCTTGGCCTACGCGAGCCAAGGCCAAGCGAAACGCCGCCCCCAGTCGCCAGACGCGCGCATGGGGAAGACGTCGGGCCGGCCAATATGTTGAAGACGCCTATCTTCTGGCTGATGTTCGCGATGATGACCATGATGTCGACTGGTGGGCTCATGGTTACGTCGAACTTCGCCAATTTCGCCCACGATTTCGGCGTCGCGGACGTCGTGGTGCCGGGGCTTGCCGCGCTGCCTTTCGCGCTCACCGTGGACCGCCTGCTCAATGGGTTCACGCGGCCCTTCTTCGGCTGGGTGTCGGATCGCATCGGCCGCGAAAATACGATGGGACTCGCCTTCGGGCTCGAGGCGGCGGCGATCCTGCTCTTGCTTCTGTTCAGCCGCAACGCGCCAGCCTTCGTCGTGCTCTCGGGCCTCGTCTTCTTCGGTTGGGGCGAGATTTTCTCGCTGTTCCCTTCGACCCTCGCCGACACGTTCGGAAGCCGCTACGCCACAACGAATTATGGCTTCCTCTATATCGCTCAGGGCGTGGGCTCGATCCTCGGCGGCCCAGTCGCGGCGGCGATGAGGGTCGCGACTGGAAGCTGGACGCCGGTGTTCGGAGTGGCGGTCGCGATGGATATCGCAACTGCGCTGCTTGCGCTCTTCGCGTTAAAGCAGATGCGCGCTGCTTATCTTGGCGCGCATCCTTCTTTGCCCTCGGCGAGATTGGCGTCGGCGGCTTCCCGCTGACGCGGCGCCCGCGCCGGTTTAAACCAGCCGGCTTTGCGCCTTGGCCGCCGCGATGAAGCTCGCAAACAGCGGGTGGGGCTCGAACGGCCTCGACTTGAGCTCCGGATGGAACTGGACGCCGATGAACCACGGGTGGTCGGCAAGCTCGATCGTCTCGGGCAAAAGGCCGTCCGGCGACATGCCGGCGAACACAAGACCCTTCTCCTCCAGGCGCGCCCGGTAGGCGGTGTTGACCTCGTAGCGGTGGCGGTGGCGCTCCGAAATCACGGTGTCCCCATAAATCTCCGCGATGCGCGAGCCCGGCTTGAGATCGGCCTTATAGGCGCCAAGCCGCATGGTGCCGCCGAGGTCGCCGGCGGCTTGCCGTCGTTCGAGCTCGTTGCCCCGCAGCCACTCCGTCATGAGCCCGACGACAGGCTCCGGCGTGGGTCCGAACTCGGTCGAGTTCGCCTGAGCTAGTCCGGCGAGCGCGCGCGTCGCCTCGATGACCGCCATCTGCATGCCGAAGCAGATGCCGAAATAGGGCACTTTCCGCTCGCGCGCGAACCGCGCCGCCATGATCTTGCCCTCGGCGCCGCGCGAGCCAAAGCCGCCCGGCACGAGGATGCCGTTCACCCCTTCGAGGCGCGGCGCGGGGTCGGCGCTCTCGAAGATCTCGCTTTCGATCCAGTCGAGCTTGACGCGAACATGATTGGCCATGCCGCCGTGAGTTAGCGCCTCGATCAGCGACTTATAGGCGTCCTTGAGCCCCGTATACTTGCCGACCACCGCGATCGACACCTCGCCTTCGGGATTGTGATAGGCCTTGGAAACGCTGTCCCAGCGACGCATGTCGGGCTTGGGCGCGGGCTCGATGCCGAAGGCGGCCAGCACTTCGCGATCGAGGCCGGCGGCGTGATAGAGCGCCGGCACGTCGTAGATCGAGCGCGCGTCGCGCGCCTCGATCACCGCGCCCTCGCGCACGTTACAGAAGAGTGCGAGCTTTCGCCGTTCATCCCGCGGAATCTCGCGGTCGCAGCGGCAGAGCAGAATGTGCGGCTGGACGCCGATCGAACGCAATTCCTTGACCGAGTGCTGGGTCGGCTTGGTCTTGAGCTCGCCTGCGGTCGGGATGAAGGGCAGGAGCGTCAGGTGGATGAAGACCACGTGCCCGCGCGGCAAGTCGTTGCCGAGCTGGCGGATCGCCTCGAAGAACGGCAGGCCTTCGATGTCGCCGACGGTCCCGCCGATTTCGACCAGCACAAAGTCGAAGCCGTCGTTGCCCTCGAGGATGAAGTCCTTGATTGCGTTGGTGACATGCGGAATGACCTGCACCGTCGCGCCGAGATAGTCGCCGCGCCGCTCCTTGGCGATCAGCTCCTGATAGATGCGCCCGGTGGTGATGTTGTCCTGCCGGTTGGCGCTGCGGCCGGTGAAACGCTCGTAATGGCCGAGGTCGAGGTCCGTCTCGGCGCCGTCGTCAGTGACGAACACTTCGCCGTGCTGGGTCGGGCTCATCGTGCCCGGATCGACATTGAGATAGGGGTCGAGCTTGCGCAGGCGGACGGTATAGCCGCGCGCCTGCAGGAGCGCCCCCAAAGCCGCTGAAGCCAAACCCTTGCCAAGCGAGGAAACCACGCCGCCGGTGATGAAGATATACCGCGCCATGGGGCTTCTCTCCTAACCGATCGGGATCGATTCGGCGAGGAGGAAATTTGGTTACCCGGGAGGCCAATTCGACCTCGGGCGCGCCCTTGACGCCGCACGCGCCTCCGCGCCAGATTTCTTGCGGGAAACTGGGCGCTTAGGGACCGCGAGCAAGACAAGGGGGCGGGAATGCCGGGGAGCGAATTTGAGTTTCGCGCCGACGACGGCCAGACCCTGCTCGCGCGCCGTTGGCTTCCCGATGCTCCTCTGCGCGCGGTGGTGCAGATCGCCCACGGCCTGGCCGAGCACAGCGGGCGCTACGCGCGTCTCGCCGCCGCGCTCAACGCCGCGGGCTACGCCGTTTACGCCAATGATCATCGCGGCCATGGGCCGAAGACTGCGCCTGCCGATCTCGGCCATTTCGCCGATGAGGGCGGATGGGACAAGGTCGTCGGCGACCTTTGGACCTTCAACCGCCTTATCGCCACCGAGCAGCCGGAGGCGCCAATCGTCTTCCTCGGCCATTCGCTGGGCTCGTTCCTCGGGCGCTCCTTCATCGCCCAGCACTCGGACGCGCTGGTCGGCGCAGCCCTTTCGGGCTCGAACGGCAAGCCGCCGGCCATCGCGACGCTAGGCCGGCTTATCGCCCGGGCCGAGCGGCTGCGCTTAAGCAATCGGGGCAAAAGCGAGCTCATCTTCAAGATTTGGTTCGGCGACTTCAACAAGCCGTTCCAGCCCGCGCGCACCCCCTTCGACTGGCTCTCCCGCGACGAGAAGGAGGTCGACGCCTATGTCGCCGATCCCTTCTGCGGCTTTCCGTTCACCACACAGCTCGCCATCGACGTGCTCGACGCCCTCCCCGGCGTCACGGGTCCGGCGAGTCTCGCGCCCATCCGCAAGGACATGGCCCTTTACGTCTTCTCCGGCGAGCGCGATCCGGTCGGGGCCAACATCCAGGGCCTCATCCAGGACCTCAAAGGCGCCGGCTTCACGCGGCTCACCACCCGCATTTACCCCGACGCCCGGCACGAGACGCTGAACGAGACGAACCGCGACGAGGTGACGCGCGACCTCATCGCCTGGCTCGATGGGATCGGCTCAAATAGGCGCAAGCAGAACGCTTACAAGCGTTAATAAACCCAAATAAATGTTAGTAAATTTACTTCGATTACTAACGCTCGGGTTTGGCGCTATTCCTCGACGTAAGACGCGATTTCGATCAGGCTGCCGTCCGGGTCGCGGCAATAGACCGACATAAGCCTGCCCAGCGCGCCCTGTCTCAAGCCCGGGCCGGTCACGATGGCGATCCCATGAGCCCGCAAATGCTGGACGACTTGGTCCGGCGTCGCGTCGGTCAGAAAGCACAGGTCCTCGCCGCCCGCGGCTTCATGGCCGGCGGTGAACCAATCCTCCTTGCTCGTCGCAATTGGACGGAGGTTGATCTTCTGGCGGCCGAATTGCATCGCGGTGCGCGGCGGCTTGCCGGGCGCAGGCGGCGCGTCTTCGCGGGTCATGCCAAGCACCCGCGCATACCATTGCGCGGAGGCCTCGAGGTCGGAGACCTGAACGACCAAATGGTCCAGCGCCTGCACCGTCAACGGCATAGCGGGCTCTCCTTGTCTTCACGCGCCAGCGCGGGCGGAGTGGGCCCCGGGCGGTAACCTGTTATTAACGATGATCCGGGAACTCTCGCCTCAACTCGGGCGGCCTGACCGAACAGAACGTCGCCTCGAGACTGGATGCAGAAGAGGTCCCTATGCCTAAGAGAACCGTCGCCGGCGCGGAGAAGACGGCGAGCAGCAAGTCGAAATTAGCCAAGAAAGCCAAGCCGGGCGCCGCGATCAACGCTGTTCCCGCGATCGAGGTGGCGCGCCGAGTGGACGACGATCTGATCCGCGAGCGCGCCTATGTCATCTGGATCGCCGAAGGCCGACCCCACGGCCGCGATCTCGCGCACTGGCAGCGGGCGAGACACGAGCTTCTCGCGGCGCAATAGACCGCGACTGAGCATTCTTGGCGCTTGGCCGCCTTCCGGCGGGGGCGTCAACCGGACGAAGGGTTATCGTCGACCAGGGCCCGTCGTTTGCAGCGCAGGGCTCGAGATCGCTCGACCGGACTGTGCCAATGGAGCATCGCCTCGAGGCAATGCTCTTCGTGCTGTTCGATCTCAGTCAAGCAATGCGGCCGCATCCTGGCGACCGCTTCGTCCAGCTTGCGCCACGATGGCTGGGCGCGAAGCCTGTCGGTCAGAGTCGCGAACATCGTCGCCTCGCTCCCCCACGCTCGGGACCAATGCCCGAGCGCCCGCTGTTCCTCCCACGCCTAAATACACGGCGTCAGTTTCTTGAGCACCGCGTAACACGGCCGTGCGCCCAAATTAGGGTCAGAACGCTCGAAATCGCCAATTCTCCCTCATGGCGCCAATCGTCGCGACAGCTTCCAGATGGGCGTTCCAGCGCGGCGAGCAGCCTTCAACTCAGATGACGAAATCTACTTCGTGTACCCGTGGCTCCGGGACAACGGCAACGTCCACCGGAACGATCCAATTGGCGGCGTAGCTCTCACAGTCAGACCGCTGCACTTCCGGTTGAACGCGCCCCGTCCCATCGACGGCGCGACATCGCAGTCGATATCTCCCCACTTCATGAGGAGTCCAAATACACTCCCACAAACGCCACGCGTATCGATGTTCTGTGTCGAGGAGCCGCGCCTCGCGCCAGCCTTTGCCGTCACCGGTACAGACTTGGACCTGCCGGATATGAGCCTCTCCGCTCCACGCCGCTCCAAAAATCCGATAGGGTTGGCCCGCAATCAGATTCGCCCCATTCACCGGGCGCGCGATCTGCGATTTGACCTCCATCTCTGTAAGGGGGACCAGCATGGGTTCTCCCGCGCTGCGTTCCCAGCGGAAATAGTCGCGCGCCTGCCAGTAGCCGAGGAACGGTTGCTCCAGCACCCTGATATGCCTGATCCACTTCACCCAAGCCATGCCGAACCAGCCGCCCACCACCGCACGCAGCGGGTGACCATGATCGCGCGTTAATGGCGCGTCATTCATCGAATAGGCAAGCAGGGCCCCCTCGCCGACCGCTTTCTCGAGCGGCAGACTGCGCGCAAATGCGATCGCGGCCGGGCGAAGCCGTTTTCTTGTTCGAATCGACGACGCCGCTATCGGCGCCGACAAGCAAAACCTCTTGGGCGGTACGCTTGACGCCCGCCGCCTCCAAGACCTCGCGTAGAAGAACACCAGTCCACTTGGCGTTGCCGACGGCTCCGTTCTGCCACTGCAGACCTTCCCTCGGAGGCTCGTAGTAGACTCTGCCATTGCCGGCGCACTCGACGACGGCCGTGAGAGTCGTGCGCGGCATCGCCTTTACCCTATCGAGATCAAGCTCGAGGGGCCGCTCGACCGCTCCATCGATCCGAAGTCGCCACTCTCGCGCGTCGAGGTCGGGCGATGGGAAATGGTTGCGCACGAAGAACAGGTCGGCTGGAATCAGCCAATCCGAGAGCGACGCAAACGGAAACTCGATGTTCGGCGGAGATTTCTGTCGAACAATCAAACCGGGTTGCTCTGGCGCGGGCATTAATGCTCGTCCTTCCATTCCAAAGGCCGACCGCTCAAGGCCAGCGCTTCGCGACGCGCTCGCGCACTGGAGTTTCGATCTCGGGCGGCGCGTTGCGAATGTAGGCGAGCGCCGCCGCAAATTTCGCCGGATGGTCGGCTTCCAGAGTTTCGAGATACTGGATCGCCGCGGAGACGGAGAACGGCTCGCCGCCCTTGCCCCAGTCGCCGAAGTTGCTCTCGACCGCCATCCAGATGGCGGCGTCGTAGCCATTCGCCGCCGCCCAGGCGCCGATCGTCGCGACGGCTTCCGGATGACGCTCCATGGCAACATCGCTTTGCCTGCCGGAAGCGGGCTCGACGAAGCCGATCGCCGCCGAGGTTCGACATCCCTTCCCTGACCCGCAGATTCTCGATCGCCGCATCGAGCGTGTCGGCAGCGCGCTCGGCGCCGAATAGGTTTTGCAGAGCGCGCCGAAGGTTTCGTCGATCGCAAGCGTGAGGCGCCCGTCGGCCGCGATGCTGCAGAACTCGATGGGGAGGAGCGGACCATTCGCCGCGAATGGGGCGGCGATTTCAAGACCCTTGGGATCCCACACCAGACGATCCCCAGGCCAAAAGCACGCTTTTCACGTTTCCCTCTCCTTGAAAGCTCTGGCCGACAGGTGTTTGGTCGTACCATTTCCCGCGCTCTTGCTGTCATGCCCGCGAAAGCGCGCGTGACAGCAGGACTTTGCCCACACGCTGGATACCCGCTTGCGCGGGTATCACAAGCTGCTTGGGAGCCATTCCATCGCAGAGAGCGCGGAGCGGCGCGCCTTCAGGCGTAGAACACCTTGCCCGGATTGAACAGGTTCGGCGGGATCGAACGAGGCTTTGATGCGCCGCATCAAGTCGATCGCGATGGCCCCGTGCTCCTCCTCCATATATTCCCGCTTTCTTCTGGCCGACCCCGTGCTCGCCGGTGCAGGTGCCGCCCATGGCGATGGCGCGATGCGCGAGGCGGGAGGCGAAAGCATCCGCCGCCTCGATCTCCGCCTTGTTCTCCATGTCGATAAGCGGGCCCAATGAAAATTGCCGTCGCCGACATGGCCGACGATCGGCGCGATGAGGCCGCTGCGAGCGATGTCCTCGAGCGTCTCCTCGACGCAATCGGCGAGCCGTGAGATCGGCACGCAGGCGTCGGTGGAGAACGGCCGGCGCCCGGGCGAAGCGTCATTTGCGACCAATAGGTGTCGTGACGCGCCTGCCAGAGCTTGTTGCGCTCCTCAAGCTTGGTCGCCGAAGTAAGTGCGCCGCCGCCATGGCCGGCGGCGATTTCGCCGAAGCGGAGCGTCTGTTCGGCGACGCTTTGCTCCGTGCCGTGGAATTCGACCAGGAGCAGCGGCTGCTCGGGCAATTCGGTATGCGAATAATTGTTGAAGGCGCGCACCGACAGCGTGTCGATGAGCTCGATGCGGGCGATCGGCAGGCCGGACTGGATCGTTTCGATCGTCGTCTCGCAGGCTGCGCGTATCGAGGGGAACGAGCAATGGCCGGCGGCGATCGCCTCGGGAATGCCGGAGAGCCTGAGCGCGACCTCGACGATCATGCCGAGCGTGCCTTCGGCGCCGATGAAGAGATGGGTGAGATCGTAACCGGCCGAGGACTTCTTCGCCCGCGTGCCGGTGCGCAGGAAGGATCCGTCGGCGACGACCACGCCGAGCGACAGCACGAGGTCCTTCATCGTCCCGTAGCGCACCGCATTGGTGCCGGAGGCGCGGGTCGCGGCCATGCCGCCGAGGGACGCGTCGGCGCCTGGATCGATGGGGAAGAAGAGGCCGCTGTCGCGCAGGTGCTCGTTGAGCTGCTTGCGCGTGACGCCTGGCTCGACCACGCAATCGAGATCGTCGGCGTCGACGGCGAGAACAGTGTTCATGCGCGACAGATCGAGCGAGACGCCGCCATGCGGCGCATTGACATGGCCCTTCGAGCGACGAGCCGACGCCGAACGGAATGATTGGCGCGTCATGGCCAGCGCAGAGCTTCACGAGATCGATCACGTCCTCCTTGGACTCGGCGAAAACCACCGCGTCCGGCGGCTCGTTCTCAAGCCAGGTGAGGGTGTGCCCGTGCGCCTTGCGGATCGCTTCCGAGGCGGTGAAGCGGTTGCCGAAACGGGCGGCGAGATCGGAATGGAGCGCGGCGACAGCGTCGCTCGAGAGGCGGCCTTGGCGTTGGCGGACAGAGAGTGAGGTCACGGGGCTTTCACGCTTTCTTCGAGAGGAGAAGATTAGGCGCGCGCGGGCGTTATGGCTAGGCGCAAGCTTGATCCCTTCAAAGCCCAGTCCGCTCCGGCCCACAATTTTGGCGTAGTTTAGGCGAAATCTAAACGCTCGTCGGAGCCCGGCAGGAAGCCGGCGTCGACGCAATGGCGGGCAACAATGGCGAACCCATCTCAAAACCAAACAAACTGGAGCCTCGCCGGCGATTATTTCGAGGCCTGCAACTGCAGCGTGCTTTGTCCCTGTCTGATTTCGACCGTGGCCCCGATGACAGCGCGACCGACCGAGGGCGATTGTCACGTCGCGCTCCTCTTTCACATCAACCAGGGCGTATACGGCGAGGTGAAGCTCGACGGGCTGAACTTGGTCGTTTGCGCTTCGTCCGACGGGCCGATGGGACAAGGCAATTGGACCGGAGCAACTTATGTCGACGAGCGCGCGAACGATCGTCAGACGGAAGCGCTCGGCGCCATTTTCAGCGGGGCCGCGGGCGGCCCGATGGCGGCGTTCGCGCCGCTCTTCGGCAAGAGCCTCGGGGTGAAGAAGGAGCCGATCACTTTCAAGATCGATGGCAAGGTTCGCTCGGGCGAGATCCCAGGCGTCTTGTCGATGTCGGTCGAGCCCCTGCCGACGCTCGCCGGAGGCGGGGAGATGTGGGCTGAGACGGGGCATCCGGTCAACCCGCAAAGGCTGGCGCTCGCGACCGGCCGTCCCGGCAGCACCTACGCCGACTATGGGCTAAAGTGGGACAATTCGGGCCGAAACGGCCATTACGCAGCGATCAATTGGTCGAACTGAAAGCGCCTGCTTCGCGCGTTTTCCGCGCCTGACTTCGAGATGGCCAACAGTCTTCGCGACACGCTCCGCGCGCACGCATCAAGCGGATTTATCGTCTGGCTCCCCGCGCTTTTGGGCTGGCTCTTGCTCTATTGGGGCGCGACCAACATGGGGAGCCCCGCGGCTGAGCTCACGATGCCGATGTCCGATTGGTCGTGGGCGAACTGGCTGGCCGTCTTCATCATGTGGGCGGTCATGATGGCGGCGATGATGCTCCCCACAGCCATGCCGATGGTGTCCGTCTTTGGGACCCTGAACCGCCGCCGCGCCGAGGTCGGCAGGACGATCGCCTTCGTCGCAGGCTACCTCGCGTTATGGACGGCGTTCGCGGCGGCGGCCACGGCCGCGCAATGGGCGTTGCAGACGAGCGGCCTCCTGTCGCCGATGATCGTCAGCATGTCGCCTGTGCTCAGCGCAGCGCTGCTCATGATCGCGGGCGTCGTTCAGTTCACGCCGCTCAAGCAGGCCTGCCTTCGCGCCTGTCGCTCGCCGCTCGGCTTCCTCCTGACCGACTGGCGCGACGGGCTCTGGGGCGCCGCGCGAATGGGGATTTCGACATGGCGCCTATTGCCTCGGCTGCTGTTGGGCGCTGATGGCCCTGCTGTTTGTCGGCGGCGTGATGAATCTCCTGTGGATCGCCGCGCTCACTCTGCTCGTCGCCATGGAGAAGCTGGCTCCGAAGGGCGAGATCCTGGCCAAGGCGCTGGGCGTCCTCATGATCGGCGCTGGCGCCGCGCGATTGATCTGGCGGGCATCGTAGCGGCCGATAGGAGGGCTGCCGCCCTCCGGATCAGACGGTCTCGGCCAGAAGAGCATCGACTCGGCGCGCGAGTTTCGGCTCGCGCAAAGCGCTGAACGGCTTAAGCAGCGCGCGCACCTCCGAGAGGACCTTGTCGATCTCGGGGTCTTCCGCCGCAAGCTGAACGAGAGCGCGACCGTAGTTAAGCTTCCGTTCGAGGTCCGGCGGCCGCTCCCCGCGCGTCTCGGGATAAGCGAGATCGCTCATCGCGTGCGACCATGGCGTCTCCAGAAGCGGCTGGATCTCGGTGAGGAACGCCTCGGCGAGACCGTCGAGCGGATCGATACGCCAGTGGCGCGACTCGATGAGCCCCGCGAGCACACAGCATTCCTGCGCCGCCACGCTCATGCCCTGGCCGAAGATCGGAGGGAAGCGGCAGGCCGAGTTGCCAAGCGGGATCAACCCGCGCGGGAAGCTGTCGAGCTCATGATAGGCGCAGCGCACGCTGCACGGCATTCTGAACCGGGCAATGTCCCCGATGCGCTTGGCGCCGCGAATCGCGTTCAGGATAGTCGGCGTCCGGAATGACGCGAGGAATTCCATGAAGCCGCCGATGTCGCCGGGAGGCGCTTTGTGGCCCTCGGCCAGCGAGACAGACCAACGGCCGCCCTCCATCGGGAAGATGACGCCGTGGCGGCTGCTCTGTGGCGGAGCTGGCGCGTGGATCACCGCGAGCCAGTCGGTCGGCGCATCCTTGGGCTTCTCTAAGACGAGGGTGGAATAGGCCTGATCCATGCCGATTTCAACCGTGGAGGGTCTTTGCCAACCGATCGCCTCGAGGAACCCTTGAGTGAGCGAAATGCGGCCGGATGCGTCGACGACGAGCTCGGCTGCGAGAGACCCCGCGGTTCCGCGAACATCCTCGAACCGCACGCCCGCGACGCTTCTATTGTCGGGAGAGGCGATTAACTCGGTGACGCGGGCGCGGGGCCGGATTTCGATATTCGGCTCCTGTTCGACCCGGTGGCGGCAAACGCGCTCAAGGGCCGGGCGCGACAGCCCAAACTGATCGTATCCGAGATCGCGCTGCGGAAACGGATCGAAACCCGGCAGCTCCAAGCGGTAGTCGCGGCGAAGCCGCATCCGGACGGCGCCGGCGTCGATGAGATCGATCTCGAGCCCGGGAAACAAACGATCGAGCGCGAAATGCCCGCCTGCGAGCGGCGCATGCGTGTGGTGCGACTGCGGCGTTCCCGAACGCGGCGCCGGGGCGTCGGGCAAAGAGTTGCGGTCGAACACCGTCACCTTCTCGAAATGAGGCGCAATCGCCTTAGCCGCCGCGAGTCCCGCCATTCCCGCGCCGACGACAACGGCTTGCTTCAAAATTGGACTGCGCATTTTGGATACCTCCAAGGTCAAGCGCGTCACGCGCCGCTTGGCTGCGTTTCCGACCCGTCGGCGAAGCGTCTCATTGACGGCGAGCGCGACAACCGGGAGGCGGCGGCGTGCGAACTTGGCGCTCGCATCGCCGTCGGACCCATCAACGTTCGCTGTGAATTGGTCGCGCTGACGCGCTTTGCACAGTGACGGAGATCACACGGCGCGCGTCCCGCTAACTGGAGCGGCGCGGCGCGGCCCGTGGCCGAGTCGTCATCCAAAGCGTATAATCGATGTCAAACCAGAGGAGACGACGCGTGACTGAGATCGTCCATCGCACAGTCGAGGCGAACGGCATCGCCATCCATCTTGCCGAGGCCGGAACCGGCCCCGTCGTACTCCTCTGCCACGGGTTTCCGGAATCCTGGTATTCGTGGCGCCATCAGTTGAAGGCGCTTGCCGAGGCCGGCTACCACGCCGTCGCGCCCGACATGCGCGGCTATGGCCAGACAAGCCAGCCGGAAGCCATCGATCAGTACACGCTGTTTCACCTTGTCGGCGACATGGTGGGGGTGCTCGACGCGCTGAGCGCGCCGAGGCCGTCGTCGTCGGCCACGACTGGGGCGCGCCGGTCGCCTGGCATTGCGCCCTTTTTCGGCCCGACCGCTTTCGCGCTGTCGCGGGCTTGAGCGTGCCATTCAGGCCGCGCGGATCGACCCGACCAACGAGCGTGATGCCGCAGACCAGATTCGTCGCTCTTCTATCAGCTCTATTTCCAGGCGCCGGGTGTCGCGGAGGCGGAGCTTGAGCGCAATCCGCGGGATACGATCCGGCGGCTCCTCTATTCCGGATCAGGCGATGTTCCGCGCCGGTCCGACAACACGCTCGGCGATCAGGCGCCGGGCATGGTTCCGAGGACCGGCGGCTTCCTTACCCGCACGATCGATCCGTCGGCGCTGCCTGGATGGCTCACAGAGGCAGACATCGATGTCTTTGCGGGGGAATTTGTTCGCACAGGCTTCCGCGGCGGGCTCAACTGGTATCGCAACATCGACCGTAACTGGGAGCTCCTTGCACCCTTCGCCGGGGCGAAGGTGATCGTCCCGGCGCTTTATATCGCGGGCGACCGCGACGTCGTCGTCAAATTCCCGCGAGATGGATCAGCTGATCGCAAACCTGAAAACGTTCGTCCCCAAGCTCACGAAAACGATCATGCTTCCCGGCTGCGGCCATTGGACGCAACAGGAGCGGGCGAGCGAGGTCAACGCGGCGCTGATCGCGTTTCTTCGCGAGGTTGGGCTAGCGTCAACTGCGCTTGAATCGTCATCGCGAGGAGCGTCGGAGGCGCGACGCGGCGATCCAGGATCGTCGGGCGCCCTGCTTCCCCATGGATCGCTTCGCCCCGGCTTGACCCGGCGGTCGCGATGAGGGTCACGGGCAGCGCGCCTTAGTCACGGGGCGCCGACGCTCACCACCCGGAAGGTCAGAAGCTCGCCCTCCTCCTCGCGTAGGGACACGTACTCGCCGACCTTGAAGGCGTGGTCGCCGAAGCGGAAGCCTTCCTCCTCCGCGTCGGCCTTGCGTCCGCCTTTCCACTCGAAGGCCCAGGTCGATCCGCCGGGGCCGCCGGCGCGATGAACAAGAAGGCCGCGCAGCGCAGGCTCGTTGCCCCAGAAGCGGTGAGCGAAACATTCGCCACGATGCTGCTTCCAGGCTTCGAGATCGATGTGGCCGTCGGCGGTCAGAGGCGCGACGAAATCATAGCCGTGGCGGATCGACCCATCGGGAAATTCCTTCGAGCGCGCGGCGTTCAATGTCACCTTGCGCAGCGCGGCATGACTTGGCGCGGCCATGAACCATCCTCCCTTTGCTTCGGCTCTTCCTGCGAGTCGTTGAGCCCTCCAACACCTATATCGGGTCAGACGCGTTCGAGCGCCATCGCCGCTCCCTGCCCGACGCCGACGCACATCGTCGCAAGCGCGTAACGGCCGCCGCGCCGCTTGAGCTCGAGCGCCGCGGCGCCGGCGAGGCGCGCCCCCGACATGCCGAGCGGATGGCCGAGCGCGATCGCCCCGCCGTTCGGGTTGACGTGGCCGGAATCATCCGTCGAGCCCCAGGCCGCGCAGACAGGCGAGCGCCTGCGAGGCGAACGCCTCGTTCAGCTCGACCACGTCAAAGCTCGCCGGCTTAAGCTTCAGCCGCTCCGTGAGCTTGCCGACCGCCGGGATCGGCCCCACGCCCATCACCCGCGGCGCGACGCCAGCCGTGGCGTAGCCGAGGATGCGGGCGATCGGCTCGAGCCCTTGGCCTCCGCCGCTTCGCGCGAGGCGACGATGAGCGCCGCCGCGCCATCATTGACGCCAGAGGCGTTGCCCGCCGTCACGCTGCCGCCCTCGCGCACGATGCCGCCGAGCTTGGCCAGCGCCTCGAGCGTCGTGTCGGCGCGGGGATGCTCGTCCGGCGGCGACGCGGGTCACGTTCCCTTTGCGGTCCTTCATCTCGACCGCGACGATCTCCTCGTCAAACGTCCCTTTCGCCTGGGCGGCCGCAGTCCGCTTTTGCGAGCGCAGCGCGAACGCGTCCTGGTCGGCGCGCGAGACCTGATATTCGTCAGCGATGTTTTCGGCCGTCTCCGGCATCGAATCGACGCCATAGAGCTTTTTCATCATCGGAATTGACGAAGCGCCAGCCGATGGTGGTGTCGAAGATCTCCGCCGATCGCTGAAATGGCGCTTGCGCCTTGCCCATCACGAAGGGCGCGCGCGTCATCGATTCCGCGCCGCCCGCGATTGCGAGCCCGATCTCGCCCGCTTTGATCCCCCGCGCCGCGGCGGCGACCGCCTCCATCCCCGAGGCGCACAGGCGGTTCACGGTTGCTCCGGGAATGGTCTCCGGCAGGCCGGCTAGCAGGAGCGCCATGCGCGCGAGGTTGCGGTTGTCCTCGCCGGCCTGATTTGCGCAGCCGAGAAAGACCTCGTCGACTTTCTCGGCGAGGCCAGGATGGCGGCGCATGAGTTCGCGGATCGGCAGGGCGGCGAGATCGTCGGCGCGGAGGTTGGCGAGCGCGCCGCCGTATCGTCCGATCGGCGTGCGCACATAGTCGCAGATGAAGGCGTCGGTCATGGGCGCGCCTCCGCCCCGCCTAACCCCCCATTCCATTCCGCCATTGTCGCCTCCGTTGGCTGGCGTCTAGTATAGACGCTTGCGCCGCGCAGCGGCGACAAAACGGATAGCGGGAGGACGGCCGTGGCGGAGGCTGAGGTATCATCGCAGCCTGTTCTCTTGGACAGGCTCGAGGCCGGCGTGTTGACGCTGACCCTCAACCGGCCCGAGCGCCTGAATGCGCTCGACGCGGCGCTTATCGAAGCGCTGTCGGGGGCAATTAAGCGCGCCGGGACGGACCCCGAATGCCGCGCCGTTCTCATCACCGGCGCCGGGCGAGGCTTCTGTGCTGGAGCCGACCTCGCCAACCGCGCCTTTGCTCCCGGCGGCGCCCGGCCGGATCTGGGCGAAGCGCTCGAAAAGGGCTTGAACCCGATCATTCGCGGCATCCGCAATCTGCCGAAGCCGGTCGTCTGCGCCGTCAACGGCCCAGCGGCGGGAGCCGGCGCCAATATCGCGCTTGCCTGCGACATCGTGCTCGCGGCGAAATCGGCTCAGTTCCTGCAGGCGTTCGCCCGCATCGGCCTCATTCCGGACGCGGGCGGCACTTTTGTTCTGCCGCGGCTCGTCGGCGACGCGCGCGCCCGGGCGCTCATGATGCTGGCCGAGCCGATCGGGGCGGAACAGGCTGAGGCCGCAGGCATGATCTATCGCGCCGTCGACGACGAGGACCTGATGGGAGAGGCGCGCACCATCGCCGAGCGCCTCGCGGCCGGCCCGACGCAGGCGCTCGGCCTCATCAAGCGCGTGCTGGCGGCTTCGCCCGCCAACAGTTTGGACGCTCAGCTCGACCTCGAGCGCGACCTGCAGCGCGAGGCCGGACGAGGGGATGAATATGTGGAGGGCGTGCGCGCCTTTCTGGACAAAAGGCCAGCGAATTTCCACGGCAAGCCGCCAGCGGCCGTGACCAGGACTTCGCGCTGAACGCCCACAAAAAAACCCGCAGCGGATGAGCCGCAGCGGGCGCGAAATAGCCGACGACAAAGGCTCGTCAGTTCGAGCCGGTGTCCGGCGCCGGTTGCGACTGCGCCGTCTGAGGCGCGTCGGGCGTCGTCTGTTGCGACTGGGCCATCGGCTGATCGTTCTCCGCCGACGTCTTATGGAAATCGCAGGCCAGCGCCGGCGCGACAAGGGCCGCCGCGAAGCCGCATCCCAACACCACTTTCACAAGCTTGGAGCGCATGAGTACCTCCGTCCTGGTCCCCAGATTGAGCAGTCTAGCACCGCCTCGGATCGGCGCAAGGAGGGGCCAAGACCCGGCGCGCTGCTCAAGCCCGAACGAGGCGTATTTCAGGAACGGACCTCGGATCGGGTTCAAGAATAGCGAGGCGCGACAACGCATTACGGACGGCGCCCGCTCGCTGTCGAGCGCAGGGCGCCTCGGCGGTACACGCCGCGCCATAACAACCTTGGCGCGGATCACGCGATAGTGATGACCCGCCCCAAGCCGCTCTCGCTCGCGCTTAAGCGTGAGCGTGCGAACGCCGGATTGCGTCGTACACGGCGAACGGCGTCGCGGGCATGTCGATGTGCTCGATGCTTGTAGGCGCGCCAGAGCGCGTCGGCGACCGCGTTCATCACGGCTGGCGTCGACCCGATCGAGCCTGCCTCACCGGCGCCTTTGAGGCCCATTGGGTTGGTCGTCGACGGCACATTGCGCGTCTCGAAATCGAACGCGGGCAGATTGTCGGCGCGCGGCATGCAATAGTCGAGGAAGCTTGCGGTCAGGAGCTGGCCGTCTTCATCAAACACCGCGCGCTCCATCAGCGCCTGGCCCGCGCCCTGGGCGATACCGCCATGGACCTGTCCCGCAAGCAGCAATGGGTTCAGCGTGAACCCGAAGTCATCCACGACCGAGTAGCGGACGATTGTGGTTACGCCCGTGTCGGGATCGATCTCGACCTCGCAGGCGTGGGTGCCGTTCGGATAGGTGGCGTTCGACGGCGCGAACGATTCGGTCGCCGTCAATTTCCCCGCCGTGGCGCCCGGAAGCGCCGCGATCTCGGCGTAGGAGATGGCGCGGTCGGTTCCGGCGATGCGCACTTTGCCGTCAGCAATTTCGAGGTCGGCGACCGCCGCCTCGAGCTTGTCGGCCGCCAATTGTTTCAACGAACCAGCCAAGGTTTCCGACGCGCGCGTCACCATCACCGCGCCAATCGGAATGGAGCGCGACCCGCCCGTGCCGAAGCCGGTCGCGACCCGATCGGTGTCGCCCTGCACGACCTTGATGCGCTCGAGCGGCACGTCGAGATATTGCGAGACGGCCTGAGCGTAGGCGGTCTCGTGCCCTTGCCCGTTCGATTGCGTGCCGATGGTGAGCGTGAAGTCGCCATTCTTCTCAAGGGTCAGAGAGCCGGTCTCGGAATCGTTCCAGGCGGTGCATTCGATATAGCTGGCGATGCCGAAGCCCCTGATCTTGCCGCGCGCTCGCGCATCCTCAACCCGCCGCGTGAATCCCGACTGATCCGCCTTTTTCAGGCAGGCGCGCATCGCGCCTTCGAAGTCGCCGACGTCGTAATCGCGATTGGTGTGGGTGTGATAGGGCATCTGCTCGGGCTTGACAAAATTGCGCGCGCGCAATTCCTCGGGCGCGATCCCAAGCTTGCGCGCGCAAGCGTCGACCAGCCGCTCGAGCACATAGGCCGCCTCCGGGCGCCCGGCGCCGCGATAGGCATCGACGGGAACGGTGTGAGTGTAGATTCCCCGAACGCGCGCGTGGAGCGCGTCGATGTGATAGCACCCGGTCGCCATCGACGCGCCGAGCCAGGGGATATAGGGCGCGAACAGCGACAGATACGCGCCGAGATTGCCGAGAATATCGACCCTGAGCGCCAGAAAACGGCCATTGGCGTCGAGCGCCATCTCGGCCGTCGTCACATTGTCGCGGCCTTGAGCGTCGCCGACGAAATGCTCACTGCGATCGGCAAGCCAGCCGACTCGCTTTCCAAGACGCTTCGCCGCCTCGAGAACGAGCGGATATTCGCGATACACGACCGCCTTGGTGCCGAACCCGCCGCCGACGTCCTGAGTGACAACGCGAAGCGATTGCGGCGGAATCTTCAGCATCGCCCCGGCGATGGCGCCTTGGATGCCATGCACGCCTTGACTTCCCAGGTTCAAGGTCAGGCGGCCGGATTGCGTGTCGTATTCGCCAACGGCAGAGCGCGGCTCCATATAGTTTGCGACCACGCGCGAGTTCACGACTCGGATGCGAACCGTGTGCGCTGCCCCGGCGAACGCCTTATCCGTCGCCTGTTTGTCGCCGATATGAGTGTCGTATGCGACGTTGCCCGGCGCCTTGGCGAAGACAAGCGGCGCTTGAGGCCGCAGCGCCTCTTCCATGTCAGTCACGACGGGAAGCTCTTCCCATGTGACGCTGATCAATTCGGCGCCGTCGCGGGCCTGATCGCCCGTGTCGGCGACCACCATCGCGATGATGTCGCCCACATGCTGCGCTTCGTCCGACGCCATCACCGGATAAGGCTTGAGCGGCGTATTCGACCCGTCGGAATTGGCCACGGGCGCGAGACAGGGCATGTCGCCGACGCCAGCGAAATCGCTCGCGACATAGACGGCCCGAACGCCCGGAGCGGCGCGCGCCGCCGCGACATCGTCGATGCGGAATTTCGCATGCCCGTAAGCACTGCGTAGAAACACCGCCTTGAGTTCGGCCTTATCAACCGCATCGGAGGCGTAGTTACCCCGCCCGCTGACGAATCGAATGTCCTCGACGCGCTTGACGCTCTGGCCCACCCCGAATTTTGTCGGCTTCATATTCATATTGTGTGATTTCCTCTGGCGGCCGATGGCGTCTCGAGTCCGACGGCGTTGAATCCTTACTAATCGAATCTTGCGTCACTGCGAAAGCCCGCGGGGCGATCGAGCCACCCGTGGTCGTTCAGGCTCCGGTGGCCAATCGCCGCAGGGCTTGCTATCACCCTGCCATCACCGGCGCGCAAAGCGGCTCGAGGCAAAGAAATCTCCATGCGCAAGGGCGCAATCACACGCAAAACCAATGAGACGAGCATCGAGGTCGGCCTCGACCTCGATGGGTCGGGCCTTGCCGATGTCACGACTGGAGTCGGCTTCTTCGATCATATGCTCGATCAACTGGCTCGTCACTCCCTCGTGGATATCAAAATTCGTGCCGAGGGCGACCGCCACATCGACGATCACCACACGGTTGAAGACGTCGGCATTGCGCTCGGCCAGGCGCTCATGAAAGCGCTCGGCGACAAGCGCGGGTTGACTCGCTACGCCGACTGCCTCTTGCCGATGGACGAAACGCTGACCCGGGTGGCGCTTGACGTGTCGGGCCGACCCTTCCTCGTCTTCCGAACCGAATTCCCAACCGAGAAGATCGGCGCTTTTGACACTGAGCTCGTCCGCGAGTTCTTCCAGGCGTTCGCCGGCAACGCCGGCCTCACCCTGCATATCGAAACGCTCTATGGCTCGAACAGTCATCACATCGCCGAATCGTGCTTCAAGGGCGTCGCCCGCGCGCTGCGCGGCGCGATCACGATCGATGCGCGCCAGGCCGAGCGCGTACCGTCGACCAAGGGCGCGCTTTAGCGCGACATGCGATGAGCGTCGCCATCATCGATTACGGCTCGGGCAACTTGCACTCGGCGCGGAAGGCCTTCGAGCGCGCCGCTCGCGAGGCCGGCCTGGACCGCGAAATCAACGTCACCGCCCGGCCTGACGATGTGCTTGCCGCCGACCATGTCGTGCTGCCGGGAGTCGGCGCATTCGCCGATTGCCGCCGTGGGCTCGATGGCGTTTCCGGCATGGTCGAGGCGATGGACGAGGCCGTGCGCCGGCGTGGTCGGCCGTTCCTGGGCATTTGCGTCGGCGCGCAACTCATGGCGACGCGCGGCCTAGAGCATGAGGTGGTCGATGGGTTGAACTGGATTAAGGGCGACGTCGCGGCGATCAAGCCGAGCGATCCGGAGCTCAAGATTCCACATATGGGGTGGAACACCCTCGACCTCAGGCGAAGCCATCCGCTTCTCGAGGGTGTGACCACCGGCCAGAGCGGACTGCACGCGTATTTCGTTCACTCTTATCAATTGTACGCGGATAACGCAGACGACCTGGTCGCGACCGCCGATTACGGCGGCCCCGTGACGGCGATCGTCGCGCGTGACAACATCGCGGGCACGCAGTTTCACCCGGAAAAGAGCCAAACCCTCGGGCTCAGGCTGATCGCCAATTTCCTTAAGTGGCGCCCGTGATCCTGTTCCCCGCGATCGACCTCAAGGACGGCCAGTGCGTTCGCCTCATTCATGGCGACATGGCGCGCGCGACGATCTTCAACGCCGATCCCGCGGCGCAAGCCCAAGCGTTTGTCGCGCAAGGATTCGACTATTTGCACGTCGTCGATCTTGACGGGGCCTTCGCGGGCAAGCCCATGAACGCCGAAGCCGTTCGAGACATCCTCGCCGGCCTCACGGTGAGGCTGCAGCTTGGCGGCGGAATACGCGACATGAAAACGGTGCGCGGCTGGCTTGAGAGCGGCGTCACCCGAGTCATCATTGGAACCGCCGCGGTGCGCGACCCAGACTTTGTTCGCGAGGCGGCGCGCCTCTATCCGGGCCAGATCGCCGTCGGCGTGGACGCCCGCGACGGCGTCGTCGCTATCGAGGGCTGGGCGAAGACGTCCGACATGTCGGCTCTTGATCTCGCGCGCCGATTCCAGGACGCCGGCGTCGCCGCGATCATCTATACCGACATCGCGCGCGACGGGGCGCTCACCGGGCTCAACGTGGAAAGCACGGTCGCGCTCGCCGACAAGCTCGAGATTCCGGTGATCGCCTCGGGCGGCCTCGCCTCGATCGAGGATGTCCGGCGGCTCATCGAGCCCGATTGCGCCCGCCTCGCTGGCGCAATTGTCGGGCGCGCGCTCTACGATGGGCGGCTTGATCCGCACGCGGCGCTGACCCTGCTTCAGGCCGGCGGGCGAGCGGAACGGCCGGCGGGATCGGCGCGGTGACCCTCAAAGCGCGCGTCATCCCGTGTCTCGACGTCAAGGACGGCCGCGTCGTCAAGGGCGTCAATTTCGTCAATCTGCGTGACGCCGGCGATCCGGTCGAGAGCGCCGTCGCATACGACCGAGCCGGCGCGGACGAACTGTGTTTCCTGGACATCACCGCAAGCCACGAAGATCGCAGCATCCTGCTCGACGTGGTCAGGCGCACAGCGGAGGTTTGCTTCATGCCGTTGACGGTCGGCGGCGGCGTCCGCACCACTGACGACATCCGCAACCTGTTGCTCGCGGGGGCGGACAAGGCCTCGATCAATTCGGCGGCGGTCGCCGACCGGGAAATCGTGCGCCGGGCCGCCGAGAAGTTCGGCGCCCAGTGCGTCGTCGTCGCGATCGACGCCAAGCGGGTCTCCGCGGTCGGAGAAGCGCCGCGCTGGGAGGTCTTCACGCATGGCGGACGACGGCCGACGGGGATCGACGCGATCGGCTACGCCCGCGAGGTCGCCGCTCTCGGGGCGGGCGAGATCCTATTGACGTCGATGGATCGCGACGGATCAAAACGCGGCTTCGATCTGGAGCTGACCCGGGCGGTCGCAGACGCAGTCGCCATTCCGGTCATCGCCTCAGGCGGCGTCGGCCAACTTGACGACCTCGTCGACGGCGTGCGGCAAGGTCATGCAAGCGCTGTGCTTGCGGCTTCGATCTTCCATTTCGGTGAATTCACCATCCGGCAGGCGAAGGAGCGCATGGCGGAGGCCGGGATACCCGTGCGCCTCGACTGACCCGCGCCAGTGTACGCTCGGCGCCTCGCGCGCTAAGGTTTGAGCCCATTTCATGAGGAGAGGCCCAATGCCCGCCGTGGGCGATCACACGCACTTCGGCCGGCGCACCGTTCGCCTGGACGAAAAACAGAGCCTGGTGAACGACGTGTTCCACAGCGTCGCCAGTCGATATGATTTGATGAACGACCTGATGTCGTTCGGCCTGCATCGGGCCTGGAAGGACGCTCTCGTTGCTAAAGTGCGGCCCTCGCTCAGTCGCCCTTTTTCTCACATCGACGTCGCGGGCGGCACTGCCGACGTCGCGGCTCGGGTCGCGAAAGCGGGCGGGCCGCTGACCGAGGTCACAGTCGTAGACGTCAACCCTGACATGTTGCGGCGGGCAAAACGGCGCGTCGCGAGACGCCCATACGCCAATCGGTTGCGGTTCATCGAAGGCAACGCCGAGGCCCTGCCCCTCCGCGACGCGCACTTCGACGCCTATACAATCGCGTTCGGCATCCGCAACGTGCCGCGTATCGAAGACGCCCTCAAAGAAGCCCATCGCGTGCTCAAGCGCGGCGGACATTTCTTATGCCTCGAGTTTTCGCGCGTTGATTTGCCGGTCCTGGATCGGCTGTACGACGCCTATTCCTTCGCCGCCATTCCGGCCATCGGCAGGGTCGTGACGGGCGACGGCGGCGCCTATCGCTATCTTGTCGAGTCGATCCGCAAGTTTCCTCCTCCAGAGCGATTCGCGGAGATGATCGCCACGGCCGGCTTCGCCCGCGTGCACTTCACGCGCTTGAGCGGGGGCGTCGTTGCCATCCACTCAGGCTGGAAGCTCTGATTCATGGGGATATTGTCGTCGTTCGGCCACGTCTTGAGGCTGACGCGCGCTTCGTTCGTGTTCGCGCGTGAAGGGGCGTTTGTCGGCGTCGATCCGGGGCCCCTCCCGCCAGTGCTGAGGCTGCCGCTCGCGCTCGCCAACTTGATTGCGAAGCGCGACGGCGACGGTCTCGCGGGTCTCTCACGGGCGATCGACCGCCTGGGACCGTCCTACGTCAAGCTTGGGCAATTCCTCTCGACGCGTCCAGACATCGTCGGCGGCAAGGTCGCTTTGGAGCTCGAGCGGCTGCAGGACCGGGTAGCGCCAATGAGCCGGGACGCGGCGGTCGCGATCGTCGAGGCCTCGTTCGGCGCGAAGATCGGATCGCTGTTCGAGAGCTTTGGCGAGCCGGTGGCCGCCGCTTCAATCGCCCAGGTGCATCGCGCTGAGGTGAAAACCGACGAAGGCTTGCGGCCGGTCGCGGTAAAAGTGTTGCGGGCCGGCACGGAAAGGCGGTTTGCGCGCGATCTTTCGGACATGGCCTTCGCCGCCCAGTTCGCTGAGAGCCTGGCGCCCGAGTTCCGCCGCTTGCGGCTTGCCCAGGTGGTCGAGACGCTCGCGCGCTCCGTGCGGATGGAGATGGATTTCCGGCTCGAAGCGGCCGCAGCGTCGGAATTCCTAGAAAACTCCAGGGATGATCCTGAGATTCGGGCGCCCGTGGTCGACTGGAACCGCACCACGCGGGAAGTGATGACCATGGAATGGATCGACGGGGTCCCCCTGGCTGATCCGGACCGTCTGACCGAGCTCGGATTTGACCCCGCCGCGCTGGCGCGGGCTTTGATTCAAACGTTCCTCCGCGCCGCGCTGCGCGACGGATTCTTCCATGCCGACATGCACCAGGGCAATTTCTTCGTCGACAGCGAGGGGCGCATCGTCGCCGTCGATTTCGGCATCATGGGGCGGCTCGGACGCAAGGAGCGCCGGTTCCTGGCGGAGATCCTGTATGGATTCATCCGCCGAGACTATCTGCGGGTCGCCGAGGTCCATTTCGAGGCAGGCTACGTGCCACATGCCTATCGGGTCGAAGATTTCGCCCAGGCCCTCCGGGCCATCGGCGAACCGATTCATTCTCGCACCGCCGATCAGATCTCGATGGCGAAGCTGTTGACGCTCCTGTTCGAAATCACTTCCTTGTTCGAGATGACGACCAGGATCGAGTTGGTGATGCTGCAAAAGACCATGGTCGTCGTGGAAGGGGTGGCGCGAAAGCTCGACCCTCAGCTCAATATGTGGTCGACGGCCGAACCGGTTGTGGGCGCCTGGATCGCGGAAAACCTCGGCCCGATTGGGCGGATCGAAGACGCCAGGCGGACTTTGTCGTCCATTGCCGGCTTCCTTGCCGACGCGCCTCACCGCTTGGAGCAAATCGCTGATCGGCTTGAGGGGAGACTCGAGACCGACAGCGAAAAGGAACTTTCCAAAGTCGTCCCGGAGCTCAGCTTGCGGCTCGGATTTGTCTTTGTTCTGACCGGGTTTTTACTCGCGATCCTGTGCTTCGCGGCGTACCGCTGGATCGTATAGGGACGAGGGCCTGGGGCGCCTGCAACCGATGCGCCCGAAGGCGGGGTGGACCCTTGCCGCATGAAAACAGCCTCGGCCGCCCCGACTGGCAATCCCTGAACCGCTCCCTACAACCGCCCGCCGGCACTACCACAATTGTGATAATTGCCATTTCGTTAATGTTTGTGGCATTCCTCTGTTAACAATCGTGGCATTAATTGAGCGGCTAACGCAACGAAGGGCGGGGCGGCGAGCGGGATGAAAACGAGAATGGAGGTTTCGCGCATCGTCTCCTCAATTTCCTCTGCGTCGGCCGCTGGCGCCGACGGCGGGCGAGCTTAGGTTGTTGCGATGACCGCCGCACCCCTATCGCGCGCCCGTATTCTCCTGATCATAAGTGGAGGAATCGCGGCCTACAAGGCGCTTGAGTTAATCAGGCGGCTGAAAGACCGCGGGGCGACGGTTCAAGTCGTGATGACTTCCGCCGCCAGGCAATTCATTTCCCCGCTTTCCGCCGCGACCCTAAGCGGGCAGCCCGTGCGAGACGATCTGTTCAGCCTGACCGACGAAGCGGCGATCGGCCATATCGAATTGTCGCGGGCGGCCGACCTTATCGTCGTGGCCCCGGCCACCGCGAATATCCTGGCGCGGATGGCCGGCGGCCTTGCCGACGATATGGCGACGACAGTATTGCTCGCGACCGACAAACGCGTCCTCGCAGCCCCGGCGATGAATGTCAGGATGTGGCTGCACCCGGCGACTCGCCGCAATATCGACCGCCTCAAGGACGACGGCGTTCTGTTCGTCGGTCCCGAAGCGGGGCCGATGGCGTGCGGCGAATATGGCCCGGGCCGCATGGCGGAGCCACCGGCGATCGTCGAGGCGATCGAGCAGGCGTTGGCCGCCAAAGCGACGTTGAATTCTCTGCTCCAAGGTCCGCCTGATTCGGGTCCGCTCGGCGGAAGGCATGTCATCGTCACTTCGGGCCCGACCTACGAGCCGATTGACCCTGTGCGTTTCCTCGGAAATCGATCTTCCGGCCGTCAGGGCCATGCAATTGCGCAAGCTGCGGTTGGCGCCGGTGCAAGGGTGACGCTGGTTACCGGCCCCGTAGGGCTTTCCGATCCGGCCGGGGTCGAGGTCGTTCACGTCGGTTCGGCGCGCGATATGCGCGAAGCGGTCGAGGCCGCGCTGCCAGCCGACGTGTTCATTGCGGCAGCGGCAGTCGCCGATTGGCGCGCTGAAAACATCGCCAGCCAAAAGATCAAAAAGGGCGCCAAAGAGTCTCCAACACTCCGTCTTATTGAGAATCCCGATATACTTGCGGAGGTCGCAAAGAAAACGACAATGCGGCCAGCGGTTGTAATTGGCTTCGCTGCTGAGACCGAGGACATTACGGCGAACGCCATGGCCAAATTACGACGCAAGGGTTGTGACTTGATCATCGCCAATAGTGTCGCCGAGGGTACATCAACGTTTGGCGGTGAAACCAATCAGGTCCAGGTGATCGATGCGCGTGGCGTCGAATTGTGGCCGCCGATGACGAAAGCCGAAGTCGCGAACGGCATTGTTCGGCGCCTCGCCGTTGAGTTGGCGAAGCAGCAATGATCACGATTGGTTACCATAGATTACCACATGGTGAGGGGTTGCAATCGCCGGCCTATGCGAGCGAGGATGCCTCCGGGATGGATCTCATGGCGGCTCTGCCGGCGGGCGAAGAGGTTGTCCTGGCTCCTGGGTCGCGAGGGTTGATCGCGACCGGGATGGCCATCGAGTTGCCAAAGGGATTTGAAGCGCAGATCCGGCCCCGGTCGGGGTTGGCTCTCAAGGATGGGGTGACGGTCCTCAACAGTCCGGGGACCATCGACGCTGACTACCGCGGCGAAATTGGTGTCATTCTCGTCAATTTTGGGGACAAGCCCTTTGTCGTTCGGCGGGGCGCGCGCATAGCGCAACTCGTCGTTTCTTCTGTGGAACGTGTGGCTCTGATTTCGAGCGCGCGTCTCACTCCGAGCGTCCGTGGCTCAAATGGATTCGGTTCCACCGGGCGTTCATTGTAGGAGGTATGATATGAACTTATTGTCGCGACGGAGCGTTCTCGCCATCGCCGCCGTTGTCGATGTCGCGTTACACTCGCGCTCGGCGCCGGTTGCGGCCAAATCTTTGGCCGCGCGTCACAAACTGCCCCCCCGTCACCTGGAGACATTGCTCCAGGGCCTGGTCCACGCCAAGATCCTCAAAGGCGTGCGCGGGCCGCGAGGCGGCTACGAGCTGGCGCGCGAGCGCCGGCGCATCACCATAGGCGAGATCGTGCGCACCGCGATGTCGCTGAGCACCGCCGATCCAGACGATCTCGGCGCAAACTCGGTGCTGCTCGAGCGGGTGATTGATCCGGCCGTACGACGGGCGGGCGAAACCTTTCTCGCCAATCTCGACTCGATAACCGTCGAACAGATGTGCGAGACGGCCGAGAAGACCCATGTCCTCGACGACGAGAAGGTCAGCGGCGATTTCGCAATCTGACCCAGCTATTTGCGGCGTTCTCTAGTTGGCTGCCGTATAAAGTGTTATGTCGGGCTGCGCTTAAGAAGCGCGGCCCGGCTAACATTTTGGAGTGACGGCCCATGACGGATGCAAACGCTGCGCGGCGAAAGCCCGGCCGCGGGCGGGTTTTTGCGTCGATCACCGACACGATTGGCGATACGCCCCTCGTTAGCATCGACCGAATCGGCAAGGAGAAGGGCGTCGTCGCCCATCTCCTCGCCAAGCTTGAATTCTTCAACCCTATCTCGAGCGTCAAGGACCGCATCGGCGTTTCGATGATCGACGCCCTCGAGGCGCAGGGCAAGATCTCGCCCGGGCGCGGCGTTCTGGTCGAGCCGACCTCAGGCAATACCGGAATTGCGCTCGCCTTCGTCGCGGCGGCGCGCAGCTATCGGCTGGTTCTGGTGATGCCCGAATCCATGTCGGTCGAACGTCGCAAGATGCTGGCCCTGCTCGGGGCCGAACTGGTTCTCACTCCCGCCGCGCAGGGCATGAAAGGCGCAATCGCCAAGGCGAATGAAATCATCGAGGCGACGCCCGGCGCCGTCATGCCGCAGCAGTTCGAGAACCCCGCCAACCCGGACATCCACCGCCACACGACAGCGGAGGAGATCTGGAACGACACCGACGGCGCGGTCGACATCGTCGTCTCCGGCGTCGGCACCGGCGGGACGATCACCGGCGTCGGCGAGGTTCTGAAGGCGCGCAAACCGAGCGTCCGCATGGTCGCGGTCGAGCCGGAGGATTCGGCGGTTCTCTCCGGCGGAGCGCCCGGTCCGCACAAGATTCAGGGGATCGGCGCAGGCTTTATTCCAGCCATTCTGGATCGCAGCGTGATCGACGAGATCGTCGTCGTCGGCAACCAGACCGCCTTCGACACCGCCCGACTGGTGGCGCGCATCGAAGGAATCCCGGTCGGCATCTCCTCGGGCGCCGCCGTCGCCGCGGCGATCGACGTCGGCCGTCGCCCGGAGAACGCGGGCAAGACGATCGTGATCATCATCCCGTCGTTCGCCGAGCGCTATCTGTCGACAGCGTTGTTCGAAGGGCTCTAAGCGCCGATCGGGGGCGCGATCCGCCTGCACCCGACTGACCTAACGTCGCCCGAAACCGCCACCATCATAGCCGCCGCGATAGCCATGATGGCCGCGACGATAAAAGCCGCCGTGGTAATAGCCGACGCGCCGGTAGACTCCGCCGCGCCAGCCGTATCCGCCATAGTAACCGCCGCCGTAATACCCGCCGCCATAGTAAGGCGCGCCGTAGTACCCGCCGGCATAGAACGGCTCGACATATCCTGAGTTGGGGTAGACGCCCGTCTCCTGACAACCGGCGAGCGCGACTGCGAGCGCCGCAACGACCGCGCTCAGAAGAACCCGACTGCGAACCATGGCTCTCTCCTTTGCCGGCCTGATCGCTCGGGAACCTGCCGGGGCGAGCGACAGACTGTCGGACGGGCGAACGCCCCTCAAGTCTTGAACGTCAACGCGCAGGCGCGCCATTCGGTTCGCTTGCCGAGCCGTCGGCTCAGGCGTCCGGGCGCTTGTGCCCCGAAGCGGCGGCGCGATCGGCGACGTTTCCGGCGCCCCCGCGCGCGTCGACCGGTCTAGTGATGAAAACCGCCACCGTGGAAGCCGCCGCCGTGGAAACCGCCACCGTGGAAGCCGCCGCCGTGGAAGCCGCCGCCGGCAAAGCCGCGGCGGTAAAAGCCGCCGCGGCGGAAGCCATACCCGCCATACCCGCCATACCGGCCATACCCGCCATAGTATCCGCCATAGAAAGGATATCCGTAGCCGCCGTAGTACCCGCCATAGGGCCAGCCGTAGTCGCCGTACCCGCCGTACCCATAACCGGGATAAACGCCAGTCGCGTCACAGCCGGTGAGCGCGACGGCGAGCGCTGCGATGACCGCGCTTAAAAGAACCCGACTGCGAACCATGGCCTTCCTCCTGTCTGACGCCCCCGCTCTTGCGTAAGCCGCGCGCACAGAACCGCCGCGTGGCGTCGCCTCCGCCGCGATGCTATGCCGAGACGCAACGAACCGCCAGCGCTCGAAAAGAAGCCCAAGGGACCGCATGTCGCTGATCGACCGCATCAACGCCAATCCGCTGCCATTCGCGCAATTGCTCGGGATCGAGTTCATCAGCGCGGAAGTGGACGCCCTTGCCGCGCGTATGCTTATCCGGCCGGAGCTCTGCACCATGGGCGGCGTCGCCATGGCGGGGCGATCATGAGCTTCGCCGACACGCTGGGCGCGGCGGCCGCCTTCATCAATCTGGCGGCCGACGCCAAGGGGACGACGACGCTCGAGAGCAAGACCAATTTCATTGCCGCCGCGCCGGCCGGCTCGACGGTGATCGGCCGCACGACCCTGGTCCATCGCGGCAAGCGGACCCAGGTCTGGCAAACGCTCGTCGCGACCGAAGAAGAGAAGCTGGTCGCGCTGATCGTGCAGACGCAGATGAACCTCTGAGCAGCCCGGAGCAGTTTTCAGGTCAAAACAAATCCGAGCGAAGGCGCTCAGGCTGCCAGTCATTCGACGTGCATGTAGGCCATGTAGACGCGGATTTCTCGCGCAAGCTCCATGAGAGAGGCCATCAGAAGCATGAGCGCCAAAGCGAACATGAGCGCCACAATCTGCCCGTGCCCGATTCCAATCAGCGCCGAGAGAAAGGCGCCGATCAGCAGCGCCGCAGTGACCAGCGCGCTCAGCACCGCGAGATAGATGGCGCGGCTTACCAGCTCCATCCGTCGCATGAATGAGGCGCCAATCTGTCCTGTCGGATCGAGGTTCGAGTCCGACGATCGAAGCGCTCTGCTCTTGTCAGCGATGCGCTCAAGACGCGCGATGAGAATCGACAAGAATGCCGCCACAGCGCCCCGCATGAAGGCCGGCGCCGTAGCGTGCGAAATCGCTTGGCTCAGCTGATCGATGTCCGTGATCAGAGCCAGAATGGCGCTCCTTCATTGTCGGCGTTGGAACGCCCTATGCGCTCAAACCCCGCTCGGGCGCAAGCAAGCCCGCGCGACCCCATGACAACCATCGACCCGCCGCAAGCAGGGCCGCTTTAGCGGCAGACGCGGACCCCGGCCCGGTAGTAGCAACGCGGGGCAACGACAGCGGGACGCGCATAGGGACGCGTGGCGGGCGCCGCTCCCGATGAACTGAACCGCGATCGGATGCGCCTACTCGAATCGGGGCGGAAAAATAGGGTGGGGTCCATCGTCCGTCATTGACGGGGCAGGATTTTGCCAAATTGGGCAGAACCAAGCTGGGTTGGGGACCGGCAGTGAACATCGCGCGCAAGCGACGCTTGGCCACGGCTACGGCGAAGGTCCGCAACGCCGCGGCGATCGCATCCGTGCTTGTCGATCTCGGCGCCGATCCCGCTGCCGTCCTGCGTAAGGCGGGCGTCGAGCCTGAGACTTTTGCGAACCTCGGGAACACCTTGCCGTACGCCGCGCTGGGGCGGCTCACCGCCGCCTGCGCCGAAGCGACCGGATGCGATGATTTTGGACTGCAAGTCGGCATTCGCTCCGAGCCGACAATCATGGGACTGACGGGGATTGTCTCGATCAGTTCGCCAACGGTTCGCGACGGCATTGGCGTGATCCTAGCGACGCTTCGAACGACTGACACCGGCGGCGAGGCGTTCCTCAGCGTTCGTCTCGGCCTTGCTCGTTTGGATACACGGTCGTTGCGCTCGGAATTGAGGCGGCGGAACAGATCGAGGACGCCTCGGTCGCAATCGCTCTCAATGTCATGCGCCGCTTCTTGGGTCAGGGGTGGCGGCCTCTCCGGACGCGGTTTGCCCGCAAGGCGCCGCGCGACAGGCGACGGTTCAAGCAGTTCTTTGGCGCGCCGCTCCTCTTCGACCAGCCGCGAACCTGTATCGAGTTCGATGCCGCGGCGTTGGATTTGCCGATAAAAAGCCGAAATCCCGCTTATGCGGAGATCCTCGCCCCGCTGCTCGAACAGGCGAGGCGAGTGTGATCGCGGCGCAGGTCGGCGGCTGAAGAACCCGTTCGAGGCAGACGCCACAATCGCCCGCCCGCTGGTCGTGCGCGCCCTTGAAGGGGCATAAGAATCGGGCGACAACCTGCGATCAGCGATTAGCCGGAGGGGCGGTATCATGAGACTGGGATGCCGACTAGGCCTCGTCGTCCTCATGATCGGCGGCGCATGGGCCGACGCGCAGACCGCGACCAACATGGCCGCCCTCAAAGGCCTCGCTCCAGTCTCCGCTCTCGCCAACACCACGGATGGCAAGGCGGCTCTCGCCGCCAACTTCACCGTCACCGGCGGGATCCAGACGGGCGCGATTCGCCAACCCACCCTCCTGCCTTTCGCCGAACAACAGCAGCAGGCTTTGCGCGACGCCTTCATCACCGACGGCAATCTCACCCAGCTGGCGGACGGTTTGGGCGCGACCTTGGGCGCGGCTTATCAGGCGCGCGCGCATTATCTCGATCGGGAGCGCTTCACCAGCATCTCGGAGTCCGTCGCCAAGGTGATCGCCTACGCCAATTCGACGTCGGGATCCGATTCGAACGCCGGCAAATATTTCTTCGCCAACGCCACGACCGACGGCAAGAAGCCGGTCTCGGACGAGGCGGTGGCTATCTTCAAGGATGTCCATGGCGCGCCCGATCCGTTTGGCCGAGCCTATGACCGGCCGGCCGGAACCCCTGGCGCCGATGCGTTTGGAGATTCCCGTCCGTTTCAAACCGAGCCCGTAATCCTGCCAATCATTGGACCCGACTACTTCAATGTTCCGGCGAGCAACGAGGTCTATAACCGCGGGCCGATCATGAACCTGATCAACAGCCCGTCCTTTCCGAGCGGGCATATGACCTACGGCTACATGGGCTCGCTTCTGCTCGCCGTGCTCGTGCCCGATCGCTATCAGGAGATGGTCGTCCGCGGCGCGGAATACGGCAACGACCGCATCATCATGGGCGCGCATTACGCCATGGACGTGCTCGGCGGTCGAACCGTCGCGACCTACGATCTCGCCCATCTGCTCGCCAACGATCCGGCCTACATGAACCGGCCCTTGAAGAACGTTGCGACAATGACTGCAACGTCCGAATCTCAGGTCCCGGAAGCCATCGTCGATTTCCGCGCTTCTGTCGCCGCTGCGCGCGCCGACCTCACGAAGGCGCTCGAGGCGGCTTGCGGCGGTACGGTTCAAGCTTGCGCGCGCCAGGACACGGGACGCTTCAACGCGCCGGCGATGAACGAGGCCTTCTACGCCACGACGCAGACCTACGGGCTGCCGGTCGTGCATCCGGAGATTGCGGACAGGCAAGAGGATGTCGGGACGCTCGCGCCCGAGGCCGGATACCTGCTGACCGCCGCTTTCCCCAAACTCGGCCTCGAGGAGGCGAACCGCGTCCTGACGGAGACGGAAGGACCTGGCGGCGGCTTTCTCGACGACGGATCGGCCTTCGGCGTCTATTCCCGGCTTAATCTTTATGCCGCCGCCGGTCGCGCGGCCGCGCTCTCACGCGCGAGGCCGTGAGGAAACGATTGGCGCGCGCAATCGTCTGCGCGATCACCCTTCCATAAGCGTTGTCACGTGCGCGGCGACCGAGCGCGCGAGTCCTTCGAGGTCGTAGCCGCCTTCCAGCACCGACACGACGCGCTCGGCGCTCCTCTTGCGAGCGATCTGCATGAGCTTGTGAGTCGCCCAGGCATAGTCCGCCTCGACGAAATTGAGGTTGCCGAGCGGATCGCGCCGATGCGCGTCGAAACCAGCTGAGATGATCACGAGATCGGGTGCGAAGGCCTCGAGGCGCGGCAGGATCGTGGTCTCCATCGCCTCGCGGAAGGCTTCGCCTCCGTCACCCGCTCGAAGCGGCGCGTTGACGATCTGGTTGTGCTCGCCCCGCTCGCTGACCGCGCCGGTGCCAGGATAATGGGGCATCTGATGGGTCGAGGCGTACATGACCGTTGCATCGTCCCAGAAGATGTGCTGGGTGCCGTTGCCGTGGTGCACGTCGAAATCCATGATGGCGATGCGCTCCGCGCTGTGCGCCGCCTGGGCGTGCCGGGCGGCGATGGCCGCGTTGTTGAAGAAGCAGAACCCCATCGGGGTCGCGACCTCGGCGTGATGTCCGGGCGGACGGGTCGAGACAAAGGCGTTGCGGACCTTGCCGCCCATCACCTCGTCCACCGCGAAGACCGCGCCGCCCGCGGCGCGCAGCGCGGCCTCGAACGAGCCCGGCGACATCGACGTGTCCTCGTCGATCGCGATCAGACCCTGCTTCGGCGCAGCCGCCCGGATCGCCTCGATGTAGTCCTGCGGATGGACGCGCGCGATGGCGATGAGATCCGCGCGCGGCGCGGCGTCGCGCGCCAGCATCTGAAACGCCTCGCTCTCCAAGACGCGCTCGATCGCGCGCAAGCGGTCGGGCCGCTCGGGATGGCCCTCGCCCATGTCGTGCGCGAGACACGCGGGGTGAGAGATGACGAGGGTGGTCCCGTTTTTGGCGTTCTGATTGACGATTTCGCTCACTCCTATTTTTTGCGCCGCAATCTCGCGCCGCCGGTTGCGAAAGTCCATTCGCCAAAGACTTCGAGACTGGCGTATGGTTCCGACCTGACTTAGAGCAGATTGCACTAAGGTCGCACCACGATCGTCATTGCGAGCGATAGGGCGTCGAAAGACGCCCGACCTTCAGGACGGGCTATGGCGAAGCAATCCAGGGGAACGTGGGGCGCCCCAACTCCTGGATCGTCGCGTCGCTTCGCTCCTCGCGATGACGGCTCTATCCGAACGCATCTCGCTCTAACCGGACGAAGGGTTTGACGGCAAAACGCAAGCAGGCTCAGCCATTCTGGCTGCAGAAGACCCTCGACGAGATGAGTCTCGCCGAATGGGAAAGCCTATGCGACGGCTGCGGCCGCTGCTGCCTCGTCAAGCTGGAGGACGAGGACACGGGCAAGATCCATTTCACCGATATCGGCTGCAGGCTTCTCGACGGCAAGACATGCCGGTGCATTGACTATCCGCACCGCCACCGGCGGGTTTCCAGACTGCGTGAGGCTGACGGCCGACGTGGTGCGCCAATTGAGCTGGCTTCCCGTCACCTGCGCCTACCGCTTGGTGGCTAAAGGAGAGGACTTGCCCAATTGGCATCCGCTGGTGTCGGGTTCGCCCGACAGCGTGCACGAGGCGGGCGTGTCGGTGCGCGGGCGGGTCAAGGCGAGTGAGACCGACCTCGGGCCTGAACACTGGCCGGACCGGATCGTCAAGTGGCCGAACCGTAAGCCGCGCGCCCGGCGTTGAGGCCTAGCGCGTCTCAAGCCGCCGCACGCAAAAGGCCTTCGGCGAGGAAGCCGTCCTTCGATTGGACGCCCGGCAGAACGAAGAAATACCCCCGGCTGTCGGTTTGATGTACTCCTCCAGCTGCTCACCGTTGAGGCGCGATTGCACGGTAAGAAAGCCTGCGGCGAGGTCGGACTGAAAGGAGACGAACAATAGCCCCCATGTCGAGCTGGCCGGCGTTGGTCACGCCGCGTGAATTTTAAATCGTTCTGTTCTTCTAAATTGTTTCGGACCAATGCGTCCTTGAGCGCCAAAGAGGAGGCAAATCTCCCCCCTCGCGGGGGCCGGCGGGAGTCGGAAATTCTTATCGTCGAGCATAACCTGACGATAGCGCCGATGAGAATGAAGTAAGAACGAAAGAAGGCGGCGCGAAACTCCCCTCCCGGCTTATTTACCTAATTGATCAGTTGACAGGAGAACTACAAAGCATGACTGTTGGCCGGCGCCGCTGTGCGTCGAGGGGACGGAATGATTTTTTCGAAGGACCGGACTGGGGATAACGCACTGCTCGGGGCTCTCAGCGAGGAGCAGACGGCAGCTTGGGCGCGAATATTATGCGGTCGAGGTCGATAGCAGCCCCGGCGAACTTCAGTACGATCGAGCGCTCGCCGCCGCCAAAAGACTGGACGCGGCTGTCGTCAAGATTGCCGCAGCTGGTAGAGGTCGGCCTGATGGCGGCGACTGGCCCTTTTGA
>CAVSSS010000021.1:0-95644 GCA_963730555.1 uncultured Alphaproteobacteria bacterium | reverse complement strand
TGGACTTGCCTTGGGAAAGTGGAGAGCTCTTCTGAAGGAAAGAGGAGCATTTCATAGGCAAGCCGCAGCGACGGTTCGGGAAGGAATTTGAAGCCGAAGCCGTTCGGTTGGTTGAGGTGAGTGGTCGGACGCAAAGGGAGATCGCCATGGACCTCGGCGTCGGCCTTTCGACGCTGCGACGCTGGCTCGACAAGCGCCGCGAGCACGAGATCGAGGCGCCGCCGCCCGAACGGCAGGAGGACCTGGCGGCTGAGCTGAAGCGGTTGCGGCGCGAGAATGAGATCTTGCGACAGGAACGCGAGATCCTGAAGAGGGCCGCGACTTTTTTCGCCAAGGAGGGAAGTCGATGAGGTTCCGTCTCATCGATGCGGCGAAGAAGGAATTCCCCGTCCAGCGTCTCTGCAAGGTTCTTGGCGTCAGTCAGAGCGGCTATTTTGCCAGGAAGGATCGACCGGCCTGCCGTCGACAGCATGAGGACATGGTGCTGCGGCCCATATTCGCTCGGCCTTTGCACTGTCGAACGCAACCTACGGCAGCCCGCGCATGACGCGCGAGCTTCGCGATGACGGGATCACCATCGGTCGTCATCGGGTCGCCCGGCTGATGCGAGAGAATGCCCTGAAGGCGCGGCAGAGGCGGCGCTTCAAACGAACGACCGACAGCCTGCACGCCTTTCCGGTCGCGCCAAACCTCTTAAATCAAGACTTCAACGCAGCGGGGCCGAACCAGAAATGGGGTGCCGACATCTCCTATGTCTGGACACGCGAGGGCTGGCTCTACCTTGCCGTCGTCATTGACCTCTTTGCTCGGCGCGTCGTCGGCTGGGCCGCCGGCGACCGGCTCCATAAGGAACTGGCGTTGTTCGCCCTACGCCGGGCCGTCGCCGTGCGGTGTCCATCCGTCGGGCTCATTCACCACGCGGACCGTGGCAGCCAATACTGCTCCGTCGAGTACCAGGCTGAGCTGAGAAAGAACGGCATCTCGATCTCGATGTCGGGCAAGGGAAACTGCTTCGACAACGCCATGGTCGAGACGTTCTTCAAGACCCTCAAGGCCGAACTCGTCTGGCGCACCATCTTCCAGAGCCGGATCGAAGCTGCGATCGCAATCGGCCGTTACATCGACGGCTTCTACAATCCCGTCCGCCGCCATTCGGCGCTCGACTTCATCAGCCCGCTTCAGTTCGAAGGGCGGGCAGCGTAAAATCGAAAACGCTCTCCACAAATGCCGGGCAAGTCCACCATTATCGATTAGTGGACACGATCGACGCGTCCACATCGTCGCACTATCGCCGCTCGCCCCGCTTTCGCTAGGCGGCCCTCGCCGAAGGAGTACCGGTAGCCAGTCGAATCGAAGATAGTTGACCGGGTGGCGCTCCGCGCCGAGGGGGGACATCGCCGGGCTCCCGGTCGTCTCCGCCTCCTCTTCGAGGGCAAGCCCGCGCCACCGCCACGGAATTCCGGCTTGGATCGCCAGACGTCAGGTGACCTTGTTTACCGGCGACGGCGGAATCGGAAGGTCCCCTCTCCGCGAAGGCGCTCGGCATGTCCACCGCCGCCAACCTCGAATGGTTTGGGATGAAACCCGCCTCGGTCCGTGCATGCAAGTGCACCGGGAGTCGAACTAGAGCTTGGCCAGTGCTCGTCCATCATGAGGCGCTACATCATGATGCCGCGGCTTTCGTCGGCAACAGCTCCCGAAATACTCCAAGCCACGGTTCGTAGCGCCGCCATCGCTCGACTGACGTTTTGTAGACCGGCTGGCGTGCCTGCCAGAGGCTGGCAGTTTTGATCATGCGCGTGTTGCGGTGTGGCGCGAGACAGGCGTCGTTCCACTCGAGGCCGCAGGCGGCGATGAGCCGCCGGGCTTGCGGCTCGGGGTTGGCGACCAGCACCTCATAGTCGACGTCGATGAGCCGGTCTGTCTGCAAAATTTGTTGCCAATGGGCCATCAATCGCTGGTACTGGCGAAAGAAGAACACCAGGTCGCCCCGGTCCGCGCCGTACTCGCAATCGAAGTTGGTGGTGAAGATCGAAAGAGCCACGTCGACCGGGTGGCGCCGACAGTGGATGAGGGTTGCGTTGGGGAAGATGCGGTGGATGAGGCCGAGTCGCAAGAAATTATCGAGCGCCTTGTCGGTGACCCTTTTCGCTCCCGAGCCGAGAGTACTGAGCTTCCCCAGGTAATCGTCGGCAAGCCGCCGCGTCTTCTCCGCGGTCGAGGTCAGGCTCCAAACGTCCTCACGCGGCTTGTCGCGCGCGTCCCAGAACCCTAGTTCGCCTCCCGCCGCCACTTCCGGATGGCTCGATAGGATCTGCTCAATCAGGGTGGAGCCCGAACGGGGCATACCGACGATAAGGACAGGCGTCGCATCGTCCACTCCCGAATCGGGCTGTCGGTCGCGATACCCGGGCGGCGTCGCCTCGATAAACCGGTCGATGCGTCGGACGAGCTCGGGGCGGTTGAGCCTGCCGGCCATGGCTCGAAGACGGTTGCCGGCCTCGAAGTTTCGCATTGCGGCTTCATAATCTCCCATATCGTCATGCGCCTTCCCGAGCGCGAAGTGCACCAACTGGCGCTTGCGAGGCGTCAGGTTCGGTCGGGTCAGAACGGCGTTCATCTGTGCGATCAGCGGGCCGTCCTCGCCGGTGAACTTCCAGTTTGTTGAGACGCCGGACCAGGCGTGGCACATATCCGGCGCGATCGCTGTGGCGCGCAGGTAATGCGCCGCAGCTTCGGCTGAAAGGCCCGCCTCGCCGAGAAGCTTGGCGAGGAACGCGTGGGCTTCAGCGTCCTCCGGATACTCCTCGACCGCGGCGCGAGCCGCGGCAATAGCTTCGTCGAAGGTACCCGCAGCATCGAGGGCGCAAGCTTCGGCGATTCGGGCCCTTGCGGTCCCCGGAGCAGCCGAGGCCCCGGCGCGGAATGCCGCCGCGGCCTCGGCGTTACGGGACCGCGTCAGATAGAGCATGCCGAGACGCAGCTGGGCAGTGACGAGATTCGGTTGGAGCGCGACCGCCGCCTGATAGCTCGCCATCGCCTTGCTCTCCTGGCCAATACTGTCGAAGATGTAGGCGAGATAGTTGTGTGCGCTCGCGAGGCCGGGGTTGAGGCGGAGAGCGACGGCGAACGGCTCAATCGCCTGTTCGAGAAGCCCCGCGGTCGTCATCGCAACGCCAAGGTCATGGTGTGAAGTCCAGACGCTCGGATCGAGTTTGATAGACCGCTGCAGCAAGGGGATCGCCTCGCCCTGCCGTCCCTGATGCATTAAGCGCGCCCCATCGCAAGCGAGGCGATTGGCTTCACGCGCCTCCGCCAACGATATTTGCCCAGACTTCGGCCCGCTCAAGGGAACCTCTGGGGCGCCGGGGTTCGGGACTTAGGGTCGGCGGCAGGATCTCTGGAGAGAAAAGACTCGAGATCGCTTGTGGGCTTTGTGCAAAGCACCAAATCGGCGAGCCTAACCGGACGGCTAAGACCTACGAGACGCGGCGCAGTTGCGGTGAGGTGAATGGAGCTGCGCCCTTTGCGGGACTTCGCCATAGCTCTTCCTGTCGGCGCCGCCACGCCGGCGCATGTCTATCCTATGGGTGTGTTTTGCCAGACAAGAGAATCAGTTGACAAGGTGCAACGTTAGGAGACTTGGCGGTATGAGTATTGATTGCTTAGGCGATCGTGTCAGCCAGCTGCCGAACTCGAGGCACGGCGAGGTTTGGCCGGGGCACCTGCCTGGCTGAGGTCGGTGTGCCTCTGGCTTTCGCTGGCGCCAGCTCCGATTTCCATCAGGGCGTTCATCGGATAGATGAAGCGCCCGGAAAGCCCCTCCGAATTGAAATCCGCTTTGCCCAAACCGACAGTGGCGTTTGAAAAATGCCCCATGTCGCATCAGCAAAATTGGTGGAAAAAATACGAAATTTTTTCGCGAGCTCCACTTGTCAAGGTATGGAATTTACCGTATGGAGTTTCCTGTACGTTTTACGTTTCCGTGAGGCTGGGTGAATTCGGCCAACCGGCTCTATCGTATGGCCGACTATAATTACAGGGAGCAGAAAAAATGGCTTTCACGACCGCTGAAGTAAATGGTTGGTTCCAGACGATCGACGGCCTTCCGGCAACGGCCCCGCCGATTCCTACCAACCTTTCGACCGCGTATGTCGCCGAGTTGAACGCCACCCCCCCGACGTCGTCGCCGGCTCAGATTTAAGCGATTTTAGAAAATTTCCCTATCAACCCTCTCCCGCCTCCTAACAACATCGCTACCGATACGTTCTACCGCACAAGCGTTGCGCAATTCGTTCTCGCTGAATTTCAGGCCGCGTGGGGCGCAGTTCCCACATCAGCGCAGTATGACGCTTGGGTCGCCCGCGTCATTGCGAACCCCTCGTCGGTGGAAACTGGCGGCGGCATGAGCCAGGCGCTCGCCGGCACGCCTGAATTCCTCAATTTATACGGTTTGAGCAGCGCCACACAGGCCGCCACGACCGGTTTTATCAACCAACTTTCCGCTAACCTCGGCGTCACGCCGGGGGCCGGCGCGTATGCGAATGTGGGTCTGCCTGTTTGGCAGGTGCTGCAGAATTTTGTCGACTCTCCGAAGGTCATCGCCAGTCTGGAATCGCCGATCGCGAGCTTCCAAAACCTGCTGCTGGCCGGCGGTACGTTTCCGACTGGATCGATATTGACCCTCGGTCCGGCTGGGGCCTTGACGCTCACGACTGGCGTCGACACCCCGACGACCGGCTTCTCGAGCGGTCACGGCGCCACCGCGACGGCGGTGGGGTCTGTCTTCAATGCCCTGCCGGGTAACAGCATAAATGGCTTGTCCAACACGCTCAATGCCGGTGACGATCTGGTGGCTACAGGGGCCGCCGCCGGCAACAGCACGCTGAACTACACTGCGGTCGACCCCGGTGTAGGTGGCAATCCAGCGGCCGCCGTCGGTGTGACGATGACCGGCGTCAGCACGGCCGTCATCACCAATCTCAGCAGTGTGGCGGCGGGGTTCAGCGGCACCATCACCGGCCTGACCACTGTGACCGTGGCGGCTACCAGTGGTAATGAGGTGGATGTTGGGCTACTTGGCCCTGGTCTGAACACGGCGTTGGCAACCGTCAACCTCAACGCGCCTGTGGACTTCTTCGCGAACATGACGGCCGCCGCGCTCGCGGCTGCACCTTCGGCCACGATCAATCTGAATGGCGCGACCGGACCAATCGCAAACGAGGTGTCACTCGATAGCTCGGGCTCCGCCACCGGCTACGCGGCGCTGACCGTCAACAGCAACGGTACCAGCCCCAACGCCCTCGATCTCGAATTAGGACCGACTGCCACAAACACGGCTACCATCACCGTGGCCGGCGCTGAGTTCCTCACCCTTACAGGCAATGCGCTGAACATCGACCACCTGCACACCTTTACCGGCGCCGGCACGACGCCGGATACCGGGGGCGTGGACGTGACTTTCACCAACGCAGACGGCCTCGGCCACGTCGCTGCCACTGGCGGCAGCGGGGTCAACACTTTCAACTTCGACGAGACAGGTACCGGGACGGCGGGCTTCACCACGCTCTCCACTGTCGATGGCGGCACCGGCACTTCAAACACGCTGGGGATAGAAGCGGCCACCGGAGCAATCCTCCTGCCGGGGGTCGGCGCCAACATCACCGGCATCGCCACGGTCGAGCACTTCGGTCTTCAGACCGGCGCTCTCACCGCCGACCTGAGCCAGATGGGCTCGGCCACGATTTTCGATCTGGCTGGAGACTATACCGCCCTTGTAACCGTCAATAATATTACCGATGGACAGACGGTGGAGTACTCGGCTTCGGGGTCGCCCACGAGATTCGCCAACCAATCTGGTGCTTAACCACGTGGTGCCGGTGATAGCCACGAACGTGATCAACTTTGAGATGGACTTGACCCTCACGACCCCCTTGACCCTCACCGAACTCACTGTCGCAGCGGGGCTCAAGCAGGTTAATATCGACAGCACGGGTACTGCTTCCGACAACGTCATCACGGACGTAGGATCCGTCGCAGACAACATCACTGTCACCGGTGCGACGCCCCTGACGCTTGGCTCCGCTGCGGCGGCGGGCGACGCCTATGCCCTTCCGGCTGGTACTATCGACGCTAGCGGGACAGCGGCAGGGGGCGGTGTGACCGCGTTTCTTCATCCTACTTCTGGGGCGGCCCAGACGTTTCTCGCAGGACACGCAGGAACGACCAACGAAGCTATCTATACCACCGGGGCAGGCGGCGTGGCCGACTTCACGCTAGGTGGAGCGGATACGGTCCAATTCAATGTTGTTTCTCCCAACTCGGCGGCGACTAGTCCGATTGCCGACACGGGCCACTTGTTCAATGACGTCAATTCTACTGCCACGGACGCCATTATAAATATCAGCACCGGCGGCATTCCGACCGTCTACACCGACACCGGGCTCGGAGTTGCGGCAGGCGATACGACATCCCCGTTCCCTTTTACCACAGGCACTGGGGTAAGCGCCGTGACCGCTCACGACAACCTCATCGTCATCAACGGGCCGCCCCCGACTGCCTCGACTCCTCTGGAGTCCGTACAAGGGGTGTTCCACGATGCGATCGGTGCGACGGTCGCCGACGGAATTGCAACGGGCGCCGCTATTGGTAGCCATATTCTCGTGTCGTTTTACGATACGACGACCAGTCAAGCCGTCTTGGCGGCCGCGACGACAGTCGGGCCCGGTGTCATAGGGGGGACCAGCGCCATCGATAATGCTAGCCCCGTCGCCGTGGTTGGGCTGATCCACGAGACTGCGGCGCAGTATGCCGCCATCGCCAGCAACCTGCACTTCGTCGCCTAAGTTCTGGTGACCTAACGACAGACCCGCCCTCTTCGGAGGGCGGGTTTTTCTTTTGGGGCTACTTTTCGGCAATGAGGACGCGCCGAGATGGCAAAATTTGTCGCGGTCAGCCGGGAGGCGCATGGCCAGAAAGTGTGGCGGCGCTTTACGAACTATCAGTTCGCGGCCAAGGACGCGCTGGCGCCAATCGTGCTCGCCGAAGTCGTCCATGTCGGCTCGTGGATGCCCATCGTGTTCATCGAACAGGCGGGTCGCTATATGCCCATGGCGATGATGTCCCCCACGCCTCGGCACAACATCTTCGTGGGTCCGGACGGCGAGTGGCTGGGAGGCTACGCGCCGTCGTCGCTTAGATTTCATCCGTTCCGCCTGGTTCGGCGTGAAGGTTCCGAGCAGATGGCCCTGTGTATCGACGAGGACAGCGGGCTCATAGGGGACGCCGACGAGGCGGGTGAACCCTTCTTCGCTGCCGACGGGAAGCCCTCCTCGTCCATCTCGACAGTCATGGAGGGCTTGCGCCAGATCGAAGCCAACCGGGTGGCGACTGATCTTGCGATGGCTTCGCTCGCGGCGGCAGGCGTGATGGAACCGTGGCCATTGGAGGTCGAGGTTAACGGGAAGAAGGCGGTATCCAAGGGCCTCCACCGCATCAACGAATTGGCGCTAAACGGGCTCGATGACGAAGCCTTCCTGAAGCTACGCAGAACTTCAGCCTTGCGCCTGGCCGATGCGCAGATCATGTCCATGCAACAGATTGCCCGCTTCGCTCAGTTGATGCGGCTGCGCCAGCAGCTCGCCCAGACCCCGAAGATCACGCCCGAGGGAATCTTCGGCATGGGGTCGAGCGGACTGATCCAGTTTAATAACTGACGTCAACGTGATGTGAGACAAGCGACGCAGGACAATGTTTCAGCGAGCCGCCGGTTCGGGAGCGAAAAGTCGGTATGGCGTAGGTCGTTCCGGCGTGTCGGCGCCCCGACAACCCATTGCGATTGCGGGGTTTTCTTCGCTGGCGCCGGACCCGAGGCCCGGTCTCGGTTGATCGGGCCGCGTAGGTATGGCGTAGGTGGGCTTAGTTCAGGCGCCTGCAAGTCCGGCGGAGGCGGCAGCGTTGGGCTGGATCACGACCGCAGCCAACTCGGCGGCGTCGAGCAGGGTCTGAGGAGCCAAGTGGGCGTAGCGCTGGGTCATGCGGATCTGGCTGTGCCCAAGGAGGTTCTGGACAACGTAAAGCGACACCCCCTGGTTCACCAGGAAGCTGGCGAAGGAATGGCGCAGATCATGCAGCCGCACGTCAGCCAAGCCCGCACGGCGCCGGATGCGGTTCCATTGACAGAACAGACCGGAGAGTTGCGTTGGGAAGATGTAGGGGCTCGCCGAATCGCTCGCCGCCGTCCTCAGCAGTGCGATGGCCGCAGCACTAAGCGCAATGGCTCTCGGTTTGCCCGATTTCGAGACTGGCACCAGGAGCGTGCGCTTCTCCCAGTCTACATCCTCCCACCTGGCGCGGGTCACCTCACGGCGCCGGGCTCCGGTAAGCAGCAGGAGCATGATGGCTTTGGCGGCGACTTGGTTCTTGTCCGTCTGGATCGAGCCGACGAGGCGCTGGGCCTCCTCGGGGGTCAGAAACCGCTGCCGGTGAACCTCAGGAACCGTGCTGAGACCTGCCGTCGGGTTCATGCTTGCGCCCGGCACGTTCCACTTTCGCGCGAGATTGAAGGCGGAGAGGGGCCGTTGGGTGAACGGCAGGGAGGGGGCGGATACCGTTGAAAAACTCGAATTTTCGTCTCGATCACAATTCAGAAGACCGCTGGCAGCCTCGAGGGAAAATTCCTTAGGGGTTTGCCGCCTGGGACTGTCCCAGATGGCTTGCCGTGACGACACCTGCCTAAACGACGCTATGCGCGCGGGAACGAGATTTTCGCATTTGCTCAATTTCCGAGTTTTTCAACATCGGGTAATGGGCGGGAGCTCTGTAACCCTCCGGGGAGGGCCGCGGTTACGCGGCGGCGCGCGAGCGGCGGTCGGACATCCAGTTCCAAGGTAGGAGTTTGCCGAGCCGGGTCTGCGGCGTGTCGGCGATCTTGGAAAGAGTGTCGGCGAGCCAAGCCTGCGGATCGATGTCGTTGAGCCTTGCGGTCTGAATCAGCGTGTACATGATCGCGGCGCGCTCAGCCCCGCGCTCTGAGCCGGCGAAGAGCCATGATTTTCGGCCCAAGGCCAGGCCGCGCAGCGCTCGTTCCGCCGCATTGTTCGTCAAGCAGATGCGTCCGTCTTCGAGGAACCGCACGAAGGGCGGCCAGCGCGTGAGCATGTAATCGATGGCCTTGGCGACGGCATTGTGCCGGGAGAGCTTGGCGCGTTCAGAGCGCGTCCACTCTTCGAGCGCGGCGACGAGCGCCGCGCTCCTTGAGCGGCGCGCAGCGAGCCGCGCCTCGGCCGTGACGCCGTTGATCTCGCGCTCGATCTCGAAGATGGCGTCGATGCGTTTGACCGCCTCCAGCGCGATCGGCGAGATCGGCGCGGCGTTCTTACCCCGCCTCGCGTTGGCGGCGATGTCGGCGAGTTCGAAGAACTTGCGTCTGGCGTGGCTCCAACATAGCGCTTCGACGATCGGGCCCGGTTTCCGATCGGGCGGATAAAGTCTGGCGTAGCCGCTGAAAGCGTCGGCCTGGAGGACGCCGCTCCAGTTCGTCAGATGACACTCAGGATGCTCGCCGCGGCGATCGCGCGAGGCGTAGAACAACGCCGCCGGCGGGTCCTTGCCGCCGAACGGCCTGTCGTCGCGGACGTAAGTCCAGACGCGGCCAGTTTCGGTCTTGCCTTTCGCCAGGATCGGAATGGTGGTGTCATCGCCGTGTAGGCGCTCAGCCGACAGAACGTGGCGTTCGATCAACCTGTGCAGGGGCCGCAAGGCGGCGGCGCAGGCGCCGACCTGGTCAGCGAGCGTCGATAGGCTAAGATCCACGCCTTCTCGGGCGTAGCGCTCGCTCTGGCGATTGAGCGGCTGATGTTGACCAAACTTCTCGAACAGGATCATCGCCAGCAGATTGGGGCCAGCGAACCCTCGCGGCGTCACATGGAAGGGCGCCGGCGGCTGGGTGATGGTCTCGCATTCGCGGCATGAGAAGCGCTCGCGCACGGTCTGGATCACCTTCCATTGACGCGGGACAACCTCGAGCGTCTCCGTGATGTCCTCGCCGAGCTTCGACAGCTTGGCCGAGCCGCAGCAAGGCAGCTCTGCGGCGCTGGGATCACCACGCGCGCACGCGGCAGATGATCCGGGAACGGTTTTCGCGCCGGCCGCTTGCGCGCGAAGGATCTGAGCGTGGTGGAGGGCTTCGTATGTTCGGCGGCGAGTTCATCTTCCGCCGCGTTGGCCTCTGCCTCCTCGAGCTGAAGCTCCAATTGGTCGAGTAGCCGCGCCGTGCGCTCGGAGCGAGGTCCGTAAATCGTGCGCCGCAGCTTTTCGATCTCAAGATTGAGATGCGCGATCAGCGCGCGACCCTGCGCCAGTTCAGCGACGGCCGCGACGGCGCACGCCTTCTCCACCGCAGCTTCGGTCCGCGCCGCAATCAGCGCCGCTTTTAACGCGTCGATGTCGTCCGGAAGCGAGGAAAGATCGGCGTCCACGAATCACATGGAATCACAAAATCGGCCGTTTGAGGCGCCCCTTTTTGTGTTTCTTCAGCCGATTTTTCTCCTATCCGACCGCCGTCGGACGCCATGTCTCTTGCGGCATGCGCCAATCGATGCCCGACAGCAGATAGGAAAGCTGGGCCGTCGAGATCGTCACCGTTCCGTCAGCCAACGATGGCCATAGGAATCGCCCGCGCTCCAATCGCTTTGAGAACAGGCATAAGCCCTGGCCGTCGCTCCAAAGACACTTGATCAGAAACTCGCGGCGGCCGCGAAAAACGAAGAGATGGCCGGAATGCGGATCGCGCCTCAATGTTTCTTGGACGATCAGCGCCAGACCGTCGAATCCTTTGCGCATATCGGTGTGGCCGGTCACTAGCCACACGCGCGCCCCACTCGGGATCGGAATCATCGCCGCCCGAGCGCCTTGACGATCCGGGCCAGCGCCGTCGCGTCGACGTCCGCCCCGACAAGGATCCGCTCGCCCCCGACAAGCATGATCTCCATCCGACCTATCGAGGCCGGAGCTGTGGCGGTCGCAGTCGGCGTAGCCTCCACGACCCTCACCGGCACAATGTTCACTGTCTTGCCGACGTCATTGACGGCCCGTTCTCGCCGTCGCCAGGTGAACAGAATATTGGCGTTCAGGCCATAACCGCGCGCCACCTCCGCAACGGATGCGCCGGGCGCAAAGCTCTCCGCGATGATCCGTTGCTTCTGATCAGCCGACCACGTCCGTCGCCGGCGCTCGCCGCCATTCGCGCCTTGCACCCCGGTGTCAGACATCTGCGATAGTGTCCATTATCGATTAGTGGACACGATCGACGCGTCCACATCGTCGCACTATCGCCGCTCGCCCCGCTTTCGCTAGGCGGCCCTCGCCGAAGGAGTACGGAGCTCTTCCACATAGGCCGATAGAATCGGCGACGATTCTGGAAGAGGAGACCGTTCGATGGACTATTTTGCTGGCCTCGATATCTCGATGGACGAGACGCATGTTTGCGTTCTCGACCGCGAAGGAATGGTGGTTCGCGAGAGCAAGGCGGAGTCGACTGCGCAGGCGGTCGCCAACGAACTGGCCAAAGCGCCGAGTTGTCGTCGCATCGTATTCGAGACGGGGTGAATGGCGCCGATCCTGTTCCACGGGCTGAGCCAACTCGGTCTGCCCGTGGTCTGCGTGGAGAGCCGGCAGGCCTATCAGGCGCTCAAGTCGCTGGCGACTCACAAGACCGATCGCAACGACGCGCGAGGTCTGGCGCATTTGGCTCGCACAGGCTTCTTCAAGCCCGTGCATGTGAAGTCGCTTCCCGCGCACGCCGTCCGCTCGTTGATCAGCGCGCGCAGGAAGCTGGTCGGCCAGCGAGTGACCTTGGAAAATCAGATCCGTGGTCTCGCGGTCGTGTTCGGGGTCCGACTGCCCCGCGCGCTCACCGCCGCCTTCATCGACAACGCTCTTAGAGCAAGCGAGGGGGTCGCCGGTCTCTCCGCCGCCATGCGTGGTCTGATTGCGGCGCGGACCGCGGTAATGACGGCGGTCGCCGCGATCGACGCCGACATAAGGCGCATGACAAGGGCCTCTGCAGCTTGCCGCCGGCTAATGACGATTCCAGGTGTCGGCCAACTGACCGCCCTCGCTTTTGTCGCCGCAATCGACGATCCCTCCCGCATTCGCCGATCGCGAGATGTCGGCGCCTATCTGGGCTTGGTCCCCAGGCGGTATCAGTCTGGCGAGGTGGACTACATCGGCAGCATATCGAAATGCGGCGACCGGCGGGTGCGGACCCTCCTGTACGAAGCCGCCAACGTCATGCTGACCCGCTATAAGGGCCAGCTCAAACTCAAGGACTGGGCCTTTGCGATCGCCAGGCGATCAACAATGCGCAAAGCGCGAGTCGCTCTGGCTCGCCGCCTTGGGATCATCATGCACGCGATGCTGCGAGACGGAACCGAGTTCGCACCGGCCTAAACAATCGCAGCCACGAGCCAGGAGGCCGAATCCAGCTCCAAGAGGAGCGTCGCCCGAGGGAGGGAGCAGACGATGGCGCCGATTCTGTTGCATGAGGCCAACTCCCGGCCAACTGCGATTTCAACCTAGCCGCCCTGCACCCAGCTTACCCCATCAAGTGCCGAACGAGCACGTAGAGAACGCAGGCACCCGAAGGCATCGACACCCGGAAGAGCCTCCCGCCCTTGACCCATTAGAGAACAAAATCGGGCGGATAGCGGGCGTACAGAAATCGCTAACCAACGGATCCCGCAAGACGGCCAAGTTCCGCGATCAAAGTTCAAGTTCCGCGATCAGCTTGGAACGGAGCTTGTCAGGCGGCGTTAGGGAGCGAGCCGGGCAACTGCGGCAATAGTCGTCCAACTCCCCGGTCAAAAGTTGCCGCCGCAATTCGCGCATCGCGTCGCCCTCAAGGACCGCTTCTATAGACTGGCCCACCTCGGCCGTTCCGACCGCAGGATGCGGGTGAAGGCTTAGGATTGCTGGAAAATTGGTTGGGATGCACCCTGCCTAAATCGCAACAGGAAGGCGGGCTTTCGGTTGGCGCCGTTGGCCCGCAGGGAGCATCCCGATGGAGAGATTATCGGCCCCGGAGCGTACGCGCGAGGAGCTTCGCGCCTTGATGAAGGGAGAACTGGGGACGGCGGCCGGGCGAGGCGACCTTGTGCGTCTGGCGCTTCGCCTGATCGTCGAGGAGGCGCTCGAGGGAGAAGTCAGCGACGCGCTTGGACGGGAACGCTACGAGCGCGGCGGGGGACGGCGAAGCCGGCTATCGCAACGGTTATCGGCCGGGCAAGATGAAGACGGCGGAGGGCGCTGTGGACTATTCGGCTCCGCAGGTCCGGGACACGGCTGAGCCCTTTGTGTCGAGTGTGCGGGCGGCACTTTCGGGACGCACGCGGGAACTCGAGCGACTGGCGGTCGAACTCTACGCGAGGGGCCTGTCGACGCGCGACATCGAGGACGCCTTCACCGACGAGACCGGCCGGCGGCTGCTGTCGCGGGCGGTGGTGAGCGAGATCACCGAGAAGCTGTGGGCCGAGTACGAAGACTTCTGCAAGCGCGATCTCTCCGAGCACGCGGTGGCCTACCTGTTTATCGACGGCATCGCCGAGCGGCTGCGTCCGGGCCAGCGGCGAGAAGCGGTTCTGGCCGCCTGGGGGATCGGCGAGGACGGGCGCAAATCGCTTTTGGGCTTGATGGCGGGATCGAAGGAGGATGTCGAAACGGCGCGGGCGTTCTTCCAGGACCTGCGCGCCAGAGGGCTGGGCGATCCGCTGCTCGTGGTCAGCGACGGGGCGCCTGGGATCATCCGGGCGATCGAGGAATGCTTCCCCCGCGCGGCGCGCCAGCGCTGTTTGGCGCATCGGATGCGCAACCTCGCAGCGAAGGTCTCGGCCGATCCGTGGCCCGAATTCAAGGCTCGGGTCACCGCCTGCTATCAGGCGCCCTCGCGCGCGATCGCCCGACAATTGGCGGTCGGCATCCGCGCCGATTACGCCAACGTCCTGCCCAGTGCGCTCGCCTGTTTCGAGGACGATTTCGAGGCCTGCATCGCGCACCTGCGCCTGCCGGTCACGCACCGTCGTTTCGCAAGGACTACGAACCTCCTCGAACGGCTGTTCGTCGAGGAACGGCGGCGGCTGAAAATCATTCCCAATGGCTTCGGCGAGAAGCCAGTGCTCAAGCTCATGTTCGGCGCGCTCATCCGAGCCGCCGAACGATGGCGCGGCCTGCGCTTCACGGAGTTCGAACTCCGACAGATCGCCGCCGTCAGAAAAGAACTCGACGACGAATATCACTCTTCAATCACGCCGCTGGCTCGGTCAGCCCAGCCCCGAGTTTCCAGCAAATCCAAGCCTTGACCCAGGATGCGCACAACATGGTTGCAGTTCACGCTTCGCGTTGAGCATCGCGAAGAACCAAGGATCCAGGCAATCGCGGGTCGAATCCTTGGACGTCGGCGGCGAAAAATACCAACTGCCGTTTCTAGGATAATGTGTCATCAGGCGACTCCCCGTTGTGAAAGGGTGTCGGCAATGGAGTCCTCGAGGCCTGCCACGACAGATAGCTGACCCCCTGCTTGGGACAGGATCGCCTTAGCCTCTTCGATCATGCCCGCAAACCGCGTCAGTTTATCTTGCGGCATCGTGGTGACGTGATCGACTTTGATTCCACCGTCGAGGTCATCCCGTTTAATGAGGTTGCAGAGCGTCACTTCTCTAACGCCGCAGGCCAGTGCGAAATGCACGTAATCGACAAGATCAAAAGCATTCTTGTCCGTGATAACGCAGCTCCACGAGAACTTCGGCTTCGGAATGCCGAGCCGCGAAGCTGCAGCGTGAACACGGACCATATTCGTCAGAATGTTCCTGACATCGACCCTACGCCGAAGCTTCCGCAATAGTTCGGCTCGGAATGTGTCTATGCTGACTTGAATGTTGGCGACGTGCGCCATCGCCTCAAGCTCGGCGTCTGACATGAGCCGAGCGAAATTGCTGATAATCGACATGCTCAGGCCGGCAGAGGCAATCTTGCGGACGTTCTTCTGCCAATCTGGCAGTAAGGTTGTCTCGCCATGGCCGTTGATGCAGACCTGTACGACACCGAGCGCTTTCATGTCTTCAACCAACCGATCGAAATCGTCGGTCGGCATATCGCGGCCGACATAACCCGGCTGGCTAACGGCGCAATAGATACAGCGGAGGTTGCACCGGCTGGTAAATTCTAGAAAAACAACTCGCGTGTGGCCTTTCAGAAGATCAGTCGCGCGTGGTAGCCCAACTAAGCGCTCGCCTAACAGAAGCTCAACCCCAGCTTGCTCTGAGAATATACTTACCATCGACTGCTGCCCCTGTGCGGGGGCGTCAAAAGACAAACTGAATCCGGACCGTCCTGCGAAGTTTGAATTCGGATAAGCAGCAGCTACATCCGGGCGGTAATAAAAAGATGACGTTTCGGCGATCGTTTGTCCATCTCGTTTTGCGAAGACCCGATCAATTGCATAAGAGTCCGAGAAAATCCAACCACTTGCATAATTGCATCCAATCCCGACCAATCGCAAACGTTGGGCCTCGCCCGAGCACTCTGAGGAGGCCAAACTCTTTGCGGAGGTTGTCTCGCTCCGTGCGGAGGTGGTCTCGCTCCATATGAGCTTCATTACGCTCCTGTTGCGCCTGATTTCTTTGACAACGCGCTTCATTCCTTTGAAGAAACGGGCGTCCGAATACCGGGATTTTATGATGGAGCCTGGGATCAACCATTTTCCTGCCCACAATTGATCTCCGGGTCGAGAACATCACACAGGGCATCAGAAAGCAAGGTGTCCGGGCGTATGTCTATTGCTTGGCCGCCACGGGGCACGTGATCCGATCCAATTGCACCGGACACCGAACGTCTTCTACAGGTGGTGCCAGGACATTGACTCCAACGAAACCGTTCCTGTGAGTTGGACCGTGTCCGAACCAACACCTGAGGCTTGGATCGATGGAATGGGAGTCGGCTGGGCGACAGACGGCTCAAGGAGAGCGTTTTGGAACGCAACTATCGAACTGGCCGTGTGAGCGATGAACTGCGGTGACTGCACAAAGTTCTGAAGCACCTCCCAGACGGGAAGACCCACATTAGCCAAAGCGCCAGGGCCCAGATTGGCGGGCTGGATGCCAAGCAGGTCCAGCGCGAACGTCTGGACCGTCGCGAGGGTGGCGATCGTAGTGCCGGTCACGCCGTACAGCGCTTGGAATTCAGGCGTGCCGGCGAGCGCCTGGCTCATGCCGCCATTCTCCAACAAGGGGTTCGCAACAATGCGGGCGACCCAATTGTCATACTGCGAGCTTGCGCCGGTGGTGGGAAACACGCCCGACGCGGCTTGAAATTCACGGAGAACGAAATCCGCAACGCTCGTGCGATAGTACACTGCGGGGTTTTCCAAACTAGCTTGAACTTGGGCCGGCGTTTGGCTGCCCGTGTTCAACTGGGCGACATACAAGTTGACATCCGTGGTCGAAATCGACGGAGCAGTCGGCGGTAGGCCGTTAATCGTCTGAAACCACCCATTTACGTCAGCGGCTGTGTAAGTTGCCGGAGGAGCGACCGTCCAACCGAGGGCTTGCATAAGCGTGAGATCCGACGACGAGATCACATTGATGACGCCGGGATTGCTATAGTCGTTGAACGCGTCATTGCCGCCCGGCGCGGGTCCCTGAGGATACCAGTCGGCCAAATCTCCATTGGAGACCTGATTGTTCCAGCTACCAAGGTTCGTCGCGCCGTTGTCGACCGAGAAATAGGCGGTGCTGCCGGAACCGCCTGGAGCATCGCTGCGAACGCCGAGCGCGGAATAGCGGTATAGATCGGCTATTCCATACTCGCCAGAGCTATCGAGGTACGAGACGCGGCCCATAACCTCGGTAATCTCGTGTTCGAGCACTCCGACCAGATAATATTCATTCGTGGTGGGAGTCGTATTGGGGTTGAAGTCCCATGCCGCACTGGCCGACACGCCGACTGCGCCATCCAATGCGCTTGAAGCCCCATCCAACCCCAAGGCTTGGGCGTCCGCGGAGCCCATGTAGAGGCTGCCGGAAAGCGGGGAGATTGCTGGCAATGCGCTGGACCCTGGCGCCTGCTCAGCCTGAAGCGCCGCCAGTGCGCCGCTATAGCTTTGGGGCGTCTCATTGTTGCGGAAGCTCTCGCTGAGATCACCCGAACGGATATTCTCGTAGGAGTCGGTATATGGATCTAAAATCGCGCCGTAGCTGAGATTGATATTGATCGTGACATTGTTGGTAAAAAGATCGTCGAAGTAACTGACGACATAATTGAGAGCGGTGTAGAAACCGGATGGTGCGGTGCCGCTTGACGCTCCTTCACCGTAGATGACATTGATATCCAACGCGTGCTCCCCCAGGTGTCTACAGCTAATCTCGATCCTGATCCTGGCAACCTGGCCTTCGGACGATCGCCATCGTGAGCGCGTCGCAGTATTCGCCATCAACGAGGAAGGCGTCGCGCGCGATGCCCTCATGCACGAAGCCGATCTTCTCGTAGAGCGCGATCGCGGGCGCGTTGTCGGTCCGAACCTGGAGCTCGACCCGGATCAGCCCCCGCCGGAAAGCTTCACTCACCGCGGCGTCGAGGAGCCTGAAGCCGACGCCGCGCCCACGGCACGCGGCAACGACGCCCATGTTGACCGTGCCGCGATGGGCGAAGGCCCGTAATATCATGCGCTGGACGTCGCACCAGCCGACGACCTCGCCGCGCTCGAGCGCGGCGAATGTCAGAGCGTTGGGCTTGATCGGGTTGGCGGCGAAGGCCCGCATTGCTTCGAGCGGCAAGGCCTCTAGGATTGGGAGGTATTTCTGCTCGCGAGCCACGGCATCGATCGCGCGATGAAAGCTGTCGACGAGATCGACCGACATCGGAGTGATTTCGATCTGATCCATAGTGGATTACCCGTACCATAGCGGGCGCTATAACTCGAAGGCCCTCTCTCCGCCACTATCTCGTTTAGCCTACGCCGCCCCTGGCTCTCCTCATAACCACTGGGTCGTTAACCGCGCGAACGGGCGTCGCGACCATCCGGGCAATCGCGGTTGCGGTATCTCACGAGACATGGCCTTGTGCCTCGAGCTCGGAGGCGAGCTGGCGTAGCGTTCGCTTGCGCAGATTGACCGGGTATCGGTCAAGCCTCTTGGCGCGATGTTGTCGCCTTACCTTGGAGATTCTCCGGCATCGCCGTCCAAAAGGTCGGATTTGGCATCAGCAGGGTAATGGACAGCTCTGGTTACATGAACGCAAGGGGTACGGCTATACCAGAAAACTTGAGGCCTGCTGGACTAGCGCAGCCGGTACGTTATCATGCGTTCGCTTCTCCCGGCTCTCCTCCAAACAGTCAGGGGCTTTGTCGCGGCTCGCTTAGTAAGCGCACCCGTTCGGCGCGTGCGGCAGTTGCAAGAGCCGCGTCAAGCGTTGCAAGGGGCGCACCCTCGCGCCGTGCGAGCTCAAGATATGCGAAGTCACAGACTGTAAGGCGGCGGCGAGCAAGCGCAAGAACGTCGGCCTCCTCCGGCGACCGATCAACCGAGACGCGAAGATGCGCAAGCCCGCGCAGAAACGTTGCAGTGTCGGCCTCCGTCAGTCGTCCTCGGCGCTCGCTCACGATGAGTGTGTTGCGCACTTCGAACCACCATAGGCTCGGAACGCGCGCCTCGTCGGTGCGGACGCGCTCAAGCGCTAACGCAGCGACAGAATGATCTTCGTCATCGAAAGCCCAGCACGCCGCGATGGAGGCATCGAGCACGAAGGGCATCAGTACCCTCGTGTTTAGCCGAGACAAGCTCGTCGACGGTGATCTTTCCGGTGCGCTGTCGCAATGCTTTTATCTTCGCGATCGCTCCGTCAACCTCGGCTTGCCGCAGATCGGCTTCCGGCACAATTCGGGCTATCGCGCGACCATGTCGGGTGATGACAATTGTCTCCCCGCGCTCGACATGATCGAGAAGCTGGGGAAGGTAAGTCTCTGGCTACCGAGGCCTGAATTTCGCGCATACGAAAACCAATTGGTCTAGTCGATTCGAAATAAGCAACGAGGACGAAGAATAGTCAAGGTGGCGGGCTGGGCGGCCCTATCGGGATATTCAATCAAGTCGATCCGCTCCCTGGCATCGTCGTCCAACGGTGCCCGCTCGACCTTCGCCGCTGGAGGCGGGATGGCGCCGGACAAGGGCTCGGACCAGGTCGCAGCTAACGAGTATGTCAACCTTGATCGTCGCCAAAGTTCGAGCGCGATCGGCAGCGGATCGATGCCGACCCCGGCCCACCATGAGGCCTCATCTCCGTAGGCGTGGAGATCGCGGTGATGGAGCCGGCACACGGGGACTGTGTATTCGTCGCTGACCTTTCGGCCGAGCGCCCGCGGTTGGGCGAAGCGAATGTGATGCGCCTCGGAGGGCGTTCGGCCGCAGACAATGCAGGGTTACGTGGCGACGAACTTGCAGTGCTCCTTGTCGCGCGGGCGAATGGTTCTCGCCGCAACGTGTCGGCGGCGGACTCGAGGTGAAGGCTTAGGATTGCTGGAAAATTGGTTGGGATGCACCCTGCCTAAATCGCAACAGGAAGGCGGGCTTTCGGTTGGCGCCGTTGGCCCGCAGGGAGCATCCCGATGGAGAGATTATCGGCCCCGGAGCGTACGCGCGAGGAGCTTCGCGCCTTGATGAAGGGAGAACTGGGGACGGCGGCCGGGCGAGGCGACCTTGTGCGTCTGGCGCTTCGCCTGATCGTCGAGGAGGCGCTCGAGGGAGAAGTCAGCGACGCGCTTGGACGGGAACGCTACGAGCGCGGCGAGGGACGGCAAAGCCGGCTATCGCAACGGTTATCGGCCGGGCAAGATGAAGACGGCGGAGGGCGCTGTGGACTATTCGGCTCCGCAGGTCCGGGACACGGCTGAGCCCTTTGTGTCGAGTGTGCGGGCGGCACTTTCGGGACGCACGCGGGAACTCGAGCGACTGGCGGTCGAACTCTACGCGAGGGGCCTGTCGACGCGCGACATCGAGGACGCCTTCACCGACGAGACCGGCCGGCGGCTGCTGTCGCGGGCGGTGGTGAGCGAGATCACCGAGAAGCTGTGGGCCGAGTACGAAGACTTCTGCAAGCGCGATCTCTCCGAGCACGCGGTGGCCTACCTGTTTATCGACGGCATCGCCGAGCGGCTGCGTCCGGGCCAGCGGCGAGAAGCGGTTCTGGCCGCCTGGGGGATCGGCGAGGACGGGCGCAAATCGCTTTTGGGCTTGATGGCGGGATCGAAGGAGGATGTCGAAACGGCGCGGGCGTTCTTCCAGGACCTGCGCGCCAGAGGGCTGGGCGATCCGCTGCTCGTGGTCAGCGACGGGCGCCTGGGATCATCCGGGCGATCGAGGAATGCTTCCCCCGCGCGGCGCGCCAGCGCTGTTTGGCGCATCGGATGCGCAACCTCGCAGCGAAGGTCTCGGCCGATCCGTGGCCCGAATTCAAGGCTCGGGTCACCGCCTGCTATCAGGCGCCCTCGCGCGCGATCGCCCGACAATTGGCGGTCGGCATCCGCGCCGATTACGCCAACGTCCTGCCCAGTGCGCTCGCCTGTTTCGAGGACGATTTCGAGGCCTGCATCGCGCACCTGCGCCTGCCGGTCACGCACCGTCGTTTCGCAAGGACTACGAACCTCCTCGAACGGCTGTTCGTCGAGGAACGGCGGCGGCTGAAAATCATTCCCAATGGCTTCGGCGAGAAGCCAGTGCTCAAGCTCATGTTCGGCGCGCTCATCCGAGCCGCCGAACGATGGCGCGGCCTGCGCTTCACGGAGTTCGAGCTCCGACAGATCGCCGCCGTCAGAAAAGAACTCGACGACGAATATCACTCTTCAATCACGCCGCTGGCTCGGTCAGCCCAGCCCCGAGTTTCCAGCAAATCCAAGCCTTGACCGGACTCGAGAGCTTGAGGGCGAGATGATCGGAGCCGTGGAGGCGTCCATCGCGGTGAGGAAAGGTTCCCCGACTGGAGGCGCCGCTTCTATTGCCGGCCCCGCTTCTCCGTGGCGATCGGCTGCCGCAACCTCGATCGTTGCGAGCCTTTCCCGGAAGCCGGCTTCGACAAGGTCGGCGTCGCGGTCGATCAGCATGCTCTTGGCGGCAAGGTTCTTGTGGACCCAGTCCGCCGCTTCGTCGGCGGATTGCAGCTGGCCGATGTTAGCGAGCAGATTTTCCCGTAGCGCCGCTGATGGTTCCGGCCCCAGAACGGTCCGAGGAGGTCGGGCGGCTTTCTCCGTTCGACCCGGAGCCCCAGTCGCGGACGGCCCTTCCTCTACTGCCGCCCTGGGTCTTAGCCGCGCGGCTACACGGTATTTGTCAGCCGCGCCGGCCTTGTCAGCCGCGCCGGCCTTATCGGCGGCGTCCGCCTTCGCGCCTTCGGCAAGGTCCGGCGCGTCAAGGTCGTCCTCGCCTGCGATGCCGACGAGTGTGAAAAGCGCGTAACGCCTCGCATAGGTCAGCGCCGCTCCCATTCGCCGCGGCGCCGCCGTCTCCGTGATTGCGCAGACTGGCCATTCCGAGCACAACCACTCGCCAGACGAATGGGCGAGCGTCGTGGTGAGACAGATCAGCCCTGCCTCCTGGTCGATCGCCGTCGTCTGAACGGTAGCGATCTCATGCCCGCCAAGGGCCTTGCGCACAATGTCGAGGCCGCTCGAGAGCGCCGCATAGCGAAAGGTCTGATCGTGTTCGAGCGGGTTCATTGCCCGGATAGTCGCGGTCAGCGACTTCTCCGGATTGGTGAGCTCCGCTTGAGCCTTCGCCAGCGCCGCGGCGATCAAGCCGATGGTTTCACTGGACCGCTGCATCGCTCCGCTCCTCATGATCGGCCAGAAGATCAAAGCTGACCGCGCCGGACTTCGAACGCTTGGCCCGCACGCCGTGGCCAGAGGCTTCCTTTGCATCCTCAGGCATAAGGGCCTTGAGTTCGGACTTGGCGCGTTCATGGTCGAGGAACGCCGAGCGGGTTGCGCAGAAAAGGCCGGCAAACTCCGCCCATGAATTCGACCCGCTCATATCGACCACGCGAACCGCTTCGACGCGAGGCCGCGGCGGTTCGATCTCATAGGGCCTCGGAGTCTCGCCGGTTTCAGTCGGACCCCGAACACGACCGCGAGACCACGGATCTGATTTTCCAAGGTCACTCGCTGGCCGACCAGCTTCCTGCGCGCGCTGATCAACGAGCGGACGGCGTGCGCGGGAAGCGATTTCACATGCACGGGCTTGAAGAAGCCTGTGCGAGCCAGATGCGCCAGACCTCGCGCGTCGTTGCGATCGGTCTTGTGAGTCGCCAGCGACTTGAGCGCCTGATAGGCCTGCCGGCTCTCCACGCAGACCACGGGCAGACCGAGTTGGCTCAGCCCGTGGAACAGGATCGGCGCCATTCGCCCCGTCTCGAATACGATGCGACGACAACTCGGCGCTTTGGCCAGTTCGTTGGCGACCGCCTGCGCAGTCGACTCCGCCTTGCTCTCGCGAACCACCATTCCTTCGCGGTCGAGAACGCAAACATGCGTCTCATCCATCGAGATATCGAGGCCAGCAAAATAGTCCATCGAACGGTCTCCTCTTCCGAATCGTCGCCGATTCTATCGCCTATCCAGAAGAGCTCCCGCCCATTACCCGATGTTGAAAAACTCGGATTTTCGTCTCGATCACAATTGTCGAGACCGTGCAGCCGTTATGAGAAATTTTTGCTAGGGACTCGGCCTACAACAGCGGTCGCGACCCAGCGACCTTCGCAGCCTGCGCACGGGCTCATTCAGGTTCAAAGGAGCGCAAACGCGAAGCGAAGCCATTTTTCTGCGAGAGGCCAATTCAGGGGTTTTTCAACATCGGGTAATGGGCGGGAGTTCTTCCACATAGGCCGATAGAATCGGCGACGATCTTGGAAGAGGAGAGGTTCAATGGACTATTTTGCTGGCCTCGATATCTCGATGGATGAGACGCATGTTTGCGTTCTCGACCGCGAAGGAATGGTGGTTCGCGAGAGCAAGGCGGAGTTGACTGCGCAGGCGGTCGCCAACGAACTGGCCAAAGCGCCGAGTTGTCGTCGCATCGTATTCGAGACGGGGCGAATGGCGCCGATCCTGTTCCACGGGCTGAGCCAACTCGGTCTGCCCGTGGTCTGCGTGGAGAGCCGGCAGGCCTATCAGGCGCTCAAGTCGCTGGCGACCCACAAGACCGATCGCAACGACGCGCGAGGTCTGGCGCATTTGGCCCGCACAGGCTTCTTCAAGCCCGTGCATGTGAAGTCGCTTCTCCGCGCACGCCGTCCGCTCGTTGATCAGCGCGCGCAAGAAGCTGGTCGGCCAGCGAGTGACCTTGGAAAATCAGATCCGTGGTCTCGCGGTCGTGTTCGGGGTCCGACTGCCTCGCGCGCTCACCGCCGCCTTCATCGATCAGGCTCTCAAAGCAAGCGAGGGGGTCGCCGGTCTCTCCGCCGCCATGCGCGGTCTGATTGCGGCGCGCACCGCGGTGATGACGGCGGTCGCGGCGATCGACGCCGACATGAGGCGCATGACGAGGGCTTCGGCAGCCTGCCGCCGGCTGATGACGATTCCAGGCGTCGGCCAGCTGACCGCCCTCGCCTTTGTCGCCGCAATCGACGATCCCTCGCGCATTCGCCGATCCCGAGATGTCGGCGCCTATCTGGGCCTGGTCCCAAGGCGGTATCAGTCGGGCGAGGTCGACTACGTCGGCAGCATCTCGAAATGCGGCGACCGGCGGGTGCGGACCCTGCTGTACGAGGCCGCCAACGTCATGCTGACCCGCTACAAGGGCCAGCTCAAACTCAAGGACTGGGCCTTTGCGATCGCCAGGCGATCAACGATGCGCAAAGCGCGAGTCGCTCTGGCGCGTCGCCTCGCGATCATCATGCACGCGATGCTGCGGGACGGAACCGAGTTCGCAGCCGGCCTAAGCCATAGCAATCCACGAGACAGGAGGCCGAATCCAGCTCCCAAGAGGAGCGACGCCCGAGGGAGGGAGCAGACGACGGCGCGGATTGTGTTGCATGGGGCCAACCACCGGCCGACTGCGTTTTCAACCTAGCCGCCCTGCACCCAGCTTACCCCATCAAGTGCCGAACGAGCACGTAGAGAACGCAGGCACCCGAAGGCATCGACACCCGGAAGAGCCTCCCCCCTTGATGATGTGGACGGCCCCGCCTAGGGGGCATCTAAGTGGCGAAAGGTGGTCGCTGGAGCGCCACCAAGAGGGAGGCCGTCCATGCGGAAATATATCCGAATTGGCGTCGACATCGCCAAGAATTCCTTTCAAGTCCACGCGCTGGAGAGCGAAGATTGTTCCGCCACGAAACGCAAACTGAGCCGTTCGGGGATCGTCAAATTCCTTGCCGACATCGAGCCGTGCGCGATCGGCATGGAGGCTTGCGGCTCGGCGCATTATTGGGCGCGGCGGTTTCGCGCGATGGGCCACGAGGTGAAACTCACGCCGCCGATTTACGTGAAACCCTATGTCAAGCGCGGCAAGAACGACGCGGCGGATGCGGCGGCGATCTGCGAGGCGATGTCTCGGCCAAACATGCGTTTCGTCGCCGTCAAGAGCGAGGACCAACAGGCCACGCTGATGGCGCACAAGACCCGTGAACTGCTGATCAAGCAGCGCACGATGAGCGTGAACGCCTTGCGGGGTCATCTGGCGGAGTTCGGTGTCATCGCCGCCAAAGGGATCAGCCACGTCGAGGAACTCGTCGAGAGAGCCGCCGCCGCCGACCTTCCGGCGATGGTCCAGGCGACGCTGGGGGTTCTGCTTGCGCAATTGCGGTCTCTCGACGCGGCGATCGACGAGCTCGAGCGCGCGATCGTCGCCGACCATCGACGCGATCCGGTCAGCCGGCTGGCGGCGAGCGTCCCCGGCGTCGGCGCGTTCGCCGCTTCGGCGATTTTGGCCAGCGCGCCAGATCCGCACGCCTTCAAATCCGGCCGCGATTTCGCCGCCTGGCTTGGCGCGACGCCCAAGCAGAACTCGACGGGCGGCAAGGAGAAATTCGGGTCGATAACCAAGCAGGGCAATCGGTATATCCGACGGCTTCTGGTGTTGGGCGCCATCTCGGTCTTGCGGGCGGCGCCAAAGCGCAAGGGCGCGTTGTGCGACTGGCTGGCCGCGCTCAGAGCGCGCAAACCGCCCAAGGTCGTGGCGGTGGCGTTGGCCAACAAGCTCGCCCGGATCGTCTGGGAGATCATCACCACCGCCGAGGTCTTCCGCACCTCCATCTACGCCAAGGCCTGATCCCAATCGGGGGCAACGCACTCGAAAGGAGAACGCAGGCTCAAGAGTTTGGCGAGCGCGACAACGACGTGATGAACGACACGGCGAGACGATCGAAGACCGTCGGACACTCCGCAATGGGTCAGGAGCCCAAAGCTCGCCCCCTTGATCGGGAGCCGAGGGTCGTCGGACTTCATCAGGGCCAGCGGACCCAGTCCGCGCCAACAGGCCGAACATATGACCGAAGGCCGCCAGCCGTTCACCGCCGAGATAAAAACGCTTGCCAAGGGGCCAATGGTATGGACCCCGCCCTCGCGGCGGAGTGGAATCTCGAACGTCAACTGCGATGAAGGAGGATATCATGCAGGTCGTTCGGATAGGTCTGGATTTGGCGAAGTATGTCTTCGAGGTCCACGGCGTCGACAACCACGGGAAGGTCATTGTGAGGAAGAGGCTGCGTCGCGATGCTGTAGCCCGCTTCTTCGCCAATTTGCCGGCGTGCTTGGTCGGAATGGAGGCTTCGAACGGGGCGCACTATTGGGCTCGCGTGCTCACCGAGCTTGGCCATCAGGTGCAGCTGATCAGCCCTCAGTTCGTGACGCCATACGTCAAGTCGAACAAGAACGATCGGAACGATGCGGAAGCCATCTGTGAAGCGGTCGGCCGGCCGTCAATGCGCTTCGTGCCACACAAATCGACCGATCAGCTGGCGGTGCAAGCCGTCCACCGCATTCGCCGGCGTCTGGTCGCCGACCGGGTCAGGCTCGTCAATCAGATGCGCGGTCTTCTGTCCGAGCATGGGATCGTCATTGCCCGTGACATCGCGCAGCTGCGGCGTGGCCTTGCCGTCATCGTGGGAAACATCAACGACGGTCTCAGCGAGATGGTCCGAGCGCTCATGAGGGACCTGCAGACGGAGTTGGCAGAGCTTGATGCCCGCATTGCAGCCTATGACCGGCGGATAAAGGAAATCTTCCGTGCTAGCGAGCAGTGCCAGCGGCTTGGCAAGATCGAAGGTATCGGCCCCGTGACGGCAACAGCCTTGATCGCCGCCGTGGGCGATAGAAGCTGCTTCAAGAACGGCCGTCAGTTCGCGGCTTGGCTTGGCCTAGTGCCGAAGCAGAGATCCAGTGGAGGGCGAGCCCGCTTGTTCGGCATCAGCAAACGCGGAGATCGATATCTGCGTACACTCATGATTCATGGCGCCCGCGCCGCTTTAAGCCGGGCCAGCGGCAAGCAGGATCCACGAAGCCTCTGGCTTGGCAAGATGCGGCAACGGCGGCACCCCAATATCGCGGCCGTTGCTCTCGCCAACAAGAATGCGCGGATCGTGTGGGCTATGCTCACCAGCGACACAGCTTACGAGCCCACGCTATCGGTGAAGGCGGCGTGAAGCGAGGCGGCGAATAAGGAAAGGAGGTCCCACCCCGGCAATTGCAGCAAATGGCAGGAGATGGCGAAACGGTCACCCCGTCGCTTCCCGAACCTGATGTGTGGACCGGCATGGTGTTCCAATGTCATGGGGGCTTTGAGGTGGAAGCGGGCGAAAACCCATCGAGGCTCGCGGCGAAGACGTTGTCCAGCCGCATCACGAAGCCGGATATACGTCAGCAGTTGTGACCATCGATCCCAATCAAGCCGGCTGTTGCAATCGGGCGGGGTCCATATACGTCCACATATGAGACCTGCCGTGGGGTTCATGGTTGCGCCCGGCACGTTCCACTTTCGCGCGAGGTTGAAGACATAGCGCAGGAGCACCAGGAAGCGACTGGTGGTTCCTCCGGCATATCATCCCTTGGCCCGCATGTCGTTGATGAGCCCCGGCATGTGCTCACCAGCAATCTGGTCGAGGGTGAGATGGCCGAGGACAGGAAGGATGTGGATGCGCAGAAGTGTTTCGTCGGTGGCCCAACTTTCGGGGCTGCTCGTTCCGTTCACGCAGCCGCCAGCGGTCGCCGGCACGTCGCAAATAAATAGGGATGCTCCCAATGTTGGTGACAGCGCGCAGAGAAGGATCTGCGGAAATAGAAGAAGGGCGAGCGAACGCCAATTTAACGAGTGAAACATCGGCTTTGCTCCCCTAAATGCCACATCGACCTTGGCGAGAAACAGGGTCCCAACCCAACATTTTTTTCTCATAATCTGCCTGAACCGCATGAACCGAGGCGCGATGGGTGAGGACGGCGCGAGCTTGCGAAACCAGCGTGTGGCTAACCCTTGCAACGGGCTTGCCGGCTTTCCTTTCCTCGACCACCCGTGTCGGGGCCTTCTACAATGAGAGGGTGATTGATAGCCACGTGCTCGGCAATGCCGCGATCCTGCCGGCGACGGCGTCACGATATCGAGGATATTGCCGATATTTTGGTCTCCGGTGGCTCGAGGCCGCCCAGACGCCCGACGAAGACTGAAGCGCCATTACTCTGCGCCTCGCCAAGATGGAGACCGCGGCCACTACGCTTGCTGACCTTCAAATGCTGGAATATATTCCAACATGAAGGCGCGGCTGCTCCTCGATGAACGTCACCAGTTGCGCGTCGATGCGTTTGTGGAGGTGCGGGTCTGGAAGACGCCGGGGCCGGTTCGCGGCTCAGAGCATCGGCTCAAATATTCGCTGGCCTATGTCGTCGAGGGCGTTTGCGTGCTGCGCTACGACAACGAAGCCGGCAAAGGCGATCATCGGCATATTGGCGGGGCCGAGACCGCTTATCAATTCACGACGCCTGAGCAATTGCTAGCCGACTTCTGGCAGGACGTGAACACATGGAAGCCGTAACGCTTTCGATCGCCTCGCGTGATGACGTTTCCCGGCGAGCTGCCGCGGCGCTGCGCGGCAAGCGGCAGGGCGCGCATATCTCGTTCGAATCCGTCGAGCTGCTTTGGAAAACGCTGACCAAAAAGCGGTGGGAGATCCTGCAGGCGATGATCGGCGGCGGCGAGCTGTCGATCCGCGAAGTCGCGCGCCGGGTCGACCGTGACGTCAAGGCCGTGCACGGCGACGTCACGGCGCTCGTTCACGCCGGCATCCTCAACCAAACCAAAACCGGCGTGGCGTTTCCCTATGACACTGTGCATGTCGAGTTTACGCTGGCGGCCTGACACTTGGCGAGGGCAGCATTGAGAGTAGGTTGAACGCGCGGGAGCAAATCAGCGAAGCTCGCCGCGCGTCGGGGGGGCACCGAGACCCGGCAACATGGCGGGCGAGGGGATTTGGCCGCCGCTTCTCGTGTCTGATCTCGACATCGCCTTCCTCTTGCCTGTCTCTCCCGTCGGCGCCATTCATGATCATGCCACCAAGAGCCGTTGTATGCGTTAAAGCGCCTCGGCTTCGCGCTCAAGTCAGCTCACCTTCTGGCTAAGGCTGGCTGGCGGTGTTCTGCTGGGGGTGAGCGAGAGTGATTTCTCTAGGGTGCCCGCTCGACGTCCGCCGCTGGAGGCGCGATGGCGTCGGACGAGGGCTCGGACGCGGACGCATCCAACGAGTAGGTCAATCTCGATCGCCGCCAAAGTTCGAGCGCGATCGGGAGGGGATCGATGTTGACCCCGGCCCACCAGGAGGCCTCATCTCCGTAGCCATGGAGGTCACGATGATGAACTCGGCAGACAGCAACGGTGTATTCGTCGCTGACCTTGCGGCCTAGCGCCCGAGGTTGAGCGAAGCGAATGTGATGCGCTTCGGCGGGCCTGCGACCGCAGACGACGCAGGGTTGGGTAGCGACGAATCTGCAGTGCTCCTTGTCGCGCAAACGAATGGTCTTCGCCGCGACGCGGGGCCGGACGACTATCGCTGTCGAAGCGGGCGTCTCAGGACCGCCGAGGATTTGGCTTTGCTCCTGCAAGTGTTCGGCGCTCCGTCTCTGTTCGTTCAGGGCGGGAGCTGGCGGGCAACACGACATCTACTGATCCGCGCTCACGGCGCATCCGGGAAAGTCGCAAGGGGCGGCCATGTAACGAGCTCGGGCTCTCAGCCCACTGTCTATCGGCGGCCTGCCCGCACCTTCGTGCTCCCGGCGCCCCGTGTCCCGGATGGGCTCACCATATCGCCGTCTCCCTTCGGAACAGGCGGACAGCAAGGCGCCGACGGATCACATACCGGATAACGGCCAGGTTGAACGGATGAACCGCATCCTCAAGGACGCCACCGTCCGGTCTTAGGCAGCAAATGCACTGCATTTGCTGCCTAAGACCGCCACCGTCAAACGCTACTTCTACGAAACCCACGATCAGCTGCGAGCTCATCTGCGCGACTTCGTCGACGCCTACAACTTCGCGCGACGGCTCAAGACCCTCAGGGGCCTCACCCCTTACGAGTTCATCTGCAAAGCCTGGACTTTACAGCTGCAAAGAGTCACAATCAGTCCGCTCCAGAAAATGCCGGGACTAAACACCTAGTCCAGCCGTGAACGAAGGAACATCCGACCGTTTTCGGTGTTGTGGACGGGTTGCATCCGCGAAGAACACTGACTGCGCTGCCAAATGGATGCTCTCAACGGATTTTGTTGAAGAACCCTGTCTTAAGGCGAGCGCGATGTGCGTGAGCGGCGGCTGCCAGCGAAGCAAAGCGGCGCCTCTTCACCTCACAGCGCGAAGGCCGGCTCCGGGAAGGGGATGAGTTTCGCCAGTTTCCGCAAATTTTGGGCGGTGGCGGCCAATAGGAACTCGTCCTTGGCTCCGTTCGGACCGCGGAGGCGCAATCGACCGAGCCTGAGGATGCGCTTCAGATGAGCGAAGAGCATCTCGACCTTCTTTCGTTCGCGACATGAGACGGCGTAGGCCTCAGTCTTTGGGATCGCACGGGCCTTGTCGCGAGCGGCTTCATGAACAGAGCGCGCGATTTTGGGCGCAGGCACGTTCGGGCAACACTTGGGCTTGAGCGCGCAGGCGTGGCAGTCCTGCTTGCGCGCGAGGTAAATCATCGTGCCGTCTTTGGTCACTCCGTCGCGTGGCTTGGGGAATGAGCGATGATATTTCTCCAGCTCTTTGCCGGCGGGACAGACATAGAGGTTGCCCTCTGGATCGAAGGCGAAGTCGGCTCGCGGGAGAAGGTTCCGTCCGTGCGCTCGGACTTGTCCATCAGTTTCACATGCGGCTCGATTCCGCGCTCGTCCACAGCCACCCAATCATCTCGGCCGAGCCGTAACCCGCATCGGCGATCAGGCGCGACGGAGCGACTTCGAACTGTTCGGCCGTGCGGTCGAGCATCGTCTTGGCCGCGCTGACTTCGGCCTGGCGAATGGTCGTCGTCGCCTCGACATCCATGATCACTGCATGCTTCAGATCAATGAGGTAGTTGTCGGAATAGGCATAACCGGCGACGGAGTTGGCCGAAGCGGTGTAGCGGGCGGCCGGATCGGTCGGAGAGATCGCCTTCGGCTCGATGGGTGTCGCCCCGCCGAACGCCGCGTCGTCCAAGACCGACAGATATTCCGCGACTGCACGACTTGAGGTCGGATCGAGGTCCTCGACCTTGGCGACGCTTCGCCGTCGATGCGCGTCCGCCACGACAATGCTGGCGTCGACTGCGAAAGCATCGCCTCCCACGATCCCTTCCTTGATACAGCGCGCCACGACGGTCTCGAAGAGCTTACGCAGGAGATCGCTCTCACGAAACCGGCCGTGGCGGTTCTTGGAGAAGGTCGAATGATCGGGAACGTCGCCGTCGAGCCCTAATCGACAGAACCAGCGGTACGCCAGATTGAGGTGAACCTCCTCGCACAATCGACGTTCGGAGCGAATGCCGAAGCCGTCGCCGACGATCAGCATACGCATCATCAGCTCGGGATCGATCGAAGGACGACCCGTCTCGCTGTAATAAGGCTCCAGATGCCTCCGGACCTCCGAAAGGTCCACAAAACGGTCGATCTTGCGCAGCAGGTGATTGTCCGGGACGTGCCGCTCGAGGCTGAAGCCGTAGAACAGCGCCTCCTGCATCACCCGCCGCTCGCCCATCATCGTGTGAGCCCCAAATTCGTTGAGAAAAACTGAATCAGAGCCGAGTCGGCAACGCAAGCGAGTTTTTCAACGAAATCAACGGACATCGGGCAAAAGGTATTGCCCGCGCAGGGCGAGCCAAACAGCGATCCGCTCGTGGTCCACGTCGTCCTCGTCACGCATAAAGTCGAATTCGAAAATGCTTGTCGGTCGCTCACGAACCCAGCCGAAATACTGAGACAAGCTGTCGACCTGATCGTCGTCAGCGAGTCCCCGGGAAGCCAAGCAGCTCGGCCTCGAATTCCGCCAGCCATGGGGCGTCCCTGGGTAACACCACCAAACCCAATTCCAGGTATGTGGATATCGATGCAAGGCGCACCCTCTTCGTGTCCTTCGCCTTCCGCGGCACTGCCGGGACGCCCTGCCCATGGAGAACCTGGGCCAAGGACGATCCCGACCCTGCGTCCTCGATCAAAACCGCGTTCGGGCGGAAGACGCCGATGAGTTCTTGCACCTTCCGATGGAGTGTGGGGAAATTGACCTGCTCTCGCCAAACGTGGATGAGATGGTGCTTTCCGTCGGCTTCTAGCCATACGGTACAGGCCGAGTAGTCGTTCGCCGGGTCATCCTTGACGGCGGTGTCGAGGCTTAGCGTGACCTGCCCCGCCGCCCGCGGTGGCGGTACGTCGGCGTAGCGAAGCCATTCCCGCTTGATCATGTTGCCCTCGGCGGGAAGGGGTTGTTGTTGATACTGAGCCTCATGGGCCGCAGAGCCCATATCGCGCTTCTGCGTCTCTAGCCAAAGCGGGAGCAGAAGGTTTGGGTGCAGGTAGTCGCCGACGCGGATCTGGTGGAAAAGGTTCGGCCCAATCTCAATCTTGGCGTCCTCCGTGGCCCGAGCCTGCAGTTTTAGATGCCGCCAACCGCCTTGCTCCAACAAATCCCCGGACAGGTCATCTTCGTGAAGCCGTTGCATCACCAAAACGATTCTGCCTTGAGACGGGTTGTTGAGACGGGAGAGGAGCGTTTGCCGGAAGAAGGACTTCACTTTCTGGCGTGCCGGCTCCGAATATGAGTCTGTGGCATTATGGGGATCGTCGATGATGATCCAGTCGGCTCCAAATCCGGTGAGCGCGCCGGCTACTGTCGTCCCATACCGTGAACCGCCCTTCTCCGTTGAGAGGTGCGAACTCGTTTGCCGTTCCAAGCGCGTATGAGGAAAGACTTGTTGATAGAAGTTCGATAACATCAACTGTCGAGTTTGGTTAGAGAGCAGCTCAGCGAGTTGCTCGGCGTAGCTGACCACAATAATCCTGGCGCTAGGATTGTGCCCAAGTAGGAAGGCGGGCCAAATAACGGACACCAACTGCGACTTGAGGGTTCGAGGGGCATGTTGATGATCTGCCGGAGGTGCTCGCCGGCCCGCATCTCTTCCAAGGCATGGCTAATGGCGCCTATGTGCCAATTGTCCATGAATGTCGTTCCAGGGTTGATGATTTCGAACGCCTTCTGTGAAACGCGCGGAAGTCATGGTGAGCGATGTAGATGAAGGCGCGATCCATCAGTCGTCCTCCCTTTGCTTAACCAACCGCAGCTGCACCTGTCGCTCAAGGTAGTCCTCGATGATCCTGCGTTCCTTTGCGTCAATCTCCGCCAGCGCATGGTCCTCAGGGCCGCCTTCGATGACCCTCGCGAGCCAGATGGTGAGCAAACTGGCCGCGCGCGGGTTGCCCCTGATGCCTCCGGCGATCACCGCCTTGATCAAGGCCCGCTGTTTGCTGATCCGCCTCGTCCTGCCGCCCTCGCTGACCTGGACGAGCTCGGCCAGCTCCGACAACAGATCGTCGGCAAAGTTCGCTGGCTTTCTGCGCCGCCCGGAGGGGTTGCCTGATTGACCCTTCCGCCAGCGCGAGTGTTCCGGCGGCCTTGCGTACCCGGGCATCGTCAGCCTTCCTGCTTCAGGTCGCCATTGACCGCATCGATGGAGGGGTTCGCGATCCAATTGCACCTGATGGAAAGCCAGCCGCAACGCACGAAACCTGGTCGAGCCTCAGGTGGAGGGCCGCCTTTATGCGGAGCGTGCGCTGCCAAGATTTCGCCATTCTTGTGATGAGAATTGCCCCATTGCAGCCAAGTTGACGGCAAGGTTTGCGATCGGCTCGCAACTGCGTTCTTGGACCCCGCCAGGATGTGCTGGGCTTCGATGTAGGTTGCTGCAGCCGTCATGGTATTTCTCGAGAGTTTTTCGCGTTGAATAACGAGTCTACTGCCTCACTAACACATACAATTACAAAGCGTTATTTACTCTCTGAAAAGATTGGCTTTCCTCCGATGGCAGGTCTGAATTTCGATGGAATAGCCCGGGCCGGCCAAGCTGGCTCGTCTCGGCGATGCGATGCTCAGTTTGAGATTAGTCTCGTCGCCGAACACCGGCGACGGTGGGAGATCCTGGGCTGAACTACATTTGCCGCTTTGTAATTCAAGGCTTCCAATAATTTCGATGGCAGAGCCGCGCTAGCCCGCTTGGAACATTCCCTGCTCTTGCTCTAGTGAATTCCGCTGCAACCTATTGGAACTATGCGTGACTCTTGATCTCTTATTCATGGGGAATGCTCAAAAAACTGGAAAATTCCCTGCTAATTTCCCTGCTACCAGGGAATTCTGAACGCCAGACTGGTTCGCCAAAACTGTGTCGTCAGCCATGTTTATCGATGATTTAGGAGACCCTCGATCGTTTCGAGCCTTTTCCGGAAGCTGGCTTCTTTCAGCATCGGCGTGGGCCAAGGTGTTCTTTGCCGGAAGGTTCTTGTGGACCCATTGCCGATGCGTAGATGTGCTTTCAGGCTCTCCTCATTTTTGGCGAAACGAACCCAATCACCGCTCCCAGCGTTATCACGCTCATCAGTGAACAGCTCGAAGGCGAGATGGGTGATCGCGCAGCGGCCACAGTAAAGGCCGCCCGGGCGAGCGGCGGCGTGAACCGACGTGAGGGGCACAGGAAAGCATTTCTTGTTCGCGCCGTGGGGACCTTTCATGGGCCTGTCGAAAGGTCAAGGCTTGGATTTGCTGGAAACTCGGGGCTGGGCTGACCGAGCCAGCGGCGTGATTGAAGAGTGATATTCGTCGTCGAGTTCTTTTCTGACGGCGGCGATCTGTCGGAGCTCGAACTCCGTGAAGCGCAGGCCGCGCCATCGTTCGGCGGCTCGGATGAGCGCGCCGAACATGAGCTTGAGCACTGGCTTCTCGCCGAAGCCATTGGGAATGATTTTCAGCCGCCGCCGTTCCTCGACGAACAGCCGTTCGAGGAGGTTCGTAGTCCTTGCGAAACGACGGTGCGTGACCGGCAGGCGCAGGTGCGCGATGCAGGCCTCGAAATCGTCCTCGAAACAGGCGAGCGCACTGGGCAGGACGTTGGCGTAATCGGCGCGGATGCCGACCGCCAATTGTCGGGCGATCGCGCGCGAGGGCGCCTGATAGCAGGCGGTGACCCGAGCCTTGAATTCGGGCCACGGATCGGCCGAGACCTTCGCTGCGAGGTTGCGCATCCGATGCGCCAAACAGCGCTGGCGCGCCGCGCGGGGGAAGCATTCCTCGATCGCCCGGATGATCCCAGGCGCCCGTCGCTGACCACGAGCAGCGGATCGCCCAGCCCTCTGGCGCGCAGGTCCTGGAAGAACGCCCGCGCCGTTTCGACATCCTCCTTCGATCCCGCCATCAAGCCCAAAAGCGATTTGCGCCCGTCCTCGCCGATCCCCCAGGCGGCCAGAACCGCTTCTCGCCGCTGGCCCGGACGCAGCCGCTCGGCGATGCCGTCGATAAACAGGTAGGCCACCGCGTGCTCGGAGAGATCGCGCTTGCAGAAGTCTTCGTACTCGGCCCACAGCTTCTCGGTGATCTCGCTCACCACCGCCCGCGACAGCAGCCGCCGGCCGGTCTCGTCGGTGAAGGCGTCCTCGATGTCGCGCGTCGACAGGCCCCTCGCGTAGAGTTCGACCGCCAGTCGCTCGAGTTCCCGCGTGCGTCCCGAAAGTGCCGCCCGCACACTCGACACAAAGGGCTCAGCCGTGTCCCGGACCTGCGGAGCCGAATAGTCCACAGCGCCCTCCGCCGTCTTCATCTTGCCCGGCCGATAACCGTTGCGATAGCCGGCTTTGCCGTCCCTCGCCGCGCTCGTAGCGTTCCCGTCCAAGCGCGTCGCTGACTTCTCCCTCGAGCGCCTCCTCGACGATCAGGCGAAGCGCCAGACGCACAAGGTCGCCTCGCCCGGCCGCCGTCCCCAGTTCTCCCTTCATCAAGGCGCGAAGCTCCTCGCGCGTACGCTCCGGGGCCGATAATCTCTCCATCGGGATGCTCCCTGCGGGCCAACGGCGCCAACCGAAAGCCCGCCTTCCTGTTGCGATTTAGGCAGGGTGCATCCCAACCGAATTTTCCAGCAATCCTAAGCCTTCACCCTGTCGAAACGAGGGAGGGAACAAAGACGAACGCTGACGACGATGGGGTTGAGGCCGCTGCTTCTCGCCGGTTTTCCCTAATCAGTCAGGGGCTTTGTCGCGGCTCGCTTAGTAAGCGCACCCGTTCGGCGCGCGCAGCAGTTGCAAGAGCAGCGTCAAGCGTTGCAAGCGGCGCACCCTCACGTCGTGCGAGCTCAAGATATGCGGAGTCACAGACTGTAAGGCGGCGGCGAGCAAGCGCAAGAACGTCGGCCTCCTCCGGCGACCGATCAACCGAGACGCGAAGATGCGCAAGCCCGCGCAGAAACGTTGCAGTGTCGGCCTCCGTCAGTCGTCCTCGGCGCTCGCTCACGATGAGTGTGTTGCGCACTTCGAACCACCATAGGCTCGGAACGCGCGCCTCGTCGGTGCGGACGCGCTCAAGCGCTAACGCAGCGACAGGATGATCTTCGTCATCGAAAGCCCAGCACGCCGCGATGGAGGCATCGAGCACGAAGGGCATCAGTACCCTCGTGTTTAGCCGAGACAAGCTCGTCGACGGTGATCTTTCCGGTGCGCTGTCGCAATGCTTTTATCTTCGCGATCGCTCCGTCGACCTCGGCATGCCGCAGATCGGCTTCCGGCACGATTCGGGCTATCGCGCGACCATGTCGGGTGATGACAATTGTCTCCCCGCGCTCGACATGATCGAGAAGCTGGGGGAGGTGAATGTCAGCCTCCGAGGCTTGAATTTGGCGCATGTGAAAGCCTTAGACTAGCCGATTTGCTACGACGGCGATGCACTGGTCAAGGGGCTAGGCTCTGAGGATTTTCAGCTACTTCGATCCGGTCGTCGTCCAACGGTGCCCGCTCGACCTTCGCCGCTGGGGGCGGGATGGCGCCGGACAAGGGGTCGGACCAAGTTGCAGCTAATCTCGATCGCCGCCAAAGTTCGAGCGCGATCGGCAGGGGATCGATGCTGGTCCCAGCCCACCATGAGGCCTTATCGCGATATCGATGCAGCTCGCGATAATGGGAACGGCCGACTGGGACCGTGTATTCGTCGCTGACCTTGCGGCTTAGCGCTCGGGGTTGGGCGAAGCGGATGCGGCGATCGATCAACTGCATCGAGGTGATCCCTGAAATCGACCATGGGCTGTTTGACCCCCGCACCCTCCTTGTAGAGCGCGATCTCAATCACGATCACATTTCGCTCATGGGGATCGAGGCGAGATTGACTCAATTGCCCAAACGTAAGAAGATGATTTTGCCGCTGTGCTACGGAATTGCGGGTCCCGTGAGGCGGTGACAAATTCGTTCGCATTAGGGGGATGGAAAGTCATGGAAGGAAAGCAATTTATACGCGCGATCGGCTTGGCCGTTGCCGGCTGCGTCACCGTCGGAGGCGCAAACGCCCAGGTCACGGAAGCCGACGTCGGCGTTAATCCAACATTCGAGCAGACCGGTCCGACGACGGTGACGTCGACGGGCGGCTTCTTTTCGGGCCGCGCGTTCGTTACTAGTGCAAGCGACTTCGCCGGAGGGACTTTAAGCTACGGGGGTTCGGGGTCGCCCCAAACCCTTTCTTATGTTCCGGCCGACGTCGCGTGGGAATTCGGAGACTGAAACGGTAGTTTTTCGAGCTTGCAAACGGCTTATCCGACCGGCGGTTACGTATTCGACCTGACCGGCGGCACAAAGGGGCCCACAACCTTCTCGATTAACTACGACGGCGACGCTTATGCCAACACCCCCCAGCTCGCAGCCGCTTCATTTAGCGCTCTGCAGGACCTGAACGCGGCGGCCCCGATTACTTTGGTCTTCAACCCTATGGACGTCAGTCCGAATGCGACGCCGAGCGCGAACAATATCTTTTTTTCGATCGTCAACACTTCCGATAATATGACGGTATTTAGCAGCGCCGCCCTGCCGACCACGGCGACGAGCGTCACAATACCTAGTGGACAATTGCTTCCAGGACAGAGCTACGCTTTCGATCTCCTGTTCGACGACCGGATAACAGGCACGAACCCTAACTCGGGGGTGTTTCTCACGCAGTTCTACGATACGCACACGTTCGGTTTCTTCTCCACTGGTGTTCCTGAGCCTTCAACCTGGGCGATGATGCTTATCGGCTTCGCGGGCCTCGGCTTCGCAGGGTATCGGGCATCGCGTAAGAGCGCTTCGGCCATGGCGAAGAGGTATCCAAGCTTCAGAGTGTCTTGAGGCGGTTCAAAAACGAAACGGGCCGCCAAGTCACCCCGACGGCCGGAAGCCCACAAAAAGGCCCCGCGCGGTTACGTGAGGTCCCCGGCGTTGCAACGTTGGTTGTCGAGAATCTGGTTGCATTGGGGCGGAAATCAGACTTTAAGAAAATACAGACTGTGAGTTGGGATCTGCCGATGCGGTGGGGGAAGAACAATACCTCAAGGTTGAGCCGATCGCCCGCGCTATCAGCGCGCTCTTCGCGGGGGTTTGTCCCCGTGCTAGCGGCGGCGGTCGGCGTCGCCAGCGCGGCATTCGCTGTTCCCCCCGCAGCTCTCGCAGAGACGCCCGGCGCTTCGACCCCAACGCAGGTCGCCTCCCCGCCTGCGGCTTCCGTGACCGATGCGGACAAGCGCGTCGTCGCCGACCTTTTGTTCAAGCGGCTGCTGCTCAAACCCGATGATCTCGACGCCGGATTCCAATACGCCCAGCTCGAGACTGAACTCGGCGACTACGAGGCGGCGATCGGCGCGCTCGAGCGCATCCTCTACTACAACCCGAATCTTCCCCGGGTGAATCTCCAACTCGGCACGCTCTATTTTCATCTGCGCTCCTATGAGATGGCGCGCAATTGTTTCGACGCCGTGCTCAACGCTCCGGATGTGCCCCCCGACATTCGCACCGAAGTGCAGACCTATGTCGCCGCGGTCGATAAGGCCGTCGCGATCAATCCTCGATCGATGCTGGGTTGTCCGATTCTTTCGCGGCGCCTTCGTTCGCGCATACAGGGTCACTGCGGACGCTCACGCCCTCGGCCGGATTTTCCTACACCCCTTATGCGGTACCGGACCCGATCGTCTCGCCCTTCACCACCCGCACGGATAGACAATGGCGGGTGTCGGGAACCCTGGATTCGACCTTCTCCCACAACATCGGCTTCACGCTGCAGGTCCAATATCTGCGCACCTATTCGACCGTTTCGAACTACAGCCTTCCGGATTTCATCGTCGCGGCGGGGCCCACCTTCCACTTTTGACCGTTAGGACACTCGTAATGCGCCGGAGACGATCGCTTCCGCTGCTGTTCCCCGCCCTCCCGCTCGGCGCTGTTCTCGCGCTATCGGCCGCGGCGCGCGCCGATACGGTCGGCACGGCCGGCGCGGTCAACACGACCTCCTCGGGCACGCCGCCCGGCGGCCCCACTCGCGTGATCGAGATCGGGGCCCAAGTGGTCGAGAACGAGAAGATCCAGACCACCGCGACCGGCAGCGTCCAGGTGCTGTTCATCGACAAGACGACCCTCAACGTCGGCCCCAACTCGACGCTGGTGATTGACCGCTTCGTTTACAATCCCGCCACCACGAAGGGGGAGCTCGCCCTTTCATTGAGCAAGGGCGTGATGCGCGTCGTTGGGGGCGTCGCGACGCATTCCGAAGGCGCGACGATCCGAACTCCGGTCGCGGCGATTGGCTTGCGTGGCGGCATCGCCATCATCTCGCATAGCAGCGCCAAAGGCACACAAGCGATCCTCGGCTTCGGCCGTATGTCGGTCACGTCGCTCTGCGGCGGGTCAGATTGCCATCCGACCACGACTGACGTGTCGCGTCCTGGCTCGGCGTGACCGTGCTGGGTTCAACCAGCCTCCCTCTTCCCCTGGCCGGGCAAGCAGCCAGGAACTCGCGCAGGCGAACGGGCAGTTGACGAGCCAGGGCGGCCAAAGCGGGGGAGCGAGCCAGCAGCCGACAGACAGTCAGGCTCAGAGTTACAACGTCGGCACGTCCACCTCGCCCGGCGCGGCAATCGTCCAGACCGCCTCTCAGGGTCGCGCTAATGCGCTCACGGTCGTGAACGCCACACAACAGACTGTTCAGCAAGGGTCGCAGAACAGTGCGTCGGTCGGAGCCGCGAAAACAGTCGCTATACAGAATCTGATTAAATCCCTGACGCCGCCGCCTCCACCGCCGCCGCCGCCTCCGCCGCCTCCGCCTCCACCGCCGCCGCCTCCGCCGCCGCCTCCGCCGCCGCCGCCTCCGCCGCCGCCTCCGCCGCCGCCGCCTCCGCCGCCGCCTCCGCCGCCGCCTCCGCCGCCGCCTCCGCCGCCTCCGCCTCCGCCGCCTCCGCCGCCGCCTCCGCCGCCTCCGCCTCCGCCGCCGCCTCCGCCGCCGCCGCCTCCGCCGCCTCCCGCCGCCGCCTCCGCCGCCGTCCGCCGCCGCCTCCGCCTCCGCCGCCTCCGCCGCCTCCGCCGCCTCCGCCGCCGCCTCCGCCGCCGCCTCCGCCGCCGGATCCCCGGCATGGTGTTGGCCGCACCGCGACCTACGCCATGGTCACCCCCAGGCGTTTTAGCACGAGCACGGGACCGAGCCCTGTGCCCTACCTCACCGGCGCGTTCGCCGGGACCGGCGGGTTCACGGTTTCTCCGGTCCACGGAACGCCGAACACCGTGTCGAGGGCAGTTTCAGGCCGGTCTCAGCGTGAAGGGGCAAGGCGCGTCGCAGAATCCGACGTTGTTCGTTATGACGTCTCAGATTTCGACCGCGGCCAAAATCGGCTTCACTCAGGCCGGCGCATTCCACGCATGGATGATGCACAATCCCGCCGCAGGGCATGGACGGGCTGGCGGCGCCGTGTCTTCGGCGACGCCGATGTTGGCGCCCAATGCCATGCCGACTGTGAGCGGCACGCCTGTCGCCAGCTTGACGTTGATCAATCCGATAAAGGCGGGACCGCGGACGAGTATGGCGAATAACCATCCGACCCCGTTCCTGAATGGCTACTTCGGGCGAGTAACGGTGGCGGCGGTCCCGTCGACACCGTCGCTCGCAACAGCCGCTAAGTCGCCGTTGATCGGCAATAGTGCGGGTCGGATCGCGGCGCCGGCCGGCTCATTCCTCCAGGGCGGTCCAACCTTCCCGGGCGGTCCAACAAGGACGAACCCGCTCTACGGCGTCACAGGTCGTTCGCTGATCCTGAACGGAACCGGCGGCTACCTCGGAAGCGGGATTTTCGCGCCGCGGAAGCTATAAGAGCGCAGAGTAGCGCTCCGGACATTGCGCGGAGTACCATCGTGCGATTGTTTCCCGGAACGTCCGGCTGTTGCTCGACATTTCTATCAGGCTGTTGAGGAAGCCTCTTAGCCGAAGAGTTTCATTTTACTCAAGTTTACATGTATGTTCCGATCCTTCGTCTCAGTTGAGAATGCCGCTAAGCGCAATCTTTAAATGTCTTATGTACCTCAGACACTTTTGGAACTCTTCTGATCAATGGATTACTAGTCCGGTAGATATAGCGTACGATAGTACACAATTTTAATCGATTTCACCTACCTTCGGTGAATTTTTTCAAATTTAGCTTAGTGTAGTGCTTGGTCAGGTTGGCGGGTTTATCAAAAGCATCTAATCCACGAAAATACTGCTTTTCCCACAGTTGTGACCGCGCTAAGGAGTTGGGCTCTTGTAGTTCCTTTATAAATGTAGACCTACTTGTGGTCCATTTCCTAAATTGAGATTGAAGTTCCACATTATTCGCCAACGGCTCTAGTCTTGGTTCGCATGCTTCCAAATCCCCCCGTTTGAGCGGATAAATGTGACAGATCGGCTCGCCCCGCTCAAAAGTTACCTCGGTGTCGGCGCGTGTGAACATCCAATTCATAGTGAAAGTGAATGGGGCCCAATCGGTCTCTACGATGGCAGAAAGGGGGGCCACGGCGTCTTTGGGTCGATTGACCGGGCCCTGTACCATGAGGTCATATCCTGTGTCAGTCTGAAAAATGCATGGGATGTGAAAAGTTAATATACCAAAGCCGAAATGGCTTACAGCGGGCGCCGGGGCGTCGTCAGGTCGTTTCACTTGTAAGGATTGGGGGACAGCGGCACCCCCCCAAATCGCTGAACAGTCCGATGGGCAAAGAATTTCCCATCCGTGTGCATTTGCAATGTTGAGAGGTAAGCATCTATAGGCGAAATGTCCGGTCGCGGTCATCCAGTCCCGTTCTAACGGGGCGGGTCGGATCTTTATTTGCTGGCCATCCATGACATACGCTGTGAGCTTCACGGCAGCGTTCTTTCTTCACTAGTGGAACATAAACACTTCTCCGGCTAGATCAAGAAGCACTTTTCGTCAAGCTCTTAATGCAGTCGAATACTCCGGCAGTAGGCATACACTTTTATAACCAACATTGACCTCAATCTAACGAGGAAATTTCTTTGCAGCTTTGCACTACCAACGCTCAGATGTTTAATATTACGACGCGAAACGCCGACCAGGTATTCACCAATTTGCTGCCACCATCGTCGGATAATCTTAAACGCATTGGAGAATCTTACTAATGTCGTTCTACTTAGATTAATTCTCAAGTGCTGCCTCGTCGGGAACTTATGTCCGTTGTTTTTTGTGAAACCACCACCTTTACGAGCCTCGGCATGTAGATGACCTGCCGCCAGGCGGGATGATGTCGGCCAAGGGCTCGGACCCGAACGCAGCTAACGAGTATGTCGATCTTGATTGCCGCCAAAGTTCGAGCGCGATCGGCAGGGGATCGATGCCGACCCCGGCCCACCACGAGGCTTCATCGCCGTAACTGTGAAGATCCCGATGGTGCAGCCGGCAGGCCGGGACTGTGTATTCATCGCTCACCTTTCGGCCGAGAGCGCGGGGCTGAGCAAACCGAATGTGATGGGCCTCGGTTGGCGTGCGGCCGCACACAAAGCACGGCTCAGTCCTGACGAACTTGCAGTGCTCCTTGTCCCGCAGGCGAATGGTTTTCGCCGCAACTCGACGGCGCCGGGCGCCAGCGTTACCCGAGGTAACTGTCGGCGCGGCTGCGACCGCATCTTCAATCGTAATGACAAATGGTTTCCCAACCGGAGGTTCAGGATCTTCTGCCGACGTCGAATGCAGTTGTTCCTGACGAGCGGCAGACGCCACATCGATCGTTGAAAGCTTTTCGCGGAATCCGGCTTCGACCGCGTCGGCGTCGGCGGTGTGACGTCCGCGGAAGCATGCTGAATATAACTGGCCGCGATCCACACAGCGATTCTCTCCAATCATCTGGTCTTCCTCGGGCCCCAATGAACAAATGTACGCCCGTTACAGAGCCGGCTCTAGTCTTTCCGGAGGCGACACCTATAGGCCGGCTTTCCGGCCACCGGTCTTCAGCGGTACAGTCTGCAATATCCGATTAACGTCTACAGGCAAGAGTTCGATCGGTCGCGATGAATGTCCGCGCAGGTCGAGAGGCCGATTGGATTTGGCTCATGCGCGGGCCGCGCGACACGCCAGCTGTCGGATCAGCTGCCGGCGCGCCACCCAGTCTGCGTCGACCGTGATATTGGTCGGATTGAATACGGCCGGGTCGGAGGCGCCGCCCGCGCCCCCGGGACGAGTTCGCCTGACGCTGGCAGTCGCATCCGTCACCCAAAAACCGGAAAAGGCCGTTAGCGCCCGCCAGTTGAACAGAACATCCTTGTTGAACACGGCCTCTTAGCGAACGAGCCCGATTTTTCCTTTCTCTGCCGTTTTTTTTGGCTGACGGGTCCCGGTACGCTCGAGCCATCGGGAGGGATGGAGGTTAGGCAGGCCGGTTGTTTTTAGTTATTAAAACACAACTTCAGCCAGCCGCTCCGCAATAGCTAGGCTCGCTGTCAAGCCTGGCGACTCGATTCCGAAGAGGTTGATCAACAAACCTTGCAGCGACGTGCGGCGTGCAGGTGGCGGCGGACTACACGTTCCAGTTTCTCGTTCCGTGGTTCCCTCATTTTACGGAGACGACGCCGTTCGGAGGCACGACGATAACGCTCAATCCAGCAGCCTGCTACCCTCTTCAACACTAGCGATAAGCGTGCGCGCCGATGGCTGGGCAGACGAGACCCGTCGATTTGACCTCACATCTATCCGTTGGAGCAGGGCAATGAGATTGCGCGAACGGCGCGCGTGTCCTCTCCTCGCGGGCTTTGAGCTATTTTGGCTAATTTGACGGTCCGGCGTGAGGCGACCAGCCGGTGATTAGCTCAGCGGATAGGCCCGCGATTTCAACCGGATTTGTTTTTGGCGAGTATTGATTTATCGCAAGGCGCCCACGCAGCGTTGGGTCACTATGGGAGCACTCTGAGAATATCCGTGATGTTCATATCCATTCTCCCCATAGTTCTATTTGCCGCCGCGTGGATTGGGCGGGCGCGCGGAGCGACGCGCTCGTCCCGAGGCGCTTTCGGACTTGTCCCGATTAAGGTTCGGCGCGGCGACAGGGTTTGTCGAGGAACGGGCCACCAGGGGTCGCTCCAACGATAGGCGGCGGAAAAGATGTGCACCTGTTACGTTATCGAAAAAATCGGGCCGCTGACGATCGATCGGGGCTACCCGATGGCAAGAGTTGCTGGCTTCGCACTGTCGCTTGATGAATGGCGAGCGTTTTGTCGCTCACTTGGATCGCCCCTTGTTGGCGGCGGAACGGATCGGGAATTGGCAATCGTCGCTCGAAACGACTGGGGATATGTCAAGGGTCTGTGCGTTTATTCGGTCAGGGACCATTCGCCGCACGGGCGTCTGCTTGACGTTCCGATTTTTGTCGTGGCGAGCGCTGCGGACGAAGGAGGCGTAGCGACCGAGCTCATTGGCTTCCTTCGCTCCGAATGCAACAAATCGGCTTGCACAGGCATTCGATTTCGCTGCCTGGAGCCTGATCTTTGGGCCCGCCGATTAACGCGCGAAGCGACTGAGCGGACCGATGAGAGGCTGTTCTTACCGGCCGGCGTGAGCGTCGCCGAGATGGCAAAGGCGGTCGGCGCGCACCAGATCTCAGTCGCGGCGGCTATCGATCAACTCTGCCGGTAAACACATAACCTCGGGTGATTGCCTCCGTCTGAAAGAGGCGGGGAAATATCGGCCATCTGAACGCAAACGAGAAGATTCGGAATAACCCTGTCAGTCGCTCCAGTCAGAGCGTTACCATTTCCTCAGCCTCACGCCGGGGCCTCCGCCGTTCTCGGAGATGAATTCGATGCCTGCCGATTCGAGGGCGGAGCGGATGTCCCTAAGAAGGTGATTGCACGGCTTTCGCCTTTCGCGCTCGAAGTCCCCGATCGTCGATATTCCAACCCTGCTTGCCTCGGCGAGCGTATCTTGGGACCAATTGAGAAGCCCGCGTGCAGCTCGACACTGGGCGGCGATAAGCGGTCTTTTGACCGCGTCAAGCGCGATGAGCTCAAACTCGACGTCAGGAAGCGAAGTCGACATGAATATATTGGACAGCATATCTAACGGAAATTTGCAAGTAAAAATGTCAGAATGGACTCGTCGAGGATAATGCGCTGTTCGTTTGGCGTCGGGGGAGAACAGCGCAGGTTGGGAAGCGCGTTCGCAATTGCGGTCGACGCTGCTTTTCCTTGGTGTCCAGATCGCCCAGCGCGCGGGCGTTTCCCCTTCAGTCCGTTCCACCTAGGCGCTTGGTCCCGGGGATCAGCAGCAAGAAGCCTACATTGTTTGCACAATTGTCGGCGTTTCGGCCGAATGCGAGAGGGCTCTTTAAGAATTCGCTATGTTCGGGCATCGGACCTTGATCCGGATCAGCTTGAGGTCCGGGCGGCGGCGGGGTTTGAGCTTTTGGGGAAGCCGCTGGCTGAGGCTCCAGAGCTTTCGAAAGCCATTCTAAAAGCAGCCGGGCCGCTGCAATCCGACAGTCAAGAGCCTCCAGGTCGCGCTCCGATGTGACGTGTCGTTCAATCTCCAATTCGGATGTATGTGCCTTGAGCGCCTGAAAAAGCTGAGCCTTGGCGTCGATCGCCATGGCAGCGCCTCCCTGCGACCCGCGTCCTCCCTCCGATCCACTGCGCTTTTTTCTGACGCCCGATCAATCGAAATCGATGCCTTCGCTGGGCTCGGCGCAAGGCAAGATAAATCGCACCTTTAGATCAGCCGGCGTCGAGCTCGTGTTCGCTTGATTTTTTTGTCATCTTGTTTAGTTCGCCGAGTTTGTCGCCGCGGACCGAAATCCAATCGCGTTTCCATCTAAGTCGGCCGCGATGGGTGGGGGTAGGATGTGGGGTTGGGCGAGTGGTTGGGCGAGTAGCGCCGCCTGCGGACAGGGGGGGCACATTCGTTGGCTACGCTGTTGTAGGCGCAGCGACACCTCTTGCCGATGCCAGAACTCCAGCGGTCACGGCGCTCCGGCGGTCCACTTGTCTACTCTACAGCATGGCATTTTCATTCAAACTTCATGGAACCCCCGCTCGTGCTTCGAGTTCGCCATTTCCGAGCACGTACCCGAACGCAAAACCCGCTGTCGCGGAGAACCGATCAACCAATGAAGCCTGTGGGTTTTGTAGCGTTGTCCGCCGCCTCTATCATGGCATCGAGTGATCTTGAGGTGGAGGAAATAGGTGGCAAGGCCTATTTCCTTGTGGGAGGCATGTGTCCCATGACATCATGCTTTTAGAGACAGTTTTCGTTTGCGCCGCCGCCCTTTGCGAGAGAGTGAGCTCTCCCTGCTTCAATTGGATGTGCCGGCCCGAAACGGAGGCGTAGGTCGTAAGAGGTGCTTGCCTTGCGGGTCATTTCATCATAAAAAACAGTTATTCTTGTGGAAAACAACTGGCGCGTCGTGCGGCGGGCGAGCGGGGGTTACCGAGCGAGTGGGGTTCACTGAGGGGTTCATTGGGTATTCGCGTTCGCTCGCGGCGTACTTAGGACCGCTAAGTCGCAAACTCCTGCTGAGGCTGGTTTCTCAGGGCTCGCCTGCACATCACCTGAAGTCTTGTGGATGATCGTCATACAGAGTGACTAAATTGAGTGAGGGCAAGGGCCGAGGTCTGTGTTTGTGAAGCTCCACAATAGCGTGTCTGCATACAAAAATGGACAGGATAGCGTGTGAAGCGATGAAAGCGATACTTGGGCCGACTTCCGATGACAGCGATGCTGGCCGAAGCGGTAGAATTAGAGATGCGAACAAGGGAACGGGCGAAAGGATTCGCTTAGCGCGCAAACGGGCGGGCCTCAATCAGGATCAAGTGGCGACCCGCATGGGCCTCAGCCGCGCTTCCGTCTCCAATTGGGAGCTCGGCCAGGGGATTAAGCGCGGCAATCTCCTCAGCTTCGCCGAGGTCGCTGGTGTCTCGGCCGAATGGCTCATGACAGGGGAGCCCCATCTTGCGCCGAAGGGCGAGAAGGCGTCCAATCAAGCTTCTGCTTCTGCATTAGCGATTGATGTCGTCCAATTGGAGCGCTTGATTGCGGCGGCGTTTGAGTTGCTGGGGAAGCCGGCCATCCAGTCTGAAGAATTGGCGAAAGCCATTCTGAAAGCCGCAGTAGCTTTTCCTCAGTCCGGCGCTCAAGGGCCGCATGACGAAGCCCTGACGAAACGATTCGCTCAATTTCTAATTCGAATGTACGCGCCTTAACGCAGCGAGGGAGCACGGTCGGCCGGCCGAACTGGCGTAGGCCCTGGGCCTGGTGTTCTCCCGTGAGTTCCCGCTACGGCGACCGGACTTGGGGCAGAGGCCGTACGCTCACCTTGCCTTCGCCACTGCATAAGGAGCGCGGCGGGCGACGCGCGCTTCTCAGGCGAGTTTTCATCACCGAGCGCGGGGTTCTTCCGCGGCCCCGCAAGGGCGTTGTCCACTCCGGCGATGACGGGCTCAAGCAAGCCGTGTTGCTGGTCTCGGCTGCCGAAGCGACTGCCCCGCTTCGACACCGCTTTCCGGCCCCGCGTACAGCGGAAATCCGACCAATTCTCCAGGAAGCCCGGATTGCATTTTTCGACGAACCCGCAGGCGTGATCGTCGCCGGCTCCGCTTTCCAATGAACTTGACTCGTTTGTTTTCGTGACACATAATCTGTCAGATAAAGACAAGAACGCTTTCAGGGAAAGATGTCATGCGCCAGGCTCTTACTGGATCGGATGTCCGAGCTGTCCAAGAGCCAATAGGTGCCGCAAGCAATCTTGTCCCTTACCCTCAATCCTTCCCTGTGCGGCGAATAATTGCCTTGCGAGCGTATAACAACTATCCGCGCCGCGGCCAATATAACTCATAAACTCATGAGTACTTCGATATGATCCTCCGCAAAAAAACATGTTAGCCGCTGCTCATATAGCTTAATGTAATAGGTATATTCAGATAAAACATTCTAATTTAACTAGCAATCCAAGCATTAACCAAACATTTTATTTGGATTGCGTGAGTTATCAATGTGTATCAATGCAGGTGTGATCTCTAATCAAACTTGACTCAGCGTTTTTTTTGATTCAGGTTTGGATTGGGTTACGACGAATTCTCTTTTGCGGGGTAAAATGCTATGCGCCATTCTCTGTACCTAGCTGGCGCCGTTGCAGCGGCGGGTCCGATGCTAGCTCTGGCGAGCCCGGCCCAAGCCGGCCTGCAATATTTTCTAGAGGTCACTCCCGGAACACCAGCCTCGATTCAGTGTCCAAGCGCGGGCAGCCCCTCTCCCTGCGGTTACAACGGCGCGGGCAATGTCTTGACGCTTTCCCCCGCGCCGTTCTTGTTTAATGGGGTTGTAAAAGATGGCGAGCTCGTAACGGCGACCGGTGTGCCGGGCGCGCCCGGCATTGACAGCCTGACCTCGTCGTCGTTGTCCGTGATTAACACGACGAGCGTAGAGAAAACCGTCACCGTTACAGATAGCGACATCGACTTCGCGGCTCCAGTCGCGAACGTTCTGCTTACTGCCTCAGGGACTTGGCAGGCCACAATTGGCTCAACGATGACTGTCAAGTGGTGGGCCGATCCGAGCAACACGCAGGGTGCGGACACTACGGGGAACACACCTGGCATATTGCTCGACACGTTCACCACAACGGCAACCGGCCTGGTACAGAGCTTTAGCACCAATAGCGCAAAACCGTTCTTGGCCGGTGGGCCGTTCTCTATGACCGAACAGGTGACCTATGACCTGGCGCCATTTGGAGAGTTGCTCAGTGGCGGTGTAGGAATGGTCGCGACCAATGTACCGGAGCCTTCGAGCTGGGTGATGATGGCGCTCGGGTTTGCTGGCCTGGGCTACGCGGGCTATAGGTCTTCGCGAAAAAAAATTGCTCTCCTCGACTAAAGCGCGCGACGGCGATCTGATCGCCCCAGCCTTCCATGATCCAAAAGGGCTGCCGCGAGGCGGCCTTTGTCCATTGCGTTTACCCACCTCGTACGGCCGAGGACGGCCTGGGTCCTTCCGAGAGAGTCCTCCCATAAGTCGTGCTGAGCGCACCTATATCTTACCCGTCTCGTGATATTCATGTAAAAGCTTTGAATTGCACTACTATTCTTAGAAATAATCGGACTATTTATTTGAAATTGTAAAGTTATCACTGTGTATTAACGCAATGTTTTCCTAATTAACTTGACTCAGTTGCTCTCTTGCTCCACACCTGATGTTGTGTAGGCTCTATTCTTCTCTCGGGGGAACAATCAATGCGCCACTCACTCCAAATAGCAGCCGTTGCGGTGATTTTTCCTATCGCAGCGATGGCGACCCCAGCCCATGCGGCCTTGCAGATCTTCGCGTCGGGAAGCGCAGGGCCATCGCCACCTCTTACTTGCGCCCCTCCCAGCTCGGGTAGCTGCGTCTATGGGGGCAGCGCCAATAACATCCTTACATTTACCCCCCTGCCGTTTGTGTACAATGGGGAAGTGGTGAACGGAGATATCTTTACGGCGACCGGCGTGCCCGGCGCGCCCGGCATTGACAGTCTCAACGTTTCTTCGTTGTCGCTAATCAATACGAACCCGGTGCCTATAACGGTCACCCTTATAGTAAGCGACACCGACTTTGCGGCTCCGGTCAGCAAAGCCGAACTTACCGCCTCAGGCACTTTTCAGGCTACAGTTGGTTCGACGTTTACCGTCAAATGGTATGCCGATCCGTTGAACGCGCAGGGCGCAAACCCGTCGAACACGCCCGGTACATTGCTCGACACCTTCTCCACAACGGCCACCGGCATTGTTCAGAGCTTTAGCACTAACAGCACAGAACCGTTCTCCGCGACTTCGCCGTTCTCCATGACCGAAGAAGTGGTCTATACGCTGGCCCCAAATGGAGAGTTGCTCGATCGCGGTGTGGATATGGTCATGACGCAGGTGCCCGAAGCATCAACCTGGATGATGATGCTGCTCGGGTTTGCTGGTCTGGGTTTGGCCGGCTATCGGTCCTCGCGAACGAGGTGGGGAGCCTACCGCGCCGATTGAAGAAGTCTCGTCTTCGCCTTCCATATCTAATTTTCCCCGAGCGCCGCACACGCGAGGAGAAGACGTCGGCCGGGCGACGTGAAATTCCCGGACACATATTTTAAGCACAGGAAAAACCACGCTCCCATTGCGATGAAACAAAGCTCCGGCGCCTCGAGCGAGGAGGTTATTGTTGAAGGCAATTTGCCCTACGTCGCTGTCAGCATGGAGGTGCTGGGGGGCGTGGAGAAGAAGGGGACCGATTACCAATCGGTCGCGCAACGGCGTCCGAAGTTCCGTGTCGGGCGGCCGGCGGAGCGGTAACGGACCATCTTGCGGTCAGCGCTGACGATCGAGCAGGCCCGCCGTTCCGACAGGCCCATCGTCGCCCGAAGATGCGCGACGCCTTCGCGCTTGACGGCGGGTCCTACCATTTTTTTGACAGAAGCTCGCGAAGCGCGGCGGCATCCAACATCTGCTCGGCCAAAAGCTTCTTCAGTTTGGCGTTCTCGTCCTCGAGCTGCTTCAGCCGTTTGGCCTCGGAGACATCCATGCCGCCGTACTTTGCCTTCCAGTTGTAAAGCATCGCTTCCGAGACGCCGTGCTTGCGCGCCAGATCCACCGTCTTCGCCCCCGCCTCGTGCTCCTTCAACACCCCAATGATCTGCCCTTCAGTGAACCGCGCTCGCTTCATCTGTCCGTAGGCCGGACTCTAAATCCCCGTGAAGGAAAATCTCAGTGGCAGGTCAACAGCGACGCGCTTCCAAATCCCACAGCGCAGTATCTGAACCTCCAACCCCCGAAGAATTGCTGGGCCCAGTCCGCCATTTCGGCCTCGTGCATTGCTCACCTCCGTATCGCTGGTACCTCGGTAACTGCCTGCGTGCCCAAGGAAGATCGCTGAAGGCCATAGCGGCCGAGATGCAGGCGAAGGGGCACCAATGGCCACGTGGGCTTGCAAGGCGCTCTAAGGGCTACCGGACATGTGACGCGCGTCACTGCGCCCGCAGGGCCGTTGTGCTCAAGTCTCCTTGTCTAGGCGACGGTGACGACCTCTGCGCCTGCGCTGGGGGGGGGGACGCTCAAATGGCCACCAGTTACGAGGACAACTTCGGCTTCTGGGAGATCGCTTGCCCTGAGGAGCACGCCTTCTTCGAGCACGTGAAGAGCCAAAGCGTCCGCGCAATCTGTCAACGCTGCGACCGGCTGGTCCGGCTCATGCCGCCCAAAACTATGTGCGCTCCTTGCGTCTCTGCGCTCGAATGCGGCGCACCCACGACGATGAGCAAATATCGCCACGCCGGGCCGAAACCCGCCTAGGGCCTATGAACGTTTCACGCCACGCGTATTCCTCTCCCAGGGTTAGTGATCGTCGTCTAAGCGCCGTCCAGCCCCAATGCCTTTTCAATCGCCGCGCAGATTGGTTCCGTTGTCAGAATGGACGTAGGCTCTGGTGCTGTCAGGACCGAGGTGACGCACCCGTTCGTGGCGCGGGCGAGACGTCCATCGTCTGCCAGTCCGGCCTCGTTTGTCGCTCCGCAGGCGGGAGATCGAGTTTCGATCTACGCCGACCCTCTGCGGAAGTGCTCAAGGTGCCCATACTCACAAACCCCAAGCATGAGTTGTTTGCCCAAGGCCTTGCTCAAGGATCGACCGCCAGAGCCGCTTATGTCCAAGCGCGATATAAGGCGTTTGACGCCAGCGCCTGGCATTTGTCAAAAATCCCAAAGTTGCAGCTAGAGTTCACAAGATGTCCCAACCAGAAGGCCGCCCATCAATAGGCGGAAGTGCCCAAGGTGCCCATACTCTCAAACCCAAGCGTGAGTTGTTTGCCCAAGGGCCTTGCCCAGGGCTTGTCCCAACGGGCTGCTTTTGTCCAAGCGGGCTAGAAGCCTAGCGACGGCACCGCCTTGCACTTGGCTAACTCTGACAAAATGCGCGCCCGAGTTGATGAACTGGTCAGCGCCTATGCAACCAAGGCTGGCGTCACCATCGACCGGATTGTCCAAGAGCTGGCCAAGATCGCCTTCAGCGATAATCCGCAGGGCGCTGGACTGGGGCATGACTCTCCCGACGAGGATGGGAAGGCGCGCAACGGCGCGGAGCGCAAGCTTGCTGGCATGCGTGGCAGGCCCTTGGCGCGACACATCCTCGACGCTAGGGCCGAGGTGAATGTGTCATTCACAGTCAGTTGATCGGGCGGAGCTGACGACGCCTCGCGACCTCCCCACCCAGAATGCCCCTTCGCCTCACAGGATCTCTCGTTGTGGCAAATGTTGGGGCAAGCTCAAGTCTGGCTGATTAAGCCATTGTTTTAATTTGGATAATCATATGATTGGCGGAGGGGGCGGGATTCGAACCCGCGATACGGTTTCCCGCATACACACTTTCCAGGCGTGCGCCTTCAGCCGCTCGGCCACCCCTCCGTCGCGCGCCCGTCAAGGAACGCGCGCGAGGGCGATAGCACCGCCCGCCACGCGCGCGCAAGCAGCCCGCGCTCGCGCGGCCGACGCGAAGCGATGGCAAGTAAGCCCCAATAAAAGCGAATAAACGCGCATATACGAGCATAAACGTTAGTAAATTTGCTGGCGTTTACTAGCGTTTATTTTTCCGAATCGGGAAATTGCCACGAGTTTGCGTGACTTTGCAGCGCCTCTCGCAAGTGTGATTTTCTTCGTATCACTCTGATTTAACTAGCCATTGTGCCAGTGTATTATCCCCATAAAGTTGATGGATTTTTATTGCTATGCTCCGAATTTGACGCAAAATGCCTGCTAGCCAACAGCTAGGAGCGCAGCGAAGTGGGCACCAGTTATCGAGTAAGGATCGGTCTCAAAGAGATCGAGGCCATGCAGCCAAATACGATCCTGTGGGACACGGAGGTGAGAGGCTTCGTAGCGCGCCGCCAGCACAGCGATATAATCACCTTTAGTGTCGTCTACCGCACCAAAGAGAACGTGCAGCGATGGCAGAAGCTGGAGCGCTACCCTATCCTGACTCCGCACTTAGCCAGACAGGAAGCAATAAAGGTCTTACGGGCCAAGGCGCTAGGCGAGGACCCAGCTAGGGCAAGGATGGCGCTACGGCACGGAATGACCGTTGCAGAGCTATCTGACGCTTACATGGACGATGTGGAAAAAGGGCGCGTCGGTAAAAAGCCAGCAACGATACGTGCTGACAAGAGCAGAATAAAAAACCACATCAAACCCAAAATTGGAAAAATAAAAATATCCTCGATAACGAGCGATCATGTTGAAGCGTTCATGCACTCGATGAAAGTAGGTAGCCAAGGAAGAACGATTGGTTTAGTCGGCGCAATGTTCTCTTGGGCAATCAAAAAGAAGCTATGCGCAACAAATCCATGCGTTGGGATTGAAAAGCCCACAGACGTTAAAAAGACGCGCCGTCTCAGTGATGTAGAGTATCAGCAGTTAGGAATGGCTCTTAATGGTGGCGGCGCAACCTCAGACGTGTTTCTGATGTTAGCAATTAGCGGCTGGCGTTCTTCTGAAGCGCGCCTATTAAAATGGTCAGACGTTGATTTACCGCGTCAAGTGGCAACCCTATCCGACACTAAGACAGGAGTTAGCATCAGGCCTCTAAGTGGCGCAGCAATCGAAATTATAAATCGCCAGCCTAAGAGCGATCTGTACGTATTTGGCGATCACGGTAGTATCAGTTATGCATGGAGAAAATTAGGAATGGTGGCGGACATTACCCAGCATACGTTGCGCCACTCATATGCAAGTCTCGCCGCCGATATGGGCCTTAGCGATAATTCTATAGCCACGCTTTTAGGACATGCACGCAAATCAGTTACTTCTCGTTATCTGCACCTTGGAGACAAGGCTGCGATAGAGAACGCCAATTTAATAGCCAGCGAGACGTTAAAGCTAATGAATAAATAAGCATTTCTGCGGCCGGGGGGATTCTTATTTCTGTTTAGCACAATAGCCCCAAGGATCGTTTTGGAAGGGCTGAGAAGCTACTTACAACGCTTTCGGCTCTTCGCATACCGGCTTGCGAATGTAGGGCAATAGGCGGCCGCCGTAGGGCCGTGAAATCGGTCCCTGCCGAGCGCCCGAGGCTGCGATCCCGCGCGGCTCGATACAATCACAGCGCACTTATGTATTGTAGCGTATAATGTTAGTAGTAACGCATTTCATCCTTGCCGTTTCCGCGAAAATGCGTTATAGTCGCAAGTATTATCGGAGGATCAACAATGATTACTGACGTAAATTGCCAAGAATGTGAAGCAACATTCTCAAAGAAGCGACACTGGCAGAAGTTTTGCTCGCCAGTTTGTCGCACAAAGCATTTCGTGCGCATCAGAAACGAGGAAGTTGCGTTTGCTCGCAGAATCAAAAAGCAGATAAGCGCACCTCGTGATCTATTCGCAAGCGTAGCAGCATAGGAGCGCACTCAATGCCGTTAGACCCTGACAAGCTCAGAGAGGCCGCCGAGAAGGGCTTGAATTTATCTAAGCGTTTCGATGCCTTTATGGAACGTCGCAAAGCTAATGAGGATGATCCTGAAGATGAAGAATACGATGACGATGACGAGCCTGAAGAGGAACTGGTAGAACCAGCCGAACAGGCTTTAAAACTGACACCTGGCTCTGATTTAGCCAGTCCTGATATTGACGAGCCGTGGTACGGTCGTAATCAGTAGGAGGGCGCAACAAATGCCCGATGAAGCTGAATTTGCTAAACTACATGAAGCTGCGGATGAAGTGCTTAGACCATTCAAACAATTCGCTCCACGCTATATGCAAGGCGAAACTTTAGCTGGTTATCAAAAACGACTAGCTAGCAGAGTTCAGCAACATGCGCCTTCTATGAAGAACACAAATCTTCGCGAGTTAATTGGCTCTGCTTTCAATCTTATCGAAAAACAAATTTACGATGAAGCTAGAAGGGAGGTAGTAAGGCCAACTACCATCCCAGAAGGCGAAATGCGTGAGCTTACAAAATACGATGCTACTGGACGACCCTTTATCGAGTTCCATGGTAGTCCAAAGGCATGGATAAGTGATTTTGCAAACGGAGCCAAGAAGCGTTTAGTGGGGATCAGAACTGAAACCCAAAGAGGTTACATTCCAAATGGGTAGCGCACCATGTCAACAATGAATCCGGAAAGTCCACAGTTCGAGTTGCGCCACTCTACCGCAGGCATGGTGGATATTCCCGTCCCTAGATACATGGTGGTAGCGCACTTTTGCAAGACCTACCACTGTGCAATCTCTGAAATCGAGATAGTAGGAGACTCAATGGCCAACAGTTTGTGGACCTAGAGTCAAGCCAAGCCAAGCTTATCATCTTAAGGGCAAAGTTCAAATGAGCTCCAAGCCTAGGGTCACGGCATCCTCCCTGGGCTGCGCCTATTTCGCCGTAGGCGTTATGCAGGCTGATGACGAGGCCAGCCCGTTTAGCTGCTGTCGGCTGGTCTTGTCTCGCCCACAGAAAGTGCCTAGATGATCTATTCAACGCTCGGCTTTATTGAGACATTGCGGCCAGAAAAGCACGGTTTAGTTACGCGCCTTATTGATCCTATTAGCGGCGCAACCTATGGCCATATTTTCCAACTGTGGCCAGTGACCATATTGCGGATCAACGGATGGCTGGCCCTCGACCCGAACTATGCCATCGCTCATTACGACAAGGCCGAGATACTCCATTTTCAGGGGCGCCAAGAGGAATCCATCGCTGAAGCCGAACGCGCGCTGGCCCTCGATCCCACCGCAATGGAGGCCTATTCGGTCCTTGGCTGGGACTACTGGTTCAACGGGCAATTTGAAAAGAGCCTCGAAGCCATCGACATGGCGATTTGGCGAAGCCCGTTCGATCGAGCCTTAGGCGACTGGTATCACCTGAAAGCGGCGGCGAATTACGCACTGAAGCAGTACGATCGGAACATCGAATTCGCCCGCCGTGCGATAGCGATCAACCCGACCAATTTTTGGCCGCACGGCAACCTGATCGGGGGGCTTGCCTTGACCGGCCATCAGCCGGAGGCCAGAGAAGCGCTCCAGAATTATCTCGCGTCGGTTCCCGGCGGACCCAAGACGATCGCGGCATTTAAGGCGATCACCGCTCAAATTGTCAGGACAGACAGCAATCCGCGGTTGCTCGAAGCATTCGACCTGTATTTCGAGGGCCTGCGCAAGGCGGGGCTGCCGGAGGAATGAGCGCTGCGATTCGGGCGAAGGCGGCCTCGATGCGCGGCAGGGCCTCCGCTTCGGGCGGTGAAGCCAATTTCGCGCTAGCAATCGAATGCAGGATTTAGCGCGGACTCCGGTCCTTCCTGAGGCGGCCCCTGTAAGGGCGCTATCCGCCCAATTGAGGCGTCCAAGGACGCAGTCTGCTATGTCCGCTTGACGTGTGCGCCGTGAGAAGGCGGCGCGTTCCAGTGGGTGCAAGCCCCACCCGGCAAACGCTCCAGCCGGAAGCAACCGGAGCAGTCATGGAGGTGACGAAATGGCTGAAGCCTTCGGTGTAGCTGGTCACGTATAGGTGACCGCGCGAGTGTGCGGGCCGCAACGCGAGTGAACGCCGAGCAAACCTCGAAAAGGACGATGTGCAGGCCGACCCGACAACGTTATCGGGGAAGGCTGATACGGCTGGGTGAGATGAGCGACGACGACGCCCAGCCGCTGCACCGGGGTAGTGGCGGCAGCACGTACACAAGGAAAGCGTACGCAACACGGGAGGCCCCATGGCGTGGTCAAGGGTGATCAACCGGACGCCCGTGAGGGAGAGGCCGGGCGCTATGGGGTGGCGGAGAGGTTCGTAGTACCGCTGAAGCCGGGTAACGCCGGGGGAGGGAAGGGGCCTCAGTTCAAGGCAGACGCAAGACGCGGTGAAGGACCTGGAGATTGGGCAACCTATCAACTCCGGACAGCGTTCAGAAACTGCAGACGGCGTTGCACGCGAAAGCGAAGGCAGAACCCGGCTACCGCTTCTACGCCCTCTACGACAAGATCAGCCGCGAGGACATTCTGGCGCACGCCTATGCTCAGTGCCGCTCCAACAAGGGCGCGCCGGGCGTGGACCGTCAGGACTTCGAGGCCGTCGAGGCGTACGGGGTCGAGCGATGGCTGGGCGAACTGGCGCTTGCGCTCAGGCAGGAGACTTACCGACCGGACCCTATCAGACGCGTGTACATACCGAAGGCCAACGGCAAGTTCAGGCCGCTGGGCATCTCAACCTTGCGGGATCGGATCTGCATGACGGCAGCGATGCTGGTGCTGGAGCCGATCTTTGAAGCCGACCTTCCACCGGAACTTTACGCCTACCGTCCTGGGCGAAACGCCCAACAGGCGGTGGTCGCGGCGGGAGAGCTGCTGTTTCGCGGCCATCCGGAAGTGGTGGACGCCGACCTCGCGGACTACTTCGGGAGCATTCCCCATGCCGAGCTTTTGAAGTCGGTAGCGCGTCGGATCGTCGATCGACGCGTGCTGCATCTGATCAGGATGTGGCTGGACTGCCCCGTGGAAGAAACCGATGATCGGGGTGGGAAGACGCGCATGACTGAAGCGCGGGACAAGCGGCGCGGCATTCCGCAGGGCTCGCCGATCTCACCCTTGCTGGCGAACATTTACATGCGCCGGTTCGTGCTGGGATGGAAGATGTTCGGGCTCGAGCGAACGCTGGGCACGCGGCTCGTGACCTACGCCGACGACCTCGTGATCCTGTGCAGAAGGGGCAAGGCCGAAGCGGCCTGGCAAAGCCTGCGCGAGATCATGGGCAAGCTGAAGCTGACGGTGAACGAGGAGAAGACACGGATCTGCAAAGTGCCGGGAGGAGAGTTCGATTTCCTGGGATACACGTTCGGGCGAATGTTTTCGGCGAGGACCGGCGAGGCCCCCTGAGTTCTGACGCGAAGTGCAACACCCCCCGCCGATTTGATATCGGCAAGGTTGTTCAAGACCTTAAGGAGTGTTGCCATGCGATCCTATTCGCATCTGTCGGAGGACGAAAGAGACCAGATCGGCGTTTTGCGGGCTGCGGGGCGGTCGATGGGCGCCATTGCCCGGGCGCTCGGTCGGGCGAAAGCCACCATCTCCCGGGAGCTGCAGCGGAACGCACTCCCTTTGGGCGGGTACTCGCCGCTTCACGCCGCCGGAGCCTATCAATTGCGCAGGCGGCGTGAAGCGATCCTCGAACGAGAGGCCGCCTTACGTCTGTTCGTGGGGGACCGGCTCGCCGAGGGATGGACGCCCGAACAGATCTCCGGTTGGTTGAAATCCGGGAATGAACCGCGGCTGCGGGCCATCGGCTGCGAGACAATCTACGCCTTCATCTATCGGACCGCACAGAAGGCCGCGGCCTTGTGGCGTTATCTGACGCGTCGCCACAAACGCCGTCGCCCGCGTCGCGCCAGAGCCTCGCGCGACACCATCAAGGATCGAGCGTCGATCCATGATCGTCCGAAGACCATTGAAAGCCGCGGCGAGGCCGGCCATTGGGAGGGCGACCTCATCATCTGCAAATGCGCACGGCCTGTGCTCGTCTTGCATGAGCGAAAGTCGCGGGTCACGCTCGCCGCGCGGCTCACAGGGAAAACCGCCGCAGAAACCATCTCAGCAATGCTCGCGGTGTTCGGCCGCATCGATCCTCACCTGCGAAGATCAATCACCTTCGACAACGACACCGCCTTCGCTCAGCACGCCCTGCTCCGGACCATGCGCGACATGACGACCTGGTTCTGCGACGCTTATGCCTCATGGCAAAAAGGCGGCATCGAAAACGCCAATGGACGCTTACGTCGATGGCTGCCGCGCCACCTGGATATCGACCGGACATCCGACCAAGACATCCAAGAGATCGTCCTCACGACCAACCTCACCCCCCGAAAATGCCTCGGGTTCAAGACGCCATTCCAAGCCTTGATTGCTGAGCTTGGAAAGGACGTTCAAATCCGCTTCTCTTAAACGCGTTGCGCTTCGCGACGGAATCCAGGCCAGCATCGGCTACCGGCCGTCAAAGAAAAGCATTGAGCGCGTGGTCGAGAAAGTCCACGCGCTGACCGACCGAGCGGGAACATGGCAAGAGACCACAACGCTGGTGGGCAAAGTGAACCGCACGTTGCGCGGATGGGCGAACTACTTCCAAGTAGGAACCATCAGCAAGGCGTATCGGGCGCTCGACGCTTACACAGCGGTGCGGTTGCGCCGGTGGTTGCGCTCCAAGCACAAAGTCAGGCGACGAGGGGGCGGGAGCTATCCACTCTCGCACCTCTACGGGCACTTCGGGCTCGTACGCCTGAGCCGGCTTGGACACGACGTGCCGTGGACGAAGGCGTGAGGTCTTGTCCGAGAGCCGGATGCGGGAAATCTGCACGTCCGGTTCGATGAGGGGGGTGTGGAAACGGAGCTACGGCTGAGCCACTAAGGCACCGCCAGACGAAAGGGGCGGCAAACAGACATGCTCAACCTAACGCCATCGCGCCACACTCCTACTCTACCGATTCTGTTCTCTAATGGGTCAAGGGCGGGAGGCTCTTCCGGGTGTCGATGCCTTCGGGTGCCTGCGTTCTCTAATGGGTCAAGGGCGGGAGGCTCTTCCGGGTGTCGATGCCTTCGGGTGCCTGCGTTCTCTACGTGCTCGTTCGGCACTTGATGGGGTAAGCTGGGTGCAGGGCGGCTAGGTTGAAATCGCAGTTGGCCGGGAGTTGGCCTCATGCAACAGAATCGGCGCCATCGTCTGCTCCCTCCCTCGGGCGACGCTCCTCTTGGAGCTGGATTCGGCCTCCTGGCTCGTGGCTGCGATTGTTTAGGCCGGTGCGAACTCGGTTCCGTCTCGCAGCATCGCGTGCATGATGATCCCAAGGCGGCGAGCCAGAGCGACTCGCGCTTTGCGCATTGTTGATCGCCTGGCGATCGCAAAGGCCCAGTCCTTGAGTTTGAGCTGGCCCTTATAGCGGGTCAGCATGACGTTGGCGGCTTCGTACAGGAGGGTCCGCACCCGCCGGTCGCCGCATTTCGATATGCTGCCGATGTAGTCCACCTCGCCAGACTGATACTGCCTGGGGACCAAGCCCAGATAGGCGCCGACATCTCGCGATCGGCGAATGCGGGAGGGATCGTCGATTGCGGCGACAAAAGCGAGGGCGGTCAGTTGGCCGACACCTGGAATCGTCATTAGCCGGCGGCAAGCTGCAGAGGCCCTTGTCATGCGCCTTATGTCGGCGTCGATCGCGGCGACCGCCGTCATTACCGCGGTCCGCGCCGCAATCAGACCACGCATGGCGGCGGAGAGACCGGCGACCCCCTCGCTTGCTCTAAGAGCGTTGTCGATGAAGGCGGCGGTGAGCGCGCGGGGCAGTCGGACCCCGAACACGACCGCGAGACCACGGATCTGATTTTCCAAGGTCACTCGCTGGCCGACCAGCTTCCTGCGCGCGCTGATCAACGAGCGGGCGGCGTGCGCGGGAAGCGACTTCACATGCACGGGCTTGAAGAAGCCTGTGCGAGCCAGATGCGCCAGACCTCGCGCGTCGTTGCGATCGGTCTTGTGAGTCGCCAGCGACTTGAGCGCCTGATAGGCCTGCCGGCTCTCCACGCAGACCACGGGCAGACCGAGTTGGCTCAGCCCGTGGAACAGGATCGGCGCCATTCGCCCCGTCTCGAATACGATGCGACGACAACTCGGCGCTTTGGCCAGTTCGTTGGCGACCGCCTGCGCAGTCAACTCCGCCTTGCTCTCGCGAACCACCATTCCTTCGCGGTCGAGAACGCAAACATGCGTCTCATCCATCGAGATATCGAGGCCAGCAAAATAGTCCATTGAACCTCTCCTCTTCCAAATCGTCGCCGATTCTATCGGCCTATGTGGAAGAACTCCCGCCCATTACCCGATGTTGAAAAACCCCTGAATTGGCCTCTCGCAGAAAAATGGCTTCGCTTCGCGTTTGCGCTCCTTTGAACCTGAATGAGCCCGTGCGCAGGCTGCGAAGGTCGCTGGGTCGCGACCGCTGTTGTAGGCCGAGTCCCTAGCAAAAATTTCTCATAACGGCTGCACGGTCTCGACAATTGTGATCGAGACGAAAATCCGAGTTTTTCAACATCGGGTAATGGGCGGGAGCTCTTCCACATAGGCCGATAGAATCGGCGACGATTCGGAAGAGGAGACCGTTCGATGGACTATTTTGCTGGCCTCGATATCTCGATGGATGAGACGCATGTTTGCGTTCTCGACCGCGAAGGAATGGTGGTTCGCGAGAGCAAGGCGGAGTCGACTGCGCAGGCGGTCGCCAACGAACTGGCCAAAGCGCCGAGTTGTCGTCGCATCGTATTCGAGACGGGGCGAATGGCGCCGATCCTGTTCCACGGGCTGAGCCAACTCGGTCTGCCCGTGGTCTGCGTGGAGAGCCGGCAGGCCTATCAGGCGCTCAAGTCGCTGGCGACTCACAAGACCGATCGCAACGACGCGCGAGGTCTGGCGCATCTGGCTCGCACAGGCTTCTTCAAGCCCGTGCATGTGAAGTCGCTTCCCGCGCACGCCGTCCGCTCGTTGATCAGCGCGCGCAGGAAGCTGGTCGGCCAGCGAGTGACCTTGGAAAATCAGATCCGTGGTCTCGCGGTCGTGTTCGGGGTCCGACTGCCTCGCGCGCTCACCGCCGCGTTCATCGATCAGGCTCTCACAGCCAGCGAAGGAGTGGCAGGTCTCTCCGCGGCCATGCGCGGACTGATTGCGGCGCGCACTGCGGTCATGAGCGCGGTCGCGGCGATCGACGCCGACATGAGGCGCATGACGAGAGCTTCGGAAGCCTGCCGCCGCCTCATGACAATCCCCGGGGTCGGCCAGCTGACCGCGCTTGCTTTTGTAGCCGCAATCGACGATCCCTCGCGCATTCGCCGATCCCGCGACATCGGCGCCTACTTGGGCCTCGTCCCAAGACGGTATCAGTCGGGCGAGGTCGACTACGTCGGCGGCATCTCGAAATGCGGGGACCGGCGGGTGCGGACGCTTCTGTACGAGGCCGCCAACGTCATGCTGACCCGCTACAAGGGCCAACTCAAACTGAAGGACTGGGCCTTTGCGATCGCCAGGCGATCGACGATGCGAAAGGCCCGCGTCGCTCTGGCGCGTCGCCTCGCAATCATCATGCATGCGATGTTGCGGAACGAAACTGAGTTCGCGCCGGCTTAAGACATCAATTCACCAGACAGGAGACCGCATCGAGCTCCCGCAAGGAGCGACGCCCGAGGGAGGGAGCAGACGACGGCGCGGATTGTGTTGCATGCGGTCAATCGCTGGCCGACTGCGTTTTCAACCTAGCCGCCCTGCACCCAGCTTACCCCATCAAGTGCCGAACGAGCACGCAGAGAACACAGGCACCCGAAAGCGTCGACCACCCCGAAGAGCTTCCCGGCCTTGACCCATTAGAGAACACAATACGTCGACACCTGCCGGTCGGCGCCAGAGGATTTTCTATGCAGAGCCCTTCACAACCGCCACACGCGCCATTTCGGGGATTTAGCCGGTAAACCGAATCGCGAAGCTTTGCGCGCGGAACGGCCCTAGGATCGCGCAGAGGGCCGAATGAATCCGAGGGCTACGGCATTGCCCGTTACCTTCGACACGGCTCTACGGGCTTCTGTGCGGTCGGCAGAGGGCGGGATCGGGGCGCAACGTGCGCGGCGATGCGGATGCACTGCTGCGCAACGCCTTGTTAGGCGAGAGAGCCGCGCGCCCGCATTTCCCTGTCAGAAGGGGGCGGGGCGGGGTGGGCGACCCTCCCCTTGGGAGCAGGAGGGCCTCCTGCCGATCCCATCAGCGACCAAGAAAAAGGGTACTCCTTCGGCGAGGGCCGCCTAGCGAAAGCGGGGCGAGCGGCGATAGTGCGACGATGTGGACGCGTCGATCGTGTCCACTAATCGATAATGGACACTATCGCAGATGTCTGACACCGGGGTGCAAGGCGCGAATGGCGGCGAGCGCCGGCGACGGACGTGGTCGGCTGATCAGAAGCAACGGATCATCGCGGAGAGCTTTGCGCCCGGCGCATCCGTTGCGGAGGTGGCGCGCGGTTATGGCCTGAACGCCAATATTCTGTTCACCTGGCGACGGCGAGAACGGGCCGTCAATGACGTCGGCAAGACAGTGAACATTGTGCCGGTGAGGGTCGTGGAGGCTACGCCGACTGCGACCGCCACAGCTCCGGCCTCGATAGGTCGGATGGAGATCATGCTTGTCGGGGGCGAGCGGATCCTTGTCGGGGCGGACGTCGACGCGACGGCGCTGGCCCGGATCGTCAAGGCGCTCGGGCGGCGATGATTCCGATCCCGAGTGGGGCGCGCGTGTGGCTAGTGACCGGCCACACCGATATGCGCAAAGGATTCGACGGTCTGGCGCTGATCGTCCAAGAAACATTGAGGCGCGATCCGCATTCCGGCCATCTCTTCGTTTTTCGCGGCCGCCGCGAGTCTCTGATCAAGTGTCTTTGGAGCGACGGCCAGGGCTTATGCCTGTTCTCAAAGCGATTGGAGCGCGGGCGATTCCTATGGCCATCGTTGGCTGACGGAACGGTGACGATCTCGACGGCCCAGCTTTCCTATCTGCTGTCGGGCATCGATTGGCGCATGCCGCAAGAGACATGGCGTCCGACGGCGGTCGGATAGGAGAAAAATCGGCTGAAGAAACGCAAAAAGGGGCGCCTCAAACGGCCGATTTTGTGATTCCATGTGATTCGTGGACGCCGATCTTTCCTCGCTTCCGGACGACATCGACGCGTTAAAAGCGGCGCTGATTGCGGCGCGGACCGAAGCTGCGGTGGAGAAGGCGTGCGCCGTCGCGGCCGTCGCTGAACTGGCGCAGGGTCGCGCGCTGATCGCGCATCTCAATCTTGAGATCGAAAAGCTGCGGCGCACGATTTACGGACCTCGCTCCGAGCGCACGGCGCGGCTACTCGACCAATTGGAGCTTCAGCTCGAGGAGGCAGAGGCCAACGCGGCGGAAGATGAACTCGCCGCCGAACATACGAAGCCCTCCACCACGCTCAGATCCTTCGCGCGCAAGCGGCCGGCGCGAAAACCGTTCCCGGATCATCTGCCGCGTGCGCGCGTGGTGATCCCAGCGCCGCAGAGCTGCCTTGCTGCGGCTCGGCCAAGCTGTCGAAGCTCGGCGAGGACATCACGGAGACGCTCGAGGTTGTCCCGCGTCAATGGAAGGTGATCCAGACCGTGCGCGAGCGCTTCTCATGCCGCGAATGCGAGACCATCACCCAGCCGCCGGCGCCCTTCCATGTGACGCCGCGAGGGTTCGCTGGCCCCAATCTGCTGGCGATGATCCTGTTCGAGAAGTTTGGTCAACATCAGCCGCTCAATCGCCAGAGCGAGCGCTACGCCCGAGAAGGCGTGGATCTTAGCCTATCGACGCTCGCTGACCAGGTCGGCGCCTGCGCCGCCGCCTTGCGGCCCCTGCACAGGTTGATCGAACGCCACGTTCTGTCGGCTGAGCGCCTACACGGCGATGACACCACCATTCCGATCCTGGCGAAAGGCAAGACCGAAACTGGCCGCGTCTGGACTTACGTCCGCGACGACAGGCCGTTCGGCGGCAAGGACCCGCCGGCGGCGTTGTTCTACGCCTCGCGCGATCGCCGCGGCGAGCATCCTGAGTGTCATCTGACGAACTGGAGCGGCGTCCTCCAGGCCGACGCTTTCAGCGGCTACGCCAGACTTTATCCGCCCGATCGGAAACCGGGCCCGATCGTCGAAGCGCTATGTTGGAGCCACGCCAGACGCAAGTTCTTCGAACTCGCCGACATCGCCGCCAACGCGAGGCGGGGTAAGAACGCCGCGCCGATCTCGCCGATCGCGCTGGAGGCGGTCAAACGCATCGACGCCATCTTCGAGATCGAGCGCGAGATCAACGGCGTCACGGCCGAGGCGCGGCTCGCTGCGCGCCGCTCAAGGAGCGCGGCGCTCGTCGCCGCGCTCGAAGAGTGGACGCGCTCTGAACGCGCCAAGCTCTCCCGGCACAATGCCGTCGCCAAGGCCATCGATTACATGCTCACGCGCTGGCCGCCCTTCGTGCGGTTCCTCGAAGACGGACGCATCTGCTTGACGAACAATGCGGCGGAACGAGCGCTGCGCGGCCTGGCCTTGGGCCGAAAATCATGGCTCTTCGCCGGCTCAGAGCGCGGGGCTGAGCGCGCCGCGATCATGTACACGCTGATTTAGACCGCAAGGCTCAACGACATCGATCCGCAGGCTTGGCTCGCCGACACTCTTTCCAAGATCGCCGACACGCCGCAGACCCGGCTCGGCAAACTCCTACCTTGGAACTGGATGTCCGACCGCCGCTCGCGCGCCGCCGCGTAACCGCGGCCCTCCCCGGAGGGTTACGAAAAAGGCCGTGGGAACGCGCGAGCGTTGAAACCTAAGCCCAAACGCTGGAGTTGGTCGAGCTGACCAATCTGTTTAGCAGTGCGCCCAAGGTTTGCGCCCTGATGAGGATGCACTGACCGTGCAACGCCTTGGAAAACGGGGACAAAGCGCGCGAAGGGGCGCTCATCACTTCATTGCAGTGAAGCCCATCATGACGAGAGCGACCAGACTAACGAGGCTGACGCAACCAACCGCGATCCCAATGACCATCATTTTTCAAATACTCCTTCAGCCCACATGCTCATTCCCCTTCAATAAACAATATCCGTCAGTTAATAAAGGGCCTCCGTTCCGGCAGGGCAAGCCAAGTGCGCTGCTCGAAGTCAAAAGCCCGAACATTCCAACCGCGATCTATGAGGCGCTTTTGAGAGGCTATGACCGGGCGGGCCGCTAAGGAGCGCGCTTCGCAGTTGGAAAAGAAGTGATCCGGACGGTTGCGCTGCAAGTGGAATGAATAGTGTGATCCGCCCGTAACTTTGTAACTCTGTAACGCTTGTGAAGCTTTTTAGTGTTTAAGCGTATCGTTCCCACATTTCCTCGAAGTCTTCCCTAAACCAGCACCTTTTAGGGGTTCCACCTTTGTATCTGTGAGGTCTGCTTCTTATTTGGAATTCGGCAAGTATGTTCCCGATTACGCGTTTTGTTATTTTATGCTCATCGTAATCAACATCAAACTCACCTTCCTCATCCTCTCGTAATGTCTCATAGAGGGTATCAGCGGAAAGTATGTCGGTTTTGGCTCTATCGAACACTTTCGGTGTGTCACGCAGTACCGACTCTTCGATATCCGATATGTCACTCTCATTTACAAATTGGAGCGCAACCTCTCGGGCTATTTCACCTAGATCAAAAGAGTCAGCAATGGCAATAAGAGGCCGCCATTTATCCGCGTCACGTCCCACTAGTTGGGCTGGCATTTGTGGGTTTAAAACTGCTCGCTCGGCCCAAGCGTAAAAGTCCGCCGCGAAATATTGCTCTCTTGGTGTGAATCTTTCCATTGGTTTAGTAGAACGATGCATCCTTATGATGAGCGATCTACTCATAAGAGTTGCTGGCAACCGACCTATTCCGGCAAGCGCAACTGGTCCGTAGATTGGATAGGAGATAACTTGGCCGTCTTTTCCGGTCCGAGTTACGCATCCACCAACGCTATGTCCATCGTTTAGAATTGATCTCATATTCCTTAGGATGGACATATTATCTACTTCGTCTATCAGCAGCGTGTGCGCGTTGGCTAAACGAAACGTAGATGCTACAGTTGGATCAATCAGTCGCTTAGGGTTCCACACCATTGCGCCAAGGATATCCAATACTTTGCTTTTCCCACAGTTTGGAACTGGGCTAAGGATCGCCAGCCTTGGCGATCTACTATACTGGTTGTAGATGTGGGAATGGAAAGCCCACAGAGCTAGTCCAACTAAATAGTGTGGTTTAGCGTCCACGTATCTAGCGAAGATGCCAACCACTTGCTCAAGGGGATTCACGCCTCCCTCAGAAGTAGTCCGCGTCGTTAGTGGAATAAAGGGTTTATCCCTAGAACAGCGTAACTAAGTTACAAAGTTACATAATTGGAAAATTTGCCTCGATTGAGTTATTGTTCAATTGCTGAGCGGGGAACGGCAGTTAATGACCGGCGTTCCCCTTCTTGAACACTCACCGCCAGAGGACTCACTCTATTGGCATCATAGACAACCAGCAGTGAGGTCATCGACGCGTGTAAACTTGTAGGAAACCACGCGCCGAGGAACGAATGGTATCGCTGCGGCTGCGGCTATTGTCAAGTATTACTAATCGGATGGCAGTCGTAGTGACTTTGATAAAACTTTGTCGATACTTGATTTATGTTGCGGTTGCTTGTGGATGTTTGATCTAGTTGAGCCCAGGGAACTAGCGGCTTGACCCTAGCCGCGCATCCGTTCCATCTTTGTTCTTATGGAAGTCGAGACGTTAGGCGTGGCTCGGAGCCTGGGCTGGAAGGTGCATATGCGCTGCGCCCACGGCTATCGGCAGGAGACGCGATCCATGCGCAAGTGCGTCTACCGCAAGCGGCTGGACCTCGAGACGCTGGTGGCGACCAGAGGGCCTAACTTCCCGCTGTCACGGCTAAAATCGCGCCTCATGTGCCCTGCTTGTGGGCATCGGCGGTAACGGTGGTCTTTGAGCCGCCAAGCAATGCGCAGGTGGCTAGTGGATGACGGGAATGTGACGGGAAAGCGGCCTTTCAAACGTGATTGAATAGGTATGCGCGCTGGCCAAGGCGCTCGAAAACGTTACGATCATGCGCACAAATCGATTGGGTGCGCCCCGCCTGTGAGCCAACTTCTAATCCAGCGATATCTAAATGATTTGCAGACGCTGCGCCGTGTGTCCGGCACGGCTCGCGAGTCGGTGGTGTCCGAAGCCTTCAAGACGCTGCTCAAGGACTGGGGCAGGTCGCGCGATCTCATTTTCATTCCGCAATACGAATATCAGTTCCATTGAACAAGGCCACGACGTTCAAAAAGCGGCTAGTGATGTCCTCGGCAATGAGGACCGCGAAGTGTTCATATTGGGGATAGCGCTTCCTCTCGATGTCCCAATATTCGATAGTGCGAATGATATGGGTCTCGTCGGTCGGCCCTAATTGAATTTCTACCTCGTAACGGCGTTTCGTCTCCAAATCTTGTAGAAGAAGATCAAGTCGACCAGCTCGTGGTTGAATACGTTCCTTCTCTCGAAGGACTAAATCACCAAGGCCGATAATGGAAGGATCGGCCGCTATTAATTCTTGAGCCCACTTTTCGTTGAGTTCTGGATGTAGTCTTAATGCAATTCTTTCAGATCGCTTAAAATCCATTACAGCCCCACCCGTTGTTTCCTCTGATTTTCTAACAACCATTTTCCTGGCCACTATTCTTGTCCACAAATCAGGTACTGTTGACGTAAACACTCAGCTACTTCGGCCCATTGTAGACTGTATTACACTTTCCTTCCGGATCGCCAATAGTTTGGTTCAATCCGATGAGGTCGGGATCGCTTGCCCTAAGTAGAGACGAAACTACCCAACCTTCGCAAGATGCCTTTCCATCAGCTCCTCGACAGTGAACGGCTTTTTTGTCTTTTGCGACCGATGCAATCGCCCGTCATGATGAGGGGTCGTTTTGAAATGGCAGATAGGACAGGGAAGGTCTCTGGGTTGCCGCCTTGGGGCTTGCGAGGCAGCCTTACGCGGCGCTCTCGGGGTCGTGGAGGTGGATGCGCCCTCAGTGAGGGTGTAATTGAACCCAAGCTCATTAAGCTCGGCCACGGCCTTTTCGGCGTTATCAAGAGCCTCTTTCTTTGCGCCTTCTAAAAGCTGGGCGCGCTGCGCATCAAGGGCTTTGAGTCTCTCTAGGACGCTGGTCAATGATTCCTCCTATGAAATGATTCGAGTTGCGCTTTCATAGGCTAGTTTGTGATTTTAGGCCAGTGTTGAAGTGTTATGGATGGGGGGCATTCTGTCGGAGGCACCGATGGGAACAGTGACCTATTACATCGCGCTCGCGTTCAAGAAGGCAGAGGTGGATGGCGGCATTGTTGCTTGCGATCCGAGAGAAGCGCAGAGCTCAGAGCACGCAATCCGAATGGCTTCCTCTAAGGAGCAAGAACATTGTGGTGCCATCGCATTCTCGCGGACGGGCGATCCGTCGCTTGGCGAGTTCGAGGATGCGGGGGTTTTAAAGACAGTTGGTGAGGTTGATGTCGGATTGCTGACGGTCCGAGGCTGAGCCGCCAACCATAAGGCCGAAAGGAGGAAGATGAATGCCAACTTTTCAAGCCAGGATCTTACGCCAGGAAGTAGCTCTCACAAATGTGGACGGAGACACACTTGACATGGCAAAGGAAAAGTTGAGGGTGTGGTTAGAGAATGATGACAATCTTAGGAGCTTAGATTGGGTTTCACATAGTGATGGTAGCGCCCCAGAGATTGTAGTTATGATGGAAATTTCGCCTGAAAAAGACGGTGAAGATGGCGAAGGAGTATAGATTGATAAAAGGATCGTAGGGGCGGCGGGTCACCAGTTCCATTACTTAGCAGAAAATCATAGACCAGCGCTTAGTTCAATATCTGTAATGTTGTGGCGCTCCATCAGATATAATAGCTCATCATTGCCCTTGATCTCTTGCTCACTTAGCAGCGCGCCATTGCTAGCATACGAGCTGAGATATATGCTATCAGTAGATATGGTTTTGTTGCCGCGGCTATCAAGATAGTAATCACTATAAGGTTGGTCGAGAACTTGCGTTATTGACATTTTGCGCAATTCGATATGATAACGGGATGGCGTTGGCTGCGCAGCCAATTGTTGAAGGCTGCCTCGCAGCGCCTCAATCTCTTCTTTTTGGTTTTTGAGTTGCGCCTCAAGGTCTTTCACACGTTCTTCGCTGCGCGCCAGTTGTTCTGCTATTGAAAAGAGTTGTTCAACTTTAGCTAATTGGCGTTTTCGATTTGCGTAAAGAGCCTTATTGCGACAAGCGGCGCTGCAATATTTTTGTCTCAGATTGTATCGGTGAAATGTTGCGCCACATGTCGCGCAATTCAATTGAGCATCCACTGGTTGCTCCTAGTGTACAAACCAGGACTATATCGGAACGATGGCGCGCTTTCAATAACGCTGTTGCACTGTTTTTGACTTCACACTGATTGCATTCTGACCCATTTCCGGAGGGGGGTCACGCGGCACCCACCATCTCACACAGGTAAAATCCTGAAATCGCGACCTTGGCCCAAAGACCAGAGCACAGAGATACGGCTCACAAATGCAGATCGACCGCACGGCCACTAGCTGCTACGCTCGGAGGCGTTTAGCCACCGACCGACGTCAAGTATCTGTAATGATTGATTAGCATTGCCTACTACAGGAAAATTAATTCCACATATTATGTAGCGATATCAATTGGTTAGCGCATAGTGCGCTCCACTTAGCAAGCATACCACTAGCAACTGACAAAATGACTGGGTGATTTCGTGACGGGCTGCGAGCCTTTGTTGCGCACCAGGGCCAAGGGCCGTAGGCGATGGCCAGGAGGCCGTAGGCGAGCGCAGGGAGACCACGATCCGTAGGCGTTGGGGTAGGGGCAGGGAGGCGCGCCAGACGGTCGGACTGAACGTTTAGTCTCTGTCGCGCCCATTGCATGATGGTCGATGGCTCATAATTTGTGTTAAGTCATAAGATCATAGGACGCTGTGCTCTAGTTGCGCCCCATAGTCAGATTCATCATGAGCGACAGGCTATAGCCAATAGTCCATTGGTCACGTCATCAGTTGCGCGCCCAGGAGTTGCTGTTTAAAAACAGTTCATCTACTCCAGACAATAGATTAGAATTTTCTATAAAACTATATGCGTTCCTTTGTCCTTTTGTATAAACAAACAAACAAACAACCTGACACAGTGTTATGTAATGATATCAAGCAGTTAAGTATAGCCCGTCCGTTTATCCGTTTATATACTGTCCAGGAACCACTGTCAAAGTAGTCGCCCCTAAAACTTTCCTTGACCTCAAACGGAAATGGCCAAAGTGGCCGCTAAGCTCTTGAAATAATGCGCAAACAGTGCCCTTCTGTTTGTTCGTTTGTTTTCTATACATGATCCAGCAAGTACAATGAACGCACATACAGATCTGTGCCGTGCAGATAAAAACAAACGAATCGAAACTGTACTGAAAACCACAAACTCAATGCAGACTGTACTTATAATTCCTTATGAGATGGCGCAACTAGAGTAACTATGGTAACATCACCATCAATGATCCCTTTTAACTTCTCTTTATCCTCTGACGAAACAGCAACTGACGACGGCGAGCCTTTGCCACAGCTTGGGTGCGCTTCCCATTTGTCGCTGCCGTCCTCCCAATATGACTCGTCTTTTGCTAGTACCTTGCCAACAAGCTTTCGTGTTTCAGTTATGCTTGGAAATGGATATGTCTTTCCATCGCTGGTATGAGTACTCTCACCACTGAAGATGGAGATGACCCGGCCATTACTGGAGCGCATCAAGTTACCTCGATCATCCAATTTGGGGAAATACGCGCCTAGTTTGACGCCAAATTGCCGCGTAGTCATAATTTTGCGCTGTCTGATTCCGTTTTCTTTGCACCAAGCAGAATACATGTCACGTAAATCGCTCCTAACAATTTCCATTCCTGCCTTTCCGTCATTGAACAGCTTGCAGCACATGACAGAGCCGGTGAACGTAAATTCCTCCAGCAACCAGCGCTCGAATGGCTCCAAACTCTCGTCTTTCTGGGTCTCTTCTTCTTTGGTCGTGAGACCGCTACGGATATTACCTCCACCTTTTCCTATTCTGTAGTTCTCGAAATAGTACATGATGGCGCTTCGGCCAGCGTTGATGTGTGAATATAAATCACCAAAATAAGCATGGTATTCTTTATTTGAGGATGAAGGATTGAGGACAGTGAAGCGCCTCTCGTCTTGGCTCATAGGGACTGCCCAACCTGGGTTGGCTAATATAAGAGAGCGGAGAAAGTTGGGGACCATCTTGTCGTCTTGGTACTTAGCGTGACTGGCGCGCCTCTTGTCTGTTATGATGACCTTTAGAATAGCCTCAATCTGATGATTTTGAGCCCACACAGCTTCTTCAAGAACAAGGAACATGAGGCGCTCCAGGTGTCCGTTGAAGTCGCCGAATATGTCGTTTTTGTCTGCGGTAATGAAGCTGTATTTTTCACCGATCAGAGCACAGATGAGCTCACCAAAGAACGTCTTTCCAATGCCCTTGGGACCGATGAGGACAAGCGCAACTCCCTTGGGCGCATCAGGGTGCTGTATGAGGTCTGCGATCCACGAGCATACCCAATGAAAGTGCATAGCGTTCTTGTCACATATAATGACATATATGAACCGGCGAACTTCCTTGAGAGCGCGCTTCTCGGCAACGCTGCTCCACTTATTTCCAACCGTCTCCCAGCCTCGCCAGGTCTCATAGGCATCTATAGAGCGGTCATTGCGATCAAAGGTGCTGCCAGGAGTGAACGATAAGCCCTTGGGGTATTCAAATCGCCCTGCCTTATAGATTGGTACCAACGGGACTTCTTTGGAATTAACCGTACCCTCTGGGTCAATCGACTGTACGGTGGCCGGCTTATTGCTGCACCACTCGGCCATAGTTGACGGCTCCCAGATATTGAAGTCGTCTCCTATCTCTCTGATGTATTTCGCCTTGCCACCTATAACTGAGAACGCGAAATACTTGTTCATTGTTGCTCGTAAACCATCAAGACCCTTGCTCTGTAACATTTCAATTAATAGTTGCTGTTCATTGCGAGTGCGTCTGGCCTCTCTAGCTCTGCTGGCTTCTGCGTTCTTTTGGTCTATGGTCTTGTCAAAATCTGGCCTAGGCGCTCCTCTAGTTGCGTCCTCCGCCTCAAGTCTGTTCCTTGCGGCCTCTTCTGGTGTAGGATGTTCATCATCGTCTGGTAAAAACCTTCTTTTGATTAGCCAAAACATCATCCATCGTAGGGTGATCATCTACTGGGCGCAACGTAAACTCAAGCGCGTTACGATCATCTGTTACTTTGTTCAGTGTAAGGTGGCGATCATCTTCGGTTATATTCGGCATAGGACGTGGCCCTGACACTGGTGCGCCTCCCGAACTTGCCTTTATATCAGACTAGACTCGGCTGAACTGCTTGGAGCAGCACAGAGCGATTTTTAAACTTGACGATTTCTCTAGCTGCTTCATCCCCATCAAGCATAATACGCGCGGCAACTAAGTGAACAGCGATCTTGCCATCTTTGATGAGGCGGCTAATCACGCTATATGTGGTGCGATTCTCGTACACAGCGTCAGTCATACTGACGTAACGAATGCTCACATCTGCAACACTATGGGAAGCAGTGGTCATTGTATTTCGCCAGTCACAAGCGAACCTCGGCGACGAAATAGTGATAGCGCCGGTACAGGTAAAAAACAAGTATAGCGCGAGTAACAGTTTGTTACAACGTGGGGCATGCACTATGTGGTCAGGAAGGCAAGCGAGTTTCCTTCTTGTTCACTATAGGGTGCCCAGAAAGAAAAGTAAGCGGCCTAGATAGAGTTGTGCTTTACTTACTGCATGAGATGTGTTATAGGGGCTACAGTATAGAAACTGAGAGCGCTTCAATGCTCAAAGATGCAGATCATCCTAAAGAGCCACTACGCAATAAAGCCGCGCGAATGTGGAAGAATAACAATGTGAGAAAGAGGATTGCTGAGGAAAGACAGGCTTCTTCAGAGCCTGTCAACAATGATCCTGAAGTGACTGAGCTAATAGTTAATGAAGGCAGGAAGTCTGGGCGCGTCACTAGATGTGAAAACAGATTTAAGCGTGAAATTAGAGCAATGATGGAGGGCCACGCAGCACGTAATCTAGCGCTGTATTTGGAGGCTCTTAATGCTCGTAAAGTGATATTGCTAAGAGAGGAGCTGAAAAGACTACAGGCAGGTCAATATGAGAGGTTAGAGAAATGAGCACTCAAATGAACGCGAGCGCAGCTGAGCGATTTTCCGCAATGACGGATGAGGAACTGTTCGGGACCACAGTGGTCTGGAACGGTGAAGGAGAGGCGCTGGAGGCCTGAGCAGGAAAGACGCAAAAAGCGCTTTGATGCTGAGCGCCTTAGAGTTGAACAAGAGCGCTTGCGGATTGAGCGAGAGCGACAGGAGCGCACCAAGCAGCGTAAGGATGGCCTAGCGTATTCTGACACGCTCGCGAGCGAGCTGTGCGAGCGGTGCGCTTCTGGCGAATTGCTGACCGTTATTTGCCTTGACGATCACATGCCGACAGTGCGCCGCGTAAATCAGTGGCTACGCGAGCACTCAGAGTTCAGGCTTCTGTATGAGCAATCTTTGCAGGACAGATTGTCCATATTTGAAGAGCAGTTAGTGGAGCTGGCGGACTCGGCATCGCGCCACTACGATGTGGTTAAGGTCAAGGGCGTTGAGAAGCGCGTCCGTGATGCTGTGGTGATACAAGGGGCCAAGTTAGCGATAGAGGTACGGAGACTCCACCTCATTGCCGGTAGGCCGAACAAGTGGGGCAATTCGACCACCCTAATAACGAAGTCTGAGGATGGCTTTGATCCGGCCAACCTATCAGCAGATGAATTGGAGAATAGCAGATCGCAGAATTTGAGAAAAAGACCCGCATAACGCGGGTGGCCTAAAAGAACACTGTGGGCGCAACGGGAAAGGCTGGTTGCGCCCACTCAATTCACAATAGGCTATTCCGAATCATAATCCTCTCTAACTAGGAATCTACGACGTGGTCTCCATAAGTTGTTTTTATATTCACAAACAACATTGACACCATGGTCGTCAGGTTCCCAAGCGACAGCGCCTGAGCGCAACGTTTCCTCTATTGCTTTCTCAATCTCTGGCCTCTTTGGGTGATACGGAACTGTAAGCCTAACGATTGAACCCATAAAGGCGATTACAGTGACCTCGCTCATTGTAGGCCACCACGTGTACGCTTGTCAGACAGATTTATACGCACCCATTCGTCTAAATCAGGTTGTGTAAAACGTGGTCGATTACGAAAATACGTTGGTTTTGGGCTAGTTCCACGAGAGGTCATTGAATACAACGATTTAATGCTTATCGTCAGTCCATAGCGCGCTTGGAGGTATTCCACCGCTTCTCTAGGCGATAGTAGGCGGTCTGGTTGAGCTAGAAGTCATCTGTGCCAATCCAGCAAAGAGGCCAGCCGCGCTCTGGGCGCAACTAGGCGCTATATTTTTGCAGGATTGCCATGTGCCTATTCCTAGCCACCGGACTTTGTTTATACCCTTGGAATCATTCCATAAGGGTAAGTACGGGTGAGCCCACCTTGCAAATAGGGCTCAGGCAGCACGCTTGATGGCGGCTCTATTTTCAGCACACTCGGACAAAGGATTCAAGCCAGAGTTGTTATGTTCTTTTGAAAGGGAGCATCCGAGGCGCACAGAGGGGCCAGGGACCGTGCTCGCTGGTGAGCCGATAGCGGAGGCGGGTGGGGCTGAGATGGGCGCTACGGGGCTGCGGAGGCTCGCTCCACGGGTAGGGTAGCTATGAGCTATTTAGGAGCTTTATACTCACATAAAACATCAACGAAATCAATATCTTAAACGATTATTTGGCTCTCCGAATCGGGACTTTTCAATGGGTTACGAGAGATTCAAATAAAAATTTCTCCCTCTGTGTTAAGCTTGCGAGGACACCGGCAAGACGCGTTCCGTCCTCTCTCTTCGATCCCGCCCAGCGGCTCTCAAATCCGGCGAATAGAAAATTTATAACACGAAGTTCGGGTTTATACAAGTAAATGTCGGTTGCCCTGATCTCGGGCTTCGGCGACCTCCTCCGCGCCCCGTGAGGCGTTTGGACGCTTCAAGCAAGGGCGCCTCGGGACCGCCGCTGGCTCAGGGTCGCGATTCGGCGCCCAGAAAGCCGCGCGCGCCGACCGATTCAATCGCATTATGTCGCGGTTGGACGCGGCGAAGGGCGTTAAATACCCCTTCGCGCCCGTTCAAGGCGCAGACGAGCCCATTGGGTCGAGCCTCGCGCCCGAAGGACTGAGAAGCTCGGCCGCAAACGGCTCGGGGCACGGCGCAGCCTATTGCGAGAGTTCGGCGATCCGCGCCTCGAAACAGTCGAGGTCCTGCTTCCATTGGACATTGTCTGGGGATAGGGCGGACAGGCGAACCATGATCGCGTGGCCTCGCTGCAGCGCCGCCAACGCCTCGCTGCCTTTCGATACTTTTGAGCGCATTCGCGGTCGTTGCGTTCGACACCGCGAGATCGCGCTGCCGGCCGGCGTTGCCGGGATCGGATTGCGCCAGGCGGTCTCGGATCGCGGGGCTATCGGAAAAGGACTTGAGCGCGCCGGCGAGGTCGCCCTGCGCGACCTGCACGTCGCCGATTTTGTTCTTAGGACACCGAGAGATCGCGCTGCGAGCCGGCGTTGCCGCGATCGGATTTGGCCAGGCGGTCGGCGATCACAAGATCATCGCGATAGGAGGTGAGTGCGCTGGCGAGGTCGCCCTGCGCGACCTGCACATCGCCGATATTGTTGTACACGACTGATAGCTCACGTTGCCAGCGCGCGTTCGCGGAATCAGAAGTCGCCAAACCGCCAATGATATGGAGGGCGCCATGATATGACGTCAGTGCGCTGGAAAGGTTACCTAACTCGGCCTGAACGCTCCCGACCATCACGGCGACCGCATACAAGTCACGTCGATGCTCCGAGTTGCCCGGTTCAGCTTTTGCTAGCCGGTCAAAAGTCGCTTGACTTGCTTGATAAGACTTGAGCGCACCCGCGAGGTTACCTTGCTCGACCCGTAGGTCGCCAATTCAGTATGTAACGCTCGCCAAGTCCCGGTCTTTCCCGTCGCGCGTGGCGGCGTCGCGCGCGGCGAAGAAGGCTTTCTCGGCCTCCGTGAGCGACCCTCGTGTCGTCCAGAGATCGCCAAGCTCGATCCACAGCCAGACGTTGTCCGGATCGAGGCGTCCTGCTTCGGCGAATTTGGCGCAGGCTGCGCCGTAGTTGAGTTGCAGACGATCGACGCGCGCCTCGTCTCGCAGAAAACTTGCTTCGGTCTTGCTCATCTCCTCGCGCATCGTGCGGGCGGCTTCTCGGCCTTCGTTGAGAGCGGCCCGTGCCGCATCAAACTCGCCCTTGTCGATTAGAGCCGAGGCGCGGGCGCGGATGGCGGCGAATTCCGGCCGGTCGTTGCTGAGCCTCGCGAGGTCGGCGCGCAGGCGAAGCAATTCGTCGGCGGCTTTGGCGAGGCGGTCGGGGATTTCGGCTCCCGCGACCTCCGTTTCGCCGAGCCGCTTGAGCACTTCGCGCAAAGGCGCCTCAGCAACGCCCTTCGCCTCGGCAGTCGCCCTCACCAGCAGAACATTTCCGATGTCCGCAGCGACCTGGACCGCGAGCTTAGGCCAGCTCTCGAATTTGGCGACGGTGTGCTTCGCGTTGAGCGCGTCCTTCCACGTCTTCAGTAGCTTTATCTTGTCGGGATCCTGCTCGACGTACTTCGGCAGGATGGGAACATCGTCATCGCGCAGATAGACGAGGCAGGGCTTCTCAAGCCGAACGCCCTCCTCGTATTCGGCCTGCGAATACGAAACCCCCATGCCGGGGGGCAGGCTCCCATATTTGAGCCCGACGATGACAACGAGGAGGTCGCTCTTGCGAACCTCGTCGAGGCAGACATCGATCGGCCGGCCGGGACGGGCGCCGAAGAACTCCATCGCATTATGGCGCTGCTGGACGCGACGAATGGCGTCGAGCACCGCTTCGCGCTCCCGCTCGAGGTCGTCGAAGGTGCTGCAGACGAACACGTTGAACGACGCGGACATCGGGTTTCCCACGACCCATCGACGCGATTGACCGCGAGCCCCACCGGACTCGCTCCGACGAAGCATAGCCGTCATTGCGAGCGAAGCGAAGCAATCCAGGGGAACATAGGGCGCCCACGTTCCCTGGATTGCTTCGTCGCTGCGCTCCTCGGAATGGCGCCGCTGTGCGTCTCACCCCCGTCCCGCGCCGAACAGCCCGACCCGGATCGCCTTCTCCAGTTCGAGCACCACGATCAAGCCGATCGCGGCGAGGGCGGCGACGGCCAAGTCGGGCCAATCGATCGGCCGCGTATCGTAGAGGGTTTCGAGCGGCGGCAAATAGGTGAACAGGATTTGCAGCACGACGACGGCGGCGATCCCGATCAGAAGCGCGCGCGTCAAGCGAATAGGGCGCAAGTCGAAGGGCGCGCTGCGGCGCAGCCGAACGCTGAAGAGGTAGGCGATTTCGAGCCCGACCATCGTGTTGACCGCGAAGGTCTGCGCATGTTCGAGCTCCTCGCCGCGCTTAAGCGCCCAGAAGAAGACGGCGAACACCAGCGCGCAGAACAGGGCCGACACGAGCGCCGTTCGCCAAACCAGGAGAGACGAGAGAATAGGCGCGCGCGGATCGCGCGGCGGACGCTCCATGATTCCGGGCTCAGCCGGATCGAAGGCGAATACAAGTCCGAGCGTGACGCCGGTGACCATGTTGACCCAGAGGATCTGCGCCGGCGTCATGGGCAAGGTGACGCCCAAGAGGACGGCGGCGACGATCGCCATCGCCTGGCCGCCATTGGTCGGCAACGCCCAGCCGACCACCTTGACCAGATTGTCATAGACGATGCGGCCCTCGCGCACGGCTGCGGCAATGGTGGCGAAATTGTCGTCAGCCAGCACCATTTCGGCCGCTTCCTTGGCGGCCTCCGTGCCCTTGCGGCCCATGGCGACGCCAACGTTGGCGCGCTTGAGCGCGGGCGCGTCATTGACGCCGTCGCCGGTCATCGACACGACGGCTCCGTCGGTCTGCAACGCCTCGACCAGTCGGAGCTTATGCTCGGGGCTGGTGCGAGCGAAAACGGACGTCGTCGGCAGCGCGCGGCGGAGCGCCTCGTCGTCCATCGCGTCGATGGCGTGGCCGGTGAGCGCGTCGACGACGCCCGTGCCCAAGCCCAGCTTGCGCGCAATCGCCGCCCCGGTCGAGGCGTGATCGCCGGTGATCATCTTGACGTCGATCCCCGCCGCCTTGCATTCGGCGATCGCCTGGACCGCTTCCGGCCGTGGCGGGTCGATGAGCCCGACAAGCCCGAGCAGCGTGAGTCCGCCCTCTTCGACATCGGCGAGGTCGAGGCTGTCGGGGGCGCGCGCCGGCTTCGAGGCGAAGGCGATGACACGCTGGCCACGAGCGGCGAGCTTGTCGATCGCAGCGCGCCAGGCCGAGGGGTCGAGCGGCGTATCGCCGGTCGCCGCGCGCTGTGAGCCACAGAGTTCGAGCACGCGCTCGGGCGCGCCCTTGACGGTGATGAGATGGCCATCGCCGACGGGATTCAAGGTGGCCATAAATCGATAGCGCGAGTCGAAGGGAACCTCCTTGAGCCGCGGGAATTCGCGCTTCGCAGCCTCGAAGTCCGCGCCGGTCTTCATTGCGAAGGCGATCAGCGCGCCCTCCATCGGGTCGCCGTCGACGATCCACTCGGCTCCCGACTGTCTGAGCGAGGCGTCGTTGCAAATGAGAGCCGCGCGGGCGATTGCGCCGAGATCGGGATAAGCGGCAGGGTCGATCGCCGCGCCGTCGCGCAGGAGCTCGCCACGCGGCTCGTAGCCGGTTCCGGTCGTCTCGAATTCAGCCGATGCGGTTCGAACCGCGCCGACCGTCATCTGGTTCAAGGTGAGCGTGCCGGTCTTGTCCGAGCAGATCGTCGACACCGCTCCCAAGGTCTCGACCGCGGGCAGGCTGCGAATGATGGCGTTGCGATCCGCCATCCGCTTGACGCCAATGGCTAGCGTTATCGTCATCACCGCGGGCAGGCCTTCGGGAATCGCGGAGACGGCGACCCCGACCGCGGCCATGAACGCATGCTCGAGCTCGTAGCCGCGCGCCATGACGGCAAAGACGCAGACGCAAGCCGCGAGCGCCAGAATGACGATCGTCAAGCGCTGGGCGAAGACGTTCATCTGACGCAGGAGCGGCGTGGTCAGCGTCTCGACGCCCCCGACCATGGCGCTGATGCGCCCAAGCTCGGTTGCGGCGCCGGTGGCGACGACCAACCCTGCGCCTTGCCCGCTGGCGACCATCGTGCCGGAATAGGCCATCGAGGCGCGGTCGCCGAGCGCTGCGGCGGGCGCGACGGGCTCGATCGACTTGTCGGACGCGGCCGCCTCGCCGGTCAGCACGGCCTCTTCGATCCTGAGGCCCGTCGCGCGCAACAGCCTTAGGTCGGCGGGAATGCGGTCACCGGCTTCGGCCAGCACGACATCGCCGACCACGAGGCTTTCGGCCGGAACGGTCAGCCGCCGTCCGTCGCGCACCACCGAGGCCTCCGGGGTCAGCATCGCGCGGATGGCTTCGAGCGCCTTCTCCGCCCGCCCTTCCTGGATGAATCCGATCGCCGCGTTGATGACGACGACGGCGAGAATGACCACGGCGTCGAGAACGTGGCGCAGGAAGATGGTGACGAGGGCCGAAGCAAGGAGGACATAAATGAGGAGGTTGTTGAACTGGGCGAAGACACGCGCGAACAGCGAGCGCGGCTTGGGCGCGGGCAGGCGGTTGGGACCGTCCGCCTCGAGCCGCCTTAAGGCTTCGTCGGAGCTCAACCCTTGAGTCGAGGACTGGAGCTCGTGGAGCGCGGCCGCGGCCGGCTCTGAATGCCAGGGGCGCTCGGTGTTCAGGGTCAAATCCTGCATCTCTCGATGAAGCCCCTTTGGCGTTTCGCCCTGCGCGTGGTCGCTTATGAAAGCGAACCTGTCACCCTCGTCGCGCCGCCACGCGGACAAGCTTGCCTTGATCGACCGTCCACGTCTCGTTGAACACGCGCGCGCCGCGCACGTCGACATAGTTCAACGTCAGCTGATCGTTGCGCAACGTCATTTTCGCGAAGCCGTTGTAGCCGACGACGAGATTCTCATCGTTCGGATAAAGGCGCTCGTCGACGAATTCGACGGCGAAGTCGTGAAGTGGCGTCTTGGGCGGCAGATCGACCGGCATGCCGCCATGGCCAATGCATCGTCCATAGGCCGTGACGCCGCCCTCCATCGCCGCTTTTTCGTAAATCGCCAAGCAGTGTTCGTGCCCCCAGAGCCACAGGACTGGACGAGAGAAGAACTCCGCCAGTTGTTGCGCCGGCTTCGGATAGCAATGATCGAAGCGCGAGACATATTGGTGATGACTGAGGATCACAATCCCGCGGGGATCGCCCGAGCGCGGCTTAACGACCGTGCGCAGCCATTCGATCAGTTCCGCCGGCAGGGCGCAGCCGGGCTGAAGGAAGTGCTCAAGCACCGGCGCGCCGACGGAATTGTAGCCGGTGTCAAGCGCGATGATACGCCAATGGTCGTTCTCCAGGCAGAAATAGCTCGCCCTTTGTCCGCGCGGACCGCCGCGGACGCCGAGCTGGGGCAGGATGTGATCGAAATAGCCGTAGCCTAGCGCATACATTTCATGGTTGCCGTTGAGCGCAAAGGCGCCCTCTGATCCTAAAGGCCATTTGCACGGCGCGAAGTGGTAGCGGGGATTGGGCACGCCGAGGAAATTCGCGCCCACTTCGCCGGGGTCGCCGACGTAATAGACGTCGCCCAGATGGATCGAATAATGAGGCCGCCAGGCTTCGATCAGCGCCGCGACCTGAGCCGCCTCGTCGGTGCCGGTTCCCCAATCGCCCGCGAGCGCGATGCGGATCTCGCGCGCGTCGCGGTGAAGCCGGTAGACGCCATTGTCGCCGTCCTCGCCGTCATAAGTCTGGAACGGATGCCGCCGGCCGATTCGAAATCGCCAATATTCGGTCAACCACTTCCAGAATCGGTGAGGAGCGAAGGCGGCGAGGCCTGGATAGGCCGGTCGTTGAGCGGCCTGCGCACGCGAGCGCGGCCTATGCGGCTGGGCATGCTTCTTCTGATAGGAGATGAAGGCCGAGCGCGGCAGATTGCGGAGATCCTGAAGGTCTCTGTGCATGCCGTTCGGCCGCCCCCCGCGAAGTCGGGCCCGGCGGCTCGCTTCCGCTCGAGCGCATGGGCTGGCAATCCGCCTTCAGCCGATGACCGCGGCGATGTCCTTGTCGCCCAGCCCCTTTGCGTCCGCGCGCGCGAACGCCTTCGCGGCGCTCGCAATCATATCGGCCGGCGCGCCCAGCGCCTCTGCGAGCGCCGTCGCATAACGAGCGTCCTTCAGCATGAGATGAAGCGCAAAATCCGTTGGCTCGAAATCCTGCGCGAGCATGCGCGGCAACTTCAGCTTGACGATCGGACTCGCCGGAGCGCCGCCCAGGATGAGCTCGGAGATTTGCTCATCTCTGAAACCAGCCTTTTTGGCGACCGCGAGCGCTTCGGCAAGCGCGGCGATCTGACCCGCGGCGAGCTGGTTGTTGATGAGCTTCCAGGTGGCGCCCGCACCGACAGGGCCAAGCAGATCCATCTTGCTCCCAACCGCGGCGAGCGCGGGGCGCGCCGCCTCGTAGGTTTGAGGGTCGCCGCCGACAAAGAACCTGAGTTCGCCGTTCGCCGCCGCCGGACGGCTGCCTCCGACCGGCGCGTCGAGAAAGCCGACGCCCTTGCCTTGAGCCTGACGGGCAAGCTCGCGCACCCAGTCGGGGGTCAACGTGCTCGATTCGACTCCGATAGCGCCGCTCTTCGCTCCGGCGAGCGCGCCGTCGTTTCCGAGCCAGACCGAGCGTGAAGCGCCGTCGTCCGCCACCATGGCGAAGATGAAGTCGGCGCGTGTCGCGGCCTCGCGAGGCGTCGGCGCGATCCTGGCGCCCTTGTCGACCAGCGCCTTAGCCTTGGAGGCTGTGCGGTTCCAGACCGAGACCTCAAAACCTTTGGCCAGCCAATTGGCGGCCATGCCGCCTCCCATAATGCCAAGGCCAAGAATAGCGACGCGTTGCATGAGCATGCCTCCGTGAAGAATTGAATCTATCTGAGCCCAAGGGTCGCGGCCCATTCAAAAGCCGGCGAACCGCACTCACAGGACGTGCGAACCATCGCCAGCGCGCTTCGCGGCCTTCTGGAATTTCTTGATCACCCGGTCGCGCTTGAGCTTGGAGATGTGGTCGATGAAGAGGACGCCATTGAGGTGGTCGATCTCGTGCTGCAAAACGGTGGCGAGCAAGCCTTCGGCCAGGATCTCACGTTCCTTCCCCTCGCGGTCGAGGGCGCGGGAGCGCACGGAGGCTGGCCGCTCGACCTCGGCGTAATATTCGGGAATCGAAAGACACCCCTCCTCGTAAGTTGAGCGCTCCTCCGACGACCACACGATCTCCGGATTGATAAAAACCTGCGGGTCCGGAGTTTCTTCCTTTTTGGCGGTGTCGATCACCAAAAGACGGACGGGCTCGGCGACCTGGATCGCCGCGAGTCCCACGCCCGGCGCGCCGTGCATGGTCTCGATCATATCGTCGATCAGTTTGCGCAGATCGTTGTCGATGCGCTCGATCTTTCTGCTGACGAGACGCAACTTGGGGTCGGGTAAAATGATGATCGGTTTGAGGGCCATGCGGGACTTTTCGAGGGAGAAGCGCGGGGACTGATAATCGGCTGGACAAGCGCGGTCAAACGTGTTCTTACTTTGTTCCGATCGCTCAATTCGCGTCTCATGATCCCCGCTTCCCCGATCGCCGTCATCGATGGCGTCCCGATCTCTTTCCCCGAGGCGCTTGGCGCGGCTTTGTCCCTGCTGGCTGTGCTCGCGGCGCTGAGCCTGATCGCGCTTTGGCGCGCCGGAGTCGCGCGCCGGCGGGAGCGGGAGATTGCCGACGAACGGCAGGAGGCGATCGAGGCGCGCTTCGCCGCGCTTGCCCAGTCGAGCGCGGAACTCGGCGGGCGCATCGGGGGCATGTCGGAATGGCTCGGGTCGCGGCAGGCGGACCTCGCTCGCGTCGTCGCCGACCGGCTCGATTCGGTCGGGGCGCGGCTCGGCGCCGGGCTCGACGCCCAAGCGCAGACGACCGGAGACAATCTGAGCAAGCTCAATGAACGCCTCGCCGTCATCGACGCGGCCCAATCGCGCTTGAGCGAAATGACCCGCGAAGTCGTGTCGCTCAAGGACATTCTCGCCAACAAGCAGTCACGCGGCGCCTTTGGTCAGGGGAGGATGGAGGCGATCGTGCGCGATGGCTTGCCGGCGGGCGCTTACGAGTTCCAGTTCACCCTCTCCAACCGAGCCCGTCCCGATTGCGTCATACGTCTGCCTGGCGACGCCCGGCTGCTCGCCGTCGACGCCAAATTCCCGCTCGAAGGCTTCACCGCGTTGCGCGCCGCGCGCGACGAGGAGGCACGCAAGATGGCGCATGCGCGGGTGCGCACCGACGTCGGCAAGCACGTCAAGGACATTGCCGAGCGATACCTTCTGCCCGGCGAGACGCAGGACGTGGCGCTCATGTTCGTGCCGTCGGAAGCGATCTATTCCGATCTCGTCGACCAGTTCGATGAACTGGTGCAGAAGGCCCATCGCGCGCGCGTCGTCATCGTCTCGCCGACCTTGATGATGATGGCGATCAGCGTGGCGCAAGCGATCCTGCGCGACGCGCGGATGCGCGACGAAGCGCACGCCATCCAGGCCGAGGTCGGCAAGCTCATGAACGACGTTCGCCTGCTCGTCGAACGCGCGGGCAAGCTCGAGATGCATTTCCGCCAGGCGCAGGAGGATGTGCATGGGGTCGGCGCGGCCGGAGCGCGAATCGCCCGCCGCGCCGAACGGATCGAAACGATGGACTTCTCGGCCGAGCGCGAGGCCCCGGCGCCGGACATTTTGCGCTTCGCGCGCGGAGCAGAGTAGGGTAGGGGGGCTTGCGTCCGCCGTAGCTTTCGGAGAGGACAGGGCTAAATCTCCATGGCGGGGGCGTCGAGATGTTTTCACAATGACCACGCGGGTCGACCGACGCGGCGTGCTTGCGGGAATCGCGGTCCTGCTCGGGGGGTGCGCGACCCAAGGCGGGTTCCCGCTCGGGGGCGGCTTCTATCCAAACGCGGCCGCTTATGGCCCGATCAATGACCATGGGCATGAGATCCCCGCGCTCGACATGAGTCGGATCGATCCGGGGGTGCTTCGCCAGCAGGTCGCGTTCGCCGGCCCCTACCGGCCAGGCACGATCGTCGTCATGATCGGCGAACGGCATCTCTATCTCGTCGAGCCGGGCGGCAGGGCGATGCGCTACACCGTGGGCGTCGGCCGCGAGGAGGCGCTGAACTTCCGCGGTAACGCCGTCATCGGCAGAAAGGCCGAATGGCCGCACTGGACGCCGACTGCAGAGATGATTTGCCGGATGCCGATCTATGCGCATTACACGGCCGGGCTGTCGGGAGGCATCGGCAATCCGCTGGGGGCCCGGGCGCTCTACCTTTATCGCGGCAATCAGGACACGGACTTCCGGCTGCACGGAACCAACGAGCCGGAGACGATCGGCACCAAGGTGTCGAGCGGCTGCATCCGCCTGTTCAATCACGACATCATCGATCTTTACAATCGCGTTCCGGTTGGAACGCAGGTTGTCGTGCTGCAGGAGGGCGAGTTGATGCGCGCGGAGGCCGGGCCGGAGACGGATCGCGCCCATTACGACGCTTCCGAACCGGAGCCGATTGGACCCTACCCGGGACCGCCGGGTCCTTATCCCGGCCCCTATGCGGGCCCTTATTATCAGCCGCCGCCGTGGGGATCGGGGTGGTGATCCGGCTGACATGACGTTGTGGCGCCGCTGATCGAGACCTCCCTTTCGGCGCCAACCGCGATCCGCCCTTTCGCTTGTCATTGCGGGAACGATTTGTTAGACGACCGCCTTCGCTTTACGCCCCCTGGCGCAGAGCGAAAAAGTGCGGTCATGGCGGAACTGGTAGACGCGCTAGCTTGAGGTGCTAGTTCTTTAACCGGAGTGGAGGTTCGAGTCCTCTTGACCGCACCAATTCCCAACGGGATTGAAGTTACGGGGCTTTGGCCTTGGGCTGGCTGAGACCAACCCTAAACAACGCTTCATTTGCGTATAACTTGGCCTGCCAACCGGCAAATTCGTCTAATTGGGCTGGGAGGACGCTGAGACCGGGCGCGCGCAGCGCTTTCGCTCAGGAAACCCACGCGGGGACAGACCGCGCATCGCCTCAAGAGCGCCGCTTGCGCGCGACGCGTTTGGCCTTGGCGTTGGGCTCGGGTCTTGCCCTAGTTTCAACCAGCGCCGCAATGCGCGCCCGGACATCGGCGCCGTTCGACTTAAGGCGCTCGGTGATGCGACCGACTTCTTCATCGGAAAGTATGGCCGGACGACCGAGTGAAAGGGCGATTGCGTAGAGGCGGGCAAGGGTTTCGAGCTCCAGCGCCCGGACCAGCGCCGCCTCCAGCGTTGGGCCGGTCGTCAATGCGCAGTAGTTGCTAAGCAGGACCGCATGGCTTTGATCCAGCGCCTCCAGCGTCAGGCCCGCCAGCTCCTTGGTGCCGGCGGGCGCATATTTGGCGCACCGGACGATCGGCGCGCCAAACAGCGCGATCATCGAATGAGCCGCCGGGATGGGTTTGCGCGCCATGGCCAAAGCGGTGGCGTAAGGCGACTGGAAACGCACAATTCCTCCGATGTCGGGACGGGCCCGCACAATATCGAGATGAATGCGCCATTCGCCTGTTGGCTTCATCGGACCTTTCCAGGCGCCATATTCGCCGACCAAAGGCATGAGCGCAATCATCGCCGGCCGTAGGCCCGCATAGTCCGCGCCGCTCGGCGTGATGAGCAGCGAATCTTCGAAGCGCGCCGAAATGTCGCCGACAAGAGCGCCTCCGAGCCCGGCAGCCACAACGCTCGCGCCGTCTGCGATGATTGATTCGCGCAGCGCCTTCTCAGTCGTGGCCATGTCTTCCGCTTTCGTTTAGCCCCAATCCGCGTTTCGATCTGCTTTTGAAAGAAGATCGCCCAGGAAATCAAGTTGCAAGCTGCTGAGCCGCGAGGCGGGATCTCGGTCCGGCGGCGCGACCTCTATCCTATCGCGTTTGCGCCCCTCGCGAGCCTATAATGCTTTTGTCCGGCGTCCCGAATGCCGCCCCGTTCCGTCAATTTGGAGCCCAAGTGTCGCGAAATCAGTCCGCAAATCTGTTTGACCTCATCGCGGCCCGAGCGCCCCAGCCTGACAAGCTTGCTCTGGAGACCCGAGACAGCACCGCTCTAACCTACGGCGAGTTGTTCAAGCGCTCGGCGCAGGCGGCGAACGCATTGGTCGCGCTTGGGGTTAAGCCTGGCGACCGTGTCGCAGTGCAGATTGAGAAATCGACTGACGTGATCGTTGTCGCTCTCGCGTGCCTTCGGGCGGGCGCGGTGCTGCTGCCGTTGAACACCGCCTATACGCTCGCCGAGCTTGAATATTTCCTTGGCGACGCCGAACCTGCGCTGACCCTTTGCCGTCCCGACCGGCTCGAGGCGATTCGCGCGCTCGCACGGGAACTCAACTTGCGCTCGGTCGAGAGTCTCGGCGTCAAGCACGATGGAACTTTCGCCGCGGCGATCGCCGCGGCGCCAGCTGACTTCGAAACAGCGCCCCGGGCGAGCAATGATCTGGCTGCGATTCTCTACACCTCGGGCACCACCGGGCGCTCGAAAGGCGCGATGCTGACGCACGAGAATCTGTCATCGAACGCGCTGACCCTGATCGACTGCTGGCGCTTCAGCTCCGCCGACAAACTCATTCACGCGCTGCCTGTCTTTCATACGCATGGGCTGTTCGTGGCGGTCAACGTCGCGCTGCTCTCGGGGGCGACGATGATCTTCATGCAGAGGTTCGATCCGGAGGCAGTGATTGCGGCGCTGCCGGAAGCGACGACGATGATGGGGGTGCCGACTTTCTATACGCGACTTCTCGACCACTCAGGCCTCGATCGGGACGTCTGCGCGAATATGCGTCTCTTCGTCTCGGGCTCTGCGCCGCTGCTCGCCGAGAACTCACGCCGCCTGGCGGGAGCGGACCGGCTTCGCAATTCTCGAGCGCTACGGCATGACCGAAACCAATATGATCACATCGAACCCCTACGACGGCGAACGCCGACCCGGCTCGGTGGGTTTTGCGCTTCCAGAGGTTAGCGTGCGCATCGCCGATCTCGAGAGCGGCGCGCAGGTTGGGCTTGGCGAAATCGGCGTCATCGAGGTCAAGGGCCCGAACGTCTTCGCCGGCTATTGGCGGATGCCGGAGAAGACGAACCAGGAATTTCGCGCCGACGGTTATTTCATCACCGGCGACTTGGCCCACGCTGACGATGACGGCTACATCCACATCGTCGGGCGGGCCAAGGACCTGGTAATTTCTGGCGGGTTCAATGTCTATCCGAAAGAGGTCGAGACCGAGATCGACGCGATCGAGGGCGTGCTCGAGAGCGCCGTGTTCGGCGTCCCGCATGCCGATTTCGGCGAAGCCGTGACGGCCGCGGTCGTCAGGCGTCCGGGCGCAGCGGTGACTGAATTGGCGATCCTCTCGGCGCTGGGCTGCCGCTTGGCTAAATTCAAGGCGCCCAAACAGATTGTCCTTGTCGATTCCCTGCCGCGCAACGCCATGGGCAAGGTGCAAAAGGCCGCGCTTCGAGAAGCTTACAGGGACATTTATCGCGGCGCGTGAGAGGCGTCTCAAGTCGCATCGTTTTAACCACGCCCTGACCTCACCCGGCCGAAATGCCAGGCGCAAAAGATGGCGACGAGGAGCGCACCCAGGCCGACGAACGTCCATTCGAGAATGACGTCCGCCCCCTTGGGCGCAAAAGCGCCAAGCAGAGCGAAGCCAAGCGATAAATTAAGGAACCCCCACAACACATTGACGACCGGTGAGGATTTTCCGACACCCGGCGGCGACGCGAACGGGCTCTGGAACCGATGGCCGCTCGTCCCCTGAACGAAATGCGGAATCCCATTGGCCAAGAACAGTCCGGCGACGAATTGCAGCAGATAAACATACCAGGGAAGATTGAACATCGCGGCTGGTCCTTCACTTGCTGCTTTGAACGTCGGACGGCTCACGTTCGCTCCCGGCCCAGCGGGCAATCGTTCGCGCAAGAGCAGGGCCGACCAGAACCGCCACCAGCAACCGTCCGATCTGCATCGCCATGACGAAGGGGAGATCGACCCGGGACGATGCCGCAATGATCGCCACCGCATCGGCGCCGCCGGGGCTGGTCGCGAGATACGCGGTCAGCGGGTCCGTTCCGGCGGCCTCGTGAAGTGCGAAGGCGAGACCGCCGCACATGGCGATCAACGTGAAGATCGAGGCCAGGATGATCGACAATTGCTTCCCCGCATAGAGAACCGTCTCGCGGGTGAACCGGAGGCCAATGGCCCAGCCGACGATCGCGTAGCAGATCGCCAAAAGCCAGGGCGGCAGCGTGATCGTAAGAAGATGCGTCGCGGAAAGCGGCGCGCCGACAAACATCGGCACAAGCAAGGCGCCGGCGGGAATCCTGGATTTGACCCCAATGATTGCGCCGCCCAGGCCTAAGAGCAGCGTTGCGAAAAAAGGGCCCGGCGCCAGCGGTGGGAACCAGACGATTGATGCAGACGTCGCGGCGCCCGGCGCCATCCATGCTCGAGCGACGAGCGACGCCACGAGCCCAACGCAGGCGACCCGAAGATATTGCATGACGGCGACCAGCCTCATGTCACCGCCGAAGGCTCCGGACATCAGCACCATCGCCGTCGCCGCGCCGGCCGACGACCCCCAGACTGCGGTCGTGCCAGGGAGCACTCGCAAGCGCGCGAGGACGTAACCGAGGACGGCGGCGAAGAATATGACCGCACCAATCAAGAGAAGGAACATCGGCCACTCACGAAAAATCGTCACCACGATTTCGGGCGTGATGGCGCGCGCGACGAGGCAGCCGACGAAACCCTGAGCGATAACAAAGCCCCAGGGCGGAATCTGTCACGCGCCCTTCGAACCAGGACAGAAGGATGGCCGCAGCGATTGCGCCAAGCATCAGGGCGGCGGGCAGGCGCATCAATTCGAAAGCCGCGATGAAGACGACGGACGCTGCGACTAGCACGGCCCATTGGATCATTCGGGGCGTCTTGGGGAGGGTGCGAGAAGACATTCCGTCTTCAGCCGCGAAACGCGAGGGCGTCGCTGTCCGTGACTCGCGCGATCCGCGGAAAGATACGCCGCATCGTCCCCTCGTGTGGCTCGATGGCCGTGCTGCTTGTCACATCGCGCGCGATGACAAGCTCGTAGGCAAGCTCCCACGCTTGCCGCGCGGTCGACTCGACGCCGATATGGGTGGCGACGCCGCCAAGGACGATCGTGCGCACGCCGTGGTGCTTCAGCTCGGAATCGAGGTCGGTCATGAAAAACGCGCCCCAGGTCGACTTGGTGATCAGAATGTCGCCGGGCTCGGCAAGGCCGGGAGCGAGGTCGGCGAAACCCGGAGGCAGGGTCTTGGGCAGCGCAATGGGTTCGTCGACCTGACGGTTCGGCCCGTCGCGCTGCGGAACTACGTTGACAAGCACGATCGGCGCCCCTGCGCCGCGGAACCGTCGCGCCAGCGCCTTGCAGCGCTCGAGCAGTTCCTCGGCTGATATCGGCGCAAGCGTGCGGCCAAGCACGCCCTTTTGCAGGTCGATCAGCACGAGCGCGGTGGTGCGCGGGTTAAGAGCGATCATGGAAATTCAGGCTCCCGGACCGGAGCGCGGGTTGCGCGATCATGATTTATGAGGAATACTCACAAATAGTTTTTATGAGTGTTCCTCATTTATGTCAACCACAAGCTATCTGCCGGCGCGCGAGCCCAAACGGGAGCGGGGAAAGCAACGGGTCGCCGCGCTCCTCGACGCCGGCGCCGCTGTATTCGCCGAGAAGGGCTACGACGGCGCCACAATGACGGAGATCGCCGAGCGGGCGGGGGCCGCGATCGGCTCTCTCTACCAGTTCTTCCCCTCCAAGGAGGCGCTCGCCGAGGCTTTGTTCGATCGGTTCGCGGAACGGTGCGGCCGCCGCATTCGTGCGGGTCGAGGAGCTTGCCCCAGGATGTTCGGCGCGCCGGCTCGCCGACCTCTTCATCGACTATAAGCTCAAACAAGGAGCGGACCGGGACGCGGCGATCGCGCTCTCGACCGCGGTCGCTGGCATCGTCGAGCGCCGGAAACCGCTCGGCGACAAGCTGCGCGAACGGATCGCCTCGATCCTCAAGATCGGTAACCCGGCGCTCGGCGAGGATGAGGCGGCCACGGCCGCGGTCATCGTGAACCAGGTCATGAAGATGATCCCGGCGCTCGCGGCGGGGGAAGACGAGCGCGCCACAACGCTAGTCAGCGAAGCGCGGAAGCTCATAGCGCTTTACATCGCCGACGTCCTGGACAGGTAAGGCGGATGGCGTGGTCGGAGCTCCGCCTTGACGCTCAGTCGGCGTAATTGTCGATGACCGCGTCGGCGATCGCGCGCTTGGTGATGACGCCGACCACATCGCTGGCGCGCGGCCGGTGCTCGCCATGGAAGACGATCGCCGCGCCCGCGCCGTGGCGCTTGAGGCGCGCCAGCACTTGGCTCAGCAAATCGACGTCGCGGCAGACGACTAGGCGCTTTTCGACGAACTCCTCCACCGGCCGGTCCGGGTTGTTCACGCTTTCGCGCCATATGCCGGAACGGGGCGGGACCAGGCCGACGATCCTGCCGTCTTGCTCGACAATGATGGCGCGCAGATCGTCGACGTCTTCCCAGCCCATGCACTCGCGCAACGTCGAGCCTGCCTTGGCGAGGATGAACCGACGCTCCATGATGTCCTGCGCCTGCTGGACGAGATAGAGATTGACGTGCCGCTCCTTCGGTATGCGATGGCCGCGGTGACGCAACTTGATGGTGTAGATCGTCTCCGGAATCAGCGCGCGCCTCACGCCGGCCGCCACCGCGACGGCGACGATCACTGGCACGATGATCGCGTAGTCTCGGGTCATCTCGAACACCATGATGATGCCGGTCATGACGGCGCCGGTGCCCGCGCCGACCACCGCCGCCATGCCGACGATCGCCGCCGACGGCAAGGTCAGGCCGGCGTGGGGAAGGACGAGGCCGGCGACCGAGGCGAAGGCCGCGCCGAGCGTGGCGCCCATAAAAAGCGAGGGGGAAAAGATGCCGCCCGAGGCGCCGCAACCGAGGCTGACGGTCGTGGCCAAGAGTTTGAGCGCGAACAGCAGGACGAGGAGGCCGGTCGCCGTCATGCTCTTGTCAAGGACCGACTGGATGACGCCATAGCCGACGCCGTCGACATAGGAATGGCCGAAAGCGTGCATGCAGCCGACCATCATGAGGCCGACCAGGACCATGCCGATGATGTTCTGGGTATAGACGTTACCCGGCAGCTTGGGAAAGCCGTCCTCCATGAACACGAGAAGCCGGATGAACGCCCAGGAGGCGACGCCGCATAGAGCGCCGAGACACACGAAAGCGATCGCCTCCTCGACGCTGAAGGCGCTGGCGGACGGAAAGAAGACCTCGGGAACGGCGAAGGCCGGGTTGGGGCCGATGAGGATGCGCCCGACGAGGGTCGCAGCGCCCGTCGCGATGACCACGGGCAGGAAGGTGCGGTTGGAGACTTCCGGCAAAAGGATCTCGGTGGCGAACAGGACGCCGCCGAGGGGAGTGTTGAAGGTGGCCGCGATGCCCGCGCCCGCGCCCGCCGAGAGCAGGGTGATCTTCTGCCCGGTCGAGAGCCCGATCGCCTGCGAGAAGGCCGAGCCCAGCGCCGAGCCGATCTGGATAATCGGCCCCTCCCGGCCGACCGACGCGCCCGAGCCGATGGAGAGCGCGGAGGCCAGCGACTTGATGACCGCGACGATGCCGCGAATCTCGCCGCGCTTGTAATAGATGGCGTCCATCACCTCCGGGACGCCGTGGCCCTTGGCCTCGGGCGCGAAGCGCTCCACCAGATAGACCACGACAAGGCCGCCCAGGACCGGCGACAGGATGACCCAGTTTCCGAACCGGCTCGGCCCCTCGAGGATGTTGGCGTCGTAGGCGATCTTGAATATGCCGTTGAACATGGCGTTGTGGATGAGGCCGATCAGCGAGCGCAGCGCCACCGCCCCGACGCCGGTGAATATCCCGACGCCCAAAGCCAAAAGGCAGAGCGTGAAAAGGTTCACCCGCTTCTCCTCGCGGGCGCCAGCGGCGATAGTCTCGGAGGAAACGGCGGCATCAGCAGTCGTCGACGACATGGTCAGCTTCTCTTGGAATTGGAATCAGGTGGGGGCGAGAGGTCCGCCCTTGTCGAACTCTCGCAGCAAACGCCGTCAACCCGGATTGAGTTCAGATTAGGGCGATCGCCACGCCCGCCGGGGCCCGATGCCCGCCCGCATTACCAGGCGGCGCAGCGACCCAATGGACGAGAGCGTCGACAAGCCGGCGCCGCGCAGGAAATCGAGCGGAGCAAAATGAGCGAGCAGGGCCCGATTGAGGCTATCAACCGCGCCGGTTCGGAGAGCAATGTCGGCGCGCCTCGTGCGCTCATAGGCGCGCAAAGTCTCCGGTCCGCCGACATCGCGCCCCTCCGCTCGCGCTTCAATCGCGCAGGCGATCATCGCCTCGATGTCGCGCAGGCCGAGATTGAGTCCTTGCGCGCCGATCGGCGGCAGGACATGCGCCGCATCGCCGACAAGCGCCAACCGTTCGCCCACGATCTTGGGCACAATCTGGCGCGCCATCGGAAAGAACCCGCGCTCGCCCTCGATACGCACTGCGCCGAGAAGCGAATGTGATTGGCGCTCGATGTCGCGCGAGAGGGCTTCGTTGTCCAATTCCTTGCGCCGGCGCGCTTCCTCTTGCCCCATCAACCACACAAGACTTGAGCGGTTGGGCGCGGCTGCGCTGGGCGGGAGTGGAACGAAGGTGAACGGCCCGCTGCGGGTGTGGAACTCGGTCGAGAAGTCGTCATGCGGCAGTCGATGGGCGAGATGCGCGGTCAGCGCGGTTTGCGGATAGCGATGAACCCGCGCTTCGAGCCCGGCGGCGCGCCGCGCTTCCGAAGCCCGGCCATCGGCGCCGATCGCGAGGCGGGCGGCAATCAGGCGTCCGTCCTTGAGCCGCGCCCGAACGGTGTCGGGGCCGAAAACATAAGCGGCGACGCCCGTCGCGATGCGTTCAAGACCCGCAAATCCAGTGATCTCGGCGGCGAGCGCCCCGGCCATTCGGTTGTTTTCGATATTCCAACCAAACGCGTCGAGATCAATCTCCGACGCGTGGAACTCGACCGGACGAGGCGGAAACAACGTCCCTGTGTCATCGATGAGGCGCAAGCCCCGCAGGGGCGCGGCCTGCGGCTCCAGTCGCGCCCACACGCCAAGGGATTTCAGAAAACCGACTGATTGATCGAGCAGCGCGACCGTGCGTCCGCCTCCTGTTCGCTCAGCCGCGCCGCAACAGACGACATCAAAGCCGGCATGCGCGAAGCCAAAGGCCGCGGTCAGCCCGGCAAGGCCGGCTCCGGCGATCAGGATATCGGAGGCGCGTTCGGGAGGCTTATGGCCGTCGCTCATTCTCGGTCTCCGCGGTGCGCCCGCCCCCTGCGCCAGCTCGAGCTTGCGATTGAGGAGACGGCGTCGCGCAATTTTGATAAGGCGGACTCTATAAGGTCAAGCCAACGCCGCGCTAACGACGCTGGCGGGAGGGTGACGGCAGGGCATGTCGATCGAGAAGCGAGCCGTGGACGTCGCTAGCGCCGCGGGTTTCTCAGTCCATCTTTTCACAGCCTCAGGCGGGGCGGTGGCGGTGCTCGCGTTGTACGCAGCGATTGAGCGGAACTTCGCGATCTGCTTCGCCTGGCTCGGGCTTGCTCTGTTCATCGACGGAATCGACGGCACGCTCGCAAGGGCTGCGAAGGTGCAAATCACTGCCGCCTCGATTGACGGGACGGTTCTCGACCTGGTGATCGATTTCCTCACCTACGTGCTGGTCCCGGTGATCGCGCTCTGGCGCTCGGACCTGATGCCGACCCAGGCTTCGTTCTGGATCGAACTCGTGGTCACGATCGCGTCCGCGCTCTATTTCGCCGACACAAGGATGAAGACCGACGACTTGTGGTTTCGCGGCTTTCCGGCCACCTGGAATATCGTTGTCCTCTATCTCTTTGTCCTTCGACCGCCCTGGGTGATCAGCGCGCTCATTCTACTTGGCGCGGCGGCGCTTATGTTCACCCCGGTCGTCTTCGTCCATCCATTGCGGGTCGTCCGGTTGCGCGGCGTGACCATCGCGATGACCTGCGCGTGGTTTATCCTGGCGGCGATCGCGATCGCCGAGAACTTGGCGCCCCAGGCCTGGGTCGGCTGGGGCCTGATCGTGACGGCGGCTTATTTTCTTGGCCTGCCGCTATTACGTCATTCGCCGGTCGCGCACGACTGAAGCGTCTTGCGAGCGGGATTGAATCCTTGGTATAGCCCGGCCTCGCGATGCTGCTTGGCTTCATCGTCGGCCTCGTGGCGGAGTGGCTACGCAGAGGACTGCAAATCCTTGCACCCCGGTTCGATTCCGGGCGAGGCCTCCAATTAATTCAATGACTTGCTGAGCTAGCGAGGGAAAAGCACCGTCAGCAATTCGCCAGCAAGACGAGGCCAGCGCGCAAAAGCTGGGCCGCGGGGAGGAACGCGCCGTCTCGGATCGGAGGCTATCGTGACGCCTTGGGCCGCTGACTGGATCACAGACCCCGGCGTCGGCCCGAGGCCACGGTCCAACCGCTAGGAAATTGGCCACGCATGTGGATTGTC
>CAVSSS010000020.1:0-221928 GCA_963730555.1 uncultured Alphaproteobacteria bacterium | reverse complement strand
TTGTCATAGCATGGATTCTGAATATCTGCAAGACATAGCATAACTTCGGTAATGCGAGTGTTCCCGTGACCGCCGCCCGCGACAGGGCGCGAGGCTCACACATTGAGCGACCTTGCGCCGCTGACGTACGGGCTCGCCCGAAGATAGAACCGCAAAACCCGCTCCGCCTCCCGCGAAATGCCGATCCTGACGCTCTTCCCGATCCTCGCCGTTGGGTCGTGGTCGTCGCGCGCCAGCCAAAGCGGGCCTTTCTTGCAGAGATCGAGCCCGTCGAGCGAACGATCGATCCGCAACGCCTGGGCGAGCCTTCCCGGCCCGCGCGTGAGATCCCGCAGGCGCTCGGTTCCGCGATTGCGAGCCATGATCGCGATCCCTTCGATCGGCTCGAGCGCCCGGATCAGGACGCCGGCGCCGACGCCCTTCGTCTCGCTCGATACATTCAGCATCCAGGAAACGCCGTAGGCGAGATAGACATAGGCGTGGCCGCGCTCGAGAAAGAGCGACCGGTTGCGCGCCGTCATGCCTGGGTATGCGTGCCCGGCGGCGTCGCCGATGACATAAGCCTCGGTCTCGACGATGCGGCCGATTGCCATGCCTTCCGGCAATTCCCGCACCAAGCAGCTTGCCGATCAGATATCGGGCGAGCGCGGCGGTGTCGACCGGCAGCTCCGCGCGGGCGAGCGGCGAATAGGCCAGACTTACGGCGTTCGGCTCTCAAGCCATAAGCTCGACCAGATGCGCGCGCGACGGCCCCGGCTCGAACGGATCGCTGAAATATTGCGTCTCGCGCATGACCTTGCCGTCGCGAAACTCCATGATGCTCACCGTGTAGGACGGCCGCCCGTCATAGGTGAGGACAAATTCCGTGACCCAGAGGTCGCCCGCGCCGACGATCCGCCTGACCGTGAAGCGCTTCTGGTTCGGCTGCACGGTGCGCGAGGCCTGAATGTTGCGCCGCCCGCGGATGCGCTCGCCCGATTGCGGATATTCGAGCACCGCATCCTCCTGATAGATGTCATGCTCCGCCTCGAAGTCGTTCGGCGTCGGACGCGGCCCAGTGGCGATCGAGAGCCGCGCGGATCTGTGAATCTTCCATGGCAAGCCTCCTTGAGCGTCGCCCGCTATGTTGAGCCCTCGTAGCACGCGCTGGCCGGCAGAGGCCTGTAGATCTCGCCGCCCGCGGCGCTTAGAGTTTTGACCCCGCCACCATTCCAGCCATACTGGGTCATGCTCGATTGGTATCGCAAATTTGGAGCGGACGAGCGCCGGACGTTCTGGGCGTGCTTCGGCGGTTGGGCGCTCGATGCGGCCGACGTTCAGATTTACACCTTCGCCATTCCCGCATTGATCGCGGTGTGGCACATCACCAAGGGGCAGGCCGGATTGCTGGCGACCAGCGCCTTGGTGATTTCCGCCTTTGGAGGCTGGATCGCAGGCGTGTTCGCTGACCGCGTCGGCCGGGCGCGCCTCTTGAGCATCATGGTCGCGTGGTTTGCGTTCTTCACCTTTCTGTCCGGCTTCACCCAGAACTTCGAGCAACTGCTCGTCGTGCGCGGGCTCCAGGGTTTTGGCTTCGGCGGCGAATGGGCGGCAGGCTCGGTGCTGATGGGCGAAGTGGTTCGCGGCGCCGATCGCGGCAAGGCGGTGGGCACGGTGCAGAGCGCCTGGGCGGTGGGCTGGGCCGCGGCCGCAATCATCGCCACCGTCATCTTCCAGCTCTTCCCTCAGGAAGTCGCGTGGCGCTCGCTGTTCTTTGTCGGCATTCTGCCAGCGCTTCTGGTGTTCTACATCCGCAGCAAAGTCCGCGAGCCCGCAATCTTCAAAGCGGTGGCTGAGAAGGCGGAGCGACCCGGGCCGTGGGCCATATTCCAGCGCGAACTTTTGCCGACCACGATCCTCGGCGCCGCTCTCTCCGCCGGCGCCCAGGGCGGCTATTACGCGATCACCACCTTCCTGCCGACCTTCCTGCGGACCGAACGCCACCTTACGGTGCTTGGCTCGGGCTTCTATCTCGCAATCATCATCATCGGCTCGTGGTGCGGCTATATCGCGAGCGCCTATTGGAGCGACATGATCGGGCGGCGGAAGAATTTCTTCATCTTCGCGATCGGCTCTTTGGTCGTCGTGATCGCCTACATGGAAATGCAGATTTCAAACTCGATGATGCTCGTGCTGGGATTTCCGCTCGGCTTCTTCGCGTCAGGCATTTTCAGCGGCATGGGGCCAGTTCTTCACCGAGCTTTATCCAACGAGCGTTCGCGGCGCGGGCCAGGGCTTCTGCTATAATTTCGGCCGGGGCCTGGGCGCATTTTTCCCCGTGCTGGTCGGCGTCGTGTCGGCCAATGCGGGGCTCGGCCCAGCGATCGGCATTTTCGCCGCCATTGCCTACGCCATCGTGATTCTCGCCGCGCTCGCGCTGCCGGAAACGCGCGGAAGGGAATTGCGCGCGGATTGAGGGCGAGCGCGCCTACACCGCCTTGCGCGCGAGTTCCGCGCCGGCCGCGAGCGCACGCGAGCTTGGCGTAGGCGATGTCCGACGCCATCGGCGCCATGCCGCAATTGGTGCAGGGGTAGAGCCGTTCCGGCGGGACATAGTCGAGCGCGGCGCGGATGGTCTCCGCCACGTCCTGCGGCGTCTCGACGACATTTGACGCGACGTCGATGCAGCCGATCAGCACGTCCTTGCCCTTGAGCAGGCCGATCAGCTCGATCGGCACGTGCGAATTGCGGCATTCGAGCGAGACCTGGTCGATCCGGCTCGCCGCCAGCGCGGGGAAGGTCTCCTCATATTGGCGCCAATGCTCGCCGAGCGTCGCCTTCCAGTCGTTGTTGGCCTTGATGCCGTAGCCGTAGCAGATGTGGACGGCGGTCCTGCATCGAAGCCCCTCAGCGGCGCGCTCGAGCGCAGCGACGCCCCAGTCCTTGACGTCGCGCATGTAGACGTTGAAGGCGGGCTCGTCGAATTGCACGACGTCGACGCCGAGCTTTTCCAGTTCGCGCGCCTCTTCGTTGAGCGCGGCGGCGAAGGCGTGCGCGAGGGTCGGGCGATCGCGATAATGCTCGTCGGCGATCGTGTCGGCGATGGTCATCGGGCCGGGCAGGGTGAACTTGAGCTTGCGCCTCGTGTGGGCGCGCGCGGCGCTCGCCTCGAGCTTGTGGACGGAGCCCTTGCGGCGGATGGGGCCGGTCACGGTCGGGACCTCGGCCTTGTAGCGGTCGGCGCGGATGCCGATCGTTTGACGCCGCGCGAAGTCGATGCCGTCGAGATTGGCGAGAAAGCCGTGCACGAAATGGATGCGCGCCTGCTCGCCGTCGCTCACGATGTCGATGCCGGCGTCCTCCTGCCGCTTCACCGCGAGGATGGTGGCGTCGATCTTGCCCGCGGCGAGCGCGTCGCCCTCGAGCTTCCAGGCGGGCCAGAGTTTCTCCGGTTCGGCGAGCCAGAGGGGCTTGGGCAGACTGCCGGCGACGGTGGTTTCGAACATGGTCGTGCTATCCCAGCTTGTAGTCGCGCGTCGCTTCGGGATCTTCGGTCGCGTAGCTGAGCGCCATCAGCTCGGCCCATGCGTCGTCGGGAATGGGAAAGCGCGCCCAGTTGACCGTCTGCTTGACCCGCTCGGGCTTGGTCACGCCGCAGATGGTCGAGGCGATCCGCGGGTCGCGCATCGAGAATTGCAGCGCCGCCGCGCCGGGCGGCACGCCATGCAGCCGTGCAGATCGCTTCGATCTTGCGGATCGGATCGAGCATCTCCTCGGACGCTTCCTGATAGGCGTAGCGCGGATAGACGGTCGAACCCTTGGCGAGCACGCCGCTGGCGTATGGCGCGGCGTTCAGGACCGCGATGCCCGCGCGACGCGGCGAGGTCGAGCATGTCGTTGGCGCTGCGGTTGGCGAGGGTGAAGCGATTGTGGGTGATGAGCGCGTCGAAATCCCAGTTCCGCAAGAGCGGCATCATCATCGAAGCCGGGCCGGCCGCGAGCCCCACCGCCTTCGCCAGCCCCTCCTCCTTGATGCGGAAGAGTTCGCCGAGCGCGCCGTCTTCAGCCGTCGCCTCGTCGAACGAGCGGGCGTGCTCGGGATCGTGGAGGTGCAGGAGGTCGAACCGTTCGAGGCCGAGCGCCTTCAGGCTCTGCTCGAGCGAGCGGCGCGCGCGGGAGGCGTCGAACGCGCTCGTCTCGAAATCGCGGTCGAGCTTGGTCGAGATGACGAAGCCCTGCGGCAAGCCGCCGCGCTCGCGAATGACGGCGCCGATCCGCTCCTCGCTGCGGCCGAGCCCATAATTGCGCGCGGTGTCGATGAAATTGGCGGGCCCGTCGAAAATGGCGTGGATCGTGGCTCTGCGCGCGCGCTTCGTCAACGCCGTAGCCATAGGTGTCCGGCATGTCGCCGAGGCCGGAGGCGCCGAAGCAGATGGAGGTGACCATAAGATCGGTGCGGCCCAGGCGGACCTTGTCCAAGGCGCCCTCGGTCAATTCATGAACTCCCGGTTTGTTTGTCGCCGCATCCGTAAAGCGCCGGCGAGACGCGGGCAAGGCGAGAGGCGCGGGCAAGGCGAGAGGCGCGGACCAGGCGAAGGAGTGGCCCGGCGCGATCATGCCGGCGTTGCCGAAGCTCGCCTCCGCCGCGACTTCGCGATTGCGTTTGGCGACGACGAACTCGTGGCCGTCCCGCTGCAACTGATAGGCGGTGGTGACGCCGAGCACGCCGCCGCCGAGCACCACTATACGCATCGCACAGGCGGAATAGGAGATATGCCATTCCGCCCGACATGCGGCTGATTCTGGCTGTACCGCGTTGCGGTCGGATGGTAGCCTCGATGTTCCCGTTGGGCCAGCATCGTCTGTGCGTTCGGAAATTGCCAGCTGCCTATTGGGCTCGACGGCAAACAGAGAGAATCCGGATCGAGGAGCCCAACATGAGGACGCGTCCCTTTGACCGAATCCTGCTCGCAAGCCTAGCGCTGGCGCTGTTCAGCGGAGGCGCCAACGCCCTTACCCCGACCCTGCAATTTGAGGAGGGACCAGTTGCTTCCGTCCCGATCACCAGCGGGAGCTTTTCGTTTGGGGGCGTCACCGTAAACGGCGTTCCGCTGGTGGGTAGCATCGGGGAGCCCGAGCTGCAGGTCAACGGCTTGGTCACCCTCGGCGGCCTTTTCAATCCCGCCGACGTGCTATCGACCGAGTACAATCTAGGCGGTAACGGCGGCGAGGCGTCGTTCACTGCGTCAATTTCTGGCACTCTTGAACCACTCACTTCGCTCGATTGGAGCGTCTACTACGATCCTTCCAACCAGCCCTTTGGCGAGGCGACACTTTTGGCGTCGCGCGCCTTCACCAATCCGAGCAGCGTCGTGACGTTGGGATTCTTCGCGCCGCCCGTGGCCGCTTCCGGACCGATCGCGGGCCCTTTCTCGCTGACTGAGGTGCTGTCCATCGGGGGTCCGTCCGGCGAACAGGTCTCCTTCAATTCGTTGATCGTCGCTAAAGTGCCCGAAGCTCCGACGTGGGCGATGCTGCTGCTGGGCTTCGCCGGCTGCGGCCTCCTTTTTCGCCAGGCAAGAAGGCGGCAGGTCGCGCGCGCTTGAGCGGCCGGCCGGCGCCTTTGCGCCTCCCCTCGTTCCGACCGCTTTCCCGCCATGGCCCGGCAAACGACGGGCGCTCTTCCGAAAGACCTTTTGGGGCGACGGGATCGCGAGCGTCGGTGCGCTCTTTCACTCGAGTTTCGCGCCAAACGCCGCGAACTCGGCTTCGGTTGCGAAGGACTTCTGCGCGCCATGGAGGGTGACGGAGAAGGCGGAATAACGGGTCGCTTCGACGAGCGCCGCGTCGAGCGAAAGGCCGCCGGCGAGATAGCGGGCGAAGCTGCCGATGAAGGCGTCGCCGGCGCCGGTCGTGTCGACGGCCTGAACCTTGACCGGTGCGATGCGTTGCGAGCCCGTCCGTGTCGCCAGCATGGAGCCGCGCGCGCCCAGCGTCACGATGACGGTTTCGACGCCTTGGCTCACCAGGCTTTGGGCCGCGGCTGAGATCTCGTCTTCCAACTCCACGGCCATGTCGGTCAGGATGGCGAGCTCGAACTCGTTGGGGACGAGAAAGCTCGCTTGGCGGACGACCTCCATGTCGAGGTTGCGGCGGGCGGGCGCTGGGTTCAGCACGGTCCTGACGCCATTCTTGCGGGCAAAGCGAATCGCCGCATAGGCGGTCTCGAGCTGGATCTCGAGCTGCAGCAGGATGAGGTCGCAGCGCTTGAGCGCCTCGCTTGCGGCGTCGACGTCGGCCGAGCTCAGGTCGCCGTTGGCGCCGGCGACGATGAGGATCGAATTGTCGCCCGACTTCTCGTCGACCAGAATGGTCGCCGTGCCGGTCGACTGGTTCGGGATGCGCCGGACATTCCGCGTGTCGATGCCCAAGCTCTCGAAATTCTTGAGCGCGCTCTCCCCCAGCGCATCGTCGCCGAGATTCGTCACCATTACGACGTCGCCGCCAAGTTTCGCTGCGGCGACCGCCTGATTGGCGCCCTTGCCGCCGAAGCTTGTCTCGAAGTGCCGTGCGAGGACCGTCTCGCCCCAAACGGGCATGCGTTCAACCGTGGTGGTCAGGTCCATATTGGTCGAGCCGATGACGCCGATCCGCGGGCGCTTCACCATGTCGTTCCTCCCGAAAAACTTCACGCTATCATTGCGAGCATCGAAATCGCGAGCAATCCACCGCGTGGCGCTCCTCGGTCTGCTATGAGGCGAAATCGTCGGTGTCGGTCGCGAAGCGGCAAGGCAGGTTAGATCTGACGCGTGAATCCATCGCCGCTCCAGTCTTCGCTGCCGACGCCATGATGGAGGAAGAAGAGGCCGTCGGGATCGTATTTACCCTTGACCGAGAGAAGCCGGTCGTAGTTCTCGCCCCAGAACGCCTCCTGCCAATGCGGCTGGAAGTAATCGGTTTCCCAGACATAAGAGCCGACGCGCGGCAGGAGCTTGCGGAATTCGTCCATCGCCGCGGTCACCGCTTCAGCCTCGCGTCGCGCGACGGCTACGTCTGGCTCGTGGCCTGGAACATTCGGATAAGCAGGCGGTTCCCCGGCGCCGCTGATCACGAGCGCAAACGCATCGACGACCGCGGGGTTCATCGCCGTATCGTGGGCTGCGGCGATCGCCTCCGCGGTCGCGCCCGCAAGACCCTTGTTGAAATGCAGCGACACGCCCCAATGTTTCGCCGCTGCGAAGAGGGCGTCGGCAAGTCGCTTGCGTTGATGGTCCTCGAGCAGCGACTGGGGCAGCCAGGCGGACTGATAGGCGTGCCAAACCAGGCCCGCCTCTCCGAGGTTGCTTCCCCAGAAGATATTGTCGGCCGGGGCGCTGGGACGGTCGTCCGCGATGACCAAGCCGGGAACGGTCTTGAGGGAGACAGGATCCCAGAAACGGCGCGCCGGTTCGCTTACGATCCTCGGCGCCGAAACGATGCTGAAATCCTGCCCAGACGCCGAGACCCAATCGAAGAAGGGACGCCAGGTCGCTTCGGCCTCATGCTGGTCGAGACCTTGGTGCACCATAGCAATCGACAAAACGCCGCCGGGGCCGAAACCGAACTGCTCGCCCCAGTGCGGATTGAAGAGCGATTGCGCGTAGAATTCGAGGCTTTTCGCGATCAGGCGCCGATACGCCTCGTCGGAGGACGCCTTGATTGTGGCAAACACGCCGCCCATGAATTCCGGCAGCGTATGCGTGCGCAGCGTAACGCGGGTGACGACGCCGAACCCGCCGCCGCCGCCTTTCAGCGCCCAGAAGAGATCGGAATTCGTGCAGGTATTGGCGATCTTGACGTCGCCGTCGGCGGTCACGACTTCCGCCTCTATGAGGCTCGCTCCGGCCTGTCCAAACGCCTTCGAGCAGCTGCCGAACCCGCCACCCAGAATGAGGCCGACGACCCCGACAGTCATGCAGCCGCCGCCTTGCACATAGCGGCCGGCGTTGGTCATCACCTGCTTGTACACATGGCCCCAAATCGCGCCAGGCTCGATCGAGACAGCGGATTGCGGTTCCGCGTTTCCGGCGCAGCCGGCGCCGACGAACGCATCGTGCAGCGTCACAGCGTTCATGTGGCGCGTCCAGATGAGAAGGGAGTCGGCGGCGTTCGATGTTCCCTGGTAGCTGTGGCCTCCGCCCTTCACCACCAGACGCAGATTGTTTTCCCTTGCGAAATTGATCGCGGCGACGACATCCCGCGTCGTCTTGGTGGCGACAGCGTAGACGCTTGGCTCCGACGTCCACGCTCCCACCCAGCCGAGCGATTGGGTGAGTCCGACTTCGTCCCCGAGGTAGTAAGGGTTCTTGAGTTCCTTGAACAATTGCTCGCAAGCGGCGTCGGGCGTTCCGCCGATACAGTCGGCAAGCGGCGAGCGCACCTTGATGAGGCGTCCCTCCACGTCGCGGTCGAGTTGATCCCAGCTCGCTTCTGAAGGCCATGCGGGATCACCGAGACGGACGCGCGCTTGCGGCTTCGTCTCCGCCGCGGCGTGGCCCGCGAGGCGTGTCGCCAGCGGAAGCCCTGCCAATGTCCCAAGCAAACGCCGCCGACTGAATCGCTTCGCCATGTCTCCGCTCCATAGCAGCCAGGTTCTCTAGCCGCTTGGCTGGATTAGGTTCAAGCCGCCCCGGCGCGCTCGATCTCGGCGGCGAGCGCATCGGGCAATTCGATTTCGGCCGCCGCCGCGCGGCGTCCGGGAACGTGCACGCCAAGTTTGGCGAGCCGGTCGAGCTGCAGCCTCAAGCGGTGCGGAAAGTCCGGCGCGAGCAGGGCCGGAGTGATCGCGATGACAAGCAGGCCGGCGCCTGGCGAGCTTTCTCCAGAGGTGAACGAGGGCGCGTCGAGAGCCCAGTTCGCGCCCGCGAGGCCCGCGGCCATGACCTCGACCATGAGCGCAATATTGGCGCCGCGGGCGCCGCCGAAAGCGAGAAGCGCGCCACGAAGCGCGGCTTTAGGATCGATGGTCGGCGCGCCATCGGCGTCGACCGCCCAGCCTGGAGGCAGCGGCTCACCTCGCTCCGCATAGTGTCTGAGCTGGACAAAGGCGGTCGCGCTGGACGCCTGGTCGATCAAGAGCGGCGGCCCCTCGTCGAGCGGCGCGGCGAAGGCGATCGGGTTCGTGCAATAGACCGGCGTCTTGGCGCCGGCGACGGTCATGAGCGCGGGCCCGCTTGTCGCGGCGAACGCCACAAGGCCAGCCTCAGCGAGACGGTGCGGATAGTAGCCGAGCTCGCCCGTGGTGTAGCTTCCGTTCTGCGTGAACAGCGCGATCCCGAAGGTCTTCGCCCGCTCGCAGAGCAACTCGAAGGCTCGGTCGAAGCCCATTTGCGCGATCCCGCCTCTTGCATCGCAGTGGATCGCCGCGGGAGCCGGCGACGTCACAACCGGCTCGGCGCCGCCTGCGATCCGTCCCGCTCTCAAGGCGGCCAGATAGTCCATGAGATGGGAGAAACCGCTCGAGCCTTTGCCATGCGCATTGGCGGAGACGGTCGCTCGCGCGAGCGACAGCGCCGCTTCGTCGTTGCCGCCGGCGGCGCGGATTGCGCGGGCGGCAAGGTCGGTCGCCGCCTCGAGAGTGAACCGCCGCGTCATGGGAAGACCAATGAATGTCGCACGATCCGTCCCGCCGGGCGCCTAGTCATGCGAACCTTGGAGCGGCCCGAGCAATGCGACGCCTTCCCGATGCGCCGCGGCGGCTAACTTTTGATCCAGCGTCGCAAGCGGCAGGCCACGTGCCTGCGCAAGGGCGAGATAAGCCGCGTCATACGCGGTGAGCCCGTGGGCCAGCGCGAGGGCAAGAACCGCGCCGTCGGAGCCCGCTCCCGCATCCTCGAGCGGCAGCCGGCGCAGCCTCCCCATCGCGGCGGCTGGCTCGCCGGCGACGATGCGTCCGCGCCGCTCGGCCATGATGAGAATATTGCGGGTCTCATGCCAGAACAGCGACGGGACAGGCGATCGCTCCGACAGCGCCGCGATGACCGCCTCCGCCGCATCGCTATCCTTCTCGGGGAGGAGCCAGGCGGCCGCGATCGAGGCGTCGACCACGACGGTCACACCCCCCGAGCCCCCTCGCGTCTCCACGCCAAGACTTCCTCTCGGGTCACGGGTTTTGCGCGAGCCCGCGCGGCGCGCGCCTCGACGACCACCGCGGCAAGATCATTTGTCTTCTCGATCCTTGTCAGCTTCGCGATGGGCGCATCGCCGCGCGCGATAATGATCTCCTCGCCCGCCTCAACTCGCGCGAGCAGATCGGAAAGATGTGTCTTCGCCTCGCCGACTTTGACAATATTGGTCATTGCCTCATGCCCTCTGGGCTGACAAACCGGCGCCCGAGCGCGCGCCCATTCAAGGGCAAGATTGCGGCATCGGGGGCAGCTTGGTCAAGCGCTTGGCCAATTCCGCTGCTCTGTGGTATCGGCGCCGAGGGCCGCGAGGCAGGAAAGAGGAGTAGGCTCGCGTGAAAGTCGACGGACGCCCGTATCGCACGATCTGGCTAAACGAGGACGGCTCGAGCGTCGACGTCATCGATCAGCGCTGGCTGCCGCACGCATTCAAGGTGGCGACGCTGCGCAATGTCACTGAGGCGGCGACCGCGATCCGCGAAATGTGGGTGCGGGGGGCGCCCTTGATCGGCGCGACGGCGGCCTATGGACTGGCCCTCGCCATGCGGGACGATCCAAGCGACGCGGCGCTCGACGCCGCGCGCAACAAGCTTGCGGCCACCCGTCCGACCGCGATCAACTTGCGCTGGGCTCTGGACGCGGTCCGCAAGCGTCTCTTGCCCCTCGCCCCGCCGGCGCGGGCCGCCGCCGCCTACGCCGAGGCCAAGCGGATCGCCGACGAGGATGTCGAGATCAACCGTGCGATCGGCGCACATGGCCTGAAGATTCTTCGCCACCTGGCGGCTGACAAGAAGCCCAGCGAGCCGATCAACATCCTGACCCATTGTAACGCCGGTTGGCTGGCGACGGTCGATTACGGCACCGCCACGGCCCCGATTTATCTGGCGATGGACGACGGACTGCGCGTCCATGTCTATGTCGACGAAACGCGCCCGCGCAATCAGGGCGCCTCGTTGACCGCGTGGGAGCTCGCTCATCATGGAACCTCGCATACGCTGATTGTCGACAACGCCGGCGGGCATCTGATGCAGCATGGCCTGATCGACATGGTGATCGTCGGAACCGACCGGACGACCGCCAACGGCGACGTGTGCAACAAGATCGGCACATACCTGAAGGCGCTCGCGGCACGCGACAACTCGGTGCCGTTCTACGTCGCGCTGCCGTCGCCGACCATCGACTGGACCGTCCGCGACGGGAGGGAAATCCCGATCGAGGAGCGGAGCGCCGATGAGGTCAACTTCATCCAGGGCCGGAGCGACGACGGATCGATCACGCGCGTCAGGATCGCGCCGGAAGGCGGGAATGCCGCCAATCCGGCGTTCGATGTCACGCCCGCGCGGCTGGTGACTGGGCTCATCACCGAGCGCGGCGTCGCGGAAGCTTCGCCTGAGGGACTGAAGGCGCTGTTTCCGGAGCGCGCTTGAGCGGGGCGGCTCTGTTCTCAAGCAAGCTTAAGTGTGAAGTTGCGCCGGGGGCATGAATGATACGTCCGCTTGCGAGCCTTAAGGTGATCGAGTTCGAGGGGATCGGCCCAGGTCCGCTCGCCGGTCGCATGCTGGCCGATCTCGGCGCCGAGGTTGTCGTGGTGGTTCGCCCGGATAAGGCCAAGCTCGGCGATCCGGACCGGCCGCTTGCCGAAGGCCCTCTGCGCCGCGGAAAGCGCATCGTGGCTTTGAATCTCAAGCGCCCTGAAGCCGTCGCCGAGGCGCTGACGTTGATCGAGACGTCCGACGCGCTGATCGAGGGCAATCGGCCCGGCGTCATGGAGCGCCTTGGCCTTGGTCCAGCCGACTGCGCCAAGCGCAATCCGCGACTGGTCTATGGCCGCATGACTGGCTGGGGGCAGGACGGTCCCCTCGCCCATGCCGCCGGTCACGATCTCAACTATCTGGCGCTGAGCGGCGTCCTGTCTCTCGCCGCGCGCGAGGGCCAGGCGCCGATCCCCCCGCCGACGGTTCTCGGCGACGGAGGGGGCGCGCTCGGCCTCGCCTTCGGGGTGGTCGCCGCGATCTTCGGCGCCTCCCGCACCGGCAAGGGCTGCGTGATCGATTGTTCGATCGTCGATGTCGCGGCCAGCCTTGGCGGAATCGCGCTCTCAGCCCGCGCCGCAGGAATGCTGGACGCGCCAAGCCCATTCCACGACTCGCCGTTCTACGACGTCTACCCCTGCGCCGACGGACACTATGTCACCGTCGGCGCGCTCGAGCCGCAATTCTATGCGCTCATGCTCGACAAGCTCGGTCTTGCGGATGTCGATCCGAAAGCGCAATACGACCGCGCGGCTTGGCCAGCGCTGAAAGCGCGGTTGCGCGCGCTGTTTCTAAGCCAGCCGAGCGCGCATTGGCGCGCGCTGCTCGAAGGCAGCGATGTGTGCTTCGCCCCAGTGCTCAGCCTCGACGAGGCTGCGGCCCATCCGCATAATGAAGGCCCGCGGAATTTACAGGCGCGGACCGGGCGGCGAACTGGACGCGATCGGCGCGCCACGCTTCTTGCCGCTCGATTGAGCCGGCTCGCGGCGGGAGACAAAGGACGAAACCAGACGATGTCAAATCGCGCCACGCCCGAACCGCTCGTGTTTCCCAACCCAGATCCGCCGGGCCCAGGCGAAACGATCGAAGTTCATCCGGGTGTTTTGTGGGCTCGTTTCCCCCTTCCTTTTCGGCTCGATCACGTCAACATCTATCTGATCGAAGATGGCGACGGGCTCGCTGTCGTCGACGCCGGAATCGATGACGCGCGGTCGCGCGCGGCGTGGGAGGCCCTGCTCGCTGGACCGCTTCGCGGACGCAGACTGACACGGGTCATCGCCACCCACTTTCACCCCGACCACGTGGGCCTCGCCGGGTGGCTGTGCGAGCGCTTCGGATTGCAGCTTGCGATGAGCGAAGCGGAATATCTGATCGCGCTCAACATCCGCCTCGACCCGCAGGGACTGAGATCGGAGCCCTATCGCAGCTTCTACCGCTCGCATGGGCTGACCGAGGAAAGCACGGAGCTCCTGCTCGGCAATGGGCTGCAGTATTTGAGAATGGTCTCTCCGCCCCCGAAGACGTTTCTGCGTCTTATCGCCGAGGAGCGGATCAAGATTGGCGGCCGCGAATTCGAGGTGATCACCGGCGCCGGCCATTCGCCCGAGCAGGTGATCCTGTATTGCAAGGCCGACAATTTCGTCCTCATCGGCGATCAAGTGCTGGCCAAGATCTCGCCCAACGTCAGCGTCGAGGCGATGGACCCCGAAGGGAATCCGCTGGGGGCCTACTTGCGCTCACTTGAAAGACTGAAGGCGACGCTGCCGGAAGACGTGCTGGTTCTCCCTGGCCACCGCCTGCCGTTCGTGGGCCTGCATGCGCGAGCCGACGAACTCACTGCGCACCACGAGGCGCGCTGCATGGCCATTCTCGAGGCCTGCAAACAGGGGCCGCAGACGGTCGGCGAGCTCGTGCCGGTTATTTTCGGGCGCGTCATTGACGACCCTCACCAGCTCACATTCGCCTTCAGCGAGGCGCTCGCGCACGTCAACATCCTTGTGCGAGCTGGGCGCCTGCGCATCGCCAAGGCCGAGCACGGCCTCGCGCTCGAGGCGGCCTAACGGAACGACGAACGACCGACGCTGGATCGACATTGTGAACAAGGGAAACATCTTGACGCAATCGTTAATTTAGGTAGCAATAGCTGGACGCAAGGAGCTGGCAGTCGCATGAAAACCCGGCTCAGATCGAAAACGCGAGCATTGCCCATGCGGAATATCTGATGCGAAGGCGGTCGGGGCGATAACAGAGGCGAACAGGCGGCGGGATTCTAGATTGGGGTCGGATTTTCTGGGCGGGGGATACGATGCAGTTTCTCAAGGCTTCAGCGATGCTTTCGCTCTTAGCGGCCACGCCTTGCATGGCCAAGTGTCACACCGACTACTACAGATTTGTTCATGGCTCCGAAACTTCGACGACAATGCACGTAAGCAGCGGCACGTCATGTCGGATAACGTTCACGCTTGGGGGGAAGTCGAGCATCGACTCTATCGCGATCACCGAGCAGGCAAAGCACGGCGCGGCGTCTTGGAACGGTCTCAGCGGCTATCCTGAGGTCACGTACAGATCATCGCCAGGATACAGAGGGCAGGACGAGTTTTTATTTAGTATCTCGGGGGCGAGCTCACGAAGCGACAGCCCCGCCAACGTGCGCGTCTCCGTGGTGGTGGAATAGACGCCTTCAGCGAGGCGCTGGCGCAAGGTGGACATCCTTGTGCGCGGCGGGCGCCTGCGCGTCGCTGAAGGCCGAGCACGGCCTGGCGCTGGAGGCGGCGTAACGAAGAGGCGGCCAGCCCTCAAAACCCCGCCAGCACGACCTTGCCAATCGCGCCGCCCGTCTTCAGGAACCTCATCGCCCGCATAAGATTGGCGGCGTCGATGCGTCCGTAGTTCTCGCGCACGGTGGAGCGGACGCGCCCGGAATCGACGAGATCGGCGACCTCGTTCAAGAGCCTGTGCTGCGCCTCGATGTCGGCGGTCTGAAGCAACGGCCGCGTGAACATCAGCTCAAAGTGAATGGACACGCTCTTCGGCCTGAAGACGAAAAGATCGGCGGATTCGGCGTTGATGAGAGCGACGCGTCCCTGTGGCGCGATCAATTCGGCGAGATCGGCGATGAGGCCGCCAATGGGCGCCGTCGCGAAGATGAAAGCGGGGCCGCTCTTGAGACCGAGCGCCGCGACCTGCGGCGCAAGCGGCTTCCTATGGTCGACGACATGGTGGGCGCCCATATCCTTCGACCATTGCACGGTTTCCGGCCGCGACGCGGTCGCAACGACCGTAAGATCGGTCAATTGCCGCGCCAGTTGAATGGCGATCGAACCGACCCCGCCGGCGCCGCCGAGGATCAGGATCGCGCGCGCCGCGCCTGGAACGGGTTTCGCCACATCGAGCCGGTCGAACATCGCTTCCCAAGCTGTGATCGAGGTCAAGGGCAAAGCCGCCGCTGCGGCGAAGTCGAGCGTGCGCGGCTTGCAGCCGACGATCCGTTCGTCGACGAGATGGAATTCCATGTTCGCGCCCTGACGGCCGACGCTGCCAGCATAGAAAACTTCGTCGCCCGGCTTGAAAAGCCGCGCCTCTCGACCGGCCTCGACGACCACTCCGGCGGCGTCGTAGCCGACCACCTTGATTGCGTCGGCATCGGAGGCCGCGCCGCCCGGACCACCGCCACTCGCGACCTTGTAGTCGACGGGGTTGACCGAGACCGCGCGCACCTCGACGAGCAGATCGCGACCTTGCGGCGTCGGCCTGGGCATGTCGAACGTCTCCAGATGGTCGAGCTCAGGGCTCGCCTTGCGATATCCGATCGCCCGCATCTCGCTTCCGTCTCCAAGCCGTGAACCGCCTGGCGCAAACTAACCCGCGTCGACGCGCTTGGCGAGAAGCTCCTCTAGGTCGCCGGCTTGAGCGCCTGGCTCAATCCAAGCGCCGATCTCACCAGCCGGTCGCGCAAGCGAATCGGGAGCCGCGACATCATCATGAACGCGCCGGCGCCTTTGCCGACCACGGCTCTTGGCTTCGTTTTGCGGCCCGAAAGCGCCGCGATGACCGCGTTGACAGTCGACGCCATGATCGCAGCGAAGTGGCGGCGGCTCGAAGTGTCGCGCGCCATGCACGAGCCGCTTGTCGAGGTTGGTGGCGCCGAGCTTGTGTGCGCTTCTGCGGCGAGAGGCGCCTCGCTCGTCGCAGAAGCTGCCCCGAGATAGGCGACGTCGACGTCGAACCGCTGGCCGTCTTTCTCGTGATGGCCTGCACATCGATGTTGCAGGCTGCCTTCATCGAATACGCAGCCGACAAGCAGACGATTCGCGCCCACATGCACGCCATGGTGCGCGGCTATCTGCGCGAGATGCACGCGCGTTGATGGCGTCGCGCGCGTAGAAGTAAGACGCGAGAGACCGGCGGCGGCAGGCGAACAGCGCCGCGCCGCCATGGTTCGAGCGGCCGCTACGCCTCGTTCAACCCAGCGCCACGTTCGCCGAGAAACGCGATTCCTTTTGCCGTGAGCGCAAAGGCCGAGCCTGGATGGTCCGAGGTCGCCTGCACGTAGCCTCCTGACATGAGCGCCTCCAGATCGCGTTTCTGATCGCTGCTGGAGTTGGAATGGTCATGCTCCTCGATGGCGCAGAGCAGCGCGACCTGAGAGTTCGTCAAGTCGTCGGACATTCGGCCCCTCCATTTTCGCCTTCTACATCCTACCCGATCGTCATCAGGCTGGCGTTGCCGCCGGCCGCGGCGGTGTTGGTCGCGGTCGCGCATTCCTCGACCAGGTCGGCGAGGTTATAATCCTCGCCCCCAACCAGGCGCGCGCTGGCCAGCGCCTCAAGTCGCACGATTGGCCCAGCGCGGCTCGCGAGCTTCCGCAAGGCCTCTGACGTCGCCGCCTCGTCGCCTTCGAGAAGGGCGAAGGCGAGGGCGGGCGCGCTCAATGGGTCCTCGACATGCGCGATCCGGGGGGCGAGATCGGCCGGCAATCCCGCAAGGGCGCGCTTAGCGAGCGCAGCGCTGACCACTGCGTCATTGCCGGTCGCCAGGATAGCGCCGATCTGGATGAGAAGGCCGCTTTCGCTCGCCGCGACCGCCGCAACCCGCCCGCGCCGCCTGAGCGTATAGATGTTGTGCTCGCCGACCGGGCCTTTGAGCTCGGCACGCGCGCCGAGGGGCGAGCGCGCCATCATCCCCACGCAGCGTTCGGCCTCTAGGCCATGGCCGTGCTTGGCGAGCCAGTCGCCATAGGCGCGAATAGCTTCTGTCGCCGCGCCCCCTTCCACGCCGTCCAGCGCGCCCGGCGCCGGCTCCGCGACTAGTCGCGAAAGATAGAGCGGACCGCCCGCCTTTGGCCCTGTGCCCGAGAGCCTTGAGCCGCCGAACGGCTGCACGCCGACCGTGGCGCCGATAATATTGCGGTTGACGTAGATATTGCCGACCTCGATGCGTTCGACCACACGCGCGATCGTCTCATCGATGCGAGTGTGGAGGCCGAAGGTTAAGCCGTAGCCGGCGGCATTGACGTCACCGATCAATTTGTCGAGCGCCTCGCGCTTGTAGCGCAGCACATGCAGCACCGGCCCAAACACTTCACGATCGACGTCGGCGATCTTGTTCACTTCGATCAGCGTCGGGGGCACGAATGTGCCGCGCGCGGCCGCCTCGCTGAGCGGAGTTTGCGTCACCTCGTGGCCGAGGCCACGCATTTTCGCGATATGGCCCACGATTGCTTCGCGCGCTTCCGCGGTGATGACCGGGCCGACGTCGACAGAGAGCGCTCGCGTGTCGCCGACCTCGAGCTCGGCCATCGCGCCTCTGAGCATCGTGAGCATGCGGTCGGCGACGTCCTCCTGAAGGCAGAGGATGCGCAGAGCCGAACAGCGCTGTCCGGCCGAATCGAACGCCGACGACGTGACGTCGACGACGACCTGCTCGGCGAGGGCCGAGGAATCGACCACCATCGCGTTAAGGCCGCCTGTCTCGGCGATGAGCGGCAGCGGCGCGCCGCGGCGCGTGAGGCGGCCGGCGAGCTCCTTTTCGATCAGCCGCGCGACCGGCGTCGAGCCGGTGAAGACGACGCCCTGAACGCGCGGATCGGCGACCAGCGCCGCGCCGACTTCGCCCGCGCCCGGCATGAGCTGAAGCACTTCGGGGGGAACGCCAGCTTCGTGCAGCGCGCGCACGGCTTCAGCGGCGATGAGCGGCGTCTCCTCGGCTGGCTTGGCGATCACGGCATTGCCGGCGGCGAGCGCGGCCGCGACTTGGCCCATGAAGATCGCGAGCGGAAAGTTCCACGGGCTGATGCAGACGACGAGGCCGAGCGGGGCAGGGGAGCCGGGAAGCAACGTGCGCGCCGCCTCGTGCGCATAGTAGCGCAGGAAGTCGGCCGCCTCGCGCACTTCCGCGACCGCATTGGCGTAGGACTTGCCGGCTTCGCGTACGATCAGGCCGACGAGGAGATCGTTCCGTCCTTCGAGGAGGTCACCGGCGCGACGAAGGATGGCCGCGCGCTCATTGGGCGCGATCGCAGCGAACGCGGACGCCGCGCGGACACCGACGGCGATCGCCTCCTCGATTTCGTCAGCGCGCGCGTGGCGGGCGAAGCCGACGACGTCGCTCAGGTTCGCCGGATTCAAGACCGCCTCGCCTAGCTCGTCCTCTGCGGCTCCTGGCGGAAAGGCGCGCCACGCCATGTCAGCGCTCGCCTGCAGTCCCTTCGCGAGCCTGTCGAGGCGTCCCTCGTCGGAGAAATCGAGTCCGCGCGAGTTGACGCGGTCCGGCGCATAGAGGTCGCGCGGCGCCGCGATCCTGTCGTGCGGGGCGCCGAGCGGTTGGACCCCGCGGGCGACCGCGACCGGGTCGGCGATGAGATCGTCCGGGGCCACGCTCGAGTCCGCGATGCGATTCACGAACGAGGTGTTGGCGCCGTTCTCAAGCAGCCGGCGAACGAGATAGGCGAGGAGCGTTTCGTGCGAGCCGACCGGTGCGTAGACCCGGCACGGCCGGTCGAGATTGTGGCGCCCGACCACGTCCTCGTACAAAGGTTCGCCCATCCCATGCAGGCATTGGAATTCGTACTGGCCGCGATAGAAATCGGGGCCCGCGAAAACCAGCACGGACGCGAGTGTTTGCGCGTTGTGAGTGGCGAATTGCGGATAGATCGCATCCGGGGCCGCGAGCAATTTGCGCGCGCAAGCAAGGTAGCTCACGTCGGTATAGACCTTGCGGGTGAACACCGGAAAGCTGTCGAGGCCATCGAGCTGCGCCCGCTTGATCTCCGAATCCCAGTAGGCGCCCTTGACCAGGCGGATCATCAGCCGGCGGCGCGAACGGCGGCCAAGATCGATCAGCCAATCGACGACCGCCGAGCAACGCTTGCCGTAGGCCTGGATGACGAAGCCGAGGCCGTTCCAGCCTCTAAGATCGGGGTCAAGCGACAGCGCTTCCAGGATGTCGAGCGACAGATCCAGCCTGTCGGCTTCCTCGGCGTCGATGTTGAAGCCGATGTCATGAGCTTTGGCGAGCGCCGCGAGTCCCTTCACGCGCGGCAGCAATTCGTTCATCACACGGGCGCGCTTGATGCGCTGATAGCGGGGATGGAGCGCCGAGAGCTTGATTGAGATTCCCGGCCCCTCGTAGATGCCGCGACGATGCGAGGCCCGGCCGATGGCATGGACGGCGCGCTCGTATTCGTCGAGATAGCGCGCCGCGTCTTGCGCCGTGGTCGCCGCTTCGCCCAGCATGTCGTAGGAGAAGGTGAAGCCGCGGGCCTCGCGCTCCCGACTATTTCCGAGCGCCTCCTCGATCGTGCGTCCCGTCACGAACTGCTCGCCCATGAGCCGCATGGCGACGTCGACGCCGGCGCGGATGATCGGCTCGCCGCTGCGCGCGATGAGGCGGGTGAGCGCCGCTGACAGGCCCTGTTCGCTGGTCGTCGTCACGAGCCGGCCGGTCAGCACGAGGCCCCAGGTCGCAGCGTTGACGAACAGCGACGGGCTCTGGCCCACATGCGCGCGCCAATCGCCCGGCGCGAGCTTGTCGCGGATCAGCGCGTCGCGGGTCGCGGCGTCGGGAATGCGCAAAAGAGCCTCGGCCAGGCACATCAGCGCCACCCCCTCCTGGCTCGACAGTGAATATTCGTGGATGATGCCTTCGACGCCGCTCGAGCGCGTCTTCGCGCGGAGCTTCACAACGAGAGCGCGCGCCAGCGCTTCGATGCGCCTGGCTTCCTCGGCGCTCGCTGTCGCGGGCGCAAGCAGCGGCGGCACGCACTCAGGTTCGGAAACCCGGTAGGCGGCGGTGATCGCGCTCCTCAGCGGCGTTTGGACCATGACCTCGGCGCGGAACGCGGCGAAAATGTCGGCGGCGTCGGTCATGTCAGGCTCCCGAGGGCCATTCCGACGTCGTGTAGTGGCGTCGAAAGGCGACCAAGCCGATCTTATTCTCGACAACGAGGTTTTGCCTATTTCGTTAAGAGCGGCCGCTGTGACCTGGGTCTGACAGCTTCCAGTCGCGCTTGTTGCGAGTAATCCTTACATAGTGGGCGAACGGACGGAGAGGGGCTGCCGCCATGCGCGTAATTGGCTTTGCCGGGTGGAGCGGAGCGGGCAAGACGACACTTATCGTCAAGCTTATCCCCGAGCTCAACCGCAGAGCCTTGAGCGTCTCGACAATCAAACACGCCCACCATAACTTCGACCTCGATCAGCCGGGTAAGGATTCTTACGAGCATCGCGCTGCGGGCGCCGAAGAAGTACTGGTCGCTTCCGCCAATCGGGTGGCCCTCATGCGGGAATTGCGCGGCGCTCCCGAGCCGTCGCTCGCTGATCTTTTGCGGCTGCTGAAGCCCGTCGACCTGGTCCTGGTCGAGGGCTTCAAGCGCGATCCTTTGCCCAAGATCGAGATCTTTCGCGCCGCCAACGACAAGCCGCCGATGTATCCCAATGATCCGCACATTGTCGCGCTGATCAGCGATACCGTTGAGCCGCTCGTCGGTCTCCCGCACGCCTCGATCGGCGACATCGCCGCCGCGGCCGATCTTGTGCTCGCGCATGCCAAGCCGCTCGGAGCGGTTCTTGCCGAGTTTTAGCTCGCGACGTCCCTCGTGCTGAGGAGCGTCGAAGGCGCGACTCGAAAGCCTGCCCTGAGGTTGTCGAAGGGCACGCTCCAGAACGCGCGACCGGCGCCGTCTTCTGAAATCATCCTTCTCGTTTTGCGCCTCGCATTCCACGATGCAACAATGCCGCCGCGTCTGACGGGACATGGAACGGAAGGATGAGCGAAGCGACGGCGCGGGGCTTAAGCCGCCGAAAACTGTTCGAGATCATCGGCGCGAGCGTCGGCGGCGCGGTGGCCTACCAGGCGATGACTCGCCTCGGATACGCGGAGGAGTCGCCGTACCGAGGCCCCATCAAGCTCGAGGGCGACCCCAAAGGCGCGTCCGTCATCGTTTTAGGGGCCGGACTAGCTGGAATGACGGCCGCGATCGAACTCGAGCGCGCGGGCTACGCCGTGAGCGTGCTCGAATACAACTCTCGTCCGGGCGGACGGAACTGGACGATCCGGGGCGGCGACGTCTACACCGAGGTCGGCGGAGCGACCCAGAAATGCGGGTTCGACGCCGGCCTCTATCTCAATCCGGGGCCGTGGCGCATTCCCTATCATCATTATGCGATCCTGGACTATTGCCGACGTTTCGGGGTCGCGCTCGAGCCGTTCATCCAGCTCAACCACAATGCGTATTTGCATTCAGCCAACGCGTTCGACGGCAAGCCGCAACGCATCCGCGACATCAAAGCCGATTACGAAGGAGGCGTCGCCGAACTCCTGGCAAAAGCCACAAAAAAGGGCGCGCTCGACGACGCCGTGTCGAAGGATGATCAAGAGATCCTGCTCGAGGCGCTACGGTCGCTGGGCGCGCTCGACAAGGACCTTCGCTACCGGGCCGGCGAGGATTCAGCGGCTCATCGAGGCTATGCGAAGCACCCGGGAGGCGGTCTCAGCGCCGAGCCGATAACCGGCGACCCGATCGGGCTGCATGACATTCTAACGTCGCGCCTGTGGCGGGGCTTGCAGAGTTTCCTGCTCTACGACTTCCAGACCACGATGTTCCAGCCCGTCGGCGGCATGGGCAGGATCGGAGAGGCCTTCGCACGGCAGATCCCGGATCGCATTCGATACGGCGCGAAAGTCGTCGCCATCCAGCAGAATGACGACGGCGTGGCCGTCGAGTTCGCGGACCTGGCGGCCGGGGGAACTGTCCGGGAAGTGAGGGCTGACTGGTGCGTGTGCACGATTCCGCTCAGCATCCTGAGCCAGATCCCGATCAACGTGTCCGAGCAGATGAAGGCGGCGATCGACGCCGTTCCCTACGCGTCGGCGGTGAAATTCGGCCTCCAGTTCTCACGCCGGTTCTGGGAGGAGGACGAGCATATCTTTGGCGGCATCAGCTACACCGATCTTCCCATCCGCCAGATCTCCTACCCAAGCGCCAATTTCAACGCCGGGGGAAAAGGCGTGCTGCTTGGCGGCTACACGTTCGACGGACCGAACTCCTACGAGTTCACGGCGATGGCGCCAGCCGAAAGAGTGAAGCGAGCGGTTGAGTTCGGCGCTCAGATCCACCCGCAATATCTGACCGAGTTCGAGAACGGAATCTCGGTCGCCTGGAGCCGCGCGCCGTTCACGCTTGGTTGCGCCGGCGACTGGTCCGATGAAGCGCGAAAGGCGCATTACAAGGACCTCTGCGCGATCGATGGCCGAATTGTGCTGGCCGGCGAACACGCCTCCTACATTCCAGCCTGGCAGGAGGGCGCCATCCTCTCGGCGCTGGATGCGATCGAGCGCTTGCACAAGCGGGTCGTCGCGTCATGAGACGCGTCGCGCTCGGCGCGGCAGCGCTCGTTGTCTCGGCGGGAGTTAACCTGCCGGCGCTGGCCGACGACGCCCCGGCGAAAAGCCCCACTATGAGCCGCGGCTGGGAGTTCAGCGAACAGGGCGGAGCGGACCTGTTCCGAAACATCTGCGCCGCCTGTCATCAGCCCGACGCGAAAGGCGCGGTCGGCGCCGGCGCCTATCCGCCGCTCGCGCAGGATAAGAACCTTGTTTCGACCGACTTTATGCTGGCGGCGCTGTTTCGTGGACTGAAGGACATGCCGCCGGTCGGAGGGATGATGAGCGACGCGCAAGTCGCGGACGTCGTCAACTACATCCGCACCCATTTCGGCAACGCTTACTCGGACGCGCTCTCGGGTGCGGACGTCGCGGCGGCGAGGCGACGGGCGGCGCCTTGACCTTTGCGGGAAGCGCCAGAGGCAAGAAATCACAAGTACAATCTGTAACTAAGCCCTGGCCGCCCGAAGACGCGAGGGCGGAACTAAACGGGGTCATAACCCACTGAAATCATAAAGGCGCGCCGGTAAAAATGCCGCTAGAGCAGGCGCCGGTCCTTTGGGCTTGAGCGCGGTCGCGCGAACGTTCTCAAGAGGGCGCCACGGCCTCACGATCAGCGGCCTCCTTGCCCTTCGCCGGCTCGAAGGCCGAGGCGACCGCATCATCAACCCGCTCGAGCCACACGAACGCCAGTTGCTGGCGCACCTCTTCGGGGATGTCTTCGAAGTCCTTCCGGTTGCGCGCCGGCAGCATGACGCGCTTCAAGCCCGCCCTATGCGCCGCGACCACCTTCTCCTTGATGCCGCCAACGGGCAGCACAAGGCCTCTTAAGCTGATCTCCCCGGTCATCGCCGTGTCGCTGCGGATGGTGCGGTCGGTCATGAGCGAGACCAGCGCCATGAACATCGCGACTCCGGCGCTCGGACCGTCCTTCGGCGTCGCGCCGGCCGGCACGTGGATGTGGATGTCGGTCTTCTCGAAGCGCGACGGGTCGATCCCGAACGAGACGGCGCGGTTCTTGACGATGCTGAGCGCGGCCTGCGCGCTTTCCTTCATCACGTCGCCAAGCTGGCCGGTGAGGATCAGCCGGCCGCCGCCGGGCGTCGCGGTCGCTTCGATGAACAGGATGTCGCCGCCGACCGGCGTCCAGGCGAGGCCGGTCGCGACGCCCGGAACGCTGGTGCGCATGGCGACCTCGTCCTCGAACGACGCCGGGCCCAGAATGCCGAGGAGATCGCTGGCGGAGATCGTGATCGGGCCGCTCTCGCCTTCCGCGACCCGCATCGCCGCCTGGCGCAGCACCCGACCGATCTCGCGTTCCAGGCTCCGGACGCCGGCCTCCCGCGTATAGTGCTCAATGATGGCCCGGATCGCGTCATCGGCGATCTCTACCTGCTCCGGCTTGAGGCCGTTGGCGTTCAATTGGCGTCGCACAAGATAGCGGCGCGCGATTTGGAATTTTTCGTTCGCCGTGTAGCCGGTGAGACTGATGATCTCCATGCGATCGCGAAGCGGGCCTGGGATGGTGTCGAGCATGTTCGCCGTGGCGATGAACACGACGCGGCTCAAGTCGAACGGCACGCCGAGGTAATTGTCGCGGAACGTGTTGTTCTGCTCGGGATCAAGCACCTCAAGCATCGCGGAGGCCGGGTCGCCCTGAATGCCGGCGCCAAGTTTGTCGATCTCGTCAAGCATCATCACACAGTCGCGGGTCCCAGCCTTGCGGATAGCCTGAATAATGTTGCCGGGCAGGGCGCCGATATAGGTTCGCCGATGGCCGCGGATTTCCGCTTCGTCGTGCACGCCGCCAAGACTGACACGAACGAACTTGCGGTTCATGGCGCGCGCGATCGATTGTCCAAGCGACGTCTTGCCGACGCCGGGAGGACCGACAAAGCAAAGGATCGGCGCCTTGCCGTCCGGCGCGAGCTTGCGAACGGCCAGATATTCGATGATCCTGCGCTTGATCTTCTCAAGCCCGAAGTGATCCTCGTCGAGGATCCGGCGCGCCGCCGAGATGTCGATGGGCGAACTCTTGGGGAAGCGCCCATGGCAGGTCCACCAGCCAGTCGAGATAGGTTCGCACCATGCCGTACTCGCCCGCGGCCTCGGGCATGCGCTGCAGCCGGCGCAATTCCTTGCGGGCTTGGTCGTCGACCTCCTTCGGCATATGCGCGTTGGTGATCGCCTTATCGAGCTCCGCGATTTCGGCAGACTTTCCTTCGTCCGCCTCGCCAAGCTGGCGCTGAATTGCCGCCATCTGCTCACGCAAGAGGACCTCGCGGTTGCGGGCGTCGAGCGAAGCCTTGGTGTCCCGGCCAATCTCCTGCGAAAGCCTAAGAACCTCGATCCGATGCGCAAGCAGGCGCGAAACGCGCTCCATTCGGGCGCCGACGTCCACAGTCTCGAGGATCTCCTGCTTCTCGTCGGGCGTAGCGTCCATGAAGGTCGCCACCAAATCGGCGAGCCCACCCGGCGAATCGACGCCCTGGATGGTCGCCAGCAATTCGTTGGGCGCTTGCGGCAGGAGCTGGATCGCCTCGATTGCCTGACCCTTGAGATGGAGGAAACGGGCCTCGATCTCGTTCGACGTCGGAGTGGGTTCAGCGATCCTTTCCGTCTTGGCGACGAAGAACGGCCAACCGTTCAGATAGTCCTCGACCCGGAACCGCTGCTCTCCCTGACAAACGATATGGTTCGTGCCGTCCGGCGCGGTGATGTAGCGAACGATGTTGGCGACCGTCCCCATTCGATGCAGGTCGATCGGAAGGGGATCGGCGACCTCGGCGCTGCGTTGCATCACGATGCCGACCGGCTTTTGCTCCCGCACCGCTCTCTGCGCCGCCATCACCGACCGCGGACGCCCAAGGGTGATCGGCAATACGGTCCCTGGAAACAGCACTAGGCCGCGCACCGGCACGATGATCAGGGCGTCAGACGGCAACGGCGGCGAAGGCGTCGAACCCAGGGTTTCTTCAGCGCCGGTCGTGGCGTCAGCCATTTGAGGGCCCCGCTTTCTCCAGCGTAATGAGCAGTGTGCCGTTTGAATCCGACCGATGGATGGCGCTGTAGCGCCCCGCAGGCAGACGGATGCGGCGTTCAAACCGGCCTTGCGGCAGTTCGAGACGGTGAATGATCGCCGTCCGCATCTCCTCCGGGTAGGTCCGACATCCCGAGATCAGCAATTCGCTTTGATTGATGACCGCCTTGACCTCGTTGAAGTCGACGCCCGGCAGCGCCACCAGCACCAGCACTGCGCGTTCAGTTTCGAGGACGTCGACCGGAGGCTCCCATGCGACGGGGGAGGGCGAGCTCGACGGCGGAAAGAACTGCCTGTGCATGCGCTCCGCGCGCGCGAGCATCTCGAACGCCTCCGACCACATCCAATAGCTTGGAAATTCCGCTTCCATCGCCTCACCCGAACCAACAGCGTCAGTTTTTATCCAGACCTCGACGCTCAATAGCGCAATTCCAGTCCGCATTCACCCCGCCCTTAGGCGTCGTTGTCCGGATTAAAGGCGGCCTTTCCAGCTGCGAAACGCCTCCAAAAGGCGATTGCGGCGGGTTAAGATCAAACTTGTAGCGCCGATCGGGCTCAGTTGATGGGGCGCTTTTGCGGACGCGGCCAGTGGGCCGATGTACGGGAAGGTCTGAGCAGGGGAGGGTTCATGTTGGATTCGTCGATTGAGATCCTGACGACGCCGCGTCGAGACGATCTCAAACTTCTGCGGATCGAGAACGGCTCGGGACTTTCGATCAGTTTCCTGCCAACCGGTGCGATCTACGCCATTGAACACACCGAAGCCAATCGTCGGATCATGATCAATCAGACGCTCGCGTTGCCGATCGGCAACGGCATGGCGCGCCTCTATCTGCGCACGGGCGGCGCGCGGCCGATCAATCTGCCGTCATGGGCCCAGAGGCGCCGCTTCGCGTCGGCTCCTCGGACGACCGCTATGTCTGGGAGGGAGCGGAGAACGGCATTGGCCACCGGGTCACCCTCTGGCTGCACCCGCGATTGAACGCGTGGTTCTGGCGCGTCGAGGTCGTCAACCGGCGCGACGAGGAGCTCCCATGCGACGCTGTCCTCATCCAGGATCTGGGGCTCGGCGATCAGGGTTTCCTGATGAATAATGAGGCCTACGCCAGTCAGTATCTCGACCATCATATCGCTCGCCATTCGCGCCTGAGCCATGTCCTCATCGGCCGGCAAAATCTGTCGCAGGGCGGAGCGCATCCGTGGGCGGCGCATGGCTGCCTGGAAGGCGCTGCAGGTTATGCCACGGATTTTCGGCAATTGATGGGGCCCGCATATCGCGACGCCGATCAACTCGGCGTTCCGTTCGGGTCGAGCCTGCCGTCGGAGCGTCTTCAGTACGAGACGGCGTGCGCGGCTCTTCAATCGAAGGCTGTGGCGCTCGCGCCTGGCGGAACGACGTCCTGGACGTTCTTTGGCTTCTTTGAGCCTGACCACCCTGCGGCGTCGAGCGACGCGGACCTGAGTTTGGTTGACGCCGTCGAAGGCGCCGGCCGGGATTGGTCGGAGCGCGAAGTCGAGCTATCCATTCCACCGCGAAGTCTGCTACATGAGGCCCCTTCCGCCGTTGCGGAGACGCTTGACGACAAGGCGATAAAAGCAAGTTACCGCAGGCGTACGCATCTCGAACGCGCGAACGGCAAGCTTCTGTCTTTCTTTGTTCCGGGAAGGACGCTACAGCCGCCATGTCGTCCTGCGAGACAAGGAGCACATCGTGGCGCGACGCCACGGTTCCCTGATCCGCAGTGGCCAAGCGTTGCTGCCCGACGAAACAATTCTGTGCGCGACCGCATGGATGCACGGCGTGTTCGGGGCGCAGCTCACCATCGGCAACACGTCCTTCCACAAGCTCTTCTCCGTCTCGCGCGATCCCTACAACATCACTCGCGCCAGCGGACTGCGCATGCTGATGGAGAAGAAGGACGGATGGCGATTGCTGACCGTCCCATCCGCCTTCGAGATGGGGCTCAGCGATTGCCGCTGGGTCTATCGCTTGAGCCAGCGGACCGTGACGGTCTCCGCAACCGTCTGCGGCGATGAGCCGGCCATGCAGTGGCGCGTCAACGTCGAAGGGCCAAGATGTCGCTTTCTCATCCTTGGCCATCTTGTTCTTGGGCGAGCAGGAATATGGACCTGCTGGCCGCATTGAGATCGAACTCGAAGCGAAAGCGCTTCACCTTCCGGCCCGACCTCAATGATCGCTGGGGCCAGCAATATCCCGAGGCTGTCTATCGCTTGGTCACGAGCACGCCCGGGCGGGTCGAAGCCATCGGCGGCGACGAACTTCTCTACGCCGACGGCAAACGCCGCAGCGGCGGATACGTCGCGATCCGCACGCGGCCAACGAACGAATTCGTGTTCGCGGTCGTCGGCTCCATGACCGACGCAAAGGTGGCCGACGCACTGACGTCAAAATACGCCAAATCTGTCGACGAGGCCGCGATGCTCAAGCCCGCGGATGGATTTTGGCGAGACCTCACGCGCGGCGTCCGGGTAAAGAGCGCCAAGAATTCAGCAGACGCTCTTGCCGTCGACACCGTCCTCCCGTGGCTCGCGCATGACGGGATGATCCATCTCACGGCGCCGCACGGTCTCGAACAATATACCGGCGGCGCGTGGGGCACTCGTGACGTCTGCCAAGGCTCGATCGAGCTCCTGCTGACGCTTGAGCACGATCAGCCGGTCAAAGAGATCCTGCGCATCATCTTTGCTCAGCAATACGAAGAGAGCGGCGACTGGCCGCAATGGTTCATGCTCGAACCCTATTCCGTGGTGCAGGACAGGGAGTTGCATGGCGATATCATCATCTGGCCGCTTAAAGGCGCTCTGCGACTATGTCGAAGCCACCGGCGACTTTGCTTTTCTCGACGAGACGATCGCGTGGCGTCGGGCGGACAATTTCGACAAGACCCAGCACGCCGAGCCGGTGACCGCCATGTCGACAAGCTGATCGAAACGGTGCGCGCCCGCTTCATCCCGGGGACCAACCTTGTTCGTTATGGTAACGGCGACTGGAACGATTCGCTGCGACCGGTCGATCCGACGACCAAACGATTGGATGACGAGCGCCTGGACGGTGGTGCTCTTCTACGAGCAGCTTCGCCGCTATGCCGAGATCCTTCGTCAGGCGAAGCGCGCGCCAAAGCGCGCCAAGGAGCTCGACGCGCTCGCGGCGGCAGTGCGAAAGGACTTCAACGCCCATCTTATTCGCGACGGAGTGGTCGCCGGCTATGGCGTGTTCCGCCTGGAAGGCGGCGAGCCTGAGCTCTTGCTGCATCCGAGCGATAAGAAAACGGGCCTCGCCTATTCGCTCTTGCCGATGACGCAGAGCATGATCGGCGGCATGTTTACGCAGGCCCAGGCGCGCAAGCACTTGAGCATCATCCGCAAGCATCTTCTTTTTTCCGACGGCGCGCGGCTGATGGACAAGCCGATCGCCTATCATGGCGGCCCGGAGACGTTCTTTCAGCGAGCGGAATTGGCCGCCTTCTTCGGCCGCGAGATCGGGCTCATGTATACGCATTCACATCTTCGCTACGGCGAGGCGGTGAGCGACATGGGCGAGTTTGAGGCGCTGTGGGAGGCGCTTTTGGTAGCCAATCCAATCGCGGTGACGGATGAGCTTCCACATGCGTCGCCGAGGCAGCGAAACGCCTATTTCAGTTCGAGCGACGCCGCATTCCATGATCGCTATCAAGCAAGCGACGAATGGGCGCGCGTCAGAGCAAACTCGATCGCCGTCGACGGCGGCTGGCGCGTCTATTCGAGCGGCCCGGGCCTCTACGCCAATATGCTGATTCGCCATGCTTTTGGGTTGCGACGTCAATTCGGAAGGCGAATCGTGACGCCGGGCTTGAGAAAGTCGCGCAGAGACCTCAGTCTCGAATGGCCTGGGCGGCCTGGCGGCGGCTCGCGGCGGCGGTGATAAACGCGGCGTAGCTCCAGGCGAGGCGTTTAGCCGAAGTCTGCGCGCCCGTTGCGCGGTCGAATTGTTCCGAGAGGTCGCCGCTAGGCGGCGTGTACGCCTGCACTGTGCGCATGAACCTCTCGCCGTGTTCGAAAGCGGCCTTCGTTGGGCTTTCGCCGGTCAGGCGTTCGCGAAAGCGTGCGTTGTCGTCGGTCACGGCTATCTCACCGCCTGATCGCAACACGATCGCCAATTTGAAATAGAACTCGGCTGCGGCGAGCGTCGCCAGATACCAGGGATTGCCGCCGTAGTACGCGTCTTTCGCGTAGCGGCCCATCGCAGGACCCTGATCGGGCAGGCGCTCATGGTTGAGCGCGATACTCAGCGTCGAACAGGTCTTCAAGCGCGGCCAGCGTCGCCTGAGCCCTTGGGTCGAGCACGCTGTGCGTCCCCGCCCCGCGGCCAGCGTGAAGCACGCCGAGAATCACCGCAATGTCCAGAGCCTTGCTTGGGGCGCCGCCGCCAATGACGCCGATCCTTGAGCGGCAATAAGCGTCAGCCACGCTCCAGTATGCGCCGAGGCTCGCATCCAATTCGCCCGCAACGGAGCGACAGTTGCGAGCCCGGGTCCCGTCACCCATTTCCGCAAGCCACTTAGCGCCGCAAGCAAGCGCCTCGGCCTGCACCAGCTGCGTGTAATAGTGATACCCGGACTCTTCCTCCCAGATGTCGAATGAAGGTTCTCTCGCGCGCGACCGGATGAAGTCTAGATCGCCGATCACAAGCTCTAAGCATGGCGGCCTGAAGCGTCTCGTCCAGGTTCGGCTCGGCGTCCCGCCATCGTGTGAGCGCGAGGACTTGAAGCGCCGGCCCATCATTCTGCGGGCGCGCCCATCGAGTGAAATCGAGGGTTCCATCTGGATTTATGCGGGCTTCGGCCAGCACCGCCTCGCCGAAGATCGCCGCGATCTCTTCGTCTGGCCGCACATATTGCAGAAAGGAGGGCTGAACCTTTTTCCGGAAATGGCCCTGACGAAGAAGCTCGCGTCCGTCCAGCTTGCGCAGCGCTCGGTTGAAGTCCACAAACTCACGCAAGCGCTCGATCGACGTTGCGTCCAGAAACCCCTCCGCCAGGGCCACGCGCAACGCGTCGATGATGATGGCCGAATCCCGGAACCAGTGGAAAAAATAGTCGGGGTCGGGATCGTAGGCAGCGAGGACCGGCGACGCGACCACCGATCCTGGCCGCGGAACGATGCGCTGGCCGAAGCCGGGACGTTCCTTGATGATCTGGGTCGCTGAGATGGCGCGCAGCATCGCATCGGCGGCGAAGCGCGCTTCCTTCGCTACCCAGTCGTCAAGCGTGGTCACGCTATCGCTGAGACGAGGTGCGGACTCTTGAAGCCCAGCCTCTTCATCCCCTCGCGGATCTCGGGAATGCCCATGAACAGATTCCAAATGAGGCCGGTGCGATAGTTCTCGATCATGACGACGATCGGCCCCTGGCTGATCGCGAGGTAGCTGTCCGCATACCAGTCGGATTGCTCGCTGAATCCGTCGATGAAGCCGAACCGTCCCCAAATCTTGTCGCCGAGATTATCGTAGAAAGTGCCGCAGCGCCGCCATCGCCTCCCTCGGCGTGTAGGGAAAGCTTGCCAGCGCCGCGCTCGGCGTAATGACGCCCTGTCATTGTTGGGCGAATGCGCGTCATATCCCTTGATCGAGTCGCCGGCTGTGAGGCCCCAGCAATTTGGACCGTAGCCCTTGTAACCGTGCGGATTGCGGACGCAGTAGGCATAGTTGATCCGGGTATGTGCGCATGTTTTGCCGCCAGTAGTCGGCATAGGCGTCGGTCAACCCGCGCGGATCGATGCCGCAAAAGGAATAATGGGTGAAGAACAGCGGTCCGCCCCAGTCGGGTCCAAGCGGAAGCTCCACGCCCTCGAAGTTGTGTCCATTGACGAACTGACGGCTCTGCGACCCAGCCTTCGTGATAGGCCTCAGGAGCCATCGGATAGCGCGGCGAGAAGCGGCCAATACGTAAGCGATGAGGCACTCGTTCCAGCCGCGGACGGGATGGTTCAGCGCAAAGCCGTTGGTCGGGCTCCAGTGCCAAGTGAGCGCGATTCGAGCCACCCTGGGTGTACCAATCCCACTCCGCCTCGCTCCAGAGATAGGTGATGCGGTCGCGAATGCGCTTCTCATCCGGCGTATCGCCGACCGAAATAGGCGCGAGCGCATAGGAGCCCCTGGAAGAGGAACGCGCTCTCGACGAGATCGGCGCCGTCGTCCTTGCGGCTAAACGGCTTCGTGGCGCCTGTATCGCCGTGCATGAAATGGGGGTAGAGACCGTGATAGCAGGTCGCTCGTCTCGAGGCAGTCGAGGGATTTCGAGAGGCGAGCGCACGCTTCATCTCGCGTCACCCACCCACGCTCGCAGGCCACGATCATCGCCATCACGCCGAAGCCAGATCCGCCAGTCGCAACGATGTCGTCCGCCGGATCCGTCAGCCTTCCCGTGCGATCGCGCGCAAGTCCGCTCGCTGGCTCCGCGCCGTCCCAAAAATAACGGAAGGTTTGGCGCTGGACGATGTCAAGCAAATCCTCGTCAGACAGCTTGTCCTTCCGCTTGATTTCCTTGGCGTGCGACTTGGTTTTGGCGGAATGTGGCATTGGCGACCTATTCATTTGGCGGAAACAGATTCAGCGGGAGCGTTTGGCGGCTCCGGGATTCCATGCTCGCGCTCGGGCTCGAACTTCTGGCCACCTGGATCAACGACGAGGTGCAGCTTGTGTGGGTAGAAACCAGTTTCAGGTTGGTCATGGCCGATATTGATCAATCCCATGTCCGCCAGTTCGCTCTCGAATAGCTTCCGGATGCGTTCGCGCGATTTCGGGTCGAGGACGTCGAGCGCATCGTTGACCACGACCCAGCCCGGCCTTTGCAAGACCACGCGAGCAAATGCGAGGCATTGCTTTTCGTCATCGGTCAAGTCCCGGTCCCATCGATTTACGGTGTCGAGGTGCGGCTCGAGGTGTTCAAGTCCGACGCCGGCAAGCGCTTTGACGATGGTTGGGTGGTCAAAGGCCTCGGTCGGGTGCGGATAGGCGACGGCCTCACGCAGGGTGCCAGGCGGAATGTAGGCTTGCACCGGCATGAACATGATCGAGCTGCGTGCTGGATGCGTGATCTGACCGCTCCCCCACGGCCAAAGCCCGCCGATGGCGCGAAACAACAGAGCTTTTTCTTCGCCGTTTTCGCCCGCGATGAGGACACGTTCGTTGGCGTTCATGTCCGCATGGGGTTCGCTCAGCATCACGCATCCTGCCGGCGAGGCGACGCGAAGATCGTCGATCTTGATCGACGGATCGTCCGCCTCGGAAAACTTGATGCGGCTCGCCGCTTGGCCCAGATCGTCCATGCCCAGAATTGCTTTCCGGAATCTCGCCACGCGCAAGAGCGTCGCGCGCCAGTCGGCAAGATTGGAGAAATTATCGACGAACCATCGAAGCGCGGTTTGCACCTGGTTGAAGGCGCCGACAATCACCATGAGCTCACCGAAGCTTATGTTACTCCGGAAATAGGCTGGGGCGGCGACCAGAATCGGCGCGATAATCGTGAACCAGCCATAGCCGGCGGTGACCCAGGTCAGCCGTGTGACGGCATTGACGATCCGCCACGAAATGTCGAGCACGCTGCCGAACACCCCGTTGAGGCGGTCTCTTTCGTCGGCCTCGCCGCCGTAGAGGGTGATGCCGTCGATGTGCTCATTTATTCGCACGAGCGAGAAACGAAACTCGGCTTCTCTCGCATAGTGCTCGGCATTGAGATTGATCAGCGGACGGCCGATCCACCAGCTGACGTATGACGCCGCGCCGGCGTAGACCAGCGCGCACCACACGAGATAGCCCGGCGGCTCGAAGTCGCGGCCAGCAATCGGTAGAAACTGACCTTTCGAGAGTCCCCAAAGAACGCCGACGAACGTAAGCAGAAGAAGGCTCGACTGCAGAAGGCCGATGCCCAAGTCGGTCGAGAGGTCGGTCAGATGCTGGGCGTCAGCCTGGAGGCGCTGATCGGGGTTGGCGCCGAGCGGGCCCGAATTCGACAGGCGGAAGGCGCGCTTTGGCTTAAGCCACTGGTCCAGGAGATCGTTCACGAGACCCTGGCGCAGGACGACCTTGGAGCTCTGGTTGAGCCACATCTGCGCCACGTTGAGGATCAGCAATATGCCCGCGATTTCGCCGAAGACCCAAAGCTGGGTCAGAAAACCAGGCATGTCCTTGTTGGTCAGCGCGTTGTAGAATGGCCGGTTCCAAGAATTGAGCCTGATCTGCATGTAGGCGGTGGATCCGACAACCGCGACGAGCGCAATCGCCAGCATCAGAAGCTTGTTGCGCTGACGGGAAACCCAGAAGGCCGAAGCCATCCAGATGACGTCGGAGAACAGACTGGCAAGCGATGCGCTCTCCACGCCGCCGCCATCCTTGGGTGGTTTCTTGAATTGTTCCGCCATCGAATTCGATCCGTTTCCCCTGATGTCCATTCTCGCATGATCCGGCCGCGTCGTCTTGGCGGATATTCGCGGCTCGAAGCTTGACTGTTGCATCGGCGGGGGCTGCTTGCGAAGCATGATTTCGATCGAGGGCGCCGCGTGGACCGGTGGGGCGCCGCGTAAGATAGGGCAAAAGCATGGGACGCAACGACGCATTGCTCCAAAAGATGACGCTCGAGGAAAAGATCGGGCAACTCAATATGGTTGCTGCGTCTCGCGTCGTTACGGGTCCCGGCGAGCTTCACGATCTGCATGAAGGGATTCGAACAGGTCGAATCGGAAACTTGCTAAACCTCTGGGGGGTGGACGAGACGCGCGCGGTCCAGCGTCTCGCGGTGGAAGAATCCCGCCTCGGCATTCCCTTGCTCATGGGTCTCGACGTCATCCATGGCCAGCACACGATTTTTCCCGTCTGTTTGGCGGAAGCCTGCCAGTTCGCGCCCGACCTTTGGGAGAAAACGGCGCGCGTAGCAGCCGAGGAGGCGGCAGAGGACGGCGTCGCTTTGACCTTCGCGCCGATGCTCGACGTTGCGCGCGACCCGCGATGGGGACGCATCATCGAGAGCCCAGGCGAGGATACATGGGTTGCTTCTGAGATGGCGGCGGCCAAGACGCGTGGCTTCCAGGGACGAGACCTTGCAGCCCGAGATAGTGTTGCAGCCACCGCCAAGCATCTCTGCGCCTATGGCGCCGTGACCGCCGGCCGCGAATACGCCTCGGCCGATGTCTCCGAAACAACGCTGCACGAGATCTACCTCCCGCCGTTCGCGGCGGCTGTTTATGCGGGCGCCGCGGCGGTCATGCCAGCGTTCATCGATGTCGCTGGCATGGCCATGACCGCCAACGCCAAGCTCCTACAAGGCTGGCTCAGAGGAGTCGTTGGCTTCGAGGGCGTCCTGATCAGCGATTACAACGCGGTCGCCGAACTCCTCAATCATGGCGTGGCCGCGGACCTCGTCGAGGCCGCGGCGCTCGCCCTCAACGCCGGCGTCGATATCGATATGACGAGCGGCGCGTACGTGAAGTCCCTGTCCGAGGCGCTCGAGCGCGGCCTCGTAGCAATGGCCGCGATCGACGCGAGTGTGAGTCGCGTGCTCAAGCTGAAGGAGAGCCTTGGCCTGTTCGACGATCCCTATCGGCGCGGATCGGCTGCGCCTCAGCCGAGCCGAGCAGTGGAGCGGCGCGAGCTGGCGCGCGAGGCGGGACGCCGCGCGATCGTGCTCATGACCAACCGTGCGGAAATCTTGCCGCTATCTCCGAAAATCGGGCGGATCGCGGTGATTGGCCCTTTGGCCGCGGCGCCGGGAGAGATGCTGGGGTCCTGGGCTTCGGCTGGCAAGCCCGAAGAGGTTGTTTCCATCCTTGAGGGGCTCACGGCGGCGCTGCCGCAATGCCGGATTGATCACGTGGCCGGCGTCCACATCGAGGGAGAAAGCACGGATGGGATAGCGGCCGCGCTGAGTCTGTGCGCCGAGGCCGAAACCATTGTGCTCTGCCTTGGCGAGAGCGCGGCGATGAGCGGCGAGGCCGCGAGCCGCACCGATCTCGGCTTGCCGGGGCGCCAGCGCGCGCTTGCCGAAGCGGTCTTGGACCTTGGCAAACCTGTCGTGGCGACGCTCTCCTCAGGGCGGCCGCTCACCCTGCCATGGCTGTTCGAGCGAGCGGACGCGGTGCTGGCGACGTGGTTTCTTGGACATGAGGCCGGACACGCGGTCGCCGACGTTCTGACGGGGAAATTCAATCCGACAGGGCGATTGCCGGTGAGCTGGCCGCGCGATGTCGGCCAAGTCCCAATCTTCTATAACGAGCTTCCTTCCGGCCGACCCTTTGCTCCCGGCGTCCATTACTCGAGCACTTATCTCGATCAGCCGCCAACGCCGCAATTTCCTTTCGGACACGGCCTGTCGTACAGCCGTTTTGCGCTCAGCGATCTTCGCTGCGAGCCAACCCGCGTGAAGGCGGGCGAGACGTTCGAGGTGACGGTCGCTGTCCATAACGAGAGCCAGGTCGACGGCGAGGCGACACTGTTCCTGTTCGTGCGTGATCCAATCGCGAGCGTCGCTCGGCCGCTGTTGGAGCTTAAGGGGGTCCAGAAGGCCGTTCTTTCGGCTGGGGGGCGCAAGGATGTGACGTGGCGCCTCCCGGTCGAGGATCTGTCGTTTATTGGCCAAGGCCTCGAGCGCATCCTGGAGCCGGGACGGTTCGAGATCTATGTCGGCCAAAACGCGGAGCTCGAGCGACCTTCTAAATTCAGCCGTCGAATTGATCCCGTGAGCCTGACCTCGGCGCGGGCTTGAGGAGCGGGCCAGTTCGGACCCTGCGCCTGCTCTAACGGCATTTTTACCGGCGCGCCCTTCATGTTTTCAGTAGGTTATGACCCCGTTTAGTTCCGCCCCTCAATTTTGCCCGCCTCGGCACTGGCGTGATCGGGTGCATTATAACATAGATCAATATGTTCTAATGGGCCGATTTTTTGGCGTGGCTTTCAGAGGCACCGGAGATCCTCGCCAGAGGCGCCGATGCGCGACCGTCTGAACAAAGGCTTGGATGACCGGCAGCGAGAGTTATAGCGATCCCGGCTGAAAGCTCTCGCGGTTCTCGTTCAAATAGACAGCTTTCGAGCGGAAATATTATGCGAGCGTTTCGATAACGCGCCTCAATTTGGTAAGCTCTATCCATGGATCGTGAAGGCGGACAGAACGTTGCTTCGGCGGACAGCGAATTGGTCGGCGAGGCAGGCGCAATTGCTGTGGAGACCAAGAGCGCGCTCGAAGCGCGTCCTTCGCCCGTGCTGGTCACGGGCGCGAGCGGCTTTCTCGGTTCCGCGATCGCCGCTGCGCTCAGGGTACGCGGCGATGACGTCCGCGTACTGGTCCGTCGATCGAGCCCGCGCGCCAATCTTGATCCCGCCGACACCGTGTGCGAGGGCGATCTCCGCGATCGCGCCTCATTGGCGGCAGCGCTGAAAGGCGTCCGCTTCCTCTTTCACGCGGCCGCCGACTATCGGCTCTGGGCGCGGGACCCGGAAGAGATTAACCACAACAATGTCGAGGGAACGCGGCTCGTCATGGAGGAGGCGCTGAGCGCCGGGGTTAAGCGCATCGTCTACACGAGCAGCGTCGCGACCCTGAAGCTCACGGATGGCGCCGCCGCGACGGAGGACTATCCTCTTGCCGATGGCGAGGGGATCGGCGCCTACAAGCGCAGCAAAGTCGCGGCCGAGCGTCTGGTCGAGACCATGATCCGGCGCGATGGATTGCCGGCGGTCATCGTCAACCCGTCCACGCCCATCGGTCCGCGCGACGTGCGGCCGACGCCGACTGGCCGCATCATCGTCGAGGCCGCGTCGGGGCGAATGCCGGGCTTCGTGGACACTGGGCTCAACCTCGCGCATGTCGATGACGTCGCGGCCGGTCATGTCGCGGCGCTCGAACGGGGCCGGATCGGCGAGCGCTATATCCTTGGCGGCGATAACGTCTTCCTGGCGGACATGCTGGCCGACATCGCGCGCATTGTCGGACGGCGGCCTCCCACCCTCAAATTGCCGCGGGCCATGCTCTATCCGATCGCTTACGGAGCGGAGTTGTTGGCTTCGGTTCGCGGCGTCGAGCCCTTCATCACCATGGATGGCTTGCGAATGGCGCGCCACCACATGTTCTTCGACGATTCCAAGGCTCGACACGAGCTCGGCTATGTTTCCAGGCCCTATCGCGAGGGCCTTGCCGACGCGATCGCCTGGTTTCGCGGCCACGGCTATCTCAAATGATCGTCGCCGCCTCCCTCCTTCCGCTCGCCGTCTGGGCCTATCTTCTGTTCGGTAGGGGATGGTTCTGGCTTTGTCGCGAGCGCGATGATTCTGTCGCCGCGGCGAACAATGTTCGACTAGGCGAGTGATTTCAGTTCGACCATAGCCGTCATTGCGAGCGAAGCGAAGCAATCCAGATCGTCGGGCCCTGCGGCCCCTGGATCGTCGCGTCGCTTCGCTCCCCGCGATGACGCCGATTCAAACCGATCTCATCCTGCTCCAAGCAACGAGCCGCCCGATGGCCCAGCGTCGTCGCCATCATCCCGGCGCGCGACGAAGCCGACATGATCGCGCTCAGCGTCGGCTCTCTGCTTCGGCAGGACTATCCTGGGGCGTTCTCCGTGGTCGTCGTCGACGACCAGAGCACAGATGGCACGGCCGCCGCAGCGTCGGCTGCGGCGAGCGAAGCTCAAGCGGCCGATCGGCTGCAAATCGTCACCGGAACCGGCCCGCCGCCGGGTTGGACCGGCAAGCTCTCGGCGATGCGCCAGGGCTTGGCCGAAATCGAGGCCGGCGCGGTCAAGCCTGAGTTCGTCCTATTCACCGACGCTGACATTGCCTATGCGCCGCATGTGCTGTCACGCCTCGTCGCGATCGCTCGTAGGAACAACAGTGTCCTGACGTCGCTGATGGTGAAGCTGCGCTGCGAGAGCGCCGCCGAGCTTTGGCTCGCGCCGGCTTTCGTGTTCTTCTTTCAGATGCTCTATCCCTTCGCCTGGGTGAACGATCCGCGACGCGCGACGGCGGCAGCAGCCGGCGGCTCAATGCTCGTGCGGCGCGAGGCCCTTCGTGCGGCAGGCGGTCTCGAGGCCGTGCGCGGCGCCTTGATCGACGATTGCGCTTTGGGCGCGCTCATGAAAGGGCAGGGCCCCATCTGGCTTGGCCTCACGGAGGACGTCCACAGCTTGCGCGCCTATCCCTTCCTTACCGATTTCGGCCAGATGGTGGCGCGCTCCGCCTTCGCCGAATTGCGTTACTCGCCTCTGCGCCTCGCGGGCGCGATCGGCGGAATGGCCCTTGTCTATGTGGCGCCGCCGCTCTTCGCCATATTCGCACGGGGTCCGGCGCAAGCTGCCGGCGTGCTCGCGTGGGCGATGATGGCGCTCTCGCTCATTCCCACGCTCCGCCTTTATCGGGCGGCCCCTTATCGGCGGCTCTCGCCCTTCCGGCCATCGCGGCAGCCTATGTCGCATTCACCTTCGACTCCGCACTACAATATTGGCGAGGGCGCGGCGGCTACTGGAAAGGACGAATCCAGGCGCCGATGCGGGAGACGGGGCGCGCATGACGACGGTGAGTGAGGCCCTTTCCGGCAAGGGAGCCGGGGACGAGAATTTTCCCGTGGCCTCATGGCTCCTGAGCGAAGAGCGGCGGCGCCCGATCCTCGCCTTCTACCGCTTCGTGCGCGCCGCCGACGATGTGGCCGATCACCCGTCCTTGTCGCCAGAGACAAAGCTCAAGCTTCTCGACGATCTCGACGACGCGCTCACCGGGCGCAGCGCCCCCGATCCTCATGCCGAGCCTTTGCGGCTTGCGCTTAGCCAGACCGGCCTGAGCCCGAAGCATGCGCTCGATCTGCTCAAGGCCTTCCGGCTCGACGCGCGAAAGAACCGCTACGCAAACTGGTCGGAGCTGATGGATTATTGCGCGCTGTCCGCGGCGCCGGTCGGCCGCTTCGTGCTCGACGTGCATGGAGAGGATCCGTCGATGTGGCCGGCCTCCGACGCCTTATGCTCGGCTCTGCAGATCATCAATCACCTGCAGGACTGCGCTGAGGATTATCGGCGCTTGAACCGCGTCTATCTGCCGCTCGATACGCTTGGCAGCCATGGAGCCTCGGTGGACATGCTGGATACGCCAAAGGCGCCGCCGGCCTTGCGAAGTCGCGCTCGCCGAGCTCGCCCGCCGGACGAGCGTACTCGTGGGCCGCGGCGGAGCGCTCATCCCGCAGATCCGGGACGTGCGGCTCGGCGCGGAGATCGCCGCGATCCATGCGCTCGCGCGGCGTCTCGCGCGCGATCTCGAAAGCCGAGATCCGTTGAGCGAGCGCGTTCATCTTGGCAAGGCCGGTTTCGCGTGGGTCGGCTGGGCTTGGAGCAGTGCGTTTCCTCGGCTCAGCGGTGATGCGCCTAGGGCGCGCGCGCGAGCGAAAGCGATCGCATGAGCTCGCAAGCGGCGCCGGCGGCGCACAGTTCCTCCTTCTATACCGCCATGCGCGTCTTGCCGGAGCGCCGGCGCGAGGCGATGTTGGCGCTCTATGATTTCTGCCGCGCCGTCGACGACGTCGCTGATGACCGCGGGCCCGCGACTCCGGCTGAGCGCCTGGCTGCGCTGGAGCGTTGGCGCGGCGACATTGCCGTGATGTTCTCAGGCCGCGCGCCTGCCCATCTCGCGGTCCTCGATGAGGCGACGCGCAGCTATCAGCTTGACCCAGTGAGGATTTCGACGCCGTCATCGACGGCATGGCGATGGACGCCGAACGGGACATCCGCGCTCCGGACTGGGCGACGCTCGACCTCTATTGCGATCGGGTAGCCTCCGCCGTTGGCCGGCTTTCGGTGCGCATTTTCGGCCTGCCTGACGACCCCGGCGTCGCCCTTGCTCACCATCTCGGCCGCGCGCTCCAACTTACCAACATCCTGCGCGACATCGACGAGGACGCGAGCGCCGGCCGACTCTACCTGCCGCGCGAGGCGCTTACGGCTGCGGGGATGACGACCGAGGAACCGCTGGCGGCGGCGGCGGACCCGAAGCTCGCCCAAGCCTGCGTCGAGGTGGCTGCGCGCGCTCGCGAGCACTTCGACAAGGCGCAGTCCATCATGGCGGCCGCGCCGCGAGCGGCGGTGAAAGCGCCGCGATTGATGGCGGTCGCGTATGGCTCGATCCTCGACAGGATGGTGAAAGAGGGCTTCGCTCCGCCACGGCGGCGCGCGAGGGCGAGCCGGCTGCGTCTGCTTGGCGCGCTGCTACGATACGGCATCCTGTGAGCGCTGGCGCGGTCCATGTCGTCGGCGCTGGGCTCGCGGGCTTGAGCGCCGCCGTGCGTCTTGTCGACGCTCGCGCCAAGGTCATTGTGCACGAGGCGGCGGCGTTCGCCGGCGGCCGTTGCCGGTCCTATCTTGACCCGACGCTTGGGCGTCGTCATCGACAACGGCAACCATCTCTGCTGTCAGGCAATCACGAGGCGCTTGACTATCTCGACCGGATCGGCGCGCGCCAGACACTGCACGATCCGGGCGCCGCGATCTTCGACTTCGCGGACCTCAAGAGCGGCGAGCGCTGGCGGCTCGATCTCAGCGAGGGCCGCATCCCCTGGTGGCTATTCGACCGGAAGAAGCGCGTCCCGGGCACAACGCTTGGCGAATATCTTGCGCCGCTTGGCGTGTTCGTGAAGGGGCCGCACGCGACTGTCGGCGAGGCGATGCGATGCGAGGGACCGCTTTACGAGCGGCTCTGGCGCCCGTCTGTTGACCTCGGCGCTGAACACGGATCCCCCGGAAAGCTCGGCGGCGCTGACCGCGGCTTTGCTGCGCGAGACTCTCGCCGCTAGGGGGCAAGGCGTGCCATCCGCTCTTTGCGGCCCATGGACTTGCCGCAGTTTCATCGATCCGGCGCTCGCTTTTCTCGCCGCGCGCGGCTCGTCCGGTTCGGTTCGGCGACCGCCTTCGGGCGATCCGGTTCGAGGGAAAGCCGGGCTGTCGCGCTTGACTTTGACCGCTCGCGGCAGGAGCTGGGCGTGGACGATTCCGTGATCCTCGAGCGCGCCGCCATGGATCGCGAAGGACCTCCTTCCCGGGCCTGACGGCGCCGGACGAATTTCGCGGCATTCTCAATGTCCATTTCCAGATCGCGCCGCCTCGCGGCCAGCCGGCGATCCTCGGCGTCGTCAACGCCAAGATCGAATGGCTGTTCGCCTTTCCAGACCGACTCTCGGTGACGATCAGCAACGCCGACCGGCTCATCGACCGTCCGCGCGATGAGCTTGCGGCCGAAATCTGGCGCGAGGCGGCGGCGTTGACCGGACTGCCTGCCGACCTGCCGCCCTGGCAGATCGTCAAGGAAAAGCGCGCGACTTTCGCGGCGACGCCGGCGCAGAACGCCAAACGGCCGGATTCGCGCACCCAATGGGCGAACGTCGTGCTCGCCGGCGACTGGGTCCAGACCGGCCTTCCCGCCACCATCGAAGGCGCCGTGCGTTCAGGCTATAAGGCCGCTTCAACCATTATCGGATCAGGCGCGGACGCGCCAAGACGCCGCGCCATGAGTGTTGGGACATGAACATCGCCCTCGACCGATCGCAAGTCGCGCCGTCGCCGGAGGCGCTCGAACGCCACATCTCGCGCGCATCGCAGGCGCTGCTCGCCCGTCAGCACGAGGACGGCCATTGGTGTTTCGAACTCGAGGCGGATGCGACGATCCCGGCCGAATATGTGCTGCTGAGACACTTTCGTGGCGAACAGCCCGATCTCGAGCTCGAGCGCCTGATCGCCGTTTATCTTCGGCGCATTCAGGGCGACCATGGCGGCTGGCCGCTCGTTCACGCGGGGCCATTCGATATGAGCGCCAGCGTCAAGGCCTATTTTGCGCTCAAGATGATCGGCGACGACATCGAGGCGCCGCATATGGCTCATGCCCGCGAAGCGATCCTTGCCCATGGCGGCGCGGCGAAGAGCAACGTCTTCACCCGCTTCCTGCTGGCGCTCTACGGAGCCATTCCATGGCGCGGAGTTCCGACCATGCCGGTCGAGATCATGCTCTTGCCGCGCTGGTTTCCCTTTCATCTCGACAAGGTCTCCTATTGGGCGCGCACCGTGATGGTCCCGTTGCTCGTGCTGCAGGCGCTTAAACCCCGCCCCGCCAATCGGCGCGGCGTCACGATCGGAGAGTTGTTCGTCGCCCCGCCGGAGACCGTACGCGAATGGCCGAAGGGCGCGCATCAGGCACTGGGTCGCGGTCAAGTTCTTCGGCGCGATCGACTGGCTGCTCAAGCGCGCCGAGCCTTTCTTTCCAGCATCCGTGCGCCGCCGCGCCATCGGCGCCGCCGAGGCCTTTCGTCACCGAGCGCCTCAACGGCGAGGACGGCCTCGGGGCGATCTATCCCGCGATGGCGAACGCCGTGCTGATGTATGACGCGCTCGGCTATCCGCCCGACCATCCGCATCTGGCCGCCGCCCGCCGGTCGATCGAGAAGCTGCTGGTCGTCGGCAAGGACGAAGCCTATTGCCAGCCCTGCCTGTCGCCCGTGTGGGACACCGCGCTCGCGGCCCATGCGCTGATGGAAGTCGGGCGATGAGGCGAGCGCGTCGGCCGCGCGAGCGGGCCTCGAATGGCTCGCGCCGCTGCAGGTGCTCGACGTGAAGGGCGACTGGGCCGCCCGGCGTCCTCATGTGCGGCCGGGCGGCTGGGCGTTCCAGTACGCCAATCCGCATTACCCCGATCTGGATGACACTGCGGTTGTGGCGATGGCGATGGACCGCGCGGACCGCGGCGGCCTCACCGCGGACTCCCGACGCCCATTCGCCAGCCATCGCCCGCGCGCGCGAATGGATCGAGGGCTTGCAGAGCCGTGACGGCGCGTGGGCCGCCTTCGACGCCGACAACACCTATTATTACCTCAACCACATCCCGTTCGCCGATCATGGCGCGCTGCTCGATCCGCCGACGGCGGACGTCACCGCGCGCTGCATCTCGATGCTCGGCCAACTTGGCGAGACGCGCGACACGAGTCCGGTCCTCAAGCGCGGCATCGACGCCCTCCTGGCCGATCAGGAACAGGATGGAAGCTGGTTCGGCCGCTGGGGAATGAATTATATCTACGGAACGTGGTCATCCTTATGCGCGCTTGCGATCGCCGGCCAGGATCCGCAATCGGAGCCGGTGCGCCGCGCCGTCGCGTGGCTTGAGCGGATCCAGAATCCGGACGGCGGCTGGGGAGAGAGCGTGGGCAGCTACAAGCTCGACTACAAAGGCTATGAATCCGCGCCCAGCGCGGCCTCGCAGACGGCGTGGGCCCTCCTTGGGCTGATGGCCGCGGGCGAAGCCGACCATCCCGCCGTCGCGCGCGGCATCGCTTATCTCGCGTCAACGCAAGGCGAGGACGGCTTCTGGAGCGAGCCGTATCATACTGCGACGGGTTTTCCGCGCGTGTTCTATTTGCGCTACCACGGCTATTCGAAGTTTTTTCCGCTCTGGGCGCTGGCCCGCTATCGCAACCTCAAGCGCGGCAACAGTCTGATCCCTGCCTTCGGCATGTGAGGAGCGAGCCGCAAGCCTTTTGTATGCGGTCGCGCAGGCGCACCCAACCTCACGGCAAATTGTCCTCGCCTGAATTCCGGCTGTCCGAGTCGGTCGTTCGGCAGAAATCGTCGTCGGAGTTTTGCTCCTTTCGCCCCCTTCGATCCAGGCAGCCCGTTCCAGGACCCTCTCGACTGGCTTCTTCGCGAAAACGTTGAGAAGGGCGGCGGCGCGGGGCCCAAGCCAACAGTTCGTTTGGTCCTTGCATATAAGAGCATATGCTCCTAAATGATGGCGTATATACTCTTATATGGAGCTGTCGGATGAGTGCGGATCGGGTTCTCGTGACTGGCGCTGCAGGGTTCACCGGGGGCGCCGCCGTCGACGCGGCGCTCAAGCTTGGACTACCTGTGCGGGCGTTCGTCCGTGCGGATGACGCGCGAGCGGCGACCTTAAGGGCGCGCGGAGTCGAAGTCGCCATCGGGGACCTGTCCAACATCGACAGCGTTCGAGCCGCCCTGGAAGGCGTTCGTTCCGCCTATTTCGTCTATCCGATCAGGCCGGGCATTATCGACGCCACCGCCTATTTCGCGCAGGCGGCCAAAGAAGCCGGCGTCGGCGCCATCGTCAATATGTCGCAGATCTCCGCGCGCCGGGACGCGAAGAGTCATGCGGCGCAGGACCATTGGGTCGCGGAGCGAGTCTTCGACTGGTCCGGCGTCCCGACGACGCACTTGCGTCCGACATTCTTCGCCGAGTGGCTGATCTATCCCCGGTCAGCCGAAGCTCTATCGAAGGATAAGCGCATCGCGATCCCGTTCGGGAAGGGACGCCATGCGCCGATCGCTGCGGAGGATCAGGGCAGGCTCATCGGGCATATCCTCGCCGATCCGGCGCCGCACGCGGGTGAGACCTATAAGCTCTTCGGTCCCGTCGAGATGGACTACTATGGAATCGCCGCCGCGGTGAGCGAGGCGCTCGGAGTTGAAATTGCATATACGCCGATCTCGATCGACGAATTTCGTCGCGACCTGTCCGAGAAGCAACATTATCCGCCCTTCCTCGTGCAGCATCTCGGGGAAGTTGCGCAAGATTGCCGCAAGGGCTTGTTTGCAGGAACCAACGATGTGATCGAGCGCGTCACCCGCAAGCCGCTGATGACGGTTCAAGCCTTCATCTCCCGGCATCGCCAGGCTTTTGCGTGAGGCGAGGTGGCTTCGGGGAATCAGCGACAAGGAGGCTGGCGGTGGATCCGGCAGGCCCGATGCTTGAGATCCATCAGTGCAACTGCTTCACGGTCAGGAAGGCGGCTCGCCGAATCTCGCGCTTCTATGACGACGTCTTGCAGCCGACCGGCTTGCGCGTCACGCAGTTCCTGATCCTGGCGGCGCTCACCAAAGTCGAAAGCGCTTCGGTAAACGAGCTTGCCGAGCGCCTCGACTTGGAGCGCACCGCGATGGGAAAGACGCTTGGTCCGATCGACCGGGATGGCCTCATCCGAATCGAGCCTTCGCCGGCCGATGGTCGATTCCGCCTCGTCAGGCTTTCCCCCAAGGGAAGGCGCGCTCTTCAGGACGCCGTCCCGCTATGGCGGCAAGCCCAACAGCGCCTCGCCGAACTGAACGGAGAAGAATGGATGGCCGCGCTGCGGTCGAGCCTTTCGGAGACGAAGGTCGAGGGGATCAGCGGCGATTCTCCAGGCTGACGCAGGGCGAAACGCGTTCCTATTTCGGCCGCAAGCGGCCTCGTTCCCTCTCGTCGCTGGCCGGAATTCACCCACGTATGGCGCCCAACCGCGCCCTGCTATCGCAACCTCAAGCGCGGCAATAGCCGCGCCCGTGGCGCTCCGCTGTAGGCAATTTGCGGCCCGGATCCACGTTCCTTGCGCGAAAATTGAGCGCTTTCCTGTCGCAATCCAGTCATATATACTTCAAGTTTTCGTCACGCCTGTGGACAAAGAGGCGGACCCCGCAGACCTTGTTGGCGGGCACCGTGGGGATCACTGACCGAATGCAAAAGAATATCAAGGTCGCCATCGCCGGGGTCGGTAATTGCGCCAGCGCACTGGTGCAAGGCGTGGAATATTACCGGACCCGGCGCAACGCGACGCTGGATGGAGTGATGCGCCAAACGATCGGCGGCTACCGCGCGAGCGACGTCGACTTCGTCGCCGCGTTCGACGTCGACAAGCGTAAGGTCGGCCGGCCGCTCGAGGAGGCGATCTTCGCCAAGCCGAACAACACGCGCGTCTTTCAGAGCTCGCTGCCGGTGTCGAACGTCGTCGTCCAGATGGGCCCCCTGTTCGACGGCGTGGCGACGCATATGGCGGACTACGACGACGACGTCGCCTTCCGCCCCGCCGACCTCGAGCCGACCGAGATCGCCGAGGCTCTGCGCCGGTCGGGAGCCGAGGTTCTGCTCTGCTATCTGCCGGTCGGGTCCGACACGGCCGTCAAGCATTACGCTGAAGCCTGCCTTGAAGCGGGCGTGGCGATGGTCAATTGCGTGCCCGTCTTCCTGGCCTCCGATCCCGAATGGGCCCAGAAGTTCCGCGAGGCGGGCCTGCCGATCGTGGGCGACGACATCAAGAGCCAAGTCGGCGCGACTATCGTGCACCGATCGCTGGCGCGCCTGTTCGCGGACCGCGGGGTCAGCCTCGACCGGACTTACCAGCTCAACACCGCCGGCAACACCGACTTCCTCAACATGCTGGAGCGCAAGCGGCTCAAGTCGAAGAAGATCTCCAAGACGGAATCCGTCCAGTCGCAGCTCGACGAGCGGCTCGACGACGCGGACATTCACATCGGGCCGTCCGACTACATTCCTTGGCAGCACGACAACAAGGTCGCCTTCATCCGCATGGAGGGGCGTGGCTTCGGCGACGCGCCGCTCGAGGTCGAACTCAGGCTGTCGGTGCAGGATTCCTCGAACAGCGCCGGCGTCGTCATAGACGCGCTGCGCTGCGCTAAGCTCGGATTGGAGCGCGGCGTCGGCGGACCGCTGGAAGCGCCGTCGGCCTATTACATGAAGAGCCCGCCGCGTCAGCTGCGCGACAGTGTTGCGCACGACGCCTGCAACGCCTTCATCGACGGCGAATCTTTCGATCTTCCGGGAGAGGCGCCGCGGAGGGCCAAGGTCGCGGGACTCGGCGGCTCGTAAGTGCAAGCGATCGAAACGGTGCTGTTCGATTTTGGCGGCACGCTCAACTCCGACGGGGTGGCGTGGAAGGAGCGTTTCCACGCCCTTTACCGTGCTGAGGGGCTTGATCTGTCCGCGGAAGCCTTTGCCCCGGCTTTTTACGCCGCCGACGACGCGCTTGTGGGCGCGCTTGCGCCGACGACGGGCCTCAAGGAGACGGTCGACGCGTTGGCCGTGGGTCTCGAGGCCGAACTTGGGCGCCGCGGCGTGCGAGCGGGAGCCGATAACGCTCGCGGTCGCCGCGTCGCGTCGCGTTTCCTGTCCGAAATGTCCGCCGCGTTCGACCGCAATCGGCCGGTCCTCAAGGCGCTTGGCGAGCGCTACCGGCTCGGTGTGGTGTCGAACTTTTATGGCAATCTCGAAGCGGCGTGCGAGAGCTCGGGCCTCGCTTCCCTTTTCGGGGTCATGGCGGACAGTCAGCGCGTCGGCGCCGTGAAGCCCGAGCCGGCGATCTTCCATGCCGCGCTTTCGGCGCTCAACGCGACGCCGGCGACGGCCGTGATGGTCGGCGATTCCTTGCGCCGCGACGGCGAAGGCGCCCGGCGATCCGGCATGCGCTTCATTTGGATCGCGCGTGAAGACGTCCAGGCCGCCGAACGTGGCGGCGTCGACGCCGCCGTGACCGAGCTGCCGGATCTCCTCGAGATCCTCATATGACCTGCGCGCCAGCATCTATCATCTTACGCGGAGGCGTCATCGCCGCCGGCCACGGGACAAGGCTACGCGCCGACGGCTATCGCGTCAGCAAGCCGATGACGCCAGTCGGCGGAAGGCCCTTGATCGAGCACGCCCTTGATCGTTTTCGGGCGGTTGGCGTCGACCGAGTGACCGTCATCGTCAACGAAGAGAGCGACGATTGCCGGCGATGGCTCAGCGAGCACGGTCAGGGTCTTGATCTCGACCTGATCGTGCGCACGACCCCGTCGTCCTACGCGAGCTTTGAGCTCGTCGCCGCTGGGCTTTCCGGCGCTCCCGCGGTCATCACGACGGTCGACTCGATTATGGCCATTGACGCTTTTCAGCATTTCGTCAATTCGGCCGGGCGCTTTCCCAATAACGCGGTCGCGCTCGGCCTGACCGGTCATGTCGATGACGACAATCCGTTATGGGCGACGCTGGACGAAGACGGGCGCATTCGGCGCCTCGGAGGCGATCGAGGCAGCCATGTCACGGCTGGCCTCTACCGGCTTCCGGCCCATCGGGTCGCAGCGCCGGCGGCGGGCTTCGAGCGGCTGCGCGACTATCTCAAATGGCTGGTTGAAAAGGGCCACCCGGTCTATGGCGTCGTCCTGCCGCTTGTATTCGACATCGACCGGGCGCACGACGTCGAGGCCGCCGAGCAGGCTGGATTTCGCCGCTCGCCTGAGAACATTGACGCATGAACAGCAGGTCCACCTGCACTGGCGTCTTGCGCGAGCCCGCACACTCGCCCGGCCGCGTCGATGATGACACCGCGATCATGGAACGCGTCGCCGACGCCATGAGGGAGCGAGGCTTCAGCATTGAATTGATCCCCGCCGACGCTGTCGTTGAAACCCCCTCGACCAATCTCTTCGTCATGTGCGAGCGCGGAACGGTTCTCGATCGCCTCGCTGCGATGGAGAAAGCAGGCTCGATCGTCGTCAACTGCCCGGCCGCCATCCGCAACACCTATCGCCACCGCATGGTCGAGCTGTTCATGCGCCATCGCGTGTCGGCGCCGATGAGCTGGATCGTCGCCGCAGACGCCAACACGCCCCGGCCGGCGGGCTGCGCCTGGATCAAGCGCTACGACTTCCACGCGACGCAACGTGACGACGTCATGTACGCCGCGTCGGAGGCGGGTTGGGGCGAGGCTTTGCGTCGTTTCGCAAACCGCGGCATTCCCTTCGTCGTCGCCCAGGAGCATGTGGCGGGCGATCTCATCAAATTCTACGGCGTCCGGAATCGCGCTACGGCTCTGGACGCCAATTGGTTCCAGTGGTTCTATCATCGCGACAAGGGCATGCTGGGTCATGCCTTCGACCCGAGCAACCTGAGCGAGGCCGCTTTCCACGCCGCCGCGGCGCTGGGCCTCGAGGTCTTCGGCGGCGACGCCGTCATCAAGGCTGACGGCCAACCGATGATCATCGACCTCAATGCTTGGCCGAGCTACGCGCTCTACCGCGATCGCGCAGCGCAGGCGATCGCCGATTGCCTGACCGAGCGCTTCCAGCGGCGCCCGCGCTTGGTCGCCTCAGCAAGGAATTGATCCGTTGAACGAAATCCCGTCCCCGAACAACGCATTCAAGCGCCGCTCCGTGCCCGGCCCCAAGTCCAAGGCGATCTTCGACCATGAGGCCGAGGCTATGGCGCCGGGGCTGCAATCGATCGCGCTCTATTCCCAAATCGTCGTGGACCACGCCAAAGGCTGCGTAATCACCGACGTCGACGGCAACGAATATCTCGACTTCATCGCCGGCATCGCGATCGGCAGCCTCGGCCATTGCCATCCGCACTACGTCAAGCGCCTCAAGGAGCAACTCGATCGGATCACCTTCGGCAGTTTCGCCACCGAGACCCGCGCCCATTTTCTCAATCTGGTGAGCGCGCAGCTGCCGGAAGGGATTACGCATATCCAGTTGTTCTCGGGCGGCGCGGAGGCCGTCGAGGCCGCGTTCCGGCTCGCCAAATCGGTCAGCAAGAAATTCGAATTCATCGGCTTCTGGGGCGGCTACCACGGCAAGACGGCCGGCGTGATCGGCCTGCTCGGCGGCGGCTATCGCAATCACCAGGGTCCGTTCCCGCCGGGCATGCACCTTTCGCCTTACGCCAACTGCTACCGGTGCCCGTTCAAGCTTGAATATCCATCCTGCGGGATCGCGTGCGCCGAGCACCTGCGCAACGTGATCAAGAACGACACGCAGGGCGAGGTCGCGGCGATCATCGTCGAGCCAATGCAGGGCACGGCAGGCAACGTGATCCCGCCCGACGAGTTCATTCACGCCGTACGCGACATTGCCGACGAGTGCGGCGCGCTGCTGATCGCTGACGAGATCCTGACCGGCTTCGGTCGCACCGGAACGATGTGGGCCTCCGACCAATTCGGCCTCAAGCCGGATATCATGACTATCGGCAAGGGCATAGGCGGCGGCTTTCCACTGAGCGCGGTCGCTTCGTCGTTGGAGCGCATGTCGGCCAAGCCCTTCGGGGAGCCGAGCGGAAGCTCGTCCAGCTATGGCGGCAACCCGCTCGCCGCGGCCGCCGGCCTTGCGGCCGTCGAGGCCATACTCGAGGAACAGCTGGTCGAGAATTCGGCCCGCGTCGGCGCCAAGATGCTCGAGGCGCTCAAGCGGCTTCAGGAAAAATACCGCTTCATCGGCGACGTGCGCGGACGGGGCCTCATGATCGGAGTCGACCTCGTCGCGGATCGGAAGACGAAGGCGCCGCTCGACAAGACCATCACTCGCGCGCTCTTCCACGAGGCGCTGGAGCGCGGCCTCGTCACCATGTCTTATTCGAACGTCATTCGCATCAATCCGCCTCTCGTCATCACCGAGGACGAAGCGATGCGTGGAGTTGACATCCTCGACCAGTCTTTCGCTGCGATCGCGCGCCGGTTCGGGCTCGACTGAGCCATCTCGTTGCTCAGAGGCGCTTTTATCGGCTTCGGCAATGTCGCGGCCAAGGGGCACATGCCCGGCTGGAGCAGTCGCGACGACGTGAAGATCGTCGCGGCGACCGACGCCGTCGCGACGCGTCGCGAGGCGTTTCTCGCCGCCTCTCCCGATGGCCGATGGCATCCGACCGTCGAGGATCTGCTTATCCGGCGAAACGCTCGATTTCGTCGACATCTGCGCGCCGCCGGGCAGCCATGCGGCGCTGATCGAGAGCGCGCTTGGCGCGGGCCTTCATGTGCTGAGCGAGAAACCGCTGGTCACTCGGGTCGAGGACGCAAAGCGTCTGGGCGCCGCGGCCGCGCGCGCCGGGCGAGTCGTTCATACAGTGCACAATTGGCTTCAGGCGCCGATCTCTCGCAAGATTTCGACTTTGATCGACGAGGGCGCGATCGGCGCCGTCCGCTCTGTCCGCTGGCGGACGCTGAGAACGCAACCAGCGATCGCGGTGAGCGCGGACGGGGTCATGAACTGGCGGGTCGATCCGGGACAAGCGGGCGGCGGCGTCTTGTTCGATCACGGCTGGCACGCGCTCTATTGCGTCACGCGCTGGGCCGGCGCTCCCGTTGGCGTCGCCGCAACGCTCGAAACGCGACGCTTCCATGAGCAGCCGCTTGAGGATACAGCGAGCGTTGACGTGGTTACGCGCGGCGGCGTGAGCAGCATCTTTCTCACCTGGGCGGCCGATGAGCGCGCGAACGCGATCGAGATTGACGGCGAGGAGGGTGAAATCCGCGTCGGGGGCGACGCGGTGATCCTGAAGTCGGTAGGAGCCCAGGAGCGTCGCTGGCCCTGTCCGCCGGCGTTGTCGGAGGGGTCGCATCATCCTGATTGGTTCAGCGGAGTGGCCGCCGATTTTCTCTCGGCGGCGAAGGGCGACGGCAAGAGCAATCTGGATGAGGCGATCCTATGCGCCCGCCTGATCGACGCCGCTCAGCGCTCAAGCGCCGAGGGTGGCGTTCGGGTCGCCCTCTCCTGATGAGCTGAGCCTCCCCCGAGCGGTCAGTCGTTCTGCCCCTCACCGCTTCGGGTCGCCTCAAAAAGGAACCAAGTCCGCCGCTCGGTTTCGTCGATCCAGACTTCGAGCAAGCTCGCCGTTGCGACGTCTCCGTACTCGTCGCACACGTTATGGACCTCGCGCATTGCCGACGTCAGGCTCTTGTTGTCGTCGCGCAGTTCCGCCAGCATGTCCTTCGGATCGACATAGTCAGCGTCGTTGTCGAGAAGCCGCTGCCGGCGCGAAATATCACCGATCGAGCGGAGGCTCGTTCCGCCGATCTTACGCGCTCGCTCAGCTATTGGATCGGTCATCGCGAATATCTGGTCGCCGTGCTCATCCAAAAGCAGATGATAGTCGCGGAAATGCGCGCCGCTCATGTGCCAGTGAAAGTTCTTGGTCTTCATATAGAGCGCGAAGACATCGGCCAGCAGTCCAGCAAGCGCGGCGGAAATATCGCGCGTCGCTTCCGACTTGAGATCGGTCGGCGTGCCGAGGCGCTCGCGCACGTAGCATCATTCTTGCCCGTTCGCGCGCTGGTCTCTTTCGCCTCTGTCGTTTCGCCACACCGGCCTCCTTAAAGTTGTTTCCGCACCATTTTCAAGATGCGTCGACCGACGACGGCCCGCCCACATTCCTCGCCCCAGTCGAGCGTCGCACGCCTCCCCGGCCAATTCCAGCGTGTCGGCTTTCACAGTCGGCGCTCGATCATCATCTCTTTGATGTGAACGATCGCCTTGGCGGGGTTCAGGCTCTTGGGGCAGGTCTGGGCGCAGTTCATGATCGTGTGGCAGCGATAGAGGCGGAACGGGTCCTCGAGACTGTCGAGCCGCTCGCCCTGCGCTTCGTCGCGAGAGTCGATAAGCCAGCGATAGGCTTGCAGCAGGACCGCCGGCCCAAGATAGCGGTCCCCGTTCCACCAGTAGCTCGGACACGAGGTCGAGCAGCACGCGCATAGGATGCACTCGTAGAGACCATCGAGCTTCGACCGCTCCTCAGGCGACTGCAGCCATTCCTTCTCAGGCGCTGGACTAACGGTTCTAAGCCATGGCTCGATCGAGGCGTGTTGAGCGAAGAAGACCGAGAGATCGGGCACGAGATCCTTGATCACTTCCTGGTGCGGCAGCGGATAGAGGGTGACCGGCGCCGCAACGTCGTCGATGCCGCGCGTGCAGGCGAGCGTATTCATGCCCCCGATATTCATTGCGCATGAGCCGCACACGCCCTCGCGGCACGAGCGGCGGAAGGTCAGCGTCGAATCGATCTTGGATTTGATCCAGATTAGCGCGTCGAGAACCATCGGGCCGCAATCGTCGCGGTCGACGAAATAGGTGTCGATGCGCGGGTTCAAGCCGTCGTCCGGGTTCCAGCGATAGATGCGGAACTCCGTCGTCCGCTTCGCATTCGCGGGCCTTGGCCAACTCTTGCCGGGCGTGATGCGGGAGTTTTCGGGGAGCGTTAGTTGGACCATAGCGGCTTATCCATTACCGAAGGATCTCCTGCGCGCCCCGCCGGCTTCGTCTCAGTACACCCGCGCCTTCGGCTCGATGTAGCCGATGTCGTTGCTCATCGTATAGGTGTGGACTGGCCGGTAGTCGATCGTCACCGTCTGTTTGTCAGGGTCGATCCAAGCAAGCGTATGCTTCATCCAGTTGACGTCGTCGCGCTTTGGGTAATCCTCGCGCGCGTGAGCGCCGCGGCTCTCGAGACGATTCAAAGCGCCCTCCATCGTCACCACGGCTTGCACGATCAAATTGTCGTATTCCAGCGTCTCGATGAGATCGGAGTTCCAGATCAGCGAGCGATCGGTCACCGAGACGTCGGCGCCGGATCGCCAAGCGGCGTGAATCCTCTCCTTACCTTGCGCGAGCACGTCGCCGGTGCGGAACACAGCGCAATTGTCCTGCATGACGCGCTGCATATTGAGCCTCAGCTCCGCGGTCGGGGTCTTGCCCTTGGCGTTGCGGAACCGGTCGAGGCGGGAGAGCGCGAACTCGGCGCTGTCCTTGGCGAGTTCGGGCTGGCTTGTCGCCAGGCTTAAGCATCTCGGCGGCGCGTAAGCCCGCGGCGCGGCCGAAGACGACGAGGTCGATCAGCGAATTGGAGCCAAGCCTGTTTGCGCCATGCACTGACACGCATGCCGCTTCGCCGAGCGCCATCAGTCCGGGACGATCGAGTCGGGATCGCCGTTGACCTTGGTCAGGACCTCACCATGATAATTCGTCGGGATGCCGCCCATATTGTAGTGGACGGTTGGCAAGACCGGGATCGGCTCCTTTGTCACGTCGACGCCGGCGAAGATGCGCGAGCTCTCGGCAATGCCGGGCAGGCGCTCATGGACCACCTTCGGATCGAGATGATCGAGGTGCAGGTAGATATGATCCTTGTTCTTGCCGACGCCGCGGCCCTCGCGAATTTCTATCGTCATCGAGCGGCTGACGACGTCACGTGAGGCGAGGTCCTTGGCGTGCGGCGCGTAGCGCTCCATGAAGCGCTCGCCCTCCGAATTGACGAGATAGCCGCCTTCGCCGCGCACGCCCTCGGTGATGAGGCAGCCGGCGCCGTAGATGCCGGTCGGATGGAACTGCACGAACTCCATGTCCTGCAGCGGCAGGCCCGGCGCGCAGCGCCATCGCGTTGCCGTCGCCGGTGCAAGTGTGAGCCGAAGTGGCCGAGAAATAGGCGCGGCCATAGCCGCCGGTGGCCAGCACAATGGTCTGAGCGCGGAACCGGTGGATCGTTCCGTCGTCCAGCTTGAGGCAGGTGACGCCGCGCACCGCGCCCTCGGCGTCCCGGATGAGGTCGATGGCGAAATACTCGATGAAGAATTGGCACTTTGCCTTCAGCGCCTGACCGTAGAGCGTGTGCAGGATAGCGTGGCCGGTGCGGTCGGCGGCGGCGCAGGTGCGCTGCGCGACGCCCTTGCCATAATCGGTCGTCATGCCGCCGAACGGGCGCTGATAGATCTTTCCTTCTTCGGTGCGCGAGAACGGCACGCCCCAATGGTCCAGTTCGTAGACCGCCGCCGGCGCGTGGCGGCACATGTATTCGATCGCATCCTGATCGCCGAGCCAGTCCGCGCCCTTGACGGTGTCGTACATATGCCAGCGCCAGTCGTCCGGCCCCATGTTGCCGAGCGAAGCCGAAATGCCGCCCTGAGCCGCGACAGTGTGCGAACGCGTGGGGAACACCTTCGAGATGCATGCCGTGCGCAAGCCGGCTTGGGCGCAGCCGACGCTCGCTCGCAGGCCGGAGCCGCCCGCGCCGACCACAACAACATCGAATGTGTGGTCGGTGATCGGATAGGCCTTGCCCCCGAGCGCCGGCGCGCTCTGCGCGGAAGAGCCATTGGTCGCCATGGATGTCCGTCTTCTAAAGTTTGCTCAGGTAAAGGCGACTCGCAGCGTCGCATAGAGGCAGGCCAGCGCTAGAAGCGCGGCGAAACAGGTGTTGGCCGCCAGCGCCCAGGCGCGCGACCGGCCGCCGATGTAGTCGTCAATGATGGAGCGCATGCCGAGCTCCATGTGGACGATACCGGCGAAAATGAAAGCCAAGCAGCAGGATCGCCGGAGATCGGGCGCGTGAGCTCCGCTCGCACGCCGTTGTAGTCCTTGCGCAAGAGATCGATCATCAGCCAAACGAAGCCGACCGTCAGCGGCACGAGCGCGAGCGATGTCAGGTGAACGAGCCACGCTTCGGTAGTCCCCGTGCGCGCCGAGCCGAGAAACCGGACCCGGCCGAGGGAAGTGCGCAGATCGCCTGGATGATCGGCCAATTGCGTTGCTCCCTACCGGACCGCCAAGCCTATGATCCACACGAGGACGGTCAACGCGAAACCTCCGATCAAGGTGGCCCACGCCATCTGATCGCGCAACGGCGCGTCGAGGCCGTAACCGGTGTCCCAAATGATGTGACGAACGCCTCCGACGAGGTGATGAAAGAGCGCCCAAGTGACGACGAACAGAACGAGACGTCCGATGAACGAACCGATGAAATCGGAAAAGACGGCGAACATCGAAGCGTCGGCCGAGGCGGCGATGAGGAACCAGGCCAACAGCAGGACGCCGACGTAAAGGGCGATGCCGCTTATGCGATGGGCGATCGACATCGCCATCGTCATGGGCATGGCCGATAGATGCTGAGATGCGGCGATAACGGCCGCGGACGGCGCCGACCGGGGAGAGCGTCGCTTGACGCCATAACGGTTGATTCCCACTATTGTTCGACCGTGAATTTAGACCGCTCGGTTGACGCCCGCAACGACGATCCGCTTCGTCTCTTTACTTAGTGAAGTCCACGGCAAATTACTTACTGAAGTCCACGGCAAATTCCAATCATGCCGCAAGCGCCGCCTCGACTTCCGCGCGCGTCGGCGGATCTGAGCCCTTGCGGGTGCAGGTAATCGCCGATGCGGCCGCCGCAAAGCGGAGCCAACTTTCGAGTTCCCTTCGAGACGGCGCCAGCGCCTCAGCTCCGAGCGCCTGGTCTCGGTCCATCGCTGATAGAAGCGCCGACATGAAGCTGTCGCCCGCGCCGACGGTGTCGACGACCTCGACATGCGGCGCTGGAACCTCGATACGTTCCTTTCCGAGCATTGCGAGAGCGCCACGCTCCCCCATGGTCGCAACACAAAATCGTGGGCCGGAGTTTGTCCAGGCGGCGAGACTCTCCTCAATACCGCGGCCTGGATAGAGCCACTCGAGGTCTTCCTCGCTGGCCTTGACGAGATGCGCCAGCGAAATTTCGTGTTCCACGAGGGACGCCACCGAATCGCGATCCGGGGTCACGAGAGGGCGGATGTTCGGATCGAAGCTGATTGTCGCCTGCGGGCGCGCGGCAGTCAGCGCCGCGAGAACCGATTTCGCATGGCGGGCGTCGACGGCGGCGACCGAACCGACGTGCAGGTGATGGGCGTCTCTTGGCCATTCGGTCGGAAACGGCCAAGGGCCGTCGTAGGCCGTCGCGTCGAGGTAGAACGAATAGCGCGACCCGGTCTTGGCGGTGCCGCGCATCACGAAGGCGAGCATCGTCGGGCGCGAGTCGCGGGCGACATAGCCAAGGTTAACGCCGTTTTCCGCTAAAGAGGCCGCAAGGGCCTCACCGTTGCCGTCTGCGGAAAGGCGCGAGATGAAGCCTGTCGACGCGCCCAGTCGGCTCAGTCCGATTGCGACATTGTAGGGCGAGCCGCCGAGCACTGCGTCGTAGGCGCTTGATTTGATTGGATCGGGAATGAGATCGATCAGCGCCTCGCCGGAGATCAGGATCATTTGACTTAGTTTCCCCCCGATCGCCCTCGCTGGACTTTACGCCATCGTATAGGCCGTCTTCACTGTCGTATAGAACTCCGCCGCATATCGTCCCTGCTCGCGCGGGCCAAGGTTCGAAGCCTTACGACCGCCGAACGGCGCGTGATAGTCGACGCCTGCGGTAGGCAGATTGACCATCGTCATGCCCACCTCGGCGTTGCGCTTGAAATGCGAGGCGTGCTTGAGGCTCGTGGTGCAGATGCCGCCGCACAGGCCGAACTCGGTGTCGTTGGCGATCGCCAAGGCATGCTCATAGTCGCGCGCAGGGATCATCGCGGACACGGGACCAAAGATTTCCTCACGCGAGATGCGCATTGTGTTGTCGGCGTCGAGGAAGAGAGCGGGGGCCATGTAGAATCCGGGCGTAGTCGCGATTGAGCCGCTCGCCGCCGAGGGCAAGCTTCGCGCCTTCGCTCTCACCGATCGAGACATAGGAGAGATCCTGCTCGAGCTGGCCGGCGTCGACCACTGGCCCGATATGCGTTCCGGCTTTCAGCGCATCGTCGATGACAAGCGAGCGCATCCGCTCGGTGAGCGCGTCCGCGAAGCGCCGGTAGATGGGCTCCTCGACGATAAGGCGCGATGAGGCCGTACAGCGTTGGCCGGTCGAGAAATAGGCGCCGTTGACCGCGCATTCGACCGCATTCTTAAGATCGGCGTCGGCAAGCACGACGAGCGGATTCTTGCCGCCCATTTCCAGCTGGAACCTGCGCATCGCCTTTGCGCAGGCGGCCGCGACCTTTGTCCCGGTCGCGACCGACCCGGTAAATGTGACCGCGTCCACTTTCTTGTGGTCCAGGATCGCCTGACCGACCACCGAACCACGCCCGACGACGAGGTTGAACACGCCCTTGGGAACGCCAGCGCGCACGATGATCTCAGAGAGTGCATGCGCGCAGCCGGGGACAAGGTCAGCAGGCTTGAAGATGACCGTGTTGCCATAGGCGAGCGCAGGCGCGATCTTCCAGGCCGGAATCGCGAGCGGAAAGTTCCAAGGCGCGATAATTCCGACGACCCCGAGCGGCTCGCGCGTGACCTCGATGTCGATATTCGGCCTGACGCTGGCGAATTTCTCACCGGGAATCCTCAAAGCTTCGCCGGCGAAGAAGTCGAAGATCTGTCCGGCTCGGGTCGCCTCGCCAATGCCTTCCGCGAGGGTCTTGCCTTCTTCGCGCGATAGCAAACGCCCAAGCTCTTCGCGCCGAGCGAGAATTTCGGTCGAGGCTCGCAACAGAATGTCATGCCGCTCCTGCGGCGTCGTCCGCGACCACGCCGGGAACGCGGCATGCGCGGCCTCGATCGCGGCGTTCGTCTGCGCGGCGTCGGCTTGAACGTATTCGCCGACAAGGTCGTTCGTGTTCGACGGGTTGATGTCGCGAGTGACACTCGGGCCGTCGACCCACTCTCCGGCGATAAAATTCTGGTGCGCGCCCATGCTCTCGTCCCTAAGTTGTCTATCAAACTTCTGTAGTGCAGGCGGCTAAATCAAGCCCCGCTTGGCGAGATTGCGCATCAGCGCTCCGATGCCGAATGTCCAGCGTTCGCACTCTTCGCATGGCCGCATGCGATTGACGAGCCGTCCGAGTTTCTCGGCGCTGATCGTGACGATATCGCCTGTCTTGTGCGTGAAACCCATGCCCGGAGCGCCGCGATCGGCCACGGGAGCGAACATCGTCCCGAGCAGAAGGACGAGCCCATCGGGATAGGCATGAGTCGGCGCCGATCGTTTGCGCAGCGATGTCACTGGGATCGCGACTGATCCTGGCCATCGACGAGCCGCCCTCGAGACGAAAGCCATCCTCACCCTCGACTGTGAGCGAGATCGTCGCCTTTCGAACGTCGTCAAACGTGAACGTCTCATCGAAGAAACGCAGGAACGGGCCGATTGCGCAGCTCGCGTTCTGGTCCTTCGCCTTGCCGAGCAGCAGCGCCGAACGCCCCTCGAAATCGCGCAGGTTAACGTCGTTGGCGAGCGTCGCGCCGACGATCGCCCCGCTGGAGGCGACCGCAAGAGCGATCTCGGGTTCGGGGTTATTCCAAAGAGAGGCGCTGTGGAAACCGGCGTCGTCGCCGGTTCCGACGGCCGACGTCGGCTGGCTCTTGGTGAACACTTCGACGTCGGGGCCAATCCCGACTTCCAGATATTGCGACCAGGCGCCGGCCTTGACCAGAGCATCCTTGAGCCGCATCGCCGCGGACGAGCCCGGCTTGAGAGTGCTGAGATCATCGCCTAGAACGCTCACGATCTCCTCGCGCGCCTTGGCCGCGCCTTCGCGGCTGCCGCGCGCGCGCTCTTCGATCACCCGCTCGAGCAGCGATTGTGCGAAAGTGACGCCAGCCGCCTTGATTGCCTGGAGGTCGATGGGCGCGAGCAGACGCGGGTTCCCGGGCTCACGCCGCTCGCGCGCGGTGTGGGCGAGAATATCGTTCAGCGCGCCAATGCGCGGACCTTCCGCCGCACGCAGCGCCTGGGCAGGCGAGGGCGTTTCGCAGAGATCGCGCATCGTGGGGAACGCCGCGCTGATGTCGAACACGCCGTCTTCCCTGACCGCGACGACCGACGGGCCGTCGACTTCGGGCCGCCAAACACGACCCGCCAAAGCGCCGGCAAAGCGGTCTTCGGGCAGGGTCGTCCCTTCTCGCAAGTCGAGTGTCTGCATTGGGCTCGCCTGAGCGCGGCGTTTGGAGGATTGACGTGACCGCGCTGCCTCTCTAGCGTCTAACATGTTAGCGGGACCAGGCGAAGCGTTTCGCTCGCCCTCAAGCGACGGGGAGGGATTTGGCGAAGGGCGCCCATTCGAAGGCGGACGCCGCGTACGGCGAACTGAAGGAAGCGATTCTCTCCGGGGCGCTCGAACCCGGCAGCCTGATCAACAAGACGGGGTTGTGCGAAAAACTCCGGGTTTCGCGGTTTCCGGTTTCGGCCGCCGTTAGCCGCCTCGCCTATGACCGTCTCGTCGATGTCGAGCCGCAGCACGGCTCGTTCGTGACCCGCATCTCGCTCAACGACGTGCGCGAGTGGCTGTTCGTCCGCGGCGCGCTCGAGGGAGAGATCGCCGCGGAGGCGGCGCGCCGGATGACGCGCGCCGACAAGGACGCGCTTGCCGCCAACCTCGAAGAGCAAGCCAAGGCGGCCGCCGACGAGGATCGAACGACGTTCTACCCGCTTGACGTGGCGTTCCACCGGATATTGACCAATCGCTTGAGCATGGCGCGAGCCGACGACGTTCTGGAGGTCTCTGCGCGTCCATCTGGAAAGGACGCGCAGATTGACTATGTCAACGCCCGGACAGCTTCGTGCGTCGCTGAATGAGCACTCCGCCGTCGCAAGCGCGATCGAGGCCAAGGATCCCGCCGCGGCGCGCGAAGCGATGAAGCGGCATCTTACGATCACCGCCGACAGGCTCGAGGATCTCGCACAGCGGCAGCCGGAACTCTTCTCTCCCTAAGACAACCCTTATGAGCAAAAGACAGGAACCATGACAACGCCTCGCGCTCTGCGCCTCGACGCTTCGGACAACGTGATCATCGCCATCGATGAGATTTCGGCTGGCGCTCAACCGGCGGGAGTTCGTGCAAGCTCGCGAACGTGTGCCCAAGGGCCACAAGATGGCGGCCGTCCCGGTCGAAGAGGGCGCGCCGATCCGCAAGTTCGGGCAGATCATTGGTTTCGCCTCCCGGCCGATCGCCGCAGGCGAGTGGGTGCATGAGCACAATTGCGCGATCAAGGAATTCGCGCGGGACTATCACTTTGGCGAGGACGCGCGCCGCGAGAACATCCTCCCCATTGAGGAGCAACCGACCTTTCAGGGCTACAGGCGCGCGAACGGTAAAGTCGGGACGCGCAACTATCTCGCTGTTCTGACTTCGGTGAATTGCTCCGCGACGGTGGCGCGACTGATCGCGAAGGAGGTTGAGCGTCAGGACATTCTGGCCGACTACCCGAATGTCGACGGCGTCATCGCGCTCGTCCATGGCACGGGTTGCGGCATCGCCGCCAAGGGCGTCGGATTTGACGCGCTCATGCGCACGCAATGGGGCTACGCCGCCAATCCCAACATTGGCGCGACGCTGATGGTCGGGCTTGGCTGTGAAGTGTTTCAGATCGGCCGCATGAAAGAAGAATACGGGATCGTCGAAAGCGATACGTTTCACAGCATGACGATCCAGGCCACCGGCGGCACGCGCAAAACTGTTGAAGCTGGCCTGGAGCGTATCCGCGCCATGCTGCCTGCGCTCAACCACGTCGAGCGCGCGCCGACGCCCGCGAGCGAACTGACGCTGGCGCTCCAGTGCGGCGGCTCGGATGGCTATTCGGGCATCACCGCCAACCCCGCGCTCGGCGCTGCGGCAGATATCTTGGTGCGCAACGGCGGCACGGCGATTCTTTCGGAGACGCCGGAGATCTACGGCGCCGAGCACTTGCTGACGCGGCGCGCCGCGACCCCGGAAATCGGCCACAAGCTCGTCGAGCGCATCCGATGGTGGGAGGACTATTGCGCGCGCAACGGCGGAGAGATGAACAACAATCCCTCGCCCGGAAACAAGGCGGGCGGTTTGACGACCATTCTCGAGAAGTCGCTAGGCGCAGCCGCGAAAGGCGGCACCACCGCGCTCAACGAGGTCTATGAATATGCCGAACCCGTCACGGCCAAGGGCTTCGTATTCATGGATACGCCGGGCTACGATCCCGTTTCGGCGACCGGGCAGGTTGCGGGAGGAGCCAACATCCTCTGCTTCACCACCGGACGCGGCTCGGCTTACGGCTGCAAGCCGACGCCGTCGGTCAAGCTCGCCACCAACAATGACACGTATCGCAGGATGATCGAGGACATGGACATCAATTGCGGCGATGTCGTCGACGGCGTTTCGATTGCGGACAAGGGCCAGGAAATTTTCGACAAGGTTCTGGCGGTCGCCTCAGGCGAACGGACCAAGTCTGAGCTCCTGGGTTATGGCGACGCGGAATTCGCCCCTTGGCAAATCGGCGCGACCATGTGACAGGCGCCAAGTCGGGCCTCATGAAAACCGCGCTTCTGTTCGATCTTGACGGAACGCTCGTGGATAGCGACGCCGAGCATCTCGTCGCTTTCCAGCGCGTGTTTGCGCCGCACGGAATTGAGCTCGATCGTTCCGAATACGCCGCGAACGTCATGGGCGCGTCCAACGCGATGATCGCGAGTCGTTACCTTGCGCACTTGTCGCCTCTTGAGCAGGCCGCGGCCCTTGACGCCAAAGAAGCGGCGTATCGCGACGGTTTGGGCGAGCTCGAGCCCATCCTCGGCGCCCTTGCGCTGCTCGATTTCGCCGACCGGCGCGGGCTCAAGCGCGCGGTGGTGACGAACGCGCCGCGCGCCAATGCCGAGAAGGTTCTGACAGCGCTTGGGATCGGACAGCGTTTGCCCATCCTTGTGATCGGCGGCGAGCTTGCGCGCTCGAAGCCCGATCCTTTGCCATATCTGACCGCGCTTGAGCGGACCGGCGCGGTAGCGAGCGCATTCGCTCGCCTTTGAAGATTCTCTGTCAGGCGTTCGCGCCGCCGCGGCCGCAGGCCTCGTCTGTGGTGGGCATGACGACGACGCTCGATTCGAGGACGCTGGTCGAAGCGGGCGCGACATTCGCCGCCAGCAACTTCACCGATCCACAGATCTTCGAACTGATTGAAGCGCGCCTGAGTTCCGGCGCCGAGGAAGGGGCAGAAGCGTGAGACTGGCGCAATTTATCGACGAAAACGACAAACGGGCGCTTGCGGTCACTGCGCGCGGCGAGAGCCGGCTGGTCAAAGGCGCTCGCACGATGCTGGACTTGGCGCGTCAGGCGATCGCCGAAGGCGTGCCGCTTCGCAAGCTCATCGCCGACCGCGGAGTCGGAAAACCAGTCGATCTAGCTCGCGCATTGAAGGAGCGACGCGTTCTCGCGCCGATCGACCACAAGGATCCCGCGCATGTGATCGTGACCGGAACGGGGCTGACGCATCTGGGTTCGGCCGAGGGGCGCGACAAGATGCATAAGGATCTCGGCGATCCGTCGAAGCTCACCGACTCGATGCGCATGTTCAAGCTTGGCCTTGAGGGCGGCAGGCCGGCCAAGGGCGAAAGCGGCGCACAGCCCGAATGGTTCTACAAGGGCGACGGTTCGAGCCTCGCAGCGCCCGAGGGCGACTTGCCCAGTCCGGCGTTCGCGCTCGATGGGGGCGAAGAGCCGGAAATTGTCGGGATCTATTTGATCGATGACGCCGGCGCTCCGGTTCGCCTCGGGTTCGCGCTCGGCAATGAGTTTTCCGATCACGTCACCGAACGGCAAAATTATCTCTACCTCGCCCATTCGAAGCTCCGGCCGGCGAGCGTCGGCCCGGAATTGCTGGTCGGCGATCTGCCGGCCGACATCAACGGCATGTCGCGCATCCGCCGCGGCAAGGAAGTCATCTGGGAGAAGCCGTTTCTGTCCGGCGAGCAGAACATGGCCCATACGATCGCCAACCTCGAGGCGCATCATTTCAAGTATGGCTTGTTCCGGCGCCCGGGCGACGTCCACATCCATTTCTTCGGCGCCGCCACGCTGTCGTTCAGCGACGGCGTGAAGACGCAGAAGGGCGATGTGTTCGAGATCGAGTCCGAAACCTTCGGCCTTCCGCTCCGCAATCGGCTCGCAACAGAAAGAGCGGCGAAAGCGCGGGTGCGGGCGCTTTAGCCCGCCCGCGCACAATTTACGCGCGCTAATGATTTCAGTTGGTTAAGTGCGCTTTTGCGCAACTTGCAACTCGGCGAGCCTTCGGCTTGCGGCCAGCGTCCCTCACCATTCAGGCTCCTCCGCGGTCCCGCGAGCCTCGTCGCTGGTGGAGGGATCGTGGTTCAAAGGCGGGGCGGCGAAGGTCCGCGCCTGGAGCGGAGTGGGCAGGGCGCGCGGCGGCGCCTTGGTCGATCGAACGGGCGGCGGGCTCCTTGCCGCTAGCTCATGATAGCGGTCGAGCGCCGCAACGATCCGCAAATAGACCGCGACCGCCTTGAGTTCGCCAAGCTCGATCGCCGCCTCGGCAAGTCTCAGCGCCTTGATGAGCCGCGCGACCTGCGCCTGGGCGAAACGCTCAGGCGTTTCGAGCGGCCGTTCGGCGAGGGCTCGGTCGATTTCGCGCCGGACCGTCGCAACGCTGGTCCGCACCACCTTTGCGATTTGGCTGTAGGTGTAGCCTGACGCCATCAAGTTGAAGGCGCGCTCCCGTCGCGCGATCCTGGTCGAGCGTTGCGGGCGGCGTTTGGCCACAGTGTCGGGCGCGTGCGATGGCGGTGGGGAAAGTTCGGTCACGGCTGTCTCCAGTGTCGCGAGGGCGAAAACCGAAAGTATAGCATAATTTCTATTTAAGAGAAATAGTTCGTTTTGGTTCGTCACCATAAAAGACTGAAAATATTGGACAAATGATGCAAATTGGAGAAACGTGCGCGGGCCATTTTCTCGCGCGGGCCTGACGCTCGATCGGGAAGCCTCAGCGCGAAGCGCGAGGGGTCGCTAAGGACTTATCCGCCAACTCAAGGACCAAAAGCGTGCGCGGCAGGGAGATCGTGCCGCGCACGCTAGTCGGTCCACGGGTTCGGCGACCCCCTTGAGCCGTGGTTGGAAGGCTCTGCCGCCTGGACGCACAAAGCTTTCCAATCCCGAACGAATAGCGCAATTGGTAAAACTACGAATGCGCGCTATGCCAGGCGAACCAGGGCCGGGGCAATTCGGGAACAAAGGAGCGGCGATGGCGGAATTGGCCTCTGCCCTCAGCGAAGCGCCCCGAATTCGACGCCGCGTTCCGGGCGATGTTCGCCGAGCTTCTGGCCTGGCGCCGCGACGTGCGCCATTTTCGCCCCGACCCAGCGCCGGATGAGGCGGCGCTGGCCGAACTGTTCCACCTCGCGGCGCTCGCGCCCTCGGTCGGAAATTGCCAGCCGACCCGGTTCGTGCGCGTCGACGACGAAGCGCGCCGCGCATCCATTCGGGCCAATTTCGAGGCCGCCAACCGCGAGGCGCTGAGCGCCTACGCTGGCGAGCGGGCGGCGCTCTACGCCAGGCTCAAGCTCGCGGGCTTGAGCGACGCGCCGATTCAGCTCGCGATCTTTTGCGATGAGGCGACGGAGCAGGGCCACGGCCTTGGCGCGCGCACCATGCCGGAGACGCGTCGATATTCGACCGTTTGCGCGCTCCACACGTTCTGGCTCGCCGCGCGCGCCTACGGTCTTGGCGTCGGTTGGGTGTCGATCCTCGATTCCGGCACGATCGCCGCGGCGCTCGACGTTCCACGCGCCTGGACTTTCATCGCCTATCTTTGCGTCGGCTTCCCGCTCGAGGAGCATCTCACCCCGGAGCTTGAACGCGTCGGCTGGCAGCGCCGCGCACCGCACCCGGTTCTACGCCGGTAAGCGCGCTGTGCTCGGATGGAATCGTCATCGCGAGGAACGCAGCGCCGCGGCGATCCAGAGGTCGTAGGGTTCCCGGCGACGCTTGGATTGCTTCGCAGTAGCCCGTCCGAAAGGACGGGCGTCCTTCGACGCCCTATGCTCGCAATGACGATCACCGGACGACCCAAATGCAATTTGCTCTAGTCGAGGCTCGGTGATTGCTTCACGAACTGCGGCTAGCCGCCCCGCGGCGGATGAAGGTCGTCGATCCATTCGACCGTTTCCGGATTCGGCTCAACATTCGGCAGATCGAGATTGACCACCACCGGCTCCTGGCCGCTGCGCACCAGCACGCAGGATAGGGGCGCCTCGTCGCTGGCGTTGATCTCCTGGTGCGGGACAAACGGCGGCACGTAGATGAAATCGCCGGGACCGGCCTCGGCTAGGAATTCGAGCCGGTCGCCCCAGCGCATGCGGGCCCGTCCGCTGACTACGTAGATCACGCTTTCCACCGGCCCATGATGGTGGGCGCCGGTCTTGGCTTTGGGATGAATGACCACAGTTCCAGCCCAAAGCTTCTCCGCGCCCGCGCGCGCATGGGTGATGGCCGCCGCGCGATTCATTCCCGGCGTCTGGGCCGTGTTGATGTCGAGTTCGCTCGAACGGACCACCCGGACGCCATTGAGACGCCATGGCGCGTCGCCGTGATTGTCCATGTCGCTTCTCCTGACCCATCGGCGAACCGGAACGGGGCACCGACGCAGCCTTACGATCAATTTACAGCGAAAGCGGTCGGTGGGACACCTCCCCGGTGCGTGTTGAGAAGGTCGCGCGCGGCTGGCGATGGCGCGCGCCCGGCCTTAGACTGCGGCCACGACTGAGGTCTCGACCGCAATGGCTCCGACGCGCCTGACTGCGCGCGCGCTGATCGTCGGCGAGCGCATTGACACCGCCGGGCTCGAGCGGCCCGACATGATCTCCCTGTTGCCGCTTGCTTTCCGTGTCGGCGAACGGGGCATGGCGGCGCTCTTTCGCTTCGGCGTCGCGGTGATGGTCGGCCTGAGCCCGCTTGAGGAGGAGGACCTGCTTGCGAAACTGCGATCCCGCGTCAGCGGCGCCAGGGCGCGCGGCGACGACGAGACGGCCGTCCTCGAAATCGCGCCGGACATCGACGAGCTGAAGTCTTCGGGCGGCCCCATCCAGATCAAAAATCTCTCGCCGCCGCGCTTTCTGGTGATCGCCGACGCGCTCGCCAAGACGGTGGCGCTGGCGCGCGACGAGCGCGAAGTCAATGCGGTGTTCGACGTCATCGAGCCGTTTGCGGCCAAGCTCGCGGCGACCGGCAGGCCGCCATTCCGCCGGCGCGCGATGCTGAGACTGATCGGGCAGGCGCTTCTCGCCCAGCATCGGGTCTCGGGCCGAGTCGCGGTCGAGGAGAAGCCGGACGTGCTGTGGGACCACCCCGAGCTTGAGCGCCTCTATGCCCGCCTCGCGGACGAATATGAGCTGCAAGAGCGGGCCGACGTGCTCAAGCGCAAGCTGGAAGTGATCGGCGACACCGCGCAAGCGCTGACCGACATCATCGACGCGGATCGCGCAACGCGGCTCGAGGCTGCGGTCGTCATCTTGATCGTGCTCGAACTCATCGCCGCCATCGTGCAGATCGCGCTCGCGCTGCATGGGAGGTAGGAAATCAGGCGGCATGCCGACAAACATCTTCGTCCTCACCGGCGCTGGCATCTCAGCCGAGAGCGGCCTGGGCACGTTTCGAGACAAGAAGGGCGGGGGGATCTGGGCGAAGTTCGATCCGATGAAGCTGGCGACGCCCGAAGCCTTTGAACGAGATCCCGAGAGGGTGCTCGCATTCTATGATCTGCGCCGGCACGATCTTCTGAACGCCAAGCCGAACGCGGCGCATGTCGCGCTTGCCCGCCTCGAGGCGGCGCTTGCCGAACGCGGCGATGGCCTGACCCTTGTCACGCAGAACATCGACGATCTGCATGAGCGCGCAGGCTCTCATCGCGTAATCCACATGCATGGCGAGCTTTTGAAAGCGCGCTGCGGCCGCTGCGAGGCGGTTCGCGCGTGGCTCGATGATCTCACGGTTGCGCACGCTTGCCCCGATTGCAAACATTTGGGCGTGTTGCGTCCCCATGTGGTGTGGTTTGGCGAGATGCCGCTGGCCATGGAACTGATCGGCCGGGCGCTGCGCAAGGCCGATCTCTTTGTCGCCATCGGCACTTCGGGCGCTGTCTATCCGGCGGCCGGCTTCGTCGCAGAGGCGCGCGCCTATGGTTCGCGAACCTGCGAGATCAACCTTGAGGCGGCCGACAACGCGGACCTCTTCGATGAGCAGCGCTTAGGCGCAGCGAGCGAGATGGTTCCGGCTTGGGTCGAGGAGCTCCTCAAGGGTTAACCAGCGCAGGACGAACTTGCGGCCGCACTTACCCGGCTGTACGGTCGACACCGCACGGGTGGATCGGGGTTTGACCGGACGTCTTTGACAATGGCCGCCTCAGGTCCTATCGCGTGCACAATAAAATACGTGGGAGGACGACATGAGGCGACAATTTATTGTGCTTGCGTGGATGAGTCTTGTGGTTGCGGCGCCTGTGGTTGCAATCGCGCAGTCGGCTTTGCCCGAAATCAAGCGCCAACCCTCCGCGCAGGCGGTGCTGGACGAGCATATGGACGCGCTCAATCATTGTGACTGGAACCGCATTCTCGCCCAATATCCGGAGGATGCGCAAATCAACCTCCCCGGCGGGGCTGTCGTCTCGGGGCGGAAAGCGATCGGCGAGATGTTCGCCGGTTTCTGTAAGGATTCAAAAGATGGCGGACTGAAAGGCATCAATTTCAAGGTCGAGCATAGCACCACCATTGGCGACACATTCGCGACTCAATGGGTGGCGACAGCGGACTTCCTTGCCGAACCATATCGGGGTTCGGATGCCTACATCACCAAGAATGGGTTGATGCAAGCGATGGTGACGACGTTCGACGGCGGCTCACTCAAGATGAAGAAGTGATGGCTCGGCCATTTTGGCGCAAGCTTCGAGGGGTTGACTGGCGGCGAGACGCACGCGCCGCCTAGGCACGCGTCACCGCGTCCGCGATGCGTTGCGCCTCGATGCCGATCTGCCGAAATTGCCCAAGCGAAGAGGGAATCGCGCCGCAGAAGAAGAGGCCCGGTTCTGCTGTCGCTCGGCCACTGACGAGCGGCGCTCCTGTTGCGGTCAGGACACCTTGAGCGTCTGGCAGCAGCGCCCGCAGGTCGGGTCGGAATCCGGTCGCCAGGATCGCTGCGTCGAAGGGCTCAGCCGACGATTGTTTGAAGGCGACGCCGGTCGCCGTGAAACTCGCAACATCTCCTCGCATTTTGATCTGTCGGTTGCGGATCGCGTCGAGGGTGCCGATGTCGATGAGCGGGGGCCGGCCGTCCTCCGCAATCGTTTGGAGAGGTCCCTTGGCAGCCTTCGTCAATCCGGCCGTCGCCAGCGAGCCGACGGCGAGGCGGATTGCTGGCGCGTTCAGAAAATCGGCCACACGGGGCCGAAGCCATTGCTCGGCGGCGGGAAAGAAAAGGATCGGCAATCCGAATAGTTCGCGAGGAATGACATTAACCGGGCTGCGAACCGAAAGGGTCACGTCAATCCCAGCTTCGGCGAGGTCAAGCGCGATCTCTGCGCCGGAATTGCCATAGCCGATGACCAGCACCCGTTTTCCGGCGAAAGGAGTCGGATTACGATAGACGCTCGAATGCAGGATCGGGCCGCCGAAAGTCTCTATGCCGGGCCAGGTCGGAGCATAAGGATAGTCGGCCCAGCCGGTCGCAACGACGATGATCGCCGCGCTTCGAGAGTTCTCATCCGCCTCAACGCGCCATGTCCGCCCGTCGCGCCGCACCGCTTCAACCGGCGCGTTGAAGACCGGGCTCAGATCGAACTTTGCGGCGTAGGCCTCAAGATATTCGACAACCCGCGCGCGGGAGGGATAGCGGCCGTAAGCCTTCGGTATCTCTAGGCCCGGTAAGCCTGAGCGGGCGCGATCCGTGTGCAGGTGAAGCCGGTCATAATGACGCCGCCAGACCGCGCCGACAGCGTCTGACTTTTCAAGGATCGTGGCGCGGAGTTCCCCGATCTCGAAGCGCCGCCGCCGTGGCGAGGCCCGCCGGGCCGGCGCCGATAATGATGGCCTCGCATGATCGGACCAAGGCCGTTCCTCCTGGGCAAAGTCTATTAGCCGGCGAGCCACAGCGCTATCGCCGTCTCCTCGCGCGCTCGAGGCGACAGGACGTCACCGCCAAGGCCTGCGTTGACGCCCCCTCGCGCGACCCACGCGAACCATCCCGCATCGAGCCGCGGTTGACGAAAAGCGAACGCGCTGCGAAGCTCGCTGGCAATAGAGCGCACAGCCAATCGCCACGATTCTGAGGTGCAGGGAGGAAGTCATGGAACGTCGCACGGCAATGAAACTCATGGGCGCCACGGCGGCGATGGCCGGCGCCGGGCTCCTTCCGGGCCGCGCCAGCGCCGCAGACAAGGTCACGATCGCGCTCATTCCCGGCCTGACCGCCGACGGCTTCTACATCACGATGCACAGGGGCGCGGAGGCTGCGGCGAAAGCGGTCGGCGCCGAGCTCATCTACCAGGGCGCATCGGAATGGAACGTCTCGGCGCAGGTTCCGATTCTCGATGCGGTCATCGCCAAGAAGCCAGGCGCAATCATGATCGCGCCGACCGACAAGGTCCAGCTCGTCAGGCCGCTTCGGAAGGCGTACGACGCAGGCATCACGGTCGTCTGCGTCGACACGTTCATCGGCAATGGAGTCTTCCAGACCGGTTCCGGCGACGCCGATTTCCCAATCAGCTACATCGCATCGGACAATGTGCTTGGCGGTCGAATGGCCGGGCGCGCGCTCGCCAAGGCGATCGGCGACAAAGGCAAGGTCTATGTCTCCAACGTCAAGCCCGGCGTCTCGACGACCGACCAGCGCGAGGAGGGCTTCAAGCTGGAGATGAAGGACCACCCGAACATCCAGGTGCTCGAGACTCAGTTCAACGACGATGACGCCAATAAGGCGGCGGCGCAGGTGCAGGCGGTGATGGGCCGGGCGCCGGACCTCGCCGGCGTGTTCGGCGCCAATCTGTTCTCGGCGAGCGGCACGGCCAATGGCGTCAAACAGGCGGGCAAGGGCGGAGTGGTGAAGATCGCCGGCTTCGATGCGCCGGAGTTGGTGGTCGGCCTTTTGAAGGACGGCACGTTCGAGCTGACGATTGCTCAGCATCCCGCGGAGATCGGCTATTTCGGCTTCATAGCCGCCTTCGCTCATCTCACGGGCAACCCCGTTCCGACCGCGATCGGCACCGGATTCACGGTGATGACCAAGGACAATATTGGCGATCCGAATGTCGCCAGGTTCCTCTACAAGAGCGCCTAAGAGCCGGTCGCGCGAAGCCGTCAGCCGTTGCGCTGGCGGCTTTCGTTTGATGTTTGTTCGGGAATCGCATGACGATCGTAGCGACGTCGCCCTCGGTAAGTGTTCGTCATCCGATCATTCTCTGGATCGCGCAGCTCAGGGCCTGGGTTTTTCTCGCCTTTCTCATTCTGTTTTTCGAGGTCTGGGCGCGCGCGACTGAAGGGACGTCGTTTCTCTTCAACGTTTACAACATCCAGTCGATCCTGGTGTTCGCCACCGCGCCTCTCCTGCTCGCGCTCGGCCAGACCTTCGTCATCATCTCCGCAGGCATCGACCTGTCGCTCGGCTTCGTGATGGGCCTGTCGTCGGTGATCGCGGCGCATGGGGCCAACTTTTTCACCGCGGGGCTCGGCCTGCCTCCCTTCCTCGCGATGCTGGGCGCAATTCTTTGCGGGATGGCGATCGCCATCATTCCAGGCCTCGTCAACGGCCTTTTGGTCTCCCGCCTGCAGATCCCGCCGTTCATCGGCACGCTTGGCATGTACGGGGTCGCGCGCGGCGCCGCCTATCTCTTCGCTGGCGGCATGACCGTCGCCATCGACAACGACTGGTATAGCGCCATCGGCAACGGGCGGGTTCTTGGGGTTCCGGTGCTGGTGATCATCACCGGCGTCGCCTGCCTGGTTCTGCACTACATCCTGTCGCAGACGCGTTTTGGCCAGCACACCTACGCGCTCGGCGCCAGTAAGCCGGCGGCGAACCGCGCCGGCATCGACGTCAAATGGCTGACGCTCAAAATCTATCTGCTCTCGGCGGTGATGGCGGGCGTCGCGGGCGCCATGTACACCGGCCGCTTCACCGCTGGCGCGCCCCAGGCCGGCGAACCCTTGCTGCTCGAACTCGATCGCGGCCGTGGTCATTGGAGGCGCGAGCCTGTTCGGCGGTTCGGGCACGATCGCTGGCACGATCGCCGGCGCGCTCGTCATCGCGGTCATCCAGTACGGTCTGGTCTTCATCAATGTCGAGCCGTTCTGGCAGTTCATCGCCGTCGGCGTTGTCATCATCATCTCGGTGTTCGTCGACCAGACTCAGCGTCGCCTCATCGGAGGACGAACCGTTGAGTGACGCTGAGCCGATCTTGTCCGTCCGGAACGTCTCGAAGGCCTTCGGCGCCGTCCAGGCGCTGAACGCCGTGTCGCTCGAAGTCTATCCCGGCCAGGTTGTTGCGCTCGCCGGAGACAACGGCGCCGGCAAATCGACCATCATCAAGGCGATTTCCGGCGTGTTCCGGCACGACGAGGGGGAGATCCTGTTCGACGGCAAGGCGATCGACTTCGCCACGCCCCACGAGGCCCGGGAAAGCGGGATCGAGACCATCTATCAGGACCTCGCGCTCGCCGACAATCTTTCGATCGGCGAAAATATCTTTCTCGGCCGTGAGCCGAAGCGCAAGCTGTTCGGCTTCCTGCCGGTCCTCGACAGGGCGAGGATGGCGAAAGCGGCGAAAGAGGCGATGGCGAGCCTCGACTTCCACGTGACCCGGCTCGAGGCGCCAGTCGCCGCCTTTTCCGGCGGCCAGCGGCAGGCGATCGCCATCGGGCGGGCGATCTACTGGAACGCGCGGCTCGTCATCATGGACGAGCCGACCGCCGCGCTCGGCGTCCCCGAGCAGCGCCGCGTGCTGGCGCTGATCAAGTCGCTGCGGGCGCAGGGCAAGGGCATCATCTTCATCTCGCACAACCTGCGCGACATTTTCGAAGTCGCCGATGAGATCGTCGTCTTTCGCCGCGGCGAGAACGCCGGCGCGCGCAAGCCGTCGGAGACCACCCACGATGAGATCGTAAAGCTGATGGTTGGCAGTTAGGGCCGAGATCATCCCTCTCGCGCAAGCGAGGGCTACTCCGCGCCCTTCGCCTTCTTGGCTCGCTCGATGCCTTCGATCACGAGAGCTCGCGCCTCTGCCGCGTCGCCCCAGCGAATGATCTTAACCCACTTGTTGGGTTCGAGATCCTTGTAGTGGGCGAAGAAATGCTCGATCTGCTGGATCGTGATCGCCGGCAGATCCAAGTAGTTGTTCACATGCGCGTAGCGCTTGGTCAGCTTCGGCGACGGCACGGCGAGCAGCTTCTCGTCACCCCCCTGCTCGTCCTCCATCAAGAGAACGCCGACGATGCGGCAGTTCATGACAGCGCCGGGAATGATCGCGCGGGTGTTAGCGACAATCACGTCGCAGGGATCGCCGTCGCCCGAGAGCGTATGGGGGATGAAGCCATAATTTCCGGGATATCGCATCGAGGTGTACAAAAAGCGGTCGACCCACAGCGCGCCGCTCTCCTTGTCCATCTCATACTTGATAGGCTCGCCGCCGATCGGGACCTCGATCACGACATTGATATCGTCAGGCGGGTTCTTGCCGATCGGCACAGCGTTCAAGTTCACGCTTGTCCTCCCGACCGGCGGTGCGTCATCCCCGCCTTAGAAGCGACCCGAGCTTCAGCTAAAACCGAAAGCAATTCGATCGCGTTGCTGGCCGCCGAAGGTTTCTCGCGCGCGGCGCAGGATCCGCCCGCCCAGTCGACGGTAAAACCCAACCGCCCGCTCATTGTCCGCCAGCGCCCAGACCACGAGGTTCGAGTATCCGTGGCCCGCCAAATCCTCACGGGCCGCCTCGAACATACGCCGCCCGAAGCCGCAGCCCTGGCATTCCGGCGCGAGGTAGAGTTCGAAGATCTCGCCGCCGTAGCCCAGCGCCGGCACCCGATTGCGCCCGTAGCTTGTATAGCCGACAACGGAATCGCCGAATTCGAGCACCAACAACGGCGTCCGGCGGGCAATCGCGAGGCGCCACCATTCCGGGCCTCGGCGGGCGATCATCCGCTCCAGTTCCCGGCCGGGAATGACACCCCGATAGGCCTCGCGCCACGCCGCGTCATGGACGGTCGCGATTTCACCCTCATCACCAAGCCGCGCCGCCCGAATGGATATGACCGTCTCGACCATGAATGGGATGTTAAGTCCGCGCGCGTGCCCGCCGCAAGGTCTTGACAGCCGCTGCAGATGACTTTTTTGCTGACGCGAGCTTGCCCGTGAGTCGGCGCATCGGCGCCGGAATTTGAGCGCAATCGCCGTTCAATGCGCTGCAAACGCCCGAATTGGAGATTCGAAACGATGGCGCCGCGATCGCCTCAGGCCCGTTTGCGGCTGGCCGCAGTGGGAGTTACGACCGCGCTTTTGTGGGCCGTCGGCGCGCGCGCCGACGTATTGCACGCCAGCTACCGCGTCTCGTTAATCGGCCTTCCGATTGGCGTGGTCCATCTCCAGGCCGACCTCACCCCGACGACTTACGCGATTGCAGGCGACGCCAAGTTGACTGGCCTCGCCAAGGTCTTCACCAACGCCCGCGGCGCGTCTGTAGGCATGGGCGCGATCGTTCAGGGCCGCGTGTCGCCGGCGAGCTTCGCCACCACCGCCTCAAGCTCGAACATGACGCGCACGATTCGCATGGCGCTGGCTGGCAATGCCGTCACCGGGGTCGATATCTCGCCGCCATTCCAGGATAAGCCGGATCGGGTCCCGCTTGGACCCGGCGACGAGCATGGCGTCGTCGATCCAGCAGGCGCAGTCATCCTTCCGGCGCCAGCCTCGGGACCGATCCTGTCGCCCGCAGCGTGCAATCGCAAGGTGCCGATCTTCGACGGCTATACGCGGTTCGATATTGACCTGACTTACGTTGGCGAGCGCACGGTGTCGGCGAAAGGCTATGACGGCCCCGTCGTGGTCTGCGCGGCCCGCTACGTGCCGATATCGGGTCATAGTCGCAACCGCCCGGCGACCAAATTCATGGCCGACAACAAGGATCTGGAAGTCTGGTTGGCGCCGATCGCCAGCGACCGCATGCTCTTTCCCTTCCGCGTCTCGGTGCGGACGATGATCGGCACGACGGTCGTTGAGGCGCAGGAATTCCGCCTCGAGGAGAAGTAGCGGGTATTCGATCGGGGCGCGATCTTTAGAACGAGGATGGCGTAAGAGGGTAGACGGGCCGCGCCGCCCGTCGTTAGCCGCCGGCTCGACTAGTTGAGCTCGTCCTCGAGCACTGGCAGCGGCAGCACGCCGACGCCGTCTTCCAGCAACGACTTGGCATCCGCGAGGCTCGCGCGTCCCCGAATGGCTCGTTCCGGCTCCTCGCCGAGATGAATGGCTCTGGCGACCTGCGGGAACTTGGCGCCGACGTCGTCAGTGTTGGCCTCGATTTCGCGACGCATGCGGACCAGGAACTCGCGCGCCTGACGGCGCCGATCGTCGACGACTATCGCTGGGCCTTCATCGACAGCGGGACGCTCGCCGCCGACGACGGCCGGAGCCATGATCGCCTTCTCGACGCGGGTCGAGCCGCATTCGGGACAGGCGACAAACCCGCGCTTGCGTTGCTTGTCATAAGCGGCGCTGTCCGGAAACCAGCTGTCGAAAGCATGTCCTTCAGCGCACCCGAGCGCGTATTTGATCATCACTCACGCCCCGGCCAGAAGCACATCGAGCTCGCCCGCATCCTCGAGCGCGTGCAAATCGTCGCAGCCGCCGACATGGGTGTCGCCGATGAAGATCTGCGGCACCGTCCAGCGGCCATTTGCCTTAGCCGCCATCGCCGCCTGCGCGGCGCGGTCGCCGTCAACGCCGATTTCCTCGAAGGGGGCCGACTTGGCGCGAAGCAGAGCCTTCGCGGAGTGACAGTGGGGGCAAGTCGACTTGGTGTAGATCACGATCGGCGGCACGCTAAGACAATCCTTTGGCGGAGCAATCCGCACGTTGTCAGCTTTTATATGGGAAGTCACGAGCCTGTAACAACCCGGGCAAATACAAGCACATCCACCCGCTTTGCGCCGGCCCTCAACAGCGCCCTGGAGCTGGCGTTGGCGGTTGCGCCAGAGGTTAGAACGTCGTCGATCAACACGACATTAAGCCCCCGGACTGTCGCGCCCTCGGCGAGGCGGAACGCGCCTTGGACATTTTCCGCCCTTTGCGCTCGGCTCAACCCCACTTGACTGCGCGTCGCCTTGATTCGCCGAAGCGCGCCCACATCGCAGGCTTTTCCCGTTTGGCGGGAGATCTCCGTCGCCAGCGCCGCGGCCTGGTTGAACTGCCGTCGCCACAGCCGCAACGCGTGCAGCGGCACCGGCGTCAGGAGATCGGCGTCGGCCAGAATGTCGGAGCCCGCGCGGACCATCCAACTCGCGATTGGCCGTGAGAGTTCCGCGCGGTCGGAATATTTGAGCCGATGCACGAGCGTGCGCGCCGGTCCATCCTCGAACCTCGCCACCGCCCGCGCCCGCGCGAACGCCGGCGGATCGGCCATCGCCTGCGGCGAGATGAGGCCTTGGCCGAGATCGTGCTCGAATGGCGTGCCGAGACGCTCGCAAAAAGGCCGCTCGATGAAGCGCATCGCGTTCCAGCAGCTCGGGCACAGCGCGCCGTGTCTGTCCGTGGCGGCGCGGCAGGCGAGGCACGTCGGCGGATAAAGCGTATCGAGCGCCGCTCGAGCCAGGCTTAAGGCGAGCGCGCCAGCGCGGCGCGCCCAAGGCGAGCCGTGGGCTTCGTCCGTATCAAGGGCTGGCGAGGCGTTCACGAGGCGCAAGCTAGCGCGAACGGCAGCTTTGCGCGAGGGGCCCTCTGGCGCATAAGGAGCGGCCAAGGAATCCCTATGTCGCATCCGGCGCCGCCGCAGATATTCGATCGAGGTTTGATCAATCGGCGCCTCGACCGCGTCTGGGCGCGCGCCGGTCGGGAGGCTCAAGCCGACTTCCTGCTCGCCAGGGCGGCCGAAGACCTTCGCGATCGGTTGTCGCTGGTCAAACGGCGATTCGCCCTCGCCGCCGACTTCGGTTCGCCCGGTCCGCATGGCGCGGTTGCGCTGGCCGCCGCTGGACAAGTCGATTGCGTCATCCGGGTCGCCCCAACGGAGGCGAGCCTGGGCGCCGGCGATTTCCTCCCGGCGGTCGGCGACCTCGAGCGGTTGCCGGCCGGGGACGGCCGCCTCGATCTCGCCGTCTCGCTGCTTGCTCTGCAGACAGTGAACGACCTGCCGGGCGCGCTCGTGCAGATACGGCGCTCGCTGAAGGATGACGGCCTCCTGATCGCGGCGATGATCGGGGGCGAGACGCTGACCGAGCTGCGCCAAAGCCTGACCATCGCCGAGAGCGAGGTCCTCGGGGGCGCATCGCCGCGTGTCGCCCCGTTCGTCGACGTGCGCGCCCTTGGCGGGCTTGCGCAGCGCGCGGGGCTGGCGCTGCCGGTCGTCGATCTCGATCGCGCGGTCGTCCGCTATCCCGACATGTTCGCGCTTCTCGCCGACCTGCGCGCCATGGGGGCGACGAGCGCGCTCTCTGCGCGCAGCCGTAAACCGCTGCGTCGCGAAGTTCTCGCGCGCGCCGCCGCCGTCTACGCCGAGCGCTTTGCGGATCCAGACGACCGCCTGCGCGCGACTTTCGACTTCGTTTGGCTCTCGGCCTGGGCGCCGCATGAGAGCCAGCCGAAGCCGCTTAAGCCCGGGTCGGCGACGACGCGGCTCGCGGACGCGCTCAAACGGCGCGGCTGAGGCTCAGCTGGCGCTGGCGCGGGTGGCCGCTCCGCTGGCGCGAGGCGATTTCACTGGCTGCAGCGATCGGCCGGTGAGGGCCACGCCAACCAGCACGAGCGCCAATCCTAGCCAAGCGAAGGGCGCGATGGGTTCTGCGAGCGCCACCGCCCCGCCGATGACGCCGATCACGGGAGCTATATAGTTGTTGAGGCTCGCGAAGGTCGGTCCCTCCTCGTGGACGAGCCGGAAATAGACGTAGTAGGCAAGCGCCGTATTGAAGACGCCGAGGGCGCCCATCGCGAGCATCGGCCCCAACGGAGTTTGGAGGAGCGTCACAGGCGGCGGGAGCTTCCCGAAGGTCAAGCCAATCAGCCCCAGCGCGAGCGTCGAAATCGTCATCGAGGCCGTCACCGCCCTTACGGCGCCGATCTCCCTCGTGGCGGCGCCGGAGATGATCGCCCCCGTTCCATAGAAGACGCCCGCAGCCAGAGCGAAGGCCCGCCCCAACACCGCATGGGCGCCGCTGCCCGCTCCCGGCGACCAGAACGCGACGCCCACCCCGGCTAAGCCGACCATGAGCCCAAGGGCGGCGAGCCACGTCCACCGATCACTTGATCCTAGAAAGCGGCCGAGCAGGAAGACGAAGATGGGCTGGGCGCCCATCATCAGCGCCATGTCGGCGCTCGTGGTCAGCGTCGCCGCCTTGGCGAGCAGCATGAAGGGAACGACCTGGCCGATCAGCGCGAGCGCGAGGAGTTTGGCCCACAGCCCCGGTCTCGATCCCGGCCAGATCTTGCCCGAGATCGCGCTCGTCAGCAGCATCGCGGCGGCCGCCACGTCCACCCGGGCGAGCGCAAAATCGAACGGATCGAAGGCGCGCGAGGCGATCTTGATCAGAAGAAACGACGAGCCCCAGAGGAAGGACAGAAAGGCCAGCCCGGCATATGCGGCCATGAAGGTCTCAAGGATTGGGGGCGGTTCAGGCGTTGGTTGGGATCGGATTTACCGGGCTCGCCTGACGCTCTCGGCAGAGCGCGCTCGACGCCGCGGCTGCTCTACCGGCATTTTACCGGCGCGGCCTAATGTTGCGACTCCGTTTAGTTCCGTCCTCGAAATCGCGGGCGTTGGCCTTCGAGCGACCACGCAGGTCTGGCATAACAACACGCGAAATGTGTTCTATAAGATCCAAAACCGCGCCGCCTCCGACAGCATATTGCTCCTAGGCAGCCCGGATCGCGGACGTCAACGGAAATTGGTCGACGGCTATCAACCTCCACGGCCTTCGCAAGCCAGATCGCGCAGCCGGCTTAAGGAAGCGCCGCGCGCGTCGGCTTGCAATCCTTTGCCCTTGAAACTGGCGCGGCGCAGCTTGAACGGCGCGCCCGGCTTGGTCTCGGTCACGACTGGGCGAAGCCCTCGCTCCACCAGAGCGCGCAATGTGACCCCCTCGCGCTCGGCAAGCTTGCGAGCCTCGCGAAGAAGCGGGTCGGAAATCATAGAACGCCGGAGGCCCGTAAAGGAAGCCGCGTGACGCGGCGCCTCCCAATCAACGGAAATTCCGTCCCGCGGGCATCGCTTCGGCCACGTCCACATTCTCCAGCGGGGAAGAGGGCGCGCGTGGGTCATCCAGCCGAGGCGGCTGGGCAAAGCGATTGCCCTGGCGTTTTTGCGCCATCGTCATTTGCGGCCGGCGAACCTCGTCGGCATGCGCGAGAGAACTGATCGTTTGGCCCGTCTCGGACAGAAGTCCAAGCATCGGCGTGAGATCGTTCATGCGCTCGGCGACGATATGGATGACTCCTTGCTCGCTCTGCAGCTTGCCGGTCACTGCAACAAAGCGCGCGCCGAGCACGATCGCGCGCAGGCGTTCGAAGACCTTCGGCCATACAATGATATTGGCGACGCCGGTCTCATCCTCCAGCGTCATGAAGATGACGCCGCTGGCGGTGCCCGGCCGCTGACGCACCAGCACGAGGCCGGCGACCGTGACGCGCTCGCCGTTCTTGACCGAGCTCAGCGCCTCGGAGCGCAGGATTCCGCGGGCGGAAAGGCGCGCGCGCATGAACGAGGCCGGATGAGCCTTGAGCGACAAGGACAAGCGCCGATAATCCTCGACCACATGCGCGCCAAGCGGCATCGGCGGCAATCGCGCGTCGGGCTCCGTGTCACGCCCGGGCCTGCTTGCGAATAAAGGCAGATCGTCCTGGTCGCCAACCCGATCGAGGCCGCGCACCGCCCATAGGGCCTCACGCCGATCGAGGCCGAGCGAGCGGAAAGCGTCAGCGTCGGCAAGCCGCTCCAGCACAGTCGAACTCAGCCCGCTGCGCAGCCATAAGTCACGCACCGAATCATAAGCCTCCCCGCGCTGCTTCGTGAGCTCGAGCATGTCCTTTTCTTTAATGCCGACGATCTGCCTGAAGCCCAGGCGCACCGCATGCCTCGTGCGGATGTGAGGCGCCATCTCGGCGTGGCGGGGATGGATGCCCGCACCTCCACCCTCGCCCCTGGCGGGGGCGAGCGGCTCCAGCGTGCAATCCCAATCGGACAGGTTCACGTCGACTTCGCGCACTTCGACCCCATGCTCGCGCGCATCGCGCACGAGCTGGGCGGGCGCGTAGAAGCCAAGCGGCTGGGCGTTCAGCATCGCCGCGGCGAAGACATCCGGGTAGCGGCATTTCATCCAGCAGGAATCGTAGACGAGCAGCGCGAAACTCGCCGCATGACTCTCGGGAAAGCCATATTCGCCAAACCCCTCGATCTGATGGAAGCAGCGTTCGGCGAACTCACGCGGATAGCCGTTGGCCACCATGCCTTCGATCATCTTCTCCTGAAGCGTCTGAATCGTTCCGGATCGACGAAACGTCGCCATCGCGCGGCGCAATTGGTCGGCTTCCGAAGGCGTGAAACCGGCGGCGACGATGGCGATTTTCATCGCCTGCTCCTGGAACAGCGGCACGCCAAGCGTCTTCTTCAAGACCGCCTCAAGCTCCTTCGAAGGGTAGGAGACCTCCTCGAGGCCCTGCCGGCGCCGCAAGTAGGGATGCACCATGTCGCCCTGAATCGGGCCGGGCCGCACGATCGCAACTTCGATCACCAGGTCGTAGTAGTTGGCCGGCTTGAGGCGCGGCAGCATCGACATCTGCGCGCGGCTTTCGATCTGAAACACGCCGATCGTGTCGGCGCGCTGGATCATCGTGTAGACGCATGCCTCCTCAGGCGGAATGGTCGCGACCGTCAGAGGTTCGCGGTAGTGCTTGTCGAGAAGCGTAAAACTCTTGCTCAGCGCTGTCAGCATGCCGAGCGCCAGCACGTCGACCTTGAGAAGGCCAAGCGCGTCGAGATCATCCTTGTCCCACTCGACCATCGTGCGGTCCTTCATCGCCGTGTTCATCACCGGCGCCACTTCATCGAGCCGGTCGCGGGTGATGACGAAGCCGCCGCTGTGTTGGGTCAGATGGCGCGGAAAACCGATCAGCTCTTTCGCCATCGTGAGCGCGAGCTTGAGCGTCGGGTCGGTGGGGTCGAGTCCGATCGCGCGCACGCGATCCTCGCCGATCGGCGTCGTCTCCTGGCCCCAGGCGGTTCCGTTGACAGCGGCGATCACATCGTCAGAGAGGCTGAAGACCTTGGCCGTTTCACGGATCGCTGAACGCGTGCGGTAGGTGATCACCGCCGCGGCGAGCCCGGCGCGCTCACGACCATAACGCTGGTAGATGTACTGAATCACCTCCTCGCGCCGCTCGTGCTCGAAGTCGACGTCGATGTCGGGAGGCTCGTTGCGCTCGGGCGAGATGAAACGCTCGAACAGGAGGTCGACGCGGACTGGATCGACCTCGGTGATCCCAAGGCAATAGCAGACCGCGGAATTGGCCGCCGAGCCACGGCCCTGACAGAGGATTCCTTTTGAGCGCGCGAAGCGCACGATGTCGTGCACGGTGAGGAAGTAAGGCGCGTAATCGAGCGAAGCGATCAGCTTAAGTTCATGCCTCAGCGCTTCCCGCGTGCGTTCAGGAACTCCCTCGGGATAGCGCGTTTCTGCGCCGGCTTCCGCGAAAGCCTCAAGCGCCTCCTGCGCCGTCGGATAGCCTTCACGCAGCTCCTCCGGATAGCAGTGGGACAATTCGTCGAGGCTGAACTTGAGGCCGTCGAGGAAACGGATCGTCTCGGCGACCGCGTCGGGCGCCTCGGCGAATAGCCGCGCCATGTCGCGTGGATCTTTGAGATGGCGCTCGGCATTGGCCTGCGTGAGGCGTCCCGCGGCCTCGAGCGTGGTTTTCTCGCGGATAGAGGCAAGGACGTGGGCGAGCGCGCGCCGCTCAGGCGTATGCATCATGACGTCGTTGGTTGCGATCAGCGGCGCGCCGACGGAGCGTGCGAGCGCCGCGCGCCGCATGAGCCCTTTGCGCATGTTCACGCCATAGATGAGGCTCGCGCCGATCCATAGACGCTTGCCGAAGGCCTCGCGCAGGCGGAGGAGAGGGGAATCCCTTCTTTCCCCGGGAGAAGATGTCGCCGAAGGCGACGGATGAGGGTTCCGCGCCATAGAGCGCGTCACTGCGCTAGACCCCTCACTCCCAACCCCTCTCTCATAAGGGGGAGAGAGGAGGAAGCGTCACGACCTGCAATCCCTCGCTCCGCTCCAGAAGGTCGTCGAGCTTAAGCCAGCATTCGCCTTTGGGGGCCCGCAAATTGCCCTCGGTCAGGATCCGGCAGAGCCGGCCGTAAGCTAAGCGATCCTTTGGATAGGCGAGGATATCAGGGCTGCCGTCGACGAAGACGAGGCGCGCGCCGGGAACGACCCGCGTGGCCGCCATCGCCTTGACGTTATCGCGAGCGAACGTGTGCGCGCGCACCACGCCGGCAAGCGAGTTGCGGTCGGCAATCCCGATCCCGGCGAGGCCGAGTTCGGCGGCGCGCGCCACCATCTCCTCGGGATGCGAGGCTCCGCGCAGAAACGAAAAATTCGTCATCGCCGCCAATTCGGCGAACCGCGGCTCAAGCCGGATCATGGGCGCCGCTCCCGTGCTGGTAATGGACGGATCGCCTTGCGGCCGATTGTGAACAAAGATAGAACGATCTCGGGCAAAAACACAAGCGGCTTTGCCGGAAACGCCAGCGGCTTATGCACTTCGCGCGGGTCGTGTCGCGCGGAACCTCGCGACGGGAAGGTCGATGTCCTATTCGCCGCCGCCTCCCTCGGCCAGGCGCTCCATCGCGTCGAAGAACAGGAAGCGGAAGCGTTCAGCGTCGACGGCGACGGCGACTTCGGTATTGGCGAGCCGGCCCCATTGACCGCGCCAGTCGACGATCGTGGCGCCGGTCGTGAGACGTCCCGTCGTCTCGATGTCCACGGCGGCAGAGCGCGTTTCGACGAGCGTCGGATCGAGCGCCACGGCGACCGCCAGCGGGTCGTGCATGGTGAAGATGCGCTTGCCCAGCAATTTCTCCATGCGCTCGAAATAGAAACGCGCCGCATCTTCAAGGAAGCGCGTCAACTTGGGCCGTGCGGCCTGCGGGCGATACGCGATTCGATTGCCTTAATATCGCTCTCGTCGATGATCGTCTTGCTGGTGACGTCGAGGCCGACAGCGATCACCGGCGTTCCGCCAACGCCGCCGAAGGCGCGAAAGACGATGCGCGCCGCTTCCGGATCGTGCCAAATGTTGAACTCGGCCGAGGGCGTCACATTTCCCGTATCGGAATAGGCGCCGCCCATGATGACGAACCGCTTGACGAGGCGCGGCAGTTCGGGTTCGCGCATCACCGCGAGCGCGATATTGGTCAGCGGCCCCGTCGCGCACAGGATGAGGCGCCCGGAATGCGAGCGCGCCGCGGCGATGATCGAATCCGCAGCGTGCAGCCCAAGCCCAACCCCAGGCTCGTCCGGTTCAGGCAGGATCGCATGGCCGAGGCCGGTCCTGCCGTGAATCTCGCTCGCATCCCTCACGGCGATGGAGATAGCGGTCGCTGCGCCCGGCCAGACCGGAATGTCCGCCCGTCCCGCAAGCACGAGAACCGCTCCCGTATTGCGTGTCGCGGCGGCAAGGGAAACGTTGCCGGCGACTGTGGAGACGCCAAGAATTCGGGCCTCAACGTGCGCACAGGCGTAGAGGAGCGCGAATGCGTCGTCGATGCCGGTGTCGACATCGAGGATGAGAGGCTCGGAGTGGTCGCTCATTGCGTCAATTTCCCCGTGGTCTCATGCGTTCCAGGCGCGGGCGCTAGTTGTCGTTGGTCGCGGGCCTCGAGCTCAAACGCAAAAGCCTGGCGCTCTTTCCCGACCCAGCGCAGCAACAGAAGAATGGCGACGACGACAAGTCCGCTCGCCAGTCCGATCCATACGCCGACGCCTCCGAGCGGAGTCAAGAAGCCCAAAGCAAGGCCGACAGGGGCGCCGATCGCCCAATAGCCGAGAAGCGCGATGACGAATGGCCATTTCGAATCGTGCAGACCGCGCAGCATGTTGGCGAGCGCCACCTGGCTCGCATCGAAGATCTGGAACAGCGCCGCGACCTTGAGCATGGCGATGGCGGCCGCAACGGCGGTCGCATTCTCGGGCGCGTCAATATCAATGAAAGGCGCGATCAAGAGTCGCGGGGCGGCGATCATCGCCGTTGCGGATAAGACGGCGTAGACGAGCGTGAGACCTAAGGCGCACCAGCCTGCTTGCGCAATGCGGCGGGCGTTGCGTGCGCCGTAAGCGAGGCCGACCCTGACCGTCGCCGCTTGGCCCAAGCCGAGCGGGACCATGAAGGCGATCGACACGATCTGCAAGGCGGCTGTGTGCGCTTCGAGCGCCGCGCGCCCGATGAGACCCATCACCATCGTCGCGGCGGCGAACACGCCCACTTCGGCGAGGATCATCGCGCCCATCGGCAGGCCGAGCCGCCACAGTGCGACGAGTTCGCGCCGCACTGGGCGCCAGGGCAAGGCGAACGGGCGAACGCGGCTCAGGCGCGGCTCGACGAACGAGGCGCCAAGCAGGATCAGGAACATCAAGATCTGCGACAGCGTGGTCGCAACGCCGGAGCCGAAGATGCCCAGCCGCGGCGCGCCAAGCTCGCCGAACACGAGGGCATAGTTGGCGAGGGCGTTGAAGCCCACGCCTGCAAGGCCGGCGACCAGCGTCGGGCGCGGCCGCTCAAGCGCGGAGAAGAGGCAACGGGCGGTGATGAACAGAAGGTTCGGCAGCAGAACTCCACTGATAGCCGCGCATGTAGGTTCCGGCGTCGCGCGCGAGATCAGGCGGTTCTCCGATGGCCGCCAGGATCCGTTCCGTCTGCGAAAGATAGAGCCACGCGACGGCTGAGAACGCTAAGGCTGACAAAAGCGCCTGGTGCGTCGCGCGCCGGAGACCCTCGCCGTTCTCGCCCGCGCCAATTTTCGCAGCCGCGATCGGGGCCAAGGCCGCGACGACGCCGATGCCGAGCACCATCTCGGGTTGATAGAGGTTGAAGCCGAGCGCGCCCGCTGCGAGCGCGTGCGCCGACAGGCGGCCGAGCATGATGAAGTCGGTCGCGGTCATCGCGTAGATCGCGACATTGGCGAGAATGATCGGCCAGCCGAGCGCAAGCGTCGCGCCGAGTTCGCGCCGGAGCGAACCCGAAGCGGGCGCCGTCGCTCTTATGGATCGCGGCGCGGCTGACATGATCGACCCAGGGTCCGAAACAGAGGGCCGGGGGTGATATCGGAGACGGCGACGTGGGGCAAACGGAACAGTTGACAAAGTATATAAGAATAATAGTCTGACTATCGGTCGAACCGCATCGGGAGGATGGGATGGCGCTCAAAGAGATCATCGTGGAGACGCAAGCCAGTCTGCGAGCGGACGCGGCCAACGCAAAAGCCGTCTTTTCCGTCGATTTGCGACAGGTCGAGAACCTCCGCAGCGAGGCCAGGATCCGCCAGTTCACGCTGACGGTCGATGAGCCGCCTACTCTAGGCGGGTCGGACGCTGGTCCGAACCCGGTGGAGCTTGTGCTGGCGGCTTTGGCGACCTGTCAGGAGATCACGTACCGCGCTTACGCGACCGCGCTTGGCGTTCCGCTGGAAAGCGTCTCGGTCAAGCTCGACGGCGCTCTCGACCTGCGCGGATTTTTCGCCGTCGACGAAGGGGTGCGTCCGGGCTTCACCGGGGTGCAGGGAACCGTGACGCTCAAGAGCTCCGCGACCCAAGACGAATTGGCGAAGCTCAAAGCAGTGGTCGATGCGCACTGCCCGGTCCTGGACATCCTTCGCGCGCCCGTACCCGTGAAGCTCGAACTCACCGCGCCGATCGCCATCGCCGCGTAATTGCATTTTGGGTCGATGCGGCGATCGTCATTGCCAGCCGTAGGGGGTCGAAAGACGCCCTGTGGCTCCTCGCGATGACGGTTCTACCCGCGCGCTGCGCGCTCCAGTTCCCTTTGCATTGGGCAAGCCCTTTGCTGACTTACGTTGACGGAACCATTCTGGCGATCCAGTCGAGAGTGTCGGCGAAGCGCTCGCCCATCGCGAGATGGAGGGCGCCCTCGACCGGCCAGAACTCCTTTGGCGGATTGGCGAGAGCAAACAGTTTCTCGCCAAAGCGGATGGGCACGACCCTGTCCTTTGTCCCGTGCACGATCAGCGTCGGCGCCTTGACCGAGCCGATCAGCAAGTCGTTGCGGAACGGATCGCGGAGCAATGCGCGAACCGGAACAAACCAGTACGTGGCCGCCGCGACGTCGGCGATCGACGAATAGGGCGAGTTCGAGCACGAGCGCGCCAACTTCGTGGCGCGCGGCGAGCGCGACCGCGACGCCGGACCCGAGCGACTCGCCCAATGGCACGATGCGCTCCGGTGTGACGCCGCTCGCGACCGCCGCCGCATACGCCGCTTCGCCATCGAGCTTGAGCCCTCGTTCGCTGGGTGAGCCGGTCGAGCTGGCATAGCCGCGATATTCGATCGCCAATAGCCCCATGCCCGCCTTCGCGATGGCGTGAAAGCGCTCGACGCGCAGGTCGATTCCGCCCGCGTTGCCGTGAAAATAAAGGATCAACGGTCGCCCCGGTGCGGGCGGGATGCTCCACGCGAGCAGACTCTCGCCATCCTCGGTCTTCAGACGAACGATCTTGGCCTTAAGTCCGAGCGTCGCCGGGTCGACCTCTGCGGCGTCACAGCGAAACAGGATCTTGCGCTGGCCGGCGTAAAGCCCAACGACGACGAGTCCATAGAGTGCAGCGCAGACGGCAACCGCGATCAGCATGGCCCGGCTATTCCCGGCGCCCTGCTCAGTGCTGCAGGCCTTCACGATCGCGTCAGTCATCTTCTTCGCGTCGCCGAACAGCATCAGCGTGTTGTCGCGAAAGAACAGCTCGTTCTCGACGCCGGCGTAGCCCGAGCCCATGCCGCGTTTGACGAACAAGACCGTCTTCGCCTTGTCGACGTCGAGAATTGGCATGCCGTAGATGGGTGACTTGGGATCGGTCTTGGCGGCCGGATTCGTGACGTCATTGGCGCCGATGACATAGGCGACATCGGCCTGAGGGAACTCGCTGTTGATGTCCTCGAGCTCGAACACTTCATCGTAAGGCACGTTGGCCTCGGCGAGCAGCACGTTCATGTGGCCCGGCATGCGGCCAGCCACGGGATGGATCGCGTATTTGACCTCAACGCCATTCTTCTTGAGCAGGTCCGCCATCTCACGCAGCGAGTGCTGCGCCTGCGCGACCGCCATGCCGTAGCCCGGAACGACGATCACCTTGGACGCGTTCTTCATCATGAAGGCCGCGTCTTCGGCCGAGCCCTGCTTGAACGGACGGGTCTCCTTGGCGCCCGCTGGGCCGGCGACCTCGCCGCCCCACCCGCCGAGGATGACGGAAATGAAGGACCGGTTCATCCCCTTGCACATGATGTAGGACAGGATCGCGCCCGAGGAGCCGACCAGCGCGCCGGTGATGATGAGCGCCAGATTGCCGAGCGTGAAGCCGATGCCCGCGGCCGCCCAGCCGGAATAGGAATTGAGCATCGAGATGACGACCGGCATGTCGGCGCCGCCGATCGGAATGATGAGCAGAACGCCGAGCGCGAGCGACACGAGCGCGATCAGCCAGAAGAATGCCGGCGCCTGCGTGGCGTAGAAGAGCGCGATCAAGACGAACGAGAGCGACGCCGAGCCCGCCGTTGACGACGTGGCGCTGCGGCAGAAGGATCGGCGCGCCGGACATGCGCCCGTCGAGCTTGAGGAACGCGATGATCGAGCCGGTAAAGGTGATCGCGCCGATTGCGAGCCCGAGCGACATCTCGATGATGCTGCCCGGATGGATGATGTCGCCCTCTTCGATGCCGAAAGCCTCGGGCGCGTAAAACGCTCCCGCGGCGACCAGCACCGCGGCCAGGCCGACCAGCGAATGGAACATCGCGACCAGCTGCGGCATCGCAGTCATGGCGATGGTGCGGGCGCGCCATGCGCCGATGCCGCCCCCGATGGCGACGCCGAGCATGATCAGCAGCCAGGAAAAGCGCGCTCGACGGCGGACGAACCGCGAGCGTCGTCAGCACCGCGACGCCCATGCCGATCATGCCGAAGCGGTTGCCCTGACGGGACGTGGCCGGCGAAGAGAGTCCGCGCAGCGCGAGAATGAACAGAATGCCCGAGACGAGATAGAGCAGGGCGGCGAAATTGGCGTTCACTTGTCCTCAGCCCTTCTTCTTGTACATGGCCAGCATGCGCTCGGTGACCAGAAAGCCGCCGAAAATGTTGACCGAGGCAAGGATGAGCGCGATGAAGCCGACGAAGCGGGCGAACGCCGATCCGCTGTCGACCGCGGCGACCCCAACCGACAACAGAGCGCCGACGACGATGACCGAGGAAATGGCGTTGGTCTCGGACATCAGCGGCGTATGCAGCGCCGGCGTCACCGACCACACCACATAGTAGCCGACGAAGACCGCGAGAGCGAAAATCGCCAGCCGGAAGACGAACGGATCAATCGCGCCGCCAGAAGCGGCGTGCCCTGCCGCGGCGAGCTGGTCGCTGTAGGCCTGCGCGGCTTGGGCGGCCTGCCGCGCGGCGTCCGCGGCGGCTCGAAGTTTTTCAATCGCGGCGTCGAGATTGTCCATCGGGTTCTCCGGCGCTCAAAAGAGCACGCAAGCCGTGTTATTGGGGCATGAAGCTGCTTATGAATGATGGCGCCGCCGCGAGCGAGGCATGTCGCCTTCACCAGTTCGTCGTCCCAGTTGACGGCGAGCGACTTGGTCGCTTTGTCGATCAGCGTCTCGGCGAAGGCGTAGAGATTGCGCGCGTAGAGCGCCGAGGCGGAGGCGGGGATCCGCGTGACGTTGGAATAGCCGACAATTCTGACGCCGTTGTCGCTGAAAGCCAATTCGTCGGGCCTCGAGAGTTCGCAATTTCCGCCGCGCTCAACCGCAAGGTCGACGATGACCGAGCCGGCGCGCATCGACTTGACCATGTCGGCGCTGACGAGGCGCGGCGCCGGGCGGCCGGGAATCAGCGCGGTGGTGACGACGATGTCCTGTTTGGCGATATGCGAGGCGATGAGTTCGGCCTGCTTGGCCTTGTAGGCGTCCGACATTTCCTTTGCATAGCCGCCCGCAGTTTCAGCCTGCTTGAACTCCTCGTCCTCCACGGCGACGAATTTCGCCCCGAGCGACTCGACCTGCTCCTTGGTGGCCGGGCGGACGTCCGTCGCGGTGACCACCGCGCCGAGCCGCCGGCCCGTCGCGATCGCCTGCAGGCCCGCGACGCCGACGCCCATGACGAACAGCTTCGCCGCCGGGACCGTGCCGGCGGGCGTCATCATCATCGCAAGCGCCCGGCCGTATTCGGCCGCGGCGTCGATTACGGCTCGATAACCGGCGAGGTTCGCCTGGCTCGACAGCACGTCCATAACCTGCGCGCGGGTTATTCGTGGCAAGAGCTCCATGGCGAAGGCCGCGACCCCGGCCTTGGCCATAGTTTCGATAGCGTCACGATGGCCGTAGGGGTCCATCGTCGCGATGACGATGGCGTCGGGCTTGAGGCGCGCGATCTCGCCGGCGTTCGGCCGGCGAACCTTGAGCACCACATCGGCGCCGAGCGCTTCCTCCGCCGAGACGAGCCGCGCGCCCGCTGAAGCATATTCAGCGTCCGGAAACCCGGCCTTGGCGCCCGCGCCATGCTCGATCGCGACTTCCGCCCCCAGTCCGGCGAATTTCTTGACCGTCTCCGGGGTCGCGGCGACACGCGTCTCCCCCGGGTCCGTCTCCGCCGGCGCTGCGATTAGCATCAAGCTTCCCCCAAGACCGTCGACGTCGGCGTGACAAGCGCCGAGGCGGCGCCCGCTGGAGGCGACAGCCGATCTCTTCCCGTCAGGACAGACTTAGATCATCGGCCTTCAGGCCGCAACGCGAACGGTTGGACGAGAAAGCGCCTGGAGAGAGGGGTGCGGTGTTACGAAAAAGGACGGGCCCAGCAGGGTCGATGCGCGAAAGTTGCGCTTTATCGATGACGCGGCCGCGTCAGGCGCGCGCCACGGCCTCGGCCAGGCGATCGTTGGTCTTGTCACGCACTTCCAGCGTCTCGAATTTGAGGAGTTCGGCTTCGGCTTCCTCCTGCGCGGCTTTTGCTTCCTCGATCTGGCCCACAAGTTCAGCGATCGAGCTCTTGAGATTGTCGCGTCTGACCGACGTGGCTCGGGCGTAGGTCGGATAAGCAAAATGATTTGGATCGGCGATGCCTGCGCGCTTCTCTTCGTTGGCTATCTCGCGATCGAGGTCGCCGATCATGCGCGTAAACTCGGCTACCATCATCTCGATCTGCCGAACGCGGCGGCGCTTCTCTTCAAGTTGAAAGCGCTTCAGACGCATAAGCGAGTCCCGCGACTTCATTCCGGCGCACTCCTTATAAACCCCGACGCGAGAAGACGTCGCGTCTCTAGTCACAACTCCGAGACAAGTGGACGATGCCTGATGAAGGTTTCTCCTTTCTTACGTCCGGAGGCGGCAAAGCTCAGTCGGCTGCCGAAGCCGGGGTTAGTTCCGGGACAAGCGGCGAAAGTTGGCACGCGGTTTGGTACGTTAGGGATTTATTTACGCGGGCCGTTAACAATCGGGCCAAGGCCCGCAGCGCAAGGGCCGGACAATCTTCCCGTGATATTCCCACGGGGCGACATAGCCTTTCACGCGTATCGCCGAACCTTGAGTTCAAAGAATCGGTTAGGCCCGTGCGTTGATGTGATGAATTAATTTTTATTCTGCTGAAATACTGTTTCTTATCAAATTGTTACTAATGTCATTCAGCACGGGGTCAGGGGACTTGCGCAAATGAATTAGGGTTTGTTAACCAATAGCGGTCAGTGTTCAATTCGAATTGGCCCGAGTGCGCCTCCGGCGGGGTTTGGGCGCGAAAGCGACGTAAATAACCGCGGTCACGAAGCGACGGGCGAGGCGGGGAGCCTAACATGCGGGTACTTTTGATCGAAGACGACACGGCGACCGCACAGAGCATTGAACTGATGTTGAAGTCGGAAAACTTCAACGTCTACGTCACCGATCTCGGTGAGGAGGGCATCGACCTCGGCAAGCTCTATGACTACGATATCATTTTGCTCGATCTCAACCTGCCCGACATGTCCGGATACGAGGTGCTGCGCTCGCTCCGCGTCACCAAGATCAAGACGCCTATCCTGATCCTCTCGGGCATGGCCGGGATCGAGGACAAGGTCAAAGGACTTGGCCACGGGGCCGACGACTACCTCACCAAGCCGTTCCACAAGGACGAACTCGTCGCCCGAATTCACGCCATCGTGCGCCGCTCAAAGGGGCACGCGCAATCCGTCATCATCACCGGCGACCTCACCGTCAACCTCGATCAGAAGACAGTCGAAGTCGATGGAGCGCGGGTGCATCTGACCGGCAAGGAATATCAGATGCTGGAGCTGCTCTCGCTCCGCAAGGGGACCACGCTGACCAAGGAGATGTTTCTCAACCATCTCTATGGCGGCATGGATGAGCCGGAACTCAAGATCATCGACGTTTTCATCTGCAAATTGCGCAAGAAGCTGGCGACGGCCTCGAGCGGGCGCAACTATATCGAGACGGTCTGGGGCCGCGGCTACGTGCTGCGCGAGCCCTCGCCAAACGACGACCGCATTCCGGCGTAAGACTCCCGCTTCCGGGTCCGCTACCTTGGCAAGACCGTCGAGCCCATCAGCGCCTCGTCGATAGCCGCCGCGCATTGGCGGCCCTCGCGAATCGCCCAGACAACAAGCGATTGGCCCCGGCGCATATCGCCGCAGGCAAAGACCTTGGGGTGGGACGAGGCATAAAGGTTTGTGTCGGCCTCGACATTGCCTCGCTTGTCCAGGGCGACGCCGAGCTCGGTCAGCATGCCTTCCTTGACCGGCGAGACGAAGCCCATCGCCAGGAGCACAAGGTCGGCCTTCAGGGTGAATTCATCGCCCTCAATCGGCTTGAACTTCTCGTCGACGCGCGCGCATTTGAGACCGGTCACCACGCCGTTCTCGCCTTCGAAGGAGAGCGTCGTCACCGCAAAATCGCGCTCGGCCCCCTCCTCGTGACTGGAAGACGTGCGCAGCTTGAGAGGCCAATTCGGCCAGGTGAGGAGCTTGTCCTCGGACTTCGGCGGCATCGGCATGATCTCGAGCTGGGTGACCTTGAGCGCTCCCTGGCGGATCGACGTGCCGATGCAGTCCGATCCCGTGTCGCCGCCGCCGATCACGATGACATGTTTGCCGCCAGCCAGAATTGGCTGGTTCGTGCCGATCGGCTCGGCAGACACGCGCCGGTTCTGCTGAGGCAGGAAGTCCATCGCGAAGTGAACGCCTGAGAGGTCGCGGCCGGGCACAGGCAGATCGCGCGGCGCCTCGGCGCCGCCCGCGAGCGCGACGGCGTCGTGGCTGTCGAGGATCGAGAGCGCGCTGATCGTATTGCCGACGTGCGCGCCGTAGTGAAAGACGACGCCTTCGGCCTCCATCTGCTCGATGCGCCGGTCGACATGGCGCTTCTCCATCTTGAAGTCCGGAATGCCATAACGCAGCAGGCCGCCCGCCTTGCCCTGCTTCTCGTAGACGTGAACGTCGTGACCGGCGCGCGCGAGCTGTTGGGCGCAAGCGAGGCCTGACGGACCCGATCCGATAACGGCGACCGTCTTGCCGGTCTTCCGGTCGGAGGGCTCCGGCCTCACCCATCCTTCCTCGAAAGCGCGGTCGATGATGGCGCATTCGATCGTCTTGATCGTGACTGGCGTGTCCTGAAGGTTGAGGGTGCACGACGCTTCGCAGGGCGCCGGGCAGACGCGGCCGGTGAATTCCGGAAAGTTGTTGGTCGACAGCAGATTGCGCGCGGCTTCTTGCCAATCGCCGCGGTAGGCAAGGTCGTTCCAGTCGGGGATCTGGTTGTTGACCGGACAGCCGATGTGACAATAGGGGATGCCGCAATTCATGCAGCGCGCCGCCTGGTTGCGAGTTGCCTCCTCGCTCAACGGCAACACGAACTCACGATAATGGCGGATTCGATCGGAGGCCGGCGCATAACGCCGGTCCGCGCGATCAATCTCCAAGAACCCTGTGACCTTACCCATCTCGCTGCCCCAAAGCCCAGTCGCCGCGCCCGACTTCGCGGCCCGAGCCTCGGTCCGCTTCAATAAGGCGCCAGCTTCGTCTTGCAAGGACTTTGCCGCGCGCGCGGCGACCGAAGATCGACGCTGCCTCTCCACCGGCCGCCCGCCTCACTCTCCAGCAGCCAGCATCGGCGGCCCGCTTTGCGCCGCGAGTTCAGCCAGCGCGCGCCGATACTCGACCGGCATCACCTTGCGGAATTTCGGCAGATAGGCCTCCCAGTCCTCGAGGATGCTGCGGGCACGGGTCGAGCCGGTCAAGCGCGCGTGGTTGACGATCAGCTGATGCAGACGCTCAGCGTCGAACCGGCTCATGTCGCGCATCACGTCGACTCTGCCGTGGTGCTCGAGATCGCCGCCCGAATGCAGATGCCGCTGCATCACCTCTTCTTCGGCGGCGACCGGCTCGAGGTCCACCATCGACAGGTTACAGCGCTGGGCGAATGTCCCAGCCTCGTCCAGCACGTAGGCGATGCCGCCCGACATGCCCGCAGCAAAGTTGCGTCCCGTCTCGCCGATGACCACGACAACGCCGCCGGTCATATATTCGCAGCCGTGGTCGCCCGTGCCCTCGACGACCGCGATCGCGCCGGAATTGCGCACGCCGAAACGTTCACCGGCCACGCCGCGGAAATAGCATTCGCCAGCGATCGCGCCGTAAAGCACGGTGTTGCCGACGATGATCGAGGCCTCCGGCGTCAGCTTTGTGGCTTCCTGCGGCGGGTAGACGATAATGCGCCCGCCCGACAACCCCTTGCCGACGTAATCGTTGGCCTCCCCCTCAAGCTCGAGGGTCACGCCTTTGGCGAGGAAGGCCCCAAAGCTCTGCCCCGCGGCGCCTTTGAACTTGATGTGGATCGCCTCGTCACGCAGGCCGGCGTGGCCGTATCGTCTGGCGATTGCGCCCGACAACATCGCCCCGGTCGACCGGTCGGCGTTGCGGATGGAAAGGTCGAGCCGGACATGCCTCCCGCGTTCGACCGCATCCTTGGTGTCGGCGATGAGGCGGCGGTCGAGCACATTGTCGAGCCCGTGATTCTGGGCGATGCTCCGGTAAATGGTGTCCTCCGGCCAGGGCTTTGGCTTGAAGAACAGGTTGGAAAAGTCGAGCCCTTGCGCCTTGGCGTGTTCGTTGAGCTTGTTTCGGTCCAGCATGTGGCGCTGGCCGATCATTTCGTCGAACGTGCGGTAGCCGAGTTCAGCCATCAACGCGCGGACATCTTCGGCGACGAAGAAGAAATAGTTGATGACATGCTCCGGCTTGCCGACAAAGCGCTTGCGCAGCACCGGGTCCTGGGTCGCGACGCCGACCGGGCAGGTGTTCAGATGACATTTGCGCATCATGATGCAGCCGGCTGCAATGAGCGGAGCGGTGGCGAAGCCGAACTCGTCCGCGCCCAGAAGCGCGCCGATCACGACATCACGGCCGGTCCGCACGCCGCCGTCGACTTGCACGGCGATGCGAGATCTGAGGCCGTTCATCACCAGCGTCTGATGGGTCTCGGCAAGACCGATCTCCCACGGGCTTCCCGCATGCTTGATTGACGTCAGCGGCGAGGCGCCGGTGCCGCCCTCGAAGCCAGAGATCGTGACGTGATCGGCCTTGCACTTGGCGACGCCGGCAGCGACTGTGCCGACGCCGACCTCGGACACCAGCTTGACAGAGACCTGGGCCTCGGGATTGACGTTCTTCAGGTCGTAGACGAGCTGCTTCAAGTCCTCGATCGAATAGATGTCGTGGTGCGGCGGGGGCGAGATGAGACCCACCCCCTGCGTGGAGTGGCGCACCTTGGCGATCACCGCGTCGACCTTATGGCCTGGCAATTGTCCGCCTTCGCCGGGCTTCGCGCCCTGCGCCATCTTGATCTGCATCATGTCCGAGTTGACGAGATATTCCGCCGTCACTCCAAAGCGGCCCGAGGCGACCTGCTTGATGGCGCTGCGCATCGAGTCGCCGTTCGCCATCCGCTTATAGCGATCGGACTCCTCGCCGCCCTCGCCGGTGTTGGACTTGCCGCCGATCCGGTTCATTGCGATGGCGAGCGTCGTATGCGCCTCGCGCGATATCGAGCCGAACGACATCGCGCCGGTCGAAAAGCGCTTGACGATAGAAGCGGCCGGCTCAACCTCGTCGAGTGGGACCGGCGCCCGCCCGTCTTCCTCCGCAGACCTGATCCGGAAGAGACCGCGGATGGTCAACAATTGGGCGCTCTGCTCGTTGAGGAGTTTGGCGAAGGCGTCATAGCGGTCGCGCGCATTGCCGCGAACCGCGTGCTGTAACAGCGAGACCGTCTCCGGCGTCCAGTTATGAGTCTCTCCGCGCACCCGGTAAGCGTACTCGCCGCCGACTTCGAGCGCGGTCTTCAGGACCGGCGAATTGCCAAACGCATCGGTGTGGCGGCGCTCAGCCTCCTGCGCGATTTCGGTTAGGCCCGCGCCCTCGATCGTGGTCGCGGTGCCGAAGAAGAATTCGTCGATGAAAGCGCGAGAGAGGCCCACAGCGTCGAAAATCTGGGCGCCGCAATAGGACTGGTAGGTCGAAATGCCCATTTTCGACATGACCTTAAGCAGGCCCTTGTCGACCGACTTGATGAAGCGCTTGACCGCCTCATAGCCGCTGATCGGCTCCGGCAACTCCTTGGCCATCGCCGCGAGGGTCTCAAAAGCGAGATAGGGATTGATCGCTTCGGCGCCGTATCCGGCGAGACAAGCGAAGTGATGGATCTCGCGCGCCTCGCCTGTTTCGACGACGAGGCCGACGGAGGTGCGAAGTCCCTTGCGGATGAGGTGATGATGGACCGCCGCCGTCGCCAGAAGGGCCGGAATTGGGATTCGATCCGGACCGACCATGCGATCGGAGAGGATGATGATGTTGTAGCGGCCATGCACCGCCGATTCAGCGCGTTCGCAAAGCCGCTCGAGGGCGTCGCTCATGCCAGCCGCCCCCCTCTTCACCGGGTAGGTGATGTCGAGGGTTCTGGTGTCGAACGAGTCCTCCAAGTGCCCGATGCTGCGGATCTTCTCGAGGTCCTCGTTGGTCAGAATTGGCTGGCGCACCTCGAGGCGCTTCCGCCGGGCCGCGCCGTCAAGGTCGAACAAATTCGGCCGCGGCCCGATGAAGGAGACGAGGCTCATCACCAGCTCTTCGCGGATCGGGTCGATCGGCGGGTTGGTGACCTGGGCGAAGTTCTGCTTGAAGTAGGTGTAGAGCAGCTTGGACTTCGACGACAGCGCCGAAATCGGCGTGTCCGTGCCCATCGAGCCAACGGCCTCCTGGCCGGTGGCCGCCATCGGCGCGAGCAGGATCGACAGGTCCTCCTGGGTGTAGCCGAAAGCCTGCTGGCGATCGAGCAACGAGACGTCGGTGCGCAAGGCGCGCGGCTCGACGGGGTTCAAATCCTCGAGTACGATCTGGCCTTCGCGAAGCCAAGCGCTATAGGGCCGGGCGCGCGACAACGTCTGCTTGATTTCTGCGTCCGAGACGATGCGGTGCTGCTCGAGATCCACCAGCAGCATCTTTCCCGGCTGCAGGCGCCACTTGGCGATGATCGACTCTTCCGGCACCGGCAGCACGCCCATCTCCGAAGCCAGAACGACAAGGTCGTTGTCGGTGACGAAATAGCGCGCGGGCCTCAAGCCGTTGCGGTCGAGCGTCGCGCCGATCTGGCGTCCGTCCGTGAACGCCATCGCCGCCGGGCCGTCCCAGGGCTCCATCAGCGCGGCGTGATATTCGTAGAAAGCGCGCCGCTCCTCGTCCATCAGGGGATTGCCGGCCCAGGCCTCCGGAATGAGTGTCATCATCGCATGGACTGAGCGAATAGCCGCCCTGAACGAGGAACTCGATCGCATTGTCGAAGCAGGCGGTGTCCGACTGGCCTTCGTAGGAAATCGGCCACAGCTTCGAGATATCGGGACCGAAGAGTTCGGAGTCGACGCTCGCCTGACGCGCCGCCATCCAGTTGACGTTGCCCCGCAGCGTATTGATTTCGCCGTTATGCGCGACCATCCGATAGGGGTGGGCGAGGCGCCAGGACGGAAACGTGTTGGTCGCGAACCGCTGATGGACCAGCGCGAGCGCGGTCTCGAAGCGCGGATCCATCAGATCACGGTAGTAGGGCGCAAGCTGGCGCACCAGCACCATGCCCTTGTAGACAATGGTGCGGGCCGACATCGAGACCGGGTAATATTCCAGGATCTCTCGCGTCCCGATCGCATACCACGCGATTGGAGACGACCTTGCGGACGACGTAGAGGCGCCGCTCGAAATCGTCCTCTCTGGCGAGGTCCGCAGGCCGTCCGACGAAAATCTGCTGCATCACCGGCTCGACCGCCTTGACGCGTTCGCCTAGCGCGGAATTGTCGACCGGCACGTCGCGCCAGCCGAGCACGTTCAGGCCCTCGGCCGCCACGACCTCCTCGACGATTTCCCGCACCTGCTTGCGGGCCTCGCTCCGGCGCGGCATGAAAAACTGACCGATCGCGTAGTGGCCTTGCGCCGGCAACTCGAAGCCCAACCTGGCGCATTCGGGCGCGAAGAACGCGTGTGGGATTTGGGTCATCACGCCGCAGCCGTCGCCCAGCGATGGATCCGCGCCCACCGCGCCGCGGTGGTCGAGGTTGATCAGGATCTGCAGGCCCTTTTCGAGGATATCGTGCGACTTGCGGTTCTTCATGTCGGCCACGAAGCCGACACCGCAGGAATCATGCTCGTTTGAAGGATCGTAGAGCGCATGGGCTGCCGGCGTCAGCGGGTCTCGACCCGGATTGGCTTTGTCCAAGCCGCCGCGCAGTTCGTCGAACGTCGCGTGAGTTCTGGCGTTCATCTTTCCGCTCCCCGGGCGGTCGCGCACTTTGTGCGACCGTTTATTTGCGAATTTTCAGGCGTATCAGGAACAAAGGCGGCCGCTCACGCGCAGCCAGAGGCTTCACGCGTCGGATTTTTTTCGATCCGTCTCTGTCGTTCGATCCGACAACGCTTGAGTTCCTGCTCTTTAACCCGGCGCCGAAGCTTTAGCCTCGCCGCTCAAAAAATGGTCAGCACAACTGTCCTATTTAGTGGACCATGACAGAAATGCATCGCCGACACAAGCGGTCGCGCACAATATTTTTAGCGGTTCGGTTCGGCGCCGCAGCGAATTGCCAGGCCGGCGGGATTTGACGCAAATTGTCCACGCAAGTTGGACGGGAGCGAGCATGAAATTCGCCAGCGACAACGGCGCCGGAGTGGCGCCGGAGATTCTCGATGCGATCGTGGCGTCGTCGCGCGTCAACGCGCCCGCCTATGGCGCCGACGAATATACCGCACGGGCGCAAGCGCTTCTCAGCGAAACCTTCGAGACCGAGGTCGCCGCGTTTCTGGTGGCGACCGGGACGGCCGCCAACGCTCTCGCGCTCTCGGCGCTCGTCAACCCTTGGGACGCGGTTTTCTGCCACGAGGAAGCGCATATCCACGACGATGAGTGCGGCGCTCCGGAGTTGTTCACTGCCGGGGCGAAACTCGTCGGAATTGTGGGGGAGGGCGGCAAGATTACCCCCGAGGGCTTGTGGGAGACATTGGAGAGATTTCCGCGCGGTTTGGTGAAGTCTGCGCAACCGGGCGCGTTGTCTCTGTCTCAGGCTACCGAGGCGGGGACTGTCTACAGCGTGGGCGAAGTTTCCGAGCTCAGCTCGATTGCTCACCGCAACGGGATCGGCGTGCATATGGACGGCGCGCGCTTCGGCAATGCGCTCGTTTCGGCGAAGGCGACGCCCGCCGACATGACGTGGCGCGCCGGGGTCGACATCCTCACGTTGGGCGCGACAAAGAACGGCGCGCTTGCTTGCGAAGCCGTCGTGTTTTTCGACGGCCGCACGCGCGGCGAATTTCGCTTTTCAGCGCAAGCGTGGGGGCCAGACCTTGTCCAAGGGGCGCTTCCTCGGCGCGCAAATGGAGGCTTATCTCGCCGATGGCCTTTGGCTGCGGCTGGCAGAGCGCGCAAACGCCTCGGCGCGTCGGCTCGCCCGCGAACTTGCGGCGACCGAGGGCGTTCGACTTCGCGTGGCCGACGGACGCTAATGAAGTTTTTATCGTAGCGCCAAAGGCGATGATCGAAAGTGGCGGGCCGCGGGGGCGAGCTTCCACGAGTGGAGCACGCGAGCGATCGCGCCGGAGCGCGCGCCGCGAAAGGGCGAAGCGCTCGTTCAGACTGGTGACGTCCTTCGAAACCGCATCAAGCGAAATTGATCGTCTTTTGAGCATTTGCGCCGATGTCCGGGACCCGGCCGCAGCGACGCCGTAACGACGCCGCATTCGGCGCCTCAGATTGCCTTTACGGGAATCTGGAGCGGCAGAGCATGACGATCAGATTGAATGGGGCGCTCATCCGTTGCTTGGCGGGTTCGACGTTCGGCGCACTCTTCGCGTTCGCCTTCGTTCCCTCGGCGATGGCCCAATGGCTGCCGCCGCCTTGGGGAGCCGCATTTCCCGGCGATATCGCACGGAGTCTCGAGGCGAGAGGCTATGTATTGACCGCGCCGCTCCTACGCCGGCCGGGGATCTATATCGCCGATGTCAGCGCCGGCCCGGTCGGTTACCGGCGCCTCATCATCGACGCGAGAAGCGGACAGATTCTCGAAAGCTTCCCCGCGTCACGCCGAATGTGGGGACCCAGGCTCGCAGCGCGAGACGAAGAGTTTGGCGAGCCCGCGTCCCCCGGCGTCGGCGAACCGCGGCTGGGTGGGGCATTCTCCAACCCGCCCGGCGGCTCTGCACCGGCGAAATCTACTTACGGCGGTTCAGGGAACGTGCATATTCCAGCGGCTATCAGCCCGTACGGGCCGGCGGCAGCGCCGCTGAGTACGAAGCCCAAATCAAAGGTCGCTTCGATCGAGCATAAAATTCCGGGAACCAAGGCGCCGCTCGTCAATCCGCCCCTCCCGCCTCCCGCCCCGCGTGAAGCGGCCAGGGCGGACGAACCGGGCCCCCCCAACGTCCAAGCCGGCGGCGAACGAGGATTCAGGCCAGCCCCGTGTCGGATCTCATCCGGCCGAAGCCGACAACGCTTCACCAGCCGCCGCGCCCGCGACGCAAGGCTCTTCCACTGAGGCGAGCGACAAACCGAAGGTGAGCATCGTCCCGGCGGCGCCGTTCGAATAGACAAAAAAGGGCGCCCCGAACGGCGCCGTGGCCCACGGAGCGCCGCAGGAACGCCGCCCGCGAGCAGCGCGGTGAGGGATCCCGAGGATTGCGGCTTCGGCTCTCAGGAAATCTGCAATCGTTCGAGGTCGGCGATGAGCCCGGGCCCGGTCGGCCGCCATCCGAGCTTCTTTCTGCGTCTTCTCGCCTGAGGCGGGCATGTCGCGCGCGGCCAGATGGGCAAGCCAGCCGAAATAACCTCCCGCTTCCTCCGGCGAGATCGATTGGGCCGGCAGCTTCAGGCGTCGACCAATGGTTTCCGCAATATCGCGCGCCGGCACGCCTTCCTCCGCGACCGCGTTGTACACCGCTCCTCGCTCCGCCTTTTCGATCGCCAGCCTGTAGAGGCGGGCGACATCGGAAACATGCGCCGCGGGCCAACGGTTACGCCCCTCTCCGACATAGGCGATAACGCCCTTTTCCCTAGCGATCGCGATCCAAGGGCTGATGAGCCCCTGGCGCTCCGGGTCGTGCACCTGGGGCAAGCGAACGACGGATGTATTGACCCCAGCAGCGGCGACGTCGGCGGTCGCCTCTTCGGAAGCCGCGCGGGGGAAGTCGTTGGAGCTGATCCTGGGCGCGTCCTCCGTCGCCAGCTCGCCGGGCGCGACCTTGGCGATCGCTGTTCCGGAGGTCACGATCAATGGCCGGTCGGAGCCCGCAAGCACCGAGCCGATCGCCTCGATGACGCGCCGATCGGTTTCGCAATTCGCCGCGAACTTCGAGAAGTCGTGGTTGAAGGCGAGGTGGATGACCCCGTCCGAGCGGGCGGCGCCGTCCTTCAGGCCGTCGGGATCGTCGATCGATCCACGATAGACCTCCGCCCCCGCGGCGGCCAAAGCCGGCGCCTTCTCTTCCGAACGATAGACGCCGATCACCTGATGGCCGGCCGCGATCAATTCCTTGACGACGAGCGAGCCGATAAATCCGGTCGCGCCAGTGACAAATACGCGCATGAGCAAACCTCTATGTTGTAGAATGATTGGGAATTGTCCTACGCCGCGGCGGCCAGACCGACCGACCCAAAATAATGGGCGTCCATGTCGGCAAGCAGGCCGGGATGCTCGGGTCGCCAATTCAGCAAATCCTTAGTCCATTCGCTGGACGCCGGATTATCGAGACCCACGAAATTGCCGATAATGCCGAAATGCTTGCCGGCTCTCGCCGCAGGAATGCCCATGAGTGGGACGTTGAGCTTGGTCGAGATCAGGGATGCAATCTCGCGGAAGGGGACGCCGACGTCATCAACGCCGTGGAATTTTGCCCCCGCTTCTCCTTTTTCAAGCGCGAGACGGAAGAGGCGCGCCGCGTCCAACACATGCACCGCCGGCCATCGGTTAGCGCCGTCGCCGACATAGGGCGAAACGCCCTTCTTGCGCGCCGCTGCGATGATTTGGGCCATGAAGCCATGCTCTCCGGCGCCATGCACGGTCGGCGGAAGCCGCACGATTGAAGAACGGACGCCGCGTGCAATCAGGTCCAGCGCCTCCGTCTCGGAGAAAGACCTGTTTGGACCGGTCGGCACATGGTTGTCGCGTTCGGTCGAAACCTTGCCCTGCGGCAAGGAAAGAACTCCCGACGCCACGACCAAAGGGCGCTTGGAGCTTTCGAGACCGGCGCCCAAAGCCCGGATCGCGCCCGACTCCGTTTCCGCAAGGATTTTCAGAAAGCTCTGGATGATCCCACCCTTCAGGACTCCGGCGAACAGTCTGAGGCGGGTCGCCAAACTCATGTTCGACAACCCGTGGATGAAGGCTAGGTGGATCACCCCGTCCGACTCGGCGGCGCCCTCGCGCAGCAGGGCATGGTTATGAAGCCTGCCCACGCGCGCTTCGGCGCCCAGCGCCTGCAGCTTCTGCGCTCCGTCCGTCGTTGTGGTCAATCCCGTGACCTTATGTCCTAATGACAGCAAATCCTTGACGACGGCCGAGCCGATCCAGCCTGTTGCGCCAGTGACAAACACACGCATGAGCAGAGTCTCCAGAGTTTCGTTGGAGACAAACTCTGAGACCTTTGCGCTATTGTAGTAAAGTAGTGAGATTATCATGGTATAACGGCTAACAGGATGGACGGATCCGCTGCAAACGAGAACCGGCTCGGGAGCTATCTGAAGGATCGCCGCACGAAGCTCGACCCGGGCGCGTTCGGCTTGCCCTCGGGGCGTCGCCGCACGCCTGGCCTGCGCCGGGAGGAAGTGGCGCAGCGCGCCAACATCAGCCCGACCTGGTACACATGGCTCGAGCAGGGGCGGGGCGGCGCGCCCTCCGCCGACGTGCTCGATCGGATCGCCCGCGCCCTCATGCTGACCGATGTCGAGCGGGAGCACCTGTTCCTGGTCGCCCTGGGCCGGCCACCCGAGGTCCGCTACCACGCGGCGGATGGCGTAACGCCGCGGCTGCAGCGCGTTCTCGACGCGCTGGACCCGAGTCCGGCCGTGATCAGGACGGCGATATGGGACGTCGTCGCGTGGAATAAGGCCGCGACCGTGATGCTGATGGATTACGGATCGATGCCGCCCGAGCAGCGCAATATCCTGCGCTACTTCTTCCTCGACCCGCGCTCCCGCGCCGCGCAATACGACTGGGAGAGCGTGGCGCGGTTCGTGTTGGGAGCGTTTAGGGTAGACGCCGCGCGCGCTGGCGCCGCGGCGGAAGTCGAGCCTCTCGTCGACGAGCTTTGCCGCCTCAGCCCCGAGTTCAAGGCGATGTGGAGCGACAACGAGGTCCGCGGCCATCAGGGCGAAGCCGTCAAGCACATACGCCACCCGAGGCTGGGTTCGCTCGCGTTTCGAATATTCAGCTTTCGCCGTCGATGGGCGAACGGACCTCACGATGGTGGTCTACAATCCGGCGACGCCGGAGGACGCCGACGCGATCAAGTCGTTGCTCGACTGACGGCGGCTGCGGACCCGCGGGCTCTTGAAAGCGAACGGCCCGATTCCTAGCTCGGTTTGCGCCCGCCGGTTGTCCGGCGAACTCGTGTCCACGTTGCTCGGCTGAGGATGTGGCTATGTGTGGCCGATCGGAAAGATGGCCGTCCAACCTCTCCTAGGCTGGGCTCAAGCTCGCGCGCTTTGCCAGCGGGCTTCGCGAAGGAGGTGAGGTTGACGATGAGCAATGAGGTTTCATCCGCGCAGCTGCCGCTCGACTGGCTCGTCACGCCAGCGGCCGCCTTCAATCATCCGGACGAAGTGCTCTCGCATTCCGGACTGACAGTCGCCGAGAAGCGGGCGATTCTTGCCTCGTGGGCGTCAGATGCTCACGCGGTCGACGACACGCCATGGCTGCGACAGCTCGAGTGCGGGGCCAGGATCTCCTTGAGCGAAGTCTTAAGCGCGCTGCGGTCGCTCGATGCAGGGGAGAGCGCCCGCCTTCGCGTCGCGGAGGCCGAGCCGTCAAATTTTGGCAGGCCGCGCGCTCCGCGAAGCGCCTGCGTCACACATTCTGCGCGTTGAGAGGATAAGAGGGCCAGAGCAACGGCGACCGCTTTTGGCGCGTCGCCGGCGTATGCGGGCCGAGTCGCAGGCATTTGGGCGTCCTCCGGTGTTGGATTTTGCGCTGCGTCGATGCCGGCGGTGCGCGCCCGCTCCATAGGAAACCTCACTGACACAGGAATGTCCGAAATGGAGGAGCAAATGGCAGAAAGTGAAACCAAGGTTCCTGTCGCCAATCAACGCAGCTCCGGAACCACGCCGCCGGCCAGCCTGATGCAGGCATGGCGCCCGTTCGACATCTTTCGCCGGGACGTTGACCGGTTGTTCGATGACTTTGCCTTGAACCCGTTCCGGTTGCCGCTTCGGCGGCCCGCGTTTGACCTCGAGCCTTTCTGGTCCGCGGATTTCCTGGGTCGCCCAGCCGGCAATGGATTTGGTCGAGCGTGACAATTCGTTCGAGCTGTCAGCCGAGATGCCCGGACTCGATGAGAAAAACATTGAAGTCAGCGTCGCCAGCGGCGTGCTGACGGTCAAAGGGCACAAGGAAGAAGACAAGGCCGAGAAGAAGGAGGACTTCCATCTCAGGGAGCGACGCTTCGGCTCGTTCGTCCGCTCGGTGCGGTTGCCGGAGAGCGTGAATGCAGAGCAGATCGAGGCCGCCTTCAAGAACGGCGTTCTCAAAGTGACCCTGCCGAAGAAACCCGAGGCCCAGACGCCAGTGAAGAAGATCGAGGTCAAAGGCGGCTGAGGCTACCTTGGAACCAGCTGCGATTTGACCTCACCGTCGCGAGGAGCGACGCGACGTGGCGATCCAGGGCCGCAGGGCGCCCGATGACCCCTGGATTGCTTCCCCCCGGACTTTGATCCGGGGGTCGCAATGACGATCGCGGTTAAGTCCAAATGTAATTTGCTTAAGTGACCTGACCTCCTACGGGCAGGCGTCCCAGAAGCCCTGTTGGCAACTCGGGTCGGTATAGTACCAGCAGAGATTCGGGCCTGGAGCCGCGCCTGCCCACGACGCCGCAGCCGCGGCGCTGACGAACCCGAGCGCTGCGCCCGCCGCGACCGCGCCGCCGGCGCCCCACCGATACCAGCTGGGCCGTGACCAACTGCCGTAGTAGCCAGCACGGTAGCCGTGAGCGCCGTAGCGGTTGACGTTGACGTTTCGATTGACGTTCCGGTTCACGTTCCGATTCACATTCCGGTTGACGTTTCCTCGATGAACATTTCCCCGCCCGGCGTAGGCTCCGCCAGCTCTGTTCATCCCCCCGTGCATACCCCCCCGGTGCGCGTAGCCGCCGCCGCGATGCATTCCGCCTCCGCCACGGTGCATCCCGCCACTGCCACGGTGCATTCCGCCTCCGCCGCGGCGCGCTCCGCCGCGAACCTGAACCAGGAGACCGTCGTCCATTTGCGAAGCGCCGGCCCCCGTTCCGTACACTTCGATCGCTTCGGCTTGCGGCGCTGCGAAGCACAGAACCGTCACGATCGCGATCCCCCGGCTGATCGCTCCGAATCTTTGCATAGCGTTCCTCCCGGTCCCGGCGCGCCGAAAATGGCCGCCTTTGCGATATGCCCCATAGCCGCGGCGATGCTAGTCGTTTTCCGTCCGCCGCGCGAGGTCGCTCCAAGCCGGGGTTCGGACCGCAACTTTTTCTTTGACGAACCAGGAGCGCCCATGCGGGAGCAACATGTAGAGGGCCCCTCCGAGCTTCAGCATTTTTCCTCGGATGGGATCGACATTGCGTTCATCGACGTCGCGCCTCTTGGCCGTGATCTTGGCGAGCCGATCCTGCTGATCCATGGCTTCGCCTCCAACCATCGCGTCAATTGGGTGGGTCCTCGCTGGGTCGAGACTCTTTCTCAAGCCGGGCGCCGCGTCGTGGCGTTCGACAACCGCGGTCACGGGCAAAGCCAAAAGCTTCACGCGCCCGAAGAGTATCGCGCCGATCTCATGACCAAAGACGCGGTCAACCTCCTCGCCCATCTAGGCGCCGAGCGCGCCGACGTCATGGGCTATTCGATGGGCGCGCGGATCGCGAGCTTCCTCGCGCTTAAGCAACCGAGCCTCGTGCGCTCGCTCATCCTGGGCGGCCTCGGCGATCGGCTCGTCCGCGACGCCGGGCTGCCGGAAGCGATCGCCGAAGCCCTGGAGGCGCCGTCGCTCGAAAGTCTCGCCGACCCGACGCAACGCCTGTTCCGCGCCTTCGCCGACCAGACGAAAAGCGACCGCGCGGCGCTTGCCGCCTGCGTGCGCGGCTCGCGCCGGCGTCTGACCCCCGAAGAGGCGGCGCGTATAACGCAGCCGACATTGGTTGCGGTCGGCGAGCGGGATACGCTTGCCGGCGACCCTTCGAAGCTCGGCGCCCTATTGCCGCGGGCGGAGGCGCTCTTAATCCCCGGCCGGGACCACAATCTCGCCGTCGGCGACAAGGCGTTCAAGGCAGGCGCGCTCGATTTTCTTGCACGGCGGCCGTGAGCGCTCCGCTGTTCGGCGCCATCGACTAAAGTTCAAACAACAAAGCAGGTGACAAGCGCGCTCGAAACGTCAAGACTGCGCGAAGTAGCTGGCCTGACGAGCCGGACGGCAATGGGGACGGAAAGTCCATGGAGCTAGCCGAGGCGAGAGCCGAAGGCGCGGATGAGTCCGTAGATCTCCGGACCTTAACCCTGCTGGCGGTCCAGGGGCTGACGATCCGGTTCGGCGGTGTGACCGCCCTCGACGATGTCTGCTTCGAGGTCGCCCGAGGCGCGATCTGCGGGTTGATTGGTCCGAACGGCGCCGGCAAGACGACGCTCTTCAATTGCATTTCGCGTCTCTACGATCCGGCCACGGGATCGATCGTCTTTGACGGCCGGCCGCTCCTGAGTTGCGCCAGGCATGAGCTCGCCTCTCTCGGCGTCGGCCGGACGTTTCAGAACGTCGCCTTGTTCTCGACCATGACGGTGCGCGAAAATATCTGCGTCGGCGCGCATGGCTTGGCGCGCGGCGGGTTCGTCGCGAATGCGCTCGATTCTTCCGCTCGCCAGGCGCGAGGAAAACGGATCGTCGGGCGCGCCGACGCCCTGATCGAGGAATTCGGCCTCAAGGCGCGTCGCGGATCGTCCGGCGGGCGCCCTGCCGTTCGGTGTCCGCGAACGAGTCGAGCTTGCCCGCGCGCTCGCGAAAGGGCCAAAACTCTTGCTGTTGGACGAACCGGCCGGCGGGCTCAACCATTCGGAAGTCGACGGACTGGCCGATGAAATCCGCGCAATTCGCGACCGCCGCGGCGTCGCCGTGCTGCTCGTCGAGCACCACATGAATCTGGTTATGCGGGTCAGCGACCAAGTTGTCGCGCTCGACTTTGGCCGGGTGATCGCCAACGGCAAGCCCGACGAGGTTAGGCGCGATCCCGCGGTGATGCGCGCCTATCTCGGGAGCGCGAATTGAGTTGGCCGATTCTGGAGGCAAAGGGGCTTGAGGCCTGGTACGGCCCGGCGCGGGCGCTGCATGGAATCGATTTCGAGGTCGAGGACGGCGGCGTGACCGCGGTGCTCGGCGCCAACGGCGCCGGCAAGACGACGATCTTGCGGGCGCTCAGCGGACTCATCCGCGCGCGCGGGCGACATCCGGTTTCGCGGCCGCGCGATCGGCGCGCTGGCGACGGAGGACATCGCGCGCCTTGGAGTAGCGCACGTGCCTGACGGGCGCGGCACGTTTGCCGATCTCACCGTCGAGGAGAATCTTCGCCTTGGCGCTATGTGCGCGCCGACCGGCAAAACCTCCGCGCGGATTTTGATCGCGTGTTCGGCCTCTTTCCGCGGCTCGCCGAACGGCGCCGCCAGCAGGCGGGTACGCTGTCGGGCGGCGAGCAGCAGATGCTGGCGATCGGGCGCGCGCTTCTCATGCGCCCGAGTCTCCTGATGCTCGACGAGCCGTCGTTCGGCTTGGCCCCGCTGGTGGTGGCGGAAATCTTTCGCACGCTCGGCGGGATCAATCGCGACGAGGGCGTGAGCCTCCTCATCGTTGAACAGAACGCTTCGCTCGCTCTCGATCTCGCCGATCACGCGGTGCTGATCGAAACTGGCAGGGTAGCGCTCAGCGGCCCAGCGCAAACCATCCGCGCCGACGACGCCGTGCGCCGCGCCTATCTCGGCTACTAGCGACAGGAGCATTTAAGAAGCTTGAGCGAGTTCCTGCATCAATTGGCCTCTGGCCTCGCTCTCGGCGGGGTCTACGCGATCATGGCGTTGGCTTTGGTGATGATCTACCAGGCGACGCATCTGATCAATTTCGCGCAAGGCGAAATGGCGATGTTCTCGACCTATTTCGCATGGAAACTGATGGACTTGGGCGAACCCTATTGGTTCGCCTTCCTCGCGACCGTCGTCGCCTCGTTCATCGGCGGGGTCGTGATCGAGCGCCTGGTTGTCGGCCCTTCGCCGATGCGCCCATCCTCGCCTCGGTGATCGTGTTCATCGGGCTGAGCCTGATCTTCAATTCGCTTGCCGGATGGCTCTACGGCTATTCGGTGACCTCGTTCGACACCCCGTTCAGCGGACGCCCGTGGCTCGGCGCGGGCTACATGTCGGCGCACGAAGCGGGCGCCGTTGTCGTGACCCTGTGCGTGCTCGCGCTGGTCTACGCGTTTTTCCGCTTCACCCCGCTCGGCCTTGCGATGCGCGCCGCAGCGCAGAACCCGGTGTCGAGCCGGCTGGTCGGCGTCCGGGTCGGATGGATGCTGGCGATCGGCTGGGGTCTGGCGGCGGCGATCGGGTCGGTCGCGGGCATGATGGCGGCGCCGATCGTCTATCTCGATCCCAACATGATGGGCGGGGTGCTGCTCTACGCCTTTGCCGGCGCCGTGCTGGGCGGCATCGACAACCCATTCGGGGCGGTCTTGGCGGCGTCGCCGTCGGCGTGCTCGGCAATCTCGTTGGCGCCTATCTGGTCGGCGACGAGGTCAAGCTTTCGGTGGCGCTCGCCATCATCATTGCCGTGCTCGTTTGGCGGCCGTCCGGACTGTTCGGGCGCCGCCTCGTGGCGAGGGTGTGAGCCCCATGGCCGACGCCGACAGCCGGCTCGACGCTTTTGTCGTTATCGCAGTCGGAATCCTCGCGCTCGGCTTCCCCTTCGTGGCGTCGGGCTACCATCTCTATCAGGGCGCGCAGGTGCTGATCTACGCCGTCGCCCTGCTTGGCCTCAATCTTCTGACCGGCTTCAACGGCCAGATCTCGCTTGGCCACGGCGCCTTTTTCGCCATCGGCGGCTACGGGACGGCGATCCTGATCACGAAATTCGGCCTGCCGTATTGGGCGGCGATCCCGCTGGCCAGCGTCGTGTGCTTCATCGCCGGCTTTCTGTTTGGCTTTCCCGCGCTGAGGTTCGGCGGGCTCTATCTTGCGCTCGCCACCTTCGCGCTCGCGGTCGCAACCCCGCAGATCCTGAGCTACAAGGGTTTCGACGCCTTCACCGGCGGCTCGCAAGGGCATCACGCTCGCGAAACCGCAGCGCGCCGTTCGGGCTCCGTCTAACGGCCGACCAATGGCTGTATCTTGTTTGCCTCGCCTGCGCGGCGGCGCTCTATTGGGCTGCGCGCAACCTCGTGCGGGAGCCGGATCGGGCGGGCGCTGATCGCCATTCGCGATCAGCCGATCGCCGCCGAGACGATGGGGATCAACGCCGCGCTCTACAAGACCACATGCTTCGGCGTCAGCGCGCTTTATGCCGGCGTGGCGGGGGGCTTGAGCGCGCTTGCGGTCGGCTTTGTTTCGCCCGAGAGTTTCGGGCTTGCGCTCTCGCTTGCCTTTCTGGTCGGCGTCGTCGTTGGCGGGCTTGCTTCGCTCGGCGGCGCGTTGTTCGGGGCCCTGTTCATCGAGTTCGTGCCCAACATCGCCGACCAGCTCACGGTAAGTTTCGGCGAAGGCGCCAAGGCCCTGCCGGGCGCGATTTACGGGGCGCTTTTGATTCTGATAATGGCCGCGATGCCGACAGGTGTGGCGGGCGCGGCGCGGGCGGCGGCGCGAGCGCTCGCGTCGTCTCGGCAGGCGAAAGTTGAAAAATGGCGGCGTCAATGTCGCCGCAAACTACGAAGGAAAGGGAGAAGCGCCATGATCAATCGACGGACATTTCTGCAATCGAGCGCCGCCGCGGCGGCCTTCGCCGCCAGCGCCGGTTCGGCCCGCGCGGACAATGCGCCCGGCGTCACCGACACCGAGATCAAGATCGGGCAAACCATGCCCTATAGCGGCCCGGCCTCGGCCTATGGCGTGATCGGCCGCACCGAAGCCGCCTATTTCAAGATGATCAACGAGCAGGGCGGCGATCAACGGCCGCAAGATCAACCTGATCAGCCTCGACGACGCCTATAGCCCGCCGAAGACGGTGGAGCAGGTGCGCCGTCTGGTCGAGGATGAGAAGGTCGCGTTCCTGTTCAACACGCTGGGCACTCCGTCCGAACCTCGCGATCCGGCAATATCTCAACGACAACAAGGTGCCGCAGCTGTTCGTCGCCACCGGCGCCGCGACGTTCTCCGATCCGCAGCATTTCCCTTGGACGATGGGCTGCAACCGAACTACCAGACCGAGGCGCAACATCTTCGGCAAGCACATTCTCGCGACCAAACCCGACGCGCAAGATCGGGGCGCTCTATCAGAACGACGGGTTCGGCAAGGACTATCTGATCGGGCTCAAGGAAGGCCTCGGCGCGGACCATGCCGGTATGGTCATGAAGGAAGCTTCCTATGAGACCTCCGAGCCAACCGTCGATTCGCAGATCGTTACGCTTGCAAGGCTCGGGCGCTGATGTGCTCTCGATCGCCGCCACGCCCAAATTCGCCGCCCAGGCGATCCGCAAGACCTTCGACCTCGGTTGGACGCCGGTGCGCTACATGACCGACGTCTCGCAATCGATCGCGAGCGTCCTCAAACCGGCCGGTCTCGAGAAGTCGAAGGGTGTGATCACCGCGATCTATGGCAAAGACCCGACCGACGCGCGCTGGAAGGACGACCCGGGCTTCAAGGAATATGCGGCCTTCATCGGCAAATACATGGCGCCGCATGATCTGATCGACGCCAACGCGGTCTACGGCTTCGGGGCGGCGCCGACAATGATTCAAGTGCTGAAGCAATGTGGAAATGACCTGTCGCGCGACAACGTCATGAAGCAAGCCGCCAACCTCAAGGATTTGGAGTTGCCGATGCTGCTGCCGGGCATCAAGATCAACACTTCGCCCGACAATTTCAGCCCGATCCGCCAGGATGCAGCTCGCCACTTTCAACGGCGAGAGTTGGGAGCTGTTCGGGGAGTTGTACCGGCTGAGCCGCGGGCGGGGCGCGCGTTGCCCTTGGCAGCGCGGCCTGGCGCGCTTCACCCCATCGCCAGCACGGCGTCGAACACCGGATCAGCCGAGACGATCGGGTGGCGGCGACGGAGCGCGGACGCGGCCAGGAAGCGATCGAACGGGTCACGGTGCGGCCATTCCATCGTCCCCGCCATGAGACAATCCGCAGCTTCGAGGGAGGCCGCGATGCCTCGCTGGCTCGCAAGAAGCGCTGGTAACTGATCGACGTACTGCGCCATTTCCGGCCACTTGCCGAGGCGCACTTTCTGCGCGATTTCGAAGAACGAGATTGCGCTGACGAGGATCGTCTGGGCCCCGACCATTTCCGTGCGAGCGCGGTCCGAAATGCGTCGGTCGTTGGTGAGGGACCATGCCCAGATATGAGTATCGAGCAGGAGCGTCGCGTCAGTCGCGCCCCTCCCAAGCCGCCAGCTCGTCCTCATCCAGGGCAGAAAAAAAGTCCGGACCGGGGCCGAGCGCGTCGCGTTTCAGGACGCCCAACTTGAATTGGCCCTGCGGGATCGCTACGAGGCGGGCGACCGGTTTGTCGCCTTTTGCGATCACCACATCTTCGCTCGCCAGGGCCGCCTCGACCAGCCTGGAGAGCTGCGTCTTTGCGACGTGAACGGTGACTTTCTGCACGACACGATCCAGCAACATCAGATTAGCTAACTTGGCCGTCTCGGCGCAGCCCCGTCAAGCGCCCCGTTCACGCCCATTGCTTGAGCGGAGCGAAGCGGGCGAATTTCTTGGCGTGATGGCGGTCCATGCGGGCGAGCACATCGCGCAGGAAAGCGACGCCCTCGGCGAGATAGGGCCCCTTGTTGAGCATCACGCATTCAGCGCCTTGCGCCATCGCCGCGTCGGTCATCTCGGCGCGGCTCGCCACGCCGTCGCGCACGAAATTGTCGAGCACCTGCGTCGCCCAGACCACAGGCGTGTGCGCCGCCTCGCAGAGCCACAGGATTTCCTCCTGCATTTCGGTGAGCCTGGCGAAGCCGAGCTCGACCGCCAGGTCGCCGCGGGCGATCATCACCGCGGTCGGATTGTGCGCCGCCGACTGCAGGATGAGGGGCGGCAGATTGCGCACCGCGAGCGGCGTCTCGATCTTCAACACCAGCCCGGCGGCTCGCGCTTGGGCGCGCGCGCCACCAGATGATCCTGCAGGAGCTCGATGTCGTCGACCCGCTGCACGAACGAATAGCCGATCAAATCGGCATGCTCGGCGATGAAGTCGAGGTCGCGGAAGTCCTTGGAGGTCAGCGGCGGCAGATCGAGTTCGGTCGAGGGAAAATTGACGCCCTTGCCGGGCTTCAGCCGCACCCCCTTCTCGCGCGCCGCGTACACCTCGATCTCGGCTCGGCCCACCGCCTTGGAGACCACTCGCGCCGCCGCCTTGCCGTCGTCAATGAAGACTTCCGAGCCGACGCCGAGCTGATCGACGAGTTCGGGGAAATTGAGAGAAAACGCGATCGGCTCCTTGATCTTCTCGCGCAGTTCGTCGACCAGCACGACCCGGTCGCCGCGCAAGAGCCGGGTTTTCGGCGGCGCCTTCACTCTGAGGATGCGGCACTTCGGGCCGGCGATGTCCATCAGAACCCGGCAAGGACGCTCGAGCCGCGCCGCCGCCGCGCGCACGTTCTCGACCATTCGCCCCCACATTTCGGGGTCGTCGTGGGCGCAATTGATGCGCGCGCAATCCATGCCGGCGTTCGACCAGATTGTTGACGAAGTCGGGCTCCGTCGCCGCTTCGGGCGGCAGGGTCGCCATGACCCGGGCGCGCGGGCCGCCTTTTTGCTGCTTGCCGAACAGCCGGTCGGCCTCGGCCTCGAGCTCCGCAGCGCCCGCCCGCGCCAAGACCGGCGACGGATAGGGCGCGCTCGGTTCGCCGCTCAGGCGCTTCAGGGTCGCGATGAGCGCGTCGAGCGCCTGTGCGACGTGGCTTTCGCTGCGGCCAAGCGAAGAGAGGCCACGCGCCGCGAGCCGATATTGCAGGTCGGTGAGGTCGTGCTCGCGCAGCGCGATATAGTGCGAGAGATTGAGGACCCGCGGCGGAACCTTCGATTTGTCCGCGTCGACGCCCCAGCCGCCTCTAAGTTCAGCGGCCTTGAGCTCAACATCCTCGCGGAGCGCTTTCACCTCTGCAAGAAGGGCGCGGAATTCTTCCAGGTCGCTTCCGGTTTTCGCAGCCATGGGCGTCGCTTCGCATGAGCGAATCGTCGACGGGCGTTACGGATTCCCCGCCAAATCGGTCTTTGACGCCCAAATGTGACACCTGTGTAACATCGCGCAAACAGACTTGGGCAGCTTCACACGCTTCGCGCAACGCTTTCGACGCTTGAGGATGGTCCAAATCTGCTAGTTTCGTTGCAGAGCCTCGCGGAGAGGCGCGCTCGGGGGAATGTCATGACAATCCAGTTTCACGGCAGAGTCGCCGTCGTCACCGGCGCGGGCTCCGGGCTCGGACGTTCGCATGCTCTTGGACTTGCGGCGCGCGGCGCGAAGGTCGTCGTCAACGATCTCGGCCGGAACGGCGCCCCGTCCGAAAATGCGTTGAGCGTCGTGGAGGAAATTCGCGCCGGCGGCGGGACGGCGATGGCGGACCCTGCCGACGTCGCCGATTTCGAGCAGGTCTCCGCGATGGCGACCGAGTGGCAAAGGAGTGGGGCCGCGTCGACATCCTCGTCAACAACGCCGGCGTGCTGCGTGACAAGACCTTCGCCAAGATGGAGATGGCGGATTTCGAGTTCGTCATTCGCGTGCACCTGATCGGCTCGGCCAATTGCACGAAGGCCGTCTGGGCGGGCATGCGGGAGCGCAACTATGGGCGCATTGTTTTCACCTCCTCGGCGTCCGGGATCTACGGCAATTTCGGCCAGGCGAACTACGGCGCGGCGAAGGCCGCCATGATCGGCCTCATGAACGTTCTGCATCTTGAGGGCGCGAAGAGCGACATCCGCGTCAACGTGCTCGCGCCGACGGCGCGAACGGCCATGACGAAGGGCTTGCTCACGCCGGTCGCCGCGGAGCTTATGACCCCGGAATTGGTGACGCCGGGCGTGCTGTTTCTCGTGAGCGAGAACGCGCCATCGCGCGTCATTCTCGGCGCGGGCGCCGGCGTCTTCGCGGTTACGCATATCGGCGAGACGCCCGGCGTCTATCTCGATGAGAGCGAGCGCACGCCCGAGACCATCGCCGCGCGCTTTGCCGAGATCTCGGATCGCCACAGCCGAGCCGCTCAAGGACGCTTTCGCGCAAACCATGAAGTTCGTCGCCGCCGCAGCCAAGGCGAAGGGCGTCAAGCTGGAGTGAGGATGCAAACCACCCGCCCAGCGCGGCCCGCTTTCGCGCATCGTCGCGGCAAGCCGGCTTAACTCTTCGCCGCGCTTCTTCCTCCGCTTCGCCAGTGTCCTTAAGCGCAGCGCGTTGAGCTTGATGAATCCGCCGGCGTCGTGGTGATCGTAGGCGACGGCGCCTTCTTCGAAAGTCACGAGGTCCTGATCGTAGAGCGAATAGGGGCTGTAGCGGCCGATCACGTAGACGCCGCCCTTGTAAAGCTTGAGCCGCACGGCCCTGAGACCATCTCCTGGCTCTTGTCGATCAAGACCTGCAAGAGCTCGCGCTCGGGCGAGAACCAGAAGCCGTTGTAGATGAGCTCGGCGTATTTGGGCATCAGCTCGTCCTTGAGATGGGCGGCGCCGCGGTCGAGGGTGATCGATTCGATGGCGCGATGCGCCGCGAGCAGGATCGTCCCGCCGGGCGTCTCGTACATGCCGCGCGACTTCATGCCGACGAAGCGGTTCTCGACCAGGTCGAGCCGGCCGACGCCATTGTCGTGGCCGAGCTTGTTCAAGGCGGCGAGCAGCGTCGCGGGGCTCATCGCCTTGCCGTCGATCGCAACCGGATCGCCTTTCTCGAACGCGATCTCGATCACGGTCGGCTTGTCGGGCGCGTCCTCCGGATGAACGGTGCGCGAGTAGACGTAAGCCGGCGTCTCCTGGGCCGGGTCTTCGAGCACTTTGCCTTCGGAAGACACGTGCAAGAGGTTCGCGTCGGTCGAGAACGGCGCCTCGCCGCGCTTGTCCTTGGCGATGGGGATCTGGTGCTGTTCGGCGAAGACGAGAAGCGCATTGCGGGAGGCGAACTCCCATTCGCGCCAGGGCGCGATGATCTTGATGTCGGGGTCGAGCGCGTAGGCCGACAGCTCGAAGCGGACCTGATCGTTGCCCTTGCCAGTCGCGCCATGGGCGATCGCGTCAGCCCCGACCTTGTGGGCGATCTCGACCAGGCGCTTGGCGATGAGCGGGCGCGCGATCGACGTGCCGAGGAGATATTGGCCCTCGTACTGCGCGTTGGCGCGGAACATCGGGAAGACGTAGTCGCGCACGAATTCCTCGCGGAGGTCCTCGATGAAGATGTTCTGCGGCTTGACGCCGAGCAGCTCCGCCTTCTTGCGCGCCGGCTCCAGCTCCTCGCCCTGGCCGAGGTCGGCGGTAAAGGTGATGACCTCGGCGCCGTACTCGGTCTGCAGCCATTTGAGGATGATGGACGTGTCGAGCCCGCCGGAATAGGCGAGGACGACGCGCTTGACTTGCGGCTTCTTGGGGCTCGGCATGGATGGCGGGACTTTCATCAAGGAAGAGGCTCGTCATGGCCAGGTTTGACCCGGCCATCCACGCCGCTCTGCTTCGAAAGCGAGTTGGGACTCGTCCGCCGAGAGGGCCGAAGGTCGCATTGAGCCCGCTTGGCCAAGATCGCGCGGATGGAGACGCGTGGATGGTCGGGTCAGGCCCGGCCATGACGGTCGAGGGCGGTCGGCCCCGGAAACGTCGAGGGGACTTATACGATCGCGAGAGCCGCATGCAACTGGCCCCTACACGCGCTTTCCACCCGCCAGCCCGAGCTCAGCGATGACGGCGGCGACCTCCTTATCGGCGGAGCCGCCCGCATCGACAGTCAGCACCCCTGGCTCGTCCGGAGTCGGCTCCTCGAGCGTGTCGAATTGGCTGCGCAGCAGGGAGGCCGGCATGTATTCGTGATGGCGCGCGGCGACGCGCGCCTCGATCAGCGCTTCCGAGCCTTTCAGATAGACGAAGCGAACGTCGGGACGCGCCGCGCGGATGCGGTCGCGATAGGCCCGCTTGAGCGCCGAGCAGGTCATCACGCCAGACTTCCCTTCGGCGGCCCATCTCTTTAGCTCCTCGCCGATCCGATCGAGCCAGGGGGCGCGGTCGGCGTCGGTCAGCGGAATTCCTCGCCGCATCTTCTCGACATTGGCCGCAGGATGCAGCCGGTCGCCCTCCATGAACGGCCAGCCGAGCTGCTTGGCGAGGAGCTCCGCGATCGTCGTCTTGCCGCTGCCCGACACGCCCATGACGACCACGGCGTATCCGGCCCGGGCGACTTCGGCGCCTCCCCCATCGCGTCTCCTCCGCGTTCCAGCCCTTAGGGCGGGCTCAAATGTTACCTGGCGAGGCGCCCGGTCGCGTCCCCTCGTCGCGAGCGCCGGGGCTGAGGCCTCCGAAGCGATTCCGGCTCGGAGCCGCCAAGCGGCCAGATCACCCGGCGGACGACCTCGATGACGATCAGCGTGATGAGCCCAGCGAGCAGCACATCGCTGAGGTAGTGGCCGCCGAAGGCCAGCCGCAAGCAGGCTCGCGCCGAAGCCCGAAGGCGAACGCGGCGACGATCGCGGACCGCGCCAGGGCGGGGGGAGCACGCTCGCCGGCGCGACCATCCAGAAGCCGGTCGAGGCTTCGCCGGAGACGAACGAGCAATTCTTCTTGCAGCCGCCGTTATCGTCATACCACGGCGTGAAGGGGCTCGACCCGTTGAAGTCCTGGGTCTGGATCGGACGGGGACGATGCCAATGATCCTTGAGGCCGACGTTCACGATCAGGCCCGGCCCGATGATCATCGTGGCGATGAGAAAGATCATCGCTCGGCCGCTCGGCGCCCAGCGGACCTTCACCCCCCGATGCTTGGCGACCCATAAAGCCGCATAGGCCGCCAGGACGACGAATGGCGTCACCCGGAAAAAGTCGCGGCCGAAGCGCTCGAAGTCATTGCGGCCGAAGAAGCCACCCTGATGATAGAAGTAGCGCGCGCCCGCGAGGTCGAGCTCGGGCCAGATCGCGAAAACGGCAAGCGCAAGCGCAGCGAGCGTGATGTAGACGAATAAAGCTTTGTTCATTGGCGCGATCAGACCACGCGATAGGTCTGGCCGCTCTCGGCGCCTTCGATGCTGCGGCTGAAGGCGCGGGCGGCGCGGGCGACCGGCACGGGATCGTGACCGCGAAAGAACGGCCCGAAGTCCGCCATCGATTCCTCAAACACGGTCGGGCTTACCGCGTTGATGCGGATGCCGGAGGGCATTTCGATCGCGGCCGCCATCGCGAACGCCTCGATGGCCGCATTGACCATGCTGGCGGACGAACCCGCAACGATCGGCGTCTGCGAGAGCACGCCGGCGATCAGCGTGATCGAGCCGTGGTCGTTGATGTGGTCGCGGGCGGCCAGCGCCAGATTGACCTGGCCCATGAGTTTATTGGTCAGCCCCAATCCGTAGGAAGACTTTTCCAGCCCCGCGAGTTTGATCGCGGAAAGCGGATGCCAGTTCACGGCGCCGGCGGCGCAGGCGACGGCGTCCAGCGGCCCTGCCGCTTTCAGGCCCGCTACGATGCTCGCGGGATTGGCGATGTCGATGCGAATGTCACCCGACTTCGATCCGGCGGACACGATGTCGTGGCGCGGAGAAAGCTCGGCCACGATCGCGCGCCCCAGCACTCCGCTTGCGCCGATGAGGAGAATGCGAAGACGTTGCGGCTCGGGCATCAGGTTGCTCTTCGGTTGGAACATATGGACGCATGGGGCGCGGGCGTCGAATCCGGGTCACGGGCCGGGCTTTCGCAGCGTCGAGACGAAGTCGATGAGGTTGCCCATCGCGACATTGACGTCGATGAGGTGCCAGCCCCAGCTCTTGAGGGGCCGCCCGTCCACCACGAGGTCGCCAGGGAGGGTCGCCGGCCAGGCGCCAGGTCTTCGACGGCGAGTTGATCGAGACCGAAAGATAGGAGGCGTTCGGCCCCTCGACGCAATGGCCCGACGCGATTCCGGGCAGCGACACGAAGGGCGCGTCGAGCGGCTTGACGAACGCCGCCCAGCCCGGATCGGGCGGGGGCTTTCCAAGAGGTTCGTCTGGGTCGCGAGAATGGGGTCGAGCCTACCCCCGGCAAGCGCGGCGGGATCGGTGCAGGCGATCTCCATGCCTGGCGTTTCGGGATGGGTGAAGCGGGAATCGTCCGGCGGTAGCGAGCTCGCCGGAAAGGTCTCGTAGGCGACGACGCAGCCGTTCTGTCCGCCCGAGCGGCAGAGCGGGATCGCCTTGAAAGTCCCGCCGACGTCCTTGCCTTCCGGCACCTCGACGTCGAACCCGAGGATGAGGGCGCCGGCGAGCAGGCGCTGCTCGGGCTTGCCCTCGATCTCATGGACGATGAGCCGGGCGAGGATTCGCGCCCCCTGCGAATGGCCGATCAGCACGACCCCACGGCCCCCATTGTCATGCGCGAGGTAATGTCGCCACGCCGCGCGCACGTCCTCATACGGGAAGCTTGAAATCCACCGGGAGCGGCTCGTGTCGGAGCACCGCCTCGACCCCCGCGATCGTCACTTGGCGGTAGATTGGCGCGAACGGCCGGCAGACCGAGGCGAAGGCCGCGAACTGCTGGGCGACCGCCCGCTTCTCACCGGGTCCGCTCGTCATGCCGCTGTTGCCAGCCGGATCTTCGGAGACGGTCGGATAGACGTAGAAGCAGTCGATCGGCGCCGTGGGGTTCGGCTTCAAAACCCGGGTTGCGCGCGAGCCGTCGCTTTGGACGACCGTTGCGACCACGGGCGCGGCGCAGAGGTCGGACCCGCCCGGCCGGCAGAGCCAGGCTTCGGGCCGCGCATAAGGGTCGTCGTCCGCGGCGCGCGCAGGCGCGGCTGCGCCCGCAAGAGCAGACAGAAATACTGCCTGCCGCAGAGCAGCCAGCCCCGGACGGTCCTGGCGTTGCGCCGGTTGAGTAAACTCTTGGACATCGACACTCCACCCGCAATAGCGGGCCCCGCCGGGGGGCGCAAACTAGCGACAACCGTCGGCGAGCGCCAGCGTGCCTGCTCAAGCCGGTTGCCATCCGTGGAGGGCGGCCTGTAAACCGGCGGCCAAACTGGAGAGGCCTTCATGTTCAGAACTCGACGACAAGCTCGCGCGCATCTTGCAGCGGCGCCTATCGGCGTTCGGATTTCATCATCGCCGATGCTAAGGACCCCGACATGGGGCCGGGCCTGCATGCGGTTGGGTCGGCGCTGACCGCCGACGGAGCGACGCCGCGATTTCGCGACGCGCGCCGAGTTCCTCGATTCGATCGAGGCGATCGTCAAGCAGGACGTCGTCGACATCATGCTGACCTCGGTTTCGAATCTGGAAAGCCTGGTCAAGCGCAGGTTTTCGCCGGAACAGGCGTCAAGCCGGTCATCCGCGCCAATGACACGACCGACGTCTGGCGCCATCGCGGAGCGTCTTTTCATAACCAGCCGTCGCGGCCGTTCCGCACCGCATCGCTCAAGCATGTGAAGCCGCTGACCGACCTTGGGCTTTATTCCATCACGTTCACCAATGACATCGACGCCGACCATGCCTCCCTCCAAGCGTTCAAGGATTTTCGTGACGACGCCGAAGCCAACGGCTTCTCGTATTTCCTCGAGGTGTTCAATCCGAACGTCGAGCGCGGCTTGACGCCGGAGACCATGCCTCAGTTCGTCAACGACGCGATCGTCCGGTGCCTCGCCGGCCTCACCGAGGCGGAGCGGCCGAAATTCCTCAAGATCGCCTACAACGGGCCGAGAGCGCTGGAGGAGCTGGCGTCGTTCGACCCCAGCCTCGTGGTCGGCGTGCTGGGCGGCGGAGCAGGCACGACCCGCGACTGTTTCGAGCTCATTCATCAGGCGCGAGAAATATGGGGCGCGCGTCGCGCTGTTCGGCCGCAAGATCAACCTGGCCGAATCCCCGCTCGACATCGTCCGCCTCATGCGCGCGGTCGCCGACGGCGCCATGACCCCGCCCGAGGCGGTCAAAGACTACCACGCGGCGCTTCAGAAGCAGGGTCTGAAGCCGACGCGCGAGATAGCGGTCGATAGCGCCATCACAGAAACCGTCCTCAAGTCGGCCTGATCGATGAGCGAACGGCGCGGCGTGCTGTCGGCGGGCACTTGGTGCGTCGATTTCAACAAGTCGATCGCGCGCTGGCCGGAGGAGGACACCTCCAACGAAGTTCTCGCGATCGACCGTCAAAACGGCGGGTCCGGCTCGAATATGGCGTTGGACCTCAAGCGCCTCGACCCCAACTTTCCCGTCGAGGCGATGGGGGTCGTCGGGGATGACGACCTTGGACGCTTTCTCTTCGACCAATGCGACGCGCGCGGCATAAACCGCGCCGCGCTCCGCGCGCTGCCTCACGGCGCGACGATGAGCGTCGACGCTTTCAATGTCGAGGCCACCGGCCGGCGCACCCATTTCTATCACCAGGGCGTGGCGGCCGAGATGACGCCCGACGACTTTGATTTCTCTTCGACCACGGCGAGAATTCTCCATCTTGGATTGCCCGGCGCTCACAAGGCGATGGATCGGGGGTGGCATGAGGAGGCTAACGGCTGGGTCGCGGTGTTGCGCAAGGCGCGCGCTTTCGGCCTCTTGACCAATCTCGAATTGATGACGACCCGAGCCGAGCGACTCGCCGAGCTCGGCCGCCCGTGCCTGCCGCATCTCGACTATCTCATCGTCAACGATTACGAGATCGGCGCGCTGGCGGGACGCGAGACGCGGCGGGCCGACGGCTCGACTGACCCTAACGCAGTCGCACGGGCGATCGATGACGTGCTCGCGCTTGGCTCCATGCGATGGGCGGCGGCGCATTTCCCTCAAGGCGGGGTCATGGGTGGACGCGACGGTTCGCGGGTTGTGCTGGGCTCGGTCGCGCTACCAGCGAGCGCGATCGTGGGTGCCAACGGCGCGGGCGACGCCTTCGCCGCCGGCATGCTCTATGGGCTGCATGAGCAATGGCCCATTGTTGAGTGTCTCGAGCTCGGGCACGCATGCGCCGCGGCCTCGATGCGCGCGGTGTCGACAACGGCCGGCGTCGCAACGGTCAGCGAATGCCGGGCGCTTGCGAAGCAATGGGGATTTAGGCCGATGGCGCTCGATAGCTGAGCGCCCGCACAGCGCCGGCCGAGTTGTTCGAGGGGGATTGTCTCTAGCCGTGCCGGAATTTCCGCATCGCCTCATCTTCGTGCGCCACGGCGAGACCGCGTACAACGCCGAGAACCGGCTTCAGGGACAGCTCGATATTCCGCTCAACGCACGCGGGCGCGAGCAGGCGCGCGCGATCGGCGGAACACTGCGGCGCCTTGCCGGGCGCGAGATCGACCGGATTGAAGAAGCCCAGGCGTTTTTCGCTTCGCCGCTTGAGCGCGCGCGGGAGACGATGGAGATCGCGCGTGACGCAATGGGCCTTACCCCCGAGCGCTACCGCCTCGACCCCGTCTTGAAGGAGATCAGCTTCGGCGTCTGGGAAGGGATGACCTGGTCGGAGATTGAAACCAAGGATCCCAAAGGCTTACGGGCGCGGCGCAAGGATCGGTGGAGCTTCGTGCCCAAGGGCGGAGACAGCTATGCTATGCTCGCGGACCGCCTGCGTCCGTGGCTCGACGGCCTCAGCGAACACGCATTTGTGATTTCGCACGGAGGTGTCGCGCGAGTCCTTATGGCGCTGATTGCGGGAGTTCCAACGGCCAAGGCGGTCGGCGCGCCAATCATTCAAGGGAGGGCCATTGTATTTGAGAACGGGAGTTGTCGGTGGATCGGGTGAAGATTACGGCGGCCGAATGCACGCCTGCGCCCCAGCCGGCGCTGCTCAAGGCCCCGCGCCAGCCGGACGTCGTGTTCAGCACCATTCTGACGCTCGCCGCCGCCTGCGGCCTCATCGTCGCCAATATCTATTACGCTCAGCCGCTGATCGCGGAGATCGCTAGATCGCTCGGCCTCGCCCCGGCAGCGGCGGGCCTTATCGTGACAATGTCGCAGATCGGCTATGGCGCTGGCCTTTTCTTTATCGTTCCTCTCGGCGATCTCGTTGAGAATCGCAGGCTGATCTTAACGTCGATTGCAATCAGCGCCGTCGCGCTGGCCGGCGCCGCTTTCGCTCCATCCGCCGCCATCTTTCTCGCTTGTGCTGGCCTCATTGGCCTAGGCTCGGTCGCAGTGCAAATCCTGATTCCGCTTGCCGCCAACCTAGCGGCGGACGCGACGCGTGGTCGGGTCGTCGGCACGGTGTCGAGCGGGCTCATGATCGGCATCATGGCGGCCCGGCCGGTTTCGAGCTTTATTGCCGCGCAAACGACATGGCGGGTGGTCTTCGTCCTCTCTGCGGCGGCCATGGCGGCGCTTGCCGCGGTCCTCTCGCGCGCTTTGCCGACCCGCGCGCCGCAGACCAAAATGACTTACCTCGAACTGATGAGCTCGATGGTTCACCTGGCGAGGGCGACGCCGATCCTTCGCCGGCGCGCCTTTTATCAGGCGTGCCTGTTCTTTGGCTTCAGCCTGTTCTGGACCACGACGCCTCTGCTGCTTGCGGGGCCGCAACACCGCCTGACGCAGAATGGCATCGCGCTTTTCGCGTTGGTCGGCGTGTCCGGCGCGATCGCTGCGCCTCTCGCAGGCAGGGTTGCCGATCGGGGTTGGAGCCGGCTCGCGACATGCTTCGCAATGCTGCTGGTCCTCATCGGTTTGCTCGTCACGCTGGTTCCGGCGCCGGGATCGTCTCTGGCGCTTCTCGTGCTTGCTGCGGTCGTTATCGACTTCGGCGTCCAGACCAATCTCGTTCTCGGCTATCGGGCCATTTTCGCGCTCGCCCCGGAGGCGCGCGGACGGGTCAACGGCGTCTATCTGGCGTCGTTGTTTGCCGCAGGCGCGATGGGCTCGGCGCTCGGAGCCTGGGCCTATGCGCGCGGTGGATGGGGTCTCGCGTGCTATGTTGGACTTTTCCCCCCGCTTCTCGCGCTCGCTCAATTCGCGATTGGCGTCGTCAGAGGAAAAGAGTGAAGCGGCGGCCAGCAATTGCGACGCCGGCCGCCTATGAGCTCAGCCCTCAGGCCGCCTTCATATTGACGTTCGAAGCCGCGATCTTGGTAAGGAGCTGGTCAGTCTTGATTTCCTCCTGCAACGTCTCGTCGAGGAGTTTCGCGGCGTCGTTGTGGCCGAGTTCCTTGGCCCAAGTCTTGAGCGTGCCGTAACGGGCGATCTCGTAGTGCTCGACAGCCTGAGCGGACGAGGCGAGGCCGGCGTCGAGCGCCTCAGCGCCCTTGAAGTCTTCCATGATCTCCTTGGCTTCGTCGATGATGCCGAGGATCGCCTCGCAGGTCTTGCCGCGCGCAGGCCGGCCTATGAGTTCGAACACCTCGTTGAGCCGGTCTACGTGGCCTTCCGTCTGGTCGCGATGGGTCTCGAAAGCCTGCTTGAGCTCAGGCGACGAGGCTTCCTTGGCCATTTTAGGCAAGGCGCGTAAGATTTGCTTTTCGGCAAAGTAGATATCCTTGAGAGTCTCGGAGAAAAGATCTTCGAGGTTCTTGCGGGTCGGCATGGCGCGCTCCTTGGCGATGACAGTGGCTGCGACCAAGAACGGGCTCGGGCGCGTTAGGTTCCGGCCGCGCTTCGGGCTTCGCGCTTGCGTATGACGCCTTGAGGCGCGACAATCGGGACGACTGGGAACTGTTTAGGTAAACGGAAGTTGCCCAAGGAGGCTCGTCCATGACCAGTAAGCTCGAACAATTGCGCAGCATGACTACCGTCGTGTCCGACACCGGCGACATGGAGGCGATCCGGGTCTACAAGCCGACCGACGCCACGACAAATCCGTCGTTGATCCTGAAGGCGTCGGAGATGCCGGCCTATGCCCGTCTGGTCGACGAGGCGATCGCCTGGGGCGGCAAACAAAAGGCTTCAATCGGCCAAGTGACGGACCGCATCGCGGTGAACTTCGGCTCGGAACTGACGAAGATCGTTCCCGGCCGCGTCTCGACCGAAGTCGACGCGGATCTTTCCTTCGATACCGAGGGCATGGTCGCCAAGGCGAAGTCGTTCATCGCGCTCTACAAGGAGCGGGGCATCGGCCACGAACACATCCTGATCAAGCTCGCTTCGACCTGGGAAGGCGTGCAAGGCGCGCGGCGCCTGCAGGCCGAGGGCATCGATTGCAATATGACTCTCGCTTTCTCGCTGGCCCAGGCGGTCGCAGCGGGAGACGCGAAGGCGTATCTCCTGTCGCCTTTCGTTGGGCGCATCCTTGACTGGCATGTGAAAGCGGGCGGGGGACCGTACACCCCGGAAACCGATCCGGGCGTCCAATCAGTCCGCGCCATCTATGCCTATTACAAGACTTACGGAGTGAAGACGGTGGTCATGGGCGCGTCGTTCCGCAACACCGGCGAGATCGAGGCTTTGGCGGGCTGTGACCGGCTCACCATTTCGCCCCAGCTTCTCGAGGCGCTGTCGAAGGAGGAAGGCGAGCTCAAGCGCCAGCTCGACCCGGCTAAGCCTGGTTCTGCTCCAGCCAAGATCGCGATGGACGAAAAGACCTTCCGCTGGATGCTCAACGAGGACCAGATGGCGACGGAGAAACTATCCGACGGCATCCGCCTGTTCGCGCACGATCTGAACAAGCTGAGGACAATGGTGCAGCAGCGGCTGGCGAAGGCAGCATAGGGGGCTGAGCAGCGAGGCTTGCGGCCTACACGCTCGACGGCCCCACTCACGGCAGTCTCGGCCGATGACCCAGGCGATCAAGGAAGCCCGCTTAGTCAAAGTGGCTCGGGCTCTCCGCTCGAGGTCCTGCGTGTCTTTCTCAAGCTCGGCCTGACCAGTTTTGGCGGGCCCGTCGCGCATCTCGGCTACTTTCGCCGCGAGTTCGTCATGCGGCGAGGCTGGCTCGACGAGCGCGCCTATGCCGATGTGGTTGCGCTCTCGCAGTTTCTGCCGGGACCGGCCAGCAGCCAGACCGGCTTCACCATCGGGCTCATGCGCGCCGGATACCTTGGCGGCCTCGCTGCATGGGCGGGCTTCACCCTGCCTTCGGCGGCGGCCATGGCGCTATTCGCCTATGGCGAAGGCGCGCTCAGAGGCCCTGTCGGCGATGGGCTCATGCACGGCCTCAAACTCGTCGCGGTCGCCATTGTCGCCCAGGCTGTCCTGGGAATGGCTCAGAACCTCTGCCCAGACCGGCCGCGCGCGACGATCGCCGCCCTCGCCCTGATCCTGACCGCGTTTGCGCCGACGGGGTGGGCCCAGATCGCCGTCATCCTTCTTGGCGCCCTTGCTGGCTTCTTTGTCTGTCGGCAGGAGGCGGACGTCGCGGCGGCCGCCATCACGCCAATCAGTCGGCGCATGGGGATCGCGTTCGCCGGCCTCTATGCCGCCCTTCTCGCGCTCTCGTTCGCACCTCTGGACGCGGGCGCTGCGGCGCTGGCCGCCGCCTTCTATCGCTCCGGAGCGCTGGTGTTCGGCGGCGGACACGTCGTCCTGCCGCTGCTTCGCGCCGCGGTGGTCGATCCAGGTTGGGTCTCCGACAGCGCATTCCTCGCCGGCTACGGCGCCGCGCAGGCCGTGCCCGGGCCGTTGTTCACATTTGCGGCCTATCTCGGCGCCGTCGCCAAAGTCCCGCCGGCCGGCCTCGCCGGAGCGGCGCTGGCGCTGGTTGCGATCTTCGCGCCCGGCCTCTTGCTCATGATGGCGGCCCTGGTCTTCTGGCCGCGCTTGCGAGCGCGCAGCGACGCGCGCGCCGCGATGGCCGGCGTCAACGCGGCCGTGGTCGGTCTGCTCGCTTCAGCGCTCTATAACCCCGTTTGGACGAGCGCGGTCCGTGGGCTGCCCGATTTTGCTGTCGCAGCGGCGGGCTTTGTCGCTTTGATTGTCTGGCGCGCGCCTCCGCTGCTCGTTGTCGTCGCTATAGCGGCCGCGGCGGTCGCCCTAAACCTCGCAGGCTAGGCCCGGAAGATCGGCGTGCGGCTGGCGACAAGCCCTCGACATTTGTTTGCGTAAAGCCGAAAGCTGGGTAAGATCTGTCTATGATGTCAAACGCGGTCGGCGCGAATTCCAACCCTGCTTCGAGGGGAGTCCGACAGCGCGCTGCCCTGTGCTTTGCAACCAGAGCGGGTCTTGGGAAGGGCCGAAAGGTTTTATTTGGATTCGCCGTAACTCGTTGAAAAGTCCCAATTCGGCCAAGGAAAAACAAGGAAACGCAAGCTTATTTGCTTGGTTTTATTTGGTTTTCCTTGTTTTTCCTTGGCGCGAGTTCGCGCGCGAAGTTGTATCCGCAGGCTCGGGCGTTAGCAATTCTCGATCGCTCTAGCGCCTCTGATAGGCCCAGACGTGGCGGCAACCGCCACTTTGAGATCCGACCGGCTCGTCTCGATATTGTCGAGGAACTGGCGTGCGCTCTCTTGCCAGGTGAAACGCATCGAATGTTCGCGCGCCTGCTCGCGCGGCAGGGTCAACGCCTTGAGACAGGCCGCTCGCAGATCCTCGTCGAGCACGCCGGCGCCTGGCCCGACGACGTCGATCGGCCCGGGCACAGGATACGCCGCGACCGGCAAGCCGCTGGCCATGGCCTCGACCATCACGATCCCGAATGTGTCGGTGCGCGAGGGAAAGACGAACGCGTCAGCGCTCGCATAGATGTCGGCCAGCGCTTCCCCCTGCTTGGCGCCGAGGAAATACGCATGGCGGTAACGGCGCTCGAGGTAACGGCGGGCCGGCCCATCGCCGACGATGACGGTCGAGCCGGGGAGATCGAGGCTGAGCAGCGCCTCAAGATTTCTTTTCCACCGACACCCGTCCAACCGACAGGAAGATCGGCCGCGGCAAGTCCAGCGCCCGCTTTGTCCGCGGCCGGTAAACGGCATGGTTGACGCCACGCGTCCAGAGCCTGACCCGAGCGAAACCACGGCGCGTGAGGTCGGCGCTTATTGTCGGCGTCGGCGCCATCACGGCCGCAGAGGGGGCGTGGAAATAGCGCAAACCCGCGTAGGTCAGCCATTCGGGAACTCGGACCCGCGCCGACACGTATTCGGGAAAGCGCGTGTGATAGCTGCTGGTGAAGATCCGCTTGTGCTTGAGGCAATAGCGCCGCGTCAGCCAGCCGATCGGGCCTTCGGTCGCGATATGGATGTGGTCTGGCTTCGCTTCCTCGATCCGCTCATCGATCCGTCGCCAGGACGGGATCGCTAGGCGAATTTCAGGGTAGGAGGGCATGGGAGCGCTCCACATGCCCTGGGGCGTGAGGAATTCGAACGCCGCGCCGAATTCGGTCGCGGCCTGAGTCATGCGCTCCAGGGTCGACACCACGCCATTGACTTGCGGGCGCCAGGCGTCGGTGGCGATCAGGATGCGCATTAAGCAGCTTCCGCTTGCGCCTCTTCGGCTTCGGCGTCCGCCTCTGCGCCTTCGACGGGCAGGTCGTCCTCAACCCGGGCCGGAGACGGCAACGGATCTTTCCAACGCAGCACCTCGAGGCGGCCGTCTTTGTGCTCGACCACCAGAGAGCACGATTCAACAAAGTCCCCAGTATTGACGTAGATCACGCCTTCCATGTCGCGGATTACGGGATGATGGATGTGGCCGCAGATCACGCCGTCGACGCCGCGCTTTCTAGCCTCCCCGGCCAGCTCCCGCTCGAAGGAGCCGATGAAATTGACCGCGTTCTTGACCTTAAGCTTCGCCCACGCCGAAAATGACCAGTAGGGCAAGCCCAAGGCCCGCCGCGCCGCGTTGAAATGGGTGTTGACGAACAAGGCGAAATCGTAGGCCCAGTCGCCGAAGAAGGCGAGCCACTTCGAATGGCGCACGACGACGTCGAATTCGTCGCCGTGAATGATGAGATAGCGCTTGCCGTCGGCCGCGGTATAAATCGCCTGCCGCTTGATCTCGATCCCGCCGAACGTCAGGCCGAAGAACTGACGGGCGAACTCATCATGGTTGCCGGGAACGAAAACCATCCGCGCGCCGCGCCTAACCTTGCGCAGCAATTTCTGGATGACGTCGTTATGCGTCTGCGGCCAGTACCAGCCGGAGCGAAGCCGCCAGCCATCGATGATGTCGCCGACGAGGTAGATGGTGTCGGCCTCGACATGGCGCAGCACATCCAGGATAAGGTGGGCCTGGCAGCCGCGCGTGCCCAAGTGCAAATCCGACAGGAACATCGTCCTGTATCGATGGGTCTGATGAAACTTGGACACCGGTGGGCCTCCTCGCGAGGGGGCGAACAACGAGAAATGACTGCGCAGATTCTCATGTCGCTTCGATGACGCGACGCACTCGAAGCGGTTATAATTGTCGACCTAAAGAGTGTCGAGAGCAGGGGCGCCACAGTGGAACTAGGAATTGCGGACCGGAAAGCGATCGTTTGCGCGTCGAGCAAAGGCTTGGGCCGCGCCTGCGCTCAGGCGCTGGCGGAAGCTGGATGCGCGGTCGTGCTCAACGGACGGGACAAGGAGGCTCTCGATCAGACCGCAAGGGAACTGCGAAAGTCGACGGGCGTCGAGATTCGCGAAGTCCTTGGCGATCTCGACCATGCCGACTTACGCGCGGAGTTGATCGCCGCCTGCCCGGACGCCGACATTCTGGTCAACAACAACGGCGGGCCGCCGTACAAGAGTTTCGGCGAGATCAGCCGCGAAGATATCCTCAAGGGGATCGAGTCAAACATGCTGACCCCGATCGCGCTGGTTCAGGCGTTGGCGCCGGGCATGGCTGTGCGTAAGTTCGGCCGAATCATCAACATCACCTCGAGTTCGGTCCGGACGCCAGTTGCCGGCCTCGACGTCTCGTCAGGCGCGCGCGCCGGGCTGACCGCGTTCCTCGCTTCCGCGGCGCGGCTGTTCGCGCGCGACAACGTGACGATCAACTCGATCCAGCCCGGATCGTTTGAGACCGACCGGCAGAAATCCGGCCTTGCGCGCGCCGCGGCTCAGCGGGGCGTAACCATGGACGTGGCGCGCGCCGAATTCGAAGGCGCGAATCCCTGTCGGGCAATTCGGCGATCCGGCCGAGTTCGGCGCGCTCTGCGCCTTTCTCGCGAGCGCCCACGCTGGATTCATCACGGGGCAGAACATCCTCATCGACGGCGGCGCCTTCGCGGGGGCGTTTTGAGGCGGAGAGGCGAGAAGGCCGCCGTCGGCCGTCATGACGAGGGCTTTGCTCCACAGTGGCAAGAGTGAAGTCGTCACCCTTGCGCGTCTGACTGCCGGCGCTGCTGTCGTCGCCCTCATTGCGGCCATCGAAGGGCCTTTAGCATCGCGCGAAGCGACCCCGAGCCGCCGGGTCCGCCGGAGCCGGCCAACGTTGGAGCCCCAGCGGAGCTTAAACAATGCGGCGACTGCCACATGGTCTTTCCCTCGCGGATGCTGCCCAGCCGTTCCTGGGCCGCCATTCTGTCGACGATGGGCGATCATTTCGGCGAAGACGCTGCGATCCCAAAGAAGGACTTGGATGTCATCCGCGATTTTCTGACCTCGCACGCTGCGGATTCTCCAGACGCCACGTTTCGGGACCGGCATTTCTTAGCTGCGCTCCCGTCGGACAGCACACCCTTGAGAATTACGGCTACGCCCTGGTGGAGCCAGATGCACGCGGATTTCAACTTCGATGCAGTGAAGCACAGCGCGGTCAAATCAGCCGCCAATTGCCTCGCCTGCCACTACGGGAAGGTCATTCGGTAGGCGTCGAAATGGCGGAACGACGATGGGTAAGTGCGCCGCCGCTACTGACGTGACCCAGGTCTGTGACCTTGGCGTCCGCCTGTTCCACTGGCTCTTGGTTGCAGCGGTTGCGATCGCTTTTGTCACGGGCCTTTCCGGGCCACGAAACGTGCTGAACATTTCCCGAGAGCGTCTTCAAGTCCAGGGCGGTCGGCGCAAAAGCCGCCTGCGAAAAATGTCATAGCGACGCTTCGATCGGCCGCTTCGATCCGCAGGACATCGACATCCCCGAGCGAGCTTCTCAATGAAGGCGGCCGATCGCCACCTGATTTCGACTATCGTTTTCGTCTGCGCGCTTGCGCCCGCCACCGCTGACAAATCGTCCAAGCCCGTTCTCGACTTTTATGCGAGCGAGGCGAAAACCTCCGATCCCGGCTTCAGCGGATTTTCCGCGGAGCGAGGCGAGCATCTCTTCAGGACCAATTTCTCAACCGGCAAGCCGGATACCCCATCCTGCACGACCTGTCACACGACAGACCCAAGAAAGACCGGGCAAACTCGCGCGGGCAAGGACATTGAGCCGATGGCGGCCTCGGTGAGCCCAAAGCGTTACACCGATCAGGAGAAAACGGAAAAATGGTTTGGACGAAACTGCAAGAACGTGCTGGGCCGAGACTGTACGGCGACCGAAAAGGGTGACTTCATCACATTCATGTTGATTCAATGAGTTGCGCCCCGTCGGAGCCCAAGGGTCTCGACGCCCATTTGACCATTGTTTTGGCGCCATGGTATCCTAGCTGTTGCTCCGGCTCCCGGGAGAACGGAGCTCGCAAGATCGCAGAAGGAAACGACGCCATGGCATGGTCGACACCTGAAGTTCGCGAAGTCTGCGTGGGCATGGAAGTGACGAGCTACCTGTCCGCGGAGATGTGATATGGGCGCCGCCTGCCCCAAAAGCAGGCGGCGACTTTATCGATATTTCAGCCATACACCGCTTGGCGCATCCCACCTTAAGATTGTGGGCGTCGCACTTGGCCAAGTAGCAGATTGTGTTCGCCCCCTGGGCGCTCCTATTGAGCGGGCGTCTTGCCCAGCGAAATTTCGATCCCCGAATAGTACGCCGCGAGGTTTTCGATATCGGCGTCCGAGAGATTTTGGCTGACGACTGACATCATTTCATTCTTGCGCTCTCCGGACTTGAACGCCGTTAGCTGCTCGATCAGGTAGTTCTCGTTCTGCCCGGCGATGTTCGGCGCCTCGGGGATCTTCGACAGTCCATCGACGCCATGGCAGACGGCGCAGACGGATTCGGCGTTCACGCGTCCGGCGACATGGGTGAGCGTCATGTCCTCCTCGGCCGCGGCGAGCTGGTTGATGATCCCCAACGCGCGCACCAGAGACTGAACATGGTCAGAGCGCGTCCCTGTGGCTGCGAACGAGTCCCCGTCTTCAAAGCCGTGCCGCCGCCTCGATGGATGGGCCTTGCCTGGGCTCTTTCAAGTCATTCTCCTATCCAAGCTGTAATAAGATTCGGGGGCGTCAGGCGCTGGGGTTTCCAGGCCCGAGCGAGTCCGAGGAAACGAACAAAACGGTACGATACTTAGGACGAACTGGTCTATGATGGACCGAAATTTCGAGGCGCGTCATGGGCGTTGAAGGCAAGGATAGAGCCAAAGTTTTGGAAGCCGGGGCGGCGTCGTTGTCCAACCAGCTCGGACAGGCGGTGCTCAAGCTGCGCAAGGGCTACGGGCTGTCGCTCGCCGACCTGTCGCAACATTCGGGCGTCGCCAAATCGATCATCTCGCAGATCGAGCGCAACGAGACCAATCCGACGCTGACGACGATCTGGCGCCTCGCCCACGCGCTCGACGTGTCGATCGAATCGATGCTGCGAGGCGCTGAAGAGGGGCCGTTCATCGAGCATCTGGGGCGAGGGAGCACGCCGATCTTCGTCTCCGACGACGGATTGTGCCGTCTTGCCGTGATCGGCTGGCTGAAAACGGTTGACTGGCTGCAATGGTACGATTTCCAGGCCGATCCGGGCGGGGTTCTCGAATCGGCCGCGCATCTGCGCGGTTCGGTCGAGTGCCTGTCAGTCTTGAACGGCGAGCTTGAGGTCGAGGTCGGCGAGACCACGGCGGCGGCTCAAGCAGGCGAGACGCTGCGCTACCGCTGCGATATGCCTCATCGGATCCGCAACCTCAGCGGGAACCCGGCGCACGCCACAATGGTGTGCATTCTCAAGGCGGCGATGATGGATTGACCGCCCGGGCCGCGCGGACGGGCACGATCGGCAAGATCGGGTTTGAGAGACGCCGTCTCCACTGTCATAGCCGACCTTTTTGTCCGTACTGCAACGCCTGGCCACAACGGCGCGAAGGAATTTGCTTACGAGCCGCACCCTCGTTAACCACGACTTGATGGGCCGGGAAATAGCGACGATTGCGGCTTGCCTTTGAAGGCCGACGCGCGACGAATCGCGCATCGCCAATTCCTTCACGGTTTGTCCGACGGATAGTCCGCCAGTCTCGGTTTGAGGCGCCCCGTGGGCTCAGCGGCCTGACGAGTGGGTGATGATCTTCGCGGCCGCCCCGTCGAGGCGAAAAATTCGAACTCGCTTTGTCCGCGGATCTAAGTCCGTGTGACAGGGTGTCCGATTCGTACTCGGTTTGTTTTTCCCCTGATCCCTTCCGGATGGGCGCCGCCGGTCTTGTTCGCTCGACAGTCGCCGGACCGCGCGATATGAGCGCCGTTTGTGCTTGCCGGAGCGCTTGGTGACCGCAACGCCTTCCGTAGCTCGTCAAGACAGCCAGGACGGGGTTGTGCTGTCGCTGGCCGGAGAATGGATCGTCGGCGCCGGGCACCAGCTCGAGGCGGCCGGGGCTTCACTCATCTCACTCGCCAAAGATGCGAAGCGCGTGATCCTCGATCTCGCAGGCCTGCAACGCATGGACACCGCCGGCGCGTGGTTCATCGATCGCGCGGAGGTTGAACTAGCGGCTGCGGGAACAAGCGTTTCCTATCGCGGCGAGCGGCCCGAGCACGACCTCCTGCTCAAGGAGGCTGGCTACCACGCACCCGAGAAGTCCACGCGCGTTCCCCCGCCCCACACGGTCGCGCTGCTCTCGGCGGTCGGCGAGACTGTCTACGACTCGGGCGTCGATTTCTTCGACATTGTCGACTACCTCGGCGAAGTCGTTGCGATGTTCGTGCGCCTCGCCGTGCAGCCGTGGCGCTGGCGCTGGACTCCGATGGTGTACCACCTCGAGATGTACGGGCTGCGCAGTGTGCCCATCATCATGCTGATCAACTTTTTGGTCGGCGCGATCGTCACCCAGCAGGGCATCTTTCAGCTCGCCAAATTCGGCGCCGCTGACTACGCCGTCAGTTTGGTTGGCGTCTTGGGTTTGCGCGAACTCGGCGTGCTGATGACTTCGATCATGATCGCGGGACGCACCGGGTCCTCGATCACGGCCGAGATCGGCTCGATGAAAATGCGCGAGGAGATCGACGCTCTCAAGGTCATGGCGCTCGATCCGCTGGAAGTGCTGATCATCCCGCGATTGGTGGCGCTCGTGATCGCCCTGCCAGTTCTGACGTTCCTTGCTGATATGGCCCAAATGGCCGGTGGTCTCGTCGTCAGTTGGGCGTACGCGGGCATAGCGCCCGCAATCTTCCTCACTCGCCTTCAGAGCGCCATTTGGGTTCAAACGTTTCTGATCGGCCTGATCAAGGCGCCGTTCATGGCGGTAGTGATCGGCCTCATCGCTGCGACTGAGGGCATGGAAGTCCGAGGATCGGCCGAGTCGCTCGGCAGTTGCGTGACCAACTCGGTTGTGAAGTCGATCTTCATGGTAATCGTTATGGACGGTTTATTCGCAATGTTCTTCGCTGCGGTGGACTATTGAACGCCGACGCCGCGCCCCGCCATCCGGCCCAGCGCGAAGTTGTCATTCGCGTGCGTGGCCTCAAGGTTGGCTTCGGCGATCATCTGGTGATGGACGGGCTCGATCTCGATCTCTATCGCGGCGAAGTGCTGGGCTTTGTCGGCGCCTCAGGCGCCGGCAAATCGGTGCTGACGCGGACGATCCTAGGGCTGCTGTACAAACAGGCGGGAACGATCGAAGTCTTCGGCTACGACGTCGATAAGATGACTCCGCACGATCGTCTCATCGTCGGCGAGCGATGGGGCGTGCTGTTTCAGGAGGGCGCCCTTTTTTCGAGCCTGACGGTCCGGCAGAACATTCAGGCGCCGATGCGCGAGCATCTTGGCTTGTCCCAGTCGACGCTCGACGGTCTCGCGTTGCAGAAGCTGGCGCTCGTCGGCTTGCCTCCGGAAACTGCCGACAAATTGCCGTCCGAGTTGTCTGGCGGCATGACCAAGCGCGTCTCGCTGGCGAGGGCGCTCGCTCTCGATCCGGAGGTCGTGTTCCTCGATGAACCAACGTCCGGGCTCGACCCGATTTCCGCCGGAGATTTCGACGATCTCATCGGGACGCTGCAAAAGACTCTGGGGCTAACCGTCTTCATGGTCACGCACGATCTCGACAGCCTGTTTGCGATCTGCGACCGGGTTGCGGTGCTTGGGCATAAGAAGGTGATCGCCGCCGGCCCGATCAGCGAACTCTTGCTTTCCGACGATCCTTGGCTCAAGTCCTATTTCCACGGTAAGAGGGGTGTGATCCGTCTCGCGGCGGGCGCAGACCGGCCCGCCGCGCTCGCCGCGGAGGACCGGCCCCAGCATGCGAGGCGCTAAGCACAATGGAGACGCGCGCCAACTACGTCTTGATCGGCGCCTTCACTCTGGCGGTGGTCATCGGGGCGTTTCTATTCGTTATGTGGATCGCGGGCTACGGAGCGGCGGGCGGTCACCGGAGCTATCAGGTTGTCTTCAACGGTTCGGTCGCGGGGCTCTCGAACGGCGCCAACGTCTCGTTCAACGGCATCAAGGTCGGCGAGGTCACGCATCTCACCTTCTCGAGAAGCGATCCGCACCAAGTCGTCGCCGACATCGACGTCAACTCGGATGCGCCAATCGACAGGAACACCAAAGCGCGCCTCGAGACACAGGGGCTGACCGGAGGCGCCGTGGTCGCCCTCTTGGGCGGAGCAACCGCTGGAGCAGCGCTCGTTGGCCAAAATGGCAGGCCGCCGGTTATCTACGCCGGACAGTCAGTGCAGCTACAGGACATTCTGGACAGCGTCTCCGCCCTGTCGATCAAAGCCACGTCAATTCTGGACGACGCCGACAAGATCCTTGCCGACAATTCGGCGCCGATCCACTCGGCAATCGGAAATATCGATCAATTTTCCAAGGCGCTGGCGGACAATTCAGCCGGAGTCGACGCAGCGCTGAAGAGCGTGGGTGAGCTCGGCAAGCAGATTGGTCCATTGGCCGCGCGCCTGCAGACTTTATCGGACGACGCCGATCGGCTCGTTCAATCGATCGATACGGATCAGGTGCGCTCGATCGTCGGCAACGTCCAGGCGATGTCGGCGAAGGGCGTCTCCGTCATCGATCGCGCCGACAAGCTTCTTTCCGACAACGCGGATTCTATTCAGTCTACACTGCACAACGCTGATGTCTTCTCGAAGACCTTGGCCGACAATGCGCCCAACGTCGACACGACGCTGAAGAACCTGGCCGAGATCAGCAAGACCGTGCAACCAGTCGTCGCGCAGCTCCAGACCATGACGCAAAGCGCGGATCGCGTGCTCAAGGCGGTCGACCCGGACAAGGTTCGTTCGATTGTCGACAACGTCCAGACGCTCTCAGCGAAAAGCAACTCGGTGGTCGATCGCGCCGACAAACTTCTCGCCGATAATTCGGCGACGATCCATTCGACGCTCCAAAGCGCCGACGTCTTCGCCAAGACGTTGGCCGACAACGCTCCCAATGTAGACGTGACGCTGAAGAACCTGGCTGAGCTCAGCAAGACAGTCCAGCCGGTCGTGGCTCAGATCCAGAGCCTGTCGCAGGATGCCGATCGTATTGTCAAGGCGGTCGAGCCGGACCAAATCCACGCTCTCGTCAACAACGCGCAGACCTTCGCCCAAGCGCTGGCCGAGAGCTCGGACAACGTCAAGGCTTTGGCGCGGGACGGAGCGGTGCTTGCTGGTCATCTCAACAATTCCGCCAATCGTCTGGACACCGCGCTTATCGACGCCAACTCGCTCTTGAAGGCGGTCGACTCACAGAAAATTGCCGGTATCGTCAATTCCGCCAATGAGGTCGTGGAGACGGTGCATCAAAATCGCGGCAACATTGACGCGACGCTCAAGAACTTTTCCGAGATGTCGGCAAAGCTCAACGAATCCGCCGACAAGGTCGACGGCGTGCTGACGAGCGCCCAAAGCTTTCTTGGCTCGCCCGGCACAAAGGGGGCGGTTGACCACATCAGCGAGGCGGCGATCTCAGTCAAGAAACTCGCCGACGATGTCGACTCGCGGATCAAGGACATCGCGACTGGGCTCAGCCGGTTCACGAATACGGGCCTGCGAGAGTACGAGGCGCTTGCCATTGAGGCGAGGCGGACGGTCCAGGACATTGACGGAGTTGTGCGATCGCTCGGACGCAATCCAAGTCAGGTCATATTCGGGTCAAGACCCGCGCTGCCCGAGTATCATGGCGGGCAATGATGGGGCGAAGGGGGCGTCGAACTCAAGGTCAGCTGAAGTTTGCCGCTGCGAGCCTTCTCGCTCTCGCGCTTTCGGCATGCGCTAGCGGGCCTCCTCCAACCCAGTACGACCTCACCGCTGCGACGCCGCCTCCTGCTCATGCCGTCCGCGCGCAGTTCCGGATCGGCCAGGCGACCGCGACGGCCGACCTCGACAGCGATCACATCCTGGTTCGCGAATCGCAGACGCTCGCCACTCTCGCCGGGGCCGCCTGGCCTGAGCCGCTGCCGGCGCTTTTCCGCGCGCGGCTGGCGGAGAGTTTTCAGAATGCCGGGCTCGCCCGTTGGATCGACGGCCCGGCGGCGAATGCGAACTACGAGATCGATCTCGACATCCGCGCCTTCGAGCTCGATGCTCAGACGAAGGAAATCCATCTCGACGTCGCGGCATGGATCGTCTCGCTCGGCAGCGGGCGGATCGTAGCCGACCAAATCTTCACCTTGCGGACCCCGGTCGCCTCAACCGACCCAGCAAATGTCGCGGCGGCGATGGATCAGGCGGCTTCGACTGTGATGAGCGAGATTGTGGCCTTCGTCGCCAGGAAGCTTTAGTCTGGAAGAACCAACAAGCTCTTGCGGATAATCGGAAATCGAGGTAAGCTTGCCCCTGAGCAATCCTGCGCTTCCGCATGCCCCTCGACTGTGGGCTCCCTTCCCGCGCCTCGAACGAAAGGGGAAAAGCGCGAGGAAAAATTCTCTCCGCGAAAATCGCGTGTAACCCATTGATAAGTCTGGATTCGGACGAGAGAAAATCCAAGGAAATCCAAGGAAATCCAATAGCGATTTATGGGGGTTTTCGCGGCCAAACCGAGAGGTGCCAAGAAAACCCAAATTGACCGGCGTCGCGACCCCTATGCCGCGCCGAACCACCTCGAACAAATGTTAAAAACTCTCTCTACCTTGCGCCCGTGGGCGCCAGCCCTCAAGCTCCGGAGCGCGGGGAACGCTCCGCTTCTCGCGCATAGAAGGCTTTGGCCCCTGTCATGTCGGCCTCGGTCAGTCCATGGCCTGCGGGCAAATCATCGCGTTCGACGCGCGCGCCGGCCGCGGCGAGCGCCGCCGCCAATTTCTCGGCGGTGGACCGCGGGGCGATGGGATCGCTCAACCCGGACAGGATCAACACGGGCACGCCGGAAAGATCGGGTTTCGGCGGCTCGGCCAACGGCGCCATGGCCCGCAACAGGATGGCACCCGCCAAAGTCTTCGGATGCAAAAGCAGGACCGCTGCCGCGATGTTCGCGCCGTTTGAATAGCCCGATGCGAAGGGCTGAGCGAGGCCATACGGGCGGCGCGCCTCGGCGACGAAATTGGCGAGCTCGCCCGCGCGGCGGCGGACGTCATCCTCGTGGAACAGACCTTCGCGGAAGCGGCGGAAGAAGCGCGGCATCTGGCCTTCGAGCACATTCCCGCGCGGCGAGAGGAGCGCCGCCCCCGGCGCAATCTCGCGGCCGAGCGGCAAAAGGTCGCTCTCGTCGCTGCCGGTCCCATGGAGAAGAAGAACCGGCCGACGGCTTGGGTCCGCGCCAGGTTCGAAGCGATGAAGATAGCTGAGCTCGTGCGCCATCACCGGCGTTCGGCGAGCGTCGGGAATTGCAGCAAGGTTCGTCTCACGGCTGGTCGAGCTTCGGCAGCGCGGCTTCGATGGCCAAGCGGCGGCCTTCCAGGAATGGCGGCAGTTTCAGCGCTTGCCCGAGCGAATCGGGCGATTCGTCAACGGCGAAGCCGGGCGGATCGGTGGCGATTTCGAACAGCACCCGGCCGGGCTCGCGGAAATAGACCGAGCGAAAGTAGTTGCGGTCTTTCTGCTCGGTGGTGCGCAGGTGATGATCTTGCGTGAGCTTGCGGACCATCGCCTCCTGCTCCGCGTCGTCGGCCGCCCGAAAGGCGATGTGATGAACCGAGCCCGCGCCCTGGCGCGTGGACAGGAACTCTCCCGCCGTCCTCAGATCGATGACGCCGCCGAGGCTCACGGCCGGCGCCTGAAAGCGTTGCGTCGCGCCCTCGCTCCCGCCGGCGACGAAGCCGAAGACGTCGGTTAGGATCGCGGCCGTCGGGCCCGCCTCAGTCAGCAAAAGGCTCACGCTGTGGAAGCCGCGAATGGCGTGTTCCGCGGGCAGGCCGCCTGCGCTCCACCCGGGATTGGCCTCGACGCCGCTCGCGCCGGTCAGCGCGAGCCTCGTCCCATCCTGATCCTTGAACGCGATTGTCGTTGCGCCGAAGCGCTTGGCGGGCGGATCGTGGGCGACGCCCTTCTCGACCAAGCGCTGGGTCCAGTAGGCAATTGAGCCTTCCGGGATGGTGAACACCGCCTCCTGCGCTTCCCCGATCCCCAGCCGTCCGGGCGGGACGCCCTCCCAAGGGAAGAAGGTTAGGATTGTGCCCGGGTGGCCCGCGGCGTCGCCGTAATAAAAGTGATAGGAGCCCGGGTCGTCGAAATTGACCGTTTTCTTGACCAAGCGCAGGCCAAGCGTCCCGGTATAGAACTCAAGGTTCCGGCGCGCCGAGCCAGCAATGCTCGTCACATGATGGATGCCGCTCGCCATGCGCCCTCCTCTGGTTGAGACATCGAGCGTTCAAACGGGCTGGCGGAGACACGCCGTAATTGTCGCCTCTTCCTGCCACAGGCCAACTTCGGCTCAGCGCCGGCCACGTTTCTTAGCATCCGTTTCCCACGGGACTGCTCCATTCAGTCCTCGGCGAACTTTGGAAGGGCCCCTACGGCCTAAGCACGTAGACGATTCGAAGCCTCCGTTCGGCTCGCGTAGTCGACAACTGGCCCAAATCGGATTGCGTCCTCCGATCTGCCGCTTGCACGAGAGAGGACATCCTCGACGGCGCCTCCGCCGGCTGCGCGTCTAAACACGGCCATGTGGCCCGGTCCGCTGGCCTTGGCGTGGTAGAGCGCAGCGTCCGCCAAACGCACCAGTTCATCTGGCTCGGCGGCGGACGACGGAAAGAGCGCAAAGCCACAGGCGCAGGTCAAGCGAACGCCCAGCGGGGACACGTCGAAGCCCGTCGCGAATATTGCCTGGATTTCCTGCCCGAGGGCGACCGCTTCGTCGTGCGCGCCAATCCCCCCGCAGAGGACAGCGAATTCGTCGCCGCCGATCCTCGCGGCCGAGCCGCGTCCGTCTATCGCCTTGGCGAGCCGGTCGGCGACTTGCCTAAGAATTTGGTCTCCAGCGGGATGCCCACGCAAGTCGTTGATCGGCTTGAAGCCGTCCAGATCAACAAGACCTAGCGCAAAAGGTTCGCCGGTCTTCGTTGCTTTCCTTATTCTGTCGGCTAGGAGGCTGTGAAAACAGCGCCGGTTCGGCAGCCCGGTCAGATCGTCGGTCAGCGCGATGGTCATCGCCGCCTGCCGCGCTTCCTCCGCAATACGCTGCTTTTCGGCGATCACAAACCTCGACCATACGATTTCGGCGAACATACGAAAATGCTCGTCAAGCATCCGGACAATGAAACATGTGGCGATGGCGACGAGCGCCGCAAGCCCGAGCGTCAATTCCGCGCCGCGGGTTAGGAATGCCGCGACGAGCGGCGCAGTTGCGGCCATGACGATGACGTTCGCCTCGCTCGCGATCCTATTGAGACAGATTGCGCAAACGGCGGCGACGACCCAGACTGCGAGGAGCGCCAACGCGAATTCGACCACACCGTCCCGCCATGTCGAGATCGCCGTTGTCACGGCGAACGCAAGGGTCAGCATGGGCCCGAGCACGCTGGCCACGCGCACCCTGCGCCGGACGAGGTCGAGGCCCTCTCGTTCAACACCGGCGCGCATCTGGAGCCACGAAGCGAGTCGAAAGACGGATATAGCAATGAGCGCTGTAGGCAGAAGGATACCGGTTAAGAGCGAGCCGGTTGGAGTCGCGCCGAAGAACGCCAGCGCCGCGACAATGACGACGCCGTGGACATAGGGACCCAGCCGCGCCAGCGAGCGATATTGCTCGCGCAGGATCGCCGCCTTGAAGTCCGCATCGGAGGTGTCGAAGCGCTCCCCAGCGGCGCAAGCTGCGACTCCGTTGAACGACACACCGCATTGAGCCATTGGTGAAGTCCTCGCCACCACGCCGCTTCTGACGGACCTCCGTCTGACGGGTGAAGCTTAGCGCCGGTCCTGTCCTCCGGGGGTTAATCCGAGGCCTGAAATGCGAGGTTTACGTAGCGGTAGTGAATCATCCGTCTACGGTATGGATAAAATTTTGATCTTTTGACGATGCACACTAATCGCCGCGAGCCGATTCTCGCATCGGGTTCAACCATGCGCAGCGAAACCGACGCGGGGCTTCGCCGCTCTTCCTCGGCAATCCCCGCCAACGCAGCGGTTCGACGGATCGGGATAAGCCCGGCATGTTCGGCTACCCAGCGCGGTCGTAAAGGGCCGTCAGCGCGCCGCCCACAGCATCCCGCGCTCGAGAATGGCTTTCATCTCAGGCACGCCGAACTCGGCGGTGACGTGGCCGAGCGAAGAGTAGAAGACGCGTCCGGCGCCATGTTTACGCTTCCACACGACCGGCATCACCACGCCCTCGGTCCAAGGCGCGTGCTCCCCAGAGAACGTGGTTGTCGCGAGCACTTCGTTCGAAGGATCGACGTGCATGTAATATTGTTCGGACCGGTAGGGGAAGCTCGAGATCCCTTTCATGATCGGATCGTCGGGTTTCGCGACGTCCACCCGGTAGTCGATGACATTGCCAGGGTGGGCGACCCATTGCCCGCCGCACATGAACTGATAGTCGACGCTGTCGCGGAACGAGTTGCACATGCAGCCGTGATAGCCGGCAAGGCCGACGCCGCCTCTTACCGCTGCGGTCAGGTTCTCGACCTCCTCCTTTTCAACCTTGGACATCGTCACGATCGGCACGATCAAACTCATGTCGGCGATCGCCGGATCGGCGAAGGCCTCGGTTGTGTTTTCGACATAGACTTTGAAGTCATGCGCCTCGAGCATCTTGGCGACGATGTGAGCGCCGATCTCCGGCTCATGGCCACTCCAGCCTCCCCAGACGATGAGGGCTTCGCGCATCGTTTCCTCCGTTCAAATTGTGCTTCAGTCGAGTTCGCCGACGCGAAGCGTGGGCGGCAAAGGCGCGGGCCGTTCCGGCCGGGTCGATGTCGCGACCGCCTTGCCGGAATCGGATGAGGTCTGGAACGCCTCCATCACTTCGAGCACATGGAAAGCCAATTCCCCGCTTGCGCGATGCGGCCTATCGGAGCGGATCGCCTGCGCCATGTCGGCAAGCCCGAGGATCCGGTAATTGCCGTCGGCATATGGGCCCTCGGTCGCGATCTCGCGCCAGTCCTCGGCGGCTGTCGCGAATTCGACCTTGCCGTCGAACCGGTTGGGGTCGGGAACGATGAGCGAGCCAGCCTCGCCATAAAGTTCGATGGGCCCGTGCCTGTGCCGGGCGACGTCGAAGCTCATTGTCATGGTCACGACTGCGCCGCTTACGAACATCAGAGTCCCGGTGACATGCGTGGCGACCTCGACTGGAATGCGCGCGCCCGCGAGCGGCTCGCTCGTGACGAGGCGCTCGGACCTTGTTCGGGTTGCGACGCCGGTGACATGGGCCACTGGGCCAAGGAGATTGATGAGGCCGGTGACATAGTAAGGTCCCATGTCGAGCATGGGGCCGCCGCCGGCGAGGTAATAGAAGCCCGGATTGGGATGCCAGCGCTCGTGGCCCGGGCACATGAAGAACGCGGAGCCGCCGATCGGCCGGCCGATCAGGCCTTCGTCGAGGGCGCGCCGCGCGGTCTGATGGGAGCCGCCGAGAAAGGTGTCGGGCGCCGAGCCGAGCCGCAAGCTCCTGGCCGCCGCAGCTTCTATCAGCCGGCGCGCCTCGGCGACGGCGACGCCAAGCGGCTTTTCCGAGTGAACGTGCTTGCCCGCGGCGATCGCTTTCAGCCCGACGTCGACGTGGGCGTTCGGCACGGTGAGATTGAGGATGATCTCGACGGCCGGATCGGCAAGCAGCGCGTCCACAGACCGCGCCGGAACGCCAAATTCCGCCGCGCGGGCCTCGGCCGCCGCAGGATTGGCGTCGGCGAGCGCGATCAGGTTGAGGATTGGGAACTTTCTGGCCGCGGTCAGATAGGCCGAGCTGATGTTCCCGCAACCAATGACGCCGATTCCGACCGGTTGCATCACAATTCTCCGACATGCGGCTTGAGCGCATCGCGCACCGAAGCCGGCCCCGCAGTCCCCCACGGTGCGCCGTACAGATCGCGGAGCGTCATGGCCGCGGCGCCCCGAACCCAGATTTCATCGCTCCACTCGCGAACGACGACGTCAGAAACGTCCGCGAGGCTCGCGGGCAAGAGAGCGGCCACGGTCTTGCGCAGGGGCGCGATGAAATGGTCGCTCATCGCCATGGCGCGCCCGGAAATGATTACCATCGGCGGCGCGAACAGCGTGATGAGGCTCGCAACGGCGAAGCCTAAGGCCTCGCCTGCCGCGGCGAGCATACGCGCGCAGCGCTCATCGCCGCCGGCCGCCCGCTTCACCAACAATGCAATCTCGCGTCCCTGATGAAGCGGCAAGTCAAGCTCGTTCGCGTGCAGAAGCGCCTTGGCTTCGATCAGAACAGACGCCTCCGAGGCCACATTGGCGAGCCGTTCCCCGCCGCCGTCCACAAAGCGGACGATAAGATCGCCGAGGTCCGGACTGAGGCCGTTCGCGCCGCGAAACAGTTCGCCATTGTGAAGAATGCCAAGGCCGAGGCTGCGTTCGACGTTGACGACTAGGAAGTCGTTGAGACCGCGCGCCTGCCCGAACCAGTACTCGGCAAGGGTCACGAGATTGACGTCGCTGTCGATTGTCGAAGGCACGCCGAGGCGACGGCCGAGATCAGCCCCGAACCGCACGTCGCGCTCCTGAAGAATCGGGCTTTGGCGGCAGATGCCAGCAGACCGCTCCACGACGCCCGGAAGGCCGACGCAGACGCCCGAGATCTGAGCAATATCGAGGCCGGCGTCGCTAACACAGCGGCGCACGCCGTCTTCCACCAGGTCGCCGATGACGGATGCCGTCTGGCGATCGATGCGGATTGGCAGCGCGAGCGAGCGCAGGATGTCGGCGCAGAAATTGGTCACCGCGACCGTGATCTGGTCGTGGGCGAGCTTGACGCCCACCACATGCGCCGCGTCCGGATTGAGCCTGAGCATCACCCGGGGCCTGCCCCGACTTGCATCGCGCACGGCGCCGAGCTGCAACGGGACGATGAGCCGATCGTCGAGCAGCGCCGCGGTAATGGCGGAGACGGTCGTCGAACTCAGTTCGGTCAGTTGCGAGATCTCGACCCGCGACACTGGGCCGGACCGGCGGATCGCGTCCATGACATGGAAGCGATTGATCGCGCGCATCAATTCTGGATCGGCGGTCTTCATCGCTCCGGCGTTTCCACGTGGCCAGCAGATTTTCTGCGGGAAGCGGAATTATTTTCGAGTCCGAACTGCGTGTCAACCGCGCGGCTCGTCATTTTCCTGCGGGTTGGTGTCGGCTGGCTTGACAGTCTCCGAAAGTCGAGACAGATTTAATTCGCATTGCGGACAAAAAGAGCCGCCCCTTCGGAGGAAGCCCATGAAATTCCGCCAAGTCGCAATCCTCGCGGCCTCTTTGACCGCTCTCATCGCCCCAGCCTACGCCGATACGCACGTCACCGTCCTTCATGTCAGCGAGAACCCGGCCCAAAAGGCGGTTTGGGAGAAGATCGCCAACGATTACAATGCGGCGCATCCCGGCGTGAAGGTCGAGTTCAAGTATCTGGAGAACGAGGCCTTCAAGGCCAAGCTTCCAACCATGCTGCAGTCCGCCAACTCCCGCCCCGAATTGTTCTACAGCTGGGGCGGCGGCGTCATGCAGGCGCAGGACAAGGCGGGCTTTCTCAAGGACATCACTGCTGATGTCGGGCCTTGGGAGGGAGCGCTGTCCCAGACGGCGAATGACGCCTTTAAGGTCGACGGCAAGGTCGTCGGCGTTCCGTTCGAGGTCGGCGAGGTCGCGTTCTATTACAACAAGAAACTGTTCGAGAAAGCGGGCGTGAAGGAGGACATCAAGACCTGGGACGATTTTCTCGGCGCCGTGAAGAAGCTCAAAGCGGCTGGAATCACCCCGATCGTCGTCGGCGCGGGGGAGAAGTGGCCGATGCACTTCTACTATTCCTATCTCGTGATGCGCATCGGCGGCGAACATGCGCTTGCTGACGCGAAGGCTGGAAAGGGTGGCGGGTTCAAGAACGCGACCTTCGTCGAGGCGGGCAAGCGGCTGCGCGAACTCGGCGCTCTCGAGCCCTTCCAGCCCGGTTATCTCGCGACCAAGCATGCGGAATCGTCCGGCATGTTTGGCGACGGCAAGGCCGCGATGGATCTCATGGGCCAGTGGCTGCTCGGCATGCAGGGTCCGAACTCGACCAATGGCAAGGGCTTGGCCGAAGAGGATATCGGCATCCTGTCCTTCCCGATCGTATCCGGCGGCAAGGGTAAGGTGACCGACACCTTGGGCGGGATCAACGGCTGGCTCGTGAGCAAATCCGCGCCCCCGGAGGCGGTCGATTTCCTCAAGTTCTTCAGCCAGGCGAAATACGCCGACGAGGCGGCGGCCGCGGCGGCCTCCATACCCGTCGTCAAGGGCTCGGAGGCCGCGTTCACCGATCCTCTTTTCAAGCGCCTCGCCGCCGATCTCGCCACGACGACCTACCACCAGAACTATTTCGATCAGGATCTAGGACCCGCCGTTGGCCGGGTCATCAACGACGTGTCGGTGTCGGTCGCAGCCGGCGAAATGACGCCCGAGGCGGCGGCTGCCGCGATTTAAGAGGCGGCCGACCAGCAATAGGCGCTTGCTTCGGTCTCTGGCTCCGCCGTATGCCGCGGCGGCGCCGGCGCCGGGATTGCGAGGACCGGTTTTTTGACGGCGATCGAGTCGACCTCGGCCATCGAGACGATCCATGTCGAACCCGCCCGGCGCATGTCTGCAAACGGCTGGGCGGTCGTCGTCGTCTTCCTGCCGCCCGCGCTTCTGCTCTTCACCGTCTTCGTCTTTTTGCCGATCGTCGAGGCCGGCTGGTTCGGCTTCTTCAACTGGGACGGCTACGGACCGCCGCAAAAATTCATCGGGCTCAAGAACTATGGCTACCTGTTCGGCAACGCGACGTTCAACCGCGCGCTGATCAACAATGGCCTCGTCATCGCCGTCTCGCTCCTCGTCCAGCAACCGCTCGCGCTCGGCGTGGCGCTGATGGTCGCCGGGCGGATCACTGGCGCCGCCTGGTTCCGGATGATCTTCTTCCTTCCTTACGTCCTCGCCGACGTGGCCGCGGGCCACATCTGGCATTTCATGTTCGACGGCAGCTTCGGGCTTTCGAGCGTGATCACCGGCGCGCTTGGTCTCGAGCCCTATTATCTGCTCGCCGACAAGACCTGGGCGTTCAGCGCGGTGCTGATCGTGATCCTGTGGAAATATTTCGGCTTCTACACGATGCTGTACGTCGCGGGCCTCCAGGGCATCGACAGGTCGCTGCTCGAGGCGGCCGAGATGGACGGGGCGAGCGCGTTTCAGCGCTTCCGCCACATCACGCTCCCGCTTCTCGGGCCGATGATCCGGCTTGCCATCTTCTTCTCGGTCATTGGCTCGCTGAAGCTTTTCGACTTCATCCCGCCTCTGACGGGCGGCGGTCCGTTCGAGACGACCAACACGATGGTTTCCTACCTCTATTATTTCGGCATCACCCGGATGCGTTTCGGCTTCAGCTCCGCTGTCGGCGTCGTGCTGTTCGTCATCTGCGTGACCTTCGCCTTCGGCTACGAAAAGCTCGTCATGCGCGATGACTGAGACCTCGATTGGAATCCGGCCTGCCGCCGGAGCGGCGGCCCACGAGACCTCCGGGCGCCGACCGAGCACGTTGGCGAGCCTCGCGCTCTTCGCCGCGCTCGTCGTGCTCGCTGGCGTCGTTCTCGTTCCGCTCATCGCGACGGCGCTCGGCGGCTTCAAGTCGCTCGGCGATCTCCAGTCGCATCCTTTCTCGCTGCCGCGCCTATGGGTGTGGGAGAACTACTGGGACATTCTGAGAGGCTATCGCTATTGGCAGGTGCTCGGCAATTCGCTCCTGATTTCGGTCTTAACCGTCGCGCTCACGCTCGCGCTTGCGTCGATGGCCGCATTCACCTTCACGCATCTCAAGTTCTTCGGCGATCGCTATCTCCTAGCCTATCTGCAACTCGGGCTCCTGTTTCCTTTGGCGACGGCCATTCCGCCGCTCTTCATCAAGGTTCGCGATCTCGGCCTTCTCGACACCTATTGGGGGGTGGTCTTGCCGCAGGTCGCCTTTTCGCTGGCGATCAGCGTTCTCCTTCTCCGCAGCGCGTTCAAGCAGCTTCCGGCCGAGCTCTTGGACGCCGCGATGATGGATGGGTGCGGATACTTCCGGTACTTCTTCTACATAACCTTGCCGCTTTCCGGCCCGATCCTGACGACCGTCGCGATCATTTCCTTCGTCGACAGCTGGAACGCCTATCTCTTGCCGTTGATCGTCTTGAACAGCGAGTTCCGCTACCCCTGGACCCTCGGCCTGATGGCCTATCAAGGCCAGTATTCGACGCTGTGGCAATTGGTGCTCGCCTTCATTACGCTGACGATCCTGCCTGCAATCCTCATGTTCCTTTTGGCCCAGCGATGGATCGTCGCCGGCCTGACCGCGGGCGCGGTCAAATCCTGATCCTCATCCTCTGCAACCTGAGAGCGAGCGGAGTCCAAGAAAAGCCAAGGAAACCAAGCAAAAATCTTTGGATTGGCTTGGTTTTTCTTGGTCGAATCTGGTCATTTTCAATGAGTTACAGGGAATCCAAATAAGAAAATCGGGATCTTTGGAACTCGCCTCTCAGGTTGCGCCCATTCTCAAATGGACATCCAATTGGCCGCCTCGCTCTGTCCCTCCTGCGGCTCCTCGCCCGGGCCGGCCGCCGCTTCGATCGCCCGGGCCTTATCCGGCTCGTCAGGGGGGATCTCGCCGATTGCCTTCAAGTGGTGCCGCACCGCCGCTGCGAAAGCCTCGTCGATGCCGAAATTGGCGGCCATGCGGTTGATCTTGTCCAAGAGCTTCTTGCGCGCTTCGTCGTCATAGACCTGATTGGCGCTGGCGACCGTCTGATAGCGGTCGAGCCGATCGAGCACCTTCAAATAGGGCGTGATGGCCGTCACGTCGCCCGCAGCGATGGCTTCGGCGGCGAGCTGCATCGGCGGAAGGAGGCGGTCCAATTGCAGTTTCGCATGGTCCGCGCCGCTGTCGACCGACCTTTTCTGCAAGACCTCGGAGACGATCTGCCGGATGCGCTCGCGGCTCACGCCTTCCTCGCCCGCAATCTCCTCGTAGCTTGCGCCTTCCCTGAGCCTTGCGAATATCCGCTTCCGACGCTGCATCTTGCCAAGCGCGCACAACCGCCGGCGCACAGGGGCGATCTCCTGAACCATTCTCAACTCTCCTTCCGCGAGCGTTCCGCCGCTACAATGGAAAACGCCACAGAATAGCATGATTTCTGAAAATCGTAAATACAATGCTGTCGCAAGCTCTCCGCCCGAGCGGCCGCAGCCAAAGAAAAGGCGATAAATCAATAGATTGCAGAGGAGCCCAAAAACCGAGTCGGCGTCTCCCGGCGCGACGGCGACGTTCTGATAGGGTTAAAACCCAATCAGCATGACCGGTTTCGACGTGAAGCGGCCACTGCAAATTGCAGCGTTGGACCTCGCAGTTGGGGGCTCGACCGAGCGCGGGCGCCCTGGTGTTAGGGACAACCCCTGCGGTCGCCAAGGCAGCCGCATCTACGCGCTAGACCACCGGTCGCCGCTCCCCAAAGCCGCTCTCATATGCGACCGTCGACACCGACGTCGGGCGATCGGGCAGCGTCAGGCCTCGACGTGCGTTCTCGAGTCGGCATTCGAGGAGCCATTCCCGAGGAGAAAGGCCGAAAAACCTGCGAAAGTTGTCTTGCAGTGTTCGCATCGGAAGCCCCAAGTCTGCCGCGAGCTGGGACAACTTTATGGGCTCAGCCGCATGCGCTTTGATGAAGTCGCGTGCGCGCCGAATGGTCGCAGGGGCGCACGCTGATCGGCCGATGTCTTGCGCAATCGATGGAAATAAGGCCGCGACCGCAAGGTTGGTCAGCAGGTCCTCATACCCCGAGACCACAAGCGACCCCAGTCCAGCCGAATTCAGAGCGCCAATCTCGGCAATGGCCGTTTTCAATGTCCTGGCAAAGGCCTCCCCCGCGGGCGCCCTCAAGTCTAGCCGATCGACCATTTGCGAGATCGGTGAGCCGGACAAGGATCCAGCGGTCAGTTGCTCCGCCCGGTCGCTTAGCCCCTCAATTGGGGCATAAAGCACTATCGCGGCGCCCTTCTTGATTTTCAGCTGGATCGTTTCGAATGGGCGCCCTACGGCTGCGGACTCGCTGGCGCTCACCTCGTAGGAATGCGTTCCACATCGATACTTCAGCGGGGTTCCCACGACCGGGATCGAAATATGGGTCAGGCCTTCAAGAGGGCGAGTTAGGCTCCACCCCGCGATCCGGGCTGTGCCAAGGATTAAGCTGCCCACCTTCGCTGCCGCGAAAGACATAGAGAATGCGTCCTTGTCACCGAAATAGTCGACGCTTGTGTTTGCGCCGTAGATTGAAGTGAGGCGCTCGGAAGCAACGTCGATGTTTCGCGACACGAACGTAGTGACGAACCAGCCGCGGTTTCTCTCTCCCGAGACGTATTCGGTTTCATAGGGCGCTCCCTGTGACGTCTTGTGATGCGATGCAAATAACGCTTGTAACTCAATATTCTATTCCACCTAAAAGTGGAGCGGCGCTTGACGCCGCGGAAAAAGCGCGAGTGCTGGCTGGCCCTACATGTTGTCCGCTGATGCTTTCCCCCATTGTGCGAGGGAGCGCATCGGCGCCAGAGCCAGCGAGTCTCAGCTAGCCTTCCGAATGGGGGGAAGATATTTGCCGAGCGTTGCCGGATCCTGCGCCGCTTTCGCCGGCAGGTAGATCCGGTAGTTGATGCGGAAGAGACCGCCCGGGGGGCTCGGCAGCCAGTTGCTCTCGTGCCCGGCGGGCGGCTTATTCTGGATATAGACGTCCAATGACCTGTCAGCATTGGCCGTCAGTCCCTTGGTCCGGTCGCCAATCGAGAACCGGTTGATCGGGTTCTTCACCAGCTGGAAATCGGACCCATACATCGTGAACGACCAGAAGCCGTGTTCCAGAGTGGGCGGAAGCTCGTCCTTGTTGAAGTGGACGACGTAGTTGTTCGCGCCGTCGAGCAAATGGGCGTCGCCGTCTTCGTAGGTGCTGAAATATTCGGCTTCGTCGCGATCATGGACGAACAGGCCCTCGAGAGCGCCTGCCGCACGGTCGAAATAGTCGAATCCGTAAGTTCCAGGGCGCAGATTGTTCCAGCGCGTAGGATAGGGCGTGCCGCGGAACTTGACCTTCCACTTCATGATCTGCGGTCCAATCGCCTCCGCGCGTGCGAGCCCCTTGCGGGCGGGCTCATCGAGCTTGGCAAGGTCGATTGGCTGACCGACGTCGATGCCGCCGCGGCTCAGCAGGATGACAGCAGCCTCCTGGTCTTTCGGCGGCGGATTTTCGGCGAGGAGATCGGCGACAGTCTGGAAATAGGCTAGGTCCCCCTGGTAGTCGGGGCGTTTGCCAAGGTCGGGAACCGTCACTTTACCGAACTTGCTCTTGTCGCCCCAGTTGCTGAGCGAGGTCGTCTTGAACTCCTCCTGGAGCGCATTGACCTTTTGCAAGTCCTCGTTGTCTTGCGGCAGAACGCCGATGCGAACGGCGAACATGACGGTGTTGGTCGGCACGCGGTGCTCGATCACGTCGGCCGGCAGCGTTCCCTTCCAATTGGGCCCGACAAAGGCGTGATTCCCGCCCCTGCCGCCGGTTGCGCGCGTGCCGATGTAGAAGAGATTGTTGGTATAGGCGTCCGCAACTTCGACAGACCAGTAGCGGTCGGGAATGTCGGGCGCGGTGAGGATGACGGGCTCGTCCTTGAGCTCGAGCATGGCGCCGCTGTAGACGGTGTCGTTATTTGGCGTATAGGGCATAACGTCGTCAGCGGTCGCGAGCGTTTTCATGTGGCCGATCTCATTGATCGGCGCGGCTGGCGCGAATTTCTTGGCTTTCTCCAGCGTGGCAGGGTTCAACCGCACCTTTGTTTCCCGCTCTAGCATCGTGAGGGGAAGCGTGAACACATAGTTCTGGATTCCGACCGAGTAGTACCACTCCTCCTCGGACCGAGCGTCGGCCTGGCGAATCTCCTCGGCTGACTGCGCCGCCGGTGCCGCCTGAGCGACTTTCTCCTGACCGTAGGTGGAAGGTGCAAACGCCGCTATCGCCAGGCCGGCGGCGGTCAGGCATTTGATCATCTGGAGTCCTTTTTTCTGCATTTTTGCCGAACCGTGGCCTAGGCGTGTTCGCGTTTCGCGTTGTCGTGCCGCATGATCATCGAGAGGCCGCGCGCCGTCGCCCCTCCGCACAACCTCATTGCTATTTCCCGACAAAAAAGCGCCGATGGACGGCGCAAAGAAGATGCTCTGATTTTGCCCATGTACGAAAACATGTCGCAACTCATTGATTCAAGTCAAAAACGCAATCTTGCAGGGCTTTCTCGCGCGGCATTGAAGTTGAGCGCGGCGTAGAGGAAAATGAACGCGGCTGCGCCCCTCCGTCGGAACCGTTGTCGGTCGGTTTGGCCTATTTTCCACCCTTTTGCGAATGGCCGGTATCTGCGCAAAGCGGCAGTCCATGGCGCCGCCTTCGAGCGGCCACCGGCGCAAGCGCGCGATTGAGTTTTGACCCTGAGGGTGCGCGAATGGGGCGGGAAACGCATCGGAATGAATGTCGTGAGCATCAGGGACGCGCTGATCGCGTGGTATGTTCGACGCGGCCACCACAAGACCGGCGAGACCGAGTCCTTTCCCGACGGCGACGATCGTTTTGGCGCGCCGCTGCGAGACGATCTCAGCTTCCTCGTCCTTGAGAAGGATCTCTCAGACAGCGGGACTTGAGGCAGAAGCGCCAAAAGCGCGTTGGCGCGATGTTGATCGCCGGTATGTCGCCGGCGCCACACTCATTCAGATTGCGCGGTCGCGGCGAACCCTGGAGCCTCGCGCGCTTGCCTCGAACCGCCAGCGCCTTTATTCAAATTGTGCGGGGTGCGGAATTGAGGTTGGAGTGGGGGCGGGGCGGCAAGCCGTTCTTTCGGGACTTGTTTGGGCTGCGCTGGCGATCGCGCCTGCGGGCGCCGCCGACATGTCCTCGCTCGGCATCGACAACACGATGCCGCCGCCCGAGCCGGTCATCGCGCCCGGACCCACGACCTACATCAACTTTCTCGATGAAGCGCGGGTCGGCGTCTACGCTCACAACTGGATCCATGACGAGGGTTCGCCGGTCGACGTATCGGGCGAACTCCTGTCCAATCCGATCGGCTATACCAACAACATGGGCGGCCCGTGGTTCTCCTGGTTCTTCAATCCGCGCATCAACGTTGGCGCGATGATCAACACCGGCGGCAAGACGAGCTACGGCTTCACCGGCCTCACCTGGCGCATTCCGATCTACAAGGGGTTCTTCTTCGAGGGCGAGTTCGGCGCCGCGGTCAACACCTCCCCGCTCCGCGACGAACCGAACCGCGTCAACACCGGCTGCCGCTGGGACTTCCGCGAATCCGGCGGCTTCGGCTACCAGTTCAGCGAGCACTGGGATTTCATCGCCAATATCGAGCACATCTCGCACGCGAGCCTGTGCACCCACATCAACCCCGGCCTGACCCAGGTCGGCGCGCGGATCGGGTATAGGTTTTAGCCGGCGCGCTTAGATTTCCGGCGTTGTCATTCCCGCGAAAGCGGGAATCCATTGGCCATTTCCGCCGGTCCAGGATGCCTGCTTTCGCGGGGATGACAGACGAGGGAGTGAAGGAGCCGAGGCGCTACCACCCCACCATTTCGTCCGACCCTCCGAACCGCTTTGGCATGGCCTTGTAATGCGGAAGGTCATCGACGACGGGCCGGACCGCGAACTGGCATTGCACGTGAAACGCAGGCTGGAATTCGCCCGGCGGGAGCAGGAACCCATTCACGCCGCGCAGGCGCCGCGCTTCGACATCGATGAAGAGGCGCGTGCCGCATTCGCGGCAGGTGACGCGCGGGTTGCGCTTCAGTTTCCACGCCATCGGGTCGCCGCGCACGACCTTGACCGCGTCCGCCGGATAGACGGATTCCGGCGCGTAGGCGCCCCCATGCACGGCCTGACAATCGTCGCAATGGCAGAAGAACTGCACGATCGGCTCGGCGCTGATCTCGAGCTCGACCGCCCCGCAGCGGCATTTAACCTTGGTCATTCTTTCTGCTCCGCTTCAGGACGCCGCCTTCGCCAACACCCGCGCCATGCGTTTGCGCCAGTCGGCGCCCTGGGCGCGGAAATGCGCTACGACCGTTGGATCAAGGCGCAACGTCACGGCCTCGAGCGTCGTGTCGAGCTTTGGCCGGCCGGGAGCGCGTCTTGCGCTCTCCGCCAGAGCTGGAAGCACTTCGCCGAAGGGTCGAAGCGCCGCGATCTGCTCGTCCGTCAGCTCAGGGTTGTCCGGATCGCTGGCGATCATGCGTTGAACGTCTGCTTCTTCATTGTCCGTCAGAGGGCGCTTTGCCGAGAATTTCTTCGAGGTCATCGTCTTTGCTCCTTTTGGCTTGGGAGTCGCATGGAGATCACGAGATGGCTTCGGCGCCCAAAGGGCGAAAGACCAGTGTGATCGCGATCCCTGTGCATTCGCCGACCTGCTACGAAGCGGTCGTTGTCCGCGAGGCCGGCCGCGGCTTCAGCGAAGAAGTCGGCGTCGAGATTGGCGAAGTCGAGACCGTGCTCGGCGAGGTTCATGAGACGCTTGGGCTCGTCCCATACAATGTCCATCGGTTTTCGTACACGAAAACAAAAAAGACGTCTATAATTTCCGTGTACTTGAATTAACGGGCTTTGGGTGATACGTCCAAAACGCCGCCCTTCCGCCCAGAATCATTCGGCTCATGAGCGGTCCAGGCAGACCGCTCGAAGGGGGTGAGCCGCATTTTTGAATGGTTTCGAAAGGAAACGCTCATGCGCAATGCCCGCCTCGCGTTGACCTCGGCGACGGTCTTCGGCCTCGCCACCCTCGCCGTTGGCGGCGCTGCGCGGGCCGCCGTCTGCGGCGCGAGCTTCGGCTTCACCGGCGCCCTTGATACCTGCACCATCGCCGTCGCCGGCCTCTATGACATCACCGCCTTTGGCGCCCAGGGTGGCGACAGCGCAACTCCCGTGCTCGGCCTTGCCGGGTTCGGCGGGTTAGGCGGCGCCGGCGCCGAAGCGGGCGGCGACCTTGTGCTCTCCGCAGGCGAGACTTTGACCATTCTCGTCGGGGGCGCCGGAGGTAGCGTCGGCATCGGGCAGGGAATCGCTGGCGGCGGGGGCGGCGGCGGAAGTTTCGTCGTCGGTTCGGGCAATGCACCGCTGGTCGTCGGCGGCGGCGGCGGGGGCGGCGGCGGGTTTGACGCCAGCGAGAACATGGTCTCCGGCAATGGCGGCGGCGGCGCCGCCGCCGCCGGCGCTGGCGGCGGTTTGGGCAACGCTGGCGACGGCGGCACTGGCGGCGCTGGCGGCAGCGGCTTCGGCGGCTCCGCCGGCGTCAACGGTAATGGCGGCGGCACAGGCGCTAGTGTCGGCAGCGGCGGAGGCGGGGGCGGCTTTCTCACTAATGGCGCCCCGGTCGGGCTCGGCGGCGACGCCTTCTTCAACGGCGGCGCTGGCGGGGGAAGCGGCGGCTTTGGCGGCGGCGGCGGCGGCAGCGCAAGTGGCTTCTTTGCCGGTGGCGGGGGCGGCGGCGGGTATGACGGCGGCGGCGGGGGCGACGGCGACTTCCTCGGCGGCGGCGGCGGCGGCGGTTCCTTTATCGCCTCCAGCGTCCTGACTGGAACCGAGGTCACGCTCGCCGGCGTGCACGATGGCGCTGGCTTAGTCGACCTTACATTGGTCGCGCCTCTGGCTGTTCCGGAACCCGGTTCCCTCGCCTTGCTCGGCGTCGGGTTGCTCGGCCTCGTCGCCATCGGCCGACTCCGGAAAGCATCCGCCGCAGGGTGCATGCCGTAGCGCGCGGCGCCGTTCCTCGTCCGGATCGAGAATCATGCTCGCCTCGGACAAGGGCCGGTCCGAAGAGCATGTCCCGCACCGCGCCGCCCAGACGAGCGAGGGAGAGAGACGTGGCATCCGGCGGGCGGGCGGGCACGTCTTCGGCATTTGCCTCCGGACTTGCTGTTCCGCGACGTCCTGTCGGCCCTCCACACGCCGCGATCCAAAGAGCGCGTCAAGCGCGACCCCGCGTTGCCGCAACTTCCTCGTTCTCCAGGGCTGAGAGCCGGGGACGGCGGCGCCGCAACTGTCAAACCGCAAAGCCTCCGCCTCCCGGACCGCCGCGTCGCCTCGGACTTAGATCCGAGTCCTCTTCTCGCGATGACGCTCCTCTAGAGGCTGGGCGGGAGGTCACGTTTTCCGGGCACGAGGGCGCTATACTTTCGAGAGACGCGCTTCGTATCCAAGTCCATGAACTACGCTCCTCGAAAGTCCGCCTTCCCATCCGCCGAGTTTTCCTTTAACGACCGCGAGTGATCGACGACCGCGTCGCTCCGGAAGACTAGGCCGCATCCCAAACTCAGGACACATCGCGCAGCCCCGTGACGCGGCCTAATTTTGCGCGCCGACCAGTTGGCGCTCGCGGGGCGTTAATCGAGCACGTCGCGAGCCGAAGCAGATAGGCATGTCCAAGCGCACCGATATTTCCACCATCCTCATCATCGGCGCTGGCCCGATCATCATCGGCCAGGCGTGCGAGTTCGATTATTCGGGGACGCAGGCCTGCAAGGCGTTGCGTGCGGAAGGCTACCGAATCGTCCTCATCAATTCCAATCCCGCCACCATCATGACCGATCCCGACATGGCGGACCGGACCTATATCGAGCCGATCACGCCCGAGATCGTCGAGAAGATCATCATGAAGGAGCGCTATGCGGTCCCGGGCGGCTTCGCGCTTCTCCCGACCATGGGCGGCCAGACAGCGCTCAATTGCGCTCTCTCGCTCCGCAAGATGGGGGTGCTCGAAAAGTACGACGTCGAAATGATCGGCGCCAGCGCCGAAGCGATCGACAAGGCCGAGGACCGCGAATTGTTCCGCGAGGCGATGACCAAGATCGGCCTCAAGACGCCGCGCTCGCATCAGGTGAAGACCCTGTCGCAGGCCTTGACCGCGCTCGAGGATATCGGATTGCCGGCGATCATCCGCCCGAGCTTCACCATGGGCGGCACGGGCGGCGGCATCGCCTATACGAGACACGAGTTCATCGAGATCGTCGAGCGCGGCATGGACGCGTCTCCCACCGACGAGGTGCTGGTCGAGGAGAGCGTGCTCGGCTGGAAAGAATTCGAGATGGAGGTGGTGCGCGACAAGCAGGACAATTGCATCATCGTCTGCTCGATCGAGAACATCGACCCAATGGGCGTCCACACCGGCAATTCGATCACCGTCGCGCCGGCGCTGACGCTGACCGACAAGGAATTCCAGATCATGCGCGACGCCTCGATCGCGGTTCTGCGCGAGATCGGCGTCGAGACCGGCGGCTCGAATGTGCAGTTCGCGGTCAATCCAGCCGACGGGCGCATGGTGGTGATCGAGATGAACCCGCGCGTCTCGCGCTCGTCGGCGCTCGCCTCCAAGGCGACCGGGTTTCCGATCGCCAAGGTCGCGGCCAAGCTCGCGGTTGGCTATACGCTCGACGAGATCGCCAACGACATCACCGGCGGTGCGACGCCGGCGTCGTTCGAGCCGACCATCGACTATATTGTCACCAAGATCCCGCGCTTCGCCTTCGAGAAGTTTCCCGGCGCTGAACCTACGCTGACCACGGCGATGAAATCGGTCGGCGAAGCGATGGCGATCGGCCGCACGTTTCCTGAATCGCTGCAGAAGGCGCTGCGCTCGCTCGAGACCGGCCTCGACGGGCTCGACGAGATCGAGATCGACGGGCTCGGCCTCGGCGACGACCACAACGTGCTGCGCGCCGCGATCGGCCAGCCGACGCCCGATCGCCTGCTCAAGGTGGCGCAGGCCATGCGGTTGGGCATGGGCGTCGAGGAGATCCATGAGTGCAGCAAGATCGACCCGTGGTTCCTCGACCGCATCGCTGAGATCGTCGCGCTCGAAGGCAAGGTGCGCGCTTACGGTCTGCCGCCAGACGCTGGCAACTTCCGGGCACTCAAGGCCGCCGGCTTCTCCGACGCGCGCCTTGCGGTCCTTTCGGCCAAGGCCGAAGCCGAAGTCGCCGCCGCTCGCAAGGGCTTGGGCGTTCTGCCGGTGTTCAAGCGCATCGACACCTGCGCCGCCGAATTCGCTTCGCCCACGGCTTACATGTACTCGACCTATGAAGCCCCATTCGTCGGCAAGGCCCGATGCGAGGCCGACCCTTCGGAGGGCGAGAAGATTGTCATCCTCGGCGGCGGCCCGAACCGGATCGGGCAGGGGATCGAGTTCGACTATTGCTGCTGCCACGCCTCGTTCGCGCTGAGGGGGGCGGGCTACGAGACGATCATGATCAACTGCAATCCGGAGACCGTCTCGACGGACTACGACACGTCGGACCGGCTCTATTTCGAGCCGCTGACCGCCGAGGACGTGCTGGCCATCCTCGACAAGGAGCGCGAGCGCGGGCTCCTCAAGGGCGTCATCGTCCAGTTCGGCGGCCAGACGCCGCTCAAGCTCGCCCACGCCATCGAACAGGCCGGCGCGCCGATCCTTGGCACTTCTGTCGACTCGATCGATCTTGCCGAGGACCGCGACCGCTTCAAGCGCCTGCTCGATAAACTGGGCTTGAAGCAGCCGAAGAACGGCATTGCTTATTCGGTCGAGCAGGCCCGCCTCATCTCCGCCGATCTCGGGCTGCCGCTGGTGGTGCGCCCGTCCTATGTGCTGGGCGGGCGGGCGATGGCGATCATCCACGATCAGACCGCGCTCGACGACTATCTGCTCGGCGTGCTGCCGAGCCTGGTGCCCTCCGACGTCAAGGCGCGTTACCCGAACGATAAGACCGGCCAGATCAATACCGTCTTAGGCAAGAACCCGCTGCTGTTCGACCGCTACCTCGCGGACGCGATCGAGATCGACGTCGACGCCTTGAGCGACGGCGCGACGGTGGTCGTGGCCGGGATCATGGAACATATTGAAGAGGCCGGCATTCACTCGGGCGACAGCGCCTGCTCGCTGCCGCCGCGCTCGCTCGCGCCCGAGACGATCGCGAGCCTCAAGGAGCAGACGCAGAAGCTTGCGCGCGCGCTTGAGGTCGGCGGGCTTATGAACGTCCAATATGCGCTGAAAGGCGGCGAGATTTACGTGCTCGAGGTTAACCCCCGCGCTTCCCGAACGGTGCCCTTCGTCGCCAAGGTGATCGGCAAGCCGATCGCCGCGATCGCGGCCCGCATCATGGCGGGCGAACGGCTCGCTTCGTTCGACCTCAAGCTTGAACGGCTCGATCACGTCGGGGTCAAGGAAGCGGTATTTCCTTTCGCCCGCTTCCCTGGCGTCGACACCGTGCTGGGGCCGGAGATGCGCTCAACCGGCGAAGTGATGGGGATTGACCGTTCGTTCGATGTCGCCTTCGCCAAGAGCCAGCTCGGGGCCGGTTCGCGGCCGCCGACCTCGGGCGCGGTATTCGTCTCCGTGCGCGACGTCGACAAGGAAAAAATCGTCGAGCCGTTGCGGAAATTGCAGGCTCTCGGGTTCAAGATCCTGGCGACTAGCGGGACCCAGCGCTATCTGACCGCTCATGGGCTGAAGGCGGAGAAGGTCAACAAAGTGTCGGAAGGGCGCCCGCACGCCGCCGACGCAGTCCGAAACGGCGCCGTGCAGCTCATGTTCAACACCACCGAGGGGGCGACCTCGCTCGCCGATTCCAAGCCCCTGCGCCGCGCCGCCCTCTTGCAAAAGACGCCCTACTACACCACAATTTCAGGCGCCATCGCGGCGGCCGACGGAATCCGCGCCGTCGCGAGCGGCGAGCTCGAAGTCAAGGCGTTGCAGGATTACCTGGCGTGACGGCGCAAAAAAACGCCGCCGCGGCGGTATTTTTTTCGGATAGGCAATGGACAAGCTACCCATGACCGCGGCAGGGCATGCAGCCCTGGAGGCGGAATTTCTTCGTCGCCAGCAGGTCGAGCGGCCTCGCATCATCGCGGCGATCGCGGAAGCGCGATCGCACGGAGACCTGTCGGAAAACGCCGAATATCACTCCGCCAAAGAGGCGCAGTCGCACAACGAGGGCCGGATCGTCGAACTCGAAGACCTATTGCAGCGGGCCGAGATCATTGACGTGACGAAATTGAACGGAAGCACGATCAAGTTCGGCGCGACCGTCACCCTGATCGACGAAGATACCGAAAAAGAGAGCAAGTTTCAGATCGTCGGCGAAAGCGAGGCGGACGTGAAGTCGGGCAAGGTGTCGGTCACCTCGCCCACCGCACGGGCGCTGATCGGCAAGAAGGCGGGCGATAGCGTCGAGGTCAACACGCCCGGCGGCGGCAAAAGCTATGAAATCGTCAAGGTGGCCTATATATAGCCGCTCGGCCTGATTGATCGGAGTTGGGGCCCCAAGGAGGATTTTGCGTCATGTCCGCGTTCCCCTTGACGCGCCGCGTCGCGCTTGCCGGGCTCGGAGCGCTTGTTCTTCCGGCCTTGGCCCAGGCGCCGCGCCGCCTTGGCTCAGCCCGGTCTCCGTATCCGGGCGATCAAGGTCGACGTTTCGCCGATTCGGGCCAGCATGGGAGATCCGACCGCCGCCTGGGTGGAGGAGGCGCTTCCCGGCGCGCTCGCGCAGTCGCTCGGGCCCTATATGGCGCCTGGCGACCGCAATGGGGCGACGCTGGTGGCGCGGATCGACTATCTCTATCTCGGACCCAGCAGCGGCAGCGGCGGCGGCTTTGGCGGATTTCGGCGAACGCAAGACACGATCAACGGAACGCTCTTGCTTAGAGGCCCACGTGGCGTTGTCGCCAAAGTGCCGCTGCGAGCGATCTCCAGCTATTTCCCGATGGCGGTCGACCAGACGCTGGTCGAGCGGGCCCTGCAGGGCCGAGTGGTCGCGCTCGCGCAGGCCTTTGCGGGATGGGCGCCGAGGGAGCTGGGTCTTTAGACGACTTCGCTCCTGTCGTCGTCTGCCAGTGGCTTCCGCCGCGCGCCTCGACCACCATGCCACAGCCCGTCCGAGTGACGGCCGCCGCAGCCGTTCATCCTCCCCTGCGGAGCGGGGGAGCGGGACTGTGGAAGGGGCGACCAACCAACGTTTCGCCCCTAAATTGATGCTACGTGGCTTCGCCTCGGGGCGTCGCCGGAAAGAAAAGGACAAGATGGTCGCCAGCGCCATGACTTGCCGGGGCGCGCTCGCCGCCCTTGGCGCATTCGGTCTTTCATTCACATGCGCCGCCTCTAACGCGCGAGCCCAGACCGGCCTGAGGTTTCGCGAAGTCGTGGTCAATGTCGAGCCGCTGCGCGCGACCACAGGCGATCCGACCGCGGCGTGGATGGATCAGGCGCTCAGGCAGGAGCTGGCGCGGGTCTTGGGAGCGTATATGGCCCCGGGCGACAGAAACGCGGCCACCCTCGAGGTCCGGATCGACTGGATCTATCTTGGCCCGAGCAGCGGCGGGACAGGGCCGGGGGGCTCAGCCCAGGACACGATCCTAGGAAGCTTCATCGTCCGGGGACCGCGGGGCGGAATCGAGTCGCAAATCCCGTTGCGGGCGATTGCGTCCTATTATCCAAGCGCCGTCGACCAGGCGATGGTCGAGCAAGCCTATTACTGGCGCGCGGTCGCGCTGGCGCGGGCCTTCGCCGGTTGGGCGCCAAGGGAGTTGGGGCTTTAATCGCTGTCGCCTCCGTTCGCGAGCATGATTGTATCCAGCGCTGGCGTCATATAGTCCCGCCGCCATGGTTGGCGCGGGCACGGACAGGACAAGACCGCAGCTCGGCGGCGGTCCAGCGGTCATTCTGGTTCGGCCGCAGCTGGCGGTGAACATCGGCATGTGCGCACGCGCCATGGCCAATTTCGGCCTCGACGACCTGCGGCTGGTCAATCCCCGCCAGGGCTGGCCGCGCACCGACGACTATCGCGAGGTCGCCTATTCGGCAGCGGCTGGCGCGACCGATCTTTTGGACGCCGCAAAGGTCTTCCCGACCGTCGAGGCGGCGGTCGGCGACCTCCATGCCATTTACGCGACGACGGCGCGCGAGCGCGGGCAGATGAAGGCGGTCTTGAGCCCGAGCGCGGCCATGGGCTCAACCGCCGCGGCGGTCGGCGAGAAGCGCGGGATCCTGTTCGGGCCGGAGCGCACCGGCCTGGACAATGACGAAGTGGCGCTCGCCAACGCGATCATCACCTTTCCGTCGAGCCCTGCTTACGCCTCGCTCAACCTTTCCCAGGCGGTTCTCATCTGCGGCTATGAATGGTTCAAGGCCGCTTATGGCGACGCGCCGCCGCCGCCGACGATCCCGCGCGTCCAATGGCCTCCGGTTGCAGCGCGAGATGTTGCTCGCCTTCTTCGATTATCTCGAGGGCAAGCTCGACGAGAATGGCTTTTTCCGGCCGGCGACCAAGAAGCCAGGCATGCGGCGAAACCTGCGCAATATCTTCCATCGCATGGAGCTGACGCAACAGGACGTACGCACATTGTGGGGGGCGGTGGCTCGTCTGGCGGAGGGGCCGCGGGTCGAAGCAAAAACGCGCAAACGGGTGAGTCAAAAAAAGACGAACCGCAGCCCTGAATTGGACCTCAATTAAAAAGCCCTCCAGACATTGGAGCTTGCCTGGAGGGCTGAACGCATCGCCCGAAGGGCGATGACGAACCGCGATCCTTATTGAGCCGGGGCCGGAGCGGGCGCGGCTTCCGGAGCCATGTGATGCATGTGGTGGTGGTGATGATGGTGGTGGTGGTGATGATGATGGTGCACCATCGGCTCGGCGGTCTCGGGCGCGCTGCCGGCGGGGGCGCCGGTGACCGTCGATTGCGCGAGGGCGTATCCGCTGAGGCCGAGCGAGAGAACAGCCGCGGCGGCAAGGGTCTTGATCATGACAAGGACAATCCTGTGGTTAGGGAAACCCAAATGGGTCGCGTCGGACGGTAGAGACCTAGGCCTGAACTCAATATGAACCGCTTGGCGGCGCCGATTTATCTGCGCGAGGGGCGGTAGAAGGGGACTCGCGATCCAAGTGGCGAGGGGGGGGCTTTAAAGCTATGGCGGTGAGCAGCATGACGGGATTTGCCCGCGCGGCGGGGAGCGGCGGCGCGTGGCGCTGGACGTTCGAGCTAAAGACGGTCAACGCCAAGGGGCTGGACATCCGCTTGCGCATGCCCGCGCCCTTCGACCAGGCGGAAGGGGAGGCGCGCACTCGGCTCGCCAAGGCGCTGGCGCGCGGGACCTGCTTCGCCACCTTATCGCCGCGACGTGAGGTGGCGATGGCCGCGGCGCGAATTGATGCAGCGGCGCTCGAGTCGGTCGCCGTCGCCGCTCGTGCAGCGGCCGCAAAGGCCGGGCTCGCGCCCCCGACGATGGACGGGTTGCTCGCGCTGCGCGGCGTGATCGATGCGGCCGACGCCGAGGACGACGAGGCGGCCGTGAACGCGGCCTGCGCGGGCGCGCTCGCGAGCCTCAACGAAGCCATCGCCTCGCTCACCGCGGCGCGCCGGCAGGAGGGACGCGCGCTCGCCTCGGTGCTCAACGGCATGCTGCAGGCTATCGCCGGGATCGTGGAGGCCGCCGAGGCCAATCCGGCGCGCCGGCCGGAGGCGGTGCGCGAACGCCTCGCCCAGAGTGTCGAGACGCTGATGGCGTCGTCGCGCGGTTTCGACGAGAACCGCCTCCACCAGGAGGCGATCCTGCTGGCGGCCAAGGCCGACATCCGCGAGGAGCTCGACCGGCTCAAGACCCATGTCGCCGCCGCGCTGGCGCTAATCGAGGAAGGCGGGCCGATCGGCCGGCGACTCGATTTCCTCTCCCAGGAGCTGGCGCGGGAGGCGAGCACCCTCAGCGCCAAGGCCAACGACGTAAGCTTGACCGCGCAGGGGCTTGAACTCAGAGCGCAAATCGAGCAATTCCGCGAGCAGGTGCAGAACGTCGAGTGAGATTCGGAGCGATGGCGGCGAGCCGGCGAGGCATGATCCTGATTCTGTCCTCGCCATCGGGGGCCGGCAAGACCACGCTGACCCGGATGCTCATGCAAGACAGCGCGCTCGATCTCACGCTCTCGGTGTCGGTGACGACGCGGAAGCAGCGCGCCTCCGAAGTGGACGGCGTCCACTATCACTTCATCGAGCCACGGCGAATTCGAGCGCATGAAGGCGGGGGGCGAACTGCTCGAATGGGCCGAGGTGCACGGCCACGCCTATGGCACGCCGCGCGCGCCGGTGGAGAAGGTGCTCGCGGAAGGACGCGACATGCTGTTCGACATCGACTGGCAGGGCGCGAAGCAAGTGCGCGAACGGCTGGGCGACGACGTCGTCAGCATTTTCGTCCTGCCGCCATCGATGCGGGAATTGCGCGCGCGCCTCGAGCGGCGGGCGGAGGACACGGCCTCTTCGATCGAGGCGCGGTTCGAGAACGCCCGAAGGGAGATCGAGCGCTGGCGCGATTACCATTACGTTGTCGTCAACGACGACCTCAAGCGCGCCTATCGCGACGTGACGGCGATTGTCACGGCCGAGCGGCTGCGCGCGAAGCGGATCCAGGCGGGCGTCGAGCAGCTGGTCGAGCGGCTGGTGGCGGAGTAAGTCGACTCCGTATAGAGTTGTCGAATTGCGGCCTTAAGCGCTTGAGGCCGGAAAATGGGAGGTCCGCGGACCGGGGCTGACAAGCAGGCAGCATAAGCGGCGGCGAAAGCCTGTTGCCCGCGACGCTTGAATATGCAGCTATTGGGTTGTGGGGGGTGGAAGGAAGCGACAGATGAGCACCTGGGCGCCGTCCAGGCGTGCGCGAATGGAACGCATTGACGCTGAGGCCGAGGCGCTGATCCGCGAGCTCGGCGATTGCGCGTATCAGGAGGCCCGGCGAAGGGAGCACGAGGCCAGTTCCGATGCGATCTCCGAGGATTGGGCCCTGGTCGCCAAGGCGATTGCGCGCAAAACCGGCAGCCGCGTCGGCCTCAATCTTTCAACTCAACTGGAGATGAACACCTTCTTCGTGCTGGATCGCGAGCCGGACGCGCCGCGCAAGGCTCGACCCCTTCCGGAGCCAGGGCCGGAGCCGAAACGCCTCCCCAAGGCGGCCGGCATCCCCACGCCGCAACCGTTCCGCATCCAATTCATGGGCGCGGGAACGGATTCCCAGCCATCGCTCTTGCGCGAAGACGAGATCCGCGCCTCCGACGTCTCCGCCGCGATCATCGCCGCCGCGATCGCCGCATGGCCGCCCAACACGATCGCCTTGCGCATTCTCGATCGCGAAGGTCATGAGGTCTTCGGCCGGCAAAAGGCCGCCGCCCGTTAGGGCGACGGCGCCCACCTACTCCGCCGCGGCTGCGGCCTCGCGTTCGCGAACCTCGAAGATCTCGAACTCGTCGCTGAGGCCCCGAAGCTGCGAAGACCGCGGCGTCGTTCGGTAGCTCGATTCGCTCAGCACCTGCGCCACCTCGGAGCTTTCGATGATCGGCTTGGTCGCCAGGATTGCGGTCGGGTCGGCCAGCTCATTGACGCGCGAGGCGATATTCACCGTCTGCCCGAAATAGTCCTGCCGGTCGTCGAGCATGACGGCGAGGCACGGCCCCGAATGCAAGCCGATATTGAGCGCGAGGTCCTCGCCGCCGCGCGTCTGGTTGATTTCGCGCATCGCCTCGCGCATGCGCATCGCCGCCCGCAGCGCCCGGTCGGGCGTCGGGAAGGTCGCCATTACCGCATCGCCGATTGTCTTGACCACCGCGCCGCCCTCGGCGGAGACCGCCTCGAGCAGCGCGCCGAAATGGCTGCGCACGAGATCGAAGGCGGCGAGGTCGCCGATGCGGTCGTAGAGCGCGGTCGAGCCTCTGAGGTCGGTGAACAGGATCGTGAGGCTCGTGATCTTGAACCGTTGCTCCGGATCGAACGTCCCGCTGCGATAAAGATCGCGGAACGCCTGGTTGCTGAGGAGGCGCGTCGCGGTCAGGAACGGCCGGCGGGTGTTGGTCAGCTTGTCCATCTCTTCGCTGTGCAGCCAGATCCCCGGCATCGTCCGGCGGTCAGCCTTGTTTTCGAACGAGATGCGCGCCGGACCCGGCTGGATTTCCAGCGTGCCGCTGTGCGTATGCGCGTCGGCGAACACGAGCGACAGATTCCGCCGCTCCTTGCGTCTCCTCCCCTTCGACCTCGAGAAAGAGCGACGAGTGGGTGACGGGCTCGAAAACGATCGCAAATCCCTTCGGGAAGTTGAGCGACATCGCCGCCTTTTCGCCCCCTCCGAGCTCCATCGTGTCGAGCGTCACCTTTTGGACGGCGCTTTCGACATCGTCCGGGAACTCGTTGCTCGAGCTCCAGAAAATCTGGCGCATGTATTCGGCAAAGGGAAGCGAATCCGGATCGTGCGCGGCGATGCGGCGAATGCGAGGATTGACCGTGAATGTCACCTCGACCAGCTTGTCGAGCGTGGGCTCGCAATCGACGGTGCAGAACGAGCAATAATAATGGGTCTGATTGAGGGCCTTGAGCGCCGCGCCGGTCTCGATCACGCCGCCGCATGACGGGCACAACATGTTCCACGACATGTCGAACAGCCCGAGCCGCGCCGCATGCACAAAGCCGGCGATCGTCTGCTCCTCGTCGAGACCATGCGCTTTCGCGTAAGCCAGCGGATTGATGCGGTTGAGCGCCCGATCCGGGTCCTTTTCAACCGATGTCTCGAAGGCTCTCACCACCGCCGGATCGGCGGTCTGCCGCAAAAGCCCAAAAAGCGCTTCGTCAATCATGTTGCTTCCTTGCCGCTTAGCCGGTGGGCGAGACCGGCCATTCCCTGTCCCAGCAGCCGCCAAAGTTTCGCGGCCAACAGAAGGCTGCCGGCCGATAGGCGCTACTAAGGCGCGTTGCGCCTTATTCCGCCGCTGCGGCTTCGCGTTCGCGGACCTCAAAGATCTCGAACTCGTCGCTCAGTCCTCGCAGTTGTGAGGACCGGGGAGTCGTTCGGTAGCTCGGCTCCGCTCAGCATCCGCGCCACCTCGGCGCTTTCGATAATTGGCTTGGTCGCCAGGATTGCGGTCGGGTCGGCCAGCTCCTGCACGCGCGAGGCGATGTTCACAGTCTGCCCGAAATAGTCCTGCCGGTCGTCAAGCATGACGGCCAGGCACGGACCCGAATGCAGCCCGATATTGAGCGCCAGGTCGTAGCCGCCGCGCGCCGCGTTGATCTCACGCATCGCCTCGCGCATGCGCATCGCCGCTCGCAGCGCTCGGTCGGGCGTCGGGAAGGTCGCCATCACCGCGTCGCCGATGGTCTTAACCACTGCGCCGCCCTCGGCTGAGACCGCCTCAAGCAGCGCGCCGAAGTGGCTGCGCACGAGATCGAAGGCGGCAAGGTCGCCGATCCGGTCGTAAAGCGCGGTCGAGCCCCTGAGGTCGGTGAACAGGATCGTGAGGCTCGTGATCTTGAACCGCTGTTCGGGATCGAACGTCCCGCTGCGATAGAGATCGCGGAACGCCTGGTTGCTGAGCAGGCGGGTTGCGGTCAGGAACGGCAGGCGGGGGCTGGTGAGCTTGTCCATCTCCTCGCTGTGCAGCCAGATCCCCGGCATCGTCCGCCGACCGGTCTTGTTCTCAAACGAGATGCGCGCCGGGCCCGGCGGGACTTTGAGCGTGCCGCTGTGGGCGTGGGCGTCGACGAAGACGAGCGACAAATTGCGGCGCTCCCGGGTCTCCTCGCCGTCGACGTCTAGAAACAGCGACGAGTGGGTCACCGGCTCGAAAACGATCGCAAATCCCTTCGGAAGATTGAGCGACATCGCCGCCCTTTCACCCGCTCCGAGCTCCATCGCGTCGAGCGTCACCCTCTGGATGGCGTTTTCCACATCGTCTGGCACGTCGTTGCTTGAGCTCCAGAAGATCTGGCGCATGTATTCGGCGAAGGGCAGCGAATCCGGGTCATGCGCGGCGATGTGACGAATCCGAGGGTTGACCGTGAATGTGACCTCGACCAGCTGGTCGAGCGTAGGCTCATAATCGGCCGCGCAAAGCGAACAGTAATAATGGGCATCTTTGAGGGTTTTCAGCGCAGCGCTGCTCTCAAGCACGCCCCCACATCCCGGGCACAACATGTTCCACGACATATCGAACAGCCCGAGGCGCGCGGCGTGCACAAAGCCGGCGATCGTCTGCTCCTCGTCGAGACCATGCGATTTCGCGTAAACGAGCGGATTGACGCGGTTGAGCGCCCGATCCGGATCCTTTTCAACCGATGTCTCGAAGGCTCTTACCACCGCCGGATCGGCGGTTTGCCGCAAAAGCCCAAAAAGTGCTTCGTCAGCCATAGCATTTCCCCGATAAGCGGTGTGGCGGCCGGTCAACGTCCGGCCGGCCCGGCGCGATGAAAAAGGGGCCGGCGAAACCTCTTTTACATAGGTTTGAACTCGACACCCTCATAGGGCGGAGCCAAGTCGAACTTAATCCGCCCGCGTGGAGTTGCTCATAACGATGCTTATAGAACGAATCAAGAACAATATCTGTGCGCACGGCGAGAGAGCGGGCGCACAATGGTCAATCGCCCCGCCGAGCACGACACGAAACTTGCGGTCAAATCGACGCCAGAATTTTGCGCGCCGCCTTCAGATGTGGAATGTCGACCATCTTGCCGTCGACCCCGAGCGTTCCGGCGCCGGGATTGGCGTCGAAGGCGGCGACGATCTTGCGCGCATGCGCGACCTCGGCTTCGGACGGCGCGTAAGCGCGATTGATCGCCGCGACTTGATCGGGATGGATCGCGAGGCGCCCGACAAAGCCGTCACGCCGGGAGCGCCGGCAATCCCGCTCGAGCCCCTCGGAATCGCGAAAATCCGCATAGATCGTGTCGATGGGCGCAGACCTCGGCGGCCGAGGCCGCGAACAGGCAGTGCGCGCGGGCCAGCTGATATGGAAACGTCCACGATCCGTCCGGCTCCTTGTTGTCGGTTGCGCCGAGCGCCGCCGAGAGGTCCTCCGCGCCCCAGGTCAAGGCGATCAGCCGGGGATGGGCGGGCGCGTAGGAGCCAAGCGCGAACATCGCCTTTGGCGTTTCGGTCGCCACGCTCGCCAATTTGACCGCGTCAGGGACCATGCCGGCCTTCGCCTCGAGCGCCTCGAGATAATGGGCGATGCGCTCGAGATCGGCCGCGCTGTTGGCCTTCGGGACCAAGAGCGCGTCGAGGCCGGGTTTGACCACCGCCGCTAGGTCGTCGAGCGCGAGCCCGGTGTCGAGCGCATTGACGCGGACGAAGAACGACAGGCTCGTTTTGGCTGTTCGTCGATCAGCTGCAGCGACATGGGCGCGGGCCTTGGCCTTCTCGGAGCGCGCGACTGAATCTTCAAGATCGAGGATGAGGGCGTCGGCGCCGCAATCCCTTGCCCGCGCAAATTTGCGGTCGGAATCGCCGGGAACGAACAGGAGGGAACGCAGTCTCATGTCGCTTTCCAATTCCCCTTCCGTCTGCGTTCGGCTTGGCTTGACGGAAGCTTACGCCGCCGAAGCGGCGCGACGTACAGGTCCACTCTATTTTGAGCGGTTTCGCCCTAGGCGTCTTTCGACATAGGCGCGGCCAAGTTGCTCGCCTTTGTAGCCGAGATAGGCACCGATGACGGCCGCCGCGATCAAGAGGAACGGAGACGCGGATTAGATCGCGGTGAGCCCCGCCAGTATCGCGGCGCCCGCCAACGCGACCCAGGTTGTGAATTCGGATGAGCCGTTCAATTTCTCTTCGCCGCAGGTTCAGTTCGGTTTCCGATTGTTGCGCGGAAAGCGGCGCATTGAAAGTCGTTCTGCGGGCGAGATTTGCGAAAGGGCGGGATGCGGTGGCAGCACGCAAACGCTGCACTGCGCGAGGCCAAAACGGACAAGGCGGCGGATAAGAACCGCCGCCTTGCTTGGCCATCAGGCTGCGTCCCTAATGGCGCACTACTCGTGAAAGCGTCAGAGCGGGCCCCCAGGGGAGGTGACGCCGTAGTAGTCGCGGAGCTTGCGCTCATAGTCGGGATCGCCCCAGGCCGGTTGTGTCCCGACCGGATAAGAGGGCGCGTCCTCAAGCTGGCTTTGATCGATGTCAACCAGATAGCCGCCGAGGTTCGTGTTGTATTTCAGTAGCGACCAGGGCAGCGGATGATAGCTGTCTCCCACACCGAGGAATCCGCCAAACGCCATGATCGCGTAAGCCACCTGGCCGGTTTGCTTGTCGATCATCAGGTCGTGGATTGAGCCCACCCGATCGCCTCCAGTGTTGAAGACGTATGTGCCTTGGACTTTGCCGGCGGCGATAAGGGTCGATGTTTCCTGGACGGCGTCCATAAGGAATTCTCCTTGGCTGTTGTCCAAGGAGCAAACGCAGCCCCGAGTCGAAGGTTCCGGACAACGGCCGGCGACTTCTATCGAAGCGCTCTTCTTGAGGCGATAATCGTTGAAAAAAGCCCCGCGCCGGCTGCGGCTTCCGGCGCGGGGCGACGCGCGCACCAAGCCGGGATATTAGCGCGCCAGATGTGTGATAATATTTAACTTCTAAGCGCAGTCAATAGTGAAGCCACGAGAAATGCGCCGCGTCAACGGTTGTGATGCTTCTCGCGCAATCCTTGGAATATCCCGAACGGCGCTCAACCTTGCGCTCGGAGACCTCGCCATAACCCGCACCGCCAGCCGCGCTTATCGTCGTCACTGGATTGCAGTGCGAGGATTTGGGGATAGCAGCCCCCATCCAGCACTTCGGGGCGCTCCGCGTCACGCCGCCTTGCGCCGCGCGACTTCCGCGTGGAACAGCGGAAGTTCGGTCGCCAAAGCCGCGGCGACGCTCGGCCTCGCGCGCATGGGCTCGAGATAGGCTTTCACGTTGGGATAGGCGGAGAGGTCGATCTCCGGCGTCGCCCGCGTCCAGTTCAGGACTGTTGTGAGGTAACCGTCCGCGACGCTGAAGCGGTCGAGCAGGAATTCCCGGCCCTTCAACTTGGCGTCGAGATAGGCGAGGCGCGGAGCGTATCTGTTCACCGTCCAGGCCTTCACCTCGGGCGGAGTGTTGGTGCCGAGCAGCGGCGTCATAAGGCTCTTGTGAAGTTCGGCGCCGATGAAGCTCAGCCATTGCCTGAGCTTCGCGCGCCCGACGCGATCGGAGGCGGGCGGCGCAAGTTGAGCCTCGGGATATTGGTCGGCGATATATTGCAGGATGGCCGAATTCTCGGTCAGCACGGTTCCGTCGTCGAGTCTCAGCGCCGGCACGTAGCCGAGCGGATTGATGGCGCGATAGTCGCCGCTGGTCTTAAGGATGCGTCCGGCGCGGGTGTCGACCTCGACGAGATCGATCGCGGCGCCGGCTTCGGCCAGCGCGATGCGAGCCGACATCGAGCAGGCAAGCGGGGCGAAATAGAGCTCCATGGGTTCCTCCGTTGCAATTTTTGTACTCTTTCGCATATAATAACTACAGTCAAGAGTTTTATGCGACATGGTACAAAAAACTGCGCGTGAGGCTCCCAATGCCGCTTCGCGGAAGCGTGGCCGGCCGCGCGCCTTTGAGCCCGAGACGGCGCTGGTCCAGGCGATGGACGTCTTTTGGAGTGACGGATTCGCCGCCACCTCGCTCGATGACGTCAGCGCGGCGACGGGCTTGAACCGCCCGAGCCTCTACGGCGCCTTCGGCGACAAGCGCGCGCTCTACCTGCAGGCTTACGGCCAATACCGAAAGCGCATGAACGAGTCATTCGCGCCGCTATTTGCGGTACGCGAGCCACTGCGGACGAAGCTGAGGCGCATTCTCACCGCCGCGCTTGATCTTTACCTCAGCGGCCCGAACGGCCCGCGCGGCTGCTTCACGGTGCTGAGCGCCGCCTCCGAGGCGATCGCGGATCCGGACCTTCATAGCCTCGTCGGCGAGGCGATCGACGGCGCGGATCGCGCGTTCGGGCGCCTGTTCGCCGATGCGCGCGCGGCGGGCGAATTGACGCAAGTCGCGGATCCGCGCCGCCTCGCGCGGATGGCGACGGCGACCCTCCACACGCTGTCGATCCGGGCGCGCGCCCGCATTCCGCGAGCTGAAATCGCCCAGATCATCGACGACGCCGTGACGACCATTTGTGGAGCCGAACAATCGCTAGCCGCTGCCTGCCGACGCCAAACCGTCCGCGCACGGGCGGAGTTTCGGCTTGACAAGCGTACCGACTAGTTGGTATGGGCCCCCTGCTATGGGATCGGACCGGCAAACTGGGAGCATATCGGCGAAAGCGACAAGGGCCGCGGCGTCCGGTCAGAGGCTGCACGGCCCTAGCGTCGCCGCCGACTGCTTCGACCATCTCAAGCGATATTTCGAGACGCTCCTGCCAACAGGCGGGGCGGTCCTAGATCGTTGGCCCAAGACCGCGCCTTGATGCGCTGCCAAGGAGGAGACGGACCCGATGACCGAGCAGAAAATCACGCCCTGCCTCTGGTTCAATTTCAACGCGGAGGAGGCGGTCGCTCACTACCTCTCCATTTTTCCGAACAGCCGCATCATATCGACCGCGCGCTATGGCGACTTCGCCGCTGGCCGGAAAGGCGCCGTGATGACAATTCTATTCGAGATCGACGGCCAGCATCTGTTGGCCCTGAACGGCGGCCCGCAATACAAATTTACGCCGGCGCTGTCGCTGATGGTCAATTGCGACGACCAGGCTGAGATCGACGCGCTGTGGGAGAAGCTCGCTGAGGGCGGCGAGCACGTCCAGTGCGGCTGGCTCACCGACAAGTTCGGCGTCTCCTGGCAAATCGTCCCACGTATGCTCCCGGAGCTGTTGGGGGGAGGCGCCGAGCGCACCGATCGCGTCATGCGGGCGGTCATGAGCATGAAGAAACTCGACGTCGCTCAAATGAAAGCGGCCGCAGCGCCGAACTAGGCGTCAGAGCTAACAACGCCTGATTCCACGACGGGTCCTTGGCTTTCGGAAGACGAAGCATCCGATAAGGAAGGTTACATGGACGCCGTCGGCATCCTTGCTTTCTACGCCTCCCACAGTCCGATGACTGAGCCTGGCGAAGCGGGCGCGGTCATCGAATCGCTTCCCAGTGACGTGGCCGCCTTGACCCGCGTCATCCAGGGCTTCGGAATCTATGACGTGGTTGCGCGCGAGTTTTACGGTTTCGAGCCTCCAGAAAGTCGCCTGACCGAGATCCATTTGCGCCCGATCGCCGAGCGGCTTGCGAGCATAGTTGAGCTCGACGACAGGCCTTTGCACATCGCCAGATCGCCGGAGCGTCGGCTGCTTGGACGCTGCAACGCGTTCGCGCTCATGCTTGTGACGATGCTGCGCGCGAAGGCCGTGCCGGCGCGCTCGCGTTGCGGATTCGCCGCCTATTTCAATCCGCCGGGTTTCGAGGATTATTGGGTGTGCGAATACTGGGATGCGCGAGACCGCCGATGGCGCCTGGCGGATCCACAGATCGATGAGGTCTGGCGGCGACGGCTCGACATAGGCTTCGACACGCTCGATCTGCCTCGAACGCAGTTTCTGACCGCTGGGGAAGCGTGGCGCCGCTGCCGTAGCGGCGAAGCCGACGAGCGGCGGTTCGGCATTTCTTTCGCGGGCCTTCGCGGCCTCTGGTTCGTCGCCGGCAGCCTTGTCCGCGACATGGCGGCGCTCAACAAGATGGAGATGGCGCCCTGGGACGTCTGGGGCGCGCAGCCAGCGCCACAAGAGGAATTCGATCCGGCATATTTTGATGAGTTGGCCGCGCTGACGCGCGACCCTGACAGCGCATTTGCAGACCTGCGACGGCGCTATGAAAAGGATGACAACTTGCGCGTGCCGACGAGGGTCTTCAACGCGCTCAATGAACGGCATGAAGCTATCGACGGGCCGACCAATTCCTCTCCGCTCAACGCGCCTGGCGCGGGGCCGCGTCATGCGGAAGTCGACATTCGTCAGTAGACCAAGCCCTCGCGGCAAACTGAAGGAGGAAAATATGGCGAACGCTAATCAATCGGACGTGCTCGGCACATTCGTCTGGTACGACCAGATGTCGAACGATCTTCCCGGAGCCGAGAAATTCTATTCAAAAGTCGTCGGCTGGAGCCTCGAGCCCAACACGATGAACGCGCAGACATACACGCTGCTAAAGTCCGGCGAAGACATGGTCGGCGGGTTGATGCCGATCCCTGAGGACGCCGCGAAAATGGGCGTGCGCCCGGCATGGATGGGCTATATCGCGGTCAACGACGTCAAAGCCTATGCCGACAAGGTCAAGGCCGCCGGCGGCGCCATCTATCGAGAGCCGGCCGAGATCCCCAACGTCGGGACCTTCGCCGTTGCCGGCGATCCGAGCGGCGCAGGCTTCTTGCTGTTCAAAGGCGACGGAGATGAAGCCCCGAAGCGGGACCCCGCAAAGCCCGGCCATATTGGCTGGCACGAGTTGCACGGCGGCGATAATCCGGAGAAGTCCTTCGCCTTCTATTCAGGCCTGTTCGGCTGGACGAAGGGCGAAGCCATTCAGATGGGCGCCATGGGGACCTACCAGATCTTCAACACCAAAGGTCAGCAGGCCGGCGGCATGATGAAGAAAATGCCTCAAGAGCCCGTCGCCCATTGGGTCTATTACATCACCGTCGATGCGATCGATGCGGCCCAGGAGCGGGTGAAGTCCGCAGGCGGCCAGGTTATTCACGGGCCGATGCAGGTTCCAGGCGGAAGCTGGATCATCAACGGACTCGATCCCCAGGGCGCGATGTTCGCGCTCGTCGCGCCGAAGAAGTAGCGGCGGTCGTTTCAAGTCGGCGAGGGGCCGAAGAGCGGCCTCTCGGACGTTGAGACGGTCACCGGCGAGATGTTTCTCAAATTGATCGGAGCGACGATGCGCGTGATGGTGATCGTCAAGGCGACGAACGAGAGCGAGGACGGCGAGATGCCGACGCCTAAGCTGCTCGAGCAAATGGGAGCATACAACCAGCAGCTGAAGGACGCCGGGATTTTCGTCGATGCGGCTGGCCTCAAACCAAGCGCGAAGGGAGCGCGCGTCGAATTCTCAGGCGGGAATCGATCCGTGACCAAAGGTCCATTTTCCAATGTGCATGATCTTGTCGCGGGCTATTGGATCTGGGAGGTCCACGATCTCAACGAGGCGATTGAGTGGGTCAAGCGTTGCCCCAATCCGATGCCCGGACCATCGGTGATCGAAATCCGTCCGTTTTACGAAATGGGAGACTTCGACCGACCGAAATAAGCGCAAGGCTGCGCACTGTTTGAGCCAAGATCATAACATCGCAAAGAAATGTCGGCGCGCCCGCTGTGCATTTTGAAACATAGCGTATATCAGCCGTTGATCGGCTCGTTACACGCTTGTCATCTGAGCGCCAACGAATACCATTACCGAATCACGCGATACGCCTTCGCGACGAGGCGAAGCGTTCAAAACGGCGCGAGAATGACAAAAGCAAAAACACCGACCACCGCGGCGTTCGTCAGCCAGAAAGGGGGCGTAGGCAAGAGCACGCTCGCTCGCCTATTGGCGGTGGGCGCGCTTCATCGCGGACGCAAGACGCTGCTTGCGGACTTCGATCTCGATCAATTGACCTGCGTCGAGTGGGGGGCGCTGCGTATGCGCGCGAGCCTCGAGCCGGAGGTCGACACGCGCGCGTTCAAAAGCCTCAAGAAGCTGCGCCGCGAGGAGGGAGTCGCCGATTTCATCGTCGCCGACACGCGCGGTCTCGCCGACGATCTCTCGACCGAAATCGCCGAGGACAGCGACGTCGTCTTTCTGCCGACTGGCGTATCGGGCGATGATCTGAGGCCCACGCTTTCGCTCGCGCGCAAACTCGCGCGGCGCGGCGCGGAGGGACGTCTCGTGGTCGTCCTGTCGAAAGTCGGCCGCTCGGAGATGCAATTCTCAAAGGCGGTGGAGGCGATCGAAGACGCTGGCTTCGAGCTGCTCGCCGAGCACTGGCCGCAGCGCGACGGCTTCCAGAGCGACCTCAATTCCGGTCGCGCCGGCCGCGAGGCGCGCAACCCCTATCTGCGCGAGATCGCCGAACGGATGGAGGAGGCTCTCTGGGCGCGCACGATGAAGGCGAAACCGCGGTGATCCGGCTCGCGGCCGCGTTACGGCTGCGCGAATACGAAGAGCCGCCGCGAGCGGAACAGAACTTTGCCGTCGGGGAGCGCGGGATAGGCCTGCCGCAATTCGGCGGCGTAGCGATCGAGAAACTCGCCACGATCGGCTTCACTAAGCGGCGTCAGGAACGGCGCGAGGCTCGTCGCCTCCATCCATTCGACAATCGCCGCGACGCCCGCCATGGCGTGGAGGTAAGTCGCTTCCCAGATGTCGACGGTGGCGCAGATTGGACCAAGAACAGCATAGAGGTCTTCCATCGTTTCGTTGAATGGCCTGGTCTTGGCGATCGGCAGAAGTGTCTTTCCCCACGGCCCGTCGGCGGCGATCATTCGCATCAGCGCCCGGCTCGGCTCGTACAAATCGTTGGGGAATTCGGCCGCGACGCAACCATCCGCGGTGACCATCCCGAGAAGCTCGGGCAACAATTGCGGCAGCGACGGCGCCATCTCCAACGAGCCGTTGGAACAGATCAGATCGAATTTGCCCCCCTTGCTCAGGCAGCGGCCGGCCGCGCCGTGATGAACCCGGTCGGGGCCGGGTTCCGCAGCACGATCGGTCGATTGCGAAAGGTCAATGGTCTCGATCTCGGCGTGAGGAAACCGACGAGCCAGTAGCGCCCTCATCGACCCTCTTCCTCCGTACACGTCGGCAATTCGGCGCGGCGCCCGACCGGGAATTCGGCGCAAGAGATCCAGCGCCGCCCTCATTTCGATGCTCCGGGGCCGAGCGGACCGACCCGTGTCGACCAGGGCGAGGTCATGCATTGCGTTTCGCCAGATCGGACCCGGGGAGGAAATGGTGTGGAGGTGATGTCGGAAGTTTGACGAGGCGCGCCTCTCCGTAGAGGCGTGCCGATCGCGTCGCGAGCGCGTTGACGGTCAGCGGTGAACTTTCCAACACCATGACGCCTTGGCTGGAGCGCCGCTCGCAAAGCCGCCGGCATGACCGGCGGCTCACACTCAACGGCGTCACCAGTGATGGGAAGCCGTCAAGTTGCAGGCTTGATCGAGGTGACGTCCATCTTATCGCCGGACTTGGTGTAACTCACCGTCACCTTCTCGCCGACCTTGAGGCCGGAGAGCGTCACGCTCTTGGGCGCGACGTAACTCGAGCCATTGTCAAGGGTGACCATATCCTTGGTCGTATCCAGGCTCTTGATCTTACCGGTGGCGTCGGCCGCGTAAGCAACAGACGCCGCGCCGAGCAAAGCCGTCGCCAAGACGGCGCCTACAAACATTCGCATAGGGCTTCTCCGTTTCACGATTAGAAGCGCGACTACGCCAGAACGCATAACCTCCCAGGCGTGCTCGCGCCCTGGAGGCAAGGGTAACCATGCTCCGCCTCACCTCGCGCTGGCCACGAAATTAAATTTTGTTCATTGGCGCGGATCGCCGGGCGTCGGGCTCGCCAAGCGTTTCGTCGCTGCCCAATGTTCGCGAGTGGGTTCCGCTAGCCCTCTCGGGATCACGCGATTTCGAACGCAATATGGTTTGTTGAGAAAGCTTAATGAGCCGGCGAAGCTCTGTATAGCCGGCGAAGCGCATTGTTCCGCCCTTGACCGCTGGAGGCGGTCGCTCTCTTGCGGCGTGAAGCGCCGTCCGGGGTGGCGATGATGAGGTCGAAGTTTAGCCCGAGGGAAATTGTCCAGAGGCTTCAGATGGTCGATGCGTTGACGGCGGAGGGTGTGCCGGTCGGCGATGCGCTCCGTTCGGTCGGCATGCGGCAAGTCGAATACGATCGTTGGTGTGCGGAGTACAGCGGACTGAAACGGACGCTCGGTCCCCTTTTGTACGGAACGCACAAGCTGGTGAAGAAAACCAGCCGTCCAGTTCGGAAGCCGCCTTCATAGCGCCTTCGTGAACTGAGCAGCAATCGGCGCACTCTCGGTTGTCGATGGGCGGCGTGGCATGCGATGGTCGGCCGCCGCCGCTTCACCCATCGCGGATGCGCGCGGGCACCCGGCCAACGACAACAGGGGCGTCTTTGAATGATTTACGAGCTTCGCGTTTATCACTGCCTGCCCAATCGACTGCCGGCGTTATTGAAGCGGTTCGAAAATCATACGCTGCGGGTCTGGGAGAAGCATGGCATTCGACAGGCTGGCTTCTGGACGACGGCGATCGGCGAGTTCGAACCACGACCTCACTTACCTTCTGGCCTGGGAATCACTGGCCGAACGCGAGCAGAAATGGACCGCGTTTCTGAGCGACCCTGAATGGATCGCCGCGCGAGCGGAGAGCGAAAAGGACGGGCCGATTCTCGCGAGTTTTTCGAACTCGATTCTGCAGCCCACGTCGTTCTCGAGCGTGCGTTAGAGTAAATTGTATTTGGTTCGAACCACGATCGTCATTGCGAGCGAAGCGAAGCAATCCAGGGGAACGCAGGGCACCCCGCAACTCCTGGATCGCCGCGTCGCTTCGCTCCTCGCGATGACGATTCCAACAATATGCGGTTTGCTCTAGCTGTGGGCTCCCTGCCGCGGCGCGCAGGGCCTCAGGCTGTGCGGCCCCGAACGGCGCGAACGATCCAGATCAATATACAAGCGCCGATAAATCCGAGAACCAGGTAGCCGATCCATCCGCCGAGCACGATCCCAAAAAGACTGAGAATGGCGCTGGCGATCGCCGCACCAACGACGCCGAGCACGATGTTCATCAGCAATCCCATGTCGCTCTTCATGAATTGCTCGGCCAGCCAGCCAGCAATTCCGCCGATGATGATGGCCGCGATCCAACCAACTTCAGCATCCGCCGTCATGGCGCGTCTCCTCAATGCGAAATGCTGGTCTCCACCCGTCTTGCGCGGTTAGCGAGAGCAGCTCCGGTCTCCAAGGTGGATCAGATGGACGCTGAGCCGTCAACCCAACTTGCCCGAGACTGTATGAATCACTCTCTATTCACGGGAGAGGAGGATATGAACTCGTCAGCGATGGTCGCTTCGCGTTTTTCGTCAGAGCAGGCTGCGTATTGATGAAATTGTCATCGCGAGGAGGCCGAAGGCCGACGCGGCGATCCAGGAGTTGCGGGGGGCCCCTTGAATTGCGCCAAGCTGCGTTCGGATAGCGGCGGGTTCCAGGCAACGGCGATCAAGCGACATCGGTCGTCTCCAGGTTGGTGGATCGGCAACCCCAGTCTGACCAAAGACTGGCCGCTATCCGCCCCCATGGAATCTTCGTCGCCATCGCCCGTCCGGAAAGACGGGCGTCTCTCGACGCCCTGTGGCTCCCCGTAAAGACGGCCGTCAGTTCGAGAACGTGTCGCAGTCTTTGATGTCGCCGCTCTTCAAGCCCGCCGTCAGCCATTTCTGCCGCATCGCCGAGGAGCCGTGGGTGAAGCTGTCGGGCACGGCGTAGCCGCGCGCGGCCGTCTGCAGCCGGTCGTCGCCGATCGCTTGCGCCGTCGCCAGCGCCTTTTCGACGTCGCCCGGTTGGAGGATTTTCCATTTGTCGTTGGCGTGGTTCGCCCACACGCCGGCGAGGCAATCGGCCTGCAGTTCGATCCGCACCGAAACGGCGTTGGCCTGGGTCTGGCTCACCTGCTGCTTGTACTTGTCGGCTTTGTCGAGAATGCCCAGCAGGTCCTGCACGTGATGGCCGATCTCGTGCGCCACGACATAGGAATAGGCGAAGTCGCCGCCGCCGCCGTACTTGTTCTTCATATCGCGAAAGAAGGCGGTATCGAGGTAAACCTTCTTGTCGATCGGGCAGTAGAACGGCCCCATCACCGATTGCGCGCCGCCGCATCCCGACCGGGTCGCCCCATCATAGATGACGAGCGTCGCCGGCTGGTATTTGACCCCCGTCTGCGCCGGCAGCACTTCCGTCCAAACCGCCTCGGTCCCGCCAACGACCTTGGAGAGAAACGCGCGCATTGGGTCGTTCGGATCAGGCGGCGCGCTTGACGGCGGCGCGCTCTGTTGTCCGACCCCCATCATTTCGGCCCCGCTGATGAGCACCTGGGGCGAAATGCCGGTGAAATAGCTGATGGCGAAAATGACGACGATGGCGCCGATGCCGAGCCCGCCAGCGCCCACCGCCCCGCCGCGCTGTCCGCGCCGATCCTCGATATTCGAAGAGGACGGCATGTTTTCGTATTCCATGGCCAACTCCGGGAAGCGCTGGTTAAGGCATTTTAACCATCCTATCAGACAAAGCGCTGACGGAGTAGCGGCTCGACGCCCCGCGCGCTGCAAAGCCTTTGTTTAGGCCTTTGCCAGACAGTGTCTGGACTTAGGCTTTCAAAAGGCCCGTGCGCCCATGCCGCCGACTTATTCCCTCGTCGTGCCGATCTATAACGAGGAGGCCGTTATCCCGGTCCTGCTCAAGCGCCTCGACGCCCTCATCGAGGCCTTCGACGCCGAGGCTGAGGTGATTGTCGTCGACGACGGATCGAGCGATACGAGCGCGATCGTGATCGAGGCGAAGGCGCGCGCCGACAACCGCTACCGCCTGATCAAGTTGTCGCGCAATTTCGGCCATCAAATCGCAATCACGGTCGGGCTTGACTATGCCGCCGGCCGCGCGGTCATCGTGATGGACGCGGATCTGCAGGACCCGCCCGAAGTCGTGCTCGAGATGGTCGCGAAATGGAAGGAGGGCTACGATGTCGTCTCCGCCGAGCGCGCCTCGCGCCAAGGCGAGAGCCGCTTCAAGCGGGCGACGGCGCATCTGTTCTACCGCCTCATGGGGCGGCTCGGCGACGTCTCGATAGCCCACAACGCCGGCGATTTCCGCCTGGTCGATCGTCGCGCCCTCGACTGCTTTCTCGCCATGCCCGAGCGCGACCGGTTCGTGCGCGGCATGTTCGCCTGGGTCGGGTTCCACCAGGGAACGGTGACCTTCGACCGCCCGCCCCGGGCCGCGGGGACAAGCAAATATTCGCTCCGCAAGATGATCGGCCTTGCGTCGAATGGCGTCATCTCGTTCTCCGACGCGCCGCTTCGTCTTGCGCTGTGGGCCGGCGCGTCGGTGTCCGCGCTCGCCTTCGTCTATGGGTTGAGCGTGATCGGGCGGTGGGCGTTGGGCGACCCGAGCCTCGAGCGCGGCTGGAGCTCGACCATTGTGGTTATCGCCGCGCTTGGCGGCGCCAACATGCTGATGACCGGCGTCATCGGGCTCTATGTCGGGCGGATTTACGCCGAGACGAAGGGCCGGCCGCTCTATATCGTCGAGCGCGCAGTCGGCTTTGAGGACGCGCCGACCGCCGCTCGACGCCCGACGGCGACGCTGAACTAGAGAGACTCGCGACTCGGGGTCGGTCTTCCGATGGGCGCCCCGGCGGCCGGCTCGTTCATGCGAGAACGCATTGCCAGCGCGCGCGTTTTGCGCTTTACCCCCGGGCGGCGCGCCCAAAACGGGCCGGTAGCTCAATGGTTAGAGCCGGCCGCTCATAACGGTCTGGTTGCAGGTTCGAGTCCTGCCCGGCCCACCACCTCGCCTTTCTCGCGCAGCCTTCTTCCACTTTCCCGGCTGTCGCTTCGCGATCAGCGGGAGCGCAGACACTCGATCGCCGCATCCGCTAGCTTGAGCCCCACCAACACTTGCGACAGACTGAGCGCCTGCGCCAGCGAACGGTCGCGCACGCACCTGCATTCAGCGCCCGGTGCATCGTTTTGATGATGTCGCCGCGGATGCCGAGATCGCGCAAGGCTGGCTCGATGCCGGGCTTCAAGGTCCACTGTGCGGGACCAACCTGTTCCGCCAGTGCGAGCCGTTCGAGCTTGGCGGTGCGCCCAACCATCAACTGGCGTAGCGCGGGGTCTTCGCCGGCGCTGGCGGGACGCAGATCAGCAACCCCGCCACCTTCATCCGAGATGTTGCGGAGCGATCGGTCGAAGCTGGTCCAACGTTCGGCCTCAACCTCTTTCTCAAAGGCGTTGCGGATCTCGTGCTCGCTGCGCGGCCCAATTCCAGCGTGACCCGCTCCGCAGCGCGGCCGCGAAATGTGGAGGATCTCGCCAGGGGCGGTCCACTCATAACGGCGGACTGGCTCAGCCGGCTCCAGCGCCGACAACCGATTGAGGCCGAGGCGCTTGAGAATGCGGCCGACGGTTGCCGCCGAACTCCTGACTTCGGCGGCGATTTGCTTGCCTGTACAGCGTTGCCGACGCAAAGCCTCGACCCTAGCGCATGTGGCCGGCGCGGTTTGGCTCGGCGATGAGCGAGGCCGAGACGAACGGTCCTACAAGCCGGCCAACCCTCGGCGCGGAAACGCAGAACCCATTTGGCGACGGTCTTCGGCGTGACATTAAACTGGCGCGCAGCGGCGGCCTGGCTCACCCAGCCTTCAACAATAGCGCACACCATAGCTTCTCGACCTTTCGCCGTCAGAGGCCCATTCTTGTGGGTGTCCATTCGGTTCTCCGCGAATCGCTGGCGATTTGGCGACTTGAGAGTTCGCGATCCGGGCCGAATGGACAACCTCCTGAAGGATCACACCTAGGGCGCCGGACTTTCATATGAAAACGTAGCCTGCGGCGGTGAAGTAGTTTCGACATTCTTGAGCTCAGCCGCCAGTTCCGGCATGGTGATGTCGGCCTTCTCGATCACCTGCGCCAAAAGGAACGACCGATACGGTTCGAGCTTGGCGTGGCGTCTGCCCCTGCTGGGCTTGGCTTCGAAGCTTCCCCGCGTGCGTGCGCCGCGTCGCGGCGCGAATGACCGTCCTCGACAAAGCCGACAACGGGTTCACGCAGATCAAGCGAATAGGGCTTCGGCATCGCGAATCACCTCCTCATTACGGAGGTGATTCACCACGCTCGCCTCTCCGGAATCCCTCTCGATTCAAGCTGACAGTCAGAGGCTCTAGCTCGAATCAAGCGGTTGTGTCGGATTACGATGCGTCGCCAATTCTTCAGCTTGCAAACGGACGCGCCTGACGTTCACTGCATAGAGAACATGACCGACTTGTGGCGCTCCTTGGGCGCGTCGACCCGGCGGTTCCCCTGGGCGGTCGCTTTATCTAGGAACGCCCGAGATAAGGCAGAGAGGACTGTCGTGTTCGTCGCCTCCTCTGCTGGCGTTTCCATGTCCCGGAGCACTTCGTAGACCAGCGAAACCAGCCGCGATCGCCGCTCAACTTCATCGTTCTGGATCGGCATCTTCACCTCCTAGGGGGTCCAAGCTTTTCCTCACAGTCGCGAGGCTATCGACGATCTAAGCCTCATAGGTAGAAGCCTTTAGGACGGCTGACGGGCCGAGTTTGAGCAAAAGTGCTCACCTTTGAGCGGGGAGCGGCAAACTACCAGGTTGCCATTTCACTATTCCGTGAGTTGATCGGCATTGCTTCCGCTGGCTGGGTGGACGCGCCGGTGCAACGCCGACGATCCAAGGCGAAACTCGGGCGCGCTATGATCGACCAGATGCTTCCCGAGTGGGTAGACGTTTGGCGGCAATCGTCGCCAAAGACGGCGCGGCTGGAGAAGATCCGCGGCGCGCCTATCGGCGAGAGGCTGGAGCTTTTGCAAGCGGCTGCGGGGCGCAGACGGGCAAGAAAGGGCGTGGTGGCGAGCGTGGGCGCGCCCGTTGTGAACGTTGTGGAGTAGCCTGACCCCGCGGACGGCCGAGGCCGCCCAGGATGCTCTGAGAGGGCTCGGGGTGGGTCAGAGCCCGCCGGCGCGCAATGAGCTTGTGCTGCGGGCGCTCGACGTGGATACGGCCTTCGCGCGCCTGCAGGCCAGAGCAGGATGCGGGCGGGCGGACGGATGGCGGCCAACGCGGAACTTTAGTCCAGACGGAGAGGGTGCTAAAATCACACCATCGGAACGGCTGTCGGCGAACCAAATGGCTACGGCAAAGCGTAGGAAATCTTTCGACGTTCAGGTATTCCTAAACACTGTGGACGGCGGGAGGAGCGTCTCGAACTATCGAAAAAATTGGAAGATGTTCGCCCAAGGCGACGCCGCAGACTCGGTGTTTTACATCCAAGACGGTCAAGTCAAACTTAGCGTCCTATCGGAGTTAGGGAAGGAAGCGGTCGTCGCTCTCCATGGGAAGGAGGACTTCTTCGGCGAGGGCTGCTTGAGCGGGCAGTCCGTGCGCCTGGCGACAGCCACCGCGCTGACGGATTGCGTCATCATGAGATTGGACAAGGCCGCCATCGTTCGTGTGCTCCACGAGGAACCGAAGTTCTCGGAGATGTTCCTTTCCTACATCTTGGCTCGGAATGCCCGAGTCGAGGCGGACTTGGTCGATCAGCTGTTCAATTCGAGCGAGAAGCGCTTGGCGAGATTGCTCCTACTGATGGCGAACTTTGGCAAGGAGGGGCGGCCCGAACCCGTCATAGCGAAGGTCAGTCAGGAGACGCTCGCCGAAATGGTCGGAACGACACGGTCACGCGTGAGCTTTTTTATGAACAAGTTCCGCAAGCTCGGATTCATCGACTACAACGGGGACCTTCAAATCCATAATTCCTTGCTAAACGTGATACTTCACGACGACCCCGGCCTCCGCCGATGAGCCAACAGGGCAATCAAATCCGGTTGACGTCTCGGGATGCCCGATGATGCGGGCCTGGAGGAGGGCTAGATTTCCGCGACCGTACATCTGACGTTTGACCAGCTCCAGCTTGCAGATTTGGCCTTCAGTCTGCCCGTTGGACCACGGCAAGGCGATTGCCGCGTCGATCGCGGCTTTGTCTTTGGACATGCCGCGGGCGAGTGGCGCGACGAGGCTGGCCTGGGCTCTGCTGATCCAGGCGTCCATGTCGGCAAGGGCCTTTCGTCGAATGATGCCCTGGAAGACGCCCTGCACGTACATCTCGGCCAGCGTCCAATCGCTCGATGACGTTGAAGATCGCCGAGCGCATTGGCGTCCCGTCCGCCAAGTTCCGACTCGATTTCTTCGGCGGAACAACGTTCTGGGTTCGCCCGGCGGCGTTGACCTTGCGGGACCTGCGGCTTGCCGCCGACATGCCTTCCGAGAACGGGTTGATCGACGGGGACCTGCCGCACGCGCTTGAACGCGTTTGCCGACTTCGGTTTTGGTGGCGGGCTTCGAGCTCGCTGAATGCGACGGGCGCCGGGTTGCTACATCCGGCTCTTCCCGCTTCTGGAGCTGGCTGGAAGAATTGAAGGGCGCCAATTGGGTTCGTTTTGCCAAAATGACGAATAATGTTTAATTAGCTTGGCTGATTTAAATAGTTTTATGGTATTTAATGAGCATGTTGGCGCTTTTTGTTCCGCGAGACGCAGTCAGATCACACGCGGCATTGCGACGGTAACCTCCATCCCTCCCGATGGCTCGAGCGTACCCGGACCCGTCAGCCCAGAAAAAACGGCAGAGAAAGGAAAAATCGGGCTCGTTCGCTAAGAGGCCGTGTTCAACAAGGATGTGCTGTTCAACTGGCGGGCGCTAACGGCCTTTTCCGGTTTTTGGGTGACGGATGCGACTGCCGGCGTCACGTGAACTCGTCCCGGGCGCGGGCGGCGCCTCCGACCCGGCCGTATTCAATCCGACCAATATCCACGCCTGACGCATCATCGTTCGGTATAGCGATCGATGTCTTGTGGGCCACGCGATTGGCTTGGCCTGCGCGAGAGAAACCGATAGGAGGCGAAAGCGCCGTCCAACATGAACTACGAGAATGTATATGGCTGAGCCGAATACAACTAATGGAATGTTTAAACTGCTACTCCCGGCGCGTCCGATGGAAGCCACTGGCGAACGCATGACGACGGCGGTGGAAGGCGAGACCGAGTTCGAGCACTTCCATCGCTACTGTCTCGCCCGTGATCTTTGTTTGGGACTTGACGTGCTCGATGTCGCCTCGGGCGAGGGCTACGGCTCTTCGATCCTGGCGAACGCCGCCCAAAGCGTGACCGGAGTGGACGCCGACCCGGCGTCTATCGCTCACGCCAGGATGACCTATGGCCGGCAGAACCTGCGCTTCATACAGGGCAGCACACTCGATCTTCCTTTGGCCCACGACTTGGTCGACGCCGTTGTCTCGTTTGAGACGCTTGAGCACGTCCGCGAACACGGGCGATTCATGGCGGAAGTTAGGCGGGTGCTGCGGCCGGGCGGGCGGCTCATCGTCAGCACCCCCGAGCGCGCCGTCTACTCCGCGCCTGGGGAACCCGTGAACCCGTATCACTTGCTTGAATTGACGGCAGCCGAATTTGACTCCCTGCTTCGCGCCAACTTCAAACATGTGGACATCCTGAGCCAGCGAGCCGTTTTGGGCTCTCTCATTGTGAAAGCGGAAGGCGGCGGCGCTTGGCGAAGCTACGAACGGCGATCCCTCGAGTATATCGAGGTGAGCAGTGGGTTGACGCGCGCTCCTTTCCTGATTGCAATCGCCAGTGACGAGGAAAACCCGCGCCTCCCGTCCTCGGTTTATATGGATCGACGAAGACCCGGCGAGGTCGTCGGCGCCTATTTGCAGTTGCCCGCGCACCGCACGCAAGCAGCCGAGATGATCTCCGAGATAGGCCGCCTCAGCGAGGCTGTCGCGACGCGCGAGGCGGAGACCCATCGCCTGAGCGAGGCGGTGTCGATGCGGGAGACGGAGATCCGTCGCCTGCGCGACGACCTGCTCGCACACAACATACAGCATCAGTCCGTGAAGGCCGAGCGCAATGCTCAGATCGTTCGGCTGATCGACGAACGGACGCGGCTCACCGATCAACTTGACGCTCAGGCGGCCAGACTGGACGCGCTGCAGGATCGACATGACAAGTTGACGCAATCGTTCAGGTGGCGGTTCGTCGACGGCCTGGTTCACCTTCCCCGCACGGCCGGTCGAACTGCGAGCTGGCCCTTCCGTCGGGTTGGCTTCCATAAGAACGGCAGTCCGCGCGGCTGGCTTCAGCTGCCGGGCCTCAAACCCGCCGCGATCGGCAGTGCCAGCGAAACCGTTGCGCCGACCGTAGGCGAGCGGACGCTTCTCGACGAACGGAAGCCGACAATCCTTGTCGTCAGCCATGAAGCCACGCGGTCCGGGGCGCCTGTCCTGGCGCTCAATCTGATTGCCGCTTTTTCCGAACGGTACAATGTTGTTTGCTTGGCGCTCGGCGGCGGTGAGCTGACGGAGAATTTTAGGGCCGCGGCCGTCTCGCTCCATCAGATCGACCGAAAGCAGTTGAGCGACGAAGAACTAGACAGCGTTGTTAGGACGGTTGTGTCGCAGTACAAATTGTCCTTTGCGATCGCCAACAGCGTGGAATCCTGGCGAGCGCTCCGGGCGTTGAAGGCCGCGGCCATTCCGACGCTTTCGCTGATCCACGAATTCTCGTCGAACACACGTCCGCGCGCGGCGCTCCGGGACGTGCTCATCCTGTCATCCAAAACCGTCTTTTCCACAAACCTAACGCTGCAGAGCGTTATCTCGGACTTCTGGCTCTATCCGGGCGCCTCGGTCCATATTGCGCCGCAAGGAAAATGTGTCATTCCCCCCGCCGTCGGCGACGCTCAGCGATCCGCCGACGAGAAAGAATGGCTGCTCGCCAATCTGCGCCCCTTGGGATCGGAGGGCGATTTCCTCGTGCTGGGCGTCGGCAACATCGAGCTCAGAAAAGGAGTTGATCTTTTCATTCAATGCGCCAGTGTCGTCGCAAAGCGGGGGCTAAGAAGGCGGTTTCGATTCATCTGGATCGGCGACGGCTTCGATCCCGAGCGCGAGCTCGCCTATTCGATGTACCTCTCTGACCAGATCCGGCGCGCTGAACTTGACGCCGAAGTCACGATCTTGCGCTCGACCAGTCAGCTCGAGGCCGCCTACGAGACGGCCGACGTCCTTCTGCTGCCGTCACGTCTGGATCCCCTTCCGAATGTCGGCATTGACGCGCTGACCCGAGGACTTCCCGTCGTATGCTTCGCTCAAACGACGGGAATCGCCGATTTTCTGATCGACATCGGGCTTAAGGAATATTGCGTCGCCGAATATCTTGACCCGATTGACCTGGCCGGGAAGGTTTTGTCTTTGGCGGCGAAGCCGGAGTTGCGCGCCGAAGTCGCGGAGCGGTCTCTCAACGGCGCCAGAGCCGCGTTCGACATGAAGGCCTACGTGTCGAAGCTGGAATCGATCGCCGAAGAGGCGATCGATTGCGAGGCCCGGATCAAGGAAGACATTGATCTCATCGCCGCATCGGGCGGTTTCCGCAGCGATTTCTATAAGCACAAGGCGATCGAATCGCTCTCCGAGAACGAGATCGTTGAAGTCTATGTCAGGGGCATGGCGTCAGGACTTGAGCTTCGAAAGCCGATGCCCGGTTTCCAGCCATTGGTCTATTTGACCATGAACGACTCGGGTGGACGCGCGGAGCGTGACCCGTTCGCAGACTTTCTTCAAAAAGGTCTTCCTCAAGGGCCATGGCTTCAAAAGGTCATTCGAAACGGATCCGCCAGAAATCCTCCTCCGACCGGCCTGAGGATCGCTCTTCACCTGCACGCATTCTACCCCGAACAACTTGTCGGCGTCGTCGAACGGCTCAATCTCAATCAAACCGCTCCGGACCTCTTTGTCAGCGCCGTGACTGAAGAGGCGGCCTCGGAGTCGAAGGCCGCGCTGTTGAGCTACAAAGGAGGCGTGGCCGAGGTCCGGGTGACGCCGAACCGAGGGCGAGACCTTGGCCCCTTCCTAACAGAATTCGGTGGGCTTCTCTGCTCGTCCTACGACATTATCGGCCATCTGCACACAAAGAAAAGCACGCATGTCGGAGACCGACCGTTTGCGGAGGCGTGGAACATTTTTCTCTTAGAAAATTTAATCGGCGGAAGTCACGGCGGAAAAATGCTGGACGTCATCCTGTCAGAAATGGCCTCTAATCCCGAAATAGGCATCGTTTACCCGGATGATCCTCATGTTGTTTCTTGGACGAAGAATAGAAAAATCGCCAACAAACTAAGCGAAAGAATGGGGCTGAGCGCCCTGCCTGAGCAGTTCAATTTTCCGGTGGGCTCGATGTTCTGGGCGCGATCCGCCGTAGTGCAGAAGTTTGTCGATTTGGAGCTGAACTGGAATGACTATCCTTTGGAGCCTGTGCCCATAGACGGCACTCTTATTCACGCGATTGAGCGGTTGTTTGGAGTGGTGCCCGCGGCTGTTGGGCTGACCTCGGCGGTGACGAACATTCGCGGGGTGACGCGCTGATGACGAAGGTCCTGCTTATAGGCGGCGCTGGGTTCATCGGATCGCATGTCGTCGACAAGCTGTTGGCCCGAGGTCATTCCGTCCGTGTCTTCGACCGCCAACCGGAACGCTTTCGACGCCCTCTGCCCGCGGTGGAATACCAGTTCGGCGATTTCGCGGATCGGATGGCGCTCATCGAGGCGCTTACCGGCGTGGACGCTGTCTTCCATCTTCTTAGCACAACCCTTCCCGGGACCGGCGACCTCGATCCGAAAGTCGACGTCCAGGACAATTTGATTTGCACGCTCAATCTTCTGGAATCGATGGACCGTCTGGGGGTTCGCAGGATTTTGTTTCTGTCCTCGGGCGGGACGGTCTATGGCGTCCCGGATATTCTTCCCATACCCGAGTCTCACCCGCTGCGGCCGCTAAGCTCCTACGGCATCGTCAAGGTTTCCATCGAGCATTACCTCGACATGTACCGGCGCCTGCGCGGCTTCTCTCCCATTGTGATCCGCGCCTCCAATCCCTTCGGCCCCCGCCAGGCGCATTCAGGCGTGCAAGGCGTCATCTCGACCTTTCTCCGCCGGATCTTGACCGGAGAACCCATTGAAATATGGGGCGACGGCAGCGTTGTACGCGACTATTTCGCGGTCGGCGATCTGGCTGAGTTTTGCGCCCTCGCCGGGACGGCCGGGACGGAAGGCGTCTACAACGCCGGAAGCGGGCGGGGCGTCTCGGTAAATGAGATCGTCGAGGCCATTGGCGCGGCGACGCGGGTTCGCTTCGACGTCATCTATAAGCCCGGACGGCCGATCGATGTGCCACGTTGCGTTCTGGATTGCTCGCGCGCAAAGAACGATTTTGGCTGGGAAAGCAAAACCGAGTTCCTTCCACAATTGCACGCGACCTGGAAATGGATCAAAAGCCACGGCCAAGTCGAGACAGGCAACTCGGCCTGACGTTTCGTTCTGAGCCTTGAGTACCTTCTTGGACCTTGGGGCGGAGCCATCTGACAATGAAAGGCGGGCCTTTTGATTTCCCGGCCGGAAGCGATCAACCAGTTTATCGCGTTGTTCGAAGCGCCCAGCTATCTCGAGATCGGGGTCAGCGAAGGCGAGACGTTCTTCGCGGTCGACGCCAAACGAAAGGTCGCCGTCGACCCTAAGTTCCGTTTTCCCGTCGATCAGGCGATAAGAGAAAACGTTTCCTGCACGTTCCATGAAGTCCCCAGCGATATTTATTTCAGCGATCGGATCGAACCATCGGAGGTGTTTCAGGTCATCTATCTCGATGGTTTTCACACATTCGAACAGACATTGCGAGACTTCACCAACGCGATCCGTTTCCTGGCGCCCGACGGCGCCATCATCATCGATGACATTGTTCCCAATTCCTATCAGTCCGGCCTGCCGGATCAGCTGGACTCGATGAAGTTAAAGAGATTCATTGGCGATGCGGACAATTCGTGGATGGGGGACACGTACAAGCTCGTTTTCTTCATCGAGGCTTTCTTCCCGACCTTTGAGCTGAGAACAATCGCCGACAATCACGGGCAAGGCGTGGTCTGGCGAGCAAATCCAGTTCGTGGCGACATCAAGACCTATAGCGCGAAGGAAATCGCCAATCTTCAGTTCCTGGATGTCGTCAAGCAGCACGAGATCTTTCGAAAAAGGCCGTGCGCCGAGATCGTTGAGGAGTTCAAGTCGGTCTGTCGCCGGGGAGCGGTTCTTTCTTCCAAATGACGGCGATTCTGTTGGGGCACTATGTTCTGGAGTCGCAAACCGAAGCGGGAGCCAAAGCCAAAAGGCGAATTCGAACGCCGCCCGCTCGATTCCATGGCGATCGCGCGCGTGCGGCTCGCTCAGCAGGCTAGCTATCGGGTTCCCGGCTGCGCGGTTTACGAAAACATATCCGACTTCAACCCAGCTTTTGCCCGGCAGATGAACGAGCACGTTTATGCCGATCGTCTGGCGGATCTCAAAGCGATCGATCTGATCGCGCTGGGCGCTGCGAACCTGCACCCGAGCGCCGATTATACAGTGACCATCGGCTCCTTTCTTGTCGAGGAACAGGCGCCGCCCTGGTATGGAGAAGCGACCAGAGCCGCGATCGCCGCCGACTGGCCGACAGAGGAGATCGGCGGCGAAGTCGTCATTGTGGCCCGGTACGGTTCTTGGACCTGGGGGCATTGGCTTGGAGAGTTGCTGCCGAAGCTCGTCATGGTCGAGGCTGCTTTTCCGGGGCGGTTCCGCTTCATTGTTCCGGATACCGGGGACGTTCCAAAATGGAGAAATTTCCGCGAACTCGATCCAGGCCTATGGCGTTTCGCCCAATCGCCTGATCCCGATCAAACCGGGCAAGAACTTGAGGCTCAAGACGGCTTGGGCGGTGACGCCGATTTGGTCTGATTCTATCATGCATCCTGCCGCCGCGGAGCTGATGCGCTGCGCGCTGCCGCAAAAGCCGATCGGGAAGGCGCGGAAAATCGCGATCCTCCGCGAGCAGACTGACGCCCGCACGCTGGTCAACTGGAACGAGATCGCGGAACGATTGTCGCGCCGCGGCTATGAAGCCGTCGAAATGGCTGGCCTGGATTTTGAAACTCAGGCGCAGCTCTTTCGCGAGGCCCAGGCGATCTTCGGTACGCTCGGTTCAGGCCTCACTGGCCTCATCTATGCGCCGATCGGAGTCCGGGTGCTCAGCGTTGCGCCTCACATCTTCGGCGACCGGTTCTTCTATGCGCTTGTCGCCGACCGCCGCGGGAGATACGCGGACGTGCGCGGCCCAATCGTCACGCCGGATTCCAGCATCCCCCACCGCGGGTCGTTTTCGGTTGATCCGGATCGTATTACCGCTGGTCTGGACGCTCTCGACGCGGCCATCTGACTCTGCAAGTCGTTTCGAATGGACGAGGACGGAATGACGAAATCAAATACATTAAAGGTGCTTGCCCGCGTGATCGCAGATCCAAAGAAATTTGCCGGCGAATGGCGGCAAACACAGGAAGAATTGACAAGACTTCAGCAAGAGCACTCTGTCACCAAACAACATCTGGCGGAGCTTAACCGTCTGCAATATGGTTTGAATCGAGACACTAACCAAGACATTGACCGTACACGGCACTTAAAAGTGACGTACGAGCGGTTTGTTTCTTCCGTTCAGGCGGCGCATCCCAAAGACGAGGCAATGTCTTTGGCTGTTGGCGGAAGCTTTGAACGAACCGGAAACATCGAACTGGCTCTGCTACAGCATTTTGGTCTTCGGTCCGACAGCTATCTCATAGACGTCGGGTGTGGGTCCGGGCGCCTGGCCAAGCCTCTGACGAGCTATCTTTCCGGCCACTATTCGGGCTTCGATATTGTCACCGACTTGGTCGATTACGCGCGAACCATCTCAGGCCGGCCGGATTGGCGTTTCGGAGTCGTGGACCACATCCAAATTCCGGAACCGGACGGCTGCGCGGACATGGTTTGCTTCTTTAGCGTGCTGACGCATCTCCTCCACGAACAGAGCTATTGGTACCTCGAAGAAGCGATTCGCGTCCTTAAGCCGGGAGGAAAGATCGTAGTTTCATTTCTGGATTTTGACGAACCGGCTCATTGGCCAGTGTTTCTCTACACTTTGCAGTTGTCCAAAGACTCGGCCGACGTGCCGATGAATGTCTTCATGTCGAAGGAGATGATTAAGACTTTCGCTTCGCGCCTCAAGCTGGAAGTCGAGCGTTTTGTCGGCGCCACCGAAGAAATCGTCCAGCCGGGAGTCCTTGGCCAAAGCATATGCGTTTTAAGAAAGATATAAATTCGACGTGTAGCAGGGAGACAGGAGGAAATTATGGATGACGGGTTCCTTCATCGCTATTTTTTGAATAACCCCGGAAAAAGACTTCACAAGTGGATGCACTATTTCGATATTTACGAGCGCCACTTTGAACGTTTCCGCGGAAAAAGCCCCGTCGTGCTGGAGATTGGGGTCATGGGCGGGGGGTCCATGGAAATGTGGCGGGAATATTTCGGCCCGGGCTGCAAGATCATCGGGGTCGACCTCAACCCCGCCTGCAAGGCGCATGAAGGAGAGGATATTGAGATCTTTATCGGCAGCCAGGACGATGCTTCGGTCCTAAACGCAGTATCGGCCAAATACACGCAAATCGACATCGCCATCGACGACGGCAGCCACCTTTCACACCATCAGCGGGCGTCGTTCGAATTGCTTTACCATCACATTTCGCCCCGCGGCATTTATCTCGTGGAGGATACTCACACCAATTACTGGCCTGATTTGGGTTATGAGGGCGGATTAAAGAAACCGGGGACGTTTATTGAGTTTTGCAAGGACAAAGTGGACGAAATTGGCGCCGCGACCTCCCGAGGGGCCCTTGAGCCAACTCCTTTCACGGCCTCGACCGATTCGATCACTTTTTACGATAGTGTAGTGGTTTTTGAGAAACGGCGCCAGGGCTCGCGGCAAGCGCCGATCACGCACTGGATGGGAGCGCCCCAGTAGCCGGCCGATATGCCTCCGCACATATCCAAGCTTGCCGACCGCCCACTAGGCGTCTGACCGGGCTGTAGGGATCCGTCCGTGGGGCATGCGAATCGCGACCCTGCATTTATTTGACACGCTTCTGATCGGCCAATCGAACCGGAGCCTTGTTCCGGCACTTAGGCCCAGACTCTGGCTCCATTGGATGAACGTCGGGGGCCACAGCAATGCTGTCCTGGTTGAAATCGCCGGTGCTGGCGACATGCCCGCGGCTGTCCAGGACCTCATTGAGGACCTTGATTTGCTCCTAAACCGAGAATGCGACTAAGATTCTCGCACGCCTCGATGACGCCTCGTTCCCCACGCCCACTCCAGCAGCAACTTCCAATCCTAGAGCATTTTCCGATCATGTTGCATCGTATCCTGCGGCGGCGAGATAGTTTGCGCATTCTTGCGGGGTGAAGCGGCGAAGGGCGTCGGCGATGGCTTGCCAGAGGTCTGGGATTGTTCTGGCGGCGGCGGCGCGCAACAGGGCCTTGAGCTTTGCGAAGGCCATTTCGATGGGATTGAAGTCGGGGCTGTAAGGCGGCAGGTAGCGCAGGGTCGCGCCCGCGGCCTCGATCGCCTGTCTGACGCCATGAACCTTGTGAGCCGGCAGATTGTCCATGATGACGATGTCGCCTAGCCGCAACTCCGGAACGAGCGCTTGTTCGACATAGGCGAGAAAGGCCTCGCCGTTCATCGGGCCGTCGAGGACCATCGGCGCAGCGATGCCGTCGTAACGCAGCCCGGCGGTGAAGGTGGTGGTTTTCCAATGGCCATGGGGCACGGGAGCGCGGCATCGCTCGCCCCTGGGCGCACGCCCGTAAAGGCGCGCCATCTTGGTGTTCGCGCCGGTCTCGTCGATGAAGACGATCCGCGTCGGATCGAGGTCGAGTTGTCCCTCAAACCATGCCTCCCGCGCCGCGTTCACCGCGCTGCGGCGCTGTTCGGCGGCGTGCGCTGTCTTTTTTTGCGCGTGATCTTGCGGCGTTTGAAGAACCGCCAGAGTGTGCCGATGGCGACGGCGATGCCGCGCTCCTTCAGCCGCTCTCGCAGTTCTGAAAGCGTAATGTCGCTCTTGGCGGCCACGGCCGAAAGGATCAGTTCGGCATGCGCCTCGATCCGTTGCGAATGGCGGTCCCCGCCCTGGCGCTTGGGCCTGACATCGCCCTCGCGCCGTTCCTGTGCCCGCCATCGGATCGCGCTCGACGCACTGACGCCAAATCGCTGCGCCGCCGCTCGACACGACAATCCCCCCTCAATCGCGCCAACGACACGCTGACGAAGGTCAACAGACAAGGATCTGGCCATGCACGCCAGCCTCCTTCGCCGGCCACAAGCATGAATCAGAACCAAGCCGATTTGGGAATCCCATACGATTCAATCAGACAGAAAAATGCTCTAACGGCGTAAAGCGACGCGGCTTGCGCGCGAACGGACTACTCTTTTAAGACTCGGTTGATAGACCGCGACGGTCAAGGCTTGGATTTGCTGGAAACTCGGGGCTGGGCTGACCGAGCCAGCGGCGTGATTGAAGAGTGATATTCGTCGTCGAGTTCTTTTCTGACGGCGGCGATCTGTCGGAGTTCGAACTCCGTGAAGCGCAGGCCGCGCCATCGTTCGGCGGCTCGGATGAGCGCGCCGAACATGAGCTTGAGCACTGGCTTCTCGCCGAAGCCATTGGGAATGATTTTCAGCCGCCGCCGTTCCTCGACGAACAGCCGTTCGAGGAGGTTCGTAGTCCTTGCGAAACGACGGTGCGTGACCGGCAGGCGCAGGTGCGCGATGCAGGCCTCGAAATCGTCCTCGAAACAGGCGAGCGCACTGGGCAGGACGTTGGCGTAATCGGCGCGGATGCCGACCGCCAATTGTCGGGCGATCGCGCGCGAGGGCGCCTGATAGCAGGCGGTGACCCGAGCCTTGAATTCGGGCCACGGATCGGCCGAGACCTTCGCTGCGAGGTTGCGCATCCGATGCGCCAAACAGCGCTGGCGCGCCGCGCGGGGGAAGCATTCCTCGATCGCCCGGATGATCCCAGGCGCCCGTCGCTGACCACGAGCAGCGGATCGCCCAGCCCTCTGGCGCGCAGGTCCTGGAAGAACGCCCGCGCCGTTTCGACATCCTCCTTCGATCCCGCCATCAAGCCCAAAAGCGATTTGCGCCCGTCCTCGCCGATCCCCCAGGCGGCCAGAACCGCTTCTCGCCGCTGGCCCGGACGCAGCCGCTCGGCGATGCCGTCGATAAACAGGTAGGCCACCGCGTGCTCGGAGAGATCGCGCTTGCAGAAGTCTTCGTACTCGGCCCACAGCTTCTCGGTGATCTCGCTCACCACCGCCCGCGACAGCAGCCGCCGGCCGGTCTCGTCGGTGAAGGCGTCCTCGATGTCGCGCGTCGACAGGCCCCTCGCGTAGAGTTCGACCGCCAGTCGCTCGAGTTCCCGCGTGCGTCCCGAAAGTGCCGCCCGCACACTCGACACAAAGGGCTCAGCCGTGTCCCGGACCTGCGGAGCCTGGATTTCGTCGCGAAGCGCAACGCGTTTAAGAGAAGCGGATTTGAACGTCCTTTCCAAGCTCAGCAATCAAGGCTTGGAATGGCGTCTTGAACCCGAGGCATTTTCGGGGGGTGAGGTTGGTCGTGAGGACGATCTCTTGGATGTCTTGGTCGGATGTCCGGTCGATATCCAGGTGGCGCGGCAGCCATCGACGTAAGCGTCCATTGGCGTTTTCGATGCCGCCTTTTTGCCATGAGGCATAAGCGTCGCAGAACCAGGTCGTCATGTCGCGCATGGTCCGGAGCAGGGCGTGCTGAGCGAAGGCGGTGTCGTTGTCGAAGGTGATTGATCTTCGCAGGTGAGGATCGATGCGGCCGAACACCGCGAGCATTGCTGAGATGGTTTCTGCGGCGGTTTTCCCTGTGAGCCGCGCGGCGAGCGTGACCCGCGACTTTCGCTCATGCAAGACGAGCACAGGCCGTGCGCATTTGCAGATGATGAGGTCGCCCTCCCAATGGCCGGCCTCGCCGCGGCTTTCAATGGTCTTCGGACGATCATGGATCGACGCTCGATCCTTGATGGTGTCGCGCGAGGCTCTGGCGCGACGCGGGCGACGGCGTTTGTGGCGACGCGTCAGATAACGCCACAAGGCCGCGGCCTTCTGTGCGGTCCGATAGATGAAGGCGTAGATTGTCTCGCAGCCGATGGCCCGCAGCCGCGGTTCATTCCCGGATTTCAACCAACCGGAGATCTGTTCGGGCGTCCATCCCTCGGCGAGCCGGTCCCCCACGAACAGACGTAAGGCGGCCTCTCGTTCGAGGATCGCTTCACGCCGCCTGCGCAATTGATAGGCTCCGGCGGCGTGAAGCGGCGAGTACCCGCCCAAAGGGAGTGCGTTCCGCTGCAGCTCCCGGGAGATGGTGGCTTTCGCCCGACCGAGCGCCCGGGCAATGGCGCCCATCGACCGCCCCGCAGCCCGCAAAACGCCGATCTGGTCTCTTTCGTCCTCCGACAGATGCGAATAGGATCGCATGGCAACACTCCTTAAGGTCTTGAACAACCTTGCCGATATCAAATCGGCGGGGGGTGTTGCACTTCGCGTCAGAACTCAGGGAGCCGAATAGTCCACAGCGCCCTCCGCCGTCTTCATCTTGCCCGGCCGATAACCGTTGCGATAGCCGGCTTTGCCGTCCCTCGCCGCGCTCGTAGCGTTCCCGTCCAAGCGCGTCGCTGACTTCTCCCTCGAGCGCCTCCTCGACGATCAGGCGAAGCGCCAGACGCACAAGGTCGCCTCGCCCGGCCGCCGTCCCCAGTTCTCCCTTCATCAAGGCGCGAAGCTCCTCGCGCGTACGCTCCGGGGCCGATAATCTCTCCATCGGATGCTCCCTGCGGGCCAACGGCGCCAACCGAAAGCCCGCCTTCCTGTTGCGATTCAGGCAGGGTGCATCCCAACCAATTTTCCAGCAATCCTAGGCCTTCACCGACCGCGACTTCTGCCATATCCCCCGACGAAACCGACGAAACCGCCGCAACAACCTGTCGCGCAGTCTTAAAAATGGTGAGATCTTTCGTGAGGTCCAAGGGAGTTTTGGAAGCTTCGAGAGAGACGGGTTATGCTATCTAGCATCGATGTACCGGCGCGTTTCTCCGATAGATCTGATCGTAAAAGAAGGCCTCCTCTTCTATTCGAAGGGGGCAGGGGATTTTTGTCTTCCAGAGCCGCAACTGATTGCGATTGGCGGCGACGCTCTTGATGGCATCGCTCCATGCAGGAATTGAGGTCGCCGACACCACCAGCCCACAGCCGTTGGCTCTAACAACCTCGGCTATATGTCCCAGGTTCGACACTATAGCGGGAAGTCCAGCCGCAAACGCTTCATGGAGCACAAGAGAAAATGTTTCCGGCACTTGCGAGGGAATGCATAAGACGTCGAATCCAGATAGAACGCTCGGCACTTTCTCCACCCGCACGGGACCTTTAAGGGTGATTCGACGGTCTATCTTGCAAGCGGATATAATTCGAAATTCTACATCCCGACTCCCATGGACTGGCCCAACAATGACAAGCTGGGCGTTCACCACGTCGGCGTCAAGGAAAGCGTTTAATAGGATATCAATGCCCTTAGCCTCCGAAACGGTTCCTAAAAAGCCAAAAACAATTTCATCTGTGTCATCTTTAAACTCGCGCGGAGAGAATTTCAGGAGATCTATGCCATGGGGTATAACACGAAAAGCAAGGCTTGGGCATTCGCGCTCAAACTGCTCCTTGACAAATTCGGAGCACGCAATGCGCTCATTCGCGCTTGCAAGAATTATACGCAGTCGCCGCTGCCTTTCATCTATCCTTACATTCGCAATTGTGCATGATGCTTGGCAGGCTTCCCCACCGGAAGAGCCCTCGCACAGCACACCGGAGGCGCGAATGTAATTAATACGGTAGCAAATTGTGAAGAAGTCGGTCAGAGTTACGACGTAAGGTATTCCAATTTCTTTGATTATCGCAACGGCATCAAGCATTCTCAATAAATGCATGACATGCACCAGTTCAAATTCGCCATTTTCAATGAATTTAGAAAATATATCTTTGGCCTTGGTGTCCACCCCTGGCGCGAAGCCGTACGGGTCGGACACCCACGCGACTGGCAAGGCATAAACCGGAACCCCGCTTACGGAGGTCCATCGAAGACCTTCGGGCGTCGCGCCTCGCCAAAGCAAGGCGGATTTAGTTGAACACGTTAGAACCGTTACGGCGTGCCCACTCCGTTGGGCAGCCTTCGCCAGTCGGAAGGCGACGACCTCTGTTCCAGTCGTGTATTCAGGCATGAACTGGTGGACGATGTACAACAGCTTCATTATATCCCTGCCATCATGATGGGCCTCAACTCTTGGAGTAGTTGATCGGGCCGGCGAACCTCGGCGGAGCGCGGCCTCAAGCAACAATAGGCGAGCTGCGCACCGATGGTCATGGCGAGCGCCTTTTGAATCGCACTGCTCAATTCGACGGCGACGACGTCATCGAGCATCGGGTACGCCACTCCAAGAAACGGCAGCAGAGACGATAACCGATCGATAAACATGGTTTGAGTTTGACGAACACTTCTCAGAGAAAGTTCGTCGAATTGCCAATTGTGCTCAATTGCAGCACGATTAACGCCGTCTATCCACGAACTTAGCCGGGCGTAACCAAAATCATTGAAACCATTTAGAGAATGAAAGCGGTCTGGCAAGAGTATTTGACGCACGTCGGCAATATAGTCTTGCAATATTTTTGCGGGCGACCTAACATCCTGTTTGGCCATCGGCTTCAACTCGTTCCATAAAACGATACCACACATTAGAGTTCCGAGCAAGCAATTGTCTTCTGGTAACGCCTGATCCGGGAATATGTTGCTTAAAAACACTATATCTACGAACGCGCGTCTCAAATAATAAGCAGACTCGCGTCGATGGGAGTGCACCACGCGGATCGACGAAAGCATTCCAACTAGATATCCGTCCCGTATCAACCTTATGCCTAAAGTAAGATCTTCACCGTATTGCCCAGAATAACGGTATTGGTTAAATAATCGCTTAGGGATGGCACAGGCAATGTCGCTAAGCTGTCCTTGACTGCGCAAATCGACATGATGATCAGACCGAAAATACCCTACCCGATCTCTATCAGTACAGCCAATAAAATCATAATGTCCTTTTAATAAACTATCGTAAAATAACTCGGAATCGGTGCGCGGGTATTCCGCGCACGAGACGGCCGACAGTTGCGCTGCTTTCACCTGTGGACGAAACAGACATCGGGCCAAACCGAAAAGCCAATACTCGCCAATCGGATATGCATCTTGAACCATAAAAACGAGCAATTCACCGGTCGATGCATCAGCGCCGACGTTGCGCGAACAGCTGTGCGAAAATTCGCCTTGAGTGATTCTCACTAATTTGCAGCCAAGCTGAATCGAAAGCTCTGCGGTTCCGTCGGTCGATCCTGAATCGACGATTACCACTTCGATTGACTTTAGTCCCTTCTGTGCGAGCAATTTACGAAGCAGTGGCCGCAATTCTGAACCGGCGTTGTAAGTCGGAATCACCACGGAGACGGAAATGTCGAGCGGCGAGTTTGGAGGTATTTCCAACTCAGGATGGCACGTTATGTAGTTATAGCAATCGAGAGCTTCGATCACACGCCCTTGCGTATCGGTTGCCTTGTTAAGCGCAACGCTCATCGCCATCTGTTGGTATGGCAAAAGTCGTCCTTCCCTGCGACCGCGCGATTTGTAATGATAGAGCGCATTTATCTTGGCCGCCGCAACTTCTGGATTTTGGCGCAGATATTCACTCGTCAAGAAGTACGGCCCGGGATTTCTGCCTTCCTCTCCTCCATGCAGAAAGTAGTGCACCGCCGGATCGGCGCCTCCGGCCGCGAGATCGGGATATTCGCTTAGGTAAAAGTCAGGGTCAAATAACGGCGACTTACGTATAAGCTGTATTGCTTCCTCCGCAAAACTGTACGTTTTTTCTATAGCTTCGTCGGTGAAGCGATCTGTTTCTATAGCTTCGGCTACAAAGTTGTGGTCGTTTTCTGTAGCTTCACCTGCAAAGCGGCCGTCTTTGTATCTTCCTATAAAATGCAATAAAGGATTCGCTCCTGCCGCAGCTACATCTGGGTTCGCTTGCAGGTAGGCGTTTGCCTGGAAATACGGTCCCGGTGCCCTGCCTTCAGGCCCACCCCGCTGCAGGTAGTGCAACGCAGCGTTCATGTTGGCGGCGACTACATCAGGGTGTTTCTGTAAATACCAATCATTGTCGAACAAAGGCGACGCGGCAATTTTATGGTAGTCGTTCACAAACCTACGCCGTCGTTTGCTTCGGAGGGAAAGCCATTGCCGCAGACCCGTAAGTTCGGGCGGCAACCGCCGGTCGTAGTCAGCAAGCTGAAGCCCCGCGAGTTTGCGTGCAAACTGTTCGGTGATCTGGTCGGCGTTTCGTTGTATTTCTCGAGCGTGCTGCTCGTTGTTCCGTTGCATTTCCTGGGCATGCAGCTCGCCAAATCGTTCGGCATTTCGTTGCAGGTCGCGGACATGCTGTTCGGCATTTCGTTGTAAGTCGCGGACATGCTGTTCGGCATTCCGTTGTACCTGATCGCGGAGCTGGTTTATTATCTTCTGGTTGTCCTCAAGTTGTCCTACTTTAATCCGTAATGCGTCGACGTCATCTGCCAATTGCGCAAGCAGCGGGACGGCATTACCAAATTCAAGAGAAATACGATCGAGATGCGCAGTCGCCGGCTTCTCTCCTGTCCCAGTCAATAACTCCTGAAACGCGCTATACGCCTCATTTATCCATGTTTTTGCCGACGAATTCTGGCCTACGTCATCTAGCAAGCGTTCTTGATGGCGTAGGTCGCGTCTAACAGACAGGCGTGCAAGTTTCTCAACATCTTGTAAACTCGATAATGGCGGCAAATATTCATCTAACGACTTACGCAACAGCGCTGTTACATTTATGACGTCATTCACGACGCAGTCATAATTGACAAGGACGCGGCTCATATCGCGCGTATGTTTCTCAGCGTCGAGACAATGCCTGAGCCAAAGCAGCATACCATAAGCATTCGACATTCTATCACGCACTGACAAAGATGCAGAAACTTCAAGAGGGTTGCGTATTATAATGACAGGGTGAATCCGAACTTTCAACTCGCAAAAGACTGCCTGGTAGATCGGAATAAAACGACAAATACGGGGATCTTTTAAAACGAAAACACGAGCATCGCCAAACTCATCTTGAACGATCGATTGGATCATTGTTTTGTAATGTTCGAGGCGACCCGCGGTCAATTGCGTCAGGTCAAAAGGCCGCAAGTCACGCCAAGAACTGCCCGCTTCTGCCAGCATCTGGTCATGCAACAACACAAGGCGCTCGGGTTCCCAGTGACCCGCTTCGTTGCCTGGCAAGGCCCCGATTAATTGCTTCGGAAGCGCGGCTCCCATCAAATTGAGAATCCGAGTAATGGCGCTCGTGCCGGAGCGATGCATGCCGAGAACCAATAAACATGTCCGCTGGCTAGGCATCCGTTGGGATAATTCGCCCATTGAAGTAACCTTTCAGTCGTCAAGACGCGCAAGGAAGTTGGTCAAGTCGTTTGCACAACCCGCGATCGCGGATTCCACATGATTGCGCGTTTGATAGTTGGGACAATTCGCGAGGAGCCTGGAAGCCTGAAATTTGAGACGCAACGATTAAATCGCTTTGACAAAATGTCGTTGGTTCAGCTCGATTGGCGTTCTCGATGCCGTATACCCAAGCGGGGTGCACCTGTCGATGCTTACGGAGGTTCTTTTAACGCGGTTCAACGGTTCGGTTCGATATGCGCCGGCGTCTTACCGAGTTTTTGCGGATTGACTGGTGGACTTGGGGTCGCGCGTGCCGTGCGCACAAGACACTGGTCTGATAGTCGGCGGGTGATCGAGGCGATTATCGCGGGCGAGCGCATTCCTATGGCAATCAGGAAAGACACGCTGGACCAACTTCTGGTGGCCGCGATCCGAAGGAGGTTTTCAATAGGGACGGCTTATTGTAGGGAGGCCAAGCGCCGAGCAGACGTTCGCTGCCGCTGCGTCTCATCGTTCTCGTTAGGCACTTGATGGGGCGAGTTTGGTGCTGGGCGGCTCGATCCGCCAAGTTGGCCGTAAAAGCGTCCCCTGGTGCAGCTTCAATTTGGTTTGCTGGTCGACCCCCCTGCTTCAGCCGACCCGACCCGGCTATTTGCAAATTGAGGATCGTGCAATACCGTGCCTGTGAGAAGCCCCCGCTCGCCGTCGGTAGGCAAACGGGCCTCCGAGAGAGCGGCCACATACCAACAAGCAGCCGGGTGATACCATGGTATCGAAACTCCACAGAGGCCGGCTTCGGCAAAGAATTCCAATATTTGTTTATCACTATATGCCACACAAAGTGGATAATGCCAACCATCTTCAGGCAAAGAAGTCCTTAGTTCCTCAGATTTGATGACGGAAATCAATATAATCCCGTCATCATCGAGAGCATTCCGTGCGTTTATTATAAACTTATGGAACAAGTCAGGGCCACAATGCGTCACTACCGACTGAGCAATAATATAATCGAATTTAACATTGAAAGTGTTGCAATCGAAATCTGCATTGTAAGAGAATTGTGGTTGCTTTATTGTTACAAGATCGCTTCCTATTTCGCGAGCGATTGCGTCCTCGATGAGCCATCGATTGGGGTCAATTCCATAATAGCATTTCTCGCGAAGATAGGGAATCAACAATCTACCAAGTCGCAATGACCCGCAGCCGAAGTCCAAAACGCGATGCTGCTCGCGTAACCCGTTGGCGAAGAGGAGACTGAATTGTGTACCGCTCATAAAATCGAAACGATCCGGGGGCCCGACATACGCGCGGTAATGATCGGCGCCCCCCGGCAGCGATCTGGCTTCGTCAATGGATAAATTTCGGAGGCTCCTGTCTGACGCGGCGCCCGTATCGCCTTGCCGTACGAAGGCCGCCATGTGTTGACCTCTCGGATGGTTCCAGCCCCCGATATAGCGCGGCGTCCATAGCCGCGCCGACGCCGCGTATTTTAGATCCTTGAATCGATAGTGATACGGGTCCTGCGAACCCTGAGTTATGACCCCCCCGGGGTCATGGCGAAACGGTTCAGTGGACAGAACGTTGTCTGGGATTTCGAAGAACGTAACGTAAAATGCGCTGTCAACTTTAATCTTACGGGCGATTCGCTCGAAACACTTCCTTATCGTGTTCAGAGTAACATGCGTAAATACCGATTGCGCCAATGCGAAGTCGAATGCGTCGTCGGGAAATGGCGGATCAAAATCGCCCGTACATATAAGATTTTCGCGAGGCATGCGTTCTTTTAGACCGCAAGACGCGAGCTCAATTTCATATCCCGCATCAAGTAGGGTTATGTTAGGATCGATTCCAACATAGTTTCCCACATCGAGATAGCGGATAAAATGCACTCCCCCGCGCAGGGATCCACATCCTATATCCAGCAATTTGTGGTGTGGCTTTAGACCCTCATGAATCATGAAATCGAGTTGTAATTGACCTAAAACGTCCCAGAGACCGCCAATAACATCCCTATGCTCGCCGCGACCTACCGCCATGCGAATGCCTTCGACATCATCATAGGCGCTTTCCATCGCAGTCTCCTGGCACGCAACGCCGGCGAAAAAATTTCGTGCTGAACTAGCATAGCAGCTCCGCCAGACCGAATCTCGGAAGTTGAGAAATCGCCCCAGGCGGACGACTGCTACCTTGGGGAGCGAATGAAGCGACGTGCGATCGACAGAGACCGTCGCGGACCAACTCTGATCCGCTCCCCGAAAACTCGACCGTTCAAGGCTAGAGTTTTCCGCGGTATTTTCTCCTGGCTGGGAGGAGCGGAAGACGATGAAAGCATCACAGTTCTCGGACGCCCAGAAGGCGTTCATTCTCCGGCAGGGGAACGATGGCGTTCCGGTTGCCGACATCTGCCGGAAGGCTGGAATCAGCCAGGCGACCTACTTCAATTGGAAGAAGAAGTACGAGGGCCTGCAGCCGCCGGAGATGCGGCGGCTGAAACAGCTCGAGGACGAGAACGCGAAGCTGAAGAAGATCGTGGCGGATCTGTCGCTGGATCGTGAGATGCTTCAGGACGTCATCCGCCGAAAAATCTGAGGCCTGTTCGCAAGCGCGAGCTGGCGACGACGGTCTGTGACGAATGGGGCGTATCGATCAGGCGCGCGTGCGGCGTCCTGGAGTTCGATCGTTCGACCTATCATTACAGATCCCGTCGCCGCGAGCAGGCCGGTCTCGAAGCTCGGATCAAAGAGATTTGCGCTACCCGGGTCCGGTACGGCTATCGGCGCGTCCATGTTCTTTTGAGGCGCGAGGGATGGGAGATCAATTTGAAGAAGACCCATCGGATTTACAACGAATTGGGCCTGCAACTGCGCAACAAGACGCCGAAGAGAAGAGTGAAGGCGAAGCTGCGCGACGATCGTCGCGCAGCTTCCACATCCAACGAGGTCTGGGCCATGGACTTCGTCCATGACCAATTGGCTACCGGTCAGAAGATCCGCGTCCTCACCGTCGTGGACACGTTCAGCCGTTTCTCGCCTGCGATTGATCCGAGGTTCAGCTATCGGGCCGAAGACGTTGTCGCGACCCTGGAACGAGTTTGCGACGCAATGGGCTATCCGAAGACGATTTGGGTCGACCAAGGTTCCGAGTTTGTCAGCCGGGACCTCGATCTCTGGGCCTATACGAGGGGCGTGACCCTGGACTTCTCACGGCCTGGCAAGCCAACCGACAACGCCTTCATCGAAGCGTTCAATGGCCGTCTGCGAGCCGAGTGCCTGCGGTCTTAGGCAGCAAATGCACCAATTCGCTTCATGGAAGCCTGATGTGGAAGCGCAATATTGCCTTTTTGGCATTGAGAACATATAGTGAACATTGATTCACGAGCCAAGAGCAAATGGCGCAGCATTTCCTCCTATCAGCGGCAGCGCGTACGCTTTCGGTCAGGTCAATTTATGCCGGCGGCGAGCAGAAGGCCTATCGGCGATTTTGCGCCTTGCGCTGGCCTGAGACGAATGGATCGCCGGTCTGCCCAAGATGCGGCTGCCTCGAGGCCTATGATCTGAAGGCGCGCCGTCGGTTCAAATGCGCGGCGTGCCACCATCAGTTCAGCGCCACCTCCGGCACAATCTTCGCCTCGCACAAGCTCTCCTTCGTTGACCTTCTCGGCGCGATCTGTCTGTTCGTAAACGCCTCGAAGGGCTTGTCGGCGGTGCAGTTCAGTCGCGATCTCGATGTCCAGTACAAGACCGCCTTCATCTTGATGCACAAGCTGCGCGAGGCTATGGCGCATGAAACCGCCGAGGCACGGCTTGCTGGCGAGGTTGAGATCGACGGCGCCTATTTTGGTGGTCATGTCCGTCCCACCAACGCCACGAAGGATCGTATCGATCGCCGGCTTTTAAAGAACCGTAGCAGCAAGCGAAGGGTCGTGATTGTGCTGCGTCAGCGCGGCGGCCGCACCCTGACGCGGAGCTTTCTGCGCGAGGCTGAGGGCGTTGAGTTTGCCAATGCGCGGGTGGAACCAGGTTCGATCCTGTCGGCGGACGAAGTGGCCCATTGGGATTTGTTGGCAAGCGGCTTTGAACTCAAGCGGGTCAATCATTCCGAGGCCTATAGCGAGAATGGCGTCCACACCAATCTCGCCGAAAGCTATTTCTCCCGCCTGCGCCGAATGATCCGCGGCCAGCATCACGCGGTGAGCGGCAAATATCTCAGCGCCTATGCCGCTCATGCCGCTTGGCTCGAGGACCACGGCAGGGAGAGCAACGGCATGCTGGCTGATCGGTTGATCCTTGATGCGCTCGCCGCTCCAATCAGCCGGACGTGGTCCGGCTATTGGCAACGACGCGCAGCGTAACGGCGTCGCCGGCCACCCAGTGACAAATCCCTTTGCGCTTCTCGACCATGCGAACCAGCTGGCGTCTGGCCGCATGACGAAGGGACTGGACGACCTTGAAGACGACCGAATTTCTGAGCGTCGTGTCCGTCGCATCCAGCTTGCGCTCGATCATCACCCGCTCGGCTAGTTCCCGTGTGGACATCTCGCCATCGATCTCGAGATGGCGCAGGCAGATATCGGCGATCTCGCCCTTCTTGAAAAAGCCGTGGCTGACCATATACCGCGCCCGTTGATGCTCGGGGTCGGTAAACAGCCGGATCGATGCATTGATATGGGCCAGGTCATGTTTCGCCTGCGCGATCTGCGCCTGATAGGCTGCGATCCGCCCATGGATCTCCCCGCGCTTGTCTTTGAGCGACTGAATAATCAACGGTTCTGTCATGACTTAAACATCCGGCTTCAGCCGCCCAGGAGCAATCCGAATCTTGGTGCATTTGCTGCCTAAGACCGAGTGCCTGAATGCCCACTGGTTCCTTACGCTTGCCGACGCCCGCAAAAAGTTGGAGGATTGGCGCAAGGACTACAACGAGGTTCGGCCGCATGGGGCGATCGGCAACAGGCCCCCGGTTTCCCTCATAACTCCCGCCGGCGCACCCAGCCCGCCGACGTGACATAAACCGGGAAAACTCTACCTTCCGGCGGTCCAACGTTGGGTAGCGGACCAATCAAACCCGCGACTCTAGCCCCAATTGGATGAATGTCGGGGGTCACAGCAACCGGGAAGCAGCACCTCGAGCCGCGGGCGGGAGGTGCGCCAACGCCCGCGATGGTCATCGATCGCGGCGAAATGGTAGAAGCTCCGCAGGTCGTCGGCGAAATCCAGCATGGCGGCGCCAAAGGGAATCCCGAAGCCGCCATAACTCAACATTCAGCGCGCTGACGCCGAGACCTGGAGAAGGCCTCTTCGCTGGGATAGGGAATTGCGGGAATAGTGCGCTAGCGCAAGAAAATCCGATCACTTGAATTGGAATTTAGATGGCCCGTTTTAAACTCCATTATCACCTTCCTCTCATCGGGCGTCCATTTCTTCAGAGGAACCAGGCGCGTCTCGAGCGAGATCAGGCGCGTCTCGAGCGAGATCAGGCGCGTCTCGAGAGAGATCAGGCGTTAAAAGAGCGCGGTGAATTGCGAAACGCCTCGATGGCGCCGCACACTTTATATGTGCCTCCAGGCCATTTCTTTTCGCCTATCGTTGATCCTGCCGAAGCGGACCGACATCTCTCTCGACTGGAAGCCATTCCAATGCCCTTGTTTCTCAACGGGATCAACATAGACGGAGAGCAAATGATTGAAAAATGGGACAGTTTATTGCCATTTCTCGATAATATTCCTTTCTCTCAATTCAAGGTGCCTGGTTTTCGGTACGGATTCGAAAACCCCTCTTACTCATGGGGTGACGGAAGTATTCTTTACGCAATGCTCCGCAGTCACCAACCACGGAGGGTAATAGAAGTGGGCAGCGGCTGGTCGTCCGCATGTGCCCTCGATACGGCGGACAGATATTTCAAAAACGAATGCGAATTCACTTTTGTAGATCCCTACCCGCAGTTACTTAACTCTCTTATAGGAAAGCTAACGAAAAACGTGCGCATTATTGAGATGCCAATTCAGCAAGTTCCTCTTTCTGCTTTCAAAACCCTTGAGGCAGAGGACATCCTTTTTATAGACTCTACGCACGTCTTACGCACCGGGAGTGATGTCTGTTTTGAATTGTTTGAGGTATTGCCTCGCCTCGCCCACGGGGTCCTGGTTCATTTCCATGACATTTTTTGGCCATTCGAATATCCGCGATTATGGGCGGTCAACGAAAACAGATCATGGAACGAGTTATATGCAATTCGAGCGTTTCTGACTAATAACGATGACTGGCGCGTTGTGTTTTTCAATGACTACTTTGCTAAGACGGAAAGAAAATTGATTGCTGCGTCATATCCAAACTTCTTGAGAAATAGTGGCGGAGCTCTTTGGCTCCAGCGGAGATAAACGCGTCCCGTGCACAAAACCTCTTTTTCCCTTCGCGTCGGGTCATGTGAATCTTTAACAATTACAAGCTCTACGGGGTGGGTGCCATTCGCGTTGATATTATTCTGGTTTCAGGAGTAAAAGCAAAAGTTTCACCTGTGCGTACTTCAACTGCGGCGTCGCGCCAAGACCGTCGTATACAAAACGTCGGCCGTTCGAAGAAGGGGGTCGTCCTGGACGAGGATGAGCGAGAAGCCATTGGACTCGAACAATTCAAATATTTTCCATTGAGGAATAATGTTCAACTCGTTGGCGGTTTCGGTGCCGGGAAGCATAAACTGATAGAGCCTATGTTGTGTCGGTGCCCGAAGTAAAACAATACCACCCGGGGCAACTCTGTTAACGAGAAGTGCAAGAACCTGTGCTAGAATTGTTGCTTGACTAAGTCGAAGAGATAGGACGGAATAGAGGAGATTGCACATCGGCAGCAACGCAATGTCGTTCCGATTGTATAGGATGCTAAACGTTATATTCGAGATGGACTTTGATTTTAAACGATCGCGGGCCACATAAACTACGGGGGCGACAATGTCGGTTATGATAAGGGCTGCTCCCCTTTCCGCAAGCCAGTCGGATCCATGGGTTAGGGTCAGTCCAAATTCAACTATATTCATCAGACCCGCGAAGCGCGTTCCGGACTGACCGTAGTAGTTCTGCAGCAATGCATGATCATCGCTGGCCAAAGCCTTTGCTCGCTCTCCGTCATACGCTGAGCCGAAAGTCTCGCCATCACGTTGGGCACCTCCGCAACCAGTGACGCGTCCTGTCATAACTCATTTGCCATACGCCAGTCCCCGGTAGGCACGCGGTAGGAACATCTCCCTCCAACGTTCTTCGGCCGGGCGAAGGCCCCACAAACTCCTAATCATTCCTGCTGTTCGCGGAAGGTTTTTCTTAATGAGCTCGAAAGCGGCCCGACGAGGTAGTTCAGAACTGTACGCTCGCCCGACGATACTATAATCTCCGCGGGCATACCGGCGCGCACACGAGATCTGTATTCCTCGGGAATGTCAGCGCGATTAAGTGAAACGACACCGAGGTAGTAATATTGATGAGTCGGTTCGTCTAACAGGCGATCGTGCGAAATCGTTTCAATTTTGCCCAGCATGACGGGAATTGTTCGCGAGTGAAATGCGGGGAAGCGAATTTCGGTCACCATTCCAGCGAATACATTGTCAATATCGGCCGTTGAGAACTCAGCGTGTACGACAAGCGCGTCGTTCTCGGGAACGATATCGAGAAGCGGTTCACCCCCTCGGAGGACTTGGCCGATCGTGAAGACCTTCAAATTCTGTACGGTTCCCGCCCGTGGCGCAGTTATCGCTAACCGATTGACGACATCCTGCGAAATTGACGAGCGCTCACGCAGATCTGCTATTTTTTGACGCGCATCGAGCAGACTAGACGCAACCTCTTCCTGAAATTTTTGGCTCAGCTGCTTTATTTGCATATTCATTTCCGCAATCGAGCTTTGCGCCTTCGCGATATCCGCCACGCCGCGCCCGACGTCGCCCTCAAGTCGGGTGCGCTCGCGCTCCATCGCGTATACCCGGGTTACAGGCACAAGGTTCTTTGCAGCGAGGTCGCGCAAGCCAACGAGTTCCTTGTTGATATAGTCTGTTTGCTTCTCTGTCGCAGTTTTCTCAATGGTGATGCCGTTAATTTCAGTCTGCAATTGCACAATACGCGACTGCATAATATTTACCTGCCCTTCAAGAGACGCACGGCGTTCGTCAAATTGATGAATCTGATCGTCCAGAATATGCGAAAGAGTAGGCTCCGCGAGCCTGTCTTTTACCTCAACCGGCCAGGAAATCTCTTTGGCTCCGTCTCGCTCTGCGAGAAGACGTGCTTCAAGCGCCCGGGCGGAGTCGAGCTGGTTCCTTAGAAGTTCGTTGTTTGCTTCTGCCTGAACCTGTTCAAGACGGAATAAAACTTGTCCTTCTGCGACGTGCTCGCCTTCTTTAACGAGTATATCTCGAACAATTCCCCCTTCCAGATGTTGCACGGTCTTCCGGTTCGTCTCGGTTTCGACAAATCCAGTGGCAATGACTGCTTTATCGAGCTTGGCGACCGCAGCCCATACGCCTGCGACGCCAAAGGTCATCGCGATGACCGTGTATCCAGCGATCGCGATTGGCCGCCATTCGGAAGGAGATCGCTTGGGTCGCTCTTTCTTCATGGCATTCATTCGCGTTGCATTGCGACTTGAGGTGCCGCGACCATCTGCGGGGGGCCGGACGGAACGGCGCGCGGCCCAATGAGCCGCGGCAAAATCGTTTCCCGCGTTCCAAATGCTTGGACAGTTCCGTCCGCCATGATCAAAATCTTATCAACTCCTGCCAGAACATTGACCTTATGCGTAATAATCGCCGCTGTGGTGCGCGTCGCTTTCAAATTCTGGATGGCGGCAAGCAGCGCCTCCTCGCCGGCCGAATCGAGGTTGGCGTTAGGTTCGTCGAGCACGATCAGACTCGGATTGCCGTAAAGCGCGCGCGCCAAACCGATCCTTTGGCGCTGGCCGCCCGAGAGCGCCTGGCCACCATCGCCGATTTGTGTATTATATCCCAGCGGTAGACGCTGAATAAGATCGTGGCAGCCCGCCAATTGAGCAGCCGAAATTACGGATTCGGTGTCAACGTCCTGGAAGCGCGCGATATTTTGGGCGACCGTTCCCGCGAAGAGCTCCACATCCTGAGGCAAATACCCGACGTATCGGCCAAGTTCCTCTGAATTCCAATGCGAGAGATCGGAACCGTCGAGACGCACAGCGCCGCGCAGAGCTGGCCAAACCCCGACTAAAACGCGCGCCAGGCTCGATTTGCCGGCAGCGCTCGGGCCCACGACGCCGATGATTTCGCCCGGCTCCAGATTGAACGATACGCCTTTTAGAATGGGAGAATTGCCACCGGGCGCAGCCGCAATTAAATCCGCAATCTGCAGTGCGCCTTGGGGGCGGGGCAGAGACATACGCTCTGGCTCGGCGCCGGTGAGAGAGAACAGGCCACGAATGCGTCCAAATGCGCTTCGCGCGGCGACGAATCCTTTCCAGTTTCCTACCACTACTTCGATCGGCTGCATCGCGCGCCCGATCAATATCGAGGCGGCAATCATTTGGCCTGCCGAAAGCTCGCGTTGGATTACCAGGTAGGCGCCGGTGCCCAGAATCGCGGTTTGCATAAACATGCGAAAGAATTTGGTCCCGGCCACAATTACGCCAGCCCGATCGCTAGCCAAAGCCTGAAGAGTTAATGTGCTTCCGTGCTGTTGAGTCCAGCTTGTTTTGATCGCGCGAAGCATGCCCATCGCCTGGAGCACTTCCGTATTGCGGGACATCGATTGAGCGGTTTGATTGGCCGTGGTAGCCGCCCAACTCGCAGCGTTCAGCGACTTCTTGGTCGCGATTTCGTTCAGGAGCGTGAGGCTCAACGTGAGGGCGCTGGCGCCTAGAGCTATGTAACCGAACCAGGGATGCAGCAGAAAGGCGGCGAAAACAAATAGCGGGAACCAGGGTGCATCGCAAAGTGCTATCAGTCCGGCGCCGGTCAAGAATTCGCGGACGGTGTCGACGTCGCGGAGGGCTTGCGCGTGATTCGCGCCCGGTTGACGGAGGTTTCCCCGATGCACTGCGTTAAAAACAGGCTCAGCGATTTTCTCGTCGAGCAAAAGCCCCGCACGAACCAGCAATCGCGATCGGAGGGTCTCAAGCGCGGCATAAACACCAATAAGGATGGCCGCAAGAACCGTCAAGCTAAGCAGGGTTGTCTCGCTGCGACTGCTAATAACTCGATCATATATTTGCAACATATAGAGAGGGCTAACAAATAGCAGCAGATTTATAAAAAAACTAAACACGACCACGGTTGCGAAGACGGGCAACGCCGCTCGAATTCCAGCTGCTATTACCTCTTGATGTTGATATCGAGAACCGGAGGTCTTCGAGTGATGGATACTGAGTGTCATGGCCGCCACCCCCCTCCTAGGCGAACCGGGCTTGTCCGCCTGATGTTCCCCAATGTGGCCCTAGCACATGTGATTTCGCCTTTGCAAGTGAAGCTGGCATCGGTTTGGTAAATCCGACCCTATTTTAAAGGCTCTGGAGTTTGCGTGAGTAATCGGCGCATCGATTTGGAAATCACAAGTGCAGAAAAGCGAAATCCGTAATAAAGTGGCCTCTCAAGCGAGCGAATAACAGACGCCGGCGAGGCCCGCGATCTTGACGACCGGCGTTTCACAGGGCGCCGCGTGCAGGCGTTCGCTATGGCCCGTGACACCCGGTGCTACGCCCTGCGGGGCGGCGGTTCGCTCCGGCTGGCGGCCTGGGCCTCAGCGGGGGCCGCCAAGGCGGCCGGTCAGCGTCGGGCAGGAGCGAGACCGCGGCCACGAGCCGCGGGCGCTCGTTGATCTTGGCTGGCTTTCTGCCAATGGCGCTCAGAGCGCCCGCGAGGGCCGTTGCCGTTGGCGTTATAGGCGTCGAACGGCGTCGCGGGCCATCAGGGGGGAGTAGGTTGGCTTGCCGACAAGACCGGTGTGAGCACGGACCGCCGGGAGGCGGAGGAGCCGGCTCAGCGGTAACCTTTGCCGCTCGGCGCGGCGAACGGCGCCAAGGTTTCCAAGCCAGACCGAATATCGGCTAAGTCTCCCCTCTCGGTGAGGTCGATCAAAGGCCTTTGTTAAGGTCCGCGGCCTGCGCAATTCGATCCAAGCGAGAAGATCGGGATCGATGATTTCGACGGCGTTCGTGAGAGGCGCGCCGAGACCTCGTCCGATGACGCGCATGGCCTGTGCCCCGGCGAATCTCGACTTGCGTTTCCTGGCGGGGGGGGTATGATATTTGCTGAACGAGGCTTTTATGTACACAAATCCTCAGAAGCTCGCCCTGTCTGAGACCGCCGAACTTCGCAAAGAGGCCGGGCGGTGGTTAAAGGACCGCCGAGAGGCGCGTGGCCTATCGCAGAGGCAACTCGCGGAACTGGTGGATGTTGAATACTACACCTTCATTTCCCAGCTCGAGACCGGGCGAGGCCGGATTCCCCCCGATAAGTACCGCGTCTGGGCCCAAGCGCTCGGCATGGACGCGCGCGAGTTCGTTCTTGCCCTGTTGCCATTCTATGATCCCACGACGCATAATATATTATTCCCAAACGATTAGCCGCGATATGTTATTATCAAACAATTAGCCGCGGGCAAACTGTCGGATGAGCTTGAACGCTGCCGCCGTTTTCAATTTCAAACCCGCTTCCTCCTCCCATGGCTGGACCCAACAGGAGTTGGCGGAATTCTATCGCGTCGAGGCGACGCTAGTCCGAGCCAACATTCCAATTGAAACGGATCGCGGCCGCTCGGACGAGGGCGATCCGTGGTTTGTATTCTGCAACGCGAATACGGGCGAGATCATTGTCCATTTTGCTCGATCAGACGGGACCTATGTCGTGGCCGGCCCCGCTTTGGACAGCTGCGCGCGCGGACGCGACTTTAGGGCGTTGATTGAAGCCCAGATTGCAAGCCCTCCTCTTGTCATCCCTAAGTCCGCCAGCGCGGGGAAGGTCTTCATTCATCCAGCCGCGCTGCTTATAGTTCTCGTAGCAACCTACTTCTTCAAGCTCTCGCAAACGACCGCCGTTGCAGCGCCTGCTCATCTCGGCGTCGAAGCGCTCGAACATTCCGACTCGAAGTCTCAAGCGGTCATTCACGACGAACGGGCGACGACTACCCTCCTCGCGGCAATTGTAACGGGCATCGCCTGGGCGCAGTCGCACGATTGCAACCTTTGGAATATCTTTCCCGCGCTTCCGACGAAAATCGACGTCTCGCCGCAAGATCTTTCGGTTTCGACATCGTTGGGCGTCGACAGTCCATTTGACGCGGGGCGAGATAACCACGACAGCCCCGCCGCGCGCGCGACCGTCGTTGCGGATATCAAGGGAGAACCGTCCACAATGTCGGCGGGGTATGGCTCGCTCAATAACCGCAATGACCATTCCGCAGCTGGCCAGGCTTTCAGCAGCTTCGAAACATTCACGCCCGCAGCAAGCCAGACACTGCCGGCCGCGTCTGGACCGCTTTTGGCTGCCGCATCACAGATCGAAATTATGCCGAACAGCGGCTCGACAGCAAGTCCCGGCCCACCTTCCGCGGCTCCGCCGATTCCGACGGCGGATGAGACCGTGGACGTCACGCAGTTGAGCGACCGCGCCCAGACCCCGCTGCAGGTTCAGGCTGATCCTGCTCAGGTTCAGCCTGATTTGGAGAATCCCTCTCTGGCCTACCGCAAGAGCGTTTCGGATTTCGTTCTCCGAGAATTTCAGGCCGCGTGGGGCGTGGTTCCGAACGGGACGCAGTATGACGCTTGGGTCGCCCGCGTTATTGCAGACCCCTCGCTGGAAAACGGCGGCATGAGCCAGGCGCTCGCCGGCACGCCTCAATTCCAAGCGTTATACGGCGTGACCGGCGCCACGATCGCCACTGCCGCTGCGGTCACCGCTCTGTGCGAAGGCATCCTTGGCGTTTCCCCGGGGCCCGAAGCTCTCGTTAATGCGGGCCTGCCAGTCTGGCAGGTGCTTCAGAATTTCGCGCAGTCGTCGCAGTTTTCAAATGAACTTGCTGGCGTGAGTTTAGCAGGCCCGTCCAAATTCGTCGTCACTGAAATCGCGAGTGGCGTTGCTTTCAACTTTAGGATTGATTCTGGCGCCACTAACGTAGAGTCGCTGAACAGCACGAACAATGTTACCTTCCTCAACCTATGGACTGGCGCCAACGTAGAGGTAAGTGGTGCGGCCACCGCGACGGGCACCACCGTAAATTCGACCTATGCCGTGCCGACGAGTCCGGTTTCGTTCCAATTCGACGGCGGCGTTAAAGGCGTGACCATTGATAATGACACTTCGGGTTCCGCTCCGACGAAGGAAACTATCCTATCTACGGGCGCGGCAAACGGAAGCACCGCGGATCCCGATTTTGTGACGGCAAGCGCCGGCCAACATATGGTAGGCTCGCTGACCATCAATGCGACTGCCAACCTCGTGACGGGGCTCGATAATGGTGATTTCACCAGTACCGCAACGTTGACGGTTTTGGGCGTTGCGGCGTTGGTGGATTTGACGCCTTCTAGCACTAACCCGACATTCTCGACCGTCCGCGCCTCCGGGCTCACCAACGGCGCGTTGCATATTGAGGCCTCGAGTGCCCTCACCTCGTTCACCGGCGGCGGCGGTGGCGGCAACGAACTGCTGTATGACGGCACGGGTATCTCGGCGTCCGCGACCGCAATCGACGGTGGCGGCGGGACGGGCAATACCTTGTCTGCTCAATTGGTCAACGCCAGCAATGACCCCATTTTCACCAACTGGCAAATCGTCGATATCACAAATTATGGCGGGGCGCCCTTCGAGGCGAAGCTGCTTACCAATGATCCGGTCACGGGCGTGCAGTTGCACGGGGCCGATGCTGCCGCTGAGACCGTTCTGAACCTCGCCCCAGTTGCAACCGCTACAGTCACGGGCACGGGTTTCACCGATGCTGGCTTGACGGTTACGCACTTAAGCACCACGAGCGACAGTGTGGCGGTGACGTTCCATAACACCGACTCAGCTACGGCGCTGAAGAATCTTATGCTCACTGCCTTTACCTCGACCGGTGACGCCACGATTAGCATCGATTCAACTGGCGCCGCCGGCAGCGCACCCTTCGGTGGCTATAACGGAATTGGAACGCTGGCCGAAACGGACGGCCAGCTAACGACGGTGACGGTAACTGGCAACAACTACACCTATGTTGGTAACTCTGGCGGGATTAATACTGACACCGCTACCACTTCGACTACCCCTATCACCTCCGCGCTGGCCAAAATCGACGCTTCGGCGACGACCGGCGGCGTGACGGTCTACGCGGGCAACACCACCCTCGACGGTTCGGGGCTTGAGGTCAGCTACAATGGCCTCATGATCGACGGCGGCTCTGGAAACCGCGAGGTCCTCTATAATGGCGCTAATGGTGGCGTCACTCTTGGCGGCAATGGGGACAGTGACACAATCTGGCTTGGTGGTTCTGGCGCCAGTGGCATCTTAGGAACGGGCGCCTCGGACTTGGCATATGTTGGCAGTAGCGCGTACGCAGCAGCTCTCACACCGAGCGGACCGGAGCTAGCAGGTGCGGCTCTTGGGGACACGGTGACCTTTGGGGCCGGCGCGACCGCGACACTCAAAATATTCGAAGGCGGGAAGTGGGACGGTGCAACCTACGTTGGAGATAACCCGAGCAACGGCGTTGGCGAGACGACCGTGGTAGGGGCGGTCCCGGGGCTCAAGATTGATCTTAGCGGGATCGTAGGCACCAGCGGAACCGTCCAAAATCAGCAGTTTGCTATTGCGGGGGCACCGAATCTGACGATCGCGGAAAACGACGCCGTCGCCGCTTTGGGCGCCGCGGGTGTCGCTTACTTCACCTTCGGAGGGAACGAATACCTTGTTGCGGCACATGCCACAGAAGCGGGGGTTAGCTTGGGTGACGCGGTCGTGCAATTGCACTCGGTGAACTTCATAGGCTTGTCGATGAATGGTGGCGTGGTTCATGTGGCGTAAGCGGCGTCGGTAGCCGTAACCCTCCGGGGAGGGCCGCGGTTACGCGGCGGCGCGCGAGCGGCGGTCGGACATCCAGTTCCAAGGTAGGAGTTTGCCGAGCCGGGTCTGCGGCGTGTCGGCGATCTTGGAAAGAGTGTCGGCGAGCCAAGCCTGCGGATCGATGTCGTTGAGCCTTGCGGTCTGAATCAGCGTGTACATGATCGCGGCGCGCTCAGCCCCGCGCTCTGAGCCGGCGAAGAGCCATGATTTTCGGCCCAAGGCCAGGCCGCGCAGCGCTCGTTCCGCCGCATTGTTCGTCAAGCAGATGCGTCCGTCTTCGAGGAACCGCACGAAGGGCGGCCAGCGCGTGAGCATGTAATCGATGGCCTTGGCGACGGCATTGTGCCGGGAGAGCTTGGCGCGTTCAGAGCGCGTCCACTCTTCGAGCGCGGCGACGAGCGCCGCGCTCCTTGAGCGGCGCGCAGCGAGCCGCGCCTCGGCCGTGACGCCGTTGATCTCGCGCTCGATCTCGAAGATGGCGTCGATGCGTTTGACCGCCTCCAGCGCGATCGGCGAGATCGGCGCGGCGTTCTTACCCCGCCTCGCGTTGGCGGCGATGTCGGCGAGTTCGAAGAACTTGCGTCTGGCGTGGCTCCAACATAGCGCTTCGACGATCGGGCCCGGTTTCCGATCGGGCGGATAAAGTCTGGCGTAGCCGCTGAAAGCGTCGGCCTGGAGGACGCCGCTCCAGTTCGTCAGATGACACTCAGGATGCTCGCCGCGGCGATCGCGCGAGGCGTAGAACAACGCCGCCGGCGGGTCCTTGCCGCCGAACGGCCTGTCGTCGCGGACGTAAGTCCAGACGCGGCCAGTTTCGGTCTTGCCTTTCGCCAGGATCGGAATGGTGGTGTCATCGCCGTGTAGGCGCTCAGCCGACAGAACGTGGCGTTCGATCAACCTGTGCAGGGGCCGCAAGGCGGCGGCGCAGGCGCCGACCTGGTCAGCGAGCGTCGATAGGCTAAGATCCACGCCTTCTCGGGCGTAGCGCTCGCTCTGGCGATTGAGCGGCTGATGTTGACCAAACTTCTCGAACAGGATCATCGCCAGCAGATTGGGGCCAGCGAACCCTCGCGGCGTCACATGGAAGGGCGCCGGCGGCTGGGTGATGGTCTCGCATTCGCGGCATGAGAAGCGCTCGCGCACGGTCTGGATCACCTTCCATTGACGCGGGACAACCTCGAGCGTCTCCGTGATGTCCTCGCCGAGCTTCGACAGCTTGGCCGAGCCGCAGCAAGGCAGCTCTGCGGCGCTGGGATCACCACGCGCGCACGCGGCAGATGATCCGGGAACGGTTTTCGCGCCGGCCGCTTGCGCGCGAAGGATCTGAGCGTGGTGGAGGGCTTCGTATGTTCGGCGGCGAGTTCATCTTCCGCCGCGTTGGCCTCTGCCTCCTCGAGCTGAAGCTCCAATTGGTCGAGTAGCCGCGCCGTGCGCTCGGAGCGAGGTCCGTAAATCGTGCGCCGCAGCTTTTCGATCTCAAGATTGAGATGCGCGATCAGCGCGCGACCCTGCGCCAGTTCAGCGACGGCCGCGACGGCGCACGCCTTCTCCACCGCAGCTTCGGTCCGCGCCGCAATCAGCGCCGCTTTTAACGCGTCGATGTCGTCCGGAAGCGAGGAAAGATCGGCGTCCACGAATCACATGGAATCACAAAATCGGCCGTTTGAGGCGCCCCTTTTTGCGTTTCTTCAGCCGATTTTTCTCCTATCCGACCGCCGTCGGACGCCATGTCTCTTGCGGCATGCGCCAATCGATGCCCGACAGCAGATAGGAAAGCTGGGCCGTCGAGATCGTCACCGTTCCGTCAGCCAACGATGGCCATAGGAATCGCCCGCGCTCCAATCGCTTTGAGAACAGGCATAAGCCCTGGCCGTCGCTCCAAAGACACTTGATCAGAGACTCGCGGCGGCCGCGAAAAACGAAGAGATGGCCGGAATGCGGATCGCGCCTCAATGTTTCTTGGACGATCAGCGCCAGACCGTCAAATCCTTTGCGCATATCGGTGTGGCCGGTCACTAGCCACACGCGCGCCCCACTCGGGATCGGAATCATCGCCGCCCGAGCGCCTTGACGATCCGGGCCAGCGCCGTCGCGTCGACGTCCGCCCCGACAAGGATCCGCTCGCCCCCGACAAGCATGATCTCCATCCGACCTATCGAGGCCGGAGCCGTGGCGGTCGCAGTCGGCGTAGCCTCCACGACCCTCACCGGCACAATGTTCACTGTCTTGCCGACGTCATTGACGGCCCGTTCTCGCCGTCGCCAGGTGAACAGAATATTGGCGTTCAGGCCATAACCGCGCGCCACCTCCGCAACGGATGCGCCGGGCGCAAAGCTCTCCGCGATGATCCGTTGCTTCTGATCAGCCGACCACGTCCGTCGCCGGCGCTCGCCGCCATTCGCGCCTTGCACCCCGGTGTCAGACATCTGCGATAGTGTCCATTATCGATTAGTGGACACGATCGACGCGTCCACATCGTCGCACTATCGCCGCTCGCCCCGCTTTCGCTAGGCGGCCCTCGCCGAAGGGATACGGACAATTCGCCGGTGATCGTCTTCATCGATCGTCACCAAACAGGCGACGGCTCTCAATACCGCTGCAGCGACCATCTGTCCGAGCGACGGGAAGCGAAAATTAAGGCGCGCGAGAAAGACCTCGGCTGGCCGCCAGGCGGACTGCGGTAGTCGCCCGGCAAACGAAGAGAGGATCCGGAGATGAAAACCTTCGTCATCACCATCGAGCGCCAGATGTTCCAGACGCACGATTTAGAAATTGAGGCCGAGGATGCCGATCAGGCGCGCGAGCTGGCCGAAGAGGAATTTCCCAACATCGCTCCTCGACGGCCCTGACCCCGGCCTCGAGACTCCGCGCGACAATTTGTCGACAACGTGTTTGCCGCGCATTGGGATAAGGTCTCGAGCGCCGTTTGAGACGATGAACCTCACCTCCTCTCCGTCAGAGATCGAGGAGGTGGCGCGCCCGGCTCGAAACGCTACGGGAGCGTGGCGGAAACGACTAACACTAAGGGAAGGGTTGGCGCGCGTCCGCTGGTCGCGTTGTTACCTGGCTCTCCGATCGTTCGCCCTCGCCTCGTGCAAGCTTCTAGGGTTAATCGGAGCAATCGTGCGGCTGTGAAAATCAGTGGATGAGCGCCGATCCGGCTCACCGATCAAGGACCCCTTTAGAAGGTGCGTAAGGCTTGAATAGGTCGACCGTTTCGGTTAGGCCATGAGCCTCCATCTTAAAGAAGAGATCGTCGGCGCTGATCGGCGGGTTGTTCAAGATCGAAATTCCCGTCTCGCGGCGAGACCTGGGCGTTGTCTGCCAGGGAATGTCGGACTTGCAAGAGGCGGCTTTTGGGCCGCCCTCTTTCATCGCGTTCACTGTCGGCGTCAGAAGCTCCAGCATACACGTCGGCTGGGGGAACAGCCAACGATGTCGTATCGTCGAATTGACTGGGAACCAACGCGCTTGCTTTGGGTTTTGAACCTTGCGTAAACGGTCGCGTCGCGAACGCCGTCGTTAGGCATGGGTGGCGATCGATGGCCGAGAATGCCCTCGAACTAACGCGTACGCCACGGGCGGAAGTGCCTGCGGCTGAGACCCCGAAGCCGGAAGCCTTGTTTGGGCTTGCGACCGGCGTTGTGGTCGTGTCGGCCCTCTATCTCGCGCGCGAAGTGCTCATACCCATCACGCTTGCGGTTTTCTTGACGTTCTTTCTCGCACCGATCGTCAAGCTGCTACAGCGGGCTCGATTGCCAAAGGTCGCCGCTGTCGCCGTCTCCGTCGCGCTGGCGCTCGCGGTCATATTGTCGGTCGCCGGGCTTATTGGCGCCCAGCTCAAATCGCTCGTCGCCGATGCGCCGCAATATCAGACGACGGTGATCAACAAGTTCGAGACGCTGCACAACACGATGAACGGCTTCGCCACGCAGGTCACGGGTCGTTTGGGACCTGTCTACAAGGCCCCGCCACGCGCGCCGGGCGCTCCAGGCGATGCGGAGCCCGACCAGTCGCCAATTCCGGTCATCGTCCAGTCGTCGTCGAGCGGATATCTCGAAACAGCGAAACTGATTTGGAGCCGATCCTCTCGCCCCTATCCACGCTGGCGATCGTTCTCATCGCGACAATTTTCATTCTCGTGCGGCAGGAGGATCTTCGGGATCGGCTTATCCGGCTGTTTGGCTCCAACGATCTTCATCGGACCACCCTCGCGATGGACGACGCCACACAACGCCTCACCCGGTATTTCCTCACTCAGGCCGCAATCAACGCAAGCTTCGGGTTATTAATTGGTTTTGGTCTATTTCTTATCGGCTTGCCGAGCCCGACCCTTTGGGGACTTCTCGCGGCGCTACTGCGATTCGTTCCTTATGTGGGTGCGATAACCGCCGCCATACTTCCAGTGGCGGTGGCCGCCGCCGTCGATCCCGGCTGGTCCATGGCGCTCTGGACAGCCGGGCTTTTCATCGTCGCCGAGGGCGTAACCGGCCAAATCCTGGAGCCGGTGCTCTATGGCAGCAGCGCCGGCCTGTCTCCGACGGCGGTTGTTATCGCCGCCATTTTCTGGAGCTGGATCTGGGGACCGATCGGCCTGATCCTGTCGACGCCTCTGACGCTTTGCCTGGTTGTCCTGGGTCGCCACGTCCGGCGCCTCGAGTTCTTTGATGTGCTCTTGGGGGATCGCCCTGCCTTGACGCCGGTCGAAACGCTTTATCAGAGATTGCTTGCTGGCGATCCTGACGAAGTCCTGGAGCAAGCGGATCAGCTGCTGAAAGGGCGCGCCCTTTCCTCTTATTATGATGACATCGCATTGAAAGCGCTGAGGCTGGTTGCGAACGACTTGTCACGCGGAGTCCTCCAACCCGCGCAGCTTGAGAAGATCCAAGACGTGATGTTGGGGTTGATCCAGGACCTTGAACCGCATGAGGACGTCGACCCGACGCTGACCGAAAAGCAAGCCAAGGCCGCGGTCGTAGAGGTTGCGGGCGTCACGCGACCGGAGCGCGAGACGACAACGCAACCAGCGCCTCAGGGACAGGTCCATGAAAGTGCGAATCTCCCCGATGTATGGCGCACCGAACGGGGCGTGTTGTGCGTCGCCGGTCGCGACCCCCTCGACGGGGTTGTGGCGTCGATGCTGGCACAACTGCTGCGCAAGCATGGGCTCGGCGCGCAGTCCGCGCTCCATGGCGAAGTCTCAAGGTTCGGAATCAAAACACTCGATACGACCGGCGTCGCGTTGATCTTCATTACCTACGCCGAGCTCCAGGGTAATCCGCCGCATATGCGCTACTTGCTGCGTCGGATTCGACAAAGATTCCCTCTGTGTCCGGTTTTGGTCGGATTTTGGGATCCCGACGAGGCATTGCTCGGGGATCCGGCAGCGCAAGAAATGGCGGGCGCCACCGCATTTGCGAGCTCACTCCACGACGCCGTGAGCAAGTGTCTAGACGAGGCCAAGAAGGTGCAGCGACCGGGAGGCGAACGAGATCTGGCTACTGGCGCCCCGACGCGGATCTCGCCCTGCCCGTCGATCAGGCGGCGCGGTGACGGCGCACTGTCGCGGACCTTAGCTGCCATCTTCGTCTTTGCGGGCGCTGCTGAGACGGGACTTTGATTGACGGCGACGCGGTCATGACGGGGCGGGCGCTCAACGCAGCGCGTCTTGCCAGCAGACCGGGTGGCAGTAGAAGTACAAACCGAAATAGTACTTGAGGACCTGCGGCCTGACGAACAGCGAATTG